>NZ_CP120431.1:0-878557 GCF_051125205.1 Paraburkholderia sp. A1BS-2L
CCTCACCGGCCCGATCAGCCTGATGGCGCTCAAGCGCGCGGCAACCGATCTGGAGCGCCCGCTCTCGGTGCCGTTCATGAAGGTCATCGCGCCGTTCGCGTTCGTGTGCGCGTCGATGATCCTGTACTGGGCGAAGTGGCCGCTGACCGGCGAAATCATCCTGCTGATGGTCGTCGCGCTGCCGGTGTACTTCTACTTCCAGGGCAAGACGGGCTTCGACGGCTGGGGCCAGGATCTGAAGGCCGCATGGTGGCTGTGCGCATACCTGCCGACGATGGCGGTCCTGTCGCTGATCGGCAGCAAGCAGTTCGGCGGTCACGACCTCATTCCCTACGGCTGGGACATGCTGGTGGTCGCGATCATCTCGCTCGGCTTTTACTACTGGGGCGTGAACTCGGGTTATCGCTCGCAATACCTCGACGAACGCGAAAAGCTCGCCGAGCTAGAAGCTCTACCTGCCGTCTCCGAGGTCTGATAGCGCGCTACTAGTCGTGCATGGGCGGCAGCGGCTCCGGCTCGGTCACGTCGAGCCCCGCGGCTGCCCGCGTGCCATCGCGCAATGCGATGCCTCGCGCCGCATGGTCTTCATGCCGTGTGGCGCCTGGGAACGCCTGGGAACGCCCAAGAAAATAGATAGCAGAAATGCTTCGTTGGTGGCGGTAACCGGCCTGATTACACTGCGATCCATCTTGTCATGACAAGTGGATCATGCCCAACACGAATCCCCTGGCGGCCGCAGCGCCGCCGCTCCACACGCGCATCAGGGACACCCTGCGCAAGCGCATTCTCGACGGCACCTACGCCCCGAGCAGCCAGATGCCATCCGAATACGCGCTGTGCGCCCTGTTCGGCGTGAGCCGCATTACCGTGCGCCAGGCGCTCGGCGATCTGCAGAACGAGGGGCTCGTGTTTCGCCTGCACGGCAAGGGCACCTTCGTCTCGAAGCCCAAGGCATTCCAGAACATGACCTCGTTGCAAGGCTTCGCGCAAGCGATGTCGCCGATGGGGCATGAGATCGTCAATACGCTGCTGGCCTTTCGCATCGTCGCGGCCAATCGCTACGTCGCGCATAAACTCGCTCTTCCGGAAAGCGCGCGCGTAGCCGAAATCCATCGCGTGCGCCTGCTGGACCGCGCGCCCATCTCGCTCGAACTGACCTGGCTGCCGGAGCCGCTCGGCAAGCGCCTCGCCAACGCCGACCTTGTCACACGCGATATTTTCCTGATCCTCGAAAACGCCTGCGGCGTGCCGCTCGGCCACGCCGACGTGTCGATCGACGCCATGCTCGCCAACGACGAGATCGCTCACGCGCTGGGTGTGCAGGAAGGCAGCCCGGTGCTGCGCATCGAGCGCACCACGCACGACGGGCAAGGCACGCCGATCGATTTCGAATACCTCTACTTTCGCGGCGACGCCTTCCAGTACCGCCTGCGCGTCGACCGCGAAAAAGCCCCTGACTGCGAAACTACCTGAGGAACAGGCAATGAACACCGAAATACTCGAATACGACATTGTGGTCGTAGGCGGCGGCACGGCTGGGCCCATGGCTGCGATCAAGGCAAAAGCATGCAATCCCGAGCTGACGGTGCTGCTGCTCGAAAAAGCCAACGTGAAGCGCAGCGGCGCGATTTCGATGGGCATGGACGGCCTGAACAATGCCGTGATTCCCGGCCACGCGACGCCCGAGCAATACACGCGCGAGATCACCATTGCGAACGATGGCATCGTCGATCAGGAGACCGTGTACGCTTACGCGCGGCACAGCTTCGCGACCATCGAACAACTCGACCGCTGGGGCGTGAAGTTCGAAAAGGACGGCAACGGCGACTACGCAGTGAAGAAGGTTCATCACATGGGCGCTTATGTTTTGCCCATGCCCGAAGGGCACGACATCAAGAAGGTGCTCTATCGCCAGCTCAAGCGCGCGCGCGTGGCCATCACCAACCGCGTCGTGACCACACGTGTGCTCACCGATGCCCAGGGCGCCGCGTGCGGCGTCATGGGCTTCGACTGCCGCACGGCCCAGTGCGTGGTGGTGCGCGCAAAGGCCGTGATCCTGTGCTGCGGCGCGGCGGGACGTCTGGGCCTGCCCGCGTCGGGCTACCTGATGGGCACCTACGAGAATCCCACCAACGCGGGCGACGGCTATGCGATGGCGTACCACGCCGGCGCGGCGCTCACCAATCTGGAGTGCTTCCAGATCAATCCGCTCATCAAGGACTATAACGGCCCCGCTTGCGCCTACGTGACCGGTCCGCTCGGCGGCTTCACCGCGAACGGCAAGGGCGAACGCTTCATCGAATGCGATTACTGGAGCGGCCAGATGATGTGGGAGTTCCATCAGGAACTGCAAAGCGGAAACGGCCCGGTGTTCCTGAAGCTCGACCACCTGGCCGAGGAAACCATTCAGACCATCGAGCAGATTTTGCACACCAACGAGCGCCCGAGCCGCGGGCGCTTTCATGCGGGACGCGGCAACGATTACCGCACGCAGATGATCGAGATGCACATTTCCGAAATCGGCTTTTGCAGCGGCCATAGCGCATCGGGCGTGTATGTGGACGCGCGCGCGCGAACCACGGTGCGCGGCCTCTACGCCGCGGGCGACATGGCCGCCGTACCGCACAACTACATGCTTGGCGCGTTCACCTACGGCGGATTCGCGGGACACGACGCCGCCGGCTATGTGGCGGAACGCGGGCACGCGCCGCTCGAGCACGCGCAGATCGACGCCGAGCGCGCGCGCATTTACGCACCGCTCGAGCGCGAGCACGGTCTCGCCCCGCACAGGTCGAATACAAATTGCGGCGCATGGTGAACGACTATCTCCAACCGCCCAAGGTCACGCGCAAGATGGAGATCGGCTTGCAGCGCTTCGACGAGATCGGCGAGGACATCGGCGCGATCAAGGCCCATAACCCGCACGAACTCATGCGCGCGGCGGAAGTGCGCGCGATTCGCGATTGCGCGGAAATGGCCGCGCGCGCGTCGCTGTTCCGCACCGAGAGCCGCTGGGGGCTCTATCACCACCGCGTCGACTACCCGCAGCGCGACGACGCCAACTGGTTCTGCCACACCGATCTGCGCAAGGACGCCAGCGGCCGCATGACCTGCGAGAAGCGCACCGTCGCCCCTTATATCGTGCCGGTCGACGCCGCCGATCTTGGCGCATACAGCCGCATGCGCATCCAGCGCGAGCGCGAACCGGCTCAAGCGCTTTGAGCACTGCTTCAGGCCCATTCTTGAACGAATGCAGCGAGGAAAAACTCATGAGTTACGCGCCCCACGACATCTTCCAGCGCGGCAGCGCGCCGGTCACGATCGACGAATCGCGCTGCATCGCCGACAAAGGCTGCACGGTATGCGTCGACGTCTGCCCGCTGGACCTGCTGGCCATCGACATGACTAAGGGCAAGGCCTATATGCAATTCGACGAATGCTGGTACTGCATGCCCTGCGAGCGCGACTGCCCCACGGGCGCGGTGAAGGTGGAGATCCCGTACCTGCTGCGGTAGCTGCGGCGCGATTATGTTTTGACTCTATCTCCCCTATTCATTTCGGATTCCATATCGACAAACAGCCATGACCGATTCTATTCAATTGCCTGCGATGCCGCCGCCCGAAGCGGCCGGCGCGCTCACGCGTCTCGCCGCTGCCGACGCCGCCGTGAGACGCATCGCCGTGCTCGATCTCGCCGATCTGGAACACAGCGCGCTGCTTGCGCCGCTCATAGCGGCGCTGCGCGACGACCCCGCGCCCGAGGTTCGCCGCGAAGCCGCGTTCGTACTGGCATCGTGGGAACAGGAGGACGTGGTGGAGGCGCTCTGCGCCACGCTGCTGGACGCCGACCCGGGCGTGCGCGAAGCGGCCCAGCAAGCGCTCGCCGAACTCAAGGCGCCCGGCTCGGCGCGGGTGCTGCGGCGCTGGGCGGCGCGGCCCGAACCGTTCGCTCGACGCGCGGCGTTGCGCGGCCTGCGCGAATTGCGCGACGCGGCGGCCTTCGAACCCGCACACGCCGCGCTCGCCGACGCCGATGCCGAGGTCCGCCTCGAAGCCGTGGCCGTGCTGGGCTGGCTCAAGGACAGGCGCGCTGTCGCGCCGCTAGCGGCGCTCGCGGCCGCCGACGCCCACAGCGCAGTACGGCGCGCTGTCGTGGGCGCGCTCGGCTTCGCCGCTGTGAACGAGACCGCTGCGGGCACGGCGCTGCTGCACGCGCTCGCCGATGCCGACTGGCAAGTCCGCGAGGAAGCCGCGAGCACGTTGGGGAAACTGCGCCTGCCCGCCGCCCGCGACGCGCTCATCCACGCGCTCGACGACGACTACTGGCAGGTGCGCCTGCGCGCGGCGCGCGCGTTGGGGCGCATCGGCGATGCGCACGCCGCGCCCGCCGTGAGCGCGCTGCTTGCGCATCCGATCAGCAACCTGCGCAAGGAGGCCGCGCTTGCACTGGGCGAACTGCCCTCGGCATCGAGCCTTGCGCCATTGCAGGCAGCACTCGACGACCGCGACCCCGAAGTGCGCAAGGCCGTGCGGATCGCCTTGCAGCAACTCACGGCGCAGTTCGAAGGCGGCGTCTCATGAACGTGCCCATCGAAATGCATGACGAAACGGGCGCGCTCGTCCTCGTATGGCGAGGCGGCCTGCGCCAGCGCCTCCCGCTCGCGAGCCTGCGGCGCGCATGTCCCTGCGCGGGATGCCGCCGCGCTCGCATGAGTGGAAACGCACATGAACCGCTGCGCGCAAGCTCTGGCGAGACGGCCCATGACAATCTCACGCTGACCGGCATGGTTTCAGTGGGCTATGGCGTCCAACTCGTCTTTAGCGACGGCCACGACCGCGGCATTTTCCCGTGGGCATGGCTCGAACGCTTCGCTGACCCCGTTCACCCGGCTGCGCCGGACCACACATCGACCCCAACGACGCGCACCGGAACGGGTGTCAGCGCGGCGCCCTGGCACGGCCCCTCGATGCAGCGGCCATCCTCGAACGCAAACAGCGCGCTGTGATGGGCGCACATCAGTACTTTCGATCTGTACGTGCAGACCTCGCCCGGCTCGAAATCGAGCCGCACCGAGAAATGCGGGCAGCGATTGACGTAGGCCCACACCGATGCGCCGCGCCGCACGACGACAACCGCACCGTCTCCGGGCGCGCCGTCTACGACGCGTGCGCCGCCGTCCGGCACGTCGTCGACGCGGCACAGAAGGCGATCGCTCATCACTCAAACCCTTTGCTCAGGATTACCAACATTCCAGTCCCACGGCCGGATCTCGACACGCTCGAACACGCCCGCCAATGTATATGGATCGTCGCGCACGAAGCGCATCACGTCGTCGTAAGCTTCGGCCTCGACCACGAGCAGGGTGCCGTTGTGCCCATCGCACCGTGGCGCGAACGTCGACCCGCCGAGCCTCACAAACACGCCGTGTTGCGGCGCCGAGCGCAGATAGGTGCGATGCACCGCGCGTATTCGATCGCGCACCTCGCGCATGCCCGGCTTGTCGGTGGCGAACACCGCGTAGTAGCGCGTCAACGGTCTCATGCGCGCTCCAGCACGAAGTCGTAGCAGGCCTCGCGAAAGCCGCCCTCGAAGCCGAACTGCCGGGCTTTCGCGTCGTCTGCCGCGCGCTCGCAATAGTCCACTAGCAGCGACGGCTTCACGCCGAATACGGCGTCCGAGTCGAGATACGGGTCGTTCTGGTTGAACAGGTGCGTCACGAGCGTGCTGTGACCGGGCGCCGTGATCATGAAGTGCAGATGCGCGGGCCGCCACGGGTGCCGCCCCGTCGCCTGGAGCATGCGGCCCACCGGTCCGTCGGTTGGAATCGGGTAGCACACGGGCACGATGGTGCGAATCGCGTAGCGGCCTTCGGCGTCGGTGCGGTAACGGCCGCGCAGGTTGCCATGCGGCTGCTCGGTGTCCTGCCCCGAGTACATGCCGTTGTCCGCCGTTTGCCACACGTCGAGTAGCGCGTTCGCCACGGGCTCGCCTTCGGTCGACAGCACGCGGCCGTGCACGAGCGCGGGCACGCCCGGCGTGAACGCCATGTTCTCGCCGAAAGCGCGCTCGGGCATGCCTTCGATATAGAACGGGCCGAACACGGTCGTGTCGGTCGCGCCCGTCTCGTAGCGATGGTTGATCGCGTCGACCAGCATCGACACACCCAGCGTGTCGGACAGCAGAATGAACTCCTGACGCACGACGCCGTCGCACATCTGGCCGGTCTCGGTGAGAAAGCGGATGGCCGCGAACCACTCTGCCTCGGTCAACTCCACTTCACTCACGAAAGCGTGCAAATGCCGCACGAGACTTTGCATCAGGGTGCGCAGGCGCGCGTCGGGCGTGTTCGCAAAGCGTGCCACGACCTGTTCCGTCAAAGCCCGCTCGGCCTCGTTTCCATGTATCGACATGGTTGTCTCCTTTCGTTGTCCTCGCGCGCCGCGCGCACAGCCTGGTCCGGCTATTGCGGCGCGGCCCCTTCCCACGCGCGCTGCAGCAGCGCGCGGATCGCCTCGCGCTCCAGCTCGCGCGGATTGGGATACGCATTGGTACACGCCAGATCGGCCGCTTCGTCGAGGCCGGTTTCGGGCATGCCAATGTCCTTGAGCGCAGTCGCAATGCCCAGCGACGCGTTCAGTTCATACAGCCGCGGCCCCGCCTGTGCCGCATGCTCCGCACCGATCGCGCGCGCCACGCGTTCGAGCGCCCGCGGCGCGGCCGCGTGATTGTAGTGCGCCGTATGCGGCAGCATGATTGCATGCGTTTGCGCGTGCGGCAGATTGAACGTGCCGCCCAGCGTGTGGCAAAGCTTGTGATGCAGTGCCATGCTCACCGCGCCGAGGCAACTGCCCGCGAGCCACGCGCCGTAGAGCGCGCGGCTGCGCATCGCCGCATCGTCGGGACGCTGCACGACAGCCGGCAGCGACTCGCCCAATGCGCGAATCGATTCCTCGGCCATCAGGCTGATCACGGGATTGGCATCTTCCGCGTAGAGCGCCTCCACCGCGTGCGCCATCGCGTTGATGCCCGAGGCCGCAGAAATGCCCGCGGGCAGCGACACGGTCAGCGACGGATCGTAGATCACCGTGCGCGGCAGCACGCGAAAATCGCGCCCGGTCTTCTTCAGGCGCCCTTCGGTGAGCCCGTAGATCGGCGTCATCTCCGAGCCTGCGTAGGTCGTGGGCACCGCGACGATCGGCAGCGACGATTCGAGCGCGATGGCCTTGCCAAGGCCAATGGTCGAGCCGCCGCCCACGGCCACGCAGCATTGCGCATCGAGCGCCGCCGCCTTTTCGCAGGCGGCCCGCGCGACTTCCACGGGCACGTGCATGACCGCCTCGGCGTGAATCCCTGCGGCGCGCTCGCCGAGCAGACGCGCGACTTGCTCGGCGAGCGGACGCTGCTCGGGCGTCGAGAGAATCAGCGCGCGGCGCGCGCCGAGACGGTCCACTTCCTCGGGCAGCCGCGCGAGATTGCCCCAGCCGAACACCACGCGCGACGGCAAGCCTTGATAGACGAAGCGATCCATATGTGCCTCAGCGCTTGAAGTGCGGCGGCACCTGGGCGTCCACGTTGACCCATACCGAGCGGGCCTCCGTGTAGTCGTGCATCGCCTCGAAGCCCATCTCGCGCCCATAGCCCGACTGGCCGACGCCGCCGAACGGGCTGCCCGGGTTCACGCGCTTGTAGCAGTTAATCCAGCACATGCCCGCGTTGATCTTGCCCGCGAGGCTGTGCGCACGCGAAAGATCGCGCGTCCAGAGGCCGCTGCCGAGACCGTACTCGGTGCCGTTGGCGATGGCGAGCGCCTCTTCGTCGGACTTGAAGCGCAGCACGGTCACGAACGGGCCGAACACCTCTTCCTGAGCGACGCGATCTTTCGGCGTCTTCGCCTCGATCACCGTGGGGCGCACGTAGTAGCCGTTCGCAAGCGCCGGGTCCTGCGGTGCGCTGCCGCCCGTGAGCACGCGCCCGCCCTGCTCGCGCGCCACGTCCACGTAGGTTTTCACGCGCTCCAGATGCTGCAGCGACGTAAGCGGCCCCATCTCCGTTTCGGAATCCAAAGGATTCCCCACTCGAATCGACGACGCGAGGTCGACGAAGCGTTCGAGAAACTGATCGGCGATGCGCTCGTGCAGCACGAGGCGCGAGCCCGCGATGCAGGCCTGCCCCTGGTTGTGGAAGATCGCCCAGGCCGCGCCGTTGATGGCAGCGTCGAGATTGGCGTCGTCGAACACGATGTTCGCGCCCTTGCCGCCCAGTTCGAGCTGCACGCGCTTCAAGTTGCCCTGTGAGGCCTCGACGATGCGCCGCCCCGTTGCCGTCGACCCCGTGAAGGCGATCTTGCCTACGCCGGGATGTTCCGCGAGCCGTTGCCCGGCCATGTGGCCATAGCCTGGCACGATATTGACCACGCCTGCGGGGAAGCCCACTTCCGCCATCAGCTCGACAATGCGCAGCGTGGAGAGCGGCGTGATTTCCGAAGGCTTCAGCACGACCGTGTTGCCGGCTGCGAGCGCAGGCCCCATCTTCCAGCTCGTGAACATGAGCGGGAAATTCCACGGCACGATCTGACCGACCACGCCGATGGGCGCGCGCTGCACGTAGTTGAGAAAGCCGGCTTCGACGGGAATCACCGAGCCTTGCAGCTTGTCGGCCATGCCGCCGAAGTAGCGAAAGCACCCCGCCGTGCGCGGCACGTCGAGTGCACGCGAATCGCAAATCGGGTGCCCGGTGTCGAGCGATTCGAGTTGCGCGAGCTCTTCGGCGTTCGCTTCGATGGCGTCGGCCAGACGCAGCAGCAGGCGGCCGCGCTCGGCGGCGGGCAGCGCCGCCCACTTCGGGAACGCGCGCGTGGCGGCGGCCACGGCCAGATCGACATCGGCGGCGGTGGCTGCGGCGATCTTCGTGATCAACGAGCCGTCGTGCGGATTGAGCACGTCGATGGTGCCGCCTTCGACGGCATCAACGAAACGGCCGTCGATGAACAATTGCGTTTGCATGATTTAAATCCTCGATTGATGCTTTGGCATGCTGAATAACGTCACAACGCGCTCAGAACTCAACCGGATAGGGCTTGAGATCGCCGCGCTCGTAGCGCTTGGGCAAGTCGGCCGTGGCGTTCTCCCACACGAGCAGCATCGAGCGCTTGGTCGAGTAGCCCTGGTGGCGAATGTCGGCGGGCATCGCGCAGATATCGCCGGCGCGCATCGTGATGCGCGCACGCGGCGCACCCGTGTTCTTGTCGCCGATGTCCCAGACGATTTCGTCCGAGAGCTGCAGGAACCATTCGACGCGGTCGTTGCCGTGGAAAACCGGCAGGATGTACTCCTCCGTGGTCGGGCAGAACAGGCTCTGGCCGCACACCGAAGTCACGGAGGGATTCCACGTGACGTCCGAGCGCGAGAGGTACTTGAAGAGGTTGAACGCGTGCAGCTCGCCTTCGAAGCCCGGCTCGACATGCACTTCGGGATCGTCCTGGGGGACATCGGCGAAAGCGCGGTTCACGGGCAGGTCGTCGCGCAGCGGCGAGTCGCCTTCGAGGCCCGGCATGCGGCGCGTGGCAATGCGCGTGCGCTCGATAGCGGCATCGTTGTCGCCGTGCTTGCGGCCGAACGCTGTGCCGGTTTCCTCGGGCGCGGCGAACGGGTCGAAGCCTTCGTTGGTCCAGTCGTGCAGGATCGCCTTGAAGGTCGCCATGATGGTGGGCGTCTCGAAGGTCTCGATATAGTCCACGCCAGCTTCCTTCATGATGCCGTTGAACGAACCCGCGTACACGTCCACCTTGCCGTAGTGGTTGCGCGTGCCGAACACGTGGTCGAAGTTCACCCAGCCGTAGAAGAAGCCCCATGCCACATCGCGCATCATCGCGCGCAGGAAGGCGTCGGCGGGAATGGCGTGGGTGCGGGTCTGGCCTTTCGCGGGCCACAGCACCTTGACGAAATATTCGTCGCGCGTGAATTCAAAGGCGCCGAGCTTGAAGCGGCAGTAGCCGGTCACGGCGTCGGGCTCGCTCGCGCATACGGTGTCGGCGGCGAAGCTTGCGAGGTGATCGTGGTTGTCGAGGCTGGCCATGTCTGTGTCTCCTTGAGATGATCGGTTCGTGTGTGCGGATTCAGTGCAGGCAGATATCCGCCCACTTCTGCACGGAGAGCGCGCCGGCCATGGTCTGCACGAGCGCCACGCCGCTCTTGCTCGCGCTGAAGCGGTAGGCACAACCGGCCGGCAACAGGGCCTGGTGGCCACGGCGCAGCACCACATGGCCCATCTTGCGGCCCGCGGGCGCCTCGCCTGCCGCGACCGTTCCCGTGCCGTCCTTCGGCGGGTTATCGAGCTTGATGAAGTCGATGCGCACTTCGCCGTCCATCAGGATGACGAACTCATCGTGAGCGCAGGCGAACCAGCGCGATTGACCTTCCGTGCGCAGCACCTCGATCACATACTCGAGGTTCTTGCCAACCACGACCTTCTCGTAGGACGCCGACTGCGCGGCAACTTCGAAGACGTTCGAGAAAACATAGTGGCGGGCGTCGCCGCTCGTGATTTCGATCTCGCCTTTGCGGTATTGCTCGAGCGAGCCGAAGACGGTGTGAAATGAGGTATCGGTCATGGCTGTCTCCTGTTCCTGTTTTGGAAGGTATCGTTGCGTTCAACTTTAGGAGCGCTGCGCACGGACAACAACCAGCGCCTGGCCGACTACGGCATTCGCGTTTCGCAAATAATCGCGAATGCGGCTAACGCACCCAGCCGCGCTCGATCAGCGGCACGTCCCACGCGGGCTCCGGGCCCAGATACTCGGCCAGGAACTCCACCAGCGCCTTCACCTTCAGCGCCTGGCGCTGCGTGGACGGATACACGGCCGCGAAGCTCAACGAGGAAAGGTGGTAATCGGTGAGGATCGGCACGAGCGAGCCATCGAGCAGCGCAGCGCTTGCCACCAGCGTGGGCAGGCACACCACTCCACCGCCCGTAAGCGCGTAATCGCGCAGCAAATGCACCGAATTCGAGCGGATCATGCCGGGTAACTCCAGCTCCACGACCTCATCGGCACGCGTCATCGTCCAGCGATTGCGCGACGGATAGCCCGAATAGAGCGCCGTGGTGTGCTGCAGCAATTCACGCGGATGTTGAGGCGCGCCGTGCTCCGCCACGTAAGCGGGCGTGGCGACAAAGAGCCGCCGCACCGTAAAGAGGCGGCGCTCGATCAGCGACTCGGAAATAGGCGGGAAGATCTGGAACGCCACATCGAAGCCTTCTTCGATCGGATCCACCACGCGGTCGTTGACGATCACATCGAGCTGGATGCCCGGGTAACGCCGATTGAACTCGGCAAGCGGCGCACCGAAATGACCCAGCGCGAAACCCGGCAGTATCTGGATGCGCAGCCGCCCCGTGGGCGTGGCGCGCAGCTCGCGCATCTGGTCGGTCAGCTCGTTCACGCGCCCCACTACCTCCGCGCATTCGCGATAAAACGCCTCTCCGACTTCGGAGAGGCGCACATGTCGCGTGCTGCGATGAAAGAGCGGCGCGTTGACGAACTTCTCCAGTTGCTGGATGCGATTCGTCACGACCGAACTGGTCACGCCGATCTGCCGGGCCGCTTCCGCAAAACTGCTCGTTTCCGCCACGCGTACAAACGCTTCGATACTCAAGAATCGGTCCATGCTCCTCTCTTCTTTATCGGTTCGGGCCATCCAAGTATAGGGCCCGGCTCCATTGCGCCACGCCGCTGCGGCATCGGCGCATCGGCGGCGCGGCTAGAGAGGACGACGTGGATGGCCCCCCGCTACTACTCGGCTTGGCCGGCAGCCGGGATGGGTCCTGCAGGGGTCGCTGCCAAGCCGCGGCGCAGCGCGGCCGGCGCCGTTTCCTTGAGCAGCATGCTCACCAGCACACCCAGCACGACTGCGCCAATCGGCAGCCACAAGATGTTCTGGATACCGAAATGTGCCGCCACGAAGCCGGCCAGCGCAGGCGCCACGCCACCGCCGAAGATTTCGCCCGCGCCCACGACGAGGCCGATCGAGGTCGAGACCATGCCGAGCGGCGCGGCCTCGGTGGCAACCGGCCCGGAAAGCAGCGAAACCAGACCCAGCGTGAAGAACGACGCCGCGAACAGCACCGCGAAGAGTTCCAGCGGCTGCGCGCCGAGGCCGCGAAACACGATCAGCATGACGGCCGTGCCCACAAAGCCGATGACGCTGGCGAGGCGCCGGCCCAGCAGATCGGAGAGCCCCGGCAAGCCGAACTGCCCGACGAAACCGCCAAAGCCGATGGCGGATGCCACCACGCCCATGTGCTGCGTGTCGAGCTTGAGGTACTGCGTGAGGTAGAGCGGCAGCATCGCGCCGAGCACGAACACGCCCGTCATCGCGCAGAATAGCGCCACCATCGCCACGGGAATGTTGCGGCTGCGGATCACGTCGCGCCAGTGGCCGCGCGCGTGCTCCCCGGATTCAGGCGTCGCGATGGCCTTCGGTTCGCGAATCACGTGGTACATCAGCAGGCCAAGAATGAGCCCCGGCACCGAGACGAGCGCGAACACCCAGCGCCAACTCATCACACCCAGCAACTGCGTGGCGATGATCGGCGAGAGCGCGAGCCCGAACAACGCGAAGCCGCTTTGCTGCACCCCGAGATTGAAGCCGCGGCGCTTGGGGTGCGAGGCATCGGCCGTGGCCGCGAAGCTCGTCGGGCAGAACGAGCCTTCCGCCACGCCCATCAGCGCGCGCACGGCCAGCAGGCTCGCGAAGCCGCCCGCAAGGCCGGAAAAGCCCGAAAGCAGCGAGAAAGCGATGATCGCCGGAATCAGCACCTTGCGCCGGCCCACCTTGTCGGACATGCCGCCCATGACCGCCGCGAACACGCCCCACGAAAGGCCGAGTATGCCGATGCAGTTGCCCACGTCCTGGGCGTTCAGGTTCAGGTCCTGCATGATGGACGGGAACAGCGGCGCGATCAGCCAGCGGTCGAGGCCCACGAGGCCGAAGCCTAGCGCCAGCAATGTCACGGCACGGCGCTCGTAAGCCGTGTCCCATGTGTTCGATTTCATCTCTGTCTCCTTGGGCCGGCCGGGCGCCGAACCATCGGTCATGTTCGAAAACGGTGGCCGACGCGAGATGCGCCATTAACCTGGACGCGCTCGACATCGACGTCGCAAAGATAGTCGCAAGCCACCCGAAATCAGTACCGGATAAGGTCCGAATACGTCATTCGCGAATCGCAAACAATCGGGTCCGGCCGGCCGCCGCGCACGGCAGCCGCGGCACCGCGAGCGCAGCGCGCGGCCCGTGCGGGCGCGGCGCGCCCACCCCAGGACAACTACGGATAGACGGCCGGGCGCGCGCCTGGCGGTGAGCCTTCAACGCATGAGATGAACCAGCCCGAGCGCCACGCCCGGCACGAGAATGACCACCACGAGCGCGACGATGTTCGCGCAGAGAAACGGCACGGTGCCGCGGAAAATGGTGCGAATCGACAATTCCGGCAGCATGGTCTTCACCATGAACACGTTCATGCCAACGGGCGGATGAATCATGCCGATCTCCATCATCATCGCCACGTAAATGCCGAACCAGATCATGTTCGCGCCGAGCGGCTGCACCACCGCCGCGAACACGGGGATGGTGAGCAGCATCATCGCGAGCGCTTCCATGAGCGAGCCGAGCACGATGTAGATGCAGGTGATGACCGCAATCACACCGATAAGCGGCAAATGCAGCGCGTGAATCCAGGCGACCAACGTGGCGGTGAGGCCAGAGAGCGTGATGAAGTTGGCGAACACCATGCCGCCGAAGGCGATGGCGAAGATCATCGCGGTGGTCTTGCCCGCTTCCACGAGCGACTCGAACAACAGCGCCCAGCTCAGCTTGCGGCGCAGTCCTGCGAACACGAGCGCGCCGGTCGCGCCTACGCTGGATGCCTCGGTGGCCGTGAAGATGCCGCCATACAGGCCGCCCACCACGATCAGGAACAGCGCGAGCACGCCCCAGATCTTGCCGAGCTTGGCGAAGCGCGTAGGCCAGTCCACGCGCTCGCCGCGCGGGCCTTTGGCGGGATCGCGCCGCACCGTCCACCAGATCGAGAGCAGAAACAGCGAGCCCAGCAGCAATCCCGGGCCGATCCCTGCGATAAACAGCTTGCCGATATCCTGATCGGTCAGGACGCCATAGATGAGCAAGGGAAAGCTCGGCGGAATCAGCGCGCCCAGCGTGCCGCCCGAACTCACGCAGCCCGCGGCCAGGCTGTCCGCGTAGCGGTGGCGGCGCATCGGCGGCATCGCCACCTTGGTCATGGTGGCCGCCGTGGCGATCGAGCTGCCCGACATCGAGGCGAAGCCGGCGCAGGCCAGCACCGTGGCGTGCGCGAGGCCGCCCTTGAAATGGCCGATCCAGGCGTTAGCCGCGTCGTAGAGCTCCTCGGCCAGATCGGCCTTGTAGATGAACGTGCCCATCAGGATGAACATCGGCAGCACGGAGAGATTCTCGTTGGCGGCGAGGTCGGCGATCGTCATGCCGGCCATCGCGAGCGCGGGCTCCCAGCCGCGAATCAGCGCGAAAGCGCCCACGCCGATGCCGAGCATCGCAAAGCCGAGCGGCACGCCCACGAACGCGAACAGCAAAACGGCGGCGAAGCCTGAAAGTGCGAGTGTCATGGCGTTTCCTTGCGGCCGAGCGCGGCGAAGTGATCGACGGTAAGCGCGAGCAGCACGATCAGCGTGACGCCGGAAAGTGCGCTCATGTAGTAGCTGAGCGGCGCGAGCGGCCACTCCAGCACGGTCGTGGTGATGCGGTTGTTCGCGAGATCGGCGCCATCGCTTGCGAGCTGCCAGGTCATGATGCCCACCGCGGTCACGCTCACGAGCAGCACGAACAGATGTTGCAGCCAGCTGCCGAGCCGCCCGAAGCGCCCGTGCAGCAGGTTCACCGTGATGTGCTGCTGGCTCCGCGTGACGAGCGGAAACGCCGAGAAAATGAGGATCGCCATGGCAAAGCGCACGATCTCGGAGGCGCCGCGGATGGGCGCGGAGAACCAGTACCGCATGAACACATCGCAGAATGTGAGCCCCATGATCGAGAGCAGCACGAGCGCGACCACGCTGCCGAGCGCGCGCCGCAGCCAGCGCGAGACAAGGCTCTCGCGTGCGTCCGGGACGATCGCTACGGACGGGTGCATAACATCGGAAGGTTGACTGAGGCTCATTTTGCCTCCTGCTTTGCTTCGTTGCGGTAGTAGGCGAGCGCGGCGGCGCCGTCCACGTGCAGCCGGTCCGCGCGGGTGATCCATTGCGCGTCCATGGGCTGCGCCAGCGCACGAAGCGCGCCGACGAAGTCCGGTGACGGCGAGATCAGCTTGAGCCCGTTCGCGACGGCCTCCTTGCGGGCAAGCGCATTGGACGCGTCGATCACGGCCATGCGGCGCGCGAACGCCTCGCCCGAAAGCGCGGTGATGGCCGCGCGGTCGGCCGGCGAGATCGACGCCCACACCTGCCGGTTCACGAAGAGCGAAAAGCTCGGCGCGGTGATGCCGCCCGGCACGGTCGTTTCATAGCGCGCATAGCGGACCACGTTGAAGCGCGCAGCGTCCATCTCGGGGATGCCGACGAAGCCGTCAACGGTGCCGCCCGCCACCAGCTCGCTCATTTTCGCGGCGGGGGTGGCCACCACGCCCGCGCCGCCGCGATCCATCAGCGTCGAGGCAACCCCTGGCAGTGCCCAGTATTTCACGCCATGTATCGCCTGAAGCGACGTGACGGGCTGCTTGAGGCTATAGATCTCGCCCGCCGGAAACACCACGAGCGCGAGCAGATGCACGTCGCGATACTCGCCGGCCTGCTCGAAGTACTTTTCGTAAGTCCGCCAGAGCGCGACCGACATGCCCTCGGCGGACGAGGAGCCGAGCGGCAGATGCGCGAGCTGCACGAGGCTTGCCTTATTCTGGATGAGGCCGTTGAAAATGTAGGCGCCATCCACGATGCGCTTGCGCACGACGTCCCATTGCTGTTGCGGCGAGCCGATGCTGGTGGGCGGAAAGACAATCTTCACGCGCCCCTGGGTGACGCGCTCGACGTCCTCGGCCCACGGCCTCATGACCTCGACGTTGAAGATATGCTGTGGCGGCAAAAAGGCATTGACGACCAGCGTCGTGGCGGCATGCGCCATGGCCGGCAACGCCATCGCCAGCGCCACGAGATGGGCTGCGATAAGGCGATACATGATGTCTCCTGCATGTACGAATAGTTTTTACCTGCTCTACCGCTGAGAGGGGCGCGGCGCCCCTTCCTGCCACCGTCCGCCGCTACCAGTCGCCGAGCAGAATGCCGCCCTTCTCGGACACTTCCGTCCAGCGCTCGACGAAGCGCGCGGGCGCGGTCTGCCGCAAGGTGCGGTGGCGCAGCCAGTCGAACAGACGCTCGTGCATCTCGGCGCGCACGCCCGCGTGTTGCGCATCGCGGCCCAGGTCGTTCAGCTCGTCGGGGTCTGCCGCGAGGTCGAACAGTTGCGGCGCAAAGCCATCGTAATGGATGTATTTCCAGCGGCCGTCGAACACCATGAAGCAGCGGCAGCCGTCGAGATCGCGGCCCAGCAGCGTGCGCGTGCGCGAACGGAACGAATAGTCGAACTCGCTGAAAACGGCATCGCGCCACGTCACGCCGGTTGTGCCATGCAGCAGCGGCTGCAGCGAGCGCCCTTCGACGATATGACCGGGAATCTCCACGCCCGCCGCATCGAGGAACGTGGGCAGCAGGTCGATGGCCTCGACGAGCCGCCGCTCGACCGTGCCGCGCGTGGCGTCGGCCTCGGGGCGCGGATCGACGACAACGAGCGGCACGCGCGACGACGCATCGTGAAAGAGCTCCTTCTCGCCGAGCCAGTGATCGCCCAGGTAATCGCCATGGTCGCTCGTGAATACGATCATGGTGTCCTGGTCGCGGCCGGTTTCGCGCAGGAACGCGAACAGGCGGCCGAGGTGGTCGTCGATCTGCTTCACGAGCCCCATGTAGGTCGGGATGACCGTCTCGCGCACCTCGTCGCGCGCGAAGCTCACGCTCTCGTCGTGCTGCATGAACGCGCCGAACACCGGATGCGGATGCTCGCGCTCGTCCAGTGTGCGCGTGGCGGGCTTCACGTCCTCGGGGCCATACATATCGTTGTACGGCGCGGGCGCCATGTACGGCCAATGCGGCTTGATCAGACTCAGGTGCAGGCACCAGGGCGCGTCGCCCTGCTCGCGGATGAACGCCATCGCCCGGTCGATCATATAGGGTGTTTCCGAGTGCTCCTCGCTCACGCGCGCCGGTTTGGACGCGTGACGCATCTTCCAGCCGCTCAGGATCTCGCCGTCCTCTCCCTGCGCCGAATTTGCATAGTCATGCCAGGGATTGTCGCCCTCGTAGCCTTTGCTGCGCAGGTAATCGCAATACGGCGTTTCGACGCGAGCACCGAAGAGGCCGGGGTGAATGCCGTCGTCGCGATCGAACGGCTCGAAGCCGCACTCTTCCACGAGCACCGCGCCCGGCGATTCATGGGTCATGCCGAGGCGCTGCATGCCGGCCTTGTCGGCAACCATGTGCGTCTTGCCCGCCAGCGCGACACGCATGCCGCGCGTGCGCAGGTAGTCGCCGAGCGTCAGCTCGCCAACGGGCAGCGGCACGAAATTCCAGTACGCGCGATGGCTCGCCACGTAGCGGCCCGTGTAATACGACATGCGCGACGGCCCGCAAACCGGGCTTTGCACGTAGGCGCGCTCGAAGCGCACGCCGCGCCGCGCAAGCGCATCGATATTGGGCGTTTGCAGCGTCGGGTGGCCGTAGCAGGACAAGTAATCCCAGCGCAGCTGGTCGCACATGATGAACAAGATGTTCTTGACTGTCTCCATCGCTTGTCTCCTTGAGTTAAGGCAAGCGTAGAACAGCCCGGATGCGCAACCCAGCAATTTCTGAGATGATTTCACTCAGTGAAACGCAACGGATTCAGCCATGTGGTCCCCGAAAGTCAAGACGATCGACGCGCTCGAACGAGGCCTCATCACGCTCAAGACCCTGCAGGAGTTGCAGGCCGCGAGCCTGCACGATTTGCATCTGCACACTGGCATTTCGAAGGCCACGCTGCTGCGCATTCTTCTGACGTTGGAACGGCAGGGGCTGATCTGGCAGCGGCTGGCCGACGGGCTGTTTCGCCCGAGCTACACGTTGCAGGCGCGCGCGCGGCGCATCGATCGCGTGGATCATTTGATCGAATGCGCGGCGCCGGAGTTGGACCAGTTGCAGAGCCGCATTCTCTGGCCATCGGATCTCGCCGTGCGGCGCGGCACGACGATGGCGCTGTGCGAGTCGAACCGCACACGCTCGTACTTTCTCGTCAACCGCGACAAGCTCGGCTATGAGATCAACATGTTGCGCTCGGCAGTCGGACGCGCGTATCTGGCGTTTTGCCCGGATGCGGAGCGCGAATCGCTGCTCGAAGCGTTGCGCTCGGGCCAGCGGCCAGGCGACGAGCGGGCGCATGACGGGCGTTATGTCCGGCAGTTGATCAACGAAACGCGGCGGCGCGGGTATGGATCGCGTGAGCGCAATTTTGGCGGCTCGTATACCCAGTCGCGGGCGCAATACAACGACGGCTTGTCTGCGCTTGCCGTGCCGATCGAAGCGCCCGATGGTTCGATTGCCGGCTGCGTCAATATCGTCTGGTTCGAACGGCTTTTCAAGGTCGAGGATATGGCCGCGCGCCATCTGGACGATCTTCGGGCCGCCGCCGGGCGGATCGGGGCGCGCTTGAGCGTCGAGTAGGCGGGTTATGGCGGCTTGCTGCTGTTTCGCGGCACGTGGCGTTTTGCGAAAGCCACAAATTCAGAGCTGGGCCTGGCACAGCGACATCATGCGCTGCACCATGGTCGACGCCTCGTTGAGCTCCATTTCATTCGTAAACAGCACCGAGACGCTGGAAAGCCGCACGGCAATACCCGCGCCAAGCAGATCGCGGCTTGCGATCTTGAGCGCCAGCTGGCCAAGGCGAACGCGATCGAGCCAATGCATCGTCAGGCCGCCCTTTTGCAACCATTCGCGGCAGCACGAGACGACGTGATCGACGCGCCATTCCTGAGTCAACGCGTAAGACGACGCGGCGATGGCCACAAGGTAGCAAAGCAGGTCCGGGCGGGCGCTGCTCGCTTCGACGAATTCCGTTTTCACTGGCTTGCTGTCCCTGTTTTCAGACATGGATTCCATACCTATGGCCGGACCTGCCAAAAACAAGCATTCTGCATCGAAACGGCCCGCGCCGGAGCATCGGTCCGCCAACATTTCTTCACGCGAAAAATTGGCGTAAACGAAATGCAATAAAAAATCCGCGCATGTCCAATGAGTTAAATCCCGTTGATAACCCCGGAATATTCCCTACGTCCGGCCGCATGCCTTTCCTGGTTTCGCCTTCGGCCCGGGCACGTCAATTGCGCACGCACCCCGTCGCCGCTCCGATCGATTAAAGGAAAAAAATCCAGCCGCCGATTAAAACCAGTGACACGAATATTTAGAAACATGAGCCAGTGCCGCTGATTTCGTTAAGCAACATGCATCGCGCATTGCCCTGTCGCAGCCGGCAAGCCCAGCCCGTCGACGACATTCGAACTCGTTGTATCCGGAGTTTTTTCATGAAGAAGAACAAAAAGCACCTTGGCGCGCTGCTGTCGGCCGCCATTTTTGCCGCGTCCGCCGCCGCGCTCGCCCCTGACGCACAGGCGCAGCAATACACCACCGACTGGCTCGCCAACACCTACGGCACACTCGCGGCACATGTGGGCAATGGCGCACGCTCGATGTGGGTCGCGCCCGAAGGCGTCATTTACACCGCATCGTTCTGGGACGAGAACGAAGGCGGCATGGCCATCTATCAGAACGGCAAGAGCATCGGCTCGATCGGCCTGCATAACGAATTCCAGGGCGGCGCCATCACCGGCAACGCCACCTCGATCTTCGCGGCCATGCAGGCCGGCACCGCCTACGGCAGCGGCACGGTCGGACGCTACAACCGCGCGAGCGGCCAGCGCGACCTCACCATCAGCGTGAGCGCATCGACATCGGTCAGCCGCGCCGATGTCATCACAGGCCTGGCCACGCAAAACGCGCTGCTCTACGCGAGCGACTTCCCCGGCAACCGCGTGCGCGTCTTCACGACCGACGGCGCATGGCAGCGCGACATCCCCATCGCGAGCCCGGGCGCGCTCGCGCTCGACAGCGCGGGCAACGTCTGGGTCGCGCAGAAGGGCGCGGGAACGATCGTGGAATTCAGCCCCGCGGGCGCGCAATTGCAGACGATCCAGATGCCGGCGGGCGCGCAGCCCTGCGCGCTCTACTTCGATGCATCCACAGGACTGCTGATGGTGGGCGACGAAGGCCCCGACATGAACATCAAGCTCTATAGCCTCGCGGGCACGCCCACGCTCACGGGCACCTTCGGTGTGACGGGCGGCTACCTCGACACCACGACTGGCACCAGGGGGCAGGTAGGCGCCAAACGCTTCACGCGCATCACGGGCATTGGCAAGGACACGGCCGGCAACCTTTATGTGCTCAACAATCCGTGGGGCGGCGCATGGGACCTCGGCCGCAACGGCGGCACCGACATTCACGCCTACGATCCCAACAGCAATCTGCTCTGGAAGCTCCAGGCGCTGAACTTCGAAGGCGTAGCCGCGCCCGATCCGGCCACCGACGCCGCGCTGTTCTACACCGGCACGGCGATCTTCACGGGCACGGCGGGCGGCACCTTCGTCGCCAATACGGTGGATCCGTTCACCTACCCGAACGATCCGCGCCTGAACATGAACGACACGCAACGCGACGAGCACTTCGGCCAGCTCGTCTCGGTGGGCGGCAACCGCATTCTCGTGGCGTCGGGGCAGAATCCCGCGATCTTCTACTTCTTCCACTTCAATCCCGCAAGCGGCTACATCGCGATTCCCGACGGTTCATTGCCCGGCCCGCTGTTCAAGACGACGATCTCCGTCACGGGCGGCTTCTGCATCGACAGCAAGGGCGACGTGTGGGCCGGGCTCGACCGCACGAACCACATTTACCATTACCCGCTCACCGGTTTCGACGGCACTGGCAAACCCTCATGGGGTCCCGCCATCACCATTTCGACGCCCGTGAGCGCGCGGCCGATCACGCGCATCGTCTATCAGCCAGAAAGCGACACGATGATCCTCGCGCAAGGGGTGGCCGGAAGCTGGGACTGGACCGCCATGAACGGCCATATCGAGGTGTATCACGGCTGGGGTGCGGGCAATCGCACGCCAGGACCGGTCATCAACCTCACCAGCGCCAATCCCAAGTCGATGGCGGCAGCGGGCAATTATCTGTTCGTCGGCTATGTGCACACCGTGCCGAATGTCGACGTATTCGATCTCACGACAGGCCAGCAGGTCACCACGCTGATCAATGCAAATCCCGGCGCCATGGATGTGGGCAACGACGTGGATTCGATGTATGGCCTGCGTGCGTATTTGACTTCGACGGGCCAGTACGTGATTACGAAGGACAATTACAACGGCAGCAGTGTAGTGGTGCACAGGTGGACGCCCTGAAACGCAGGCATTGAATTTTTGAGACGATCGGTCTAATATCGCGTTCATGAATGCTCCGACCGTCAAGCCGCGCCGCGGCCGCCCGCCGAAAGACCCGCGCGCTCATGCCGACACGCGCGATCTGCTGATTCGCGCGGGCCTGGAAATGCTGACCGGGCAAAGCTTCGCCGCCACCGGACTCGACGCCATGCTCAAGCGCGCCGGCATTCCGAAGGGCTCGTTCTATCACTACTTCGAGAGCAAGGAAGCTTTCGGCCGCGACCTCATGGCCGCTTACGATCGCTACTTCTGCGCGAAGCTCGACCACTGGCTGCTCGATGCAACGCGTCCCGCGCTGGAGCGGCTCGGCGCATTCGTTGAAGACGCGAAGTCGGGCATGGCGCGTCATGACTTCACGCGAGGCTGCCTCGTCGGGAACCTGGGGGTGGAGGTCGACGTGCTTCCCGAAGACTTTCGCGAGCGCCTGGAAGGCGTGCTGCAAGGCTGGCAGGCGCGCGTGGTCGCGTGCCTGCGCGAGGCGCGACGCGAAGGCGCGATTCCGAAGCCGACCGATCTCGACGCCCAGGCCGCATTCTTCTGGATCGGCTGGGAAGGTGCGGTGCTGCGCGCGCGACTCGTGCGCAACGCCGCGCCGCTCGATACGTTTTTCCGGGGTTTCATCGCCGGACTGAATGCCACGCGGTAGCGGATCAACGAAACGCTTCGCCCCGCGCCCTTTTTCTCTTTCATTTCATCACCGAGGCCCTCATGTTCAAAGCCATTCTGATTGATAAGGAATCCGGATCATACGCGGCGCGCGTTGCCGAACTCGACGAATCGCGCCTGCCCGACGCGGATGTTCTCGTCGACGTGCAATACAGCACGCTTAACTACAAGGACGGGCTCGCGATCACCGGCAAGAGCCCGGTCGTGCGCAGCTTTCCCATGGTCCCGGGCATCGATTTCGCCGGCACCGTCGCGCAAAGCGCCGACCCGCGCTATGCCGTGGGCGATACGGTCGTGCTCAACGGCTGGGGCGTGGGCGAGCAGCACTGGGGCGGTCTTGCGCAAAAGGCCCGCGTGCAAGGCGACTGGCTGATTCCGCTGCCGCGTGGCCTGAGCGCGCGCCAGACCATGGCGATCGGCACGGCTGGCTATACCGCGATGCTTTGCATTCTCGCGCTCGAACGCTACGGGATCGCCCCGGACCATGGCGACGTGCTCGTGACCGGCGCGAGCGGCGGCGTCGGGAGCTTCGCGATTACGCTGCTGGCACGGCGCGGCTATCGCGTGGTGGCCTCGACCGGCAAGCTTCAGGAAGCCGCGTATCTGCAGCAGTTGGGCGCGGCCGAGGTCATCGACCGCGCGACGCTTGCCGAGCCGGGCAAGCCGCTGCAAAAGGAACGCTGGGCAGCGGCCGTCGATTCGGTCGGCGGCCATACGCTCGCGAACGTGTGCGCGAGTCTGCGCGCCGATGGCGCCGTGGCGGCCTGCGGCCTCGCGCAAGGCATGGACTTGCCGGCCACGGTTGCGCCGTTCATCCTGCGCGGCGTGAGCCTCATCGGCATCAACAGCGTGACGCGCCCCTTCGCCGAGCGCCAGCAAGCGTGGCAGGCGCTGGCCGAAACACTCGATCTGAACGCGCTCGACACCATCACGCGCGAGATCGGTCTGGCCGACGCCATTCCGGCCGCGAGCGATTTGCTCGAAGGGCGCGTGCGCGGCAGGCTCGTCGTCGATGTGAACGCTTAGGCGCTCGCGCGAGCGGCGCGGCTTGCATCATGGTCGGCGAGGACGTGCGAGAATCCTGCGCATACGTCCTCCCCTCCCTCGGAAACGCCATGAAACAAGCGCTGCAAATCGACTTTGTCTCCGATATCGCCTGCCCCTGGTGCGCGATCGGCCTGTCCTCGCTGCTCCAGGCGCTGAAGAATCTGCACGACACCGTCGACGCCACGCTCGCCGTCCACCCCTTCGAACTGAATCCGGATATGGGGCCGGGCGGCGAAACCATCGTCGATTACCTCGGCAAGAAATACGGCCGCACGCCGGAGCAGATCGCGCAAACGCAGGAGGCGATTCGCGAGCGCGGCGCCAGCGTGGGCTTCACGTTCGGGCCGCGCACGCGCGTCTACAACACTTTCGACGCGCATCGCCTGCTGCATTGGGCCAGCCTTCGGGGCAAGCAGTTGCCGCTCAAGCTCGCGCTGCTGCGCGCCTATCACGGCGAAGGCAAGGACACGAGCGACCACGACATGCTGGTTCAGGCCGCGCAATCGGTGGGACTGAACGCCGACGAGGCGCGCACCGTGCTGCAAAGCGGCGCCTATGCCGACGAAGTGCGCGCGGAAGAACAGCACGCGCAGGCGATGGGCATCCAGTCGGTGCCGGCCATCATCCTCAACCAGAAGTATCTGGTGAGCGGCGGCCAGCCCGTCGAAACATTCGAGAATGCCATCAAGCAGGTGCTTGCCGAAGGCTGAAGCCGCCTCGCCGATCCATTGAATCGATCGAATCGATCCGGCATTTCACAGGGGACACCATGTCGGCAGTCTCGGCATTCAAGCTCGTGCTGCTTTCGCTCATCGCCATCATCGCGCTGGAGCTGCTTGCCAAACGCCTGCGCCTGCCGCCCGCCGCGGCGCTGCTGGTGGGCGGCGCAGCGATGGCGTTCGCACCGGGGCTGCCGCCCGTCGTCATCGATCCCGACCTCGTCCTCATCGTGTTCCTGCCGCCGCTCCTGATGAACGGCGCCTATTTTTTCGTCTGGGCCGACTTCAAGCGGCATATCACACCCATCCTGCTGTACGCGATTGGCGCCGTGGCGTTCACCACCTGGGCTGTCGGCCTCGTCGCGCACTGGATGGCGCCCGGGTTGCCGTGGGCCGTGTGCTTCGCGCTGGGCGCAGTGGTCTCGCCGCCCGACGCCGTGGCCGCGAAAGCCGTGCTCGAACGCCTCGCGCTGCCGCGCCGCCTGATGGTGCTGCTCGAAGGCGAAAGCCTGCTCAACGACGCGGCGGGCCTCGTGCTGTTCCGCCTCGCCGTGGCCGCTGCGCTCACGGGCGCGTTCAGCACGTCGGGCGCCGTGCTGAGCTTCTCGGGACTCGCGCTAGGCGGCATCGCCATCGGGTGGTTCGTCGGCTATCTCACCATCAACCTGCTGCGGCTGCTCGACGACGACTATCTGATCATTACCGCCAGCGTCAGCGCCGCGTGGTTCAGCTACATCGCCGGCGAAATGGCCGGCGTATCGAGCGTGATCGCCACCGTCACGTGCGGCATGTATCTGGGCTGGCATCAGCACGAGGTGTTCTCCGCGCGCGTGCGCATGCGCGGCACGGCGTTCTGGGAGGTGCTCGTGTTCGTGCTCGAAGCGCTGGTGTTCGTGCTGATCGGCCTATCGCTGCGCGGCGTGATCCACCGGCTCGGCGGCGCGGGCGAGGCGTTCGCGCAACTCGGCCCGGCCGCGCTCGCCATCGTTGCGGCGGTCGTGCTGTCGCGCTGCGTGTGGGCGTTCGGGCTGGAGACGATCCGCGTGCTGGTGCATCGCTTTGCGCCACGCCGCATCGCGGCCGCCGATTTGCGCTCGGCCGCCGTAGTGAGCTGGGCCGGCATGCGCGGCGTGGTCACGCTGGCCATCGCGCTCACGCTGCCCGAATCCTTGCCCGGGCGCGATCTCATCCTGTTCGCGGCGTTCGCGGTGATTCTCTTCACGGTGCTGCTGCAAGGCCTCACCATCGGCCCGCTGATCCGGCTCGTCAAACCGCTGCAGGACGAAGACGTCAACGCCCGCTACCTCACCGAGCCGCAAGCATGGGCAAGGCTGCTCGCAGTGCAGCTTGAGGCCATCCAGCCGCTCGTGCACGGGCCGGACGGCAGCGTGATTCACCCGCGTCTGCTGGAGCAGTACACGTATCGGGCCAATCTGTCGCGCACGCTCGAGAGCGCACCCGCACTGCCGAACGATGTGCGCACCGCGCATTACGACGTCGTGCTTGCCGCCGTGAGCGCGGGCCGCGCGGAAGTGTTGCGCCTGCACCGCGCGGGGCTCATCGACGATGCGATGCTGCATATGATCGAGCGCGACCTCGATCTCGAAGAGGTGGGCGCGCAACATTCGCGCGGGTGATCGGGGCGACCCCGGGAAAACGGTGTGCGCGCTCATGCCGGCCTGCATGCAGCGGGAATGCCGAGCTTGTTGCGCTTCTGATTGACAGCCCTTGTCGAGCGGCCAGTGAGCCGCGCCAATTCGGCATCGTCCAATACGCCGAGCAAGGCGATATGCTCCGGCGGCCACGACAGATGCGCGGGCGCGGCAGGCGGAATGCCCAATTCCCGCCGTTTCTTTTGCACAGTCGAAAATGAAACGCCGCCGATTCGCTCCGCCACCCGGGCATCGGACAGTGTGCCGAGCAGCGCAATCTCTTGCGTGGTCCATGTGCGGGTCAATTTTGTTTTGTGATTGCCGGCGCTACTCGAGCGATCGCGCCGTTTGCCCCCGCTGGGCCGGGATCGTGCGGCGCACGGTGCATCGGTTTCGTAATCGACGGCCGATGAAGCATGGTTGATCTGCGCGACGGTGTGTTCGAAGCGGTTCGTCATTGCGATGCCCCTGTTGTGTAGAGTTGCCCGGCATCTATCCTCTATACGCTATTTTTATCCTGAAACACGAAAATTCCTAAATCCGGCTGGCGCCCTGATTCGCGGCGCATCAAGCCGCCAAAAAAATCCATCCCCTTGACCTTCCACAAACGGAACGCCCTCCCGCACGCATCGGCTAGAATTGCGCCACGCGCGATGCCGCCATCGCAGCCCGATCCATCCCCGCCGCGCCGCGCCCTCCGGGCGAACGCCGCGCCGCATCTGCCCCCGGGGGCGAGACCACGAATGACGAACACACCCACCGCCACGCCCTTCAGCGCGCTTGCGCTCGCGCCCGCCGCGCTCGAGAACCTCACGCGGCTCGGCTATGTCGAGATGACGCCCATCCAGGCCGCCAGCCTGCCGATCGCGCTCGCGGGCCACGACCTCATCGCCCAGGCCAAGACCGGCAGCGGCAAGACCGCCGCCTTTTCGCTCGCGCTGCTCGCGAAGCTCGATGCGCGCCGGCTCGACGTGCAGGCGATGATCCTCTGCCCCACGCGCGAACTGGCCGATCAGGTCGCTCAGGAAATCCGCCGGCTCGCGCGCGCCGAAGAAAACATCAAGGTGCTCACGCTGTGCGGCGGCACGCCCATGAAGCCGCAGACGGCAAGCCTCGAGCACGGCGCGCACATCATCGTCGGCACGCCGGGGCGCATCATGGATCACCTCGAGCGCGGCATCCTCTCGCTCGACGCGCTCAACACGCTCGTGCTCGACGAAGCGGACCGCATGCTCGACATGGGTTTCTTCGACGACATCGCCAAGGTCGCGCGCCAATGCCCCAAGGAGCGCCAGACGCTGCTGTTCTCGGCCACCTACCCCGAAGGCATCGCGAAGCTGAGCCAGCAATTCCTTCGCAATCCCAAGGAAGTGAAGCTCGAAGAGCATCACGACGACAGCAAGATCCGCCAGCGCTTCTATGAAGTCAGCGACGACGAGCGCCTGCACGCAGTAGGCATGCTGCTGAACCACTACCGGCCCGTGAGCACGATCGCGTTCTGCAACACCAAGCAGCAATGCCGCGATCTGCTCGATGTGCTGCGTGCGCAGGGCTTTCATGCGCTCGCGCTGCACGGCGAGCTCGATCAGCGCGAGCGCGACCAGGTGCTGATCCAGTTCGCGAACCGCAGCTGTTCCGTGCTGGTGGCCACCGACGTGGCCGCGCGCGGTCTCGACATTGCGCAGCTCGAAGCCGTGATCAACGTCGATGTCACGCCCGACCCCGAGGTCTACGTGCACCGCATCGGCCGCACCGGGCGCGCGGACCAGGACGGCTGGGCGCTGAGCCTCGCGAGCATGAACGAAATGGGCCGCGTGGGCGGCATCGAGCAGGCGCTCAAGCGCGAAGTCGAATGGCAGCCGCTCGCGTCGCTCACGCCCGCCAGCGACGCGCCCTTGCTGCCGCCGATGGAAACCGTGCAGATTCTCGGCGGACGCAAGGACAAGATCCGCCCCGGCGACGTGCTGGGCGCGCTCACCGGCGAAGCCGGCTTCAGCGGCGCGCAGATCGGCAAGATCAACGTCACGGATTTTTCGACCTACGTGGCCGTCGAGCGCAGCATCGCGCGCAAGGCGGTGAGCAAGCTCAACGCGGGGAAGTTGAAGGGCAAGAAGGTGCGCGCGCGCTTGATGGAAGAGTAAGCGGGCGGAACGGGCGGGCCGCAGATCTCCTGCGCACGCCGCCGTTCACCTGCTCAGAACGAACTCAAGACGCGCTCGCGCGGTGATAGTCATCCGCGCCCCAGTAGGCGCGCATGCTCACGATCTTGCCGTGCGCATCGAACTCCATCACATCGGTCACGTCGATATGCGCCGGGCCATCCGCGCCCGCGATATGCACCTTGAACGTGATGGTGGCCGCGTTCGCATGCGAGCCGCGCGGCGGCGCAACCAGTTCGAGCCGCGCGCCCACCGTGGTGGCGTGGCCATAGAATGCGTCGATCTCCGCGCGCCCGCGCTTGAGCGGCGAGCCCACGGGGTCTTCGACCGTGGCATTGTCGGCGAACAGCGCAGTGACGCGCGCCGCGTCGTTCGCGTTGAACGCCTCCACGTATTCGCGCAGGCGCGCCTTCATGTGTTCGGTGTCGCTCATCGTGCAGCCTCCTAGCGCGCGGTATAGCCGCCGTCGATCACGAGTTCCGCGCCGGTCACATAACGGCCCGCCGGCGAGACGAGATACAGGATGCCCGACGCGATGTCCTGCGGGTCGCCGATCTTCGCGAGCGGCACGGCCTGCGCCAATTGCCCGAAAATCTGGTCGGGGTCACCGATCTTCCGGAACGCCTCCTCGAGCAGCGGCGTGCGAATGTAACCCGGATGCACCGAATTCGCGCGAATGTTCTTCGCGGCGTAAAGCATCGCGTCGGTCTTCGCCATCAGGCGCACGGCGCCCTTCGAGGCGTGATACGCAGGCACGTCCGGCCCGCCCACGAGCCCGTACATCGACGAGACATTCACAATCGAGCCGCCGCCCGCCTGCTGCATGGCTGGAATCGCGTACTTGGTGCACAGGAATACACCCGTCACATTCACGTCCATCACCTGACGCCACTGCTCGAGCGTGATCTCGTGCGTGGGCACGTTCGCGCCTTCGATGCCCGCATTGTTCACCAGCACATCGAGCCGGCCGAAGCGCGCGACGATCTCGCCGAACACGCGCTGCACGTCCACTTCCTGCGTCACGTCGAGCCGCCAGAAATGGGCCTTGCCGCCCGCCGCGACGATCTCGGCCGCAAGCGCCTCGCCTTCCGGCAACACATCGAGCACCGCAATGGCCGCACCCGCCGAGGCGAGCGTGCGTGCGGTCTGCGCGCCAATGCCGCGCGCGGAACCCGTGATCGCGGCGACCTTGCCGCTGAGGTCGAAGAGTTGCTGTGCGAGCGTGTTGCTCATGTCGTCTCCTTGTCTCGTGTCTTGCTCGTGCGTTCCGCGTGACCGGCGCCCTTGCGCAGATCGGCGAGAAAATCCACGCATTCGCGATTGAAGTATTCGCGGTGCTCCACCATCACCCAATGCCCGCAGCGATTCATCAGCACGAAGCGCGCGTCCTCGCATTGCTCGAGAAACTGCATCGCGCCGCTCACCGGATTGAAGCGGTCCTGCGTGCCCCAGAAGCCCAGCACCGGGCAGCGCAATTCCACGAGGCGCTCCGTGAGGTTGGGCACGCGCATGGTCGAAAGCACTTCGGGCGGCTGCGTTTCGCAGACCTTCAGGCGCTCCTCCACGAGCGCGTCCGTCACGAGCGCGCGATCGTGCACCAGCAGTTCCAGCAGATAGCGCATGGTCTGCCGGTTCATCTGACGATTGGTGAAGAGCGACACCATCTTCTGGATGCCTTCCATGCGAAAGTAGGTCTCGCGCTCCTCCACGCCGCCGGGCGCCATCATGATGAGCGCCTCCACGTCGTCCGGATAATCGAGCGCGTATTTCAGCGCAATCGCGCCGCCCAGCGAATTGCCGAGCAGCGTGGCGCGGCCCGCGCCCAGCGCCACGAGTTGCTCGCGCAGCGCCGCGACGAAGAAGTCGAGCGTGTATTCGGCGTCGGCGGGCTTTGACGACGCGCCGTAGCCCGGCAGGTCAACCACGATGACGCGGTGGCCCGCCGCCGCGATGGGCGCGTAATTATGGCGAAAGTTGCTAAGGCCGCTCGCGCCGGGGCCGCTGCCGTGGATGAACACCACGGGCTCGCCGCTGCCGGCTTCGAAATGATGCAGCCTCAGGCCGCTCGGCACATCGGTGAAAGATCCGATGGTGCCGGCGGGTAGAGCGATGTTCGGCGTTGTCGTCATGCGCTTGTCTCCTGTTCTCATGCCGATCATCGGGGGCGCGAACGTGCGCCGCATCGTCTTTTCAGACTAAGAAACGCCCCGGCATTTCCCCTACCATCGCCTCGACACTTACCCGCCCATATCGGCGCCGATCGGCGCATTCAGGAGACGAGGCCCATGGCACCCTTTGATTTCAGCGGCAAGACCGTGCTCGTGACAGGCGGCACGCGGGGCATCGGCGCGGCGATCGCGCAGGCGTTCCAGCGCGCGGGCGCGACCGTCTACGTCTGCGGACGCAGCGTGTCGGAAAACGCGGACGCCCACACAAACCACCTCACCGACAACAGCACGGACGCCGATACCCCCACTACGCCGCCGCTGCGCGCGCTCGCCGCCGACGTGCGCGACATCGACGCCATCGACGCGCTCATCGCGCGCATCGAGGCCGAGACCGGCCGGCTCGACGTGGTCGTGAGCAACGCGGGCGGCGCGCCGTTCGCGCTCGCCGCGCAGGCGTCGCCGCGCTTCACGGAGTCGGTGATCCGGCTGAACCTGATTGCGCCGCTGTGGCTCGCACAGCGCGCCAACGCCGTGATGCAGCGCCAGGCCGAAGGCGGCGTGCTGCTTTTCGTGGGCAGCGTGAGCGGCCTGCGGCCTTCGCCCGGCACAGCCGCCTATGGGGCCGCGAAAGCCGGCGTGATCAACGCCGTGCGCTCGCTCGCCGTCGAATGGGCGCCCAAGGTGCGCGTGGCGGCGGTGAGCCCGAGCCTCGTGCACACCGATGCCGCCACAGCGGACCACGTAGGCGAAGCGGGTTTGCACGCAGCGGCGGCCACCGTGCCCGCAAGGCGCCTCGCCACGCCCACGGACGTGGCCAATGCCTGCCTCTTTCTCGCTTCCGCGCATGCGTCGTATGCATCGGGATCGAATCTCGTGCTCGAAGGCGGCGGCGAGGTGCCCGCCTTTCTCGCGGCCACCGAAGCGGGCAAGGCGCTCGGTCAGGCATAAGCACCGGTAAGCGCACGCGGCGCGGCCACGTTCCCGACACTGAGGGGAACCAACTAGTCCGTATTGACGATTCTCACCACGCACAAGCGCCCTAACCTCTGTCGACAACAAAGCCCCCGGTTCGCAAGACGGCCTCAGGGACGAACCTTCGAAGCGCCGCGGCAGAACATTGCAACGCCATTAGAGCCACGAAAGAGCCACGAAAGAGCCAGCACAGCGCCATCACGGAGCCAACAGAGGAGACACAATGAGAATCGACACACCGCGTGCGTTACGACCGATCACCGCCGCCTGCCGGCTCGCCCTTGCAGCCGCGTGCGTGAGCGCCGCAACGAGCGCGTGGGCGGGTGACCAGATCGACTTCGGCAACAACACCACGCTCGACTACAACTTCACGCTCGGCTACGGGCTCGGCATGCGCACGCGCGCAGCCAGCGGCGATCTGCTCGGCCCGACCAACATCAACGGCGACGACGGCGACCGCAACTTCCAGAAGGCCGGCAAACTGATGGAGAACCAGGTCAACATCCTGGGCGAGGTCAATCTCAAGCACGACGACTGGGGCGTGTTCGTGCGCGCGGATGCGTTCTACGACCAGGTCTATCACCGTCCGAACTACAACGACGCGCCGTTCACGGTCAACCATTCCGGCACCTACAACCAGTTCACGGGCGACACGAGCTACTGGGCCGGCGCGCGAACGCAACTGCTCGCGGCCTACGTGTACAACACCTTCCATATCGGCCAGACCAACCTCAATGTGAAGGTGGGCGACCAGGTGCTGGCGTGGGGCGAAAGCGTGTTCTTCCCGAACATCGCGGGCGCGCAAGGCCCCGCCGACGCCACCAAGTCGTACGTGGCAGGCGCCGAAGTGAAGGACATCCTGCTGCCGGTTCCGCAGATCTCCTCGCAATGGCAGATCACCCCCGACTTCAGCGTGATGGCCTACTGGCAGTTCGCGTTCCAGCACAACCAGCTCACCGCGCCGGGCAGCTACTTCAGCTACTCGGACATCGTTGGGCCAGGCGCGCAGTTCCTGATCGGGCCGGGCGGGATGATCATTCCGCGCGGCGGCGACATCAAGCCGAGCAACTACGACCAGTGGGGCGTGGGTGCGCGCTGGCGCGTGGCCGGCTCCACCGAGATCGGCGCGTACTACCTGCACTACAACGACATGAACCCGAGTGTCGTGTTCAGCTACTACCCGACGATCCAGTACCAGCAAAAGTACTTCGATCACATCAAGCTGACCGGCCTGAGCTTCTCGACAGACCTGGCCGGCGCGAACGTCGCCGGCGAAACCTCGTACCGACAGGGCGCGGCCGTGCTCGTGAACGCGCCCTCGGGCCCGACGGCCACGCGCGGCGACGTCTGGCAGTCGAACCTTTCCGCGATCTATGCGACCGGGCCGACGTGGCTCGCCGCCTCGCAAACGCTGGTTGCCGAAGTGTCGTACGTGCACACCGGCAACGTCACGCCGGTGTACGGCTCGACCACGCTCGCAAACTCGCGCAACGCAGCGGCCTTCGAAGTGGCCTGGACGCTCAGCTACAAGAACGTCTTCAATGGCTGGGATCTCGACGTGCCGCTCACCTACTCCGACGATTTCACGGGCACCTCCGCGCTCGCGGGCGCACTCGGTTCGCTTACCGGCGTGGGCGACCACCGCGTCACGGTGGGCGTGAACTTCACGCGCCTCTCGAACCTCAAGCTCGGGCTGGTCTACGCGAAGTTTCTGGGCAAGCCCGACCCCAACATGCGTCAGCTAGCCGATCGCGATTACGTTCTCGCTACCGCCACGTACTCCTTCTGAAGCCATGGCGCCGTACGGTTCGGCGCCCGCTTTCGAGGTGTTTGATCCAGCCGTATCTTTACTGCAAGAGGAATGGATATGAGTCGCACTTTTCACTACGCCATGCAAGCCTGCGCCATCGCCGCAGGCGTCGCGCTTGCCACCGGCTCGTTCGCGAAGACGAGCGCCGAAGACATCGCCAAGCTCGATACCACGCTCACGCCGTTCGGCGCCGAGCGCGCCGGCAACGCGGACGGCACGATCCCGGCCTGGACAGGCAAGTGGGTCGGCGCGCCGTCGAGCGTGAACTACAAGCCGGGCGAGCGCTACCCCGACCCGTACGCAAGCGACAAGCCGCTCTTCACGATCACTGCGCAAAACATGGATCAGTACGCAGCGCGACTCACCGACGGCGAAAAGGCGCTCTTCAGGAAGTACCCGGATACGTTCAAGATCACCGTCTACCCGAGTCACCGCGACTTCGGCGCGCCCGAGTCCACGTACAAGGCGATCAAGGAATACGCGCCCAACACCACGATGACGAAGGACCAGAACGGCCTGAAGGACTTCCCGCCCGGGGCGCCCTTCCCGGTGCCGAAGAACGGCGTGGAGGCCATGTGGAATCTGCGCTTCTCCTCGATGATCGAGTCGGAGAACGCGACCTACGACCAGGCCGTGGTCTACCCGGACGGCAATATCGCATGGGGCAAGGTGAAGTATTCGATCTATGGCCCGCGCGCAGGCGAGCCATACGATCCCAAAAGCAATCTCAACGGCATGAGCTTCTTCCGCATGACCGTTGCACTGCCGCTTTCCGACCGCGGCACCATCATTACGGGTTACGAAATGTGGGACCAGACCGGCTCGGACACTCGCCGCACATGGACCTATAACCCGGGCACGCGGCGCGTGCGCCAGTCGCCGGAGTTCGGCTTCGACCAGCCCCAGGGGCCGGGCGGCTTCCGCACCGTAGACGACGACCGTCTCTTCAACGGCTCGGGCGAGCGCTACGACTGGAAGATCGTCGGCAAGCGCGAAGTCTACGTACCGTACGACAACTACAAGCTGATGGATCCGTCGGTCAAGTACGCGGCGCTACTCACGAAGGGCCATGAAGACATGCAGTACATGCGCTTCGAGTTGCATCGCGTATGGGTGCTCCAGGCCACGCTGAAACCGGGCTTCCGCCACCAGTACGCCAAGCGCGTGATCTATCTGGACGAGGACACCTGGGCTGCCGTGGCCGCCGACAACTATGACGCGCGCGGCACCTTGTGGCGCACCAACTTCGCGCCCACGGTCTACGCCTTCGACGCCAAGACCTTCTATTCGACCTCGGTGTTCTATCACGACCTGATCTCGGGCGCCTATTACGCCGACCGCTTGTCGAACCAGGAGCCAATGCCGGTCCTGACGCCCACCACGCAGACGAACGAAGCCTACTACTCGCCGGACGCGATCCGCGGCGACGGCGTCTGACGCGTTCCTTTCGCGAGCTTGCCCGCATGCCTCAAGCCCATGCCTGAGCGTATGCGGGCTTTTTTTCCTCATTCACGATGAACGCCACCGACATGACCCCTGCCCAACACGCCGCGTCAGGCGACGCGCTTTATGAGGCCTGGCTCGAACGCATGCCGATCGCGCCGCTCACCTCGCGCCTGCCCGAACTCGCGCTCGCCGACGCTTACCGCATCCAGCAGCACTACATCGCGCGCCGCATGGCAGCGGGCGCTGCCGTGGTCGGCAAGAAGATCGGCGTAACCAGCAAGGCCGTGCAGGACATGCTCGACGTGCGCCAGCCCGACTTCGGCATGCTGCTCTCCGACATGCAGTACGCAAGCGGTGCGGCGATTCCCGCCAACACGCTGATCCAGCCGCGCGCCGAAGGCGAGATCGCGTTCTACCTGCGCCGAGATCTGCGCGGCCCGGGCGTCGACCGCGCAGCGGTGCTCGAAGCAACCGAAGCCGTGGGCGCGTGCTTCGAGATCGTCGATTCGCGCATCCGCGACTGGGCAATCCGCATCGGCGACACCGTGGCCGATAACGCCTCGAGCGGCGTCTACGTGCTCGGCTCCGAACGCGTTGCACCGCATGACGTCGAGCTCGACGCGTGCCGCATGCGCATCGAGAAAAACGGCGTCAACGCAGGCGTTGGCGTGGGCGCGGCCGCGCTCGGCCACCCCGCCGACGCCGTGGCCTGGCTCGCCAACACGCTCGGCGAACTCGGCATGCCGCTGCTCGCGGGAGAAGTCGTGCTCTCGGGCGCGCTGGCCGCGCTGATTCCGGTGGGTGCGGGCGACCGGCTCTCGATGCGTATCGAAGGCATTGGCGGCTGCGAGGTGTGCTTCGTTTGAACGAAGCGTCAATCATCCGGAATCCGAATTGCTTTGAAGACCCCATGAACAAGGAAAAATCCATGAGCAAAATTCAATGCGCGCTGATCGGCCCCGGCAACATCGGCACCGATCTGCTCTACAAGCTGCGCCGCAGCGCCGTGCTCGAACCGGTCTGGATGGTCGGCGTCGACCCGACCTCCGAGGGACTCGCGCGCGCCCAGGCACTGGGCCTGAAGACAACGTCCGAAGGCATCGACGGTCTGCTGCATCACCTGGAAGCCGATGGGATCCGCATCGCCTTCGACGCGACCTCGGCCTACGCGCACCGCGAGCACTCCGACAAACTGACCGCACGCGGCGTGCGCGTGATCGACCTCACGCCCGCCGCCATCGGTCCGTTCTGCGTGCCGCCCGTGAATCTGGGCGAGCGCCTGGGCGACACGCTCAATGTCAACATGGTCACTTGCGGCGGCCAGGCCACCATCCCCATCGTGCACGCGGTCGCGCGCGTGCAGCCCGTAGCCTACGGCGAGATCGTCGCGACGGTGTCCTCGCGCTCAGTCGGCCCCGGCACGCGCAAGAACATCGACGAATTCACGCGCACCACGGCGCGCGCGATCGAAATGGTCGGCGGCGCGAAGCGCGGCAAGGCGATTATCGTGATCAATCCGGCCGAGCCGCCACTCATCATGCGCGACACGATCCACTGCCTCACCGAGGATGAACCCAACGTCGAAGCCATCACCGCCTCGGTGCACAAGATGGTGGAAGAAGTGCGCCGCTACGTGCCGGGCTACACGCTCAAGAACGGTCCGGTATTCGACGGCAAGCGCGTTTCCGTATTCATGGAAGTGGCGGGCCTGGGCGATTACCTGCCGCGCTACGCCGGCAACCTCGACATCATGACGGCCGCCGCCGCCCGCACCGGCGAAGTGTTCGCCGAGCAGATGCTCGCCGCCACGACCGCCTGAAACCGACACGATGGGAATCACGATGCAAACCACCAACGCAGCAAGCAACGCAGCCCCCCTGCACCCGCTCGCGGGCACGCACATCACCGTGCACGACATGACGCTGCGCGACGGCATGCACCCGAAGCGCCACCAGATCTCGCTGGACCAGATGCGCAGCATCGCACGCGGACTCGACGCCGCGGGCGTGCCGCTTATCGAAGTCACGCACGGCGACGGCCTGGGCGGCGAATCGGTCAACTACGGCTTTCCCGCGCATAGCGACGAAGCCTACCTCGAAGCCGTGATCGGCGAACTGAAGCAGGCAAAAGTTTCGGCGCTGCTGCTGCCCGGCATCGGCACCGTCGACCATCTGCGCATGGCGTATTCGCTTGGCGTAAACACGATCCGTGTGGCCACGCACTGCACGGAAGCCGACGTTTCCGGCCAGCATATCGGCCTCGCGCGCGAGCTCGGCATGGACACGGTAGGATTCCTGATGATGGCGCACATGGCCCCGCCAGAACTGCTGGTCGAGCAGGCGAAGCTGATGGAATCATATGGCGCGAACTGCATCTACGTCACCGACTCCGCGGGCTACATGCTCCCGCACGATGTGACCGCACGGCTCAAGCCCGTGCGCGACGCACTGCGCCCCGGGACCGAACTGGGCTTTCACGGCCACCACAATCTCGCCATGGGCATTGCGAACTCGCTCGCGGCCATCGAGGCTGGCGCGCGCCGCATCGACGCCGCAGCGGCCGGGCTGGGCGCGGGTGCAGGCAATACGCCCATGGAAGTGTTCGCGGCCGTGTGCGAGCGCATGGGCATCAAGACCGGCGTGGACGTGTTCGCGATCTCCGACGTGGCCGAAGACCTCGTTCTGCCGATCATGGACACGCCCATCCGCGTGGACCGCGACGCGCTTACGCTCGGTTATGCCGGCGTTTATTCGTCGTTCCTGTTGTTCGCGAAGCGCGCCGAGGCGAAGTACGGCGTGCCTGCCCGTGACATCCTCGTCGAGTTGGGCCGCCAGCGCCTCGTGGGGGGGCAGGAGGACATGATCGAAGATACGGCGATCAACATGGCGCGTGCGCGGCGTTTGGCTGTGGCGGCTTGACTGACGAGTCTTGAGTCGTTCCTTTATCGGGCTGCATTGCAGCTCCGCCACGAAACGCGCGCCGGAATTGAACGGTGCGCGTTTTTTAGCACCACTGTCGACCGCCCATGCAACAATTATTCCGCTTTTTTGGTGGCGGGGTCGCCGCGATGCCGTTTGGAATGCGCCCATGCCGGGCGCACATAAAAAAACGCGGCGAGCATATCACCGCGGTTCCTTCAGGGTTCGCGCAAAAGCCGGCTTCGAACGATCAATGCTCCGCCAACTGACGCGCCATCGCCAGGATGTCACGTTCGCCGATCGTGCGGATCACTTTCTCCTCGGCTGCGAGGTCGAGCGAGCGGCTGAGCACGTAATAGGTTGCTCCCGCAACGATCAGACCGACGAGCCAGGCCAGATCGATGCCGCTCATCTGGTGCGCGAAGTAACCCACGAAAATCTCCTTGCCCGACTCGTTGTCGACGATGGAGAAGAACGGGATCATCGCCGCGAAGCCCACCAGGTACGCTGCAATCCCGCGCGCCTGCCACGCGCCGTAAATACCGTTCGGCGTAAAGAAGTGCGTGATCGCGTAGCGGCCCTTGCGCACGAAGAAATAGTCGACCAGATTCACCGCGGTCCAGGGCACGAGGAAATACAGCATCAGCACGAGGAACGTGTTGAGCAGCGCCACGCCGTTGCCCGGAATCGAGAGCGTGCACACGAGCACGATCGCGCTGATCGCGAGCACCGCGCCAACGCGCGCGCGGCGCGTGGGCTGGATCTTGCGGAACGAGTCCACGCCGGTCAGGAGCGTGAGCATCGCGCTATAGGTGTTCAGCGCGATGATGGGCAGGAAGCCCGCCACCGACACCACCACGAGGATCGCGCCGCAGCCCGGGAACAGCTTCGCACCCACCTGGTTGAGCGCGACGAGCGCATCCGTTGCCCGCAGTTGCTGCGCGAGCCACGCGCCCAGGCCAATCATCCACGCGCCCGAGAGCGACGCGCCCAGGAAAATCGCCGAGACCAGCTTCGCTCGGCTCGTGTGCTTCGGCAGATAGCGCGAGTAGTCGGACACGTACGGCGCATACGAGATGTTGTAGCTCGCGCCGATGGCGAACTGCGTGATGAACGCCACCCAGTTGAAGCCCGCATGCGCGCTAGCCGCGCCCACCGCGCTTGCAGCACTCGCCGCGCTGGCACCGCCCTTGCCCACGCCAAACAGCAGCGCCAGCGTCACGAGCGCATAGAGCGGCAGCGTCGCGATCAGCGCCCATTTGAACGCCTTGTGCATGACGTCGTGCCCGAAGACCGCGAGCAGCCCGCCCGCAACCGCCGCGACCACCGCCACCAGCGCCGGGCTCAGCCCGAACACCTCTTTCAGCCCGCTCATGATCAGCGAAACATTGACGACGTTAAAGCCCACGAACACGAAAAGCGTCGCGAGCAGCGCGAGCGCCACGCCGCGATAGCCGAACTGCGCGCGCGACTGGATCATCTGCGGCAGACCCATTTCCGGCCCCTGCGAGCCGTGAAACGCCATGAAGATGGTGCCGAACATGATGCCGAGCGCGCCGCCAAGCGTGGTCCAGCCAGCCGAGAGCCCCATGCTCGGGCCCACGAAGCCGATCGAGATCGTGAAGAAGTGGAAGTTGCCAAGGAACCAGAACGGCCCCTGGCTACTGAGTTTCGCGTGGCGTTCGCTTTCGGGGATGTAGTCGATCGAATGGCTTTCGATCTCGATGCCCTCGTCCCCGGTCGCCGCGTACCCGGCATGCTCGTGTGCTGTCATACAACAAGTCTCCTGATGATTCTGCTCTTCTGCTGCTTCGCTTCTGCTTCGCTTCTGTCTCGCTGCGGCTTCCCTGCTGCCCGCTCACGCGCGGCGCTTCACGCCCGGCAGCACGCAAAGCATTTCGAACGCGAGATTCGCGCCCAAAAGCGCCGTGGTGCCAAACGGGTCATACGGCGGCGCGACTTCCACGAGGTCCGCGCCCACAATGTCGATGCCCCAGGTGCCGCGAATGATTTCGAGCGCCTGCGGCACGGTCAGGCCCGCGATTTCGGGCGTGCCGGTGCCTGGCGCGTAGGCCGGGTCGATGCCGTCGATATCGAAGCTCAGGTAGACCGGGCCGCCCTGCACGCGCGCGCGCACTTCTTCCATCAGCGGCGCGAGCGACTGGTTCCAGCATTCCTCGGCCTGCACGACGCGGAAGCCTTGCTGACGGCACCAGTCGAAGTCCTCGGCCTCGTAGCCCGTGCCGCGCAGACCGATCTGCACCACACGGTTGCAATCCAGCAGCCCTTCTTCGACGGCGCGGCGAAACGGCGTGCCGTGGGCGATCTTCTCGCCGAACATCGTGTCGTTCACGTCCGCATGCGCGTCCACGTGAATCAGGCCCACGGGGCCATGCTTGCGATGGATCGCGCGCAGGATCGGCAACGTGATGGTGTGGTCGCCGCCGAGCGTGATCGGCCGGCAGTCGTGTTCGAGAATGGCGTCGTACGCGTGTTCGATGCGCGTGATCGAATCGGCGAGGTTGTAGGGATTGATCGCCACGTCGCCGATGTCGGCCACTTGCAGCGAGTCGAACGGCGCCGCACGCGTCGCCATGTTATAGGGGCGCAGCAGCACCGACTCGGTGCGGACCTGGCGCGGACCGAAGCGCGCGCCCGTGCGGTTCGAGGTGCCCAGATCGAACGGCACGCCCACGAAGCAGGCGTCGAGACCCTTGGCGTTCTCTACCTGCGGCAGGCGCATCATCGTCGCGATACCGCCGCAGCGCGGCATGACATTGCCCCCGAGGGGCTGGAAATATTGTTCAGACATATCTGCGCTCCACGTTCTCATTGATTCTGCCGGATCATGCGAATCGGCTACAGGCGCAGTTTCAAGCATCCGTCAAACAAAGATAAATAACGATTCCCCACTGTTCACATTGATAAAATGCTATGTATCGAAGAATTCCCCGGAGAAGCCATGCTCGGCAACCTGACCGACCTCGACCTGCGTCTGCTGCGCGTTTTTGTGGCCGTGGTGGAAGCCGGCGGCGTGAGCGTCGCGCAAACGACGCTCAACGTGAGCCAGCCCACCATCAGCGCGCAACTCTCGACGCTCGAGACGCGCCTCGGCTACCGGCTGTGCGAGCGCGGCCGCAGCGGCTTTCGGCTGACCGAAAAAGGCGAGCGCATGTACGAGCTGGCCATCACGCTGCTCGCCGCCGCCGAGGAATTCGCCCTCAAGGCGCGGCACCTCGACCGCAAGCTGGTCGGCACGCTGGCAATCGGCCTGATCGGCCACGCGCCGATCGGCGAGAACGCGCGCATCAGCGAGGCCATCGCCTCGTTCAAGCAGCGCGACGAAGCGGTCCGCTTCTCGATCTCCGTGAAATCGCCGGGCGAGCTCGAAGAGCAACTGCTCAATGGCGACATTCAGATCGCCGTGGGCTATTTCTGGCATCGCGTGCCCACGCTCGAATACACGCCGCTCTTTATCGAGCGGCAGATCGCTTATTGCGGGCGCGGCCATCCGCTGTTCGAGCGCGCAGGCAAGCTCTCGCCTTCCGAGGCCGCCCATCACGAATGGGTCTGGCGCACTTACCCGACGCCAGAGGCGCAACATTCGACGAGCGCGAACAAGGTCACCGCGCAGGCCGACAACATGGAGGCGGTGTCGCTCCTGATTCTCTCGGGCTACCATCTGGGCTACCTGCCGCAGCAGTTCGCGGCGCCGCTCGTGCGCAGCGGGCGGCTCGCGGCGCTCAATCCCGCGAAGCTCGCCTATGAAGTGACGTTTCACATGGTCACCCAGAAGCGCAGCAGCCACGACCCCATCGTGCAGGCCTTCCTCGAAGATTTGAGGAACGCGCATCCGCACGAGCCGATCGGATATCGATGAAACCACTGCGCCGGCACGCTCGCCGTTTTGTTAGTCATGAATTAAAAGAATCAATTAACTCATTTTTTAAAAATTGAAAAATTAAAAGAATAAATAGCCAGATTATGTTTTCAATTTAAATACAATGCTTTCATTAGCCGCACCGTTTGCAAATCCTTCTCAAATTAATCAAAAAAGGATCGACTGAAAATACCATTCCAGCACCCATCATCAACACATTGAAATAAAACATCTTTTACGGATTGCTGCGCCGCCTTCTTTGATCCGGCAATGAAATCTGCTTTCATGCATGCCGCGCTCTAATTTAATGTTTGCATATAGAGCGATCACCAATTTCGACACGCAAACAGAAATGGAGGATGACATGCAAGGACGATTCCGGTCCGCAATTGCGCTCGCCTTGTCAGTGGGCCTGGCGGCGTGCGGCGGCAGCAGCAACAATGGCAGCTCGGCCAGCACCGTTGCCGCGCCCGCAGAGCAGGCGACGATCAAAGTGCCCAATTCGACCAACCCGGCGTTCAGCTTCGACATCAGCTACGTCGACTCCGGCAAGTACTACCTGGCAGACCGCAACAATTCCTCCGTGGATGTCGTCGATACGCACACCAATACGCTCGTCGCGCAAATCAAGGGCGGCTTCACTGGCATCGGCAAAACCACCGATACCTCTGGCCCCGACGGCCTCGTCGGCATTCCCGGCACCAGCACGCTGTACGCGGGCGACGTGAACAACGTCAAGGTTATCGATACGGCGGCGCAGCAGGTGGTGGGCACGATTGCGGTGAGCGACGCGGGCGAGCGCGTGGACGAAGGCTGCTACGACCCCGATGACGACATCGTGATGTTCGCGAGCCCCGGCGACACGCCGCCGTTCACGACCTTCATTTCGAACAAGACCCGCACCGTCATGTCGAAGCTGACGTTCACGACCTCGTCGGGTCTCGAGGCCTGCGCGTATGATCCCAAAACGAAGAGCTTCCTGATCAACAACGACGGTACGCCGGCAAACCCCGAAGGCGAAGTCGATGTGATTCCGGCGGCTTCGGTAGTGGCCGGCACGCCAGCCGTGTCGAGCGTTTATCCGCTTGGCAACTGCTCGCCGACCGGGCTCGCGCTCGGCCCGAACAACGACATGCTGGTGGGCTGCGATCAGCCAGCGGGCCAGAAGCTGGGCTCGCTGATCCTCGACCGCACCACGGGCTCGACGCTCGCCACGGTACCCTTCGGCGGTGTCGATCAGGTGGCCTACGATTCGGTGTCGAACCGCTACTTCCTGCCCGCCCGGCACGAAACGGCGAACGGCACGGCGGCCGACTCGGGATATACGCCGCTGCTCGGCGTAATCGACGGAGCGAGCCGCAAGCTCATTGCGCAGGTTCCGGTCGGCAACGGCGTGCACTCGGTGGCCGTGGATGGCGCAACCAATCAGGTCTACGTGCCGTTCCAACCCGGCGCAACCAACTTCCCGTTTGGCGGCATCCTCGTGTTCAACGCGCATTAAACGAATCGGGCGCGGCTGTTCGGGCCGCGCCCCTGCTTTCCAGCACATTTTTTCTATGCCCGGCTTTCGAACACGTGATGCAGCGGCGGCACCGAACCGCCCTCGTCCACCTTGATCTCGAAGACCTTGCGTGCGCGGGTCGCGGGCCGCACGTCGGCGGCATCGAGGTAAAACTGGTTGTACCAGTCGCGCATCTGATAGAGCGGACCATCGCCTTCGCAGAGCAGCGGATTGTCGATGCGGGTCTTGCTGTCCCAGATCGCCACGTCTTCATAGAACGCCGCCTGCGCCTGGGCCACATAGGCGCGCGCAATTTCCATGTTCTGTTCTTCCGGGAGACCCGGAATTTTCTTGACCATCACGCCATAGCGCAGCTCAAAGCTGTTCATGTCGATGGGCACGTGGCAGTTCAGCAGGATCGAGTTGATCGGGTGACCGCCGCTGGTTCCCGACATCTCCGTGATGTGATATGCCGGGCCGAAATAGGTGGAGAGCGCGATCAGTTCGTCGTCGCCGAGCCGCGCGCTGCGGCCCACCAGCAATTGCGTGGCCTTGTGATCTTCGAACAGATTCGCGAAGTAGTCCACCGGCGCGCCGTGCACGGTCGCGAAATGCGCCATGTCGGAAATGTTGTCCACCAGTTCGCGGCAGTTCGTGCCGATCACCATCTTGTCCACGACCCAGTCGGACCACTCGTCCGATTCGCACGCGGCGATGGGCGGGATCGCCACGCTCTCGGGCGGCTCGCCGCCTTCGGGATCGTGCCAGACGAACAGCAGCTTGTTCTGCTCGCAGGTTCGCCACGCGCCGATCTTTGCCTTGGGCGGAATGCGCTTGCAATAGGGAATGGACTGGCATTGACCATCGCCATCCCATTGCCAGCCGTGGAACGGACACACGAGCGTGTCGCCTTCCACGCGGCCGGTCGAGAGGTCCGCGCCCATGTGCGGGCAATAGCCGTCCACCACGCGAATCTGGCCCGTAGAATCGGCGAATGCGGCCAGCCGCTTGCCGAACACGTTGAGCGTATGCGGCCTGCCGTCCCGATAGTCGTTCGCGAGCCCGAGGCAGTGCCAGCCACGGGCATAGCGCTGCACGAGCGGCTGCGCTTCGATCTTGTACGGACGTGCGGACATAGGGTTCTCCTTCCTTGAGTGGACGCCGCACGTTTTTTCCGCGCGGCGCGTGCTTCACGTTATTCAGTGATGTTGATGAATGGCTTCAGGGGCGTGCATGCGCGGGTTCTTTCACGCTCGCGTGAAGGGCTGCGGCCTCGGCGCTCGTTGCGGTGGCGGCGTTCGCGGCACGCTCGCCCACGCGCCGCTCCGCGCGCTCCACGCCCAGCCAGGCGGCGAGCGCGGGCAGCAGGAACACCGCGCCGAACAGGTTCACGAGGAACATGAACGCGAGCAGTACGCCCATGTCCACCTGGAACTTGAGCGCGGAACCTGCCCACGTGCCCACGCCGATGAACATCGTGGCCGCCGTGAAGAGGGCTGCGGTGCCGCGCTGGCGCATCGCCTCGCCGAATGCCTCTGGCAGGCTCGCGCCCGCGCGCACTTCGTGTTGCAGGCGCTCGTAGAGATAGATGCCGTAATCGACACCCACGCCCACGCCCAGCGTAATCACCGGCAGCGTCGCCACCTTCAGGCCGATGCCGAGCTTCGCCATCACCGCATTGCAGAGGATCGAGACGATCGTGAGCGGCACGATCACGCACAGCACCGCCCGCCACGAGCGGAAGGTCACGAGGCACAGCAGCGCGATAGCGCCGAAGATCGAAAGCAGCATGGCGATCTCGGCGTCGGCCACGGCCTCATTGGTGGCCGCCATCACGCCCACGTTGCCGCCCGCGAGGTGGAAGGCCACGCCCCTGGTCTGGTCCTCGGCCGCGAAGCGCTTGATCTCGTCGACGATGTGCGCGATCGTGCTGCCCTCGTGGTTGTCGGTGTAGATGAGCACCTGAATCGCCTGGCAGTTCTCCGTGTTCATGCCGCTATCGGGGTCGAACGCGCTCGAACCCTGCGTGAGGCCATCAGCCGAGCGCGGCAGCGAGGCCCAGCGCGGGTTGCCTTCGTTGAACGCGGCAATCGACACCTTCGCGAGCGACGGCACGCTCACCACCGACTGCACGCCGGCCACGCCGCGCATCTGCATCTCGAAGCGCTCGATGGCGCTCATGACCGGGTAATGGAGGCAGGCGTCGTCGTAGCCCTGGGTCGCCACGATCACGGCGAGCGCATCGACACCAATGTTGTACTGGCTCGTGATGCGCGCGTTATCCATGTTGTAGCGCGAGTTCGCGCGCAGTTCGGGCGCGCCCGAGCCGATGTCGCCAATCTGCAGGCCGCGCGAGGCTTGTGTGCCGAACGCGAGCAGCACGAGCGCCGCCGCGAACACGCCCAGCGCGGGCAGTGGCCTTGCGAACACGCCGAAGCGCGCCCAGCCGCCGCTCTGTGCATGTGCCGCGCCGCGCTGCGCACGCGCAAGCGCGCTGCGCTCCAGCTGCGTGTACGAAAGCAGGATCGGCAGGAACACCTTGTTCGTGACGATCATCAGCAGCACGCCGAGGCAGGCGGTAATGCCCAGTTCGCGTACGATGTCGATCTGGATGCGCATGATGACCATGAAGCCCAGCGCATTCGTGAGCAGCGCCACGGTGCCCGGCACGAACAGCTTTCGGAACGCGTCGCGCGCGGCGTCGACCGATGAAAGACCCGTGGCCAACGCCTGCTTCCACGCATTGGTCATCTGCACCGCGTGCGAGACGCCGATCGAGAAAATCAGGAACGGCACGAGGATCGACATCGGGTCGATGCCAAGACCGAGCATCGGCAGCGCGCCCAGCAGCCAGACAACCGGCAGCAGCGCGACGCACAGCGCGAGCGCCGTGGTCTTGAGCGAGCGGGTGTAGGCGAGCAGCAGCACGGCGGTCACCGCGAAGGCGATGCCGAAGAACACCATCACGCCCGCGATGCCCGACTCCACGTCGCCCACGAGCTTGGCAAAGCCGATAATGTCCACTTCGACATTCCGATTGGCGTAGCGCGCGCGAATCTGTTCGAGTTGCTTCGCCACCGAGCCATAGTCGAGCCGCTTGCCGGTGGTGGGATCGGTCTCGCGCAGTTCTGCGCGAATCAGCGCGGCCTTGAGGTCGTTGCTCACGAGCCGGCCGATCTGGCCCGAGCGCGCCACGTTGCGGCGCACCTTCGCGAGATCCTCAGGGTTGGCGCTGCTGAACTGGCCGGGCACCACCACGTCGCCGCGAAAGCCCGCTTCGGTCACTTCCGTGTAGCGCACGTTCGGCGTGAAGAGCGAGAACACGCGCGAGCGGTTCACGCCGGGGATGAAGAACACGTCGTCGGTGGCGTGGCGCAGTTCGTCCATGAACTGCTCGTTATAGATGTCGCCCTGTCCCTTCCAGCGCAGGCTCACGAGCACGGTGTTCGCGCCGGGGAATGCGCTGGCATAGCGGTTGAACACCTGCATGTACGGGTGTTCCATCGGGATCATCTTGTTGAAGCCCGGGTCGAGCCGCAGACGCGTGGCCGACACGCCGAAGGCGGCGGTCAGCGCGAGGCACACTGCGAGCAGCACGAGGCGGTGGCGCATGATGGCGCCGGCACAGCGGTCGACGAAGCGCGCGAGCGCGGTGGAGCGGGTAGAGGCGGTCATAGTGCGTCTCACAACGAATGGCACAGCGGTTTGCACTGCGAACCAGCGCAACGGGAGCAGCGAAGAGAATTCACGGCGCCGCGAGTTCAGGAAGGCGCGTTGGCCTGGGCGGCCGCAGGTGGGCTGGGCGATGCGCCGTTGGGGGCTTCGGAGCCCGCGAGCTTCGACGCGTTGGCCGCGTTCTTGCCATTAGCGATATCGCGCGGCGCGGGCACGGTCTGCGCGGGCAGCGTCCAGCGCATCACGCCTGGCTCGCCGGCCACCAGCAGGCGGCCCTGCCCGTCGTCCAGCACGGCGGCCAGGCTTTGCACGCCGCCCACCTTGCGCACTGCGTAATGCTCGCCCGCGTCGTCGGAGGTAACGATGGCGCCGCCCTGCCCGACCAGCACGAGCCGGCCGCCATTCAACTGCGCCGCGCCGAAGTACGAGACGCCCACGCCGCTGTCGACATGCGTCCACGTCTGCGCGCCGTCGGTCGAACGCAGCACGTTGCCGCGCATGCCGTAGGCGAGCCATGCGCCATCGGCGAGCGGCAGCACGCCGAACAGCGACCCCGCATAGGGCGACGAACGCTTGTCCCAGGTCGCGCCGTTGTCGTTGGACACCAGCAGCGTGCCGGTCTCGCCCGCGATCACGATGCGCCCCTTGCCGTCGCCCGCGATCGCGTTCAGATGGCGGTCTTCGGCCGGGGTCTTCTCGACGCTCCACGTTGCGCCCTCGTCGTGCGACACGAGGAGTTGACCGAAGCTTCCCGCTACGAAGAGCGGCCCGTTCGGCTGCCCCCAGATCGCGAGCAGCGGGTCGGAGTGGCGGTGATCGAAGTGAGTCTGCTGCCAGTGTTCGCCGCCGTCCACGGTGCGCAGGATCACGCCGTCGTGGCCCACAGCAATGCCGGTGCGCGGCGATACGAAGAACACCTGGGTCAACGTGGACGCCTCTTTGTAATCCGCGGTGGCGCGCCGCCAGCTTGCGCCCGCGTCGTCGCTGAGCAGGATCACGCCGCGCTCGCCCACAGCAACGGCGCGCGAGCCGGCCTGCGCGAGGCCGTTGATCTGCAGATGATTGGCCGCGATGGTGCTGGCAGGGAATGCGGGCAAGGGGCGCGGCGCGAACGCAAAGAGCGCCGCACCCAGCACCGCCGCCGACATCAGCAGGCCGGGAAGCGTAGTTTTCACGGAGTGTCTCCTCCAGGTAGTGCGTTTTTTTGCTACTGCTGCTTTGTGTGACTGCGGGTCCTGCTTGTAGTGCCTGCTCGCGCGGTCTACGCCGCGATTTCGAACAGCGCCGCCGCGCCCATGCCGCCGCCGATGCACATCGTCACCACGGCGAGCCGCGCGCCGCGCCGCTTCGCCTCGATGAGCGCGTGCATCGTCATGCGCGCGCCCGACATGCCGAACGGATGGCCGAGCGCAACCGCGCCGCCGTTCACGTTCAGGCGGTCCATCGGGATGCCTAACTTGTCGCGGCAGTAGATGGCCTGGCACGCGAAGGCCTCGTTGAGCTCCCACAGGCCGATGTCGCTGACCGTGAGCTTGTGGCGCTCCAGCAGGCGCGGCACCGCGAAGACCGGTCCGATGCCCATCTCGTCGGCTTCGCAGCCGGCCACCGCGAGGCCGCGAAACGTGCCCAGCGGCGTGAGGCCGCGTGCGCGCGCGCTTTGCGCGCTCATCACCACGACCGCCGCCGCGCCGTCCGAAAGCTGCGAGGCATTGCCGGCGGTAATGAATTCGCCCTGCGCCACCGCCTCGCCGCCGCTCCACACCGGCTTGAGTGCGGCGAGGCTATCGGCGCTGGTTTCGGCGCGGTTGCATTCGTCGCGTTCGGCGCGCACGTTCTCGTGGCCGGTGACATTGCCCTCCTTGTCGAACAGCGCGCGGCGCACGTCGAGCGGCACGATCTCGGCGTCGAAGCGCCCTGCCGCCTGCGCCGCCGCCGTGCGCTGCTGGCTCACGAGCGAGTAGGCGTCCTGATCGGCGCGGCTGATGCCGTAGCGGCGCGACACCACCTCCGCCGTCTCGATCATCGCCATATAGGCGGCGGGCTGTTGCGCGAGCACGCTCTCGGCGCGCGCGCGGTAGCTGTTCTTGTGGCGGTTCTGCGTGAGCGTGATCGACTCCACGCCGCCCGCCACCACGATATCGGCGTCACCGCATGCGATGCTGCGCGAGGCCACCGCGATCGACATGAGCCCCGACGAGCACATGCGGTCGAGCGCCATGCCCGGGACGCTCGCGGGCAGCCCGGCGGCAATCGCCGAAAGACGGCCGATGTTGTAGCCCTGGGTGCCCTGCTGCGCGGCGCAGCCCACGATGACGTCGTCGATCTCGCGGCCTTCGAGGCCCGCGCGCTCAACCGCCGCGCGCACCACGTGGCCGCCCAGCGAGGGCGCTTCGGTATCATTGAAAACACCCCGGTAGGCCTTGCCGATGGGGGTGCGCGCCACGGAGACAATCACGGCTTCGTTCATCGAATGCATTCCTGTTTCGAATCGGATAAATACGGAGTCAGAAGTAATAGCGGCTGATGGTGTCGACCACGCAGCCTGGCTTGGCCTCGCCCTCGATCTCCACGCTCACGCGAATCCATGCCTGCACGCCGCCTTCCAGCGCTTCGGCGCGCAACAGCTCGCCCACGCCGCGCACGCGTGCGCCCACGCGCACCGGCGCCGGAAAGCGCACGCGCTCGCAGCCGTAGTTCACGCCCATGCGCGCGCCGTCGATGCGCAAGATTTCCGGCAGGAAATGGTTGACGAGCGAGAGCGTGAGATAGCCGTGCGCGATGCAGCCGCCGAATGGACCGCTTGCGGCGCGCGCGGGGTCCACATGGACCCACTGATGGTCGAGCGTGGCGTCGGCGAACTGGTTGATGCGCGCCTGGTCGATGTCGAACCAGGGGCTCGCGCCGAGGCGCTCGCCCACGGCATCGAGCAGCTCGCCCGGCTGCGCGAACACGCGCACGGGCGTGGCTTCGGCGGAAACGTCGAGCGTGCTCATCATGCGTGCTGGCTGCTTACCGAGAGCACTTCGCCGGTCATATACGACGCGTAGTCGCTTGCGAGGAACACCATCACGTTTGCCACCTCCCAGACTTCGGCTGCGCGCCCGAATGCTTCGCGCGAGGCCAGTTGTTCGAGCAGTTCGGCCGGAGCCGACTTCTTCAGAAAATCGTGCAACGCAATGCTCGGCGCCACCGCGTTGATGCGCACCCCGTGCGGCGCGGCCTCCAGCGCCGCGCAACGCGTGAGCGCCATCACGCCGGCCTTGGCGGCCGCGTAATGCGCCTGCTCCGCCTGCGCCCGCCAGCCCAGCACCGACGCGTTGTTGACGATCGTGCCGCGCCCGCGCGCCTGCATGTGGGGCAACATCGCGCGCATCATGCGGAACGTGCCGGTAAGGCTAATGTCGAGCACGCGCGACCATTGCGCATCGTCCATATCGACTAGACGGCACGAGCCGCCGAGACCCGCGTTGTTCACGAGCACGTCCACGCCGCCGGTTTTGTCCTCGGCTTCGGCCACCAGCGCTCTCACCTGCTCCTCGTTGGAGACGTCGCAGAGGCTGCCGTAGACCGCTTCCAGACCGGTTTCGTCGCGCAGCCTGGCGAGCGCTTCGGTGAGGCGCTTTTCGTGGATATCGGAGATGAACAGCGCGCGGCAGCCTTCTTCCGCGCTGCGCCGGGCCGCCGCGAAGCCGATGCCGGCACCGGCGGCGGCGGTGATGAGCACCGACTTGCCCGCGAGCAGTTGATGACCGGCCACATAGGGCGGCGCGATGGACAGACCTTGTGGAGCGTGGTTCATGCTTGACCTCTGGGTTCTTTCGGCATGCCGAGCCCGCGCTCGGCCATGATGTTGAGCTGGATTTCGTTGGTGCCGGCGTAGATGGTGTCGGCGCGCGAGAACAGGAACACGCCCTGCAGACGGCTGCGCTTCGCGTCGTTCGCATCGACGAGGTTCGCGCGCTCGCCGAGCACGTCCATCGCAAGCTGGCCCAGATCGCGGTGCCAGTTCGACCAGTAGTACTTGTAGATGAGTGAGGACTTGTCGAGCGTACCGGCGGCGGGCGCACCGGCAGCCGCCGCGCCTTCGCCCGCGCCTGCGAGCATGCGCAGCGCGTTGTAGCGCATCGTGCGCAGCCCGGCCCACGCCTTCGCGATGCGCGCGCGAATGGCGGGATCGTGGGCCACGCCCGCCTCGCGCGCGGCGTCGATCACCCAGTCGAGCTCGCGGATGAACTGCATCTGCTGGCCGAGCGTGGAGATGCCGCGCTCGAAGGCGAGCAGCGTCATCGCGATGCGCCAGCCGTCACCGGGCTCGCCCACGAGATCGGCGGCTTCGGCGCGGGCGCCATCGAAGAACACCTCGTTGAATTCCGCACCGCCGTTCATCTGCCGGATCGGACGGATCTCGACGCCGGGCTGGTCGAGCGGCACGAGGAAGAACGAGAGGCCCTTGTTGCCGCGCGATTGCGGGTCGCTGCGCGCGAGCACGAAGATCCATTCGGAGTCGTGCGCGAGCGAGGTCCAGACTTTCTGGCCGTCGATGCGCCACGCGCCATCGGCCTGGCACTCGGCGCGCGTGCGCACGTTCGCGAGGTCCGAGCCCGCGCCGGGCTCCGAATAGCCCTGGCACCAGAACTGCGAGCCCGCGAGGATGCCGGGCAGGAAGCGCGCGCGCTGGTCGGCGTTGCCGCAGGCGATCAGCGTGGGGCCGAGCAGCCCTTCGCCGATATGGCCCATGCGGCCCGGGCCGCCCGCACGTGCGTATTCCTCGTGGAAGATCACCTGGCCGGCAATGCTCCAGCCGCGCCCGCCTGCTTCGACGGGCCAGCCGAGGCCAGTCCAGCCGCCCTCCGCAAGCTCGCGCTCCCACGCCTTGCGCAGTTCCGGGAATGCGTCCTCGTCGCCGGGGCCGCCACGGTAGCGCAGGCAGGCGAATTCGCCCGTGAGGTGCGCCTCCATCCAGGCGGCAATCCCGGCGCGCAAGCGCGCTTCGCGGTTGCCGCCCTGTTCGTTGAGGTGCGCGTTGAGGTGAGCGTTGAAATCCGCCCTGAAGTCTCGATCAATGCGTGCGTTCATGCGTTCGCTCCTGCAAGCACCGCTGCGCTCGTGTGTTCGGCCACGGCATGGCTGCTCGCACCGTCGATCACGTGACCCGCGAGCCAGCCATAGAGTTGCGACGTCGAGCCGAACAGCGCACCGGAAGCCTGTGCGCGCTTGAAATAAAGCTGTGGATCGTACTCCCAGGTAAACCCCACTCCGCCGTGCAGCTGGATGGCTTCCTGGGCGCAGAAGCGGAACGCGTCGTTCGCGCTCGCCTTGGCCACCGCGATATCGGCGTATTGCGCAGCCGTAGGCACGCCTTGCGCGGCATCCCAGGCGGCTGCCGCGCCGAACACTACGGAGCGCGCCGCCTCCACCGCCACGAGCATTTCGGCGCAGCGGTGCTTGACCGCCTGGAACGAAGCGATGGCGCGCCCGAACTGCACGCGCTCCGCCGTGTAGGCCAGCGTGAGGTCGAGACATTGCTGCGCGCCGCCCAACTGCTCGGCCGCGAGCGCAAGCGCCGCAAGCCATGCCGTTTCCGTGAGCGCGCGCCGCGCCACCACACTGCGCGCGAGGCACGCCGCCGGCGCGACCCGCACGTTGTCCAGTGCGATGCCTGCGATGGCGCGCGTGGTATCGAGCGTCGCGAGCGGCGTGCGCGCCACACCCGTTTGTGCCGTTTCGACCGCGAACAGCGCGATTTCGCCGCTACTGTTGCCATCGGCCAGGCGCGCGGGCACGAGCAGCAGGTCGGCCATCACGCCATCCAGCACGGCAGCGAGCGTGCCGCTCAGGCGGAAGCCCTCGGGCGTTTCATGCGCTTCGACACCCGATGCCACGCGCTCGCCCGCGTCGTCGAATGGCGCTCCGATCGCCAGCGCCGCGCGCGTCTCGCCCGCAGCGATGCGCGCGAGCCAGCGCACGGCTTCCTCGGAGCCTTCATCCGCATCGGCTTCGTTTGATTCACCGCTGCAACGCGCCAGCGCCTGTGCCGCCAGCACCGCCGTGCCGAAATACGGCACGCAGGCGAGCCTTGCCCCAAGCTGCTCCAATAGCAGCACGAGCTCCGTGGCGCCCAGTCCCGCGCCGCCGGCGTGCTCCGGCACGCTCAGGCCGCACCAGCCGAGCTCCGCCGCCACGGTCTGCCAGAGCACGGCATCGTAGCCCGCATGGCGCTCGATCGCGCGGCGCACGTCGGCGGATGCGCTCTGCTGCGCGAGCACCTCCGCCGCGCTATCGCGAATCATGACCTGCTCTTCGGTGAGTACGAGGTCCATGGCGTCAGCTTCCGTAAACGCGCTGCGCGGGCCGTGCCTGCTCGACCAGCGCCGCCACCGCCGCGCCCACTTCGTGCGCGGGCCAGCGCGCGCCACGGTCCACGCTCGGGCCCGTGCGCCAGCCCTCCGCCACGGCGATCATGCCGCCGGAGACCTCGAACACCTGCCCGGTCACCGCGCCCGATACCTCGCTCGCGAGCCACACCACGAGCGGCGCGACGTTGGCCGGATCGAAGGCGTCGAAGCCGCCGTTCTCGGGCTTCTTCATCACGTCGGCGAACAGCGTTTCGGTCATCGCCGTGCGCGCCGCCGGCGCGAGCGCATTCACGCACACGCCGTAGCGCTGGAGCTCGGCGGCCTGCATCAGCGTGAGCGCCGCAATGCCGGCCTTGGCCGCGCCATAGTTGGATTGCCCGATCGAGCCTTGCAGCCCCGCGCCCGAACTCGTGTTGACGATGCGCGCCGCCACCGGCGTGCCCGCCTTCGCGGCATCGCGCCAGCCGCGCGCGAGAATGTGTGCGAGACAGAAGTGGCCGCGCAGATGCACGCGCATGACCGCATCCCAATCGTCCTCGGTCATGGTCGTGAACATGCGGTCGCGGCAAATGCCCGCGTTGTTCACGAGCGCGTGAACCGTGCCGAAGGCTTCCTGCGCGGCATCGACGATGCGCTGCGCGGTGTCCATGCGCGTGATGTCGTCGCCGTTCGCGAGCGCGCGGCCGCCCGCCTGCGCAATCTCCTCGCACACGGCGCGCGCCGCGTCTTCGCGCACGTCGTTGACCACCACCGCCGCGCCCTGCTCCGCCAGCGCCAGCGCATACGCGCGCCCCAGCCCGCCGCCCGCGCCCGTAACGATCACGGTCCGTTCCTTGCAGATTCCCATGCCTGACCTCTCGTTAAGTCTTGTCACGCCGCGCTCAAAGGCGCTCGATAATAGTCACGTTCGCGAGCCCGCCGCCCTCACACATCGTCTGGAGTCCGTATCGACCGCCGGTGCATTCGAGTTCGTGCAGCAGCGTCGTCATGAGACGCGCGCCCGTTGCGCCCAGCGGATGCCCCAGCGCAATCGCGCCGCCGTTCGGATTCGTGCGCGCCGCGTCGTAGCCAGTTTCGGCAAGCCATGCGAGCACGACCGAGGCAAACGCCTCGTTGATCTCCACCGCGTCGATGTCCTTCATCGAGAGGCCCGCCTTCTTGAGCGCATGGCGCGTGGCGGGAATGGGCGCGGTCAGCATCCAGAGCGGGTCGTCGCCGAGTACGCTCAGGTGATGGATGCGCGCGCGCGGCGTGAGGCCGTAGCGTTGCAGCGCGTCTTCCGAGACGATCAGCAGCGCCGCCGCCGCGTCGCAGGTCTGGCTCGACACGGCCGCCGTGAGCGAGCCGCCCGGCATCAGCGGTTCGAGCAAGGCCATTTTTTCGAGCGTGGTGTCCGGGCGCGGAGTCTCGTCGCGCGAGAGGCCGAAGCACGGCACGACCTCGCGCTCGAAGCGCTTTCCCTCGATCGCGGCCACCGCCCGGCGATGGCTTTCCAGCGCATAGCGCTCCATCGCTTCGCGCGAGAGGTTCCAGTGATCGGCAATGCGCTGGGCCGCATCGAACTGCGAGACCGGCGCATCGCCAAAGCGCGCGCGCCAGCCCTTGCTGCCCGAGAACGGGTCGGTGAAGCCGAGCGGCACCGCCGCCGTCATCGCCGAAGAGATGGGGATTTGCGTCATGGTCTGCACGCCGCCCGCGATCACCACGTCCTGCGTGCCGCTCATGATGGCCTGCGCCGCGAAGTGCACGGCCTGCTGCGAGGAGCCGCACTGGCGGTCCACGGTCACGCCCGGAACTGTGAGCGGCAGGCCAGCGGCGAGCCAGCAGGTGCGCGCGATATTGCCGGCGAGCGGGCCGATGGTGTCCACGCAGCCGAACACGACGTCGTCGTAGTCCTCGGCGGGAATGGGGTTGCGCTTGACGATTTCCTGCAGCACGAAGCCGCCCAGGTCGGCGGCATGCACCGGCGCCAGCGTGCCCTTGCGGCGCCCCGTGGGCGTGCGCAGTGCGTCGACGATATAGGCTTGTTTCATGGTCACTCCAGTTCGAAGGTGCGCGCGGGGCCGATGGGCGTACGCGCGTCGATGAGCGTGCTGGCGACGCGCTCGCGATGGAACGTGGCATCGCCCCAGTTGCCCGCGAGCGCCCAGATGCGCTTGACGAAGATTTGCAGGTCGAGCTCCCACGTGTAGCCCATCGCGCCGTGCACCTGGATAGCGTTGCGCGCGGCCAGTTGCGCGGCTTCCAGCGCGGCGAGTTTCGCGTGCGAAACATAGAGCGCGCGCTGCGGATCATCCGTTGCGAGCGCGCACGCCGCGCGATAGACCACGGGGCGCGCGAACTCGTAGCGAATCGCGACATCGGCGAGCAGGTGCTTGACCGCCTGATACCCGCCAATGGGCTTGCCGAACTGCTTGCGCTGCGAGGTGTAGTCGATGGCAGCGTCGAGCACGCGCTGGGTGAGACCGAGCAATTGCGCGGCTACCGCGAACGCGCCGTGATCGAGCGCGGCGTCGAGAATCGGCGCGGTTTCTGCGGCCGTCGCGAGGCGCGTCGAGGTGCGGGGCGACGACACGTCGGGCGTCCATTGGACCTCGAAGATGCGCCGCGACGGATCCACGCTCTGGACAGCCTTGCGCGTGCAGGCCGAGGGCGCCACGCGGTGCAGTTCGCCGTCGCGCTCGCACAGCAGCAAGTGAGCGACGTGCGCATCGGCCACGTGCGGATTCACCGGATGCCCGAGCGCCACCCGCGCATTGCCCGCTGCGATCTGCGCCAGCAGCGTGTCGCGCCAGTCGCTCGCGGGGAGCCGTGCGAGCATCGCCACCGTCACGAACGCGGTGTCCATGAGCGTATCGGCGCCGCCGAAGTAGCCCCAGGTCTGCGCGAGCAGCGCCCATTCGGCAGCTGACATGCCCAGGCCGCCGTGTTCTTCGGGCACCGACACCGCGGTTATGCCCTGCGCGGCCAACTGCTCCCAGAGACGCTCCGAGCGTCCGCTTTCGGTCTCCCACAGTTCGCGGAGCAGTTCCGGCGTGAGCTCGGTCATCAGGAAGCGGCGTGCGGAATCGGCCAGCGCTTCCTGGTCTTCGTCGAATGAAAAGTCCATATGTCTCCTTTTCAGCTGGCTCCATATCATCAGCATTCCGAATCGAATGCCATACGGCGACCAACTGCTGCGTCGTTGTTTTCGCTACCCGCGCGGCATGCCCAGCATGCGTTCGGCAACGATGTTGCGCTGGATTTCGTTGGTTCCCGCGTAGATCGGACCGGCCTGTGCGAACAGGAAACCGTCGAGCCAGTTGCCCAGATGCGCGTGAGCCTCGTCGCCGTGCGGCATCACCTCCGCCCGCGAACCGAGGATGTCGAGCGCGGTCTGGTGCATCCGCAAATCCAGTTCCGACCAGAACACCTTGTTGGTGCTCGATTCCGGGCCAATATGCCCGCCCTTCTGCAAGCGGCTCGCCGTCATGTAGGTGGAGAGCGCATACGCCTGGGCGTCCATCCACGCCGCGGCCACGCGCTGGCGCAGCGACGGGTCGCGCCGCGCCGCCTCGGGATGCGCCAGGAGCAACTCGCGCAGCGACTCGGCCGTGCGCTGGAAGCGCGCGGGCGAACGCAGCATCAGGCCGCGCTCGAAACCCGCCGTCGCCATCGCCACGTGCCAGCCCATGCCCTCGCCCGCGATGCGGTTCGCCACTGGCACGCGCACGTCGTCGAAGAAAATCTCGGCAAAACCGGTCTGCCCGTTCAACTGCTTGATCGGCCGCACCGTCACGCCCGGCGCATTGAGCGGCACCATCAGGAATGTGAGGCCGTGGTGGCGCGTGGACTGCGAGTCGCTGCGAAATAGGCCAAACATCCAGTCGGCCCAGACCGCGCGCGTCGACCAGATCTTCTGGCCGTTGAGCACGTAGTCCTCGCCGTCGCGGAACGCGCTCGAGCGGATCGCCGCCATGTCCGAACCCGCGTTCGGCTCGGACCAGCCTTGCGCCCACACATGCTCGCCCGAGGCCATCGCGGGCAGGAAGCGCGCCTTCTGCTCGTCGGTGCCGAAGTCCATCAGCGTAGGGCCGAGCAGGAAGATGCCGTTCTGGTTCACGCGCATGGGGGCATCGGCTCGCCAGTATTCCTCTTCGAAGATCAACCACTCGATCAGGTCGCAGCCGCGCCCGCCCAGCTCGCGCGGCCAGGTGACCATGCTCCAGCGGCCCGAATGCAGCGTGCGCTCCCACTCGCGATGCGCAGCGAAACCCGCTTCGGTGTCGAAGCTCGGCAGCGGCTTGCGCGGCACGTGCCCGGCGAGCCACGTGCGGATTTCCTCCCGGAACGCGCATTGTTGCGGGGTGTAGTCGAGCTTCATGCGCGGGCCTCGCCGGGTTGTGCGAGTTGTGCGGATTCGAATTTCGCCTCGCGCTTTTCCACGAAGGCGCTGCGCGCCTCGGTCGAATCGTTCGACATGTAGGCCTGAAGCGTGAAGCCCTGCTCCCAGCGGTACTTGTTTTCGAGGTCGCCGTCTTCCACGCCGTTGAGCGCCTCCTTCGCGAGCGCGAGCATCGTGCCGCTCTTTTCGGCAATGCGCTGCGCGAGTTCGAGTGCCGCCTCGCGCAACTGCTCGCGCGGCACGACGCGCTCCACCGCGCCCAGCCGCCATGCCTCGTCGGCGCCCACCATGTCGCCGGTAAAGTACATCGCGCGAACCTTCTGCACACCGAACATTCTTTGCAGATGCGCGCCGCCGCCCATCGCGCCGCGGTCGATCTCGGGCACGCCAAAGCGCGCGCACTGCGAGGCCACGACGATATCGGCCGCGCCGCAGATGCCGATGCCGCCGCCCAGCACGAAACCGTGTACCGCCGCGATCACCGGCTTCGGGCTGCGGTGCACGGCGCGAAACGTAGCGTAGTTGCCCGCGTTCACCGCGACGATGCGCTCGGGATGCGCGGACAGTTCCTTGATGTCGACGCCAGCGCAGAAGCCACGGCCAACGCCCCGCAGCACGATCACGCGTACGCTCTCGTCGCGGCCGAGCGCGTCGATCGCGGCGGCGAGCGCGTACCAGTCCTCGCTGTCGAGCGCGTTGACGGGCGGGCGGTCGAGCGCGAGCTCGGCCACCGCGCCATCCTTGCCCACGCGCGCGATCGAGAAGGCCGGCTGCCGTCCGCTCTGGGCGATGGTGGCCGGGGTCGCCCCCTGTGTTGTTCCGTTATGGCTTGCTTGTGTCATGTCCCCGTCCCTCGTTCTCGTGAATGGGTGAATATTCGTTACGCACGCACCGTGGCGGCTTCGGCATGCGCGCGCTCGCCGCGCAGCGCCGCGAGCGCGTCGAGCCGCTCGCAGGCCTCGTGCACGATGCGCAGAATCACCGTCTCGCACGGCTCGATCGCGCCAATCATCGCGGCCGCCTGCCCGCCCGGCAGCACGCCCTCGTCGGGCTGCCCCTCGACGATCGCGCGCTGGATCAGGTATGGCGCGTTCGCGGCCATGAGCGTCTGGCTCGCGGTATAGCCGTGCTCGCGCAGCGCTTTCACGCCGATGGAAACCATCTGCGCGAGCGACAGGCCGTTCTGCTTGCGCCACGCCTGCGCGGTGCGCAGCGCGAAGAGCGTGCGGCGCAGCGGCCCGAGCGATTCCAGATGCAGCAGATACGGGTTGTCGATCATGCGTTGCGGCAGACCGTCGAGCGCAGCGGAAACGCGGATCTGCGCCGGATCTTTCACCGACACATAGCGCGAGAGTGTTTCGCGCGGCACGGGCGATTCCTCGGTCATGAGAAAGCGCGTGCCCATCGCGATGCCCGCTGCGCCATAGCCGAGCGCAGCGGCAAGGCCTCGCCCGTCGAAGAAGCCGCCAGCAGCGATCACCGGCACCTGCACGGCGTCGAGCACGCGTGGCAGCAACAGCGTGGTCGGCACCGAGCCAGTGTGGCCGCCGCCTTCGGCGCCTTGCACCGTCACCGCGTCCGCGCCTAGCTCGACGGCCTTGGCCGCGTGCTTGGGCGCGCCCACCGTGGGAATGCACAGCACGCCTGCATCCTTGAAGCGGCGGATCGTCTTCGCATCGGGACCGCGTCCATAGCTCACGGCGCGCAGCCGGTGCTTGATCGCCAGATCGACAACCTGCGCGGCGTTCGGCTGGAACATATGAAAGTTGATGCCGAAGGGTCGGTCGGTGAGCGATTTCACGCGCAGGATCTCGGCCTCCACGCACTCCGGCTCCAGCGTCGCGCCCGCGAGGAAACCGAAGCCGCCCGCGTTGCAAGTGGCCGCGACGAGGCGAGCATCGGCCACCCAGCCCATTGCGGTCTGCACGACCGGGTACCGGCAGCCGAGCAGGTCCGTGAGCGGCGTGTGCAGTGTGTCAGGAACGGCGGACAGAAGCGCGTTCATCATGTGCGCTCCGGCGCGGCTTCCTTCGCTTGCGCGCCCGGCGCGCGCTGCGACTGCGCCATCTTGCGCGCATCGTAGCCGCCGAGGCGGTCGCCGCTCACGAGTTCGTTGTGGGCGTGCGCGAAATGATGCCAGGCGAACGCCGCATCCATCGCCGCGCGCTTGCCCTGCAGTTCCTCGACGTGATTGATCGCCTGCTTGGTGAGCGTGAGGCCGAGGCGCGGCATCGCGGCAATCTTCGCGGCCATTTCGTGAACGCTCTCGCGCAAGGTCTCGCGCGGCACGACGCGATTGATCATGCCCATCTGCTGCGCGCGCTGCACATTCATGCGCTCGCCGAGGAACAGAAACTCCTTGGCGATGCGCGGGTTCAACTCGTAGGCGTGCGCGAAATATTCCACGCCGGGAATGCCCATGCGCACGACGGGATCGGCAAAGAAGGCATCTTCCGAAGCGACGATCAGATCGCATACCCACGCCAGCATCAACCCGCCCGCCACGCACGCGCCCTGCACCATCGCGATGGTCGGCTTGGGCAGGTCGCGCCAGCGGCGGCACATGCCCAGATAGACTTCCTGCTCGCGTGCGTAGAGGAATTCGCCGCCTTCCTTGTTCACGTGGTCGTACCAGAGCGACTGGCGCTCGAACGACTGGCCGATGTCGCGCCCCGGCGTGCCAATGTCGTGCCCCGCCGAAAAATGCTTGCCCGCGCCCGCGAGCACGATGACCTTCACCGTGTCGTCGTGCGACGCGCGCTTGAACGCCGCGTCGAGCGCGTACGTCATCTGCGAGTTCTGCGCGTTGTGGTATTCCGGGCGGTTCATCGTGATGGTGGCGATGCCATCCGTCACTTCGTAAAGCACGACTTCCTGGGTATCGGAGGAACTGCCGGAGGAACTGCGCGAAAGACTGTCCTGCATGATGGCCTCGCTTCGCTTTACGCGCGCCGCGGCGCGGGGTTCTCGCGCAGAATCGCTGCGCGCAGGTTGTGCGGATCGAGGGCGCGCACGATGCGCAAATCCTCGGCGCTGGGCGGCGCGGTCGTGCCGATATCGTCGGCGGCGACGAGCGGGAAGCCCGTGGCCGCCTGCACATCTTCGAAGCTCACGCCCGGGTGCAGCGAACGCACGCGCACCGCATGGTTCGGGCCGCCGAAGTCCATCACGCAAAGATCGGTGACGATGGCGCGCAGGTCCGTGAACGCGCGCATGCCTTCGATCTCGCGCGCCGGGTTGTAGCCCACGCTGCACACCATGTCGACCTCGCCGGCCACGAAGGTGCGCGTGCTATGGCCCGTCACGAAGAACGAGTTCGCGTGGTTGATGCTGTTGCCAGGGAAACCGCGCGCGCCCAGCAATTGCGTCTTCGGCTTCGCATAGTCGCTGCCGAGGCACGAGATGTTGGCCTGGCCGAAGCGGTCGATCTGCGTGGGCATGACGAGCGCGTGGCGGCGTCCGTGCCACACACAGTCGAACACGCGTTCGTAGGTCATCCAGCCGCTCGCCGCCACGCGATACGCGGCGTCGCGCGGGCCCAGCGGCACCGGATTTTCGACGAGATACGCCTCGCCGTCGGTGAGCATGAGGCCGGGGTTGTACGCGAGGCGCGCGAGGCCCGCCGCGAGACGCGGCCCCGTGCCGATGCCGGTCGCCAGCACTTCGCCGTCGCCGCGCCAGAGTCTGGCCGAGGCGGCGATCATCAGCTCGGCGAGGGAATAGTCGATTGCTTCGTTCACGCTCGCTCCTTTACAGAATCGGCAGCGGCAGCGCCGCGATATGGGAGGGACCGCCCGCGCCCGCAAGCCAGGCGCTCTCGTCAGGGCCCACGACGTCGCGCAGATACGCGGCGGTTTGCTCGGCGCTTGCCGCAGCGGCGTTATAGGCCTTCAAATGCGGCAGATCCCAGCCGTAGGCCGGCGCGCAAGAAGTCGGATGCGCACCGCACAGCGCGTGTACCACGCCCGTCACGAGCGAGCGCTCGAATGGATTGCGGCGGGCCGCTTCGAGATCGGCACTCGCGAGCGACTCGGCCAGCGTTTCGCAGCTCACGAAGGTGCGCTTCGCGGCGCGCGAGAACCAGGCGTCGAAGAACGGATCGGGACCGTCGATGCGCGTGTTGCCCATCGCGTCGGCAGCATTCACGTGCAGCAGCGCAGCGTCGAGCTCGATGGCCGGCATCGCGAGTAAGGTTTCAGCATCGTCATAGGGCGAGCGAATCGTGCGCAGATGCGGCGCATGGCGCAGCAAATCGGTGCCCAGGCCCACGCGCGTGGGCAAGAACGGCAAGCGCGCGGCCGCCGCGCGCAGGCCCAGTTGCAGAAGGCCCTCGTCGAGTTCCCAGACATCGATCGCACCGGTCTCCCGAGCGCGGCGGAAATGCGCTTCCAACGGAATCACGTCGAGCGAGACGAAGCCGAACACCACCTTCTTGACCTTGCCCGCGGCACACAACAGGCCCACGTCGGGGCCGCCATAGGCGACCACAGTGAGATCGCGCAGCGACGAGCGCGCAATCTCGCGCACCAGCGCCATGGGCTTGCGGCGCGGACCCCAGCCGCCGATGCCGATAGTCATGCCGTCTTCGAGCTGAGCGACCACGTCGCGCGCGCTCTGGCGTTTATCGATCGTTTTCATTCGTTATCCTCTAAATCCGATGCTGAAATCGTGGCCCCAGAGACTCACGCGCGTGGCTTCGTAGACGCTGTGCTCGCGCCAGTCCACCTGCAAGCCGCCATAGCCGTATTCGAGGTCGAAGCCGCCCGGCGTCTTCATGTAGAACGACGTCATGTGGTCGTTGCAGTGGCGGCCGAGCGTGGCCGAGAGCTTCACGCCATGCGCGTTCATGCGGTCGAGCGCGCGCCCCACCTCGTCCATGGACGGCACCTCGGCCATCACGTGGATGCAGCCCGAAGGCACGGCGAGGTCCATGATCGCGAGGCTGTGATGGCGCGCGTTGCCGCAATGCAGGAAGTGGATGCGCTTTTCGGGCTCGGCCGGATCGGCGGAGAAGCGCACGCGGTAGATATCGGAGAGCGCGAAGCCCAGCACGTCGCGCAGGAAGCGGTCCGTGGCGTCGAATGCGGGGGCGGGCAGCACCGTGTGGCCGAGACCGATGGCGCCGGTCACGAAGCCCGGCACGCCCACGGGCGAGACGAAGCGGCGGAAGTCCGAGCGCACGCCCCAGAAGAACTCGTGGCGGTTGCCCGAAGGATCCAGGCACCAGACCATCGCCTGGACGCGGCGCAGCGCCGTTTCTTCTGCGCTGGCGCGGCGTGGTTCGACACCGGCTTGCTCCAGCCGCGCAACCATCGCGGCAAGCGCTGCTTCGTCGGCCAGTTCCCAGCCCGAGGCAAAATAGCGGTCTTCGGCGCCCGGCACGATCAGATAGCGGAAATCGCGCTCGTCCATCTTGAGGTAGAGCGCGCTGCCTGGCTCATTCGTGCCCTGATTCGCCTCAAGCGCCTCCATGCCAAGCACGTCCCGCGCATAGTCGCGCCACTTGTCCATCAGTGCCGACTGCACGACGACGTAGCCCAACGCTCGCACATCGCTCATCTTCGCCCCTCCAGAAAGCCCGTTGTAGTGAGGTCTATTCTGGCCGCCCGGGGCGGTGGCAACATCGTCTGTTGGGACTATTGGATGGGGGTTGGTTTGGCTGGGAGTGCCGGCGATGTGATCCGGGTATTCCCCAAGTTCATTCAAGGCTGGTGGCCGGTTCAAGCACTCTGGGGCAAAGTTCGACCGTCCGAATAATTCGCTATCTCAGGTCGGATTTATCGACAGTCAAACCAGGTATGCGTTCACGCGTGGCGCGCGCCTTACCTTGACTCGAACGCTAACGCTAACGGTATCGAGCGCCTTCGCAGCGGTTGCAATCCTTGGGGCTAGTGGGCGCTATGTGTATGAATTGCATGCCCACTATCAGCACGCACAGGCGGCAAGGCCCGTTGTTGCAAACTTCGATTTTATGTACATGGCGATAGCAACGCGCGACGTGCAGACGTACACCAAGGCCGAGGGAAGCGCGGCGAAACCCACCCGCATCGTCCCGCAATGGGAGCGCTGCGTGATTGATGGCCCACCGTGCAACGGGCATCCAAAACAGGCACACGTGCTCTGCAAAAGCGGCGTCGTGTACGTCAATGAACCGGACTGGAAGGCATTTTCCCTAATCCCTCGGGAGAACCTGCCGGGCGCTATCGCCATGAGGTCCATGAACCTCTGCGCGCCCGGCAATTTTCCGGACAACTGAGGCAACCAATTGCGACGACGAAAGCACCGTGAATGACCCAACGCCACAAAGTTGAACAGACCCTAGTAGTAACCCCAAGGCCTGAATCCTGCATTTCACAGGACTCAGGCCTTTCAGTTTGAGCCTGAGGTGTTCATGGCCCAAACCGCCCTAAGCCGCCACCCCTTCCCGCAATCGATACTTCAGCACCTTCCCCGCCGCGCTCACGGGCAGCGCTTCAACAATCTCGATGCGCCGAGGCACCTTGTAGTTCGCCATATTCCCGCGCGCCCATTCGGTCAGCGATACCGCATCCGCCCGAGCACCCGCGCGCAGCACGACATACGCATGCCCCACCTCCCCCAGTCGCTCATCGGGCATGCCCACCACGGCAATCTGCGCAACCGCCTCGTGCGCCGCGAACAACCGCTCGATTTCCGCCGGATAGCAATTGAAGCCGCCCACTATGAACATGTCCTTGATGCGGTCCGTCACGCGCAGATAACCGCGCTCATCAAGCGAACCAAGATCGCCCGTGTGCAGCCATCCCTGCGCATCGACCGCTTGCGACGTGGCCGCCGCATCGTTCAGATAGCCGCGCATCACGTTGTAGCCGCGCACCCACACTTCGCCGGTCTCGCCGGCCGCGAGCGGTTCTCCATCCGCGCCTGCAATGCGCAACTCCATGCCCGGCATCGCGCGGCCCGAAGTTTGCGCCACGGTTACGGCGTCGTCGCCGTGTCGGCACAATGTGGCGAAGCCGCACGACTCCGTAAGGCCGTAGCCCGTGAGCACGGTCTCGAAGTTCAACTCCGCGCGCATGCGCTCGACGAGGCTGGGCGCGATCGCAGCTGCGCCCGTCACCGCCACGCGCAGCGAAGATAGATCGAGTCCTGCGAGACCCGGCGTTTCGAGCAGCGCGTGATAGAGCGTGGGCGGCCCGGGCAGCACGGAAATGCGCTCGCGCACGACCCTCGCGAGCACCGCCTTCGGATCGAACACGAGATGCGGCAGCACGGTCGCGCCGCTCGTGAGCGCCGCGAGCCAGCCCGCCTTGTAGCCGAATGCGTGAAAGAACGGGCTCACGATCAGATAGCGGTCGCCCTCACGCAACGTCGCGATCTCGGCCCATCCGTACGCCGCCCGCACGTTCTGGCCATGTGCGGTCATCACGCCCTTCGGGCGGCCCGTGGTGCCCGAGGTGAACATCACGTCCATCAGCGTGTCCGGACCCACTTGCGCTTCGCGTGCGCGAAATACTTCGAGCGGCGTTCGCGAGGCACGCGCGAGAAACCGCTGCCAGCTTTCGTCGCGGCCATCGGCATGCAATACGTCGCCGAACACGACTACGCGCTCGAGCGTAGCGGGCCGGTGCGGCGCGAGCATCGCCGGATAGTCCTCGCCAAGGAACGCTCCGCAGCTGAACAGCACGCGCGCGCCACTGTCCGCGAGAATCGCGCTTGCTTCAAGGCCCTTCATGCGCGTGTTCACGGGCACAAGCGCCGCGCCCACGCTCTGAATCGCGAGTGCGGCAACGATCCATTCGGCCAGATTGGGCGCCCAGACGGCAACGCGTTCGCCTGGTTCGATGCCGCAGGCCATCAGCGCGCGCGCCGCCTCGATGCGCGCGGCGTCGAGCTGGGCATAGCTCAGGCTGATTTCAGATGTTTCGACCGCAATGCGCGCGCCGTAGCGTGCCGCGCCGCGTGCGATCAGCGCGGGGGTCGTCAAGGGTTCGTGGAGCGTCGTCGGGTTGGGCGTCGGGTTGAGCGTCATCTAAGGACTCCGGAAATACTTGCGCCGCCGCTGCGTGCGTCCACGACGGCACGCGTTGCGGCAGCGCTCAGGGTCAGGCACCTCGCATGCACGGCGTGCACGCGCGGCGCTTAATCGGGAAAGACGATGCGCAGCTCGGCGCTCGCCGGCGTCGCGCTGCACGCGAGCGTCCAGCCAGCAGCGCGCTCCTCGTCGTCGAGCACGCCGTTCTCGGCCAGCGTTACGCTGCCCGCCTCCACGCGGCACATGCACGCGCCGCACAAGCCGCTGCGGCACGAACTGGGCGGCGAGAGACCCGCGCGCTCCATCGCGTCGAGCAGCGTCTCGTTGGGCTCGCAAGTGAATTGCGCGCTGGCGCCGTCGAGTTGCGTTACGATGCGCGCGGTTTGCGGGGCGCTTTCGGCCCCGCCTTTCGTAGCATCACGTTCGACGCTTTGCGCCGGCGGCTGGACGCGCGCGGACGGTTCCGTCTGCGCGGGCCGGTCCGGCAGCGAAGCAAAGCGCTCGACATGAATCTTCGCGCGCGGCAGCCCGAGTGCGAGCATCGCGGCCAGTGCGCTTTCCATGAAAAGCGCCGGGCCGCAAATAAAGCATTCCTGACGACTCCACGGCCGCGCCAGTTCCTCCAGGTGGCGCTGTTGCGGCACGCCCTGCACGCTGTCGAGCCAGTGAATCACGCGCAGCCTGCCGGGATGCCGTTGCGCGAGCTCGCGCAGCGCCGCGCCGAATATCACCACGGATTCGTCGCGGTTCGCATAGATCAGCGTGAGCATGCCGCGCCCGCCCACCAGCGCCGCCTTGAGAATCGAGAGCACCGGCGTGATGCCGCTGCCGCCCGCGAACAGCAGCAGGTCGTCGTCGAGCGAGCGCGGTGTGAAGACACCCGCGGGCGCCATCACGTCGAGTTCGTCGCCGGGGCGCACGCTGTCGCACAGCCAGTTGGAGGCACGGCCCTCGCGCACGCGCTTGACGGTGATCTTCGGGGCCGTATCCACGCCTGGTGCGCTCGACAGCGAGTAGCAGCGCTGCAACGGCGCCTGCTCGCCCGGCAGGCGCAGCGTCAGGAACTGCCCGGGCCGGTATGCGAATGCGTCGGCCAGCGCCACGGGCAGTTCGAACACGAACGAGCGCGCATCGGCGCTTTCGGCTATCACGTCGGCTACCCGCAGCCGATGAAAACGCGCTTCGGTCATGATGGATTACCTCAGGCAACGCCCATGATCATCTGCGCATTGTCGATGCGGTACTCGCTGCCGTTGATGAAGCGCGATTCATCGGAGGCGAGGAACAGCACGAGTTGCGCGATGTCTTCGGGCAGGCACATGCGCGCGCGCGGGTCGACCGATTCGGTGATCTGCGGGCGCCCCGCTTCTGCCGAGCCGAAGAACGGCTCGGTCATGGGCGTGAGAATGCCGTCCGGGTGAATGGTATTCGCGCGAATCTTGTACCCCTGCTGCTTGCAGTGCGCGGCGATCGAGCGCGTCATGGCCGTGACCGCGCCCTTACTCGCCGAGTAAGCGCAGAACGCGCCCAGACCGCCCAGCGCCGCCACCGAAGACATATTGACGATCGAGCCGCCCTTCTCCTTCATCGCACGCACCGCGGCCTGGCAGCCAAGGAAGTAGCCTTCCGCATTGATGCGCAGCACGCGCTGCCATTGTTCGAGCGTGGCATCTTCGATGCTGCCGAGTTGCAGGATGGCCGCATTGTTCACGAGCACGTTGGGCGCCCCGAACTGCTTTTGCGCAGCGCCGATCACGTCGTTCCAGCCCGATTCCGAGGCGATGTCGTGGCGCACGAACAGCGCCGCATCGCCGATCTGCGCGGCCACGGCGCGGCCCGCTTCCTCGTTCACGTCGGTGAGCACGACACGCGCGCCTTCGGCGGCGAACAGCAGCGCGTCGCACTTGCCCACGCCACTAGCGGCGCCCGTGATTACGGCGATCTTGCCTGTGAGTCTGTCTCCCATCTTCGTTCTCTCTTCGTCAGTGTGTCAGTGGATAAAGCGGAATGACTTTCGCGTTTGCCGTGTTAATTGTGGATGCGGTACGTTCGGCATCCTGATCATTGAGTATCCGCTCGTGCGCGGCCTGTGTTTGGCGCGCTGCCGCGCGCCCCGCCTGGCGGCCCGACCAGATGCAGTCCGCGAGCGAGAGGCCGCTCACGTAGTGATTCGAAGCGAGGCCGCGCGCGGCGCGCCCCACTGCGTAAAGCCCTTCGACGACGCCGCCTTCGGCGCGCAGCACGGCGTTGGTGGTTTCGTCCACGCGCAGGCCACCCAGCGTGATCGCGGGGCACGCAAACGTGCGGCTCCCCGCCGATATGTCGAGCGCATAGAACGGCGCTTGATCGAGCGGCGCGAGCATCGCGGCGGATTTGCCGAAGGCCGCATCGCGTCCTTCCCGCGCGGCGGCGCGATACGCGGCCAGCGAGCGTTCGAGCGTGGCGACGTCGGCGCCGATCTGCTCGGCTAGCTGCGCAACGGTAGCCGCGCGCTTGCGTCCGCCCAGCATGAGCATCAGCGCGGGCACGCTCTGGAACGCCCACAAGCGGCCACGCACGCACTCGCGCAAGGCCTCGCGCACGAGCGCGGCGTCGAGGATCAGCCAGGCGCGTCCGTCGCGCGTCTCGCACATTTCATGGCCAAGCTTTGCACCGTAGACCTCTTCGTTGCAGAAGCGCTCGCCGCGCGCGTCCACCACGCAGCCGCGCGCCCACGCGAACGGCGGGTTGATGAAGCGCCACGCGGAGACGCGCTCCATGCCGTCCGCGATGCCGCCCGCCGAAAGACCCAGGCGAATGCCCGAGCCGTCACAGCCAGTGGTGCCGAGACGCCAGGTGGAGAGATAGCGCGGCGCGTGCTGCGCGACCATTTCGCGGTTGAAAATGAAGCCGCCCGTGGCGAGCACCACTGCGTCGGCACGGATATCGAGCGCACGGCTCGCGCGCAGTTCCAGCCGAAGCAATGCTGCGCGCAGGCGGTCGGCCAGCGCGGGCAGGCCGTTGTGCAACTTGTCGGCCCAGCGGGCGAGGCGCGCGTGCTGGCGCTGCGCGCGGCCCGGCTCCACGCGCCAGACCTGCGCGCCGATCACCTTGCCCGTTGTATCGACGATGAGCCTGCGCACGCCCGCTTGGCGCACGATCTCGACATTGGGCTCGGCCTGCACGGCGCGGCGCAGCGTGTCGAACAGCACGCGCCCCGACATGCCGCGCCCCTTCGTGCGATGCCCGCGCGGCGCGGGCGGCACGACGGGCGCGTCGCCCACGGCCTCATTGCCCGAGTAATAGAGAAACGCGCGCTCGGGCGGATAGGACGTTTTGCGCGCGGGCATTGTCGAGCCGAAGCGCACGCCCTGGCGTTCGAGCCACGCGAGCTGCGCAACGCTGCCGTTGCAAAAGCGTTCGAGCGCGTCCGGCGAAACCGCGTCGCCCACCTCGCCTTGCAGGTAGGCGGCCATCGCCTCGGGCGTGTCCGCATAGCCGGCCTCGCGCTGGTAGGTCGTGCCGCCGCCCGCATAGACCACGCCGCCGCTCTTTGCGCTAGCGCCGCCGCCCTCGAAGCGCTCGACGATGCGCACGCGCGCGCAGGCCTGCGCCGCCTCCAGCGCGGCGCACGCGCCCGCCGCGCCAAAACCGGCAATCAGCACGCCGCAAGCGTCGTCCCAGCGGTGCGCCGCTGCATCGGCGACGACGAGCGGAGGCTCCACGGGCGTCGCGCTCGCGCCTGCGTGGGCGTGCGTGTTCGCGTCGTTCATGGCGTGGGCAGCGCGCGCGTTCATACGGTGGCGCAACGTGCGAGCGCGGCGGAAGCCGCCGCCGTGGTGGCCGTGGTGTAAGCGCCATCCACGTACACAAGCGGATCGATATCGCCGCTCAGCTTCACTTCGAGCAGCCGGCCGATGAACACCGTATGCGTGCCGTAGTCGAAGCGGCCGTCCTGGCGACACACGAGATTGGCCTGCGCGCCGTGCAGATAAGGCACGCCATCGGCGGAACGCTGCCAGTCGCCGGTGGAGAAGCGCTCCTCGCCTTTCAGGCGCCCGCTGCAATCGATGGCGATGCCCTGCTGCTGCGCCGCCAGCAGGTTCACGCAGAAGTCCGCACCCGCCGCGAGCGGCGGATAAATCGACGAAGCGCGGTTGATGCAGACGAGCAGCGAAGGCGGCTCGGTCGACAGCGAATCCACTGCCGTGGCCGACATCGAATAGCGGCGCTCCACGTCACAGCAGCTGATGACGGTGACCGAACGCGCGAGGCGGCGCATCGCTTGCAGCATGTCCGCGCGCAGCGGTTCCAGGGAAAGTTCGCTCATTGTGTGACTCCACGAAGCTCGTCTTGGTGGTCGTTTGATACGGATACCGAATTTTTTGGATCGGCGAGGTCATTGGCGGCGCGGTAGCCGAAGGTCATCGCTGGCCCGAGCGTCGATCCCGCGCCGGGATAGCTCGCGCCCATCATCGAGGCGCTCGTGTTGCCGATGGCATAGAGGCCCGCGATGGCGCTGCCATCGGCGCGCAGCACGCGCGCGTCGGCGTCGGTGAGCAGGCCGCCCTTCGTGCCGATGTCGCCCGCATCGATGCGCACCGCGTAGAACGGCGCTTCGCCGATCGGCGCGAGGCACTGGTTCGGCTGCACCGACGGGTCGCCATAGTAGGTATCGAACACATTGCCGCCCTTGCCGAATTCCTCGTCCACGCCGCTTGCCGCGTAACCGTTCATGCGCACGACGGTCTCGCGCAGGCCGGCCGCATCCACGCCGATTTGCGCGGCCAGCGCATCGAGCGAATCCGCGCGCTGCAGAATCGAGCGAAACGCGGCGGGAATGCGCGAGTCCGGCATCATCGATGCGGGCATGATCGGGCCGCACGGGTAGTGCTTGCGAAAGCGCGCGTCGAAGATCATCCACGCGGGCACGCTCGCGCCCGTTGCCGCGTGATCGCGGTACATCGCGGGCACGAACTCCGAGTACGGGGCGGCCTCGTTGACGAAGCGCCGCCCGAGCGCGTTGACGATCACGCAGCCGGGCAGGTTGCGCTCCACGAACAGCGCACGCTGCTTTTCCTCGCCTTCCACGCGCACCGTGGGTGCGCCCCAAACGTGTTCCATGAGCGCGAGCGCGCCACCCGCCTGTTCGCCTGCCACGATGGCATCGCCGGTGTTGTACGGCGGCGTTGCGCTCCATTGCGTCTCAGTGGGCTGCGGCAGATAGCGCTCGCGCATCGCCTGATTGCGCTCGAAGCCGCCCGCCGCGAGAATCACGCCGCGCCGCGCAAGCAGGCGCACCGTCTTGCCCCGGTGCTCGGCCACCACGCCCGTAATGCGGCCGTTCTCCTCGATCAACTCGCGCATGGGCGTGGAAAGCCACAGCGGCACCTTGCGTTCGAGCAGCGCGTAACGCAGGCCGCCCACGAGCGCATTACCGAGCGTGAGCCGCCGGTCGCGCCGCGAGCGCAGTCGCGCGCCGATATCGAACCAGTAGCGCCCGAATTCGCGCAGCGCGAGCGTGACAAAGCCGCGCTCCTTCGCGAGCAGCGTATGCGCCTCTTTGGAGGTCACTGCCACGCGGCCGCCGATCAGCGTGCCGGGCGAAGGCGGACGCAGCCGCGCGAGTTCGGCACCCAGACGCCCGCCGTCGAACGGCAGCGGATCGAGCGCGCGATAACCGGGCATCGCGCCGGGCTGGCTCTGGAAGTAGTCGGCATAGCGCGAAAGCGACTGGTAGCGCACAGGCGTGCGCGCCTCCAGATAGCGCAGCATCTCGGGCGCAGTGTCGAGATAGGCGTCGAGACGCCCGTTGGTTGCCGCGCCCTGCGTGCAGGCTTCCATATAGATGCGGGCGGCCTCGCGCGTATCCATGCCGCCTTCCTCAGCGATATGGTGATTGCACGGCACCCAGATGCCGCCGCCCGACACCGCGGACGTGCCGCCGTAATGCGGGCTCTTTTCGAGCACCAGCACCGAGAGGCCGAGATCGGCGGCGCGGCACGCGGCGAGCATGCCGCCCGCGCCTGAACCGACGATCAGCATATCGAACGTTTCAGTTTCCGTGGACCGATCGTTCATGAGCGCCGCCTCAGATAAAAAAGTCGGTGTTGGTGCGACCGAGCATCACCGCGCCGAGGTTTTGGCCGAAGCGGTCGAGATTGTTGGCGTAGTGCGCGCGCGCCGCGTGCAGGTCGAGAAAGCGCCGCACGAGAGGGTTGCGCCGATAAATGCCGTTGCCGCCCGCGTAGCGCAGCAGCGCATTGGCCGCCCGCGCGCAGCGCTCTGCCACCTGCGCCGACTGATAGCGGAAATGCACGCGCCGCTCGATCGATACTTCGGGGCCACCCTGCACCCCAGCGAGCAGTTCATCGAAGTTGCGGCGCAACAGCACCTGCATTTCGTCGATGGCAACAGCCGCGTTCGCGCAGGCGCTTTGGGCGCCGGTGTCGTCGGCGGTCTTTGCGCCGCTATTGGCGCTCACGCGGTTGGTCGCGTAGGCGCGGAAGTCGTCGACTGCCCCTTGCAGCGCGCCGATGCACGCCGTGCAAACCGCGCGCACGAAGATCTGCGCGAACGGCAAACGGAACAGCGGCGCATCGTTCAACGCGAGACCCGGGCTCGTGCCCATCATGCCGTCCACGGCCTTGTGCGTGCGGTATTCAGGCACAAACACGTCGTTCACCACGATGTCGTGGCTGCCCGTCGCGCGCAGGCCCAACACGTCCCAGTCGCGCTCGATCGTGTAGTCGGACTTCGGCAGCAGGAAGGTGCGGTATTCGGGCGGCCCGCCCGCGCGCGCCGGCGGCACGAGCGCGCCGAGGAACACCCACTCGCACAGTTCGCTGCCGCTGGAGAATTTCCAGTGGCCCGAGAGCCGGAAGCCCCCTTCCACCGGCGTGACCTTGCCTACCGGCATATACGTGGAAGCAATGAGCGTGGCCGGGTCCTTGCCCCAGACATCCTGCTGCGCGCGCTCGTCGAACAGCGCGAGTTGCCAGTTGTGCACGCCCACCACGCCGTACACCCAGGCCGTGGACATGCAGCCACGCGCGAGCGCCATCTGGATTTCGAAGAACGTTTGCGGCTCCAGTTCATAGCCGCCGTAGCGCTTCGGCTGGAGCACCTTGAAGAAGCCCGCCGCCTGCATGTCGGCAATGGTCTGCGCCGGGATGCGGCCCGCGGCCTCCGCCGCGTCGCCGCGCTCGGCCAGCACGGGGGCGAGCGCGTGGGCGCGTGCGATCAGTTCGGCCGCAAGGGCATTCGATTCGTGGTCTCGGTGCACCGCTGTCTCCTATGTCTTCTTCGGTGGCGCCGTGCGCCACGGTGGTTCGTCGTCGATTCGATCTGCTGGGGCGCCCGAGCCCGGCTGGCCGCTTTTCAGTCGCGGCTTGTCGCAACTTGCATCGCGACCTGCGCCAGGCCGGGCGCGTGTGCGCTTGCGCCTGGATCAGGCGGCGGCGCGCGCCTTGACGCGGCTGAAGTACGGAATCACGTGCTCGCCGATATTGCGGATCGATTCCATCGAAGCTTCATGCGGCACCGTGCCCATCTGGACGAGGAACAGCACTTCGTCCACGCCCGCTTCCATCAGGCGTCCTACGTAGCCGATGCAATCGTCCACCGTGCCGTACGCGTGGTTGGGGTTCATCATCGAGAGCGCCGGGTCGCTGAAGTCCACCACCACTTCTTCCGAAGCGAAGCGCGAGCGGATCACCATCTGGCCGCTATCGGCTTGCACGAGGTCGTCGCCCCACTTCGACGGGTCCGGACGCTCGCCGCCCGTGTACCAGTACGCGAGCGACTCCATGAAATAGCGCTGGCCGCGAATGCCGATCTTGCGGGCCTGCTGGCCGTCGCCCATCACGATAGCCGGGCACAGCGCGGCGAGGTGTTCGGTCGGGCGGAAGCCCACCTGCTCCTCGGCCTTGCGCGTGCTGTATGCCTGGCGATAGAGTGCGTTCTTCTTCGCCACTTCGTCGGGGCCGCCGAAGCCGAGCACGAGCGCGCCAAGACCGCGCTGGCCAGCGCGCGTCAGGGCGTCGCTGTTGGTGCAGGCCATGTACATGGGCGGATGCGGATCCTGATACGGCTTCGGGTGAATCGGACGCTTAGGAATCTTGATGTATTTGCCGTCGTGCTCGATCTCGTCCTGCACGAACATCTTGGGCACGAGATACATCGACTCGTCGATCATCGGCTGCAACTCGCCCAGGTCATAGCCGAATGCGCCCGCTTCCTGCTGGCTGCCGCCCTTGCCCACGCCGAAGTGCACGCGGCCCTGCGAAAGAATGTCGAGCAGCGCAACGCGCTCGGCCACCTTGATCGGGTGATTCATCGCGGGGGGCAGGCAGACGACGCCATGGCCGAGACCGATGCGCGTGGTGCGGCCCGCGAGATAGGCGAGGAACGTTTCCGGCGCGCTCATGTGCGCATAGTTGGTGAGCGAGGTGTGCTCGACGCACCAGACGGTATCGAAGCCCATCTGCTCGGCGAGCAGTGCCTGCTCGACGGTCTCCTTGAAGATGCGGTGGTCGCCTTCGCGGGAGGCATCGGTCGTCTGGGCTTCGTAAATCAGGGAAAACTTCATCGCAGCTGTCTCCTTGTTTGTCGGACGGGGGCGGCGGGTGCCGCGCTGCCGCCGCAGGTGTGATCGTGACGGTCCACGAGATGAAGTTTCTGTGCGCCGGGCAAGCGATGCATCGTCTGTTTGGATTAGCGAAGGTTTAGGCACACCCCTAGTCCAATCGGACATGGCGCGCGCCCATACGCGCGCTAGCATCCCCACATGGCACAGCCGCGCCAGACCAACTCAAGGGGAAAATGCAATGAAGGCTTCGATGATGCTGTACCCGGTGGACGCGATCGAGACGGCGCTGCCGTTCTTCGTCGACGGGCTTGGACTCACGGTGAAAATGCGCGACGGCGAGCGGTATTGCGCGCTGGAGGGCGGTCCGCTCACGATCGCGCTGGTAGCCGGCGACGAGCGCATTGTCGAGCGTCCTGCTCTAACGTTTCGGATTGCAGAGGATGACGATCTCTATGCGGCCATGGAGCGCGTAGTGGCCACGGGCGCCAGCGTGCGGGCGCCCGTGCAGCAGGGTCCGCACGAATTGCGCGCAGTACTGGAGGACCGCAACGGCGCGCTGCTCGTGCTCACGCAAAAGAACCGGCCGTGAAATGCAAAAGGGCAGCCTGCATGAGGCCGCCCTTTACTTTACCAACGATAGACAACATCAGGCGCTTTGACGTACGAGGAAAGCGCCACAAAGCGCGCGCGCCCTTCAACCCAGCGGCACCACGCTGCCAAGCAGAATGCGCACGAGCGTCGCCTGCCGCGTCACGCCCGTCTTCGAGAAAATCGAGCGTAGATGCGCGCGCGCCGTGTTCTTGCTGATGCCCAGTTCTTCTGCTGCCTCTTCCAGCGTAGGGCCATTGGTCAGCAGCAGCGCGAGCGAGGTCTCGGCAGGCGTGAGATCGAACAGCTTGCGCACGATTTCCTGCGAGCGCTGCGACTTGCGGTCCGGATCGCGCAGGAACAGCACGGTGGCGGGCCGGCGGCGATTGTCCTCCGACCACTCCGAAAGCGGCACGGTGCGCACCAGCACGCCGAGCTTCGGCCGGTCGCCGCTGCGCGTCACGGGCATGGCCTCCACCAGCGGACCGGCGGTGCCGAAGTGGCCCATCATCGCGTGGCGGATCAGCCGCTGCAGCGTGCGGTTCTCCTGGCTGTCCATGGCCTCGACGGCCCCCTTCGAAATGCGCAGGCCGTCGCTTTCCGCGAGGATTTCATCGGCGACGCTATTGGTGTTCATGATCGCCCCGCTCTCGTCGAGCGTGACCATGCCCACCAGCATGCGGTCGATGGCGCTCGCATAGAGCGTGCGCTCCGACTCCACCACGTCCAGACGCGAATGCAGCTCCACCGCGCGGCGCAGATGCGGCAGCAGCAGCGCGCAAAACGCCTTGTCGCGCGCCGTGAACTGCGTGCCGGCGTGCTTGCGGCATACGCGGAAACGGCACTCCACGCCCGACTCGGTGCGCAGGTCGGCGCCCATGATATAGCGCACGTCACTGGGCTTCAGGAATTGCTTGTACAGCTCGCTCGAGAGCCAGCCGGTCTCGCCGAACACCTCGTCCACGGTCACGACACGGTCCGCCGGCAGGCCGACGAAGGGATCGAGCGAATAGTAATAGTCGTTATACGATGACTCATCGGGTATGCCGCTCTCCGATGCGTGCACCATCAGCCCGCGCCGGTCGCTCGAAGGCGAGCGCAGGATCAGCGTGGCATAGGCTGCGTCCAGATGCTGGCGCACCAGTTCGAGCGCCCCGGACCATGGCACCGTTTCCAGCGGCCCCTGGTACACGCGCGCCATCAGCGCGCTGAATTGCGAAAGGTCGACGCCAGCCATGACACCGGCGTCCTGGCCCTCTTCCGGGGCCCATCTTGTCTCCATCAACACAGTCTCCGTCCTCCATGCCGCCCCTAGCGACGGCAAACTTTACGGGGCTGTCTCGCCGCTGCCATCGGGATATTCCCCTGGCTGGCGCGTTCGCCTTTTCATTTGTATTCATCCGCGTCCCCCAACTGCTTCGGGCTTTTTTTGGGGCGATCGTGCGGGCCGTGTGCCTGCATTGCGGATGTCCGGACATTACGCCGGTCACGGTCCACGCTCCTCGTCTAATCGGACGATGCAAGCGCTTCGCGCAAGCGCTCCAATGCGCTAAACGGCGCCAACAAGGCGCGCTTCGATGACGTTTTCAGGGAGACACCTTCATGGCGCTGGACCCACAAGCCGCCGCACTGCTCGCCACGCTCGCCGGCATGCCCGCCCCCGATTACAGCCGGCTCGACGCCGCCAGCTATCGCGCCGCCATTGCGGCGGGCGGCGCATCCAGCCTCGTCAACCAGGGCGACGCCATCGCTGCCGAAGAAGACCTGGCGCTGCCAGGCGCGGCCGGCCCGCTCGCCGCGCGGCTCTATCGTCCGATCCCTCAGCCCCATGAGGGCGGGAAAACCCTGCCGCTGCTCGTGTTCTTCCATGGCGGCGGCTTCGTCGCTTGCGGGATCGACACGCACGCCAATATTTGCCGCACGCTCGCGGCGCGCGCAAACGTGCTCGTTCTATCGGTCGATTACCGGCTCGCGCCGGAGGCGCGCTTTCCGGCCGCCGCACACGACGCGATCGCGGCGGTGCGCTGGGCAGCGGCCCACGCCGCGCAACTGGGCGCGATTCCGGGCGCGCTCGCGGTGGCCGGCGACAGCGCGGGCGGCAATCTGGCCGCCGTCTGCGCGCAGCAGCTGCACGGCGAAGTGGCGATCGCGCACCAGTTGCTGCTCTATCCGGTGGTCGACTGCGCACATGAGCATCCTTCATACGAAACGTATGGCAGCGGCTATTTCCTCGATGCGGGCCTCATGCGCTGGTTCAAAGATCAGTACTTCGAACCGCAAGCGGACCGCGCTTCGCCGCTCGCGAGTCCGCTGGGCGCGGAGCGCATCGAAGCCATTGCGCCCGCAACCATCGTGAGCGCCGAATGCGATCTCTTGCGCGATGAGAGCGAACGTTACGCCGCGCGGCTCGCACAGGCGGGCGTGCCCGTCACGCACGTGCGCTGGCCAGGCCAGATGCACGGCTTCGCCAGCATGGTCGGCGTGCTCGACGCCGCAAGCGCCGCGCTCGAACTGGGCGCCCGCGCCCTGCGCGCCGCGCTGCATCCCTGATACCTTCCTACACCTTTACGCACCTACGCGCGCGGACGCCTCATGACCGACACGATTCTCGCCACGCACGCCAACGGCGTAGCCACGCTCACCTTCAACCGGCCCGACGCACTCAACGCACTGAGCGAAGCGGTGGCCGTCGAGCTGTGCACGCGGCTCGAGCGCCTCACCCAGGAGCCCGCCGTGAGGGCCATCGTGCTGACCGGCGCGGGCCGTGCATTCATGGCGGGCGGCGACGTGCACGCCATGCGCGCGGCGCTCGAACTCTCTGCCGCGCGCCGCGAGCGCACCATCGGCAAGCTCGTGCGTCATGCACAGCGCGCGGTCGAGCTGATCTCCCACTCGGCCAAGCCGGTAATGGCGAGCGTGAACGGCACCGCGGCCGGCTTCGGCCTTTCGTTGGTGGCCGCCTGCGATGTGGCGATTGCCGCCGCCGACGCCACCTTCACCTCGGCGTACAACCGCCTCGGCACCTCGCCCGATGGCGGCGCGACCTTCACGCTGCCGCGCCTGATGGGCGCGCGCACTGCCGCCGAATGGCTCTATTTGGACGAACGCTACAGCGCTGAAGATGCGCTGCGTGTCGGCCTCGTGAACTGGGTCGTGCCCGCCGCCGAGCTGGCCAAGGCCACCATTGAGCGCGCCGCTCGCCTCGCAGCGCTCTCGCCCGCCGCGTTCTCGCACACCAAGCATCTGATCTCCGATGCGCCGCGCCACACGCTGGGCGCGCAACTCGTGGCCGAGCAGCGCGCCTTCCTCGCCTGCGCCGCCCAAGGCGATTTCCGCGAAGGCACCCGCGCATTCACGGAGCGCCGCGCGCCCGTGTTCGGCGCGGCCGATCGCACCGCCCTTCACGCCACCCATCCAGGCAATCGCGTCAATAGCGCCAATCGCGAGGAGCAGACCGTATGAAACTGGCCGACACCCCCGCCATCGTCGAAGAACTGCGCGCAGGCCGCATGGTGATTCTCGTCGACGAAGAAGACCGCGAGAACGAAGGCGATCTCGTGATTGCCGCCGACTGCGTCACGCCCGAGGCCATCAACTTCATGGCGCGCCACGCGCGCGGCCTCGTCTGCCTCACGCTGAGCGCCGATCACGCGGCGCGCCTGCAACTGGGCCCGATGAGCGCGCACAACGGCACGCAATACGGCACGGCCTTCACAGTGAGCATCGAAGCAGCCGAAGGTGTAACCACGGGCATCAGCGCGGCCGATCGCGCGCATACGATCCGCACGGCCATCGCGCCGGGCGCGCGCGCCGAGCATCTCGCGCAACCGGGCCATGTATTTCCGATCGTCGCGCGCGAAGGCGGCGTGCTGGTGCGCGCGGGCCATACCGAAGCTGGCTGCGATCTCACTGCGCTCGCGGGCCTGACGCCGGCCGCCGTGATCTGCGAGGTGATGAACGACGACGGCACCATGGCGCGCCTGCCCGAGCTGATGACCTTTGCGCGCGAGCATGGCCTGAAGATCGGCACCATCGCCGATTTGATCCGCTATCGCAGCGAGCGCGAATCGCTGGTGGAGCGCGTGGCGTCGCGCACGCTCGCCACTGCCTGGGGGCCGTTCGAGGCGATCGAGTATCGTGACCGCGTGCGCGACGCGACGCATCTCGCGCTCGTGCGCGGCCAGCCCAGCGCGGACGCGCCCACGCTCGTGCGTGTGCAGGAACGCGCCGCGCTGCTCGATTTGTTCGATGAAGACCCGGATGCGCATGGACTTGCGCTGCATGGCGCGCTCACGCGCATCGCGCAGGCAGGGTGTGGCGTAGCCGTGCTGCTCGATTGTGCTTTGCGCACCGGCGCGGGTGAGGCGGCTCATGCGAACAGCGGCCACGGTGCTGAATCGGGCAATCGCCAGTACGGTATCGGGTCGCAGATTCTGCGCGATTTGGGTCTGTCTCGTCTTAACGTGCTTGCGACACCGCTCAAGTTGCCCGCGCTTTCGGGGCATGGGCTGGAGATCAGTGCGTTTATTCCGCTTGGGGACTTGCCGGATGTTTCTGCGGATGCAGTTGGCGCGATACGGGCTGCTGCGTTTGCTGCGTGCGATGCACGAAGGCTTGCTGACGCGTGAGCGCGGTTTGGTCGCGCTTTTTCGCTGATATAACTACCCGAAGGATTCCTTAATGCCCAACCCCTACATCGCCCTCGTCACCGGCGCCTCGCGCGGCGCAGGCAAAGGCATCGCGCTAGCACTAGGCGCTGCCGGCACAACAGTCTACGTAACGGGCCGCTCGCAGAACGATGGCGACGCGCCGCTACCCGGCACCATCCACGCCACCGCGGCAGAAATCACCCGCCTGGGCGGCCACGGCATCGCGCTAGCCTGCGACCACGCCGACGACAACCAGGTCGAAGCCATCTTCACGCGCATCCGCGACGAACAAGGCCGAATCGACGTGCTCGTCAACAACGCCACGGTCCTGCACGACGAGCTGATCCGCCCCGCACCGTTCTGGGAAAAACCGCTGGAATTGGTGAACATTCTGGACGTGGGCCTGCGCTCAGCCTACGTCGCAAGCTGGCACGCGGCACGCATGATGGCCGCGCAGCGCGACGGCCTGATCGCGTTCACCTCATCGTTCGGCGCGAGCTGCTACATGCATGGCGCGGCCTATGGGGCGCAAAAAGCCGGCGTGGACAAGTTCGCGAAAGACATGGCCGTGGATCTGCGCGCGTTCAACGTGGCGGCAGTGTCGATCTGGATGGGCATGCTCAAGACCGAGCGCACCGAACGCGTAATCGCCGCGCATCCCGAGCAGTACGCCGGCTTCAGCGAGCTTGCGGAAAGCCCGCAGTTCACGGGGCGGCTCGTCGACGCGCTCTATCGCGATCCGCACCGCACCGAAAAATCCGGACTCGTGCTCGTGGGCGCCGAACTCGCGCGCGAGTACGGCATCACCGATATCGACGGACGCCAGCCGCCCTCGCATCGCGAGCAGCTAGGCGGGCCGGTGCAGGCGCATCCGGCCATCGTAGCCTGACGCGATGCGCCCCGACGCGTCTTACCGCGCCCTGGTAAGCGCCACATCCAGCGCGCGCGAGAACCTGAGCGACGCGCAGCGCCTGCGCGCTTGCGCGTCGGCGTTCTGATGGTGGCAGTTCGTGCCGTCGACGACCACCAGCGCGTCGCCGGCTGCCTGCGTGGCGCGCATGGCGGGCAGTGGTGACAGCTCCGCCATCGCGAGCGAGGTGGCGTAATGCTCGCTTTCGTAGCCGAAGCTGCCGGCCATGTCGCAGCATGACGATTCGACGGGCGCAGCCGCAACGCCCGGGATCCAGCCAAGCAGCGTCCTTCTTCGCCCGTGAGCGGATCGCGCGTGATATTCCATGCCGATCAGCCGGGCACCGGCCGCCACGCGCGCTCGTGATAGCAGGGCGCGAAGCGGAGATTCTCGACATCGTCCATTTTCGGCGGATGAACGATGCGGTCCGGACTCGTGCGATTCGCGCGATAGAAGAGCGCCTTAATTTCGGCGAATGCCACGTTGATCCGTGGTCCGTACTGCCAGGCAACCCATCCGCCCCCGACACGGGCCTTCGCCGTGCTCGCCAAAAAAACGCGCCCTGTACCAAACATTTTGGATAACTTACAAAATCAGGTTTCGTGACCATCGGCCAGCATCGCGTCGATCGCGGCCACGTTGTGCGCCATGATGCCGTACCCGATCGAGCGCCAACATGCGGCGGTGCCGAAGCCGTACAGAATGAAATTTTGCATGCAAAATACTCAAATGCATGATTGAGCAGATGCAAGGTCAACTTGTCGGCGAACGCCCAAGGGAAACCCGGCAGCAAGGCTCAGCAATGCGCCGGCGGCCTCTCGGCTAGAATGGGGGCAAGTCGGACGATCGGGATCTCGTATGCAAAATCCAGACATTCCGGACGCGCAACTCGCGTCCGCCCCGCCTGGCGCGCCGGAGTTCGCGCTGCCGAAGCTCGCGCGTCAGCGCCTGCACGACACGGTGGTCGATCACCTGCGCGAATTCATCGTCGAAGGGCAGCTCGCGCCCGGCGTGAAACTCAATGAACGCAAGCTCTGCGAAGTGCTGGGCATTTCGCGCACGCCGCTGCGCGAAGCGCTCAAGGTGCTGGCCGCCGAAGGGCTCATCGAGATCTCGCCGAACCGCGGCGCAACGGTTGCACAGTTGAGCGAAGCGGAGATACGCGACATGTTCGAGCTCATGAGCGGGCTCGAGGCGTTCGCGGGCGAACTCGCGTGCGAGCGCATCAGCGATACGGAGCTTGCGCAAATCAAGGCGCTGCACGCCGCCATGCTGCTGAGCCGTGCGCAGAACGACCTGTCCGGCTATTACTCGCGCAATCATGCGATTCACGACCTCATCAACATCGCCGCGCGCAATGCAGCGCTCCGCCAAACTTACGTGACGCTGAACCGCCGTCTGCAAGCGCTGCGCTTTCGCTCCAACTTTCAGACCAGCAAGTGGGACGGCGCGATCCGCGACCACGAAGGCATGATTGCCGCGCTCGAAGCGCGCAACGGCCCCGCACTGGCGAAAATCCTGCGCGGCCACCTGCTTGCCAAGCGCGATGCCGTGCTGGCCGAGCGCACTCTCGGCGTCACGGGCGCTAAGCGCGAGGCGTGACGCCATAGCACTGTGGCGGGCATGCAGCGGACCGCGTTTGACCGCTGCACGCCCGCACGCGCGATTACATAATTTCCGCTGGAGCCTGTTGAATTCAATCGGGAAATGATACCTGCATAATTTACTTCGACATCCAAATCATTTACCTTATATGACACGTGTGGGCACCTTTCCGCGGCCATTCACGGAGATGCGAGTCATATCGAATGCGTCGCACGGTAGACGCGCTTAATCGATTGGCCTATACTCGCCTTCCTGTCACAAAGAACATGACTTCTTGCGTAACGTGATGTAACTGCGGCGATATACCTGAGGTAATACAGCCGCTGTGGTGCAACAACAAACTAGTTGCGAGCGCATCCATTTCGCCATATCAAGGGGGCCACCGGCCTCAGCGGCCCGGGTTTCCGCCCGCCGCATCCATACCGTTCTTACGGAACGATGCCCTGTCCCAGGCGCGCTCGCTACGGCGTCGTTGCGCTGCTGGGCTGAACATGACAATCAGACGAACGCATCGGCGCGTTCATTCGACTGCTGACCGCCTCTTGTTGCGGCCAGCAAGGACTGTTTCCGTCAGTTCAATCGCGGCCATGCCGGGATCACGAACTTCCATCGCGGCGCCATCTGGCGTCATCGCGGCGCACGCGCTTTTTTCGGTCACGCGCGCCGCACCGAGATTGAGGGGACGCCTCTTCATGACTCGACGCACTGTCCAGTGGCTGGGCAGCCTGATAGCCATTGCCGTCATCGCATGGGCGCTCGCCCGTGGGATCGGCGCTGAAACGTTCGCCAGGCACGCCGGCGATCTCGCCTGGTACGCGGGCCAGCACATACGGCTCGTGGGCTGTTCCATGGCACTCGCCATCATCGTCGGCGTGCCTGCGGGCGTGCTGCTCAGCCGGCCGCGCTTTCAGCGCCAGGCCGAGCGCTTCATGCAGGTCTTCAACATCGGCAACACAATTCCGTCGCTGGCCGTGCTCGCCATCGCACTCGGCGTTTTCGGCATCGGCGACCTGCCCGCCATCATCGCGCTGTTCCTCGCCTCGCTGCTGCCCATCACGCGCAACACCTATGAAGGCGTGAAGAACGTGCCCGCCGCGCTGCGCGAAGCCGCCAAGGGCATCGGCATGACCGGCTGGCAGTCGCTCACCCGCGTGGAGTTGCCCAAGGCGCTGCCCATCATCGTGGGCGGCGTGAGCACGGCGCTCGCGATCAATGTGGGCACTGCGCCGCTCGCCTATCTGATTGGCGCCGACAGCCTCGGCTCGCTGATCTTTCCCGGCATCTATCTCAACGATCAACCGTTGCTGTTGCTGGGCGCCTCGCTCACCGCGATACTCGCGCTCGTGCTGGACGGCGCCGTCGCGGCCGGAAGCCGCCGGTGGAAGGCGCGCCGCGGAGGTGCAGCATGAGCGCCCTGTTGGCAGGCTTTCCCATGTTTCGCAGTACGATTCGATCGATCGCGCGGCTGTTCGCCGTGGGCACGCTGTGCGTGGCGGCAAGTTCTTCGGCGTTCGCCGCCAAGCTGGTGCTGGGCGCGAAAAATTTCACCGAGCAGTACGTGCTCGCGGAAGTGACGGCGCAATATCTGCGCTCGCGTGGCTATGAGGTGGAAGTCCGCTCCGGGCTCGGCAGCACGCTCATGCGCAGCGCGCTGGAGAACGGCCAGTTCGATCTGGCGTGGGACTACACCGGCACGGCGGCGCTCGTCTACGACAAGCTCACGGAAAAGCTCACGCCCGAAGAAATGTACCAGCGCGTGAAAGCGCTTGACGTGCCGCGCGGGCTCGTCTGGCTCGACGCCTCGCCGCTCAACGACACCTACGCAATCGGGCTGCCGAGCCCGTTCATGCAGGCCACCGGCATCAAAACGGTTTCACAGCTCGCCGACTATCTGAAGACCAGCCCCGACGCCAGCCACATCGTGTTCGGCATGGACGCGGAATTCGCGAACCGCCCAGACGGCCTGAAGCCGCTGCTCGAAACCTACGACATGCATTTCAAGCGCTCGCAACTGAAGCAGATGGACCCGGGGCTCGTCTACACGGCGCTGCACACCAACCAGCTGAAGATCGGCCTCGTCTACACGACCGATGGCCGCGTGAAGGGCTTCGGCATCGTGCCGCTCGACGACGACAAGCACTTCTTCCCGCCGTACAACGCCACGCCCGTGGTGCGCAAGGAGGCGCTCGAGCGCAATCCGAAACTCGAGGCGCAACTCAATGCGCTTTCGGCGGCGATCAACAACGATGTGATGCAGGACATGAACAAGGCGGTCGATCTCGACGGCAAGTCGCCGCGCGAAGTGGCCGACGCGTTCCTGCGCACGCACGCGCTGCCCTGAAGGAGATCTCATGAGCGTATTCGACTATCTCTCTTCCAGCTGGCCTGAGCTGCTGCAACTCACCTTGCAGCACATCTGGCTGGTGAGCGTCGCGGTGGGCTGCGCGATCGTTGCCGGTGTTCCACTAGGCATCGGACAACGAGCGGATATTGGGGTTCGATAACGCTCACCCGGTCGAAGAGGGCTCGGGCCCCGGCGCTCGCACCCGCATCGAGCACGACCATCGCCACGCCGGCGACCGCGTCAGGTTCTACGAGTATAGCGACGCAGGCACGCTGGTGACTGACTTCTGGAAGGAAGTCAACGCGTTTCTCGAGAAGGGAGGGAACGAAATGATTACCACCATGAAGACGTTGAAGGTCGGCATCATGCCGCTGAAGGAATTCCAGGCCAGGACGATCGCGATCGCGAGCGGCAAACTCAAACCGGCTCCGGACGAACCCAAAGTCTGGTTTCAGTCCGTCGAGAGCTTCTCGAAGATCCTCTCGGATGGCAACCGCATGCTGCTTAGGCTCATTGCGGAAACCGAACCGCAATCGCTGACTGAACTGGCTGCTGCAAGCGGTCGCGAGAAGTCGAACCTCTCGCGCACACTCAAGACGCTTGAGCAATACGACCTGATCCACTTCGAGCAGGGTCCCGGCCGGCAGATGGCGCCGCGGGCGAACTACTCGGGCGTGTCGCTGGAGATGTCCTTCCAGTAACGTTGAGCGACCAGTTCAGGGAATGCGGTTCGGAGTATGTTGCTCTGCTGCGCCCTGACATCGTCAACCTGGGGCACTCAGAATCGTGCCGGCATTCGAGGATGCGGAAAAGGTCGCCGTCCACCAATATCTGCGGGCGCTCACTGCGCAGGGCTACCTGACGGAACTGCCCGACCACAAATTCCGCGTGTTGCCGGAGCCGCTTCCCAACGGGCTCTCGACGTTGCGGTGGAATCCAGATACAAGGTTGAGCGTCAGCGGCCTGCGCGTCTGCGCGTCTGCGCGTCTGCGCGTCTGCGCGTCTGCGCGGAGCGTGTGCGGCTGGCGATTCCGGCCAACCAGGTCCAGCGGCTCCTGGAATATTTTGAAGATGGCCATCCCGCAGTCTCGGTGGCGACCTTCGTGCAGGACCTGATGCTTCGGCTTCATGCCCCCGAGCGCACCATTGTGGCGCTGCTGCGCGAGGCCGATCTGGTCGTCGGATAGGCGGGTACTGATCTATACGATAGATAGTTTGAAGCGGCGCGCGCGCGTGTGCCCGGTCGGTGCAAACAGAAACTGCGCCGCGAGACCGGTAGCGTTCACCGGACAAACAGACACGCCGGGGAAGCGATGGAGATGATTCACCGCGCGTTGGCCCGGAAAAAGCGACTATGGAAGGCGTGTTGGCGGGCTTGGGGTTCGCTGGAGGGCAGCGCTTCCCTACCCGTTCCGCAGTTGTCAATCAAATCAAATTGCGGACCGAATTGAAGCACAATCCGATACCAACCTCCCGATAATTTAGTATGGATTCCTATGCAAAAATTGATCAATAGAATTATGTTAAGTCATGACGACGAGCGCGCATATCTCCCGCGCGACAAAACGGTTTGCACACCGACCGGATCGAGACCGCCGACGATGCGCATACCTCCAAATCAAAACACGGTGAACGCCAGATGGTTGTGAACCCGACTGCTCATTTCTGCGCTGACCGGCTCCGCCCTTTGGCGACAGGTACTTGAGTGGCCTCCGGTGCCGACGCCGAAACCACGTTCCGTTTGAAAATTCGCGAACTGAGCGTGGCTGCCCCCATGTCCGAAGCGGCCTCGAGCAGGTACGGCGCGAGTTCCTTGAGCCGTTCTTCCGGCAAGCGGCTGCTCGGTCCCGCGAGACTCACGATACCCACAACTTCCTGAGTCACCGGATTGCGCACTGGCGCCGCAATTGACGTCATGCCCGCCTCGTAGGTCTCGATGGCCATGCCATAACCACGCTGCCGCGCACCGTTCAGATCTTTGAGAAATTGCTGGATTGTCTTTGGCGCGCGCGGCACGTTCTGTGCCTTCGGCCCGAGTCCACCCTGCTTCGACACCAGTTCGATCGCGCGCTCGTCCGGCAGCGTGGCGAGCCACGCCTGGCCGCTCGCCGTACAGTGCAACGGCGGGTTGCTGCCCATGTCGGGGTCGTAGCGCAAGCCCGACTTCGCGCCCTGCGCCTTGCCGACGAATGTGATGTGATCGTCCTCGACCACGCCCAGCCGCGCGAGCTCACCCGAAGCCTCGGCCAGCCGATCGAGAACCGGCTGCGAGATGTCGAACACGCCGCTCGTCGACAGGTAGATCAACGCCAGCGAGACGAGCTTCATGGCCAGCATGTACTCGCCATGCTCCTCGTCCTGACGCACGAAGCCCTCGTCGATCAGCATCGATAAAAGGCGGTGCGTGCCGCTGCGCGGGATATCCAGCGTGTCCGCGATGGTGGCCAGCTGCATGCGGCCACCGTTCTTCGCCAACAGTTCGAGGACGCCAAGTGCACGCTCAAGATTCCCTGCCATATCGCTTTCTCATCAGTGTCGTGATAGACAAATGAGAACACAATTCCACACTGGAATTCAAGCTGATTCGTATGTGTGTGTGCTCAATCAATGCCCTGCGCTCACGCTCACCGCCGTAAACTCGCCGCGGTGACGCGCGCCCTTGAGCAGCACCGCCATGCCTCCCACTGCCGCAGGCGCCGCCAGTACCGTGAAGACCGCGCCGAAGCTCCAGTTCGCATGCAGCATGGCGGCGCCCACCATCGCGCCCGCAATACCACCAAAGCGGCCCACGCCGAGCATCCAGCTCGTGCCGGTCGCGCGCATTTCGGTGGGATACGACCCGGCCGCGAGCGCGCAGAAACCGGTGTTCGAACCGTTCATGCAGTAGCCCATGCCGAACGCGAGCACGCAGATGATACTGAACGGGTGGGCCGACGCGCCCATATACCAGGCGAGCACGCCGCCCGCAAGCACGGTCGCGCCGAGCGCGCGATGCGGATTGAAACGGTCCATCTGCCAGCCGATCAAGACCGAACCCACCGTGCCGCCCGCCTGGAAAAGCGCACCCACGACGGCCGCTTCGGCAAGCGAGAAGCCGAGACCCCGAATCAGCGTGGGCAGCCAGTTGCCCAGCAGGTAAACCGTGAGCAGCCCCGCGAAATAGCAGATCCACAGCATCACCGTGCCAAACGCGTGCTCGCGCGAGAGAATCGCCCGGACTGGGCTGCGAGGCGCCCGCGCCGGTTCATGCGAGACGAAACGCGTCTGACCGTCGGCCGAACCGGGCTTCAAGCGGTTGAGCACGCTCACGAGGCGTTCGCGCCGGCTTTCCTTGAGCGCGAGATAACGCGCCGACTCGGGCAGCCATTTGATCAGCACGGGCACGTACACGACCGGCAGCACGCCGCCGAGCAGTAGCACCGACTGCCAGCCCCACTGCGCAATCAGCCATGCGCTCACGAAACCGCCGCCCGCGGCACCGAACGTGAAGCCGCAAAACACCGCCGTCACCATCAGCGCGCGGCGACGCGGCGGCGCGTATTCGGCCATGAGCGTCGCCGCATTCGGCATCGAGGCGCCGAGACCGATGCCCGTGAGAAAGCGCAGCGCCGTGAGCGACGGCACGTTCACGGCGAACGCGGAAGCGAAGCTCCACACGCCGAAGAACAGCACCGCCACCGTCATCACCGTCTTCCGCCCGAAGCGGTCCGACATGGGGCCGGCGGCCAGCGCGCCGAACGCAAGGCCGAGCAGGCCGCCGCTCATCACCGGCCCGAGCGCGTCGCGCGGAATCGCCCAGGCGCTGGAGAGCGACGGCGCGATGAAGCCGATCATGACCGTGTCGAGGCCGTCGAGCATCACAATCATCATGCACAGCAGGAGCACGAGCGCCTGAAAGCGCCCGACCGGCTGGTCGTCGAGAAACTGCTGGACGTCTAGCGCGGCCGCATTCTTGCCTGCGAATTGACGTTGACTGGCCGGTTGGGCCGCTTCTGAAAAAGCCATGTTTGTCTCCGTGTCATGTTCTTTTTGTTGTCGATTTCATATGCAAGCCTGATTGGCGCTTCTGCTGGCCACCTCGCCAGGCTGCTCGATGTTTGGGACGAACTACATGCGCTCAGGCTGTCACATTGGCCTTTTCGAGCACCGCGAGCGTCGCCTCGCGCAAACGCCTCGCGCGGTCAACGGCGCGCGTCGTCTTTGCCCATTGCTCGGTCGGCACTTCGACGCTGAGCGGCAGGTGGTCGGGCAATGCGCGCAGGATGCCGACCAGGTCGAGGCCGCCCTCGCCCGGAATCATCCGTTCGCAGCGCGCCTGGAACAGCAACGTGTCGAGGTCGGTGGGGCGCTCGGCTGGCGCGTCGCAGAACTGCACGTAGCCGAAGTATTCGCGCGGTAGCGCACGCAACGCGTCGAGCGACGAGCATGCGCGGTCGAAGTGGATCGGGTCGATGATGAGACCGGTGTTGGTCCGCCCGCTCGCCTTCACGACGCGCTCGCCCGCCGTGATGTCCTTCACGTCGGTCCACGGCATCGGCTCCAGCGAAGGCCTGAGGCCGAGCGGCGCCGCGATGTCGCAAAGCTGGCCCAGCCGGTCGACGGTGCGCGCTGCGTCCGGGTCGTTCCCCGCCACGAGCACATAGCGCGCGCCCAGATCGGCAGCCGTTTCCAGCATCGGCTTGTAGCTGTTCACGTCGGTATCGGGCTTCAGGCGCAGGATTTCGACGTCGAGCACGCGCATGCCCGTGTCCTTCAGAACCGCAAGTGTCTCGCGCTTGAGCGGCGTATCGCCGACGATCTCGTGACGCACTTCGTGGTCGGTCGCGGGCAGCAGGCGCAGACCCACGTAGTCGTAGCCCGCATCGGCCGCGCACTGCACCATCTGCGGCGGGCTTAGTTCGAGCACGGTCAGCGCCGAAAGCGACAGCGCGCGCGGTTGAGGCTGGGTCATGGTGTCCTCCTGGTTATCGCAGCGGCGAAAACGGCGCCGGCACGCAGATGGTCGATTCCATCGTCGTGAGGTGCGCGGGTCCACCCTTTGGCGGCCACACGCCGTCTTTCACCGCTTCCGCGCGAACGCGCGAGCGCTCGTCCACGCTCGCGTACGGCCAGATGTTGAGAAAGCGCGGCACGTCGCCGTCGAGTGAATACATCGCGCCCACGAGCGGCGAGCGCTTCGTGCGCTCGGGTACCGCCTGCTCCCACACGTCGATCGTGTGCTGCAGGCTGCCAAGCTTCGTACCATACACGCGCATCTCGTAGATGCCGCCATGCACGGCAGGCTCGATAGGCGGCAGGAACGGGAAGAGCGCGTAGCTTTCCGTCTTCACATCGTCGACGAACTCGCCCACGCCGAACGGATTGCCCTCCAGCAGCATGCGCTTGCGCTCGCCCACGAGCGCCGCCTCCGACTCGAAGCCGCGCAGCACGAGCACCTTGCCGAGCGCGCCGATATCCGAGTACCAGCAGCCTAGCAGCTTGCCGCCCTGCGGATTGCCGCTTGCCTTGATGCCTTCGAAAACCTGCGCGTTCGCGCCGATTTTCACGGTGAGCGTCACTACGTCATACAGTGTCATTGCATTGTCCTTGAGGGTAAATGGTGTTCGGACCGGAATCCGCTGCGCGCGCAACGATCTGCTGCGGTTCGGCAAGCGAGAGTCCGGCGAGATAACCGAAGGTCATCGCCGGGCCGAGCGTGATGCCGCCACTCGGATAGCAGCCGCCCATCATGCTGGCGCTGTCGTTGCCCACAGCGTAGAGGCCATCGATCACGCGGCCGCCCCGGTCGAGCGCGCGCGCGCATGCATCCGTGGCAAGGCCCGCAAACGTGCCGAGGCTGCCGGGCAGCAGTTTCACCGCGTAGTACGGGCCGTTTTCGATTGGCGCGAGACACGGGTTCGGCTCGTGACCGGCATCCCCCTGCACACGGTTGTACGGCGTCGAGCCTTTGTGAAACTGCGGATCGACGCCCTGCTTCGCATACTGGTTGTAGGTCGCGACCGTTGCTGCGAGCGCGTTCGCGTCGATGCCGCATTGCGCCGCCAGCGCCGCGAGCGTCGCGCCGCGTTTCAGGTAACCCGCGCGCCGATACGGCCCGGTCGGAAACGGAAACGGCTTCGAGAAGCCCAGGCCGTAGCGGCGCTGAAAACGGTGGTCGCACACGAGCCACGCGCAGACTTCTTCGCCGGCTGGCGTGGTGTCGAGCAGCGCACCGATGAAGTCGTGATACGACGACGCCTCGTTCACGAAGCGCTTGCCCGCGCGCGAGACTGCGATCACACCGGGCTTCGCGCGCTCGATCAGGTGAGGGAATGCAACGTCCTTCACGCCGTCGTGCTCAGGCACCATTGACACCGGCGCCCACGCGGCGGGCGCCTCCAGCGCGCCGTCGAAATACGCGCCGATCGACTCGCCGAGGCGAATGCCGTCGCCCGTATTGCTGCGCGGCGCGGCCGACCAGTGCTCGCGGCCAGAAGGCGTATAGCCGAAGGTCTGCGCGCGGCGCGCCACATCGTGCGGATAGCCGCCGCACGCGAGCACGACACCGCGTGCGGCGCGCACCTGGTGCACCACGCCATCGATCTCGACGCGCGCGCCCGTCACGCGCGATGCATCGCGCAAGAGTCCGACCGCCTTTGCGCGCGTACGCAGGTCCACGCCGCGATCCGCTGCCGACTTCAACAGCCGCGCGACCAGCGCGTTGCCATTCACGAGATGCATCGAGCGCCCGTAACGCAGCTTCTGCCAGCCGAATGCCGCGAGGCGGCGGCTCGCATAGAACGCCGAGCGCAGCGAGCGCGTAGCACGATAAAAGTGCACAAGATCCTGCCCGGAGCCGAGCGCCATGCCCTTGATCGTCGTGACCGAGAGCGGCGTGCGCAGTTTGCCGATCAACGGGCCCAGCTCGCGGCCGTCGAACGGCATCGCGCACACGGAGCGGCCGCCCGTGCCCGCGCCCGGCGTGGTATGAAAATCGGGAATGCGATTGCCGTCGATGAAGCGCACGGCCGTATGGCGCTCGAAAAACTCGACCATTTCCGGCCCGCGCTCGAGCAGCGCATCGACCTTGGCGACATCGTATTGCTCGCCCAGTTCGCTCTTCAGATAAGTGCGCGGCGTCTCGATGTCCTCGCGTATGCCCGCACGCGTCGCTAGCGGGGTGCGCGGAATCCACATCCACCCGCCCGACCACGCGGTCGTGCCGCCGAACACGTCTTCCTTTTCCGCGACGATCACGCGCAAACCCTGCGCCGCCGACGTCACCGCCGCCGAGAGTCCACCCGCGCCGGAACCCAGCACCAGCACGTCGCAATCGAGTATCGGTTCACGCTTCATGTTCGGTATCGCCTTTGCTCCTGTGTCTCCAGAGGCAGTGTCCATTTGCTATTGTAGAATTAGTTTTCGTTGTGGAATACTATTCCACAAATTCAGATTTGGCAAAGACTTTGTGACCTGACCAACAACATGGAGACGGGACGATGCGGGTACTGATCACGGGTGGTAGTGGTTTTCTTGGGGCATGGATCATGAAGCGGCTACTCGCGCGCGGCATGGATTGCGTCGCGTTCGACCTGCGCGCGGACGCACGGATCGTCGAGGCACTTGCACCTGGTCGCGCGGCTTCGGTGCAATGGCGCACTGGCGACATCGCCAGCGCGGACAACACCGCGCGCGCACTCAAAGGCTGCGACGCCGTCGTTCATCTCGCCGGCATTCTCACGCACGATTGCGCAGCGAACCCGGTGCGCGGCGTCCAAATCAACCTGATCGGCACGCTCAACGTGTTCGAAGCCGCGCGCGCCGCAGGCATGCGTCGCGTGCTCTATGCGAGCAGCGCCGGCGTGTTCGGCCCCGACGACGGCGCCACGCCGCTGCCGCAAACGCACTACGGCGCGTTCAAGCTCGCCTGCGAAGGCTCCGCGCGCGCGTACTGGCACGATCACGGCATCGCGAGCATCGGCTTTCGGCCGCTGGTGGTCTACGGCGCGGGGCGCGAAACGGGTTCGAGTGCGGGGCCGAGCCTCGCCTGCCGCGCAGCCGCGCGCGGCGAACGCTACACGATTCCATTCAGCGGACAGACGGGTCTCGTGTTCGCGGACGATGTCGCCGCAGCCTACGAAGCGGCGCTGCTCAGCGAGTTCGACGGCGCGCACGCGTTCACGCTCGCGGGCGAGATGACGCCGGTCGGCACACTGATCGACAAGATCACGGCCATCGCGCCCGGCGCGCAAATTGACGCGAGCGGTCCGCCGCTGCCGATCGCCACGGCGTTCCCGCACGATCCCGCGCTAGCGCGCCTGCTGCCGGACCTGCCGCAAACGCCGCTCGATGACGGTCTGCGCCAGACCGTGGCGTTCTACCGCCACGGTCATGAGGCATCCTGATCGTCTAGCGCTGCGCCGCCTCGAGCGCTTCATCCAGCATCGGCGTGGCTGGCGCGCGCGTCGTGGCCGCGCGATGCACTGCCAGTGTCGCGGCCAGCGTGCGCGCGCCATCATCGGCCGCACATACCGGCGCTTCTTCGCGCGCGATCACGGCCGCGAAGTGACGCAACTGCTCATGATAGGGGTCGCGCGCGTGCGGCGTGCTGCGCTCCACCGTCAGCGGCTCGTGCCAACCCTTGCCGCTGCGGTACTCCCACACGTCGAGCTGCGGCAGCGTGAGCGATGCATCCGTGCCGATCAGGAAGTGCGTGTTCTCCTGCTGACGCGGATAATGGGTCGCCTCGCCCGCCGCGAGATCCCAGTTCCACGGCGCAGCGGCCGTGTCCGAGACGACAATCGTGCCGAGCGCCCCGCTCGCGAAGCGCAGCAGCACGGCGGCCGTGTCCTCCACCTCGAAGCCCCGCACGCCGTTCGAGGTCTGCGCCTGCACTTCGACGATTTCGCCGAGCAGGAACCGCATGATGTCGATGTCGTGGATCAGGTTGATGAGCACCGGACCGCCGCCTGCCTGGCGTCGCCACTGCACGTCGAAGTACGCATCGGGCTTGTAGAACGTGGCCAGCGCATTGGCCGCAACGGGCTTGCCGAGCCTGCCCGACTGCACGATTTCGCGCGCGCGGCGCAGGATCGGGTTGTGGCGGCGATGGTGGCCCACCAGCAGCGGCTCGTTCGCCTCGCGCGCGGCGCGGTCCAGCCGCAATGCGTCCTCCACGTGATCAGCGACCGGCTTTTCGATCAGCGCGGGTATCCCGCGCGCGACGCACGCTAGCCCGACATCGACGTGTGTCGCGTTCGGCGTCGCAACGATCGCGCCTTCGGGGCGCACCTCGTCGAGCATCGCCTCGTAGTCGGCGAACCAGCGCAGCGCTTCGGCGCGCGCGAACTGCTCAGCAGCCGGCGACGGGTCCGCGATCGCCACCACCTCTGCGTGCGGATGCAGCCGCGCGCGCTCCACATGCATCCTGCCGATCGCGCCCGCGCCGATCACTGCCAGACGTCTCCTTGCCATTGCCTCACTCCTCCTTGCTTCGGTTGAACGGGTTGTGTCCAGGGTGTCGCCGCGGGTGATGACGGTGATTACCCTGATACCCTGAAATTGCTTTGATTGTTGAATACTATTCCACTTTGAACTAGAGTTCACAAAACTTTTCGGCACGGCGGGTTCAGCCGCTGTGGCGTCACAACGAAACAGACCCATTCAATCGGGACAGGAGCGGAGACAGATGACGGAAAAGCACAACGAGGACAGCAGCCTTCAGGCACAGGCCCACTCAACCCCCACGGCCAATGCGCCAGCAGGCCCGGTGCTCTCGCGGCGCGCGTGGCTCACCACGACGGGCAAGGCGCTCGCGAGCGGCGCGGCGGTGCTCGCGGCACCTGCCTTCGTGCGCGCACAGGGCGAACAGCCGCTCAAGCTCGGACTCTTGATGGCCAAGCAAGGCGTGTGGACCGAACAGGGCGAAGTGATCGCCAATGGCGTGAAACTCGCGCTCGACCAGGCAGGCAACCAGGCGCGCGGCCGCCGCCTCGATCTCGTCTGGTACGACGAGCCGAACCCGCAGTCGGCGCAGCAGAACATGCAGAAGCTCGTGGAAGAGGACAAGGCGATCGCCGTGATCGGCGGCACGAACAGCGGCACGTCGCTCGCGATGTCCTCAGTCGCGATGCGCACGAAAACGCCCTATATCGCGCCCAACGCTGCCGCGCGCGAGCTGACCGGCAGCAGTTGCAATCCGTACACCTTCCGCGTGCTGAGCCCGACGCCCGTGACCTGTCGCGCGCTCGCGCCTTCGCTGCTCGCCATCGGCAAGAAGTGGCATTTCCTCGTCGCGAACTACGCGTACGGGCAGGACATCCAGCGCTCGATGTCGGAGTTGCTCAAGCAGTCCGGCGGCACGATCACAGGCGCCGACGTCACGCCGCTCAACACCACCGACTTCAGCTCGTTCATCCTCAAGATCCGCCAGTTGATGCCCGATGTCGTGCTGCTCGGCCTGCCGGGAGGCGACCTCTCCACCTTTCTCAAGCAGTACGCGGAAATGGGCATGAAAGGCCAGATTCCGGTGGCCTGCCCGATCATCGGCGACTCGGACCTCTGGTCGATCAACGTTGACGCCGCAACCGGCTATTACGGCAAGCCCTGGCACTTCAGCTCACCGGGTCATTCGCCCGAAGAGGTTGCTTTCGTCAAACAGTACATGGCGAAGTACGGCAAACCGCCCGCAGACAAGGCGTGGATCGGCTGGTTCACCACGCGCGCGCTGCTTAAGGCAGTCAACGAGGCGAAGAGCACCTCGGGCGGCGACATCGTGCAGAGCCTCGAAACCGTGCAGGTCGGCGACAGCAGCAGCCCCGCGTATTTCCGGCCGTGGGACCACCAGTTGTTGCGGCGCTGGACCGTGTTCAAGGTGAAGGACCACATCACCGACAAATGGGACTGGCTCAATCAGGTCTCCGTCGTGCCGCAGAACCCCGCCGACCTCGACCGGCTCTACGGTTCGCGCCAGGAAATCGGCTGCACGATGGCCGCCCGCTGACGCCGCATTCTGGAGCACGGACATGGCAGAAATCGTCTTGTCCCAGGTAGCCAATGGACTGGTGCTGGGATTTCTCTGAACTGGTTGCGCGTTTTCGTGTTTGAAAACACGCGGGCGCACAGTGAAGCGAGACCGCGAGTGATTTCAGGGGTGACATTTGGGGAAAAGCGACCGACACCCCATAGGGCATGGTAGTTTCATCAGGATAACAGATGAAAATGTGCGCACCAATGCCTCGCGCGGGGTGCCATCACCGTGGTAGCTGCCCGAAGAGGGGGCGTCAGCCGTAGTGCCGAAGGTTGATCATCGTATACGCGAGCGTCTTGAACGCGTAGTGCACGTCACTGATGCGTTCAAAGCGCAGCAGCAGACGGCGGAATTTATCTTCCCAGGCGAAGACGCGTTCGATGGTGCGAAAGCGTTCCTCGAATATAGCCGGATCAAAGCGCTGCCTGCGTCCGCGTTTGGGTGTCTTGCGACCACGCGGATTTTCGGGGATATTCGGGATCATGCCGAGATTGAAGATCGCCTTGCGGTTGGCCCGGCAATCGTAGACGCCATCCAGACTGACGGTCGAACCGTGCAGGTTAGCGCCAATGGCGCGAGCCATTCCGGTGAGTTTGGGCAGCGCGTCGCGCAGCAGCGGCGACTCATTGCGGTTGCCCGGCGCGCTTACGAATGGCGCGATGATGTTGCAGTTTCGATCGCAGAACGTAACGACCTTGCCGCCCTTGAGATGTTTGTGTCCGCTGTACCCGAGATTGTCGCCGCCTTTCTTTGCCGCAGTCGTGGTGCCGTCGCCGTGGATGACTGAAAGGTCGAGCAAATGGTCCTGATGAAGTTGATGGACCGATCCCGAAAAGATCCGCCCGATGCTGCCATCGGCATGCCAGCGCCGCATCGCACGGTAGATGCGCGTGTAGTGAATTTCGGGAAGACCTTCTGCATTCCTCTCGATTGGCAGCATCTTCCATTGGCATCCCATGTACAGTGCCTGGAGGATGTAGTTGAAGAGCTTGTGCAAGGACAGCGTGGGGGAAGGACCGCGACGGCCACGCCCCAGATGCGGCAAGACAAACTGCTCGAACTGCACCTCGCTCAATTTCGTTGGAATCCCTTGCCAGCATGGGTTTGCGGTCATGCGCTGCGTCCAGAAATCTGGACTCTACCCGATCAGGTGCCGTCGGCCCGAAACCCGCTCCGGAGCTGACTTGCAGACAAATTCAACGATCTCGGAAAACTAGCAACCAGTTGTAGGCGAAATCACGCAGGACTCGATTGCCGCTTATCTGAGCTCGGGACGCTCGCGGCAGCAAACTGGCCAGCCGCCAGGCGGCCCGCTTGCCTTCGCAGCCGCCGCCAGCAACGCGACGGCCTGACCGGCACGGCCGGGTTGGCGCAGCGCGCATCCGCATCACATGGGCGCGCGTTGCGCCGGCGTTGTTAAGCGTTTCCTAAGTTTCACACGCGCATAATGTCCGGCTCCCGCAACACGCCGCAAATCGCCGGCGCTCCAGGTTTCACGCATGAAACGCACGTATCAACATCGCGGCCACACGCTCCACGTGAGCGTCGAAACGGTCTGCCGCACGCGCAAGGGCGCCGCTGCGCTCGACCACGTCGCCTTGCTCCTGATTTCCTCGGATGAAACCATGCCGTTCGCTTCGCTGCGCATCGACCGCGTGGCGGGGCGGGCGTTTGCATCGGAAGCGGAAGCGTTGATGGGGGGCTACAGCATGGGCTGCAGCATCGTCGACAAGCTCGTCGGCGGCGGCGAGTTGATGACGGCGAGTATCGCCAGCGGCGCAATTTAATTCGGATACCTTAGATACCGCCGCGACCCGGCGATTCACGACGGCGAATGCGTCTTGATCGCGTCAAGCGTCGCACGCCGCGCGATCCAGCGCACCGCGAATACCGTTGCGGCCGCGATCCCAACCACGCCCAGACGAAACTCCGGCGTCGCAAACGACATCTCCGGCACGCGCAGCACCACGATCGCGACGAACACGGCAGCTTGAATGAACATCGTCACCAGGGCGATGACGAACAGATCTGCACGCAATCGTGCAAGAAACGGTGCAGACGGCAGCGGCTTCATGGCAAGACTCACTTCAGGGCGCAGAGGCTTCGCGATGTTAGCGAAGCCTGGCTGAAGAGAAGCTTAAGCACATGGCGGACTCACGATGGACAAGCGGCCTTCATGCCACAATGAAAGCCGCTTGTCAGCACAACACTTTCATCCTGCAAGAAAGCGCTGCGCGAGCCGCACCCATGCCGCCGCGCCCAGCGGCAGCACCTGGTCGTTGAAGTCGTAGCCGGGGTTGTGCACCATGCAGCCGCCGAACTCGCCCTCGCCATTGCCGAGCAGCAAATAACAACCCGGCACCGCGTTGAGCATCCACGCAAAGTCCTCGCTGCCGTTCAGGCCCTTGGGGGCCTGAACGACGACATTCTCCGCTCCCACCAGTTCCGCGCAAACCTGTTGCGCAAGCAACGTTTCGTCAGGCGTATTGACCATCGGCGGCGTGAGTTGCCGGTAGTCGATCTGCGCCTGGACGCCGTGCGCCTGCGCCGTGGCCGCCACGATCTCGCGCACGCGCTGCTCCACCAGTTCGCGCGTCTCGGGGCGCGCCGCGCGTATGTTGATGCCCAGCGTCACCGTTTCGGGTATCACGTTGTGAGTCGCGCCGCCCTTGATGAAGCCCACCGACACCACGGCGGTGTCGTCGGGCGCGACGTTGCGCGCAACAATCGTCTGCAGCGCCGTGATCAACGCGGCAGCCGCCACGACCGGATCCTTCACGCGGTGCGGCATGGCCCCATGGCCGCCCACGCCCTTGAGCGTGACGTCGGCCACATCGGATGAAAGGCTCACCGAACCCGGGAGCACACGGAACGTACCCGCCGGCACGCCCGGCATGTTGTGCAGTGCGTAGACCGCATCGCACGGAAAGCGTTCGAACAGTCCGTCGTCGATCATCGCCTTCGCACCGCACAGGTTCTCTTCGTCGGGCTGGAAGATGAGGTTGAGGGTGCCGTCGAAGTCGCGCCGCTGCGCCAGCGTTTTAGCTGCCGCAAGCAGGATGGCCGTGTGGCCGTCGTGACCGCATGCGTGCATCTTGCCCGCGTTCTGGCTCGCATAAGGCAGACCGGTGTTCTCGACAATGGGCAACGCATCCATGTCGGCGCGGATGCCCAGGCGCCGCTTGCCCTCGCCCACTTTCAGTTGCCCCACCACCCCGCTGCGCCCGATCCCCGTGTGAACCTCGTAGCCCCACTTCTCGAGCAGCATCGCCACGAGCTTCGCAGTCGCCCCGACCTCGAAGCCCAATTCGGGCTGCGAATGAATCTGCCTGCGAATATCGATGAACGCTTCGGCGTCGATTTCGATCTCGGGCAGCAGCGTGGGCAGCAGTTGAAACGGCGTGAGCGTGGGTTCGCGCTTCATAGGGGCGGGTCCTTGTGGTGTTCCAGAGGTTCGAATGAATCAGTCGGCGCGGCGCTCGCGAATGCTCCGGACCGCGAGCAGCGTGACGAGGCCGCAGGCCACCATGTAGAGCGCCGGCGCAAGCGGGTTGCCGGTCTTCGCGATGAGCCAGGTGACGACGAACTGCGAACTGCCGCCGAACACCGTCACGCCCACGCTGTAGATCACTGAGAGGCCGCTCGCACGCACCCCGGCCGGCAACATTTCCATGAACACGAGCAGCATGGGTGTCGAGCCGAGGTTCGCGGACGCCGTCAGCAGCACCGAGAGCGCCAGCACCAGCGGCACGCTGGGAAAGCGCGTCATGAGCCAGAACGCAGGCACCACCGCGATGAGGTTGAAAGCGACCGCGCCCATCACGAGCGGCTTGCGGCGCGTGAGACGATCGGCGAGCCGCCCCGAGACGAGCGAGGCGACCAGCATCGTGACCCCCGTGGCGCAGCCCGAGAGCAGCGACAGCGAAGGCGGCATTTTCAGCACGCGAATCATGTAGGTGGGCATGAAAAACACCACGAGATACATGCCGACCGTACCCGCCGTGACCGAGAGAATGCCCTGGAGCACCTTGCCGCCGTGCTCGCGCATGAGCATGCCGAGCGGGCTGGGCGCATCGGGCGCGGCCTCGTGCGTCTCGTCGAGCTTCGCGCGGATATAGAGTCCCACCGGCGCGATCGCGAGACCGATGAGAAACGGCACGCGCCAGCCCCAGCTTTCGAGCGCATGCGGCGTAAGCGTTGCGTAAAGCACGGCGCCCGTGAACGCGCCGACCAGCGCGGAAATGCCCTGGCTGCCCAGTTGCCAGCTCACGCGAAAGCCGCGCTGCCCCACCGAACCCGCTTCCATCAGCATGGAGGTGGCCGCGCCAATCTCGCCGCCGAGAGAAAAGCCTTGCAGCAAGCGCCCCGCGAGCAGCACGAGCGAGCCGTACACGCCCGCCTGCGCATAGGTGGGCGCCAGCGAAATGCACAGCGTGCCGGCCACCATCAGCGCAATGGTGAGCGTCATGGCCGCCTTGCGGCCGCGCCGGTCGGCATAGCTGCCGATCACGAGGCCACCGAGCGGACGCATCACGAAGCCGATGCCGAAGGTGGCCACCGCGAGCAGCAGCGAGCCAAACGGACTCTCCGATGGAAAGAAGAGCCGGCCAATCAGAAGCGCGAAAAAGCTGTAGACCGTGAAGTCGTACATTTCGAGCGCATTGCCAATCGAGCATGCGGCAATGAGGCGGAACTGGCTCTGGCGCACCGGCGCGTGGGCGGGGGTGGCGCCCGCGATGGCGAGCGTGGCGTCATTCATGGCGGATCTCCGCAAGCGGGGTTGAACATCGCGTTCGTGGCGTTCGTCGTGCGCCGCGAGTGAGAGCCGGCAGGCACGCATCGATATTCAGGCAAGGTTCATTTTTGAAAAAAGTGAGAAATTTTCATCGTGATAACCAGATAGAATCGCCGTCATAACCATCGGTCAGCGGACATCGGGACAAATACCGACGCTCCTGGACATGCCGCCCCGGTCATGCGAAGCACTGGAGGCAATCGTCGGATGAAACTGCACCAATTGCGCGTGCTGCTCGCGCTCGCGCAGCACGGCAGCATGCACGAGGCATCGCGCAGCCTGCACGTCTCGCAGCCCGCGCTTTCCAAGGCGATTGCCGAGCTGGAACGCGAACTGGGCGTGACGCTCATTTCGCGCTCGGTGCGCGGGGTGAGCCTCACGAATTACGGGCGCGCGCTGGTCAAGCGCGCGAGCGTGGTCGAGCATGAATTGCGTCACGCGCTCGAAGACATCGAATCGATGCGCGGCCACGCCGAGGCGCAACTCAATATCGGTTTCTCGGCGGTCGCGTCGAGCGGCCCTTTGCCGGAGGCCATCGCCGCTTTTCGCGCGCGTTTTCCCTCGGTCGCCATTCGTGCCTACGAGATGCGCCCGCAGCAGATTCTCGAAGGCCTGCGCGAAGGTCATCTCGATCTCGCGCTCATCTCCACGAACAGCGGCCCCGGCACCAGCGCGTTTCAATGGGAGCCGCTTTTTTCGGTCGGTATGCTGGTGGCTGCTCGCCCCGGTCATCCGCTCGCGCGCGCGACGCGCATCCGCTCGCTAATCGATGCGGAGTGGCTCACGCTCGATCCGCTCGACGACCCCGGCAGCCCGCTCGCGAGCCTGATGCGCCTGCACCGGTTGGAGATGCCGCGCAATATCGTGCAGAGCAGTTCGAACCTGCTCGGGCTGCAACTGGCCACGTGCACGGACCTTATCAGCGTATGGTCCGACTTCGTGTTCTACGGCCGCACCGGACCGCTCGTGCTGAATCCCGATGCGCTCAAGCCCCTGCCGATTCGCGATGAGCTGCCGGACTATCACGTGTTCATGGTGTACCGCTCGCCCGATCTGATGACGCAGACCTGCCTCGAATTCAGCAAGGAGGTGCGTCATCGGGGCCGCAAGATGGCGTCGCCGCGTGTTGCGGCACAGGCGGCACAGGGGGCGCAGGCGGCACGAGCGGCACCGGCACCGGCGGCGGCGCGAACGCGCAAAGGCGCAAGCACGGCGAAATGAGCCACACGCCCGCCTCATCGTCTTTCGTCTGACCGCCGCATCATTTCGATAACTCTTGAAATATCGAAATATAAGGTATACGCTCTCGGCCATGGACTCCAGCCTTGCCGTACGCGCCCTCGGCGCGCTTGCTCATGATTCGCGTCTCGCGATTTTCCGCTCGCTCGTCGTTGCCGGAGAAAACGGCATGGCGGCCGGCGAAATCGCACAGCAACTGGATCTCGCTCCTTCGAGCCTCTCGTTCCATCTCAAGGATCTGTCCCACGCGGAACTCGTGAAGTCGCGCCAGGAAGGACGCTTTGTCATCTACACAGCGAACTTCGATGCAATGACCGATCTGCTGGGCTTTCTTACGGAAAACTGCTGCGCTGGCGTGGCGTGCGCCGTGAACGCGCCTCCCCAAGCCTGCGGCAGCCATCACAAATCTTCGCGATGACCACCAACGTACTCATTCTGTGCACCCACAACTCAGCGCGCAGCGTGCTTGCCGAAGGCATGCTGAATCACTGGGCGCACAAGCTCGGCAAGGACGTGCGGGCCTATAGCGCTGGCAGCGCCCCGAGCGGACGCATCAACCCGTTCGCGCTGGAGGCGCTTGCGAACGCCGGCGTCGACACGCGAGGCTACCGCAGCAAAAGCTGGGACGAATTTGCAGCAAGCGATGCCCAGCCAATGCGCGTGGTCATTACCGTGTGTGACAGCGCAGCGGCAGAGCCATGCCCATACTGGCCGGGCAGTCCGGTCACGGCGCACTGGGGATACCCCGACCCCTCGCATGCCGCTGGCGGCGACGAAGGCAAGCGCCAGGCGTTCGAGCTCACGCGCCAGGCCATCGGCTATCGCATGCTGCAGCTGCTCGCGCTTCCTCTGGATAACTTATCAAACGCCGATCTCCAGCACGCGCTGAACGGCATCCTGCACAGCTGACACGCTCCACAATCCCGATGAATACGCCCACCAATGCAGCCACCGCTGCGAACGCCGCGCCCAAGCCCGCTATCAGCTTCTTCGAGCGCTACCTGAGCGTCTGGGTCGCGCTGTGCATTGTCGCTGGCATCGTGTCGGGGCGGGTTTTTCCGGGCGTGTTCCAAGCCATCGGCCGCATGGAATACGCACAGGTCAATCTGCCGGTCGGCCTGCTCATCTGGGTGATGATCGTGCCGATGCTCGTCAAGGTCGACTTCCGCTCGCTCCATGAAGTCCGCCAGCACATCAAGGGCATCGGCGTCACGCTCGTCGTGAACTGGCTCGTCAAGCCGTTTTCCATGGCGTTGCTGGGCTGGCTGTTCATCAAACACGTATTCGCGCCGCTGCTGCCCGCCGCGCAACTCGACAGTTACGTAGCCGGCCTGATTCTGCTGGCTGCCGCGCCATGCACGGCCATGGTGTTCGTCTGGAGCCGGCTGACCGGCGGCGACCCCCTTTTCACGCTGTCGCAGGTCGCCCTGAACGACAGCATCATGGTGGTCGCATTTGCGCCGCTGGTCGGCCTGCTGCTCGGCATTTCCGCCATTACGGTGCCGTGGGCGACACTGCTCACGTCGGTCGTGCTCTATATCGTGATTCCGGTAATGCTCGCGCAGATACTGCGAAAGCTGCTGCTCGCCAACGGGCAATCGGCATTCGACGCAATCATGGCGAAGATCGGCCCCTGGTCCATCGCTGCGCTGCTGGCAACGCTTATCCTGCTGTTCGCCTTTCAGGGTCAGGCGATTATCGAGCAGCCGCTCGTGATATTTTTATTGGCAGTCCCGATTCTGATTCAGGTCTTTTTCAATGCGGCGCTTGCCTATGGGCTTAATCGCGCAGTCGGTGAAAAGCACAATATTGCTTGCCCATCCGCGTTGATTGGTGCGTCCAATTTCTTCGAACTGGCCGTGGCCACCGCGATTGGCCTGTTCGGCTTTCACTCGGGCGCTGCCCTCGCAACCGTAGTTGGCGTGCTCATCGAGGTGCCGGTCATGCTGCTCGTCGTGCGCATCGTCAACCGCTCTAAAGACTGGTACGAATGCGCGTGAACAACACGCGCGCCCACATTCGCCGCCAATCCGGAGAACCCATTTGCCCGATCTCACCACCGTTTTGCCGCAACTCGATACGGCGCACTTCAGAATTCCCGATATCAGCCAGTTGCAGCCGGGGAAAATTTCGACACATCCGCCGCGCATTCTGCTGCTTTACGGCTCGCTGCGGACACGCTCGTTCAGCCGGTTGTTGACCGAGGAAGCCGCGCGGCTGCTCACGGCAATGGGCGCCGACGTGCGCACCTTCAATCCAGGCGGTTTGCCCTTGCCGGACGACGCGCCCGAAACGCATCCGAAAGTGGTCGAGCTGCGCGAACTCGTGCAATGGTGCGAAGGCATGGTCTGGTGCTCGCCGGAGCGCCACGGCGCCATGACCGGAATCATGAAGTCGCAGATCGACTGGATTCCGTTGTCCGTGGGCGCCGTTCGGCCGACCCAGGGAAAGACGCTCGCGGTCATGCAGGTGAGCGGCGGCTCGCAGTCGTTCAACGCCGTCAACCAGATGCGCGTGCTCGGCCGCTGGATGCGCATGCTGACCATTCCCAATCAGTCGTCGGTTGCCAAGGCGTTTCTCGAATTCGACGAAGCCGGGCGCATGAGGGCGTCTGCGTACTTCGACCGCGTGGTGGACGTCATGGAGGAACTCGTGAAGTTCACCTTGCTGACTCGCGACATCGGGCCTTATCTGGTGGACCGGTATAGCGAACGCAAGGAAAGCGCGGAGGAATTGTCGAAGCGGGTGAATCAGACTCGCATCTGAAACCGTGGATATTTGAAAACCCCGATGCACGTTGAACACATCGGGGTCATTGCCGGCGCTCGTCATGCAGCACGAGTCGCGCTTCCAGCCCGCCGCCCGGGCGGTTCTGCAGCGAGAGCTGCGCCCCCATTGCACTAGCCAGTTGACGTGCAATCGCAAGGCCCAGCCCCGTGCCGCCCGTACCGCGATTGCGCGAGGTTTCGAGCCGGTGGAACGGTTCGAACACCGCTTCCAGCGCATGCTCGGGAATGCCCGGCCCACGGTCGAGCACCGCGATCGTGACCTGCGCTTCGCCCGGCCCCTCGCTCAATGCAATCTCCGCCGCGCCCGCGAATTTCAGCGCATTGTCGACGACATTGCCGACGATGCGCTTGAGCGCCTGCGCGCGCGTCACCACCGCGAGCGGCGCGCGCGCCTCGTAGCGCACGTCGCTGCCGGCATCGGCGTAATCGCACACGAGACTGTCGAGCAGCGCGTCGAGGTCCACGCGCACCGGCGTCTCGGCGGTGCCATGCAGCGTGCGCGCGTAGGCCACGCCCTCTTTCACGAGCTGCTCCATCTCTTGCAGGTCCTGCCTGAGCCTCGCGCTCTGGACGCCGTCGTCCATGGTGTCCACGCGCAGGCGCATGCGCGTGATCGGCGTTTGCAGATCGTGCGAAATGGACGCGAGAATCTGCATGCGCTCGGTCATATAGCCGGCGATGCGCGTCTGCATCGCGTTGAATGCGCGCGCGGCGCGCGCGACTTCGGAAGGGCCGCTCTCGTCCAGATGCCCGGCCTTGAGGTCGGGGCCCAGCGCGTCGGCGGCGCGCGCGAGCGCATCGAGCGGACGCGTCGCGATGCGCACCGCGAGCCAGCAGCACACGGCCAGCACCACGAGCTGCAGAATCAGCACGAGCGGCAGCCAGCGCGAGAGCGGCAGCGCCGCCTGGGGGCGCACGTCGATGGTAAGCGGCGAGCCGTCGCTCAACCGCAAATGGACTTGCAGATGCTCGCGCTCGCCGGGAATCGCATTGACCGTGAGCGCGTAGTGCTTGCCGATGCCCTTCGCGATAGCCGACTCGTAACGCCGCGAAAGCTGTGCGTCGGGCGCAACGCCAGGCATGCCCGGATCGAGCATGAAGGCATAGCTGCGCCGCGCGAGCTTCGGCAGCCAGGCGGCGCGCTGCGCGGGCGGCAGGTTGTCGAGCAAGGCCACCGAGCTGGCCACTTCGCGCTCGACATAATCCATCATCATATTGGCCGTGGATTCGTCGCGCTCGGTGAGCGTCAGCCAGACCGACAGCGTCTGCGCCAGCGCGAGGCCCACGCAGAGTATCAGCGCGAGCCGGGCAAACAGCGTGCGCGGCCAGCGCAACCTCGGGCCGCGCGACGCCGCCGCGGCGGCCGCGCCGCGCTGCGCGTCGTGACTCGCGGTGCTCATGGCGCCCCTTCGATCACGTTCACTGCCGACGAGAACACGTAGCCCTCATTGCGCAGCGTCTTGATGTAGCGAGGCTCGCGCGCGCCGTCGCGCAGGCGCTGCCGCAAGCGGCTCACGAGCAGATCGATCGAGCGGTCGAACGCGTCCGCCTGGCGCCCTTGCGTGAGGTTCAGCAGTTGATCGCGCGTCAGCACGCGCTGCGGGTTGTCGAGGAACACGCGCAGCAGCCGGTATTCCGCGCCGGACAGTGCGACGAGCGTGCCGTCCTCGTCGAGCAGATGGCGCGCCGTGGTGTCGAGCCGCCATTCGCCGAAGCCGAGCATCGACGCCGTCTCGCTCACCTGCATGCCCGGCGGCAGCATGCGCGTGCGGCGCAGCACCGAGCGGATACGCGCGAGCAACTCCCGCACGGCGAACGGTTTCGCAAGGTAGTCGTCGGCGCCCATTTCGAGGCCGACGATGCGGTCCGTTTCCTCGCCGCGCGCCGTGAGCATGAGCACCGGCACCGCGCGCAAGCGGCTCGCACGCAAGTCGCGGCACAGCACGAGACCGTCTTCGCCGGGCATCATGAGATCGAGCACGATGAGGTCGGGCGCGCCGTTCTCGAGCGCCGCGCGCATCTCGCGCCCGTTCGCAGCGAGCGACACGCGCATGCCGTTCTTTTCCAGGTACTCGGCAATCAGCTCGCGAATACCGCGATCGTCGTCGACGATCAGAATGTGGTCGGTCTTTTCCATGCGCCGATCATACGCTGCGTGGCGCCGGCTTGCGCCTGCCATGACGCGTGACTTTCTCGCGACGCGTGAGCGTCGCGAGCGAGCACGACAGCGGATGCACTGCCTCGGTCGCCAGCCCGCCGGCCAGCAGCGCGAGCACCGCCAAGAGCCGCTTCACGCATCCTCCACGACGGAAAGACTGGCGCCGTCGTTCAGGCCGGCTTCCAGCGCATAGGGGTCCACGCCGTCGAGACAACCGAGGTTCACGCGCCATCGCACGGGGTCCTTGCGTGTCTGATGAAATGGATAGATGCCGCAGTGCTTGCAAAAGTAGTGCTTCGCCACGCGCGTATTGAATTGATAGAGCGTGAGGTTGTCCTGGCCGCTCACGATGGTCAGCTCGCTCGCGGCGAACAGCGGCGACATCAGCGCGCCCTTGCGGCGGCACAGGCTGCAATTGCAGCGCGAAGCGGGCGTGAGCGCGGTGCGGACCGCGAAGCGCACGGCCCCGCAGTGACAGGAACCGTGCAGCGTTTCGGCATTCATGGTGCATTCTCCTCGTCGCGTCGATAGCGTTGGCTACGTTATAGCGCAGCGTGCGCGGCGGCATGTATCCCAATGTATCCGGGCGGATGGCCGATACAAAAGATTGCACAAGCACGCTGGCATGGTCGAGAATGAAGACCTCTTCTCACCCATTGCGATGTCATGAAAATCGCTGCACTCTCGGACATTCACGGCAATCTCGCCGCGCTCGATGCCGTCCTGCGCCACATCCGCTCGCAGGACGCAGACCTGATCGTCAATCTCGGCGACATCGTGTCCGGATCGCTCTTGCCAGCCGAAACGGCCGACCGGCTGATGGCGCTCGACCTGCCCACCATTCGCGGCAACCACGAACGGCAACTGCTGGGCAGTGACATCGAGCCTATGAGGCAATCCGACCGCTTCGCGCGCGCGGCGTTGCGCGCCGACCAGCTCGACTGGATCACGCGGCTGCCGGCCACGCTTAGCATCGGCGATGACGTGCTCATGGTTCACGGCACCCCGGACAACGATCTCGACTATTTTCTCGAGACCGTGACGGATGCGGGATGCCGCGCCGCCACCCTGGAAGAGGTCGAGCGCCGCGCGGGCCATGGTGCGGAACGCCTGATTCTGTGCGGTCATACACACATGCCGCGCTGCGCGACACTTGGCGATGGGCGGCTCGTGGTCAATCCGGGCAGCGTGGGACTTCAGGCCTACGACGATGACCGCCCATGGCCGCATCGCATCGAGACGGGTTCGCCGCACGCGCGCTATGCAACGGTCACGCGCACGGCGTCAGGCTGGCGCGCCGAGTTTCATGCGGTGGAGTATGACTGGGATGCGGCAGCGGATCTGGCGCGCGCCAATGGGCGGCCCGAGTGGGAACGGGCGTTGCGTGAGGGGCGGTGTTGAGGGGAACGTTCGGGTTGGAGTGTCGATCATCGCGCCTCGCCCTCCACCTCCTTCATCGTACGCAAGCAATCTCGTGCAAGCTGCTGATAAAGCCGCGTGCCTTCCGCCTTGCCGGCAATCTCCGCTTCATCCAGACGCCGCACGACGCGTCCGGGCACGCCGGCCACCAGCACGGCGGCCGGCACTTCCCAGCCCGCCTTGACGAAAGCACACGCGGCGACGATCGTTTGCCTGCCGACCGCGACGCCGTCCATGACGACGGCGTTCATGCCGATCATCACGTCCGGTTCGAGACGGGCGCCGTGCACGACCGCCCCATGTCCGATGTGGCTATTGACGCCCAGCCAGCAGGTCTCGCGAACGCCGACGTGCAACGTGCAGTTATCCTGAACATTACTGCCTGCTTCGATCACGATCGCCCCGAAGTCGCCGCGCAGGCTCGCGTGCGGGCCGATATAGCAATGCGCGCCAATCGTCACGTCGCCAATCACGACTGCGGAAGGATGCACATACGCGGATGCGTCGACGCGAGGACGCATGCCGTTGAGTTCAAAAAACGCCATGAAGCGGCTCCGTTGCAGTTGAGGTCGCCGGGTGCGCGGCGGCCCCGGCGTGTTTGTTGTTGATGTAATCGAGGCCGGCGCGGGTGGCGGCACGGCTCGTCGATGTCTCGTAGTGCAGCGTGCCGTCGCGGCGCAAGCGGGCGGCAACCGCTAGAATTGCGTTTTTTTCCCGGAATACGCCAATGTCCTTTGCCTCGCTTGGCCTGATCGATCCCTTGCTGCGCAATGTGCAGGACCTCAATTACCAGACACCCACGCCGGTGCAGGCCAAGGCGATTCCTGCTGTGCTCGGTGGCAAGGACGTCATGGCCGCGGCACAGACCGGCACGGGCAAAACGGCGGGGTTTGCGCTGCCGCTGTTGCAACGGCTGGTGCAACACGGCCCGGCAGTGTCCAGCAACCGCGCGCGCGTTCTGGTACTGGTGCCCACGCGCGAACTGGCTGAACAAGTGCTGCAAAGCTTTATCGCCTACGGCAAAGGTCTCGACTTGCGATTTCTGGCCGCCTACGGCGGTGTGAGCATTAACCCGCAGATGATGAAGTTGCGCAAGGGCGTGGATGTGCTCGTTGCCACGCCGGGCCGTTTGCTGGACCTCAATCGCCAGAACGCCGTGCAGTTCGATCAGGTACAAACGCTGGTGCTGGACGAGGCCGACCGCATGCTCGATCTCGGCTTTGCGCGCGAACTCAACGCCGTCTTTGCGGCCCTGCCCGCCCGGCGCCAAACCCTGCTGTTCTCCGCCACGTTTACCGACGATATCCGCGCCATGGCGGCGAACATTCTGCGCGGCCCAGTCAATATCAGTGTCAGCCCGCCCAATGCCACGGCCAGCAAGATCAAGCAGTGGGTGGTGCCGGTGGATAAAAAGAACAAGCCTGATCTCTTCATGCACCTGGTGGCCGGGAACAAGTGGGACCACGCGCTGGTGTTCGTCAAAACCCGCAAAGGCGCGGATTACCTGGCGGCCACACTGGACGACGCGGGCTATGCGGTCGACACCATCCACGGCGACAAACCACAACCCGCGCGTCTGCGAGCGCTGGAGCGCTTCAAGGCCGGCGAAGTCAACATGCTGGTAGCCACCGATGTGGCTGCGCGAGGGCTGGATATCGACGACCTGCCGCTGGTGATCAACGTCGATCTGCCGATCGTGGCGCAAGACTATGTGCACCGTATTGGCCGCACCGGCCGCGCGGGCGCCAGTGGCGTGGCGGTGTCCCTCGTGTGCGCCGATGAAGCCCCGCAGCTCGCCGCCATTGAAGCGCTGATCGGGCAAACCCTGCGTCGTGAAGAGGAGCCGGGTTTCGAAGCCGACCACCGCGTGCCGGAAACCAGCGCGACGGGCCAGATCATCAAGAAACCCAAAAAGCCCAAGAAGCCCAAGGTGCCGCAAGCCGCGCCGGTCGCTGCGCAGATGCCCGGCAAAAAACCGCGCCCGCAAGGTGGCGAAAACAAACGCAAGCCCGCGGCACAGCCCGCTGCGGCCACGGGTATGGACACGAGCTTGACCGCCGGTAGTCCATTCAGCGTGCAAAAGCCACGCAGCAAAGCCGCCGGCAAGCCAGCCGCGGGGCCACGTACGCCGGCAGGAAAACCGGCTGGTGGCCGCGGCAAGCACCGCCCCTGATCCGTGGGGTCTCCGCCACCTCGCTACGCCAGATCGTCACGCGCAGCACACGATCTCTGGGGCACCGGCGATCACAGCGTTATTCCACGTAATTGGGAAAATTGCCAAATTTGCAATAAATCTCCACGTGGAGAATGATGGCGCAGTTACAAAAATTGCGCGGCGCAGCATAAACCGCGCCGCGCGCAAAAGCACCTTCGGGTGTCACTCAAACAACTTCATCACATCGTCATACAGCGCCTGCGCAATGCGCACGCCATCGCGCTCGCTGCGCTCGCGCGCCTCGAAGCGCCGCTGCGACGGCAAGCGCGCGCCCTGCCCGACCACCGCCGCAAACAACCGCTCGGCCCGTTCATGCCCCGCCGCGTAGTCCGCGCCCAGGAACCGGCGCGGATCAATCGCAATCACCAGTTCGCCATGACACGGCGCCGCTCCCGCGCCATCGTCGAACGCCTGCGACTCCATGCTCGTGAGATCGCCGATCAGCGCGCCTGCCAGCAGCTCCACCATGGCCGCCAGCGCCGAGCCCTTGTGGCCGCCGAACGTCTGCATTGCGCCCTCCAGCGCGGCGCGCGCGTCGGTGGTCGGCTTGCCTTCGCTGTCGATTGCCCAATGGTCGGGAATGGGCTTGCCCTCGCGCGCATGCAGTTCGATGTCGCCGCGCGCGATCGCGCTGGTCGCGAAGTCGAACACGAACGGATGCCCATGCTCGCGCGGCCACGCAAACGCAATCGGATTGGTGCCGAACACGCCGCGCGTGCCGCCGGCCGGCGCGACCCAGCTATGGCTCGGGTTCATCGCAAGACCGACCAGGCCATGCGCAGCAACGGCTTCCACCTCCGGCCATAGCGCCGAAAAATGGAAGCAGCGATTGATGGCCATCGCCGCGATGCCTTGCGTGCGGGCTTTTTCCGCGAGCACCGGCAAGCCCCGCTCGAAGGCGAGCAGCGAAAAGCCGTAATGCGCATCCACGGCGAGCACGCCCGGCGACACGTTACGCAAGGTGGGCTCCGCACCCGGATCGACCTTGCCGCTGCGCACGGAGCGCACGCAGCCGAGCAAACGGTAGATGCCATGCGAATGGCACTCGTCGCGCTGGCCCTGGGTGATGACGTGCGCGATCGCTTCCGCGTGCGCGAGCGACAGGCCATGATGGATGAGCGCCTTGCGCGCCAATGCAAATAGTTCGTCGAGCGACAGCGTGACGCCCGGATTTTGATTAGTCATCCTTATGCACCTCGCGATCGATCACGCCGTCCACGCGCCGCGTGAGCCCGAGCGGATTGGCTGCGCGCAGCGCTGCGGGCAGCAAGGCGTCAGGCAGATCCTGATACGAAACCGGGCGCAGGAAGCGCTCGATGGCGCGGCTACCCACCGAAGTCGTGCGCGCATCCGTGGTTGCCGGGAACGGGCCGCCGTGCACCATCGCATGACCGACTTCCACGCCCGTGCCGAAACCGTTCACGAGAATTCGGCCCGCCTTGCGCTCGAGCGTTGGCAACAGGGCGCGGCACGCTGCGTGGTCGGCGGCGTCCAGATGCACGGCCACCGTCAATTGACCTTCCAGCGCCTTGAGCACGCCATGCAGCTCGTTCAGATCCTTGCAGCGCACGATCAGCGACACCGGGCCAAACACTTCGTCGCGCAGTTCGGGCTGGCAAAGGAACGCATCAGCCGTGGTCGCGAAGAGCGCCGCCTGAGCGTCGAAACGCCCGCCTGCCGCGCCGCTTGCAAGCCGCTCCACGCTGGGGTTCGCCGCGAGACGCTCGACGCCCTTGCAGTAGTTCGCGTGAATGCCGGGCGTGAGCATCGTCGCTGCGCTCGTATTCGCAAGCGCCGCGCTCGCGGCCTGCTCGAAGGCGTGCAGGGGCTCGCCTTGCACGGCGAGCACCAGGCCCGGATTGGTGCAGAACTGGCCCGCACCCTGAGTGAGCGAAACCGTGAACGGCTGCGCGATCGCCGCGCCGCGCGCGGCCAGCGCGCCCGGCAACAGCACCACCGGATTGATCGCGCTCATTTCCGCATAGACAGGAATCGGCTCGGGACGCGCGTTCGCAATCTTCATGAGCGCCACGCCCGCTGCGCGCGATCCCGTGAAGCCCACCGCCTTGATGCGGTGATCGGCGACCAGCGCCTGGCCAACGGCGATTCCGCTGTCGAACAGCATCGAGAACACGCCTTCGGGCAGACCGCATCGTTGCACGGCGCGCTGGATCGCGCGCCCGACGAGTTCAGATGTGCCCGGATGCGCGCCATGCGCCTTCACGATCACGGGGCAGCCGGCCGCCAGCGCCGATGCCGTATCGCCGCCCGCCACCGAAAACGCCAGCGGGAAATTCGATGCGCCGAACACCGCCACGGGCCCGAGCGCGATATTGCGCAGCCGCAGGTCCACGCGCGGCAGGGGCTTGCGCTCGGGCTGCGCCGGATCGATGCGCGCATCGACGCAATCGCCATTGCGCAGCACCGCCGCAAAGAGCCGGAGCTGCGTGACCGTGCGCCCGCGCTCGCCTTCGAGGCGTGCGCGCGGCAAGCCGGTTTCGGCCATGCAGCGTTCGATCAGCACATCGCCGATCGCATTGATCTGCTCTCCTATCGTTTCGAGAAAAGCCGCGCGCGCTTCCAGATCCGTATCGCGGTACGTGTCGAAAGCGGCTTCCGCAAGCGCGCATGCGCGCTCCAGATCATGCTGGGTCGCGCCGCCGAATGCGGGTTCGAGCGCTTCGCCCGTGCGGGCGTCGATGCCGTGAAATGCGCCGTTCGTGCCTGGCACGCTTGCCGCGCCGATCAGCGACTGGCCGGTGATAGTCATAATGCCCCTGCAAAAATGCAAACCGGGCCAGTAAGGCCCGATTTCAAAACGGATGGAAAGATCGCGTTCAAGAACGCCAGGCTTCAGAGTCCCACGTCAGGCAGTTGCGGACGGGTCGCGAGCGCCTTCTCCATCACGGCCTTCACGTGCGCGAGCGCTTCGCCTTCCAGCGCGAGGCGCGGCGCGCGCGTGAGCGCGCTGCCGCGGCCCACGAGCTCTTCGCACAGCTTGATGCACTGCACGAGGTCGGGGCGCGCATCGAGGTGCAGCAGCGGCATGAACCAGCGGTAGAGCGCGAGCGCTTCGTCGAAGCGCTTTTGCTTCGCGAGGCGGAACAGCGTCTCGCCTTCCTTCGGGAACACGTTCGACATGCCCGAGACCCAGCCCTCGGCGCCTACGGCGATGCTCTCGACCACCACGTCGTCGAGGCCCGCGAACAGCACGAAGCGGTCGCCCACGGCATTGCGCAGGTCGATGAAGCGGCTCGTGTCGCCCGACGAGTCCTTGAAGCAGACGATGTTCTCGCAATCCTGAATGGCGATCAGCACATCGGGCGTGACGTCGTTCTTGTAGATCGGCGGGTTGTTGTAGACCATCACCGGCAGGTCGGTGCTCGACGCGACCGCGCGGAAGTGCGCGGCCGTCTCGTGCGGCTTGGCCGAGTACACGAGCGCCGGCATCACCATCACGCCGTCCACGCCCACGCGCTGCGCTTCGCGCACGGTCTGGCGCGCGAACTCGGTGGTGAACTCGGCCACGCCCGCGATCACCGGCACCTTGCCGCCCGCCGCATCGCGCGCGGCTTCGATCACGGCCAGCTTCTCGCTGGTGTTCAGCGAAGTGTTCTCGCCCACGGTGCCGCACACCACGAGGCCCGACACGCCGTCCTTGACGAGGTTGCTCACCACCCGGTGGGTCGCTTCGATGTCGACCGAGAAGTCCGGCTTGAACTGGGTGCTGACGGCGGGAAACACCCCGCTCCATTGGATAGCGTTACGGCTCACGGTGACAATCTCCTTCGGTGAATGGGTCCGCCAACATGGTGTGGCGATGGGAGAAGTATCGCTATCCGGCGTGCGTAAATCTTGAGAGCTTTCGCGACTCAAAAAGACGAAATCGGCACAGTCGGGCGCGCGGGCGCCTGCCTGTGCCGTTTTATCCGGGACAACCCCTGGAGATCCGCGCGCGAAGCCGCCGGCGTGGCTTTCGCGCTCAGGCGTCGCCGGTTTGCGGATGCAGCAACGCGCGGTATTGGCTCGGCGTGAGCCCCACCGTGGCCTTGAATTGCCGCGTGAACGCGCTGTGATCGTTATAGCCGCAGCGCGTGGCCACGTCGGTGATGCTGAGGTCGCCGGCGAGCAGTTCGGAGGCCGCGTCCAGCCGCGTCTTCAGCAGCATCTGGCGCGGCGTCAGATGGAAGATCTTGTGGAAATAGCGCTCGATCTGCGCAACCGACATGTCGATGAGCGTGGCCAGGTGCGAGAGCTTGAGCGGCTGCGCATAGTTGTCCTGGATGTACTTCGCGGCGACGGCAAGACGTTGATACGCGGGATGCGTGCCTTCCGCGGCCTGCAGGTCGCGCGAGATGCCGGCCACGCCCAGCACGCGCCCTTGCGCGTCCTGCAGCGGCACCTTCGAGGTCAGGCACCAGCCGGGCTGGCGCCCCGGATACAGATGCAGTTCGAGCTGGTCGATGAGCCGGCTGTTCAGGCGCACGACGGCCTGGTCCTGTTCGGTGTAGATGCGGCCGAAGCGCCTTGGAAAGACCTCCTCCGCGGTTTTGCCGAGCAGCGCGCGCTTGTCCTTGAAGCCGCAGCGCGCCGCAAGCGTGAGGTTGGCGATCACATAGCGCGCCTCGTGGTCCTTCACGAAGAAGACCACATCGGGCATGGCGTCGAAGAGTGGTTCGAGCAGGGAGAAGTGCGCCACCATCTGTGGCAGCGTCGTGTTTTCCAGGGCGGCGGGCAGAACCAGTGCGGACATTGCGCGGCGTATCGAGTCGGGACCCGCTCGATTATGCCCTTGCCTTGCGGGCTTGGGCATCCGCGACAAAAATCGGCGGCGAACGTTTCGCGCCGCCCGTTGGCCGTGCCGACGCAGGGGTCCGGCGTTATGCCTCGCCGCTCACTTCGAGCAAGGTGCCGATGCGCGCCGGCGAAAACGGCGGGCGCTGGCCGTTCTGTCCAGTGCGCGGCCAGCCGAAGCAAAAGGCCGCCGCTTCGCCGCAGATCTTGCCCTGGCAAGGCCCCATGCCGCAGCGCGTCTGAAGCTTGGCGTCGCGCCATGAGCGATGCCGGGCGGCATCGCCGTAGCGCACGTCTTCGCAGCGGCACAGCACCGTGTCGGGTTCGGCAAGCGTGCGCAATTGCGGATCGAGCGCGAAAGCCGCATGCATGCGCGCAGCAAAGCGCCGATAGCGCGCGCGTTGCGCGAACAGCGCCCGCGCCTGATCGACTTCGCCAAGCGCCGCGTGCGCCGCAATGCGGCCTTCCACTGCCGCCAGCTCCATGCCGCCCACGCCCGTGCATTCGCCCGCCGCGTAGACATCGGGCTGCGACGTGGTCTGCATGTCATCCACGGCAATCGCGGCCATGCCCAGCGTTTCGTCGATCCTGCACCCGAGCGCCGCGCCCACCAGCGTATTCGGCACCAGTCCATAAGCGCAGGCGAGACGTTCGCAATCGATGCGGATCTCCTCGCGGCCCTTGCGAATGCGCACGTGCGTGAGTTGCGTCTCGCCGCCCGCCGCCGCCACATGCGCGCCGCACAGGTACGGCGTGGCGCGCAGATCGAAGCGCATGCGCGCCGCCTGCACGAGCTTCGCGGGCGTCGCCACGAGCCCGGCCGCGAATTGGCGCACGGCATCGGGCGGCGCCTGCTCGACGATGGCCGCCACCTGTGCGCCATGCTCGCGCGCCGTGACGGCGGCGGCCCACAACAGCGGCCCGGTCCCCGCGATCACGATGTGTTCGCCGCGCACCGGCATGCCGCCCTTCACGAGCGCCTGGAGGCCGCCGGCACCCGTCACGCCCGGCAGCGTCCAGCCTGGATACGGCAGGAAGCGTTCGCGCGCGCCCGTCGCCACGATGAGCTTGCCGTAGTCGACCGTAAAGCCGCGCGCGGCATCTTCGAGCAGCAATTGCCGCGCGCCCGTGGCCTGCACGACGCGCGTGCCGCTCATGCGCGAGACGTTGGAAAGCTTCGCGAGCGCCTCGATGGCCTCGCGCGCGCGGCCCGCCGGCGGATGCGCGGGGCCCTGACGCCAGATCTGGCCGCCGGGCAACGCGTTGTCGTCGACGATGCCGACCTGCGCGCCCGCATGCGCCGCCACGCGCGCGGCGTTCAATCCCGCCGGGCCCGCGCCGATAATCAGGATGTCGAACTTCATGCGGCAGCCCTCCCCGTGACCACTTCCATGCCTTCCGCGCAGAGCGTCTGGCACGCGAGCCGATGCTGCACGCCATCGATCGTCACGCGGCACTCCTGGCATACGCCCATGCCGCACAGCGGCCCGCGCAGCGCACCGCTCACGGAGCGGCGCGTAATCACGGCTGCATCTCCCGTGCAACCCTTGTGCATTCCCGCCGCAAGCGCCACGGGCGCTGCCACGGCCGCTACGACCGAACTGCCTCGTGCGACGCTGACGCGTTGGCCATCGACGTTGAGCGTGATCGTCTCAGCCATGCGCGGCTCCTGTCGTTGCAGCCTGCGTCGCGGCATTTGCACCGAAGCGTGCCGGCAAATACGGCGTGGCGTCGATCCTCGACATCTCCGGCATGCCGAACATCTGCGCGGCGATCAGTTTGGCGGTAGCCAGCGCCGTGGTCACGCCCAAGCCTTCGTGCCCAGTTGCGAGCCATGTCGAGGGATAGTGCGTGTCGCCGGAAAATTGCGCAGCCGGGCCGATGAGCGGCAGGCCGTCGCGGGTCGCGGGCCGCAAGCCCGTCCACGCGCGAATCGCGTTGAGCGACGGCAGCTCCGGCAAATACTCGGCTGCGCGGCGCAGCATGCGCGCGAGGATGGCGGGCTCCACGGCGGCATCGAGGCTGTCGAACTGGCGCGACGAGCCGATCAGCAATTGCCCCGTGGGACGCGGCTGCACGTTGAACGCCACCGAGGTGCCGGTCGCGTTGTGCGCGCTCTTGATGTAGCCGAGTTCGAGAATCTGGTGGCGCACCGTTCCCGGGTAACGGTCCGTGATGAGCAGATGTCCCTTCTTTGCCTGCATCGGCAGGCCGGGCAGCAGATCGACGGCTTGCAGGCCGTTGGCGATCAGCACCGCGCCGGCCGCAAGCGTCTCGCCGTCGGCCAGCACCACGCCCGCGCGGTCCACGCGCGCGACGCTCGCGCCCAGCCGGCACGCGACGCGCCCTTTCACCGGCTGCGCGAGCAGCCAGGCGGCAACCGCCGGCGCGTAGACCACGGCATCGTCGGGAATCACCATGCCGCCTTGCAAATCCTTGCGCAATGCGGGCTCCGCTTCGCGCACCTGCTGCGCGTCGAGCATCGAGCACGCCACGCCCTGACTGGCGAGCGCCTGCTGGCGCGCTTGCGCGAGTGCGTATTCTTCATCGTCGGCGGCGACCCACAGCGTGCCGCAACGCACGAACGCCTCGCGCGCAGTGAGGCGCGGCGCGAGATCGAGCCACAGCTCGCGCGACCATGCGGAAAGCGCGAACTCCGCGGGCGAATCGTCCATCACCACGAGGTGCCCCATGCCCGCAGCCGTCACGCCGCTGCCCACGCCCGCGCGATCGAGCACGAGCACATCGGCGCCCTGCTGCGCAAGCTCGTGCGCGCACGCTGCGCCCACGATACCCGCGCCCACCACGATCACATCGGGACAGGAACCCATCGGCTTCGTCACGCGCGAATGCCCCACGCGAAGGGATCGTCGTCGCCGAAAATCAGCCTGGCTTCCGCGCTGATGTGCGCCGTGCCGCGAATGCTCGGACGCACGTAGCCGGGCGCGAGATCCGCGGCGTTTTCGTACTGCGCCTCGAACACGCTGCCCACGATGCTCTCCTGGCGCCAGTGCGCGCCCGGCGCGAGCACGCCGTCGGCGGCGAGGCACGCAATCTTCGCGCTCGTGCCGGTGCCGCACGGCGAGCGGTCGTAGGCCTTGCCGGGGCACAGCACGAAATTGCGGCTATCGATGCCGGCCTGATCGGAGTGCGCGAACAGCTCGATGTGGTCGATCTGCGCGCCCCCCTCGCCCGTGATGCCATTGGCTTCGAGCGCCTGGCGGATGGCCCACGAGACTTCCGTGAGCGCTTCGACATTAGCGAACTCGAGTTGCTGGCCGTGATCGGAGACGAGGAAGAACCAGTTGCCGCCCCACGCGATGTCGCCATGGATGCGGCCGAGGCCGGGCACGTCGAGCGGCACGCCCTGGCGGTAGCGCCAGGCGGGCACATTGCGCACCGTCACGCTGCGATCCGTGTGCAATTCGGCCTCGACCACACCCACGGGCGTCTCGATGCGATGCACGCCCGGCGCGATGCGCCCCAGATGCGCCAGCGAAACGACCAGGCCAATCGTGCCGTGCCCGCACATGCCGAGAAAGCCCACGTTGTTGAAGAAGATCACGCCCGCCGAACAGCTGGGATCGTGCGGTTCGCAGAGCAGCGCACCGACCATCACGTCCGAGCCGCGCGGCTCATTGACGATGCCGGCGCGCATGTGGTCGAAGTCGCGGCGGAAAATTTCGAGCCGCTCCTTGAGCGGGCCGCGGCCCAGCTCGGGGCCGCCTTCGGTCACGAGCCGCGTAGGCTCGCCGCCGGTATGGGAGTCGATTACGGTGAGGGCTTTCATGGCGACAATCGTAGGTCTCGCCCGCGTGTCCGTCTTGCTCGAACGGCGCAATGGCAATGACGATTTCGGCATAGCGCACCTGACGCCCTGCCCAATACAGCCCGCGACGAGTCAGCCCGCGCCCCTCAAACCCCTGCGCCGCCCTGGGCGCGGGCGCCGCGTGCGAATAGCTGGCGCAGCCACGCCTCGCCGTTGACGATCAAAAGGCCCGTGAGCACGAGCGCCGAGCCCGCGAGAAACGCCGCATCCACATGCTCGCGCAGCAGCACCACACCCATCGCCACGCCGAACAGCGGCGTCATGAACGAGAGCACGCCAAGACGCGCCGCAAAATAGCGGCGCAGCAGCCAGAACCACGTCAGGTAGCTCACGAAGGCCACGGCGACGGCCTGGAACGCGAGGCTCGCGAGCGCGAGCGGCGCGCTATGAAGCGTGGTCTGGCCGGTGGCGAAGGCGACCGGCAACAGCAGGAAGGCGCACGCGAGCTGATAGAAGAGCGTCTGGGTGGGGGGCGCCTCGCTCAGGCGCGTGGTGCGCACGACGATCGTGGTCATGCCCCACGCCGCGCCGCCGCACAGCGCCATGAAGTCGCCGAGCAGCCAGTCGGGGCCTGCCGTCGCGTTTCTCGAGCCCCCGCCCAGCAGCGTTGGCCCGAGAAACGCGACGGCGATGCCCGCGAACGCAAGGCCGATGCCGCCCCATTGAAGACCGGCGAGGCGTTCATCGGGCAGCTTCAGATGCAGTCCGATCGCGGCGAACATGGGCGCGGTGTAGAGCAGCACGGCCACGTGCGAGGCGTGGGTCCAGCGCAGCGCCTCGGCAACGAACAGGAATTCGAGCGCGAACAGCATGCCCACCGCGAATCCCGAGCGCAGCGCGACGCCGGGCACCCAGCGCTCACGCGTCACGAAGCGGTTGTACAGCCACACGAGCACGGCAGCGATGCCCGAGCGCACGCTCACTTGCATCATGGGCGCGATGTCGCCGGCCACCGCCTTGATGGCCACCTGCTGAAAGCCCCAGACCAGGCACAGCGTCACCATGATGGCCATTGCCGTGCCATCCACATGCTTTCTCATTGCCGAACCGCCGAGTTTCGTTCTTGGTCGACGTAGTATTCCCGCGTCAGGATCAAGTCATATAGCGCAAAACTGACAACCGATAGCGGCAGACCGCCAGCGCCACAACTGTGCGCTTCCGCATACATTCGAACAGCATGGCGCGTCTGACTGACTAGAATGTTGGAGTAAAGCCAGGCGATAAAGACGGTCGGTCCGGACGCAACGATTCCGGTAGCGTGACGTTTTCATTCTTTCAAAGGAGGCATGTCCATGACGTGCCTGAACGAAAGGATTGTTGGCGCGGTGTGCCTCCTGCTGAGCGGGTACGCGCTCGCGGACGGCACGCTCGCCGGCCCGCCCGAGGAGATCACGGTCGCCAGCATCGCACCGTTGCCCATGGAAGTGATGACTTCCATCCCGGCGCCGCAGAGCTGGCTGCATCGCTACGAATTCCAGTATCAGGCAGAGCAGCGCGCGCCCTTCGACGCGCAGTTGCCGGACTTCTACAGCGTGAAGATCGACCATGATTTCCGGCTCGGCGGCGAGAGCGCCAGTCTGGCGCCAGGGGCGGCGCAGCCGCAGCAGTCATCCGCGTATCTCCAGATGGGCCGTTCGACCGCGCCCGCGCTCGCGCTCACCGAAGTCCCGAACGCCACGTTGTCGATCGGCGCGCAACCGCAGCGGCGGCTGTCGCTGACCGTCAACGACTGGGTGTTCTCGGGCACCGCGCGCCTCGCGATCCTGCATTCGCGCAGCACCGGCGCAACGCTGACGGTACGGCACGGTTTTTGAGTATGGGCGCTCAAAAATCGATCTTCGCGTTCAGGCTCACCGTGCGCGGGTCGCCCGGCGCAATGTAGTTGTCGTACTGGAACATCCAGTACCGCCGGTTCGTGAGGTTGTCGATGGCCGCGCGCAGCGTCACGTCGTGGCCGCCGATGCGCGTCATATAGTTCGCCCCAACGTCCACGATCATGTAGCCGCCCGTCTCCAGGTTGCCGGCCGGACGCACTTCCGTGTTGCCCGTGTACTTGGCGTCGGCGCCCAGGCGCAGGCCCGGCACGAATGGCACGTCGTAGCTCACGCGCGCCGCCGCGACGAACTGCGGTGCGCCGGCCACGCGATTGCCGTTGTACTGCTGCCCCTTCGCATACCACGTGTCGAGCAGCATGAGATCGCCCGCCACCTCCCAGCTACGACCGAGACGCACGCTGCCGCCCGCCTCGATGCCCTCGTAGATCGAATTGCCGTCCTGCGTGAGCACGTTCTGGGCGTTCGCGTAACTCGCGCCGCGCTCGATGCGGAACAACGCCGCGTTCGCGCTCCAGCGCGCATGCTCGCTCTTGATGCCCATCTCGTACTGGCGCGAGCGCAGCGGCTTCAGCACCGATCCGCCATTTGCATAGATATCCGAAACAACTTGCCCAGGCTCCAGCGATTCCACATAGCTCGCGTAGAGCGTGGTTTGCGGTTCAAGCTTGTACATGAGCGCGAAGGTCGGCGTAATCACGCCGTTCTGCCCATACGATGCAGTCGTCGCACCCGATTCGGCGAAGGACTCCTGATCGTAATTCGTGTAGCGCACGCCCGCGAGCAGCGACCAGCTGCGGGTCAGATCGACGGTGTCGCTTACGAACAGCGACTTCTGATTGATCTCGCTGGCGCGGTATCTTTGCAGGCCGCTGCCCGAGTAATAGCGGAACGGATTGGGCTCGTAGAGATTGCCCTCGCCGAGCGTCCGGATGACCGTGCCCGCCGCTGTGCCATAGTCGTTGGTCTGATGCTGGAGCGCCGCGCCCAACACCAGATGATGCGTGAGCGGCCCGGTCTTCACGTTGCCTTCGAACGCGCCCTGCCAGTAGATGTCCTGGTGGCCTTCGTCGCCGTTCCAGCGGCTATCGGTGTAGTTGCCCGCCTGGTCGAGCAGCGTGAGCGTGCTTTCGTTGCGGTCCCGCGCCGACTTGCTATAGCTCGCCGAGGTATTGAAGGTCCAGTCGGGTGCGATCTGGTATTTGATGCCGGCCGTGTAGAGCTGCAGGTTGGTGTTCAGATGCTGGTCAGTTCCCGCGAGCCAGTTGGTGCCGCCGCTGACGGTCGCGGGCAGGCTCGAAGCCGTGTAGCTGCCCGTGTAGATGGCCGGCGTCTGGCCGCTCGAACGGCTTTGCTGATAGATCGCGTTGAAATAGACCTGCAGGTCGCGCGTGAGCTGCCCGTCAAGAGCGAGCGCCAGCGAGTTGCGGTTGATGTCGCCTGCGTTGTAAGTCTTGCCCGCTTCGTGCGTGTAGTTGATGCGCGCGCCGAACCTGCCGTCGGGGCCGAAGCGGCGGCTCAAATCGACGTGCTGGGTAAGCACGCCGTCCATGCGATAGCCGAGGTCGAAGCTCGTGACCGGGTCCTGGCCCGGCCTCTTTGTGACGTAATTGACCATGCCGCCCGGCTGCGCAAAGCCGTACATGAAACCGCCGAGCCCCTTGAGCAGCTCGACGCGCTCGAGATTCTCGTAGGGCATGGTGATGCCGTACGAAATGAACGGATTGCCGTCGATGCGAAAGCCGTTCTGCCAGTCGATCGGCAGGCCGCGAATCGTGATGTAGGTGGCCCACGCACTATAGGCATTGCTGTTGTCGGTGACCGATGCATCGCCAGCGAACACGTCGCCGAGCTTGTTCGCCTGGCGGTCGGCGAGATCTTCGCCCGTGACCACCGTGGTCGAGAACGGGGTATCGAGCTGCGAGCGCGTGCCGAGCGCGCCATTCGACACCGGCGTGTCCAGATGCAGCGGCGAGTCGGCCACGGCGGCGGCGCTCACCTTCACGGCAGGCAGCGACTGTTCGGTGATGGACGGCGCGGCGCCTGCGGCTGCCCCATCGGGTGTCGCGACGCGTGGGGCGGCCCCATCAGGTATCGCGACGTTCGCGCCGCTTGCGGCATGCGGCCGCCCGGCGGCGCCCCCGTCCGCGGCGGATTGGGCGAAAGCGGACTGGGCCGCGGCGGCAAACGTCAGCCAGGCGGCAATCCGCACTGGGCGGTGGAGCCTGCGTCCCGTACGGCGCGTGGTTCGTTGGTTGTTCATATCGGCCAGAGTTGGAGAGCCTTCTGCGCCGGAATATTCCGAAACACAAATGCGACTCATTCTCATTACATATCGGCCGGGATATTAGCAAAGCCTTTTGTCTTTTGAAAGCCTCTGGTGGAAATTCGTCAGGATGCGCGACGCAGGTCGAGTGCGCGCTCGCGGAACCGGCGGTTTAATGCCCGTTTAAGACTGCGTCCGCATAGTTTTCGGCGACTCCCTTGGGGAGTTGCATGAGTCTTTCGTGTTGATTCGAGCACTATCGATCGAAGGAGGTACGAAAATGCGATTACGTTCGTATTTGGCGTTGGGAGCGCTGGCGCTCGCCCCGATGCTTGCTCAGGCCGGCGAGGGGGGCGCGTCGATGGACGGGCAGCACGCCGCGCGGCCGATGTTCGTCAACGTCAACGGCCAGGCGGTGCCGGTGAAGGCCGAAACCCACGTCGTCCAGACGGCCATGGGCCCGATGAAGGTCAGTACGTGGAGCTGGCGCAGCCCCGGCGGGAGCGCCAGCTACGAAATGCAGACGAGCACGGGCGGCGCGCCGTCCGCCGCCGCGCTGCGGCAGATGCAGGCCGCCCAAGCGCAAATGGTGGCGATGCAGCAGCAAATGATGGCCATGCAACAGCAAATGATGGTGCTCCAGCATGCCGCCTTCGCTGATGGATTCGCGATGCCGGCGCCACGGAACGTGGTTTTTGCGGTGCCGTTGTGGGCCATGCCGGACCCTGTGGTGATCGTGGAGCCGGCGCAGCGAGTGCCGGCGCCTGCTGTGGCGCCGCAGAATCCGCTGCCGACCGCGCCGGCAAGGTCGCCGGGGATCAGAGCGTAGGGAAGCGTTTTCGGCCACCTGTCTGCCAGGTCGTGTTTATGAAGCCGCCGGCGTTTGCCGGCGGCGTTGTTTCTCGCGGGAGAAAACTTGCGCGCCCCGCATAGCCCCCTCACGACCCCGCCCCGCTCTCTTCCCTGCACAACCGCCACCCACGCGCGCGCGCGCCCGTTGCCTGCGCCTCGCTCGCCGCTTCTCTCCACCAGCGCTCGCCGCGCCGCGGCTCCACGAGATCGAGCCGCTCGCCCATGCGCGGCGTGGCCAGCGCCACGCCGCGCGCGAGCGACAGGCCCGTCACGCGCTCGAAAGGCTCCTGCCAGTGATGCATCGCCAGATCGAAGGTGCCGTTGTGGATCGGCACGAGCCAGCGGCCGCGCAAGTCGAGGTGCGCCTGCACCGTTTCCTCGGGCTGCATATGCACATGGGGCCACTGCGCATCGTAAGCGCCGGTCTCGATCAGCGTGACGTCGAACGGCCCGAGGCGCTCGCCAATCTCGCGAAAGCCGTCGAAGTAACCCGTATCGCCGCTGAAGAACACCCGCAGATCGGCATCGGCGATCACCCACGAGGCCCATAGCGTGCTATCGCCGTCGAACAGGCTGCGCCCGGAGAAGTGCTGCGCGGGCGTGGCCGTGAATGTGATGCCCATCACTTCCGCGCTTTGCCACCAGTCGAGTTGGCGCACCTTGGCCGCGTCGATACCCCACTCGATCAGCCGCTCGCCCACGCCCAGCGGCGTGAGAAACAGGCCCGTGCGAGCGTCCAGCGCGAGCACGGTCTCGCGGTCGAGGTGGTCGTAATGATCGTGCGAAAGAATCACGCCGCGCAGCGGCGGCAAATCGGCAAGCGCAATGGGCGGCGCGTGGAAGCGCTTCGGGCCCATGCGCTTGAACGGCGAGGCGCGCTCGCCGAACACCGGGTCGGTGAGCCAGTATTCGCCGCGCAACTTCAAAAGCAGCGTCGAATGGCCGAGCCGGTACAGGCTGCGCTCGGGCGCGGCATCGAGATCCGCCCGGCTCAGCGCGTCGACGGGCAGCACGCCAGCCGGCCCCGTGCCCCGCGGCTTCCTGAACAACACGTTCCACGCGATGCGAAGCGTCTTCGCAAAGCCTTCCTGCGGACGCGGGCGCACGTTGCGAAAGCGCGTGCCGTCGTGCTGCGGCGAGCCGTCCGAGACGACGCGCGAGCGCCGCGCCGCAGCGAGTCCGAAGGTTCGGCCAAGGAAATCAGGGATCGATGCCATGGAGTGTTTCCGCAAAGTAGACTCATCAGTGTAGTTTATTTTCTGGATAAGTAAACTGCACGGTGTAAAAGAGGTTGCCTGCGTCAGGCCAGCGAATTTTTGATAGCATCGGGATAGCGGTTACAGACCTTTAAACACCTTTCCCGATTAAATGATCGACGCTCGCCAGCTCAGATACTTCACCGCCGTGGTCGAGGAATTGCATTTCGCGCGCGCGGCGGATCGCCTCGACATCGCGCAATCGGCGCTGAGCGCCCAGATTCAGCGTCTTGAGCAAGACCTCGGCGTGCGCCTGCTGAACCGCAACAAGCGCCAGCCCGTCACGCTCACCGATGCCGGGCGGCTGTTCCATGCCGAAGCCGTGGCGGCCTTACGGCATATCGAACGCGCCGATCAGATCGGCCGACTGGCGGCCCGCGGCCTGGCCGGCATCGTGCGGATCGGCTACGTGGCGTCGGGCGTGTCCAGCGGCGCGCTCTCCGCGATGCTGCGCGACTTCCGTCTATCGCATCCGAACGTGCGCGTCGACGTCGTGCCCATGGAAACGCCGCGCCAGTTCGAAGCGCTCGATGGCGGCGAAATCGATATCGGCATCGCGCGGCCGAGGCGCCAATATCCGCCCGGCATCGTGGCCACGATCGTCCATACCGAGCGCCTCATGGTTGCGATGGCCGACACGCACCCGCTGGCGACGCGCCGCAAGCTGATGGCGCGCGACCTGAAGGACCAGAGCTTCATTTCGCCTCAATTCGACGAGGACGAAGGATTCGGCGAGGTGCTGTCCGCATTGGGCGCCGCCGGCGGTTTCTCGGCTTTTCTCGACTATCGCGTGCGCGACTTCATCTCCGGGCTCAGCCTCGCGTCGGCCGGCTATGGCGTCGCCGTGGTGCCCGAATCGATGTCCCATTTCACGCAGCCGGGCCTCTGCTACAAGCCCATTGCCGATTTCGAACATCCCGTTCACCTCGCGCTGGCGAGCCGGCGGCGGGAACTCTCCCCCGCCGTGCGCGCGTTCGTCAGCGCATCGCTCGCGCGCCCAGGCGACGAGCCAGCCTGAGCGCGCGCCGCGTTACGGCAGCAGCACCGCCGATCCGATGGTCTTGCGCGGTTCGGCGCAGATTTCAATGCGCATCGACACGCGCGAGATCGCGCGCATAGCTGCGTTTGCCGATGAAAAATGCCGTGGCCGAAATCACGCTGACGAACGGCATGTACTGCAAGGCGCCATGCAAGCCGATGCGGTCCGCGAAGAAGCCGGTGAAGTACGGCCCCGGCGCGGTGCCGAGCAGGTTGTAGGTGATTGCCAGCAGCGCGAAAGCCGATGCGTGAATGGCGCGCGGCGTGAGATTCGCCACCATGGCGCCACCCGGGCCATTGGTTCCCGACGTGATGAACATCGCCACGCCGATCAGCACGAGTTGCAGTGCGCCCGGCGCGAGACGGAACGCAATTGCGAGCAGCGCGAACACCGTGAGGCAATAGAGGAACGCCGCGTCCCACTTGCGCGCCGGCCGCGTTTTGCTGATCCGGTCGGCGATCAGGCCGCATGCGATCATGCCGACGCCCGAGAGCATCACGAACCCGGCTGCCGTCAGCGCGGCCCGGCCCGTTGCCATCCCGTAGTAGCGGTTCAGATAGCTCGGCATCCACGCCCATAGCGACGCCGTGCAGAACAACTGCAAGCCGCTGCCTAGATACGCGCAAACGAGCGAGCGTGACGATGCAATGCCGCCGATCAGGCTGCGCAACGTCGCCCGCGCGCCCAATGCCGCCGGTGCGCCACCTGGGTTCCCCGACTGGTAGCGCGATACCCGCCCTTCGGTCACGACGGCGCGGAACACGATCACCAGCACCATGCCGAAGATCCCCATCGAGGCAAACGACCACGGCCATCCCAGATGGGCCGCGATCGCGCCACCGCACGCGAGCCCCAGCACCGAGCCGAACGACGCGCCCGCCGTGAAGGCCGCGAAGAGAACGGCGCGCATGGAGACGGGAAAGACGCTCAAGAGGAGCGCGGGCGCCACCGCACCGTAAGCCGCCTCGCCGATGCCGACCAGCGCGCGCGCAGCGAGCATTTCGCCATAGTTCGTGGAGACGGCGCAGCCCAGCGTGGCGAGGCTCCACAGGGCCGCCATGATGAAGATGCTCTTGACATGCCCCCAGCGCGCGGCCAGCAGTGAAAGCGGCAGCGTGAGCGTGCCCACCAGCAGCGCCACCACGCTGTTGAGCGAGCCGAGCTGCGTGTCCGACAACTGCCACGCCGCCTTGATCAGCGGGAACACGGCCGTGAGCACCTGCCTCGACATGTAGTCGGACATCACCAGGCCCAGGGTCAGCGCAAACACGACCCACGGATACAGCGGCTGCTTTGCTCGTCCGGCAGCGGCGATCTTCTGCCCGGCCTCCATGTCCTGCATCTTCATTAGCGCTCCTTTCTTTTTGGTCTTTGGCTCGCTTCGTCAAACCACACCAGCGGCCTTCAATTGCCCGATCCGCTCATCGGAGATCCCGAGCAGCGCATGCAGCACGTCTGCCGTGCCTTCGCCGAGCTGCGGCGGCGCGCGCCGCACCGGAGGACGCGCGCCGTCGAGGCGATACGGCGGCGCCAGCACGCTCGCGCGGCCGCCCTCCGGGTGGTCGTGCGTCGCCACGAGCCCGGCGTCGGTCGCCCGCTTCGACGTCAGCGCCTCATGCACGCCCAGCACTTCGCCGCACGGAATGCCGGCCCCTCTCAGGCGCTCCAGCAAATCCTGGCGCTTGCGCCGGCCCAGTTCGCGATCGATTTCCGGCAGCAGTGCCGCGCGGTGCTCGGCCCGGCCGAGATTGGTCCTGAAGCGCTCGTCGTCGACGAGATCGGGGCGCTCGATCACCTCGCGGCAGAAGCGCTCGTACTGCCCGTTATTGCCGACCGTGATGACGAGCGGCCCGTCTTCCGCCTCGAACACGCCATACGGCACGATAGACGGATGGGCGTTGCCGACGCGCAGCGGGTCTTCGCCCTTCATCAGCGCTTCGAGGCCGTAGTACGAGGTAATCATCAGGCCGCAATCGAACAGCGCCATCTCGATGTGGCGCCCCTTGCCGGTGCGCTGGCGCTCGAACAGCGCCGCGAGGATGGCCTGGGCCGAGTACATGCCGGTGAAGAGATCGACCGCCGCCACGCCGAACTTCAGCGGCGGCTGGCTGGCTTCGCCGTTCAGCGCCATCAGTCCGGCCTCGCCCTGCACCACGAGGTCGTAGCCGGGCCGCGTGGCTTCCGGGCCCGTGCGGTCGTAGCCGGAGATCGAGCAGTAGATCAGGTCCTCGCGCACCTGTTTCAGCTGCTCATAGCCGAGCCCCATCTTTTCCACGCCGCCGAACTTGAAGTTCTGGATCACGACGTCGCTTTGGCGCGCGAGATCGCGCACGATCTGCTGGCCTTCGGTCGTCTGCAAGTCGACCGTCACCGAGCGCTTGTTGCGGTTCGCGCTGTTGAAATAGGACGTCTGGGTCGAACCGACCCGCAGCCCCCAGTCGCGCGTGTCGTCGCCGCGACGCGGATGTTCGATCTTGATGACTTCGGCACCGAGATCGCCCAGCACCGTCGCGCACCAGGGACCCGCCAGCACGCGGGAAAGATCGAGAACGCGCACGCCCGCAAGCGGCAGCGATGAATTCAGATTCGACATGGCAAGTCCGGAGAGTCAGGGTTCAGGGCAGCAGCAGCGCGCACCGTGCGAGCGTCTTTCAGTAGATTTCGAACAGGGCCGCGGCGCCCATTCCGCCGGAGATGCACATCGTGACGACCGCGTACTTCACGCCCCGGCGACGTCCTTCGAGCAGCACATGCCCCGCGAGACGCGCGCCAGTCATACCGAACGGATGACCGACGGCAATCGCTCCACCGTTCACGTTCAAGCGTTCGTCCGGAATGCCCAGGCGCTGCTGGCAGTAGATCGCCTGCGAGGCGAAAGCCTCGTTGATTTCCCAGAGGCCGATGTCGTCCATCGCGAGGCCATGGCGCGCGAGCAGCTTGGGCACCGCGAACACGGGGCCAATGCCCATCTCGTCGGGCTCGCAGCCGGCCATCGCGAGGCCGCGGAACGCGCCGAGCGGCGCGACGTTGCGGCGCTCGGCTTCCTTCGCTTCCATCATGACGCATGCCGAAGCACCGTCCGAAAGCTGCGATGCATTGCCCGCCGTGACGAACTTCTCCGGCCCCTTGACGGGCGCCAGCTTCGCGAGCGCATCGTACGTCGTGCCCCGGCGATTGCAGGTATCGACATCGATCGTCACCTCGCGCTGGCTCACTTCGCCGGTTTGCTTGTCCGTGACGGCCATCGTCGTGATGACCGGCACGATCTCCTCCGCAAAGCGGCCCGCGCGTTGTGCGGCTTCGGTCTTGTGCTGGCTCGCCACCGAAAAGCGGTCCTGCGCTTCCCGGCTGATCCCATAGCGCTGCGCGACGATATCGGCGGTGTCGATCATTTCCATGTAGAGCGCCGGCTTGTGCTCGACGAGCCACGGGTCCAGGTCGCTCGCGCGATGCAGGTCGCGGCGGATGCCCGAGATGCTTTCGACGCCGCCCGCGATCATGGCCGGCGCGCCATCGACGACGATGCGGCCCGCGGCAATCGCCACCGCCTGCAGACCCGATGCGCAAAAGCGGTTGACGGTCGTGCCGGCAATCGAAAGCGGCAAGCCGGCCCGCACCACGGCCTGACGCGCGACGTTGCGGCCGGTGATGCCTTCGGGATAGCCGCAGCCGAGGACGGCGTCCTCGATCGATTCCGGATCGATGCCGGAGCGCTCCACGGCGGCGCGCACGGCGAACGACGCGAGCGCCGGGCCGGGCGTGATGTTGAATTCGCCGCGGTGCGCCTTGGTCAGCGGCGTGCGTGCAGTGGAGACAATGACGGCTTCGCGCATGAGCAGGAATCCTGAGTAAAAATTGAAATGGGCAAATCAGGCGGAGTGAGCACAGCCCACGCTCGGCGGCGGCGGCCGCCGCGACTACGAAGCAGCGTTTCTGAATACGCGGCGCATCGTCTCGTCTCCATGTACTGATCGATCTTTCAGCACATTGTCGAGCGACGGTTATAGCTTGACAATCACAGTGCCGATTGACGGACTGTTAACAGAGAATTGACAGCGAGAGAATCGACAGCGAGACGCCACGGAGGACAAGGACGCGGCACCGGCCCCACTGGTCATTTCCAGCTTTGGGCAAGCTCGAGAATCTGGTCGTGCAGGAAGTCGATCAGCGCTTGCGTCGCGGGCGACGGATAGCGGTTGGGCAACGTGACGATGTACAGCGTGCTTTGCCGACCCACGACGCGATAGGACTGCAGAACCGGCAGCAAATCCCGGTTCGCCTGCAGGTGGATCACATAGTCCGGCAGCACGCCGATCCCCATGCCCTCGCGCACCGCCTCCGCAAGGAACGGATAATCGGTTGATTCCAGCGCGGGCGGGACGGTAATCGTGTGGGTGTCCGCGGCATTCTCGCGGTGCAGGAGTTCGATCGGCACGCGCCGGCCGCCATAGGGCGCGCAGATGAGCGCGTGCTGTTCGAGGTCGGCCGGGCACTCGATCGGACCCTGCTCGCGCAGATAATCGGCCGACGCGCACAGGCTCCATTCAAACGAGCAGATCTTGCGCGCGACGCAATCGAGCGGCGGCGTCGAGGTAATCCTGAGCGCGACATCCACTTCTGCCGCAATCAGGTCCTCGATCCAGTTGTTGAACGTGACCGTCAGCGCAATGCCCGAGTTCGCACGCGCGAATTCGAGCAGCTTCGCGCCGGCGAACAGCCTGCCGAAGCCGGTTGGCACGCTGATACGCACCCGGCCGCGCAGCGTCTTGCCGAGGCTGTCGATCGACGCGCGGGCCGTGCCCAGTTCTTCCACGATGCGCCGGCCGCTGTCGTACAACGTGCTTCCCGCCTGCGTCAGTTCAAAGCTGCGCGTCGAGCGGCGCAGCAGTTGGGCGCCGGTTTCGCGCTCCAGCAATTTCAGCCGCTGGCTCACGTTCGCACGCGTCATGCCGAGCTTTCGCGCCGCGGCGCTGAGGCTGCGCGCTTCCACGATTTCGACGAACAGGCCGATCAGGTTCAGGTCCATGGCTGGATTTCGGGCTTTCTCATGCGGATTCCAGCGCGACATCTTACGCGCCTGGCCCGCCAGCATGGCCGGGCTGTGCGCGACGCCCACGCGGTGTGCGCGTTTGTCAAATTGTGGCGCGTTCGGTCAAGCGCGCCATTGGCATCGCGCCCACAATCGCAAGCAGATGCGAGCCCAATTTCAATATCCATGTCTACGGAGACGTCACCATGCAGATCAAACCCCTCACCTGTTCGATTGGCGCCGAACTCCGGGATGTGAGTATCGCCGACGTGGCGAAAGACGATGCCCTGTTTGCCGACATCAAGGCATTGCTGTTGAAGCACCGGGTGCTGTTTTTCCGCGACCAGGACATTACGCGCGCCGACCATGTCGCGTTCGCGAGCCGCTTCGGCGATCTGGAAGACCATCCGGTTGCCAACACGGTGCCGGGCTACCCGGGCCTGATCGAGATCTACAAGAGCGAGAAGCGGGACCACTTCGAGAACACCTACCACAGCGATGCGTCGTGGCGGGCCAAGCCGCCCAAGGGCGCGGTGCTGCGCTGCATTTCGTGCCCGGAAGTGGGCGGCGACACCATCTGGGTGAATATGGTGGAGGCGTACAAGAATCTGCCCAACGACATCAAGGCAAAGATCGAAAGCTTGCGCGCCAAGCACGGGATCGAGCATTCGTTCGGCGCGGTCATGACCGCCGAGGAGCGCGAAGAGCTGGTGCGCAAGTACCCGCTGGTCGATCACCCAGTGGTGCGCACGCACCCGGAAACGGACGAAAAAATCCTTTATGTGGGCCCGTTCTCGACTCACTTTATTAATTACCATACGCCCGGGAACGTGCGTTTCGGGCAGGACAAGACGCCGGGCGCGAGCCTGCTGCTGAACTACCTGATCAGCCAGGCGGCCATTCCCGAGTACCAGGTGCGCTTCAAATGGGAACCGGGCAGCGTCGCGATCTGGGACAACATCGCAACACAGCACTACGCGGTGAGCGACTACTGGCCTGCGCCGCGCCGGATGGAACGCGCGACCATCATGGGCGACCGGCCGTTCTGATAGCCTTTCGCGTGGCACCCCGCCACGCGGATCCCCTTCATGCAACACGTCGACAAGCTGATACGCAGCGCCAGCCTGAACGGCTACATCGAACTGGTGGAGTCGCTCGGGCGCGATCCGTATGCGTTCCTGCGCGCAGCGGGCATCTCGGCGCGCGTGCTCGACAACCCCGAGGCGCTGATCCCCAGCCACGCCGTGCGCGAACTGCTGGAGGTCGCCGCACGCGAGACCGGCGTCGAGGATTTCGCGCTGCGGCTCGCGGCGCGGCGCTCGCTCTCCAACCTCGGCCCGATCTGGCTCGTGCTCAAGGACGAGCCCACCCCGCGGCAGGCGCTCGATACCTTGTGCCGCTACGAAAAGCTGCTGAGCGCCGCGCTGGTCACGCGCATCGAAGAGGCCGGCCAGTCCGTGGTGATCCGCGAAGCGCTGCTGCCGAGACCCGGACTCTCCACGCGCCAGGCAATGGAGCTCGCGGTGGCCGTGAAACTGCGCATTCTGCGCGAACTGATCGGCCCGCAGTGGCGTCCTCAGCAGGTTTGCTTCACACATCGCCCGCCGGCCGACATGACGCCCTACCGGGTCTTCTTCGGCCGCAATCCTCAGTTCAATCAGCCGTTCAACGGTCTCGTATGCGCGGCGGCCGACCTGTCGATGCCGCGCATGCGCGAGGACCCGGGAGCCGCGCACTTCGCTCGAGACTATCTGGAAACGGCGCTGCGGCGCCGTGGCGAGGGCATGCGCGAAGCCTGCCGGGAAATGATCCTGGCGTTGCTCCCGGGCGGACGATGCACGGCGCAACTGGTGGCGCGGCATCTGCACGTGGACCGCCGCACGCTGCACCGCCACCTCGGCGACGAAGGGCTGACGTTCTCGGCGATGCTCAACCAGATGCGCGAGGAACTGGCGGTGCGCCACTTGCTCGAGAGTGACCTGCCGGTCGGCGAGGTCGCGGTGCTGCTGGGCTTTTCCGCACACAGCAGTTTCAGCCACTGGTTCCGCGCCGCGTTCGGCTGCAGCGTCTCGCAGTGGCGCAAGCAAGCGGACCTTCAAGCGGATAACCCGGCAGACAAGCAATCGGATAATCAATCGGCCAGCCGGAACGCACCGGCCGATTGACTGGCTCTGCCAAACCCGCACCGCGGCGATCAGGCGGTCTTGCGCAGGAAGCCCTGGTTGCCGCCGTTGCGGTTAGGCGCAAAGCCGTTTTCGTGCAGCGATTCCTCCACCGTGTCGTAGAACACGCCGATCTTGCTGATCTCGCGCGCCTCTTTTGCGGTGGCAATGGGACGGCCGAACTCGCGCGAGATGCGCACGAGCTGTTCGATCTGCTTCACGGTGCTCTGCTTCTCGGTGCGCGACTGGTTCCACAGGCAGTCTTCCGTGCCGCAGCGCACGTGCAGGCCCATCGCGATGCCCATCATGTTGACCGGCAACACGTTGCGCACGTTGCTCTCCACCGTCACCACCGCGCCATCGGGCACTGCGCGGATAAAGTTGGCGAGGCTGTAGACGTTCGGCGTATCCATGCCGCCCGCGATGGCCACCCAGTTCATCACCAGCGGCCCTTTGTAGAAGCCGCGGCGCATCAGCCGCTCCACCGACTCGAAGCTGTTGAGGTTGTAGCACTGGAACGCGCTCTGGATGCCGCTCGCGCTCAGGCGGCGCACATGCTCCTCCACCCAGCCCGGCTGCGCGGGAACCGTCATTTCCTTGTAGGCGTTGAAGAGCGTCGGGTTCTCGCGCGAAGTGCCCCGGAAGTCGGCGTCCTCGGCCTGATCGGTGACGTTCATCTGCGAGGTGTTGACCGTCACCGTGACCTGGTCGGGCGCCGGATCGAGCTCGGCCAGCATGTGGCGGGTGTCGTCGGAGAGCCACTTGGCGGCCTGCCCTTCGTTTTCGGGGGCGAACGAGATCGAGCCGCCCACCTGGATGATCATTTCCGGCACCGCCTTGCGCACTCCGGCGATCAGTTCATTGAACTTCGACAGACGCTTGCTGCCCTTGCCGTCCAGTTCGCGCACGTGCAGGTGCAGCACCGTCGCGCCCGCGTTGTAGCAGTCCACCGCCTTCTGGATCTGTTCCTCCATCGTGACCGGAATGTCCTCCGGAAAGTCGCTGGGCAACCAGCCCGGCGCATAAGGCGCGGCCGTAATGATCAGGGGTTGCTGGTTCTCGGGGAACAGATGGCCGTCGAGGAAATTCATGATGCGTCTCCAGAGGAAATGGCTGCTGCTGGCTCGAGCAGGAGCGGTCGTCGACGAGGCCGGAGCGCGGTCTTGAGCAGCGCGTCCGGCTTCGATTCATGACGACAAGTATCTGGGGCGGCTACCTTTCCCGCTTGCTTATCTGGGACAATCAATTGCTTTGTTGGGACACGGTCCACGGGGTTTACTGGATGCCACAGTCCCACGAATTCCGCTTGCCAGCAACATCCTCACGCAAGCACGTCGCTCGTAACCTCCTCGACTGAACGCGCCCCCAGCATCGCCATGTTCCTGTCCACCTCGTCGCGCAGGAGCCCAATCGCGTGCCGCACGCCCGCCTCGCCGCCCACCGCCGCCGCATACATGAACGGGCGCCCGACGAACACGAACCGCGCGCCAAGCGCGAGCGCCTTCAGCACATCCGCGCCACGCCGGACTCCGCTGTCCATCATCACGGCCAGATCGTCGCCGACGGCCTCGCAAATCTCCGGCAGCACCTGCAAGGGCTCGACCGCGCCATCGAGCTGACGTCCGCCATGGTTCGAGACGATGATGCCGTCCGCGCCGATGGACGCCGCGCGTCGCGCGTCGTCGGCGTGCAGGATGCCCTTGATCACGAGGTTGCCGCTCCAGCGCGCGCGGATCCGGGCGATGTCCTCCCATGACAGATGATCGCGGCCCGTGGTGTCGCGAATCGCCGACGCGGACAGCATTGGCGCGCCGCGCGTCGCGAACGAGTTTTCGAAGTGAGGCATGCCATGCTGGATCAAGGTCCGCAGGAACGTGCCGCAGAGCCACCGGGGCCGCGCGAGGCCGTCCATCGCGAGACGCAGCGACGGACGCAGCGGCAGCGAAAATCCGGTGCGAACGTTGTTCTCGCGGTTCGCCCACACAGGGATGTCGACCGTGACGACGAGCGTCGCGAAGCCCGCGGCCTGGACGCGCTCGATCAGCGCGTCGCGGCGCGCGGCGTCGCCGGGGAGATAGGCCTGGAACCAGGTGCCCGGCGCGGCGGCATGGGCGGTCTCCATCGGGATCAGCGAGGTGCCGCTCATGATCGCGGGAATCTGCTCGCCCTGCGCGGCCTGGGCCAGCGCGATATCGCCGCGATATGCGGAAATCGCGCTGATGCCAACCGGTGCAATTCCGAACGGCGACGCGTAGGTGCGGCCGAAGATCGTGGCGGCCTGCGACCGGCGCGCGACGTCCACCAGCACCTTCGGCCGGAATTTCAGGCGCTCGAATGCGCTGCGGTTCGCGGCGAGCGACAGCTCGTCCTCGGCGGCGCCGGAAATGTAGCCGTACAGCGGGCGCGGCAGAAACCCCCGCGCCGCCGCCTCGAAGTCGGCCAATGAAAGGATCTTGCGAAGCCGCGCCGGAACGTCGTGCTTCACGCCATACGCGGCCTGGCTCTTCTGCGCGGCACGCGGAAGCGGCTGGACGTCCGCGGCGCCGAGGTGATCTTCCATCTGTCTCTCCACAATCTGCTTCTTCAAACGCTTCAAAAGAACGCTTCAAAAGAACACTTCAAACGGCTCGACGCCCGGTCCGGCCGGGCAAGCGTCCTGCCGGACCCGGCGCACGCTGCATCACTGCGCGAACGTGCCCCGCTGTCGCATCAGTTCGCGAAAGAGCGCCTCGTTCTTTTCGAACGGCGCGCGGCCGTGGACATAGAAATAGTTGTTCAGGACAACCAGGTCCCCTGCCGGCAGGACGACTTCCTTCGTGCCCCGCGAAGCTTCCATCGATGCCGAAAGGTCATGCAGATAAGCGGCCTCTTCCCGGTTCGCAGGCTGCACGAACTGGTCGATGAACGACAGCGACAAACCGAATTCGCTCTGGAAAAATACCGGGCGCTCGACCCGCTCGCTCACGTTCTTGGAGCCGGGCGCTTTGTAAAGGAACGGCCGTGTCGCGAGCTTGTGGTTCACGAAGCGCTCGCACTCGTCCCAGTCATCGAGGTGCAGGAAACGCGACTCGCCACCGATCGCGTTCTGCTCGGCGAACTTCATCATCAGCAGCCAGTCGGTGGCTTCGGTGACGAACGTGCCGTCGGTGTGCATCGTGAACAGACGATAGGCCTGGCGCAGGTACGAGTCGCTGTCGTCGGTATGCCCGACCACGAAGCGCGCGTAATAGGTGCCCGACATGGAGTCGTGATTGCTCGGCCCGAGGAGATGGCCGATGGCCGTGCCAAACTTGACGTAGTCCGAACTATCTTGCGACAGTCCCTGAAGACCGATCGTGAAACCGCCATGGTTGCGGTCCTTGACGAGGTCGACCAGGGTGCGCGCGAACGCGTTGCCGAGCCGCTTGATCAGCAGGTCGGTCAGGTGGTAGCGCATGAACGGCACATACTCGAGATTCTGGATATCGATCTCGCGGACGTCTTCCAGGAACTGTTCGAGCGCGTCGCGCTCGGCGCTCACGTGAATGATCCGGTGATGGTGCGGATGTGGCGACAGACGAAACGACGACGGATGCGAGGTGGCAAGCGAGTCGGCAAGCATGAGTTCCATGGAGTTCTCCGTTGAGACGAATGACTCCATTTGAGCGCGCTTTTTTGATATCAACCAGCGTCTAAATATGAATATTTATTCGCAAATCAAGATTAAAAATGGTCGCTTCTCTGTGTACGCGGCCGGGCGCGGCTTCTCCGTCCTCGAGGAGAGCCACGCGAAGGCGACGCTCAGTGAGCAGCGCGCTCACGCGCTGCACCGCGCGGGCGCGGCATGCCGGGCGTCCGCAATCAGGCGATCTTGCGCAGATGGCCTTGCTGTCTGCCGGCGCGGTTCGGTGCGAAGCCGTTGGCCTCCAGGGTTTCTTCCACCGTGTCGTAGAACACGCCGATCCGGGAGATCTCGCGGGCCTCTTTGGCCGTGGCGATCGGCCGGCCGAACTCGTGCGAAATGCGCACCAGCTGCTCGATCTGCGCGGGCGTGCCGATCTTGGCCGTGCGCGACTGATTCCACAGATTGTCCTCGGTGCCCGTGCGCACGTGCAGGCCCATCGCGATGCCCATCATGTTCACCGGCAGCACATTGAGTACGGAGCTTTCCACCGTCACCACCGCGCCATCGGGCACCGCACGCATGAAATTGGCCAGGCTGTAGATGTTGGGCGCATCCATGCCGCCGCCGATCGCGACCCAGTTCATCACCAGCGGCCCCTTGTAGATGCCGCGGCGCATCAGTCGCTCCACCGATTCGAAGCTGTTGATGTTGTAGCACTGGAACGCGCTTTGAATGCCGGCGGCCGAAAGGCGCCGGATATGCTCCTCGGCCCAGCCGGGCTGCGCAGGCACCGTCATTTCCTTGTAGGCATTGAACACCGCCGGGTCTTCCATTGAGGTCCCCTGGATGTCACGCGCATCGAATTGCTCCAGGATGTTCATCTGCGAGGTGTTGATCGTCACCGTCACCTGGTCGGGCTTGGGATCCAGCTCGGCCAGCATGTGGCGCGTGTCGTCCGAAAGCCACTTGGCGGCCGCGCCCTCGGTTTCCGGCGCGAAACTGATGGAGCCGCCCACCTGGATGATCATCTCCGGCACGCGCGCGCGCACGCCGGCAATCAGCTCGTTGAACTTCGACAGACGCTTGCTGCCCTTGCCGTCCAGCTCGCGCACGTGCAGATGCAGCACCGTCGCGCCGGCGTTGTAGCAGTCCACTGCCTTCTGGATCTGCTCCTCCATCGTGACGGGAATTTCCTCAGGGAAGTCCGAGGGCAGCCACGACGGCGCATAGGGCGCGGCTGTAATGATCAGCGGCTGCTGGTTTTCGGGAAACAGGTGTCCGTCGAGGAAATTCATGGCGTGCCTCCTGGATAAGCATCTAATGGATAGTGAGTAGAAGGATATCGCCCTCAAATCGACGATGATGTATTATTTGGGACATTCGATGTCGAAATTGGGACACCGCCATGCAACGATTCATGCTGACGATCCGCAGCGCCAGCCTCACCGGCTATACCGATCTCGCCCGCCATGTGGGGCTGGATCCCGCACGCATGCTGCGCAAGGTCGGCTTGAATGCCCGCGATCTCGTGAATCCCGATACGCCCATCAGCACCAATGCGGTCCGCGAGCTGCTGGAAATCAGCGCCGCAGCCGCGAGCGTGGAAGATTTCGGCTTGCAACTGGCCATGCGCCGCCGGCTGTCCAACCTGGGACCGATCAGCGCGGTCATGAGCGAAGCGCCCACGGTGCGGGATGCGCTCGAGAGCCTGTGCCGTTACATGCGCCTGATTAATGCGTCGCTGCTGACCCGCATTGAAGAACATGGCGATGCCGTCTTGATTCGCGAAAACATTCTGGTGAGCGACAAGAATTCGGTGCGGCAGTCCATCGAGATGGCGGTCGGCGTGCTTTATCGGAGCATGGAGGAACTGCTCGGGTCGAACTGGCGGCCGCGCAGCGTCTGCTTCGAGCACCGTCCACCGGATGGCGCGACATGCCATAAGACCTTCTTCAGATCGGCAGTCGAATTCAATTCGAGTTTCAACGGCATCGTGTGCCACGCAAAAGATCTGGCCGCCTATCGGCCCGGCGGCGATTCGCAGATGGCGCTCTATGCCCGGCGCTTTCTGGATCAGGCGCTGTCGGGCGCCAACGAAAGCGCCACGCATACCATTCGTCAGGTGATCGTTGCGATGTTGCCCAACGGCCGATGCACGGCCGACCAGGTGGCGAGGCATCTCGGCGTGGACCGTCGGACTCTGCATCGGCGCCTGGCCGCCGAGGAGACGAGCTTTTCGTCGCTGCTTCAGGTCGTTCGCTGCGAACTCGCCTCGCGGCAGATCCGCGATAGCGACCGCTCGCTCGCGGAACTCGCGGATCTGCTCGGTTTTTCCAGTTCGAGCGCGTTTGCTTTCTGGTTCAGAAAGCACTTCGGCATGACGGTTTCGAACTGGAGGGAGGCCAGATAGGTTGGGAAGGCGCGTGCGCCGCTCTCGCTACGCGGCCGTTGCGGGGCGCGGAACCCGGCCCGTGCGCGTGGCACGCGCCAGCACATTGGCCACGACGATGCCGATCAGCGCCATCGCGGCCATCGAAGCAAACACATAGTGATAGCCCGTCACCCCAGGATACGCATCCAGCAGCGCGCCGTAGATCATGAACGCAAACATCCCCGGCGCATAGCCGATGAGGCAGGCTACACCGAAGGCGGCACCGCTGATTTCATTGGGAATCCCGGCCTCCTCCATCGGCGCCCAGAACACGCCGCGCATCGTGAAGACGATCAGTGAAAATCCCAGCGTGGCAATCATCCCGGCGATCATGTAATCGGGTTTTCCGGGCAGACACAAAATCACTGCCATCATCGGGATCAGCGCAAAAAATGCTGCACGGATGTAGCTGATCGCGCTGCCGAATTTCTTGTCGGAGAGATAGCCGCCCAGCGGGCCGCCCACGATCTTCAAGCCATACTGATTGATAATGCCGTAGGCGCCGACGAGGCCGACCGGCAAACCGTACACGTACTTGAGGTACGGAATGAAATAGGTCAATCCGCAATACACCACGTACACCATAAAGACGTTCAGGCTGACGAGCCACAGTTTCGGCAGACGTATCGCCATTTTCAACGCCGCCAGCCCCGATGCTTGCGAAGCATTGCGTTCCGAGGGCGCGTGCTTGTCGGCTCCGCTGAGCAGGAAGAACGTCAGCACGCCAACCAGGATGTCGATCACCGAATACATCAAGATCGCCGCCTTGAACCCGCCTGGGCCCGAACCCATCACGACAAACAGTCCGAGCGCGGAAAATGCCACCAGCGTATCGATCACTCCGCGGCCGCCTTCGAGGAAGCCGAACATGCGTCCTTGTTCATCGCTGTTGCCGAGATTGCGAATCGCCTTGAGCAGCGCGGGCCAAAACAGGCAGTCGGAGCAGACCGCCAGCGCCGCGAACAGGACCAGCAACTGGTTGTAGCCCGGAAACGTGCTCAGATAAATGCCGATGACGCCCGCACCGGCCATCCCCAACGAAATGGTCCGACGCGCCTGGAATCGATCGGACAAGTAGCCCCCAAGCACGAACAGCGCGGTCGCAAACAACGAGTTGACGCTCAACAGCACGCCGATCTGCGCGTTGGTCAATCCCAGGTACTGCTGCATTGGCACATAAAACGCATCCTTGAGGTTCGCCAGCTTGTAGACTGTCCCGCCGCCCATCACAAGCACTACGAACTTAATCCATTTCATCCTGTCAATCGACTTCATTGTCTTCTCCATGTGTTCGTTCTATATCAGCAGCCGGATGCCGTCCCGGCCATCTGCAAGCGCAATTCGGCGAGCTCGCGCAAACGCAGCAGCAGCGCCCGCACGTAGCGAATCTGATTGAAGGCCCAGCGCGGCTCCTGCTCGAGCAGCGCCTCCTTGCTGAGGCCGCCGGGAATGCCCGTTTCGCTCATTTCCCGGTACGGTATGAACGGATCGTCTGCTTCGCTCTTCTGGCGAAACATCGGTGCGTAATAGTGATTTTCCTGTTCGAGCGCGAAGGCGACGATTTGCGGCTTCGATTCGCCAAGCATCAGCAATTCGTACAGCATCCGCGCGCCGGGAAGATCATCGTCCGCGCCGCCCTGCAACACGCCGCGATGGCCGAAGCCGTCGCCCTCCTGCAGAATCCGCACGCCCTTCATGTGAACCTGGCCGATGTATGGCGCCAGTTGGCGCAACGCGCTCATCGGCGATTCGCATGCGTTGATCATGTTGCCGAAATCGAATAGTGCATGCAGGCGCGGGTGCGCCACCGTGCGCAACAGATCAACGATCTCTGCGCTCTTCAGTTCTTCGTGCTGCTCGAAATAAAAATGCAGACTGTGGCGGTCGGCGAGCTCCGCGAGGTAGCGCAGGTCGGCTTCCACGCGCTTCATCACCTCGGACAGCAAGCCCTCGTAACGCGAATACACGCGAATGTGTTCGACCGCCATGATCCGCGCGATGCGCACGACTTCGTCGACGTCCGGACGCTGGGTGCTACTGATCTCGAGATGCACGTCCAGGCCGAGCCGGCTCGCGTGAGCCGCCACCGCGCGCAATTGCGAATCGGACATTCGCCCGAGGCAGCGCTCCTCGCCGTCGAGCAAATGAATGCAGATGCCGTCCAGCTCGTGTCGGTAGGCGTGATCCAGCAGATCGCAAGGATGAAAGCGGCCGTAGGTGAAATTGCCCAGCATGGTGTATGCGTGCGCGAACAGGCGCACGCTGTCGATACGCTCGATCAGCTTGCGCGCCAGCGCCGGGGTGAGCTCGGGAATCCGCGCGGATTCTTCGGCATCGAGGTTCTGGCCGATCAGCGTCGCGAATCGGGACTGGATGAGTGGCATTCGAACTCCTCTTTAGGAAGGATGCACAAGCGGGGCGCATCCAGAATGCCGTCATTAAATCATCGCAGCGGACCGATCGTTATAGCCATTAAATGGCGTTGCGGTATGTCCATTTTGAGCCGCTGCGCATCGCCGCGGGGCACCACTGTTACGCCAGGCCCAGTTGCTTCAACGCCTCGGCCATGTGCGCCACCGCCCGTCGCATATTGGCTTCGGCCGTGACCGCAAAACCGATGAGCAATGCGGGGCGCTGTGTCTGCTGCAGACAGTATTCCCCGAGTGCATACGTGTAGACGCCGCGTTGCGCGAGCGCACGGGCAACGTGCTGATCGTCGACGTCCGCGTTCAGCCAGCCGAGCACATGCATGCCGGCATCGACCGGCGCGGCGCTCAGGCAATGCCCGAGCTGGCTCCCGAGCTCCGTCAGCAGCGCATGTTGCCGCCTTTGATACAGCCCGCGCGTGTGCCGGATATGCGTCTGCAGATGGCCTTCGCGGATGAAATCGGCCGCAACCGCCTGCATGAGCGTGGACGGGCTGCGCCCGATCACCGTGCACACCGCGGCAAACGGGGCGACGAGATCTTTCGGCAACACGACATAGCCGAGCCGCAGCGAAGGAAACATCACCTTGCTGAGCGTCCCGACATAAATGACATGCTCGTTCCGGTCGAGGCCGAACAGGGTCGGCAGGAGCGGCCCGCGGTAACGTAGTTCGCTGTCGCAATCATCCTCGATGATCCAGCTCTGCGAATCGCGTGCCCAGTCGATCCACTCCATGCGTCGCCCCAAGCTCATTGTCATGCCGACCGGATGCTGTCGCGACGGCGTGACGAACGCCAGACGCGCGCGGGAGTGGCGCGCGATGCCAAACGACACGTCGGCGCCCTGGTCGTCGAGCGCGACGCCGCACAGCCGGCAGCCTTGCGCCTGAAACGCGAGGCGGGCCGCAATATGGCCGGGATCCTCGACCCATACCGCGTCGTCCGGATCGAGCAGCAACATGGCGAGCACGTTGAACGCCTGCTGGGCGCCCGACGAAATGGCGATCTGATCGACCTCGCAGTCCAGCCCGCGGACATCGTTCAGGTAATCGGCAATCGCTTCGCGCAACGGCCGGTAACCGAGCGGATCGCCGTAGCCTAGCAAATCGATGTCGCGCCGCGAGCCGTGGCGCGACAGGAGGCGCTTCCACACCCGCACGGGAAATTCTTCGAACGCACCCTGGCTGGAGATGAACGATTCCGATTCGTCCGTCGACCACGACCGCGGCGCCCGGCTGAACAGGTCGCCTCGCGCAGAGATGGTCGCGGCGCCCCGCGCGGAAAGATGCGGCCGTTCGGGCGACAGTGGCGGCCGGTGCTGCGCGCACCACTCGTCGGCCACATAGGTGCCGGCGCCTATGCGCGAGGTCAAAAACCCTTCCGCGCCCAATTGCTCGAACGCGTTGACGATCGTGATGCGAGACACGCCGAGTTCGCGAATCAATGTGCGCGTGGAAGGCAAGCGCGTACCGCCGGTCAGCCGGCCACTCAGGACCTGCCTGCGAATCTGCAGATAGAGCTGCCGATGCAGTGGAACGTCGCTCGTGCGGTCCAGCGCAATGTCGGCCAGCAATACCCCTCCCGACACTTTCACTTTTCGACCTCGACCCATTGCCTGCCGGCCGGCGGCCAGTGCAGCACGCGCCAGCCGCGCTCCACGGCGATTGCGCGCAACGTCGCATCCGGATTCACCGCGTGGCCATGATCGACCGCCGCGAGCATCGACACATCGTTGAACGAATCGCTATAGCCGTAACTCCCGTCGAGACTTTCGCCCTCGGCGTTCAGCCAGGCGCGCAACCGGGACACCTTGCCTTCGCGATAGCTGAGCTCGCCATAGGTATCGCCGGTGTAGCGCCCGTTTCGCGTTTCCACGAGAATCCCGATCGAGTCTTTCACGCCGAGACGATTCGCGATCGCGCTGACGAGATGCTCACCCGTCGCCGACACGATGAGCAGCCGGTCCCGCCGTGCGCGATGCCATTCGAGCTGACGCAATGCTTCCGGAAAGATACGGGGCAAAACGACGCTTTCGACGAACTCCGCCATCCAGGCCGCAACGACTTCTTGCATCAGCCCGCGCATCGGAGCCAGCGCGAAACGCACGTACTCGCGCATGTCGACACGGCCTTCGCGATAGGCCTGCAACAGCGCCTCCTCGCGCGGCAACATCTCGCGCGGAGCGCGGCCTCGCTCCACGAGATAGTGCAGCCACAGGTTCGCGCTGTCGCCGTCGACGAGCGTGTCGTCCATGTCGAAAATGCCGAGCGCCATGTCAGCGCACCTCTCGCATCTGCTGCGGGTCGACCGTCAGCGCGACGAGCGAACCTGGCGCGAAGAGCTGATCCTCGCGCTGATTGAGCCGGTCGACACGAAGCATCACACCGGACGATTCCACCTGATAGCGAATCACGTTGCCGAGCAGCTGGCGATGACGGACCGTTCCCGTGAGCGGTGCAAGCCGCTTCTCGCCCACGGCCTGCGTGAGCGAGGCAACCTGGATGGCCTCCGGCCGAATCGCCAGATGCCCATCGATCGTCAGGTCGAATAGCGCCTGCGCGTCGCCCGGCGAGAGCAGGTTGTAGTTGCCGATGAAGCGGGCGACGAATTCCGAAGCCGGTCGCGTGTAGATGGTCTCCGCTTCCCCTTCCTGCACGATGCGCCCCTGATCCATTACGAAGATGCGATCGGAAAGCGTCAGCGCTTCCTCCTGATCGTGAGTCACGAAGATCGTCGTGACGCCGAGACGCGACTGGATGTCACGAATTTGCTCGCGCAGCGAGCGGCGAATGCGTGCGTCGAGCGCGGACAGCGGTTCGTCGAGCAGCAATATGCGCGGCTCGACAACCAGCGCACGCGCGAGCGCGACGCGCTGGCGCTGCCCGCCGGAGAGCTCGTGCGGATACTGATGCTCCTTGCCGCCCAGCGCGACGAGACGAATCGCATCCGCGACCTTGCGCGTGCGCTCGTCCGCCGCCATCTTCTTGAGCTTGAGGCCGAACTCGATGTTTTGCGCAACCGTCATGTTCGGAAACAGCGCATAGCTTTGAAACACCATGCCAATCCCGCGTTTTTGCGGTGCGACGCGCGTGATGTCCTCGCCGTCGACGCGGATAGTGCCCGCGTCCACATCGGTCAGGCCCGCGAGGCTGCGCAGCAATGTCGACTTCCCGCAGCCGCTCGGCCCGAGCAGCGTGACGAATTCGCCTTTGCGCAACGAGAAGCTGATATCGCGAAAGACCGGCGTCGTGCCGTATTGCTTGGTCAAGCCGTTCGCTTCGACGTAATTCATGGTGCTCATCCTATTTGCTGAACCGCGCGGTAAGCCAGGTCAGAATCAACGCGGTGAAAAAGTAGCTCATGACGATGGCGCTGGTGAAGTGGCCACTCGTCTGGCGTTGGTTGTACAGATAGACCTGCAGCGTTTCGTAATGAGAGCCCGCGAGCAGATTGGCAAAGACAAAGTCGCCAAGCAAAAACGCAAATGACAGGAACAACGAAGCCATCAGCGCCTTGCTCAGGTTCGGCAGAATGACCCTCACGAAGGCCAGCGACGTGCTCGCGCCAAGCAGATGAGCGGCATCCATCAGGTCGCGGATGTTCATGCTTGCCATGCTGTTCGCCAGCGCGCGGTACATGAACGGCAAGGCGATCGTGAAATAGCAGCCGAGCAAGATCCACGGCGTGCCGTTGATCGCGACCGGCCCGTCTGCGTAGATATTGAGCAGTCCAACCGACGTCACGACCGGCGGCACCGCGAACGGAATCAGGATCAGCGCGCTCATCACCTTGTCCAGGCGCGGATACCGGTAAAAGATCACGAAGGCCGTGGGGACGATGATCAACGCGCTGAGCGCGAGCGCGCCGAGACACACGGCCATCGAGCGGCCGAATGCAGCCATGAACGCCTTGTCATGCAAGAGTTGCCAATACCAGCTCAGCGAGAGGTCGTCCGGCAAAATCGTGGCACCCCAGTGCCCGGACAACGAATACAGCAGTGTCGCGAGTATCGGCGCGGCCAGGATCGTCACGAGCACGCCGACGACGGTGCGATGGTAAATGTCAGCGCGCATGACGAGCCCTCCTGGTCAGCAGCCACTGGTTGGCGACGGTCACGACCAGCAAGAGCAGCATCAGCAGTACCGAAAGCGCGGCCGCCATGTTGGGATCGAGGAACAAATCCCCCGCCACGAGGCTCGCGATGCGCACGGTGATCAGATTGAAGTTGCCCTGGGTTAGCGCATAGGCGCTGGCATACGCGCCGATCGCATTCGCGAACAGCAGGATGAACGTGCCGAAGATCGCAGGCGCCAGCACCGGCAGACCGACATGGCGCCAGTATTGCCAGAGTTTCGCGCCGAGCAGGGACGCCGCGGCCTGCCAGTCGTCGTCGAGCGCGTCGAATGCCGGATACAGCAGCAAGATGCCAAGCGGAATCTGGAAGTACGTGTAGATCAGAATCAGTCCGTTGATCGAATAGAGATCGAAGTGCTTCGCCAGCCCCCACGCCTCGAAGAGCAGCGTCAGCGATCCGTTGGTGCCGACGAGGATGATGAAGGCGAACGCCAGCGGCACGCCGGTCAGGTTGCTCGTCATGTTCGCGACCGACACGACCAGCCGTTGCAGTCTACCCGGCACACGCCTCAACGAGGCGGCGCCGAAAATTGCGATCACGAGGGCAATCGCGCTCGACCACAGCGATATGCGAAGGCTGTTACCGAACGCCTGCCGATAAAAAGGCGACGACAGGATCTCCGCGTAGTTCGCGAACGTGAAGCCTTGGGTGGATTGCACGCTGTTGGCGATCACCCAGACCATTGGCGCGACACAAAACAGCGTGAACACGACGGCAAATGGAATCAGCCAGATCGCGGCTAACCCTGACCGCCATCGAATGCCCGCGCGTGCGCGTTCGGCATGCCCAGCGGCAACAAAGAGCGAGGGGGTTTTCATCACAAAGGAAACTCCAGTTCACGAAGCTGGACAAGCGAGCGTTCGAGCGGGCCGGCGCCCGAACACATGTTCCGGGCGCCGGCCGGCGGCGCGCTTGCGTTACTGCATGTTCACCATCACCACGTCCTGCCACTGGCGCGGCAGCTTTTTGACCGACTCATTCCACGCGGCAAAATCCTGAATCGGCTTCACCGACTTGTACTCGCTCGCGGGAAGCAGTTTCGCCTGAACGTCGGGCGGGAATTTCACGGACGTGCGAATCGGACGCGCATAACCGCGCGCGAGATTCAATTGCCCCGCGTCGCTCAGCACATATTCGCGAACCAGCTTCGCAGCATTCGGATGCTTCGCATACTTGTTGATGATGAGCGTATAGCCGGTTGTCACCGAACCGTCCGAAGGAATGTTGACCGTGAAGCGTGAAGGGTCGATCTTGTCGCGGTAGCTAAGCGCCGTGAAGTCCCAAAGAATGCCGACCTCGGTTTCGCCCTTTTCCAGATTGGCCAGACTCGGGTCCACGAGCGACAGCCGTCCCTGCTTCGCCAGTTCGGCGAACAGCTTGAGGCCCGGCATCAGGTTTTTCTCGCTCCCGCCCTGCGCCAGCGCGGCGGCCAGAACCGCGCTGTTCGCGCGTGCCGCCACGCCAACGGCGCCGAGCGTCACCTTGTACTTGCCGGACAGCAGATCAGCCCAGGTCTTCGGCGGATTTTTCACGAGCCGCGTGTTGGTGATGAACGCGATCGTGCCCGTGTAATCGACGATGCAGTTGCCGTCCTGGCTCTTCGCCCAGTCCGGAATGTCATTCCAGGTGCCCGGCTTGTAGGGTTGCGTCACCCCCCGCTGCACCGCGAGCGGGCAGAAGCTCTGGCCGACGTCGCCGATATCGGCTGTCGCATTACTTTTCTCCGCGTCGAACTTGGCAATTTCCTCCGCCGAACTCAGGTCGGTATCGCGGTGGTCCAGTCCATATTGATGCGTCAGTTGAGCCCAGGTGTCCTTCCAGTTCGCCCAGTCGTCAGGCATGCCGACGCTATAGACCGCGCCCTCCTTCTTCGCTGCCTGCGTGAGCGCGTTCAAATCCTCCGCCCCGGCCTGTGCCGCGCTGGCGCCGACCACGACCCCAATGACACCCACGAGTGTTTTTGCTTTCATGACGCCTCCAATCTGGTCCAGTCCAGTTTCGCCATGCGCAGAACATATCCGGTGGTAATATCAGTGTCAATGGCTTTTCGCATCTCACGAAGGAAGCCCGACAAAGACGCGTAAAATCGCCTTATGTCATTGTATTTTAATAATTTTATGCAACACATGGCAGACCCGTTCCGCGCGCCGTCCGCTTACCTCGACGATCGCCTCTCGGGGCGATTTCCTCAGATAAAATGTCGACCGTTGCACCAAAATTTGGAGTAGTCCAATTGGCAGAATCTGAGCGCAGCCCCACTCTCGCGGCCCATATCAGGCAGTCCATCGAAATGCAGATCGACGGCAAGTTGCTGCTGCCGGGCGCGAAGCTGCCGTCCGAGCGAGAGCTTTCGGAACTGTTCGGCACCACGCGCACGACGGTGAAGGAAGCGCTTGTGGCCATGGAAGCGGAAGGACGGATTTATTGCGAGGACCGGCGCGGCTGGTTCGTTGCGCCGCCGAGGCTGATTTACAACCCGCTTTATCGCTCGCCGTTCCATCAGATCGTCACCGATCAGAAGCGCTGCCTCGAAACGCGGGTGCTGCTGTCGCACACGACCGTGGCGACGCCGGCGATCTGCCATAACCTCGAGTTGCCGACCCTGTCGCGCGTCCACGAAATTCATCGGCTGCGCAAACTGGACGGCCGCGTCGTGATGCTGGCCAAGCACTATCTCAAGCCAGAGAAGTTTCCAGGGATATTCGAACACGACTTGAGCCAGTCGCTGACGACGCTGTACCAGCAGCGCTACGGCATCCGCTATGGCCGTTCGCGGTTCGAGATCAATCCAACTGCGGCGTGGGGCGAGGTCGCCCAGGCGTTGATGCTGACGGAAGGCAGCCAGATTCTGATGATTTCGAGCATCGTCTACGATCAGAACGACGAGATAGTCGAGTTCGAAATCGAGCACTGGCGGCACGACGCGGTTCGCATCATCGTCGACAGTCTGGAACTCGAGCGCATCAAGGCTCAAGCGCAGCAGTGAACGGCGCCCGATGCGCAGCGTGGCAACGACGCGCGCTGCGTTTCCGGGGCGTATCTGGCACGCCCATGAGGTCGCCCAGCACGGCACCATCAACGCCCTTCACGCATGAGCGTTGAACCGGCATCGCCGGGGCTGTGCGCGCTCGCGCGTCACGCGCCCCCGGGTCCGGCGAGCGCCCAGGCTTTCTGGTAATGTCACGCAAATGCAAACGATCCTCTCAATCGAGAATCTCTCGAAAACCTATGCGTCGGGATTCCGCGCGCTCAAGCACGTCAACCTGAGCATCCAGCGCGGCGAGATTTTCGCGCTGCTGGGGCCGAACGGTGCGGGCAAGACGACGCTCATCAGCATCGTCTGCGGCATCGTGAATGCGAGTGAAGGGAGTGTGCGCGTCGCCGGTCACGATATCGTCGCCAACTATCGCGCCGCGCGCTCGCTGATCGGCCTCGTGCCGCAGGAGCTCACGACCGATTCGTTCGAAACGGTCTGGGCCACGGTCTCGTTCAGCCGCGGCCTGTTCGGCAAGCCGCCCAACCCCGCGCATATCGAGCGTGTGCTGCGCGACTTGTCGCTGTGGGAGAAGCGGAACAACAAGATCATCACGTTGTCGGGCGGCATGAAACGCCGCGTGCTGATCGCGAAGGCGCTCGCGCACGAACCGCAAGTCCTGTTTCTGGATGAGCCCACCGCAGGCGTGGACGTCGAGCTGCGCCGCGACATGTGGAAGCTCGTGCGCGGGCTCAAGGCCAACGGCGTGACGATCATCCTGACGACGCATTACATCGACGAAGCCGAAGAAATGGCCGACCGGATCGGCGTCATCAACCGCGGCGAAATCATGCTCGTCGAACAGAAGGACGCGCTGATGCGCAAGCTCGGCCGCAAGCAGCTGACGTTGCAGCTCGAAACGCCGCTGAGCGCCATTCCGGCGGCGCTTGCGGGCTGGGGACTGGAACTGGCCGAAGGCGGCAACGCGCTCATCTATACCTACGACGCCGAGCACGAACGCAACGACATCATCACGCTGCTCAAGAACCTGAGCGAGGCCGGCATCGGCTTCACGGACCTGCAAACCAGCCAGAGTTCGCTGGAGGAGATCTTCGTGAGTCTCGTCCACAAAGACCCCGCGACCTCGACAAATCCGGCCGCCGTGGACTCGGCCGTTGCGGATAACAACAAAGCACAGGTGAGCACCCGATGAATCTCCACGCCATTCGCGCCATCTACCGATTCGAAATGGCGCGCACCCGGCGCACGCTGATGCAAAGCATCGTCGCGCCGGTGATCTCGACCTCGCTCTACTTCATCGTGTTCGGATCCGCGATCGGCTCGCGTATCAAGGAGGTGAACGGCGTCAGCTATGGCGCGTTCATCGTGCCGGGCCTCATCATGCTGTCGCTGCTGTCGCAGAGCATTTCGAACGCGTCGTTCGGCATCTACTTCCCGCGCTTCACGGGCACGATCTACGAATTGCTGTCCGCGCCGGTGTCGTATCTGGAAATCGTGATCAGCTATGTCGGTGCGGCCGCAACCAAATCGGTGCTGCTAGGCGTCATCATCCTCGCCACCGCAGCGCTGTTCGTGCCGATCCAGATCCAGCACCCGTTCTGGATGGTGCTGTTCCTGCTGCTGACGGCAGTGACGTTCAGCCTGCTCGGCTTCATCATCGGCATCTGGGCCGACAACTTCGAGAAGCTGCAAATCGTGCCGCTGCTGATCATCACGCCGCTGACCTTCCTCGGCGGCAGCTTCTATTCCGTCGACATGCTGCCGCCGGCGTGGAAGGTGGTCACGCTGTTCAACCCGATCGTCTATCTCATCAGCGGTTTTCGCTGGAGCTTCTACGGGCTCGCTGATGTCGACGTCAGCGTGAGCCTCGCCATGACGGCCGCGTTTCTCGCGGTGTTCCTCGCGATCACGGCGTGGATCTTCAAGACCGGTTACCGCCTGAAAAGCTGAGCGGCACGCTCGTCAGGCCGGCAGCGGTCCCGGCAGGTCTTCCTGCGGCGCGACCTCCCGCTTGCCGTCGAGGATAGCCAGCTTTTCGGACAGGTCCGGAAAGCCATGACCCGCCGCGCGAAGCTCGCCCACGAGCCGATGCGCGGCCGCCCTGCAATGCGCAAGCGTCTCGTGCAAGCGCGGCTCCGCCTGCAGGCCGGCCACCGCCTTCTCGAGTTCGGCCGGCGACTCGCTCAGCAGCGCGGGCACCACCTCATCGGCGGGTATCAGCGAGCCGTGACTCAATAGCTGGCCGGTCCAGTCGCAGCCGTACAGCAGCGCGCGCCGCTCGGCTTTGCACGCCTCGTCCTGGTCGAGCGCGGCGAGGCTGTTGCGGTTCTTCTGAATCTCGGCGCGCCACGTCGCCAGAATGTCGGCGCGCAGCGCCGCGACCGCGTCGCCGAGCGGTGCATTCTGCCCCCCCGCCACCAGGCGGCGCTCGTCGAGCCGGTCCACCTGCTCCCGGTAGTTTTCGAGGTACGACTGCCAGTTCAACGGCAGCGACGGCTTTTCGAAGAACGCGTGGCGCACTTCGTTGAGTTCGTTGCGGATATCCTGGAGCGCCTGGTTGTCGGCGATGCGAGCTTCATGCACTTCGTGGGCCGTCACCATTTGCCGGTGCAGCGGGAACAGCGGATTGCCGTAGCGGCGCTGCAGATGCCGTTCGGCGGCGCCCGGGCGGGCGCTCCATTTCCAGTTCGGCAGCAATTTCGCGTCGAATTCGACTGCCTCGATCATCGGCCGGAACAGCGCCAGGGCTTCCTCGGTGGCATGGCGGAAGCAGTCCGCCAGCTTGTAGTCATTGCCTTGCAGCGGCGCGCCGGCATCGCCGGCATAAGGGGACTCGGGCATGAGCCTCAGCGCGCCGGTGGCCAGAAAGAACTCCATCGGCAATTCCACGGCCTGGCCTTCCTGGCTGAAGGTGCGCTGCTCGGCGGAGATGGCCTCGACGGAACGCGCCAGGCGGCTTTCGAGGTCGAGCAGCGCGTCGATGGCGTCGCCCGAAGCCGGCTGCGCCGCATCGGCGAGCAGACAGAACGTTTCGCGGGCCATGCGCGCCGCGATGGCGCCGTGCTTGCCGGCGAACAGCCAGAACCAGAGGGCGAGCTGGTAGCCCTTGACGGCGTTTCGGGCCGTCGCCTCGACATTGGGTGCGAATGCGATGCCGGGCGCAGCCCAGTTCGCGAACGGCGGGGTTCCGGCGCCCAGGTACATGCCCAGCAGTTGCCGTATCGATTCATGCGTATCGATGGGCCAATGGCGCGCCTCGGCCTCTTCGTGGCGCTTCTCAGCCTTCCAAAACCTCCAGTCCATCCCGTACCTCGCAAGAAGAGCAAGCGTATTCGTGCTACGCGGTGCGCGCGATACTTGCATAATCCGCCGGAGGCGTAAACCAATGTTGCGCTTCGTTACCTCGTTGTCCCTGCGTGCCAGGGATATTCCCAAGTTTGCGTGAAATGACCGCCGTGCCACTCTATCTCTCAGTGCCATTCCCTACGGAGGCAGGCATGCAAGCTGAGACGCGCAAGAATGCACGAGTCGCCGCTTTTCTGAACCGGTCGGCGTTGTGTCTGCTGATGTTGCCAGTTGCGTGTCTTGCCTGGGCGCTCCAGGCGTATCCGCCTCATCACGCATATTTACTCAGCTTCTCGCTCGGCACATGGGTCTGGGCTTTCGCCGGCATCCTCTTTGTGGTCTCGGCGGCCTTCCACGTCGACGCCCCCGATCAGCACATCGAGCACGACACCGGATTCCGGGAAGCACACGGGCATTGATTTGCCCGCGTGCGGTGCAAGCGGGGCGGCGCTCACACGAGTGACGGCCACCCCGATTCGATGCCCGATCAGGGCGCGCAGTCACGCCCTCAATACCCGAGCGCGCATCCGTCCTTTCGATGATCGGACGCGCCCGTCAGCACGCCTCGCTCCCAATCGATGCAGATCGCCTGCGAGCCGCCAATCGGTCCGGCGCTGGGCACGAGCGCGAAGCCGCGATCCGCGAGCACGGCGCGCGCGGCTTCGGGCAGCGTCGATTCGACTTCCACCGTTGCCGTGCCCGGGCGCGGAAATACGCGCGGCAAATCCATCGCCGTCTGCATGTCCAGGCCGTAATGCAGCACCTTCGACAGAAAATGCGCGTGGCCCATCGCCTGATAGTGGCCGCCCATCACGCCGAAGCTCATCTGCACACGGCCATCGCGCGCCACCATGCCGGGGATGATGGTATGCAGCGGGCGTTTGTGCGGGGCGATCGCGTTCGGATGCCCCGGCTCGACCGAAAATCCCATGCCGCGATTGTGCAGCATCACGCCCGATTCCTTGCCCATCAATCCGCTGCCGAATGGATAGAACAACGAATTGATGAAGCTCACGCAGTTGCGGTCGCGATCGACCACGGTGATATAGACCGTATCGCGGTGCTCGACCGAGATGAGCGCGGCGGCCGGGTCCAGCACGCTCTCGAGATCGATGCGGCTGCGCAGTGCGTCGACGTAGTCATCGGATAGCAGGTGCTCGACGTCGACAGGCCGCTCGCGCGGGTCGCCCAGCATCGCATCGCGCACCGCATAGGCGAGCTTGGCCGCTTCGATCTCGCGATGCAGGCGATCGTGGTCGAGCGGGCCGCCTTCGGCATCGTACTTGTCGAGCAGTCTTAGCAGCAGCAGCGCGATCATGCCCTGCCCCGCCGGCGGACATTCGATCACGTCGTAGCCGCGAAACTTCGTGCGAATCGGCGTGACGTATTCACCGCTGAATCCGGCGAAGTCGTCGAGCGTGTGCAAGCCGCCGTGCTCCTGCAGCTTGACAACGAGATCGGCAGCCACTGCTCCGCGATAGAACGCGTCGCGGCCCGTCTCGGCAATCGCGCGCAGCGTGTTCGCCAGGCGCGGCTGCCGATGGGTTTCGCCCGCGCGCAGCGCGGCGCCGTCGACGAGCATGGTCTTGGCCGCCACGGCGTCGCGCGCGAGCGTCTCCACCTCGGCAGCCCAGTCGCGCGCGGTGCGCGGCGCGACGGCGTAGCCCTCTTCCGCGAAACGGATGGCCGGCGCGAGCACGTCGCGCAACGGCAGGCGGCCGTGGTCGCGATGGAGCGTCGTCCATGCATCCACGGCGCCTGGCACGGTCACCGCGTGCGGCGAATGGCGCGCAATCGTCGTGACGCCCATCGCGCGCAAACGCTCCGCGCTCGCAGCGGCGGGCGCCCAGCCCGAGCCGTCATAGGCAATCACGTCGTCGCTGCCGCCGCGCGAATAGAGCGCGAAGCAGTCCCCTCCGATACCCGTGGAACCAGGTTCGACCACGCATTGCACTGCGCACGCGGCAATCGCCGCGTCCATGGCGTTGCCGCCGGCGGCCAGCATCTGGACGGCGGTGAGCGTGGCACTCGGGTGCGATGTCGCGGCCATGCCATTGCGGGCCATCACGAGCGAACGGCCCGGCGTTTCGAAGTTACGCATCAGCGCACTCTCCTTTTTTTGGTGTCCTGACGATGGGTCATGAAAGGCGGTCCTGCCGCCTTCGATACGGATTACGCGGGCGCGGCGGTGCGCAAGGTGCGCCGCAGGAAGGTCTGCGTGCGCGGGTGCGAAGGCGCGGTAAAAATGCGCTCGGGCGGACCTTCCTCGATCAGTTCGCCCTGGTCGAGCACGACCACGCGGTCGGCCACCTCGCGGGCAAAGCCCATCTCGTGCGTGACGACCACCATCGTCATGCCGTCTTCCGCGAGTTCCTTCATGACCTGCAACACCTCCCCCACGGTTTCCGGGTCGAGCGCGCTAGTCGGCTCGTCGAACAGCAGCACCTTGGGCTGCATCGCGAGCGCACGCGCGATGGCAATGCGTTGCTGCTGACCGCCGGAAAGCTGCGACGGATAGTGGTCGGCGCGATCCGCGAGTCCCACGCGCGCGATCAGCGCCTTCGCCTGCCTGAGCGCTTCTTCACGCGGCATTTTCAGCACGTGAATCGGCGCCTCGATCACATTCTCCAGCGCAGTCATGTGCGGAAACAGATTGAAGCGCTGAAACACCATGCCGATATCGCGGCGCTGCCGCGCGAGCGTACGCGCGGAATCGCGCACGAGCGTGCCGTTGGGGCGCTCGACAAAGCCGAGCAGCTTGCCGTTCACGCGCACGCGCCCGCTGTCGTACGACTCCAGCAAGTTCAGACAGCGGATGAAGGTAGTCTTGCCCGATCCCGACGAGCCGATCAGCACCACCACCTCCCCCTTCGCGACGCTCAGCGAAATGCCGTTGAGCACCTTGGTCGGGCCGAAGGACTTGTGGATGTCCGACGCCTCGATCACGATTTCGCGTGCTTCGCTCATGTCATCGCCCCCGCAGCAGCTTCATCGTTTGCGCGCCGAACAGGCGCGTGTTCGCAGCCGGCTTCGCCTCGCCGCGACCGAAGTGCGCTTCCAGCCGCCGCTGCACGAAGCCCCAGAGCGTGGTGAGCGCGAGGAAGTAAATGCCGAGCACGAGATAGAGTTCGAACACGCGGAAGTTCACCGAGGTGATCATCTGCGTGCTAAGCAGCAGTTCCGGTACGCCGATCACGCTCACGAGCGTGGTGTTTTTCAGCATCACGTTGAACTCGTTGCCGAGCGGCGGCACTATCACGCGCAGCGCCTGCGGCAGCACGACCCGGCGCATGAGCAGCACCGAGGTCATACCGAGCGAGCGCGACGCTTCGTACTGCCCGCGATCAACCGAGCTCAGCCCGGCGCGAATGATCTCCGCCTGATAAGCGGCCGAGTTCATGCCGAGCGCGAGCACCGCCGCCTGAATATTGCCCGGCAGCGTGACGATGCCGAAGTCGAGATCGTGAAAATGGAAGATGTTCGCGGCGGCGAACGCCGTGTACAGAAACACGATCTGCATGAGCAGCGGCGTGCCGCGCATGATCCAGATGTAGCCGCGCGCGAGCGACTGCACCGGCAGGCTCGACGAAAGCCTCATGAGCGCGACGATCAGCCCGAGCGTCGCGCCGAGCACGACCGCGCACGCGCTGATCGAGAACGTGAGCCATAGCCCGTGCAGATACGCGGGGCTGGGCTCCAGCAGGAATTTCCGGAAAATTTCCCAACTGAAATTCATGGCTTCACCCCGCGCTCAATAGCGGTCGTTCTCGAGCTTCCAGGTCGCGAGCATCTTGCCGTAGCGATCACTCTTCACGAGGTCGGCCACGACCTTCGCCACCGCCGGCGAAAGCGGCTCAGCCTTGCGCGCGCCAATGCCCGTTGCGATGCGGTTGAAGCCCGGCACGGCTTCCTCGAACATGTCGCCCGACGCCTGGCGGAAGTGCGCGGCGCTCTCCGAGGTGGTGCCATAGGCATCGACCTGTTGCAGGCGGAATGCCTGAAATGCATCGGCATCCGAACTATATACAACGATATTCATGGGCGCCTTGCCTGCTGCGGCAAGCTTCTGATTTTCTTTTTCGAGCAGCGAGCTGATGGTCGTGCCGTTGAGCACGCCGACCTTCAGGCCCGAAAGGTCGTCGAGCGAGCGCACGTGGCGCGGGTTGCCGCGCGGCACCATGATCGACTGGCTCGAATACATGTAGTCGACGATGTCGATGATCTGACGCCGCTCGGGCTTGTCGAACAACTGGCCGATCACGAGATCGCATTGACGCGCCTGCAGCGCGGGGATCTGCCCGCTGAACGACATCACTTTCCACTCGACCTTGAGATTGCCGAGTTGCTTCGCCACATCGTGCGCGATATCGACGGAGAAGCCGCGCGGCTGCTGATTCTCGTCGTAGGACGCGAGCGGCGGCGCATCCATGCTCGAACAGTACGTCAGCGTGCCGCTTTTCACGAGGCCCAGATCGGCCGCGTGCGCCGTGGCCGCGCCGGCAAGCTGCGCCAGCACCGCGAGGCCGGCGCAGGCGGCAAGACGAAAACGCTTGAACTCTTTTGCTGACATCGAGAGGCTCCTGGCTAAATGTGGGCACAACGTGTGGGACACAACGAGTGAGGCACAACGAGTGGGGCGCAACGACAAATGGGCAAACCGGCGCATCATTCCCGCGACGCCGGCGATTCGAGGAATGCGATGATCTGCGGCACCGTGGATTCGATGTGGGCGCGCAGCGCCTGCTCGGCTTGCGCGGGGTCGCGCGTGCGCAACGCGTCGATCAGGATCTGATGCGCGTCGCGCGCACGCTTGCGCCTGAACGTCGCCTGCTCGATCCACAGGCGCATGGGGCCTTCGATCAGCGTGTAGAGCGAGAGAATCTGCTGATACAGACGCGTGCGGCCACTGATTTCGCACAGGTACTCGTGAAACGCGCAGTGGCGCTGCACCCAGGTGTCGGTGTCGCCCACGCAGGCGTCCATGTCTTCCAGCAGGCGTTCGAGTTTCGCGAGGTGCGCTTCGGTGCAGCGCGGCGCGGCCACGCGCATGGCGAGTCCTTCGAGCGCGATGCGCATGTCGAAGATGTCCTGGACCTCCTCGACCGAAAGACCGCGAACGATCGCGCCACGGTTGGGACGCTGGATCACCAGCCCCTCGCTGTGCAAGCGCCGCAGCGCGGCGCGCACCGGCATGCGGCTCATCGAAAGCGCGTCGGCCACGGTCTCCGCGACGATGCGCTGGCCCGCCGCATAGCGGCCTTCGATGATCGCCTCCAGCAAGAAACGATAGGCCTCTTCCTCGGCGGATAACGCCGGACCGGCAGTGCTGCGAACGTTGGTGGCTTGCATGGTGCGGTGCGGCACGACGCCGCGTCCGGTTGTGCGATGTCAAGGAGATTACTCCAGCTGGATTTTTGGATCCAGTCTTTCAAAAAAGAGATTTCACCGGCTGACGGATTCAGGCTACAGGGGGATGAACGGTAAAATCCCGGCATGGATCCCACCGCCTCCCCTCAGCGCCTGACCGATCGCAAGCGCGCCGCCATTCTCGCGGCGGCCATCGAGGAATTTCTCGCGGCCGGCTACGACGCCACCAGCATGGACCGCATTGCTGCGCGGGCGAGCGTCTCGAAACGCACGGTTTACAACCATTTCCCGAGCAAGGAGGCACTGTTCGCGGCGATCCTGCATCGGCTCTGGGACGCCAGCCAGGACAGCATGCCGCTCGCCTACCGCGCCACGGAGCCGCTGCACGAGCAATTGCTGGCGCTCTTGCTGCGCAAGCTGCGTCTCATGGCCGACGATTCGTTCCTCGCGCTTGCGCGCGTGGCGATCGGCACGGGCATCCACTCGCCCGAGCGCGCGCGGGACATGGTGGCGCGCATTGGCGAGCGCGAGGAAGACGTCACCGCATGGATCCGCGCGGCAGCCGCAGACGGCCGCCTGCATGTTGACGACCCGCTTTTCGCCGCGCATCAGTTGCATGCGCTCGTGAAGGCGTTCGCGTTCTGGCCGCAAGTGACGATGGGACAGCCGCCGCTGGCCGAAGAGGAACGACAGCGCATCGCGCAAGCCGCAACCGAGATGTTTCTCGCGCGCTACGCATAAGGCACGGCGGAGCGCACCGGTCCGGCGCGCAGCTCCTTCAAAATAATTTGGATTCCAAATTTATTTGCGCATCTGCGGATAGTGGCCCACGCGGCACCATCGCGCTATCGAATTGCATCGAACTTCATCGAATTTCATCTCGCAAACCCAGCGAAAAATGAGATTCCTGCAAATTCTTGATGCGGAATCACGCCGTTATCAAGCGCGCATGGATTGGCCCTTGACGCCCATTCATCGGCAAACGAGACTCTGCGCGCCGTATTGGAATCAGATGGTTGACTTTGGAGACAACATGCAGGTATCGAACGACGCTAAATTAAGCAATGGACTCAAGCAGCGGCACGTCACGATGATGTCGATCGGCGGCGTGATCGGCGCGGGGTTGTTCGTGGGCTCGGGCCACGCGATCGCGGAGGCCGGCCCGGCCGCCCTGCTTGCCTATATTTTCACGGGCGTGCTGGTCGTGCTCGTCATGAGAATGCTGGGCGAAATGGCCACGGCGCAGCCCGACAGCGGCTCGTTCTCCACCTATGCCGACCAGGCCATCGGCCATTGGGCCGGCTTCACGATCGGCTGGCTGTACTGGTGGTTCTGGGTGCTGGTCATCCCCATCGAAGCCACGGCCGCCGCCACCATCCTCAACGCGTGGTTTCCCTCGATTGCAACGTGGGTCTACGCCCTCGGGATCACCTTCATCCTGACCGTCACGAATCTTCTCTCGGTCAAGAACTACGGCGAATTCGAGTTCTGGTTCGCACTGGTCAAGGTGGTCGCCATCATCGTGTTTCTCTGCATCGGCGGCGCGGCCATCCTTGGCGTGCTGCCGAATTCGGGCGTGTCGGGCGCCGCGCGGCTCGTGGAAAACGGCGGCTTCATGCCCAACGGAATCGGCGCCGTTCTCGCGGCCATGCTGACCACCATGTTCTCGTTCATGGGCACGGAAATCGTCACCATCGCCGCCGCCGAATCGCGCAACCCGCGGCAGCAGATCGTGCGCGCCACCCGCTCGGTCATCTGGCGCATTTCGCTGTTCTATTTCGGCTCGATCTTCGTCGTCACGGCCATCGTGCCGTGGACCGATCCTGGCCTGACTTCGCAGGGCTCGTATCAGCGCGCCATGGAACTGATCGGCGTGCCGCACGCGAAGGCCATCATCGATATGGTCGTGCTGCTGGCCGTGGCGAGCTGCCTGAACTCGGCGCTCTATACCGCGTCGCGCATGCTCTTTTCGCTCTCCGTGCGCCACGATGCGCCGGCCCTGCTGCGCACGACCGACCACGCGGGCACGCCGCGTGCCGCCGTGCTCGCCTCCACCGCGTTCGGCTTTCTCACGGTAATCGCGAACTACCTCGTGCCCGAGCGCGTCTTCAGCTTCCTGCTGGCCACGTCGGGCGCCATCGCGCTGCTCGTGTACCTCGTCATCGCCGTCTCGCAGTTGCGGATGCGCGGGAAACTGAACATGGTCAAGGATGACCTGCAGCTGAAAATGTGGTGCTTTCCGTGGCTGACGTGGGTGGTGATTGCGTTCATCTGCGGCGTGCTGGTGGTGATGCTGATGGGCGAGGATCACCGGACCGAAGCCGCGGCAACGGGCGCGCTGGCGATTTTCGTGGTGGTGGCGTCGTGGCTGAACCAGCGCCATCAGCAGCGCCAAAAGCAAGCTCACGTTCAGCACGCTTCCACGCGCGTCCACTGAAGGCGCCTCCGGCTGCTCGATCGAATCAATCTCCCCGGCTGGGCTGGACATCAACGCCGCAAGCCCGGAAACTGGAGCCCGCCGGGCACGCAAGCGACGCGCCACGAAGATTGAAAACGCCCGGCCCGAACAGGAGATCGGAGGATGAACGAGTTTCCGGCCATTTTTCACCACCCAGGCGTCAAAAAGCTGCGCGCCGATCTCGCGCTTGCACTGCGCGCAGCCGCGCATTACGGCCTCGGCGAAGGCGTCTGCAACCACTTCAGCGTCGCGCTTCCCGGCGAGGACGGGCTCTTCCTGCTGAACCCGCGCGGCCTGATGTGGAGCGAGGTCGGCGGCGACGACGTCGCGATCGTGGATGCGGCCGGCGCGGTGGTCGCGGGCCGGCACGAAGTGGAGCCAACGGCCATGTTCATCCACGCCGCGATCCATCGCATCGCCGGCAAGATCTGTGTTCTGCACACTCACATGCCCTACGCCACGGCGCTCACACTGACCGAGGACTGCGGGCTCGACACGGCGCTCTCGCAGAACGCCATGCGCTACCACGGCCGCATCGCGCTGGATCGCGAATACAACGGTCTCGCGCTCGGCCCCGAGGAAGGCGAGCGCATCGCGCACGCGCTGGGCAGCAAGGACATCGGCTTCCTCGGCAACCATGGCGTGGTGGTATGCGGCGAGCGCATCGATTACGCGTTCGACGATCTCTACTACCTCGAGCGTGCATGCATGGCGCAGGTGCTCGCACGCTCGACCGGGCGCGCGCTGCGGCCCGTGGCCGCCGACCTCGCGCAACGGCTCGCGAGCCAGATGCAGGGCGAGCGATTGCAATCGGAGCTGTTTTTCGCGGCCTTGCGTAGAACGCTGCCCAACGCGTAGCGAAGAATACTACGCGCAAACATCGAGAAACTTCGGCGGAGTCGCGCAGACCTCGTGCGCCATCCCCGCCTGCTCGCTTCCATTCCCACTATGCCGAAATCCCGCCCTCCGGCCGCCACGAGCGCGCGCAACGTGCCGCAGCACGTGAGCCCGCCGCCGTTCGCCGACACGCTGCCCGTGCCGGTCTATTTCCGCACCGAGCACCTGCCGTCGCACGCGCGCTATCCGACGATGCGGCATCCGTGGGGCGAGTTCGTCTACTCGTTCAGCGGCATCACCGAGGTCACAACCGGCGAGGAATACTTTCTCGCGCCGCCGCACATGGGCCTGTGGATTGCGCCAGGCACCGAGCACGTCGGCTTCAATCATGCGGAGACTGTGCACTGCTCGGTCTACATCAGCCGCGAGCTGTGCAGCGCGATGCCTGCGCACACCTGCGCGATGATGGTCTCGCCGCTCGTGCGCAGCATGCTCGACCATTTGCGCGCGTTGCCGCCGGCCGGACACGACGGCAGCGAGTCGCCAGCGCGCGCCCGCTTGCTGCGCGTGCTGGTGGACCTGCTCTCCACCTGCGCCACCACCGGCAGCTATCTCCCGCACGCGGACAACCCCGACTTGAACGCCGTGCTGCAAGTCTTCCACGGCAATCCCGCCGACAACCGCCCGCTCGCCGAGCTCGCCGCCGCGTTCCATATGAGCGAGCGCACGCTGATGCGCCACGCGCAGCGCGAACTGGGGATGTCGCTGACCGAGTGGCGCGCGCGCCTGCGTCTCGTGAGCGCGTTGCCGCTGCTGCAAGCGGGGCGCAGCGTGGAATCGGTGGCGCTCGATCTCGGCTATGCGACTTCGTCGGCGTTCATCGCCATGTTTCGCCGGCTCACGGGCACGAGTCCAGGCAAATTCGTGGCGCGCCCGGCCAATCATCCGTTATCCGAATGAATTCGCTCGCGAGCCACGCCGGGTGAATGGGTGGCTTGCGCATTCCCGGCTACGTTGGCCCGATCCGCGCCGCGTCTCGCGCCCTTGGCAGCGGCGTGTCGCTATCGTCCTTGAGGCCCACGCCAGTGAGCCCGAGCCGCCGCGCATGCGTGAGCAGGTAGTGCAGCTTGTGCGCAGCTCCATCGTAGGGCAGGCCCTCGGGCCGCACGTTCGAGATGCAGTTGCGCATGGCATCGTGGCAGCCCACCTTGGGCGCCCAGGTGAGATACACGCCCAGGCTGTCGGGCGAACTCAGGCCCGGCCGCTCGCCGATGAGCATCGCCACAAGCTTCGCGCCCAGCAACTCGCCGATCTCGTCGCCGAGCGCGACGCGCGCCTGGCGCGCCACAACCATCGGGCCAATACGCCAGCCGTGGCCCGCAGCAGCGTCTGCGTTCAAGCGCTCGCGCACCGCTTGCAGCAGCGGCAAGGCCTGCTTTGCGGCGGCTAACGCCGAGAGCCCATCGCCGACCACGAACACGATGTCGGGGCCCGCGTTGCTCGCCTTGCCCGCCTCGGCCAGCGCGGCGCGGCTCTCGTCCGAGAGCCGCCGACCGAGATCGGGGCGGCGCAGGTAATGCTCGCGGTCGGGTGCGGCGCTTGCCACGGCGAGCGTCGCGAAACCCGCCGCTTCGAGTTCGCGCCGCAATGCCTCGACATCGAGCGGCTGATGCACGGCATCGCGCGCCTGCGCGTGCGCCAGATTAAATGCGAGCAGCGGCGCGGTCGGCAGGCCATTGCCCGCGCGTCCCAGCGCGATGCGCGCATTCGTGAACACCTTCAGGCCAGCCCATGGATCCTTTTCGACGGCGTCGCTCATTGGCTCGCTCCATTCCCGTTTGCCATTGCGCTATCCAGCCATTCCTGTGCCCCTGCCAGCAGCGGCACGCGCGCCGAGACGGGCAGCAGCGCGCCGTGCGCGTCGGCAATTTCCATCGTCTCCAGCCACTCCTCGAACTCGGGCGCACGCCGCAAGCCCAGCACATCGCGCACATAAAGCGCGTCGTGAAACGAGGTGCTCTGGTAGTTGAGCATCACGTCATCCGCGCCGGGAACGCCCATGATGAAATTGATGCCTGCCGCGCCCAGCAGCGTGATCAGCGTGTCCATGTCGTCCTGATCGGCCTGCGCGTGGTTCGTATAGCAGATGTCGCAACCCATCGGCACCCCTAACAACTTGCCGCAGAAGTGGTCTTCCAGCCCGGCGCGGATGATCTGCTTGCCGTCGTAGAGATACTCCGGGCCGATGAAGCCCACCACCGTGTTCACGAGGAACGGCTCGAAGCGGCGCGCGACGGCATAGGCGCGCACTTCGCAGGTCTGCTGATCGACGCCATGATGCGCATTGGCGGAAAGCGCGCTGCCCTGCCCCGTCTCGAAGTACATGAGATTGTTGCCCACGGTGCCGCGCTTGAGCGCGAGAGCCGCCTCGCGGGCCTCGCCCAGCAGCCCGAGCGAAATACCGAAACTCGCGTTGGCCTTCTCGGTGCCCGCGATCGACTGGAACACGAGGTCGACGGGCGCACCCTGCTCGATCGCCGCGATCGTGCTGGTGACATGCGTGAGCACGCACGACTGCGTCGGCACGCGAAAGCGCTCGCGGAACTCATCGATCATCGCGAGCAGCTTCACGACGGCGGAGAGGCTGTCGCTGGCCGGATTGATGCCGATCATCGCGTCGCCGCAGCCGTACATGAGGCCATCGAGCATCGAGGCGGCAATGCCCTTCACGTCGTCGGTCGGGTGATTCGGTTGCAGGCGCACCGACATGCGCCCGGGCAACCCCACCGTGTTGCGAAAGCGCGTGACCACCGGGCGCTTCTTCGCCACTGCGATGAGGTCCTGGTTGCGCATGAGCTTCGAGACCGCCGCGGCCATCTCCGGTGTGATACCCGGCCCCAGGCGTTCGAGCGTCGCGGCGTCCGCTGCGGGCGAGAGCAGCCAGTTGCGAAAATCGCCCACGCTCAGATGCGAGACCGGCGCAAATGCATCCTCGTCGTGCGTGTCGACGATCAGTCGCGTCACTTCGTCTTCTTCGTAAGGCACCAGGGCCTCATTCAGGAAGGTCTTGAGCGGTACGTTGGCGAGCGCCATCTTCGCGGCCACGCGCTCCTCCTCGCTTGCGGCCGCCACGCCCGCGAGCTGGTCGCCGCTGCGCAGCGGGCCCGCCTTGGCGAGCAAGGTTTTAAGGTCCGCGAAACGGTACGTGCGCGAACCAATCGTCTCCTTGTAGGACATCGCCTCCGCTCCTGTCTTGGCTGGCGTCCGAAGCCGCTTCGCGCTGCGAGCGGGTCGCCAGCAACAAGCATAGCCCATTGCACGCGACTTTCATTTTGCCTACGCAGCATGATGGCGCGCCCGATCGCCCCTTAAGGATGTCGTAAGCGTTTTCCCTTCACAATGCGCCGCCTGCTCTGCACCGGGGTACACGCGTTTTTCGTGCTTGATCGGCAGAGGTCGCTCGTGCTGCTGGGCACGGGCACGCACGACACGGCACCGGAGCGGCTGAAGCAGCAGAAGACGTGGAGGCTGTGCCATGTGTGCAACTAAAACTGAGCGACAATTGCGGATCGAAGCAGCAACCTGGAGCAACACGATGCGTCTCTTGCTCGTCGAAGACGACGAAATGATTGCCGAGCCCGTGCTCGACGCGCTGCGCCGCGAAGGCTATGCCGTCGACTGGGCAAAGGACGGGCGCGAGGCCGAACTCTCGCTCGCCAACGACGTCTACGACCTCGTGCTGCTCGACCTGGGCCTGCCGAAGAAAGACGGCGTGAGCGTGCTGGCCGCCTACCGCCGGCGCGGCGGCGACGCGCCGATCCTGATCCTCACCGCGCGCGACAGCGTGACCGACCGCGTGAGCGGACTCGACGCGGGCGCCGACGACTACCTCGTCAAGCCCTTCGATCTCGACGAACTCGCGGCGCGCGCCCGCGCGCTGCTGCGGCGGCGCACGGGCCGCAAGCAGCCGGTCTACGAGCACGGCGACCTCGCGCTCGACCCGGCCGCGCACGAGGTGACCCAGCGCGGCGAGCCGGTCTCGCTCGTGCCGCGCGAGTTCGCGCTGCTGCACGTGCTGATCGAGGAGCCCGCGCGCGTGTTCACCAAGGCAGAGCTCGAAGAACGGCTCTACGGCTGGGGCGAGGAAGTGGGCAGCAACACGATCGAAGTGCACGTGCACAGCCTGCGCCGCAAGATCGGCGCGGACCAGATCGTCACGGTGCGCGGCGTGGGGTATCGGCTCAAGAGGGGCGAATGAGATCGATCCGCCGCCGGCTGCTGGGCTGGCTGATCTGCGGGTTCGCGGCCGGCTCGGTGGTGGCGGGCTTCGGCATCTTTCACACTGCGCACGACGAAGCCAACGAACTGTTCGACTACGAACTGCGCGCCGTGGCGCTCTCGCTGCCGTCGAACCTCACCGCAGGTCATACGGCGCACGCGGCGCCCGACCTGCAGGGCATCGCCGACGACCGCATCCTCATCGAGATCTGGGACGCCAACGGCACGCCGGTCTATCACACCTCGCACGATGCGCCGCTGCCGCGCAATCCGGAAGGATTCCATACGATCGAGCGGGCGGAAACACACTGGCGCACCTTCGGCGTGCAGCAAACCGCGCGCTTCGTGCAAGTGGCCCAGCCGATTTCCGTGCGCGAAACGCTGGCGCTGCACCTCGCACTGCATACGCTCTGGCCGCTCGCGCTGTTCGTGCCGGTGGCCATCGTGCTCGTGCTGCTCGTGGTCGCGCGCGGCCTCGCGCCCGTCGGCGCCCTCTCCACCCTGCTGGCCGCGCGCTCGTACAACGTGCTGGAGCCGATCAGACTGGACGGCTCGGTGCCCATCGAGCTGCGCCCGCTGGTGGAGGCTCTCAACGACCTGCTGCAGCGCCTGAACGCCGCTTCGCAGGCACAGCGCACCTTTATCGCCGACGCCGCACACGAGCTGCGCTCGCCGCTCGCGGCGCTCAAGCTCCAGTTGCAGGCGGCGCTGCGCGACGGCACGCTCACCGGCGAGCCGCACACGACCGGGCGCATCGAAACCCGCCTGAACCGCCTGATCCGGCTCGTGCAGCAGTTGCTCACGCTCGCGCGCGAGGACGCGCAGCCGGCGCTGCCCGTCGCCGTGGTGAGTCTGCGCCGGCTCGGCGAACAGGCGATCGGAGACTTCTCGCTGCTCGCCGAAGATAAGGACATCGACCTCGGCCTCGAAATGCGCGCGCCCGTGACCGAAGGCGATGCCTGCAACGTGGCCGCCGACCCGCACGGGCTCATCACGCTGTTGAACAATCTGCTCGACAACGCCATCCGCTATACGCCGCGCGGCGGCAAGATCGATCTCGTGCTCACGCGCACCGGCGAGCAGCTGGGCTTCGAGGTCATCGACAACGGGCCCGGCATCCCGGAGGAGGATCTGGAGCGCGTGCTCGACCGCTTTTATCGCGCGAGCCATGTGCAAGGCACCGGCAGCGGGCTCGGCCTCTCGATTGCGATACGCATCGCGCAGCGTCACGGCCTGCAGCTCGTGCTGCGCAACAATGCGGACGGGCACGGGTTGACTGCCGCGGTGAGCGGGTTGCGCCCGCGCCAGGAGACCGAAGCGAGCGCGCAGGCTTGAGCCCTCGTTCCGTGCGCCATTCACGCATTAAAGCTCGCTATGCCTTTTCGCATTGCCTTTCGCCTTGTCGACTGGATAGCGGGTTTCGTTCAGCCTCACCTTGTCCGCCGCTGCCTTCACCACATCGAAACCGGCCGTATGCGCGACCAGCAACAAGTAGATAAACACATCGGCGCATTCCTGCTCGAGGTGCGCACGGCCCTGCGGGTCGGCTATCAGCGCGGCAATCTGCGCGTCGTCCTTCCACTGGATCGTTTCCAGCAGTTCGCCGGCCTCGATGCTCGTCGAGACGATCAGGTTGCGCAGCGTATGAAACTGCTGCCAGTCGCGCGCGTCGCGGAACGCGAGGACTTGCTCCATGAGCCGGTCGAGCGGCGTGGCCGTGGTCTGCGTTGGCGTGGTCTGCATGAGTTGGGGCTGCGTGGATGGGGTCATTGCGATGCGTTGCCGTGCGGTGCGCGGCGTGCGGGAAGCGCGCCCGGCGGGAACGCGAAGCCCGGATTGTACCGCCGCGCGCCCGCCGGGTCGTGGCGGATTGTGGCCCCAGTTCCGTGCTTCGGGCTAAGGGCTTCGGGTAAGTGCGGATTCAGCCCGCCCTGCGCGAGCGGTGCGGCGACGCTTTCCCCACCCATGCGTCGCGCGCTTCGGCAATTTTCTTCCATTGCTTCGGATGCCAAATCTATTTGAAGCCGCGAATTGATCCAGCCCCGCAAAAAAATGTCCTCGACCGGCTTCAGCAATGCGTGCCGCCGCCGTAAAGATGGCCATGCATTCATGTGAATGCAACCATCATGAGATCACGCTCGCAAGCAGCAAAATTCGCGCTACGCCACTCCAGCGTTCATGCCGCGCGACGCAGAGCCATTTGACTTTCAGGGAGCAAAGGAAAACATCATGTTCGTCGCAATCGGCTGGATCCTGGTACTCGGATCGGTGATCGGGAGCTTCGTGGGCGTGGGCGGTCATCTACCCGCGCTCGTGCAACCCTTCGAACTGCTATGCATCTTCGGTGCGGCCATTGGCGCCTTCGTGGTGAGCAACCCGCGCGCGACGCTCGGCAAGACGCTCAAGGCGCTGCCGACCTGCTTCAAGGGCGGCGGCTATACCAAGGCGCAGTATCTGGAGCTCATCGCGCTGCTCTACGAGCTCCTGCAAAAGGCGCGCAGGGACGGCATGATGGCACTCGAAGCCGACATCGAAGCACCGGAAAACAGCCCGATCTTCCAGAAATATGCCCGCGTGCTGGCCGACCATCACCTGCTCGACTTCATCGTCGACTACCTGCGCATGATGTCGAGCGGCAACGTGAACCCCATCGAGATGCAGGACCTGATGGACGAGGAGCTCGACACGCATCACGCCGAAGTCTCGGTCGCGCCCAACGCGATCCAGAAAATGGCCGACGGCCTGCCTGCGTTCGGCATCGTGGCCGCCGTGATGGGCGTCGTGCATACGATGGGCTCGGTCGGCAAGCCGCCCGCCGTGCTCGGCGAGATGATCGCCGGGGCGCTGGTGGGCACCTTCCTCGGCATCCTGCTCGCCTATGGCTTCGTTGGCCCCCTCGCCGATCTGCTCAATGCCAAGGGCCGCGCCGCGTCCAAGCCGTATCAATGCGTGAAGGCCGTGCTGCTCGCCTCGCTGGCGGGCTATGCGCCGTCGGTGGCCGTGGAGTTCGGCCGCAAGGTGCTCTTCACCGCCGATCGCCCGAGCTTCCAGGAACTCGACGAGACCGTGCGCGCGACCAAAACCGTGAAGGCCTGAGCGCCAGGGGAGACGAAACATGGCCGAACGACAGCCAGGCGCACGCGGCGCGCGGGACAGCGAGAGCAGCAAGCCCCCGCTCGTCGTGCGGCGCGTGAAAAAAGGCGGCCACGACGGCCACCACGGCGGTGCATGGAAAATTGCCTATGCCGACTTCGTGACGGCCATGATGGCGTTCTTCTTGTTGATGTGGCTGCTCGGCTCGACCTCGCAGTACGACCGCGACGGCATCGAAAAGTACTTCAACACACCACTCTCCAGCATGCTGGGCGGCAAGCCCAATTCGGCAAACCCGAGCCCGAGCGTGATCGAGGGCGGCGGTCACGATCTCTCGAACCGGGTGCCCGCCATAGGCGGTGCCAACGCCCAGCCATCGGCGGCGCGTGCGGTGCCCGTATCTGCGAAACCCAGCCTGAACGCCGAAGCCTCGGCCAGCGACCGCACCCGTCTCGCGCAACTGAAGGCGCGGCTCGCCACGCTAATCGAGCAGAAACCCGCGCTCAGCGCCTTCAAGGACCAGATTCGCGTCACGATCTCTGACGAAGGCCTGCGCATCGAACTCGTCGACTCGCTCAAGCGCCCAATGTTCGCCACTGGCAGCGCGAAGCTCGAAGACTACGCGCACGCGATTCTCGTAGAGATCGGCAGCGCGCTGAACGACGTGGAGAGCGGTGTATCCATCGCCGGCCATACCGATTCGGTACCGTATTCGGGCGGCCTCGCCGGCTATTCGAACTGGGAGCTTTCGAGCGAGCGCGCCAACGCCGCGCGGCGCGCACTGGTGGCGGGCCACCTGCACGAGGAGCGGCTGCTGCAGGTGCGCGGCGTGGCCGACGTGCTGCCGCTCGACAAAGACGCCGCGGACAGCCCGCTGAACCGGCGCATCAGCATTCTCGTGATGAACAAGGCCGCCGAACGCGCCTTCTTCCAGGACGCGAGCCGCTATGCGGCCGCGGGACCGAAGGCGGGATCGGCGTTATAGAAAAGCGGCAACGGCGGCGCGGGCCTCGCCTCATAGAGCTCGCCCAGGCATCGCAGTTGCGGCGTCAAATGGCAGGAGACCGGCAAGGCATGCGCTGGGCGGCACAGTTGCGGGCACGCAACGCAAATGCGAGAACTGAGCGGTTTACCTCGCTTTGCTTGTGAATTCGTCCCACGAATCGCGGCCGTAGACTAGTCTTGCATTCAAACAACGATGGTTGATGGGGGAAGAAAATGAACGTGACCAACTGGATCGTAGTGCTCGACTGCGCGTACATGGAATATTCGAGCTGGCTCGGCAAGAACGTTTACCGGCGCACCGTCGCATACGATCGCGTCGTGTGGTGCTGAACGGCACAGGCGCCGCCTTCAGGGAGTTGATTCAAGCCACTGCGGATTCCAGGCGACTTCCCAGAGATGCCCATCGGGGTCCTGGAAATAGCCTGCGTAGCCGCCCCAAAATGTGTCGTGCGCGGGCTTGACGACGCGCGCGCCAGCCGAAGCCGCTTGCGCCATGGCGGCATCCACTTCGGCTTTCGAAGCAACGTTGTGAGCGAGGCTTAGCTCGGTAGGGCTGGCCGGCCCCACCGCCAGCCCAGTGTCGTGAGCCATGCTCGCGCGCGGCCAGAGCGCCAGACGGAAGCCGGGTTGCAGGTCGATGAACACGACGGCCCCGTGCTCGAACTCCTTGCCCACGATGCCTTCGGTGGGTAAGTCCAGACCCTCGCGGTAAAAGCGCAATGAAGCTTCGAGATCGTCGACGCCTGGCGTAATGACGCTGATGCGGGGTTTCATACGATGGGCTCCCTGTCGGTAAGGCGTAAAGCGTAAGGCGGTAAGGCGTGGTGCCGATGCAGCCAGCAGGCTGCCCAGCGTACGCTTGCCGCGCAACGAAGTCCAATCGCGGGTACGGCTCCGCCTTCGAATGCGTCCGACCATGCCTCAGCGCACTACGGGCAGCGTCTCGACCTCATGCGCATGCCCCAGCGTCCGCCCGAGTACGGGGATGCCGCCCCCGACGTGAATGCGGGCAAGGGGCGAGCGGACCGCCCGCGCAAAACGCGGCGCACGCGGTGACTCCCGCGATGACGCCGAGCCACTACAATGCGCTACAGGAATTCAATCTGGAGCGCCCCATGTACATCGTCTCGCTGACCTACACCGCCTCGCTCGACCGCATCGACGACGCCCTGCCGGCCCACCGGGACTATCTCAACGCGCAGTTCGCCGCCGGTCATTTCGTGGCCGCAGGACCTAAGGTGCCGCGCGACGGCGGTGTGATACTCGCATCAAACATGGAGCGTGCGCGGCTCGACGCCATCCTCGCCGCCGATCCGTTCGCCGAACAGGGGCTCGCTACCTATGCCGTCACGGAGTTCAAGGCAACGCGTCTTGCGCCGAACCTGAATCTGCCGCGCGCCGAGGCGTCGTGAGCGCGCGGCGCGGCCATGGGGATCGCCGTGTGGTCATCTCCGGCTGTTCGGGAGGCGGCAAATCCGCGCTGCTCGCCGAACTCGCGCAGCGCGGTCATGCAGTGGTGGAAGAGCCGGGCAGACGCATCGTCGAAGCTGAATTGCGCAGCAACGGTCACGCGCTGCCGTGGGTCGATCTGCGCGCTTTCCTGTTGCGCGCTATCGACCTCGCGCATGCCGATCTGGCAAGCGTCGATACGCATGGCGCCTGTGGCTGGTCTTTTTCGATCGCGGCCTGATCGACGCATTGGCCGCGCGAGCGCATCTCGAAGGACGTCCGCTTAACGCAGGGGCGAGCGGCACGCAACGGCACTATCACCACCGGGTCTTTGTCACGCCACCGTGGCCCGAGATCTATGTGCAGGACGACGCGCGGCGTCATGACTTCGCGAGCGCCACGCAAGAATACGAACGCCTGCTCGCCGCCTGGCCGTCCTTCGGCTACAAAATCACGCTCGTACCCAAAACCGATGTGGCCGCACGCGCCGATTTCGTGCTGCGCACGTTGCAGGACGATCTGGACGCGCGCGGCGAAGGCATAGACGCCCTGTAACTCCCCTCACTGCTGCGCCTGCATCATCCCCGACCACACGATCTCCAGCTCCACGCCGATCGAGCGCGCGAGCCCGTCCAGCCCCGGAAACAGCGAAGCGTTCGTGATGTTCATGCGGTAGAGCCACTTCATCGCGTCCATGCGGATGCGCGCGGGCAGCACGATCTGATGCAGCAGTTCCTCGTTGCTCTCGTAGCCGTCGAGAATGCTCTGCAAGGGCTTGTCGATCACGCCAGGCACGACGAAAGTGCCCGACTGGGCCACGAGCCGGTCGTCCATCTCGGTGGGCTCGCCCGACCACAGCACTTCATTGGTATTGCAGAAAAAATACCGCTCGAAGTGCCCGGGCACGCGTGGGTCGATCACGTCGCGCGTGAGCACGGGATCGGCTTTCGGACGCGCACGATTGTTCCAGAGCGCGGGGGTGTTCAGTGCATAGACGGCGGCGTCGCTAGTCGCGCGCTCGAGCGCGAAGAAGGCCGCCACGAACGGGCTTTTGGTGAAGTCCAGCAGCCGCGTAGGCGCGCCGTGGTGCTGCATGAGCGCGAGGCAGCGCAGATCGTCGGCGAGTATGCCGGGATGCGCGAGAAAGTTGTGCGCCTTGCGGCGAAATACGCGAATCGCGCGCTCCTCGCGTGCACGCCATTGGCCGCGGTCGCCCACGAAATCGCGCATGTACCGTGAAAGCGAGCTCTCCAGCCGCCATTGGGCGTTCTGCTGCCCGCGAAATGCCCAGCCGTCGAGCTGCGTCGTCAGCTCCATGAACTGGTTCCAGTTGGCGAGTTCGGTGGTCTGCATGGGAGTGTCCGGGGGATAACCTGTGGCTGCGCGCCTGCCAGACACGCTACCACACCAACCATTACATCGCGAAGTTAGCGCGAAGTCAGTGCATCCGTTGCATACGCAACCACTTCGCGTAGGGCACGAGTTCCGGCGCCACGTCCGCACTGCCGATACGGGTCCAGCTGACCCAGGTATCCGGCGCGCCCGGCACTGGCTGCGGCACCGCAAATTCCACGTTGGCCATGCCGGGCCGGTACGCTTCGTTGGGCCAGAACACCGGCATGATGCGGCGTTCTTCCATTTCCTCGCGCAACGCGGCGGGCCCGCCCTCGTCGGTCACGACCTCGCATTGCGCCGCCCAGTCGTGCGCGTCCCATGCCAGAAATACGCCCGCCTGGCCCGTTACATCGAACGTGAGCACTGCGTTCTGCTCGGGCCGCCAATAATATTCGACGATGCGCTCGCGCAGCACGAGCGCATCGAGTGCCTCGGCCACGCCCCGGTCCGTATAGGCCGCGCCCACTCCGTGCACGCCGATATGCCCGTGCCCCGCGCAGAATTTGCGCTGCGCATTGGCAAGCGCCTGCGCGAGCTTGCGCGCCATGCCCGGGTCGGACTTCTTCAGGTAGAAGTGAATGAGCCCCGCGTTGAACGCATCCACGGCATGCGATTCGTCGGCGGTGCCGGTAAGCAGGATGCGCGTGCAGTTGGCGTCCTTCATTGCATCTTTCACCGAGGCGAGAAATTCGAGCCCATCCTGCCCGGGCATGTCGTAGTCCACCACGATGGCCGCGACTTGCAAAAAGCGCCTGGCGTCGGCCAGCGCGTCCTTGCCCAGCGCATTGCCGCCCCGCTTCTCGAACTCCGACCATAGCTCGCCCGAGGTCGGGCTGTGGCCCGCGCCGCGCGCACCCTGCGCCTCGATGAACGCGCGCGCTTCGGACTGCGAGGTGAAGAAATGATGCGTGAAGGCATTCGGGAAGAAGCCGCGCAGTGCATGGAGAAAGTCTGCACTGTCGTCGAGAAAAACCACGGATACGGGGTAGAAAACCGGCTGTCTGACGATGGAACTCATGTAATGGCCTCGGTGCTCGCAACAGACCCACGGCGCGAATCGATGCTGCTCATTGCGGATGGCGCGCCGCCGGCTGCCAGATTATGCGGCCTTGCGGGCGCACGCGGCAACCGTTGCGCTCGCCGCAGGCGATCTTCATCGTGCGCCCGGACCCGCCTGATCGTTTGCGCCCGCGCTCGCCTGCGCGTTTGCATACGACTATCGCAAGCTGTCAAGCTCAAGCAACTGAAAGATCCTCGCGACTATGTGATCAAGGCGGTTTTGGCGGCAAGGGAACGCGCAGAGAATTGGCGCATGTCTTCAAACATCGAGGACATGCGTGGCCGCCGCCGGCGGCCAATTCCAACTGGAGTATTGAAATGAATGCCCGTGAATCGATCCCTTCCGTGCTCTCCCGTGGCGCCAACGGCTTTAGCACGGAAATCATGGAAGCCACGCCGAGCAAGACCTTCCATCATGTCATCGACATTTACCTCAAGGACTCGAATGCCTTCATGAACACTTATTTCGCCCGCTATTTCGAATGGCAGGGCATTTGCCGCGAGCGCTGGTTCCACGAATGCATCCACAATAATCTGCTTGCGGCGGGCGGCGTCTTCGTCACGAAGCGCGCGCACCAGGAATATGTGCAAGAGACGTTTCCGTTTCAACGCGTCGATTGCTATCTGAACACCTTCCAGGTGCGCCAATGCTCCGCCTATCTGGTGTTTCGCTTTTGCGTGGACGGGCGCCCCGTTTCGCTCGGTTACCAGCAGATTCTCTTTGCTGGCACCGACAAGCGGATTCGCCGTTTTCCGCCGGGGATCATCGAGCGCGTCAAGGAATATGAACTCGTCCTGCCTGCAGGGACGAATTAAAACGTGAATTGATTCAACCCACGTAGTCCTGCCCCGCCGTCCAACGGCGGGGCTTGCCCCCCGGATCGTGAAGCGCGCGGTCGGCGGCAGACCCCGGTTCGGGCAGTTGCAGCGTAAACGTGGTCGCCACGTTGGCCTCGGACTCGCAGGCGATCGCGCCGCCCAGCGCCTGGGCCACGCGCCGGCAAAACGCGAGCCCCATGCCCGCTCCCTTGCCGTGAGACTTGGTGGAATAGAACGGCTCGAAAATATGCGGAAGCACGTCGGGGGCAATGCCCGGGCCGTTGTCGGCAAAGCGCAGCACGCAATAGCCGTCCTCGCTCGAGGCCGAGATTTGCACACTGCCGCTGCCGCTCGAGTGAATCGCAAAGAGCGCGTTCTTGAGCAGGTTGAAGAGCACGAACACGATAAGCGAATCGGAGCCCGAAAATTCCAGTTGCGGGTCGATGGGCAACACCTTGACCAGTTCGCGCTCGCCCGGACGGAACGGAAAGCGCTCGAGCGCCGCGTTCACGCAGGAACGGATGGAGTAGGCCTCGAAGCTGCGGCGGTCGAGCCGGTCGAGCGTGAACGATGCCAGCGACATTTCGACGACGGTGCTCGTGCTGTCCACCTGCCGCTGTATCGAAGAAGCCAGCGACGAAAGACGCTCCGACTGCCCCGGATACAGACCGTCCACGCATAGCTGGTGCTGCACGGCCAATTGGTAGCCGCGCATGAGCTCGGGCAGCACGTTGCCGATTTCCTCGGCGTGCATGCCGATGGCCGCCAGGGGCGTGGCGACTTCGTGCGCCACCGTCGCCGCGAGCAAATACGGCCGCATGAGGCCATAGCGCACGATGGTCACCGCAAGAATGCCGAGGCTCAAGGCGATGAACACTGCGCCCACCGGATAGAACGCCAGGCCGTAATTGACCGCGTAGTCGGAAGCAGCGACCCCATAGAGGCACAGGCTCAGCAAGCACAGATCAAGCAGCTTGCGGCGGTCGTGCGCGTGGCTCTGGCGTCGCGCGGAGAACAGCAGCCAGGCGCTGCGCAATGCGAGCAGCACCGTCTGCGCGACGTGCACCGGATGCAGCAGCCCCGCGCGCGGATACTTGCCGAAGAAGAAACTGCCGTAACCCGAGATCACCTCATCGCTCACCGCGAGCGCCATGGCGAGCACGATGCACAAGCCGTACGAGGCAAACAGCAGCGGCCGCTCGCTGCGCCGCGCGGCGACTTCGATCACGAAGTGATAGAAGGTGGTGGGCAAAAACAGAATGAACAGGTAGCCGAACTTGACGAGCGCGCCCGCCAGGCCAGGCTCCGAAATCTGAAACAGAAATGCCCAGGTGCCTTGCCAGACGAAGGTGGTTCCGCACATCGCCGCAAACGGCAGCGAGAGGCGCGTCACACCTTCCGTGAGCAATACGTACACGCCGAACCCGAGAAACAAGGCGGATACGAACGCGGGCAAGATCGAATACATAAATGGGTCGCGTGATTCTTGTTTTCGTCGAACGGCGCGTGCGCAGGCGCGCAAGGCAGTGTTGAATACGGCGGTCAAAAGCGTCCCCGTGCAGCTTTTTTTCGTTTACCTGCCGGCCGCCACGCGCAACAAGTTCATCGTTGCGATTATCGCTTGAATCGACGACTTTTTCGCGAAATACCACATAACTGTACACAAAAATGCGCGATGAATCGTCAATGCGCGGCTTGCCGCTGCGGCTCGATTGCTGCGCCGCGCTGCAAGACCGTTGGACAGGCGGATATCGGGGGCATTGGATCGGAGAAGATGATTTTACGCTGCCATGCTTCGCGCATGAGACCAGGCCAATGCGCCAGACGATGGACCGGACAGCCGGCCGACACATACCCGTACACTTTGTAATGTCGGGGACACCATGCAGCACAGTGCGTAGCGCACGTCAGACCCAAGCCGGCCCGACCGTTTCTCCAGCATCGTCATGAAACGGCCTCGTCTCGTGGTGACGCTATGCTTCGTCGGCGCCATGGCGCTCGTGACGCTCGTGGGGTTGCACCAGCTTTACAACTTCGCGCGCTCCGACCTGCAAAACTGCCAGCGCGACCTCGAAGTGCGCGCCGTGGGCGTGGATGCGCTCATCGACACCGAGCGCCGCCACCTCGTGGCGCTGCGCAACTACTTGCGGGCCAGGAGGGCTTTCATCGCGACGAGGCCACGCTGCCCGGCGACATCGCGCTCGCTCGGGCGCTCAGCCCGCTCGTGGAAATCAGCCACCAGGCAGACGCCATGCGCAGCGCGGTGGCCTTCATCTCGCCGAACGGCATGTTCGTGAGTTCACCCGAGCCTCAAGGCATCAGCACGCCGGCGCTGCTGCGCCGCTTCAGCACCATGTATTACTACCGGGGCCAGTTGCCCGAGCACAATCCGCGACGCGAGGTGCTCTGGACGCCTGTCTATACCGGGCTGCAGGATGGCGAGGCAGTCTCCACCTTGAGCGCGCCCGTCTATCTCGGCAAGCAGTTTCGCGGCGTGGTGGTGATGGACATCACGCAGTCGCGCCTGCTTTCGCTGCAGCTCTCCACCGGCAACACCGAAGACGACGGCGCCCCCCTTGAGTTCGGCTTCCTGAATACCAACGGGAGCATCGTGTACTTCCGCAACGGCGCGGTCATCGCACAGCGTCCGGCACGCTTTAGCCCCAGCCTGCTGCAAACGGCGGCGAAATCGGTCGATACGTGGATGCGGCAAGGCTCGGGCTATCTCGAACGCGACGGCCAGTACCTGCTCTACCGGCGCATCGGCCAGTCGCACTGGATCCTGCTCGCGGCCACCGACAACGCCGAGCTCACGATCGCCACCGCGCGGCGCGTGCTGGGCAGCCCGGTGATTGCCGCGTGGATCGTGCTCGGCCTGCTGCTGATCGGCACGCTGCGCATCGTGACCAATATATTCGGGCACTACGTGGAGGCGAGCGCGCGGCTCGAAACGCTCGCCCGCAGCGACCCGCTAACGGGGCTCGCGAACCGCCGCCGCTTTCAGGAAGTCTTCGCCGAAGCACGCGAACGCGCGAACCGCGCGACGCAGCAGCCGGCTCCCATGGCGGTGCTCATGCTCGACATCGACTTCTTCAAGCGCGTCAACGACTGCTTCGGCCACGCGGCCGGCGACCGCGTGCTGACGATCTTCGCCGCGATCCTGCGCGCCAACCTGCGCGGCGTCTATCTGCCCGCGCGCATGGGCGGCGAGGAATTCGCGGCGTTGCTGCCCGATATTGATCTCGCTGCCGCCACCGCCGTGGCCGAGCGCGTGCGCCTCGCGATCGAGGGCCACACGCGCGACGTCACCGTGCCCGCCGGCACCGAACATCCCGAAGCCATCGCGTTCACGGTGTCCATCGGCGTGGCCGCGAGTCCCGTGGATGGCCCAATCGACTACGAGGCGCTCATGCACGTGGCCGACGAACGGCGCTACCTGGCGAAGCAGGGCGGACGCAACCGCGTCGTGCAGGCCAGCACGCCGGTGCCGGACGTCAAGGCATGACGCCGGACTCGCGCGCCAGTGGGATAATGCGCGCTGACCGACCGCACGGAGAACGTCAATGGCGCACACGGAGCATCAATACACGGTAACGGTGCAATGGACCGGCAATCGTGGCACGGGCACTTCAGGCTATCGCGACTACGGCCGCGACCACACGATCGAAGCGGCGGGCAAGCCCGCCATCCCCGGTTCGTCGGACCCCGCGTTTCGCGGCGACCGCACGCGCTGGAACCCCGAGGAGCTGCTCGTGGCCTCGGTGAGCGCGTGCCACAAGCTCTGGTATCTGCACCTTTGCGCCGATGCGGGCATCGCCGTGCTCGCCTATGTGGACGAGGCGCAAGGCACCATGACCGACGGCGGCCCCGAACCCGGGCGCTTCACCGAGGTCGTGCTGCGCCCGCGCGTGACGATCCGCGCAGGCGACGATGCGAGCCTTGCCGCGCAACTCCATCACACAGCACACGAGAAGTGCTACGTCGCGAACTCGGTTAACTTCCCGGTCCGCTGCGAACCCGTTATCGAGGTCGCGACCGCGTAACGCCATCCCGGCCTCAGCCGCGCGCGCTCGCGATATACGCTTCCAGACCGCCCGCGAGCGCGTCGAACACCGCCTTGCAGCGGCGGTTGCCGCGCAGATCTTCGTGCATCGTGACCCAGGTTTGCAGCTTGAAGGCGCACACGCGCGGCAGCACGCGCCGCAACCGGACATCGCGACGCGCGACGCCGGCCTGGCACATGCCGATGCCGCAGCCCGCGCGTATCATCGCCAACTGCGCAACGTCGCTGTCGGTGCGCAGCGCAAACGCCTCGCGTTTCAGGTACGGCAGCTTGCGCATGGCCTCGCGCAAGAACGGCGTGACCGTGTCGAACCCGATCAGCGTGTGTTGCGCGAGATCGGCGAGCGTTTTCGGCGTGCCGCGCCCTGCGAGATAGTCGTCGCGCGCGTGCATTCCGACCTCAATTTCGCCGATGCGCCGCGCAATCAGCATCTCCTGTTGCGGCTGCGTCATGCGCACGGCGATATCCACTTCACGCTGCAGCAGATCCTGCACGCGGTTGGACGGCACCAGTTCCACCACCAGTTCCGGATGCGCGCGGCCTAGCTGCGCGAGCACCGGCGGCAGCACTTCCACGCTCACGATCTCGCTTGCCGAGACGCGCACCACGCCGCGCATGGCATTGCCCTGCCCCAACGCGGCACGTTCGAGCGCCGCCGCCGTGCTGCGCATGGATTCGGCGTAGCCGCGCAGCATGCGCGCCGCTTCAGTGGGCAGGAAGCCCGCAGGCGAGCGCGTGAAGAGCGGCTGGCCGAACGCGGCTTCGAGCGCCGCCACGTGCCGCCCCGCCGTGGGCTGCGTGATGCCGAGCGCGCGCGCCGCGCCCGAGAGCGAGCCCTCGGTGAGCACCGCGAGAAAAGTCCGGTAGAGTTCCCAGTTCAGATTCGATGCCATGCATAAATGTATAGCCGATACGCGATTCCAGGCAATTTTTTATTGGCCCCGAGACGCGCAGAATCACGCCATCGACACCTCTCAAACGGCGCACGGACATGGCAACGCACTCTCTCGAAACAGGCCGCACGGCGCTCGTGCTGGGCGTAACCGGCGGCATCGGCGGCGAAGTCGCGCGGCAACTGATCGGCGCGGGCTGGCGCGTGCGCGCGCTGCAACGCGGAACCCGCGCGGCCACGACCACGCGCGTCGGCCATGGCATCGAACTGGTGCAAGGCGACGCCATGGACCGCGAAGCCGTGATGTGCGCCGCGCAGGACTGCGAGGTGATCGTGCACGCGGTCAATCCGCCGGGCTACAAGCGTTGGGCCGAACTCGTGCTGCCGATGATCGACAACACGATCGTCGCCGCCCAGGCCGTGGGCGCGACCGTGGTGCTGCCTGGTACCGTCTACAACTTCGGGGCGGAGGCGCTGCCGCTCGTGGGCGAAGACGCGCCGCAGCGGCCGCGCACCCGCAAGGGCGCGATTCGCGTCGCGCTGGAGCAGCGCCTGAAAACGGCTGCGGCGCATGGCGTGCGCTCGATCATCGTGCGCGCCGGCGACTTCTTCGGCCCGCGCGTGGGCAATAGCTGGCTTGCGCAGGGTTTCGTGAAGATGGGGCAGCCCGTGCGCACGGTCCGCGAGCCCGGCGCGCCAGGCGTCGGCCACGCGTGGGCCTATGTGCCCGATGCGGCCCGCACGATAGTCGAATTGATCGAGATGCGCGCAAGACTCGCGCCGTTCGCACGCTTTCACATGGCCGGGCATTGGGACGCCGACGGCACACAAATGGCCGCCGCCATCTGCCGCGTCGCGCAACGCCATGGCTTGCACGCGCAGCGCAAGCCGTTCCCGTGGCCGCTGATTTATGCCGCGGCGCCGTTTGCCACCACGCCTCGCGAGATGCTGGAGATGCGGTATCTGTGGCGTGAAGCGCTTGAACTCGATAACACGAGGCTGGTGGCGACGCTGGGTAGCGAGCCGCATACGCCGCTCGACGTGGCCGTCGAGGCGACGTTGGCCGGGCTCGGTTGTCTCGGCAATGGATCGAGTCGCAGCCCGACACGATGACGCAATCTTCCCAGAAGGACATGACCATTACGAGCACGCAGGGCATCGTGGAGATAACGGGAAAGAACGGCGTGGATATCCGCTGCGGCGGAACGTTGCTACGCATGCGCCCGGAAGGGCTTACCGTTTATACCGATGGTAAATTCCTCGTTCACGCAGCAGATCATGCAACCGACGATCCGCAGGCGCGACCGGTTGATTTCCCCGTTACGCCCGACAACCCCGGCAAGTACGCGGCGCATCATGTGCTGGTTGAGGACGGCGGCGGCTTCGCGGTCGCGAATCAGCCGTATCGGCTCACGTGATCGGGATTGCCGGTGCTACGGTCTACCGGCCGTCTACGATCTGGCGGCGAAAACAAAATTTCCCAACGATGATCGTGTTCGTATCGGCATGCATGCCATGTTGATGTTTCACTACTACTGGCAGATTACCGCGATGCAAAGCTATGGTTACTATAGCTACCTCCGATCTAATTTCGCGAAAGTACAACAGGCTGTCTGTGATATTCGACATGTTACGCCGGAAATAGCACAGCAAATGGCAATGCACAAACCCGGCTACTACAGTCACCTACACGAGGAAGATGCTTATGCGACACAGGAACCCGTGGATTCGTACTGGAGCAATCCTGATGCTCTGTTCTTGCGTGAGCCTGGCACATGCACAGACAAATACACTGAAACACTCAGAAACATCGGAGTCGAGGGAAATGGCTAACAGCCTCGTGAATCGTCAGAACGAAGTGATTTTTACGATGATGGAGAAAGCCATGTCGATACTTCGCGATAACAAGCCATTTGACACGGCTGATCCTGAATTTTGAGTAATTCAGTCCACAAAAAATTTTCCTGACTCAACAGATATTCAATACACATTTAAGGATTCAAACCTCCCTGGTGTCATCATCACCTTTTCTACGATAACCAGTCCCCTCGATATTTCTGACGACAGAACCAAAATTTCCTTAGTTCCTAGCGCATTCGAACTGCGGTTCGTCTCCTCGTCATCGGCAGTTGATATTGAACCATCGTTAATAAAAGAGCGACTCCACCTGGCGGACTACTGGGTTGCGGGCGATGGGACGAAGATCGAACGTAACGATATGGGCGCGGGAATACCGCCATCACCGCTCCTGCACACCTATCGTTACAGGGCAAACGAGCGTTGGACTAGCCGGTTTCCTGTCGATGTCGATCTACTCTGCGGGGACCCGGTACCAGATGAACCCGATAGCCACCGTATCATTCTGCACATTAAGCTGAGGCGCGCCTATCCCTACCTGACACCCGAAATGCGCAAGCACAAGCGCGAGGAAAAAAACAGCGCATCCGCGAAAGCGGCTACACGGGAGTGATTGACGAATGACCGACTGATTCGCACACGTGGTCACCGATCACAGGTCAAGGTGACCATGCTCCGGCGAACGCGCACAAGTTCGCCGGAGCGTCCAATCGATCAACAATGGAGGTGATACCTGCATGGTGTTTGCCAAAGGCATCAACCTGGGCAGTCTCCGTTCTTTTCGGACATGCCTCTTCTTACGCTTGCCGCTTCCCGGGAAGACGGAAACTTCGATATCGCTTGCAGTAGTATGCCCCCCAACCATGGCCCAGACTTTTTGCTCGCGCTAAAATGCCGCCCGTTCTTGCATGCATCTGCGAAATACGGAGAAGTCTGATGATCATCGAACCGCGTGTTCGCGGCTTCATTTGCGTGACAGCCCATCCCATGGGATGTGAAGCCAACGTCGCGCAGCAAATCGAATACGTCGACGCCCACGGCCCCATTGCCCATGGTCCGAAGCGCGTGCTCGTGCTGGGCGCGTCCACGGGCTACGGCCTCGCCGCGCGCATTTCGGCGGCATTCGGCTCGGGCGCGGCCACGCTCGGCGTCGCCTTCGAGCGCGCCGGCACCGATACCCGCCCCGCCACCGCCGGCTGGTACAACACCGCCGCGTTCGAGAAGTTCGCCACGCACAAAGGGCTCTACGCGAAGACCATCAACGGCGACGCGTTCTCTCACGCCGTAAAGCGCGAGACCATCGACACCATCAAGCGCGATCTCGGCCAGATCGACCTCGTGGTGTACAGCCTTGCCGCGCCGCGCCGCACGCATCCGGTGACGGGTGCCGTGCACACCTCCACGCTCAAGCCGGTGGGCAAGACGCTGCGCATGCGCGGCATCGACACCGACAAGGAGAGCATCAAGGAAACCGTGCTCGAAGCAGCCGCGCAAAGCGAGATCGACGCCACGGTGGCCGTGATGGGCGGCGAGGACTGGCAGATGTGGATCGATGCGCTGCTCGAAGCGGGCGTGCTGGCCGATGGCGCGAAGACCACGGCGTTCACCTATCTTGGCGCGGAGATCACCCACGACATCTACTGGAACGGCTCCATTGGCGCGGCCAAGAAGGACCTCGACCAGAAGGTGCTGGGCATCCGCGCGAAGCTCGCGGCACGCGGCGGCGATGCGCGTGTTGCCGTGCTCAAGGCGGTGGTCACGCAGGCCAGTTCCGCCATTCCCATCATGCCGCTCTATCTCGCGCTGCTCTTCAAGGCGATGAAGGAAAACGGCACGCACGAGGGTTGCATCGAGCAAGTCTATGGACTCCTGCGCGATTCGCTCTACAGCGCCACGCCGGTGCTCGACGACGAAGGCCGCCTGCGCGCCGACTACAAGGAGCTCGACCCCGCGATCCAGGCGCGCGTGAAAGCTGCGTGGGACCAGGTCACCGACGAAAACCTTTACGCCACCACCGATTTCGCGGGCTACAAGGCGGAATTCCTGCGTCTGTTCGGCTTCGGCATCGAAGGCGTCGACTATGGCGCCGACATCGATCCAAACGTAGCGATTCCCGGCATCGTCGAGATGTAAGCGTCGGGTTTCGCGGCGCCGAGCGGCGCTAGCGCTGCGCGCCGATCAGCACCATCATCGGCCGCTCGCGCTCTTCGGCCAGCGCGGGCATGGCGTCCACCTGCGCCTGCGTCGGCCCCCATTCGATCAGGCGGCTCAAGGTGAATCCGCAATCGATGAGCGTATTCACGAGCGTGCCTAGCGTGCGATGCTGCTTGACGACGCCCTCGGCAAGCCAGTTCGTCGCGCGCGGGCCTTCCATCTGATAGCTGTCGAGCAGCCAGCTCTTGTTGTTGTCATCGTCGAGACAAAAGCCCGGCGCGCGCGGCGCCATGTAAATCGGATGCTCGATGGAGAACACCAGCCGGCCGCCCGGCACGAGTGCGCGGTGAATCGTGCGCAGCAACCCGGCAAGATGCTCCACGTAATGAAACGCGAGCGAACTATAGACCAGATCGAAGCTGGCCTCGGCCACTTCGAGCGTTTCCAGATCGGCGCGACGCCATGCGATAGACGCGGGTTGCGGTGACGATTGCGCCGGTGCCTGCGTCATCGCTCGCGCACGCTCCAGCATGCGCACCGAGACGTCCACGCCCTCCACCGCAGCCGCCCCCTGCTGCGCCGCCCAACGGCAAAACCAGCCATAGCCGCAGCCGAGATCGAGCACCCGCAAGCCACCCAGGTCCGGCAGCAATGCGCGCAGCGCGGGCCATTCGGGCGCGCCGTCCAGCCCCTGCACCGAACGGTTCAGGCGGCTGTAGCCTTCGAAGAAGGCGGGGTCGTCGTAGATGTTCTGGGTCATGCGCGCGAGTGTCTCACGAGGCGCACGCAATGTCCCGCCGCCTTCAATGCGAATGTCGCGGCACCTCCGCGCCCCGGCAGCCCACGAGGAAATCGAAATCGCATCCCTCGTCGGCCTGCAGCACGTGCTCGACGTAAAGCTTGCGATACCCGCTGCCGTCCGCCGGCTCGGGTTTTTGCGCCGCCGCCCACGCAGCGAGCCGCGCGCGGATCTCTTCATCGCTGATATCCACGCGCAGCGTGCCCTTTTCGCAGTCGAGCTCGATCCAGTCGCCGTTGCGCACGATCGCAAGCGGGCCGCCCGCGCGCGCCTCGGGCGCCACGTGCAGCACCACCGTGCCATAGGCCGTGCCGCTCATGCGCGCGTCGGACACGCGCACCATGTCGGTCACGCCCTGCGCGAGCAGCTTGGGCGGCAAGCCCATGTTGCCCACCTCCGCCATGCCGGGGTAGCCGCGCGGCCCGCAGTTCTTCATCACGAGCACCGAGTCGGGCGTGACGTCGAGCGCGGGATCGGCAATGCGCGCCTTGTAGTCGTCGAAATTCTCGAACACCACGGCGGGCCCGCGATGCTTGAGCAGCGCCTGCGTGGCCGCCGAGGGCTTGAGCACCGCGCCGTTCGGCGCGAGATTGCCGCGCAGCACGCACAAGCCGCCGTCCTGCACGAGCGGGTTGGCGAGCGGGCGGATCACCTCGTCGTTGTAGCTCGGCGCGTCGCGCACGTTTTCCCATAGCGTATGGCCGTTAGCGGTGAGCGCGTCGGGATGCGGCAGCAGCTTCGCTTCGCCGAGCCGCCGCAGCACCGCCGGCAGACCGCCCGCGTAATAGAACTCCTCCATCAGGAAGCGGCCCGAGGGCTGCAGATCGACGATCGTGGGCGTGTGGCGGCCGATGCGTGTCCAGTCGTCGAGATCGAGCTTCACGCCGATGCGCCCCGCGATCGCCTTCAGGTGAATCGCCGCGTTGGTCGAGCCGCCAATCGCGGCATTCACGCGGATGGCGTTCTCGAACGCCGCGCGCGTGAGCAGCTTCGAAAGGCGCAGGTCTTCGAGCGCCATCTCGACAATTCGGATTCCAGACAGATGCGCGAGCACGTAGCGGCGTGCATCCACGGCGGGAATGGCGGCGTTGTGCGGCAGGCTCACGCCCAGCGCCTCGGCCATGCAAGCCATCGTCGAGGCCGTGCCCATGGTGTTGCAGGTGCCCGCCGAGCGCGACATGCCCGCTTCCGCCGACATGAACTCGTGCATCGAAATCTTGCCCGCCTTCACCTGCTCGCTCAATTGCCATACCACCGTGCCCGAGCCGATATCGCGCCCTTCGTGCTTGCCGTTGAGCATCGGCCCGCCGGTCACGACGATCGCCGGCACATCGCAGCTTGCCGCGCCCATCAGCAGCGCGGGCGTGGTCTTGTCGCAGCCGCACAGCAGCACGACCGCGTCCACGGGGTTGCCGCGGACGGCTTCTTCCACGTCCATCGACGCGAGATTGCGCGTAAACATTGCGGTGGGCCGCAGGTTCGACTCGCCGTTGGAAAACACCGGGAATTCCACGGGAAAGCCGCCCGCTTCGTACACCCCGCGCTTCACGTGCTCGGCGAGCTTGCGAAAGTGCGCGTTGCAAGGCGTGAGTTCCGACCACGTGTTGCAGATGCCGATGACCGGCTTGCCCGCGAACTCGTGCTCGGGGATGCCCTGATTCTTCATCCAGCTCCGGTACATGAAGCCGTTCTTGTCGGTGGTGCCGAACCACGCGGCCGAGCGGAGCCGGATTTTGCGAGCGTTCATGGCTTTACCCACTTAGTGAGAAAAACCCATAAATAGCATGACTATATAGCCAGGGAAGATCGGGAAAACGCGGATTTAAACCGCCATATCCGTTGAATATAGTTTGTCTATTGACGCTTGCAAGGCAGATGGCCGGTGTTGAGTCACGCCGACTCGACACCGGCCCGGGATGGCGCGATTGACTCGTGACACTGTCTGGCCGTGAGGGACGCGAGTGCAGGTAGCGCCGAATTCAAGAAATAGAAAGCTACGTTGGAGACACGCATGAAACTGGCTACTCGCATGGCAAGCGGCCTCATTGCCGCCGCCGCGGCTTTTTCGTTCGCGGCGGGCGTCGCGCACGCCGAGGACAAGCAGATCACGCTGGGCTTCGCGCAAGTGGGCGCCGAGAGCGCCTGGCGCACTGCCAATACCGTATCGGTCAAGGCCGCCGCCAAGGAAGCCGGCATCAATCTCAAGTTCTCGGACGCCCAGCAAAAGCAGGAAAACCAGATCAAGGCGATCCGCTCCTATATCGCGCAGAAGGTGGACGTGATCGCCTTCTCGCCGGTGGTGGAATCGGGCTGGGAGCCGGTGCTCCAGGAAGCGAAGCGCGCGAAGATTCCCGTGATTCTCACCGACCGCAATATCGACGTGAAAGACCAGTCGCTCTACGTGACGATGATCGGCTCGGATTTCATGGAAGAAGGCCGCCGCGCGGGCAAGTGGCTCGAGGAGCACTACAAGAACAATCCCGGCCCCGTCAATATCGTCGAATTGCAGGGCACGGTGGGCTCCGCGCCCGCGAACGATCGTCACGCGGGTCTCATCGAGGTGATCAAGAACGATCCGAAGTTCAAGATCATTGCGTCGCAAAGCGGCGACTTCACGCTCGCGGGCGGCAAGCAGGTGATGGAAGCCTTCGCGAAGACCTATGGCAACAAGATCAACGTGGTCTACGCGCATAACGACGACATGGCGCTCGGCGCGATCCAGGCCATGGAGGAAGCGGGCATGAAGCCAGGCAAGGACGTGAGCGTGGTGTCGTTCGACGCGACCAAGGGCGGCTTCCAGGCGATGATCGCCGGCAAGATGAACGTGGACGTGGAATGCAGCCCGCTGCTCGGGCCGCAACTCATGACTGCCGTGAAGGACGTGGTGGCGGGCAAGCAACTGCCCAAGCGCATCGTCACGAACGAAACGGTGTTCCCCGAGAGCGTGGCGGCGCAGGTGCTGCCGTCGCGCAAGTACTAATTGCGGTAAGCACAGGCACGCATGAACCTCACGCCGCTGCTGGAAACCGTCGGCCTGACGCGCACGTTCCCCGGCGTGCGCGCGCTCGACGGCGTCGACTTCCGCCTCTTTCCCGGCGAGATCCATACGCTGATGGGCCAGAACGGCGCGGGCAAGTCCACGCTCATCAATGTGCTCACGGGCGTGCACGAGCCCGAGGCCGGCGAGATCCGACTCGCCGGCCAGCCCGTGCGCTTCGCTACGCCGCAGGAAGCCGAAGCCGCGGGCATTCAGACGCTTTATCAGGAAGTCAATCTCTGCCCCAATCTCTCGGTGGCGGAGAATATTTTCGCGGGCCGCCAGCCGCGCAAGCGCGGCCTGATCGACTGGAAGACGATCCACCGGCGCGCCGCCGACGCGCTCGCCGCGCTCAATTTATCGCTCGACGTCACGCAGTCGCTCGACACCTACCCCATCGCCATGCAGCAGATGGTGGCGATCGCGCGCGCCGTTTCGGTCGATGCGCGCATTCTCATTCTGGACGAGCCCACTTCGAGTCTCGACGAAGGCGAAGTCGCGCGCCTGTTCGATGTGCTGCGCAAGCTGAAGGCGTCAGGCATCGCCATTTTGTTCGTCACGCACTTTCTCGAGCAAACCTTTGCGATTTCCGATCGCATCACCGTGATGCGCAATGGCGAGCGCGAGGGCGAATATCTCGCCGCCGAATTGCCGGTGCAGACGCTGGTGGCCAAGATGGTGGGCCTCAACCGCGCTACCCACGCCGACGATCGGCTCGCGCACGGCGCACAGCAAGCACACGCGCCCGAAAACTCCGCACAAGCCGACGCGCAAACCGGCGCGCCCTACCTCGCCGCGCAGGGCATCGCGCGCCGCGGCGTGCTCAACGCGCTCGATCTCGAGGTGCGGCCCGGCCAGATTCTCGGCCTTGCCGGCCTGCTGGGCTCGGGGCGCACGGAAACGGCGCGTCTCTTGTTCGGCGCCGACCGGGCCGACGCGGGCGCCGTGCGCATCAACGGCGAGACCGTGAAGCTCGCCTCGCCGCGCGACGCGGTCCGCCACGGCATGGCGTATTGCCCCGAAGACCGCAAGAAGGAAGGCATCGTTGCGGAGCTTTCGATCCGCGAGAACATCGTGCTCGCGCTGCAGGCGCGGCGCGGCTGGTGGCGCATGATTGGACGCGCGCGCCAGCGCGAGCTCGCCAATGGGTATATCGCGCAGCTCGGCATCAAGGCGCGCGACGCGGAGCAGCCCATCGGCCTGCTTTCGGGCGGCAATCAGCAGAAGGTGCTGCTCGCGCGCTGGCTCGCGACCGAGCCGCGTCTCCTGATCCTCGACGAACCCACGCGCGGCATCGACGTGGCCGCCAAGTTCGAAATCATGGACCGCGTGCGTGCCCTCTGCGCGAAGGGGCTCGGCATTCTTTTCATCTCCTCGGAAATCAGCGAAGTGGTGCGCGTGAGCGACCGCATCGCGGTGCTGCGCGACCGGCGCAAGGTGGCCGAGCTTGCGGGCGCGGCACGCTCGGAGCACGAGGTCTACGGCCTCATTGCCGGAGATCGCACATGAATGCGCGCCAAACTTCGGGGCCCGGTTCGGGCCTGCCCGCGTGGCTTGCGCTGACGCTCAAGCATCCGCTCGTATGGCCCGCGCTCACGCTCGTCGCGCTGTTCGCCGTGGATGTCGCGCATCGCGCCAGCTTTCTCTCCATCACGCTGCTGGGCGGCCATCTGTTCGGCGCACCCGTCGACATCCTCATGCGCGCCGCGCCGCTCGTCGTGGTCTCGCTCGGCATGACGCTCGTGATCGCCACGCGCGGCATCGACATTTCGGTGGGCGCCGTGGTGGCGATCGCCGGCGCGGCGGCCGCCACCGTGCTCGCCGACGACCCCTCGCGCGTCGGCGCCGCGTTCGGCGCGGCGCTTGCCGTGGGCCTGCTCGCGGGCATGTGGAATGGGTTGCTGGTGGCCCTCGTCGGCATGCAGCCGATCATCGCCACGCTGATCCTCATGGTGGCCGGGCGTGGCGTGGCGCAACTGCTCACCGGCGGCCAGATCATCCCCATCGGCGCGCAAGGTTATCTGTACGCGGGCGGCGGCTATTTTGCGCTCGTGCCCTGCGCAGTGTGGATCGCGATTGCCGTGACGGTGCTCACCGCGCTCATCGTGAATCGCACCGCGCTCGGGCTCTTCATCCGCTCGATTGGCGTGAATCCCGTGGCTGCGCGGCTCGCGGGTCTGTCGTCGCAGGCCGTGGTGTTCGGCACCTATGCGTTCTGCGGCGTGATGGCCGCCATCGCCGGCATTCTCATCAGCTCGAACGTGCGCAGCGCCGACGGCAACAACGCGGGCCTGCTGCTCGAACTCGATGCGATTCTCGCCGTGACGCTCGGCGGCACCTCGCTCTCGGGCGGGCGCTTCAGCCTCGCCGGCACGGTGCTGGGGGCGCTCATCATCCAGACGCTCACCTACACCACCTATTCGATCGGCGTGCCGCCCGAGGCCACGCTCGTGGTCAAGGCCGTGGTCGTGCTGTGCGTGTGCGTGATCCAGTCGCCCGCCGCGCGCGCTTTCGCCGCCCAGCAGCTCAGGCGCATCGGGCACGCGCGGCGCGCGCGGGCCTGAGAATAAAGACTTCGGGGAATCCGAGCATGAACCGCCCATCGCAAGCTCATGACAACGCTGCTTCGAGCCCGCTCGCCGCATTGCGCCGCAGCATCTCGCGCTTTGTCGATCCGCGCGTGCTGCCCATCTTCGTGACGGTGCTGCTGTTCCTGGCGTTGTTCGGCTTCGGATCGGCGATGTACACCGGCTTCTTCTCGCTGCAGGTTTTGTTCGGACTCCTCGTCGACAATGCATTCCTGCTGATCGTAGCCATCGGCATGACGTTCGTGATCATCTCGGGCGGCATCGATCTTTCGGTGGGCGCCGTGGTCGCGCTCACCACGATCCTGTGCGCCGTAGGCACCGAGAAGCTGCACTGGCCGGTGGCCGTGGTCGTGCCGCTCGTGCTGCTGTTCGGCGCGCTGTATGGCGCGGCCATGGGCGCGCTGATTCACTTCTTCCGGCTTCAGCCTTTCATCATCACGCTCGCCGGCATGTTCCTCGCGCGCGGCACCTGCTTTCTCATCACCACCGAATCCATCCAGATCAACGACCGCGGCTTTCACGCGCTCTCCGAATTCAGCATTCCCGTGGGCAGCGGCTCGCTCACCACGGGCTCGCTCACCGCGCTCGCCATGCTCGCGGCGGGCATCGTCATCGCGCATTTCACGCGCTTCGGCCGCAACGTCTACGCCGTTGGCGGCAATGAGCGCTCAGCGCTGCTCATGGGCCTGCCCGTCGCGCGCACAAAGATCGCCGTCTATGCGCTTTCGGGCTTTTGCTCCGCGCTCGGCGGCGTGGTGTTCACGCTCTATGTGCTCTCGGGCTATGGCCTCCAGGCGCAGGGCATGGAACTCGACGCCATCGCCGCGACCGTGATCGGCGGCACGCTGCTCACGGGCGGCGTGGGCTATGTGATCGGTTCGGTATTCGGGGTGGGCATCCTCGGCACGATCCAGACGCTCATCACCTTCGACGGCACGCTCAGCTCGTGGTGGACGCGCATTGTGATCGGCGCGCTGCTCTGCGCGTTCTGCCTGCTGCAGCGCGCCACCGAGCGCCATGCCGCGCGCCGCAAATCCACGGGCGGCGGCAAGGGCTTCGCGCGCGCAGCGCGCGCCCGCACGCCGGCTGCCGCGCCGCTCGAACAGACGAAGCTGGTTGCCGCGCCGCCGCGTGAGGCGTGAGGCGTGAGGCGTGAAGCATGAGGCGTGAAGCGCCGCCAGCGGTTTTATTCGCATCATTGCAAGCGCCCGGTTACCGGAGCTGTCCCGCATCTGCACGCGATCGACTCAACGTCGACCACATCGACCCACCAAGAAGAGAGCCGGAGGACGACATGGCACAGCAGCACGATGACGACCAGGAACACGAACAGGAACGTGACGGCAACGGTTTCAGCGCCGCGCGGCGAGGGCTGATGCAGGGCGCGGGGCTGGGCGCCGCGCTCTCGTTCATGAGCGCGCTCGGCGGCGGTGCGGGCGGGCTGATTTCGCAGGCGCAAGCAGCGGAAACCGCCTTTCCCTCGCACAAGAAGTGGAAGATCGTCTTCGTCAATCATGTGACCACGAACCCGTTTTTCGTGCCCACGCAATACGGCATTCAGGATGCCTGCGCATTGCTCGGCATGGACTATCAGTGGACCGGCTCGGCCACCTCCGACGCGGGCGAAATGTTGCGTGCGGTGAATTCGGCGATCGCGGCGAAGGCCGACGCCATTGCCGTGCCCATCGTCGACCCGAGCGCCTTCGACAAGCCCGTCCAGGCCGCGCTCGACGCCGGCATTCCAGTGTTCGCCTACAACGCCGATGCCCCGCGCGGCAAGCACAATCCGCGCCTTGCCTATATCGGCCAGGACCTGTATCTCTCGGGCTACCAGATGGGCGAGCGCATCGTGAGCCTGATCGACAGCGGCATGGTCGCGCTCTTCATTGCAACGCCGGGGCAGCTCAATATCCAGCCGCGTCTCGATGGCGCAAGCGACGCCATCAAGAAGTCCGGCAAGAAGATCGACATTCAAACCGTGGCCACGGGCGCGACCGTCAACGAGGAGCTTTCGAAGATCAAGTCGTTCTATCTGGGCCATCAGGACCTGAAGGGCATGTTCGCCGTGGATGCGGGAAGCACCCAGGGCGTGGCGCAGGTGATGAAGGAGTCGAACCTGCCCGCGAAGGGCGTACACGGCGGCGGCTTCGATCTGCTGCCCAGCACGGTCCAGCTCATCCACGAGGGCTTCCTCGACTTCACCATCGACCAGCAGCCCTATGTGCAGGGGTTCTACACTGTGATGGAGGCGTTCGTGTTCCTCGCTTCGGGCGGGCTGGTTGGGCCGGCCGACATCAACACGGGCCTGAAGTTCGTGACGAAGTCGACGGTCGAGCCGTATTTGAATACCTCGACGCGCTATGAAGGCAAGACCACCAAGCCGCAAATCGTCCCGATGAACGGCGCAATCAAGTCGTGATGGATACAGTGAACGAATCCGGCAACATCGAGGCAGTCCGCGCGCCGCGGCGCGCGGGCGTTTCATTCGCATCGCGATGGGCGCCCGAGTTGCGCATTCTGCTCGTGGCCGTGCTGCTGGCTGCGTATTTCGAGTTCGCGAACCACGATTTCCTGCTCACCAACGCCAGTCTCGTCAATCTCTCGCAATTCATCGCGCCGGTGGCGATCATCGCGTTCGGCGAGATCATGCTGATGATCGGCGGCGATATCGATCTATCGGCGGGCATGGTGTTCGCGTTCGCACCGTTCATGATGGTGTTCGCCAGCGATGCGGGGGCGCCCATGTGGCTGGCCGTGATCGCGGGGCTCGCGGCGGCCGCGCTGATCGGCTTCGCGAACGGCGCGGTGACGGTGTGGCTGCGGCTGCCCTCGTTCGTCACCACGCTCGGCACGCTCTTTCTCATCAACGGCGTCACGCTCACGGTCTCGCGCGGCACGCCCGCCGCCACGCCGGGCTCGCCCGCGTTCTCCGCTTTCATGGGCGCGTGGGGCTACAGCGAAATCCTCTGGACGTTGGGCATCGCGTTCGTGATGCACGTGCTGCTGCGGCACACGCGCTGGGGCCTGCATACGCAGGCGGCGGGCGCGAACCCGCTGGGCGCGAGCGAGGCGGGCATCCACGTGAACCGGCTGCGGCTGGGCAATTTCATTCTGGCCGCGGTGCTCGCGGGCTTCACCGGCATGCTCGAAGCGTTTCGCATCACCTCCATCGATCCGCAGGCGGGCGGCAACCAGATCATGTTCCTCGCCGTGGCCGCCGCCGTGATCGGCGGCACGCCGCTCACGGGCGGCTCGGGCACCATCGTGGGCGGGCTCATCGGCGCGGCGGTGCTCGGCATTCTCAACGACGGCTTCACGCTCATCGGCATCAACGCGTTCACGTTCAATATCATCCTGGGCGCCGCGATTCTGGCCGCCATGGTTTTCAACATCCACATAGGACGTATTCGCCGCAAGGGGGCACGCTGATGGACGAATCGCAAGCCGCCTCCTCCGGCGCGAACACCGCGCCGCTCGCGCTGCGCGGCGAGCGCCTCGTGAAGCGCTTTGGCGCGGTCACGGCGCTCGACGGCGTCTCGTTCATGCTCGGCAAGGGCGAGATCCTCGGCATTCTCGGCGACAACGGCGCGGGCAAGTCCACGCTGGTGAAAATACTCACGGGCTTTCATCAGCAAACAGATGGCACGCTGCATATCGACGGCCAGCAGACGCTGCTGCGCTCGGTCGATCACGCGCGCGCGCTCGGCATCGAATGCGTGTATCAGGACCTCGCGCTCGCGAATTCGCTGAGCATTTACCACAACATGTTCCTGAACCGCGAGATCGTGCGGCGCGGGCCGCTCGGGCCATTGCGCCTGCTCGACCACAAGCAGATGCGCGAGCGCGCGGCGCAATGCCTCGACGACATCGGCGTGCACGTGCCCTCCGTGGATGTTCCTGTCGAACGGCTTTCAGGCGGCCAGCGCCAGGCGATTGCGGTGGCGCGCGCCGTGCATTCGAACGCGAAGATCCTGTTGCTCGACGAGCCGCTCGCAGCAATGGGCGCGCGCGAGGCCGGGCTCATCATCGACCTCGTCATGCGGTTGAAGGAAAAAGGCGGCCTATCCATTATCATGATCATGCACAATTACGCGCAGACGCTCGATATCGCGGATCGCATCATGCTGATGCAGCGGGGCCGCGTGACCTACGAACAGCAAAGTGCGCTCACGTCGGTGACGGAGCTCATGGAGATCGTGCGGAGGGAATATCGGGCCATGCGCGCCGGCTCCGCACACTGAGCCACACCGAGCCACACTCAGCGACTGAGCGCACCGGACGTTTACAACAGGGAGTGTCCGAACGGGCCGCCGGACCGAACATTCGGGACGTCCCGGCAGGACAGACATGGATTACCGCAACCTAGACAAACGCAAGAGCATGCATGGGCGCATCGTGCAGGAGCTCGGCATGCAGATCGTGAGCGGCAAGCTCGCACCCGGCCAGCGCCTGCCCGCCGAGCCCACCTTGTGCGAGACCTATGGCGTGAGCCGTCCCGTGCTGCGCGAGGCCACGCGTGTGCTGGTGGCCAAGGGTCTCGTGGTGTCCAAGCCGCGCGTGGGCAGCGTGGTGCGCAAGCGCGAAGAGTGGCACATGCTCGACCCCGACGTGCTGTACTGGACCGTCAACAGCATTCCCGAAGGCGAGTTCTTCCGTTCGCTGATGGTGGTGCGGCAGATCATCGAGCCCGCGGCCGCCGCGCTCGCCGCCATTTCCGCCAGCGACCAGGACCTCGCACGCATTACCGCTGCCTATGCGCGCATGGAGCAGGCCAAAACGGCGGCCGATCTGCTCGAGCCCGATCTGGAGTTTCATCGCGCGATCATGGCGGCCACGCACAACGACATGCTCGCGTATATCGGCAACATGCTGTCGCTCGCGCTCACCGAGTCGATCAAGCTCACGAGCCGCCATCCGAATACGCATGCACTTTCGCTGCCCCGCCACAAGGCCATACTCACGGCAATCGAGAACCGCGACGCGCTGGCCGCAAGGCAAGCGAGCGTGGTGCAGCTCGACAACGCGCGCGCCGATGCCAATACCATTCTGGGCGGCGCGGCGCTGGAAACCTGAGCGCCGCATCGCAGACCCGGCCGCACAGCAGGCACCGCCCACGCGCCGCGCGCTCACACCGCCCGCCTGCTGCGGCGGAACTGGTCGAACAGCACGGCCAGCAGCAGGATGCCGCCGCGAATCAGGTACTGATAAAACGTGGGCACGTTCATGAGGCTCATGGCGTCCTGCACGGCGCCCATGATGAGCACGCCCACCAGCACGCCGGAAATCGTCGCCACGCCGCCCGTGAGCGAGACGCCGCCCAGCACGCACGCCGAAATCACGCCCAGTTCCAGCCCCACCGAAGTCTTCGGGTCGCCGAGGCTCATGCGCGAAGCCAGCATCACGCCCGCGAAACCCGTAACGAGCCCCTGCAGCACGAACACCGTGATCTTGATGCGCGTGACCGGCAGGCCCGCGAGCCGCGCCGCTTCGCCATTGCCGCCCACTGCAAGCACGTTCTTGCCGAACACGGTTTTCTTCAGCAGAAAGCCGAACACCGCGAAGCCGATGATGTTGCTCCAGATCGGGTACGAAATGCCGAGGAACGCGCCACCGCCCAGATCGAAGAAGCGCTCTTCGGAGATCATCACGGCGTCGCCGTTCGAGGTGAGGAAAGCAAGGCCGCGCACGGCTTCCATCATCGCTAGCGTGGCGATCAGCGAATTGATCTTGAAGCGCGCAATCAGCACGCCGTTCACGAGGCCCACGGCGCCGCCCGCGAGCACGCCCGCCGCGATGCCCAGCACCACGCTATGCGATTGCGTGATGACCGTGGAGGCCACCACGCCCGAGAACGCCACGATCGACGCCACGGAAAGATCGACCTCGCCCAATGCGAGCACGAACATCATGGTGACGGCGATCGAGCCGATCAGCGTCACGGAAAGCAGCAGACCCTGAATATTGCGGCTCGTGAGGAAGTCGGGCACCGTGGCGGAAAGCACCGCGAACAGCACCACGAACACCACCGCGATGCCCGACTTGTTGATCATGTCCCACGCGCGCGCACGCGAAGGCGTGATGGGCGCGGCGGCTTCGTTGACGGTTGGCGTGCCCTGTGGCTGCATGGCTTGACTCATCTCTGGTTTCTCTTCGGGGGTGTTTAGCGCGGCAGCGCCATCTTGATCAGTTCGTCGGGTGTGGCTTCGGCCTTCGGCACGCTGCCCACGATGCGCCCTTCGCGCATCACCACGATGCGGTCGGCCACGCCGATCACCTCGGCCAGGTCGCTCGACACCATGATGACCGCGCGCCCTGCTTCGGCGAGCTCGTAGAGCAGGTTGTAGATCTCGGCGCGCGCGCCCACGTCGATGCCGCGCGTGGGTTCGTCCATGAGGAACACTTCGATGCGCTCCGCAAGCCAGCGCGACAGAATCACCTTCTGCTGGTTGCCGCCCGAGAGCGTGCCGATAGCAGTTTCGCCGTTGCGCGTCTTGATCGCGAGTTTCTGGATGTAATCCTGCGCGAGCGCGCGCTCGCGTTTCGCGTCGAGCAGAAAGCGCGCGGGGCTGAAATGACGCCGCGCGCTGATGTTGAGGTTGTCCGCCACCGAGGCAATCGCAACGATGCCTTCCTGCTTGCGATCCTCGGGACACAGTGCGATGCCCGCGCGCACCGCGTCGCGCGGGCTAGCGAAGTTCACGCGCTCGCCGTCGAGTTCGACGTGGCCCGTGCTCGCGCGCGTGGCGCCGTAGAGCAGCTTCATGAGTTCGGAGCGGCCCGCGCCCACGAGCCCGAAGAAGCCGACGATCTCGCCGCGCCGCGCCGTGAACGACACCGGCTCGGCCAGCCCCGGTCCCATCAGCGCCTTCGCTTCGAGCAGCACCTCGCCCGCCGCTCGCGCGCGATAGCCGTAGACGTCCGCGATCGAGCGGCCCACCATCGCGGCAATCAGCCGGTTGCGGTCGAGATCGGCCACCGACTCGAAGGTCTCGATGCGCTTGCCGTCCCGGAACACCGTCACGCGGTCGCACAGCTCATAGACTTCGTCCATGCGGTGCGTGACGTAGATGATCGCGCGGCCGTCCGCGCGCAGCGCGTTGATGATGCGAAAGAGGTTCTCGGTTTCGCGCGCCGAGAGCGAGCTCGTGGGCTCGTCGAAGGCGATCACGCGTGCGTCGCGCATGAGCGCCTTGCCGATTTCGATCATCTGGCGCTGGCCGATGGAAAGGTTCTTCACCGGCGTGCGCGGGTCGATGCGTTCGCCGAGGCGCTGCAATTCCGCCATCGCGCGCTGCACGAGCGTGCGCTCGTCGAGCACGCCGAGGCGGTTGGGCAATTGCCCGAGCATCAGGTTGTCGGCCACGGTGAGCTCGGGCACGAGATGCAGTTCCTGATAGATGATGGCGACGCCCGCGTCGAGCGCTGCGCGCGTGGTCGCGAAGCGCTGCTCCACGCCATTCAGCCTCAGCGTGCCTTCCTGCGGCTGGTTCACGCCCGAGAGCACCTTGAGCAGCGTGGACTTGCCCGCGCCGTTCTCGCCCATCAAGCCGTGCACTTCGCCCGCGCGCACGGCCAGCGAAACGCGGTCGAGCGCGCGCACGCCCGGAAAGCTCACGGTGATGCCGTCGAGTTCCAGATACGCGCGCGGCTCCTGTTGCGCCTGCTGCCCCTGCTGCCCCTGTTGAACCGCTCGAATCATGGTTTCAGTCATTGCATGCCTGCCCTTGCTCTTGCCCTTGCGCGTGCCTTAAATGCCCAGATCGGTGCGCACGGCCTGCCAGTTATCGCGCGTCATCAGCTTGCCGGTGGTCTGCGTATCGGCGGGCGGCTGCTTGCCGTTGCGGATCCAGTCGACGAGGTTCTGCGCGCTGTCCTTGCCGTGGTTCGTCGAGCTCACGGCGATGGTCCCGTAGAAGCCCGTAGGCTGCTTTTTCTGGAACTCGGCGAACGCTTCGCCCGCGCCGTTGATACCCACGCCGATCACGTCCGCGGACGGCAGATGCAGCTGCTCGGTCGCGCGCACGGCTCCCAGCACGCTTTCCTCGTTGAGCGCAAACACCACCCACTTCTTGATGTTCGGATGCTGCGCGAGCACCGGCGAAGCCGCGTTGAAGCCGCCTTCGTCGTCAGTGGTTTTCTGCGGCGCGTCGAAGATGTTTTCCTTCTTGAAGCCGTTGGCGAGCAGCGTCTGCGTCGCGCCATCGGTGCGCAGCTTCGCGGTGGGCAATTCATAGTCTGTGATGCGCAGCGCGCCTACTTCCTCAGGCTTCCAGCCGCGCCGCTTCATCTCGTCCGAGATCGCCTGGCCCACCTGGTTGCCGATCTTGAACGCCGACATGCCCAGGTGCGGCACGTTCGCGAGCGGCTTGCCCGACGAATCGACCAACTGGTCGTCCACGGTCACGAACTTCATGTTGTAGCGCTTCGCGCGCGCCTGGATGGCCGGTCCGAGACGCACGTCGGGCGCACAGATCACGAAACCTTGCGCGCCCTGCGCGCCCAGGTTGTCGATGGCGGCCAGCACTTTCTCGCCGTCGGGCGTGCCGATATTGACGACCGAGAATTGCTCTTTCTGGCCGAGCGCCGTCGCAGCCTTCTGCTCGTTGATGAACCATGCCTGCTCGGGCATCTTCACGAGAAAGCCGATCTTGGTGGGCGCGTCGGCGTGCGCGGCCACGTTCATGCCGAGCGGCGCGATGCACATGGCCGCGAATACGGCGCGCAGGGTGAAGCGGCGAATCTTGCTGGTCATGCTGTTGTCTCCTCTGGTGTGTCTCTGGTTTCTCTGTTGCAACTCAATGCCCGAACGCTTCGACTTCGATATGCCGGCCGAGCAGAAACGCGTCGGCCACGAGCCGCAGCGGACGCACATCCACGTCTTGCGCGCCGTGCGCAATGAGCCAGTGAAAGCGCTCGTAAAGCGCTGCGTACTCGCGCTGCGCATCCAGTTCGACCGGCTCGCCGGCGATGACGAGGCGCTTGCCGCCTTCGGCGATGGAGAGCAGGCCGTCGGTGGTTTCCACGTCGATTTCCCATTGCTCGACGGGACCATGCCGCCAGTCGAATTCGGCGCGCACCGGCACGCCATCGGTATCGATGCAATCGAGTTCCGCGGCGATGGGCGTTGCGCAATCGCTGGGCACATGGAGCGTCGCGCCGCGCAGCAGCACCTCGCGCGGCAGAATGCGCGTAACGATGGAAAGCGCGTTGATGCCCGGATCGAACACGCCGAGGCCGCCCGGTTCCCAGATCCATTGCTGGCCCGGATGCCAGCGCCGCACGTCCTCTTTCCAGCGCACGCGCACCGCGCGAATCGTTCGGTTCAAGATCCACGCGCGCGCCGGCTCGACGGCGCTCGCGCAGCGCGAATGCCACGTGGCGAACAGCGTGCGGTTATGCTGGCGCGCCAGTTCGCGCAGCGCCTCCACTTCACTCACGCTCGCGCCGGGCGGCTTTTCGAGCATCACGTGCTTGCCCGCCTCGAGCGCCGCGCGCGCCTGCGCATAACGCACCTGCGGAGGCGTGCAGAGCGAGACCGCGTCGAGCCCGAATTCGGCGGCCAGCAGCGCGTCGATATCGGAGTAGTTGCGCACGTTCTCGATCTGCGCATTGCGGCTCGCGCCCGCCACGAGCTCGAAGCCGGGGTTGCCCGCGATGGCAGGCAAATGCTGGTCGCGCGCGATCTTGCCCACGCCTGCGATGGCCAACGTATATGACGCGTTCATAAAGACCTTCTTGTCGAAATCACCCATGCCATTGATCTGCATGCCGAATCAATCATTTTCCCCAGCGCAGCACGAGCGGATCGAGCCGGCGCGCAATGGCGATCAATTCCGCGCGCGTTTCCGGATGCATCGCCGGCAGCGGGTGACGCGGCAGCTCGCAGGCGATCACGCCGCCCTCCTTCATGAGCGCCTTGCAGGCGAGCAAGCCCGCCTGGCGGTTCTCGTGATTGATCAGCGGTAGCCACTTCTGGTAGAGCGAGAAGGCGTCATCGAGGCGGCCTTCGCGGTGCGCCACGATGATCGGGCGGATGCCATCGGGGAAACCGCCGCCCGTCATCGCGCCGGTTGCGCCCGCGTGCAGGTCGGCCAGCAGCGTGATGCCCTCCTCTCCGTCCCACGGCCCCTCGACCGCGTCGCCGCCGAGACCAATCAGCTCGCGCAGCTTGTTTGCCGCGCCCGGCGTCTCGATCTTGAAGTACGCAACCTGCTCGATCTCGCGCGCCATGCGTGCGAGCAACGCCGCGGACAGCACCGTGCCGCTCGCAGGCGCGTCCTGGATCATGATCGGAATGTCGATGGCGTCCGACACGCGCGCATAGAACTCGTAAATCTGCTGCTCGGGCACACGAAAGGTCGCGCCGTGGTACGGCGGCATCACCATGACCATTGCCGCGCCCAGCTCCTGCGCGTGCCTGCTGCGCGCCGCGCACGCGATCGTGCCGTAGTGCGTGGTCGTCACGATCACGGGCACGCGGCCGGCCACGTGTTCGAGCACGGTGCGCGTGACCCGCTCGCGCTCCTCGTCGGTGACCGAGAACTGCTCGGAAAAGTTCGCGAGGATGCACAGGCCGTCCGAACCCGCGTCGATCATGAAGTCGACCGCGCGCTTCTGGCTGTCCAGATCTAGTTCGCCGGTCTCGGTGAAGGTGGTCGGCACGACGGGAAAGATGCCCGTGTAGCGTGGCGTACGGGGCGTACGGCTCGTAGTCATGTCGTCTGTCCTGCTTCGATTCGTCATCCTGTCTCCCTGATTCTTTTACCGCTGTGCGCGTTCTTGTTGCGTCGTTGTCCGGTTGGGCGGCGCAGTTCAGGCCGCTTCGGGCTTGCCCGCGAAACGCCGTTTCACGTGCAGCGGATTCGCGTCGCGCAACGCGTCGGGCAGCCAGCCATCAGCGAAATTCTGGTAGCAGACCGGGCGCACGAAACGCTCGATCGCCGCCGTGCCCACCGAGGTGCTGCGCCCGTCCGAGGTGGACGGGAACGGGCCGCCGTGCACCATCGCGTCGCAGACCTCGACGCCGGTCGGGAAGCCGTTGGCCAGCACGCGGCCCGCCTTGCGCTCGATGAGCGGCAAGAGTGCGCGCACGAGATCGCCATCGGCGGCGTGCGCGTGCAGCGTGATCGTCAACTGGCCTTCGATATGGCGCAGCACGGCGCGCAATTCGGCTTCGTCCGCGCATTCGACCAGCACGCTGCTCGGGCCGAACACCTCCTCGCCGAGCGCGGCGTCCGCGATCAGGTCGCTCGCGCTCACGCGCAGCAGGGCCGCTTGCGCGCGGCCGGGCGCGGCCGCGCCGCGTGCGAGCGTCGTGACCTTCGGATGCTCGATCAGACGGCCAATGCCGTGCTCGTAGGCGCGCAGGATGCCCGGCGTGAGCATCACGCCCGCCGGCGCCGCGCTGAACTCGCGCGCGGCGTTCGCGGCGAAAGCGTCGAAGTCCGCGCCCGCAAGGCCCAGTATCAGGCCGGGGTTGGTGCAGAACTGGCCGCAGCCGAGCGTTGCCGATGCCGCGAATTCACGCGCCAGCGTCTCGCCGCGCGCGGCGAGCGCGCCCGGCAGCAGCAGGTTCGGATTCACACTGCTCATTTCGGCGTAGACGGGAATCGGCTCGGCGCGAGCCGCAGCCAGCTTCACGAGGGCAAGGCCGCCCGCGCGCGAACCGGTGAAGCCGGCCGCGCGAATCGCCGGATGCTGGACCAGCGCGCTGCCGACTTCATGGCCCGCGTCGAACAGCAGCGAGAACACGCCTTCGGGCATGCCCACCGCCGCGACCGCCTGCTGGATCGCGCGGCCGACGAGTTCCGAGGTGCCCGGATGCGCCGGATGCGCCTTCACGACCACGGGGCAGCCGGCGGCAAGCGCCGACGCCGTGTCGCCACCCGCCACCGAAAACGCCAGCGGGAAATTGCTCGCGCCGAACACCGCGACCGGACCCACGCCGACGCGCCAGAAGCGCAGGTCAGTGCGTGGCGGCTGACGTTCGGGCAGCGCGGGTTCGATGCGCACGTCGAGCGCGTCGCCGCTGCGCACGAGCGTAGCGAACATGCGCAGTTGATTGGCTGTGCGCGCACGCTCGCCTTCGAGGCGCGCGCGCGGCAGGCCGGTTTCGGCCATCGCGCGTTCGATGAGTTGATCGCCGAGCGCTTCGATGCGCGCCGCGCAATCGTCGAGGAATTGCGCGCGCTTGTCGGCGGACAGCGTGCGATATGTGTCGAACGCCGCGTCCGCCAGTGCGCAGGCCTTTTCGACATCGCCTTGCAGCGCGCCGTGGAAAACCGGTTGTGCGATGGGCGTGTTGCTCGCGGCGTCGGTCGCCTGGAACGCCGCGCCTTCGCCGCGCTTCGCGAGCGCGCCGATCAGCAGGTCGCCGGTGAGCGTCGTCGTCATGATGGCAGTCCTTGCGCGTGCGTCAGTGCGAGTGGCGCGGCACGGCGGCGCCGCGCTTGCCCACGAGAAAGTCGAGGTCGCAGCCTTCGTCGGCCTGCAGCACGTGATCGACGTAAAGCCGCGCATAGCCGCCCCGGCCCAGTTGTTCCGCCACGCCGGGCGCGGCAGCCGGATCGACGTCACCCAGGCGGCGTTTCAGCTCCTCGTCGCTGATGTCCAGATGCAGGCGGCCCGCCTCGCAGTCGAGCTCGATCCAGTCGCCGTTGCGCACCGCCGCCAGCGGCCCGCCCGCCGCCGCCTCGGGCGCCACGTGCAGCACCACCGTGCCGTAAGCCGTGCCGCTCATGCGCGCGTCCGAGATGCGCACCATGTCCTTCACACCCTCGCGCAGGAGCTTGGGCGGCAGGCCCATGTTGCCGACCTCGGCCATGCCGGGATAGCCGCGCGGCCCGCAGTTCTTCATCACCAGTACGGAATCCTTATCGACGTCGAGCGACTCATCGGCGATCGTGGCCTTGTAGTGGTCGAAGTTCTCGAACACCACCGCGCGCCCGCGATGCTTGAGCAATTCGGGCGTGGCCGCCGAGGGCTTGAGCACCGCGCCGCGCGGCGCGAGATTGCCGCGCAGGATGCAGATGCCGCCGTCGTCGATCAACGGCTTGTCGAGCGGGCGGATCACCTCGTCGTTGAAGTTGGGCGCCTCGCGCACGTTGTCCCACAGCGATTTGCCGTTGACCGTGAGCGCGTCCGGATGCGGCAGCAGATTCGCTTCGCCGAGCCGCCTCAGCACCGCCGGCAAGCCGCCCGCGTAATAGAACTCTTCCATCAGGAAGCGGCCCGAAGGCTGCAGATCGACGATGGTGGGCGTATTGCGGCCAATGCGCATCCAGTCCTCGAGTTCGAGCGGCACGCCAATGCGTCCCGCAATCGCCTTCAGGTGGATCACGGCATTGGTCGAGCCGCCAATCGCCGCGTTGGCGCGAATCGCGTTCTCGAACGCCTCGCGCGTGAGCACCTTCGAGAGCTTCAGGTCTTCGAGCGCCATCTGCACGATGCGCATGCCCGACATGTGCGCGAGCACGTAGCGGCGCGCGTCCACGGCCGGAATGGCGGCATTGTGCGGCAGAGAGACGCCCAGCGCCTCGGCCATGCAGGCCATCGTCGAGGCCGTGCCCATGGTGTTGCAGGTGCCCGCCGAGCGCGACATGCCCGCCTCGGCAGAAAGGAAATGATGCAGATCGATCTCGCCCGCCTTGAGCGATTCGTGCAAACGCCACACCGCCGTGCCCGAGCCAATGTCCTTGCCTTCGAGCTTGCCGTTGAGCATCGGCCCGCCGGTTACGACGATCGCCGGCACATCGCAGCTTGCCGCGCCCATCAGCAGCGCCGGCGTGGTCTTGTCGCAGCCGCACAGCAGCACGACCGCATCGATGGGATTGCCGCGAATGGCTTCTTCCACGTCCATCGACGCAAGATTGCGCGTGAGCATGGCCGAAGGGCGCAGGTTCGATTCGCCGTTCGAAAAGACCGGAAACTCCACCGGAAAGCCGCCCGCCTCGTAGATGCCGCGCTTCACGTGTTCGGCGAGCTTGCGAAAGTGCGCGTTGCACGGCGTAAGCTCGGACCACGTATTGCAAATGCCGATGATCGGGCGGCCATCGAATTCGTGGTCGGGAATGCCCTGGTTCTTCATCCAGCTCCGATACATGAAGCCATTCTTGTCAGTGGTGCCGAACCACTGTTGCGAGCGCAGTTTGGGTTTTGTTGCCGACATCGTCCGGTCCGAGTGAATGAAACATTGGACATAGCTTAGATAGAACTCTGATAACCTTCTAATGAAATATCGGATGTTTTCGATATCGATTTCGGCATTGGTATAAACACTGAATACTATTTGGGACGGCAGGCAAACATGCTCGATTCGAGCCCCTGGTATGTGCGCACGCGGCTCAAGACGCGTCAGTTGCTGCTGGTCGTCGCGCTTGCGGAAGAAGGCAATATCCATCGCGCGGCGGCGGCGCTGAACATGACGCAGCCCGCGGCGTCGAAGCTGCTGCGCGAACTGGAGGAGATGCTGGGCGCGGTGCTGTTCGAGCGCCTGCCGCGCGGCATGCGGCCCACGCTTTACGGCGACGCGCTGATCCGCCATGCGCGCGCGGTGCTGGGCAGCCTCGACCAGGCCCAGGAGGAACTCTCGGCGCTCAAGGCGGGGCGGCTCGGCCATGTCGCCGTGGGCGCGATCACCTCGCCGGGCGTGCGCGTGCTGCCCGCCGCCGTGGCGGCGGTCAAGCGCGCGCATGCGAATATGCGCGTTTCGGTGGAAATCGACGCAAGCAACGCGCTGCTCGAACATCTCGCGCAGGACAAACTCGATGTCGTGCTCGGGCGGCTTTCCGCCGAACACGACAAGCTTCAGCTACGCTACGAGCCGCTCACGGGCGAGCCGGTGTGCGCCGTGGTGCGGCCGGGGCATCCGCTGCTGGAGGCGGCGCATTCGCCGTTGCATGAGGAAACGCCGGATGAAGCGCAAGCGCGGGCGAAAACCCGCGCGCCGCTCACGCTCGCCGACGTGGCGCGCGCCACCTGGGTCGTGCCGCCTGTGGGCAGCGTATTGCGCCATCGCTTCGAATTGATGTTCCAGCGCGCGAGCCTCGCGCCGCCCTCGAACGTGGTGGAAACGCCCGCGCTGCTTTTCATCACGCGCGTGCTCGAGCAAAGCGACATGATCGCCGTGCTCACCGAGGACGTGGCGCGCTACTACGCAACGCACGGCATGGTCGCGGTGCTGCCGCTGCCGATGGATTGCCAGATGGACGACTTCGGCATCATCACGCGCGCCGATCGCCTGCTCTCGCCCGCGGCGCAGATCATGATCGACGTGTTGCGCGAGGTGAGCGCGGACATTTATGACGTGCGCGGCCCGGCGTAATGCCGGCCCTGCATCTGCGCCGCATCGAACAGGAGAACGGATATGCAAGACCCGAAGACGGCCACCCCCGATTCCAGCGCCATCCGCGTCGCGCTCTGGCGCGCGCTGCACCTGGAAGTCGATGCCGAACCGCACGTGCTCGACGATGCGATCGGCATGCAACTCGCCGCTCCGGCCCCGGACTGGCGCAATCGCCCAGACATGCACCCGCAAGGCACGCGCGGCTATCGCGCGTCCATCGTCGGCCGTGCCCGCTTTATCGAGGATCTCGTGGCCGCGCAGGCCGATGCGGGCGTGGGGCAGTATGCGATTCTGGGCGCGGGCCTGGACACGTTCGCGCAGCGCCGGCCGGAGATTGCGTCACGGCTCCATATGTACGAAGTGGATCAGCCCGGCACGCAGGCGTGGAAGCGGCAGCGCCTGGGCGAGCTTGGCTATCGCGAAGCGGCGTGGCTGCGTTTCGTGCCGGTGGATTTCGAGGCGGGCGAGTCGTGGTGGGCACGGCTCGCACGCGCGGGGTTCGATGCGAAGGCGCGCGCCATCGTGGCGTCCACGGGCGTGTCGATGTACCTCACGCGCGAGGCGAATCTCGCCACGCTGCACCAGATCGCGCAGCTCGCGCGGGGATCGACGCTCGCCATGACCTTCACGCTGCCGCTCGATCTCGTCGATCCCGCGGAGCGCGCGCAGCACGAGGCCGTTTATGAACGGGCCCGCGCGGCGGGCACGCCATTTCTCAGCTTCTTTCGCCCCGAGGAAATGCTCGCGCTCGCGCAAGAGGCGGGGTTTTCGAAGGCCGAGCATGTGAGCACCGCCGATATCGTCGCGCGATATTTCGCAGGACGTAGCGATGGCTTGAGGCCTTCCACGGGGGAGTCGTTTTTGATCGCGACGGTTTAGGGCCGAGCCCGAAACGCTCACGCGCAGGCCGTCAAAGCTGCGGCCAATCCGCTTGAGCATTTCCGCGGCGAAATACACGGTGCCGAACCGGTCGCTTCGGGGCGAATCAGCGAGCCGCCGAATGAGAGTCCCTTGCCCGTGAACACGCAATCGGCGCGGTTGGACAGTTTCTTCATCATGCCCGCCATGAAGCCGACCTCGCGGCCGCCCACGCCGATGTCGCCAGCCGGCACGTCGGTGTCGCTGCCGACATGGCGGAACAGTTCGCTCACGAACGCCTGGCAGAAGCGCATGACTTCTCCGGGGCTCTTGCCCTTCGGATCGAAATCGGAGCCGCCCTTGCCGCCACCCATGGGCAGGGTCGTCAGCGCATTCTTGAAGGTCTGCTCGAACGCGAGGAACTTGAGAATCGAAAGATTGACCGAGTGATGAAAGCGCAGACCGCCCTTATAAGGACCAATGGCCGAGCTGTGCTGAATGCGATAGCCGCGATTGACCTGGACGTCGCCATGATCGTCGACCCACGACACGCGGAACATCACCGTGCGCTCCGGCTCGACCAGACGGTCGAGCAAGCCGTGCTCGGCATATTTGCGATGCTCCGAGATATGTGGCCACAGACTTTCCATCACCTCCGTGACCGCTTGCAGGAACTCCGGTTGACCCGGATTGCGCTCGGCGGTGGCGCCCAAAAAGTCTTCAAGTGATTGATATTTCATTTCAAACGCCCATCGAGGATGCGGGTTCTGTGCGAGACAAGCATTTTGCACCGGTTGGCACGGTGGAATGTAATATAAATGAAATGCACAGTAATGCACTCGACAGATCGCACGAAATCGGTCCGGCTGCTAGAAATGCGCGCGAGCGGGCGTATTTGCCCTAATTGCCCGGATTTGCCCGGCTATGCCGAAATGCGCATAGGATGCGTCGCGAAAGTTCAAGACGGGGCGATATTGGCTTCCTATAGTCGCTTTCGGCATTTCGCCACGCGTTCCCCATTCGCAGCGGTTCGATCGATACTACAAAGGAAACAACATGCGTTTTGCGAAGACTTTCACCCCTGTCGCCGTTGCAGTTGGAGCACTTCTCGCTGTTGCACCGCTCGCCTCTCATGCGGATACCGTCGTCAAGATCGGCTTTGCGGCGCCGCTCACCGGACCTAACGCCAGTTACGGCAAGGACCTGGAGAACGGCGTCAAGATGGCGCTCGACGACGCCAAGGCACAAGGCGTGAAGATCAATGGCCAGCCCGTCTCGTTCCAGTTGGTAGCCGAGGACGACCAGGCCGACCCGCGCGTCGGCGTGCAAGTCGCGCAAAAGCTCGTGGACGAAGGCGTTTCCGTGGTCGTCGGCCACTTCAACTCGGGCACGACCATCCCTGCGTCCGATCTCTACGAAAAGGCGAACCTGCCCGTTATCGATCCGGCCGCCACCAACCCGGTGATCAGCGGCCGTGGCTACAAGAACGTCTTCATGGTGATCTCGAGCGACGCGCAAAACGCCGGCACCGCGGGCGCCTATGCGGTCACGACGACGAAAGCCAAGCGCATTGCCGTGATCGACGACCGCACGGCATTCGGCCAGGGCGAAGCCGATGAATTCGTGAAAGCGGTCAAGGCGCACGGCGGCGACATCATCGACCGCGAGTACACGACCAATCAGGCAACCGACTTCAAGACCCAGCTCACGACCATCAAGAGCAAGAACCCCGATCTGATTTTTGTGGGGGCGCTCAATCCGCAAGCGGCCGGCATCATGAAGCAGATGGCGCAGCTCGGCATCAAGGCGCAGTACGTGGGCGGCGGCGGCGTGAAGGACGTCGACTTCATCAAGCTCGCGGGCGACGTGTCCGAAGGCGCGATGGCTTGGGAATACGGCCGTCCGCTCGACAGCACGCCGGTGGGATCGAAATTCGCCGAGCGCTTCAAGCAGAAGTTCGGCGTGGAAGTGCTCTCGTACGCGCCGTTCGGCTATGACGCGGCGTGGGCCGCCATCAAGGCGATGCAGGCAGCCAACTCGACGAAGCCTGCCGACTATCGCGCGAAGCTGCAAAGCATCAACTTCGACGGCATCACCGGCCAGATCGAGTTCAACGCGAACGGCTCGCTCAAGACCGGCTCCTCCACCGTCTATCAGGTGAAGAACGGCCAGTGGGTGACGGTCAAGACGGTTAGCGGCCTCTGATCGTTCACGCGAACCCGCCGGGAATGTCCGCTTTCCGGCGGGGCCTGGACGATTGCCCGCGATGCTCCGGGTTCGACTGTGGCTGCCGATATAATTGGCAAGCCATTCAACGAGGACATCGCATGAAATCACTGATTGCCGTACTGGCCACCGCCACCATCGCGTCGACGGCGTTCGCCGCCAACGCCATCGACAAGCTGCCTTCGGGCGTCGTAGTCGAACACATCAAGCAAGGCACCGGCGCGCAGCCGACCGCCAGCGACGTCGTGCGCGTGAGCTATCGCGGCACGCTCGCCAACGGCACCGAATTCGACAGCTCCGACAAGCACGGCGGCCCAGCCGAGTTCCCGCTTGGCCGGGTGATTCCGTGCTGGACGCAGGGCTTGCAGAAAATGAAGGTGGGCGGCAAAGCCAAGCTGACCTGCCCGGCGGCAACGGCTTATGGCGATCGCGGCGTCGGCCCGATTCCGCCGAACAGCGACCTCACGTTCGAAGTCGAACTGATCGGCATCGGCAAGTAATGGAATGCAAAAAAGCGCGTCACCACGAGCGATTTACGTGATGACGCGCTTTTGCTAAACGCCGAACTCAATAAACACCCGGCATGCCCGGCGGACGATTCTTGAAGCGGCGGTGCACCCAGTAATACTGCTCGGGAAACTTGCGGATCTGCGTTTCAAGAAATTCGTTGGTTCGACACGCATCGAGCGTATCGCTCTCCGAAGGAAAATCGGCGAACGGCTCAAACACGGTAAGCTTGTATCCGCGGTAATCGGGCAGCACTTCGGTCACGAACGGCACGACGCGGGCACGGGCAATCCGGGCAAGACGCGAAACCGAAGTGAGCGTGCACGCGGGCACGCCAAAAAACGGCACAAAAACCGAGTTGTGGATGCCGTGGTCCATGTCCGCGGCCAGCATGACCGGAATGCCTGAACGCAGCAGTCCGATGATCTTCTTGGCGCTGGTCGAACGCTCGACCATCTCGGCGCCGAATCTGCCGCGTTGCCGCCTGGCCAGTTCCCCCAGACGCTCATTCGACATGCGCGTATAGAGTGAAGCGGCCGGCGATCGCGTGGAATAGAGAATGCAGCCGACTTCAATGCTGACGAAGTGAAAGCCCAAAAAGATCGTGGGCGGCGCATCCTTATCCTCCAGATCGATTTGGCTTTCGATTTGAACCAGCTTCCGTATCGCCTCCTCGCTGCCGAACCATTGAACGCCTCGTTCGACATAGCTTCGGATCACGTGGCGAAAATGCTTTCTCGCAAGTTGGTCGTACTCGGCGTCGGACTTGCCCGGAAAGCATAAACGCAGGTTGACATGAACAATATGCTTCCGGGAGCTTGGCAGTGCGTATAAAAGCGTGCCGAGCGCGCTGCCAAGTCGCGCGACCACGCCATAAGGAAGCATTGAAAAGAGGCGCAATAGCGCCACCATGGCAAAAAAACCTAGTCGCTCCAAGTGAGTCTCCTGCTTGCGAAAGTCATCCATTACCTTTCGAAAAGGCAACGAAATTTCCAGACAAGCGATGTTTTCTAAATGAGATGCCGTGGGGAGGCAAGGAGCAGAACGTTCTGAATCGCGCTACCGTCGCGTTGATCGCGCTTGTGTCGCGACCATTTGCGACAAGTATCGCATGCGCCACTTTGCGACAGGCGAGTGTTATGGACGGTATAGGGTTTTTACCAAGTGAGTCCCATTGCGGGAATCACCGCAAACAAGCGCTAGCTCAGTTCGCAAGAACCCAGCATATTTCCGGACCGATCGACTAGCTGCGCGATGAACAAAGATTGCTATCAATGATAGCCAGCGGGAGCGGTGCAAGCGCCCTCAATGCGCGTCGAAGCCGCCCATGTCTTCGTATTCGAAATGCGTCGGCTCGACACGGCCGAGCGCATCGAGCAGCGAGTGCCCCGCCATCGTGAGCGAAGGCAGCCGTTGGCCTTCGGCGCGCTGTTCGAGCGCGACGAGCTGGCGTTCGAGCAGGATGTCGAGTTCGTGGCGGTTCATGTCGATCTGCTCCGGCGCGTGGCGGATCAGCATCAGCGTTGCAAACTCGTGAGGGCTCAGCACGTGGTGTCTCCGGGCAATGCCGCAACCAGAGGGGGTAGGGCCGCATATCCTGGCATCCCAATGTGACGCCCCCATGACTGTCACGCCCCCGCATTCGCCTGCTTGTGCGCGAGCTCCTTCGGCTGGGCAGCGAGCGCCACGCCGCACTCCTCCACGAGATCGCGCAGCGTGGCAGTGAGGTGCGTAGCGGCATCGTCGGCGATGCTCGGCCCCTCTTCGCGGCGCACCGCCCGCACGCCCACGACGATCGGCAAGGCCGGAGCGCGCTCGCGCACGCGGCGCACGAGGTTGCGCAAGTACGGCGGCGACTCGGCGGCGTCGAGCGACGCCACGCAGACCACCCGCGTCGATTGCATCAAGTGCGCCGCTTGCGCGGATTGCGTCGATGGCATCGCGTGCATCGACTGCAAGGTTTGCAGGTCCATCATCCCCGTGCGCGTGGCGCGCACTTCGTCGTATGTCGTCGCGAGGCACGGAATCCCCGCGCGCGCGAGCAATTGGCACACGATCGCCACCACCACTTCGTCGAAGGCGCCGCGCCCCGGCACGCACAGCACCGCGCGGCCGTCCGCGGGAATCTCCGGCGGCGCGTCGTCTTCGTTGCCCGAAGCGTGGCGCGAATCGTTCACCGACTCCAGCACTTCCACGATGTCGAGCAGCGCCTGATTGATGCGCGCAAGCTGCTCGGCGGGCAGCACGCCGCGCAGCACGTCGTTGCGCGCGAAGCGCAGGCCCTCGAACACCACCCGCTCGTAATAGTCGATGAGCGGCATCTCCGTGAGCAGGCGGTCGGCCTGCAGCAGCGCCTCGTGCGGGTCGTCGGCGAGCAGGCGCTGGTAGCAGGTCTGCGCGGGCGTGAGCGCGGGCTGGTCGCCGAGCAGGATGGTCAGGAAGTTCAGGCGGTCCACGTAGCGGCCCAGCGTGACGATGCACAACGTGAGCGGCGTGGAGAGCACGAGCCCGACCGGGCCCCAGAGCCACGCCCAGAAGATCGCCGCCACCACCACCGCGAGCGGCGACAGGCCCGCGCGGCGGCCGTAGAGCATCGGCTCGGCGAACTGCCCCGCCACCACGTCGACGACGATGAAGAAGATCAGCGTCGAGACTGCCATGGTCCACTGCGGCTGGATGGCCGCGCCCAGCAGCGTCGCAAGGATCGCGGCGATCCAGATGCCGATGTAAGGCACGAAGCGCAGCAGCGCCGAGAGCGCCCCGAACATCAGCGCGCCCGGCACGCCGATGCCCGCGAGCCCGATGGCGATCACGCCGCCCACCGACACGTTCACGCCCAGTTGCGTGACGAAGTAGCGCGAGAGCCGCTCGGAGGCGTCGTTGATAGCCGTGGTGGTGCGATGCAGATCGTTGGAGCCGAACACGCTGATGAAGCGATCGCGCAGGTCCTCGCGCTGCAGCAGGATGAAGATCGTCACCACCAGCACGATGAAGGCGGTCTCGAGCGGCGCGATGGCCGGCGCGAAGGCTTTGCGCACCAGTTGCATCGGCGTGGGCGCGGGCGTGTGGACCTCGACCTGCATCGGCGGCTGCGGCTGGTTGCGCGCGGCGCGCCCGCGCGGCGGCGGCGGCGCGGGCGGCGGCGTGGGCGTGATGCGCTGGAGCTCGGCGGCGGCGCGCGTCATCAGCGAGTCGGCGCGGCCAATGGTCTTTTCCTGCACCGTTTCCGCCTTCTCCATGATGGCTTCCTGGTACTGCGGCAAGGAGGCCGCGAGCTGCACGACCTGCGTGGCGATCAGCGCGCCCACGCCCGCCAGCGCCAGCACCGTGGCGAGCACCGCGATCAGGATCGCGATGAACTGCGGGATGTGCAGCCGGCGCAGCGCGGTCACGAGCGGTGCGAGCAGAAAGCTCAGCAGCACCGAAAGCGTGATCGGCACGAGCATCGCGCGCCCGAAGTAGAGGCCGCACACCACCACCACGCCCGTGACGAGCGCGGCGAGCGTGTGCAGCGTGGGCGTGCTCGACGCGAAGACGCGGTTGCGGTGGCCGTGCGGCTGTCCCGACGGCCCCGATGGTCCATTCAGCGGTTCGGAATAAGGCCTCTCGGGCGGGCTCTGGAAATTCATGGCGAAGCGTTGGCTGGTCGGGGAGTCGGGTGAGACGCGCAACAGGCGCGCCTGAGTTCAGGGTAGTGCGTGCAGCGTGCGTCAGGCGGCGCGCAGGCGAGAAATAAGCCTGAAAACGGCAAACGGGCGAGAAGCGTAACCCAGGCGCGCCCTGGATAAAAGGGTTCGAAAGTGCGCGCGCCGGGATCAGTGCCTGGCCGCCTCCAGCTCCTGATTACGCGAGGTGAGGAACTGGATCAGCCCATCCACGCCCGATTGCTGGATCTTCTCGTTGAACTGCACGCGGTAGGTCTGGATCAGCCAGGCGCCCAGCACGTTCAGGTCGTAGAGTCGCCAGCCCTCGGGGGTCTTGTACAAACGGTAGTCGATCTCCACGGGATTGCTGCTTGTCTGCGCGAGCGTGCGCACGACCACGTCGGTGTCGCCGGGCGCGTTGCGCATCGGCGGGTATTCGATCTGCTGATCGGGCTTGAGCTGCGCGAGCGCGCCAGCGTAAAGATGGATCAGCAGCAGCTGGAACTGCTTGGCGACCTGTTGCTGCTGCGCGGGCGTGGCGGTGCGCCAGTGCCTGCCCATCGCGAGTTGCGTGGTGCGATGGAAGTCGACATAAGGAAGGATGTCCCGGTCGACGATGTCGCGAATGCGCGCAATGTCGTCCGGCGCGATGGCCTTCGTTCGCACTTCGTCCAGCACCTGCTGCGTGGCCGTCTTGATGAGCGCCTGCGGGTCCGACTGATCGACGACGCCCTGCGCGAACGCGCTCGCGCCAATTACCAGCGACGCCATGAACCACGCGAGCACCGCGCTCAGGAAAAAGAGCTTCTTCATGCGTTTGTTGTCCGTGTCGATCGGTGGAATGCGGTGCCGCCGTGCCGGGCCGCCGGCTTGACCGCCCCTGCAAAGGGTTGGCCCGCCAGCGTAACCGAACGCGGCGCAGCGCGCCGCCACCGCGACGCAGGGTTACAAATGCAGTGGTTTTGTTACACCGGAGTTCCCAGATGCGCGCCGCCATCAGCCCACGGGCGATCAAACCCCAAATGACAACTATCAGCGTCAATACGTCGCGGGATATATCACGTTGCGATACAATCGCGATCTCAAAAAATCGCGGGCGGCCCGGCCGGGACGCCGCTTTATCCCTTTCGCTTCGTCCCCTTTACCGCTATCTCGACCGTGTCACGCTTCAGAATTCTTCGCTGGCTCACGCGCTTCGCCCCGGCCCCCGTTACCCTGCGCTGGCGCGAGCGCCTGCGTTCGAGCGGCGGCGCGCTGGTGGGCATAGCCGTCACGGGCGCCGTTTCGCACTACCTGCTCGGCAACGCCTCGACCATTCCGTATCTGATCGCTCCGATGGGCGCCTCGGCGGTGCTGCTGTTCGGCGTGCCCGCGAGTCCGCTCGCGCAGCCGTGGTCGATCATCGGGGGCAATCTGGTTTCGGCTACTGTGGGCGTGACCTGCGCGATGTTCATCCACGATCCCGTGGAGGCCGCCGCCGTCGCCATCGCCGCGGCGGTCTGCGCGATGTTCACGCTGCGCTGCGTGCACCCGCCTTCGGGCGCCGTGGCGCTCACCGCCGTGCTCGGCGGCCCTGCCGTGCATGCGCTCGGCTATGAGTTCGTGTTCGAGCCGGTGGCGCTGCAATCATTCACGCTGCTCATTTCCGCGCTCGTCTATCACACGGCCACCGGCCACCGCTATCCCCACGCGGTGCGCCCGGCCAGGACCGCCCAGCCCGCGACCGCGCCGGGTGGCTTCTCGCGCGCCGACCTCGAAGCCGTGCTGCGCGACCGCGACGAGCTGCTCGACATCGACACCGACGACCTCGAGTCGCTGCTGCGCGAAACGGAGATTCGCGCCTATGCGCGCAGCTTCGGCGAGCTCAATTGCGCCGATGTCATGACGCGCGACGTCGTCAGCATCACGCCGGCGACAACCGTAGGCGAAGCGCGCACGCTGCTCAAGCGTCACGACATCAAGGCGCTGCCGGTGGTGGATGAAAAGCGCCACGTAAAGGGCATCGTCACGCGCGCCGACCTCGCCGAAGAAGGCCTCGGCCGCCACCCGCTGCGCGCGCTGCTGCATTCGCTCCGAAGCGGCATCGCCGCGCATCCCGCCGACGGCGTGCGCGTGAGCACGATCATGAGCACGCACGTTCGCACTATTGCGAGCGAAACCCCCATCGTGCAGCTGCTCGGCATTTTCGCGGGGCGCGGCCACCACCACGTGCCCGTGGTGGACGGCGAGCGCCGCCTCGTAGGCATCGTCACGCAGGCGGACCTGATTTCGGGCCTGTACCGGCAGGCTCAGCCGCTGCAAGGCCAGAGCGCCTGAACCTCATGCATTCCTGAACATATCGCGGGTCGCGCGTGGCGCAACCGCGTCGGGAAGGTCTCGGCCAAACATATCATGTTGTGATATATTCGCATTTCGAATCGCACCCATTTGAATTCCCAATGAAGAACCATACGCGCGGCCTGACGAAGACCGATTTCGAGCAATTGTCCGAGTTCCGCTACCAGATGCGCCGCTTCGAGCGCTTCTCGGAACAGGCCGCCCAGGGCGAGGGCATCACGCCGCTGCAATATTTGCTGCTGCTGCACGTGAAGGGCTATCCGGGCCGCGAGTGGGCGACCATCGGCGAGATTGCCGAGCGTCTTCAGGCGCAGCATCACGGCGTGGTGGCGCTCGTCTCGCGCTGCGAGGCGCTCAACCTGGTCGAGCGGCGCGTGAGCGAGCGCGATCGCCGCCAGGTGGAAGTGCATCTGCTCGACGGCGGCGAAAAGCTGCTCGCGCGCCTCGCCGAACTCCATCGTGCGGAACTGCAATCGCTCGACGGCACCTTCACCATTCCGCAAATCGATCTCTGACGACCATGCATCTCGACGACTCCTACAAGCGCGACTTCTCGGCCAACGCGCGCCTGCCCGGCATCAGCGCGCTGGCCGCCGTCATTGGCGCGCTGGCCACGCTCGCCGCGTTCGTGCTTCTGAGCCTCATCCACTGGTTCACGAACCTGTTCTTCTATGGCCGCTTCTCGTTCGAGGATCACTCGCCCGCGCTGAACACGCTCGGCGCGTGGGTCATTCTCGTGCCGGCGGCCGGGGGGCTGATCGTCGGGATGATGGCGCGCTTCGGCTCCGACAAGATCCGCGGCCACGGCATTCCGGAAGCCATCGAGGCGATTTTGTTCGGCAAGAGCAAGATGTCGCCGAAGGTGGCCATCCTCAAGCCGCTCTCCTCGGGCATCGTGATCGGCAGCGGCGGGCCGTTCGGTGCGGAAGGCCCGATCATCATGACGGGCGGCGCGATCGGCTCGCTGCTCGCGCAGTGCGTGCGGCTCACCTCCGCCGAGCGCAAGACGCTGCTCGTCGCCGGCGCCGCCGCGGGCATGACGGCCGTGTTCGGCACGCCGGTGGCCGCCGTGCTGCTGGCGGTCGAGCTGCTGCTGTTCGAATGGCGCCCGCGCAGCTTCCTGCCGGTCGCGCTCGCCTGCGCCGTGGCGGGCTTTGCGCGCGCTGCATTCTTCGGCACCGAGCCGCTTTTCGCGATGCAAACCCCCACGCCGCACGCGCTCGCGCTGTTTTCGTGCGTGATCGCGGGCCTGCTCTCGGGTGCGCTCGCTTCCGGGCTTTCGGCGGCGCTCTACAAGGTCGAGGACCTGTTCGCGCACCTGCCGCTGCATTGGTCCTGGTGGCCCGCGATCGGCGGCCTCGTGGTGGGCATCGGCGGCTTCATCGAGCCGCGCGCGCTGGGCGTGGGCTACGACGTGATCGGCGACCTGCTCCATCAGCACATCATCTTGCAGGTGGCCATCGCCATCCTCGTGGTGAAGGCAGTGATCTGGGTCGTGGCGCTCGGCTCGGGCACCTCGGGCGGCGTGCTCGCCCCGCTGCTCATGCTGGGCGCGGGCCTTGGCTGCGTGCTGAGCCACGTGCTGCCCGGCAGCGACCCCGCACTCTGGCCGCTCGTGTGCATGGCGGCCACGCTTGGCGCCACGCTCGGCGCGCCGCTCACGGCCATCGTGTTCGCCTTCGGCCTCACCCACGACACCAACGCGCTGCTGCCGCTGCTCACGGCCACGCTGGTCGCGCACGGCTTCGCCACGGTCGTCATGAAGCGCTCGATCATGACCGAGAAGATCGCGCGGCGCGGCTATCACATCTATCGCGAGTACGGCGTCGATCCGCTCGAGCGCCATCACGTGGACGAAGTGATGACGCGCAACGTCGAAACCATCGACGCCGGCGTGAGCGTGCGCGATGCGCTATCGCAATACTTCGGCCCCGACCAGAAGCGCCGCGCCTGGCCTGTGGTGCGTGACGGCGCCGTGCTTGGCATGGTGGACCGCGCGATTCTGGAGACGGTGCGCGCGAGCGGCGCCAACGAGGCGCTCGATCAGCCGCTCGGCGCGCTGCTTGCGCTGCGCGCGCCCGATGTGGCGGTGCCTGAGGAGACTTGTCGCCGGATCGCCGCGCGTCTTGCCGTGCATGGGCTCGAGCGGCTGCCGGTAGTGTCCGATCGCCGGTCGATGCAACTCATCGGCATTGTGTCGAGCGCCGACCTCGTGAAGGTCTCGCTTTCGCACTTCGAGGAAGAGACCAAGAGGGAGCGCTTCCGGCGCATCCCCATCGGCAACAGCAAGCGGCGTTTTCCGCCGGTTCGGAAAGCGAGCTGAGACACGGAACTCGTGGATTTCGATGCGCGCCGGTTATGCCGGCGCGTTTTTTAGCCATTCGCAGACTTCCGGGGCAGGGCTCTGTTCGACTCGAATCAACCCCTCATATCTCTTGAAAGTCGACGCTCGCGGAGCCGGTTGTCACCCATGCCCGACCCAGGACCGAGCATCCAAAACCCGACTCAATACGGTACCAACGATGGTTGCCTTTCGGCGACAGCGTGCGATAGAGCTGGGGCGGATTCAGATGCGCCTGCTCGGCCACGGCCTGAACTCCGCCAAATGCCTGCGCCATCTGGCGCAGCACGATCAGCAGCTCGGCCTGGTCGCCATCGGCCAAGATGTCATTGATAACCTGGGTGCCCGCAGGCAGTGAAACTTCTTTGTCACAGATACTGCGACGCGCGTACGTGTGAACCTTCAATACGGTCGGCATTGGACCACTCTCCATGTGGAATGCCATCGATTCCACCACGCTGACTGTTTGGAGTTGCATGGCAGGGTTGACTGTTAGTTTCAAATCTTGAGACGAAGACCATGGCTTCCGCGTCTTCCCACTGCGCCAGTTGAGTGCTGCCGCAATCCCAGCCACGCACTGCTGCGGTGCATCACACCATCTTCCCGTCCGGTTTCGCACGCGACCCGCCCCATTCGCGTGCGCCGCAACAACTGGCACATACCTTGCTGGAATGCTGCATGTCCTGCTTCGCCGCACTGCGCCCAAGCAGCCACCTCATGCTGCCGACCACTGAAACACCATGCTGCGCGTCCTGCTCGTAACCGACACCGACAAGCCCATCGGCGATCTGCGCCAGGCGCTCGCGCGGCTCGGCTACGAAATGCTCGCCGAGCCCGCGACGCCGCAGGCGCTGCATCGCGCCGTCGAGCGCGAGCGGCCCGACGTGATCATCATCGACACCGAATCGCCTTCGCGCGACACGCTCGAACAGCTCGCCGTGATGAACGCCACGGCGCCGCGACCCGTGCTGATGTTCAGCAACGATGCCAACCAGCAGCTGATTCGCTCGGCCGTGCATGCGGGCGTGACGGCGTATCTCGTCGAAGGGCTCGCGGGCGAACGCATCGCACCGATTCTCGAAGTCGCGCTGGCGCGCTTTGCGCAAGAGGCGCAACTGCGCGAGCGGCTCACCCATGCCGAGAACGAACTGGCCGAGCGCAAGCTGATCGACCGCGCGAAGCGCATCGTGATGGAGCAGCAGAAGCTGTCCGAGCCCGCCGCCTACGCAACGTTGCGAAAGCGCGCCATGGACCAGAGCCTGAAGCTGGCCGAGGTTGCCCGCCAGATCGTCGCGGCAAGCGGGCCGCAGGAGCGGCGCAAATGAACGCGCCGGCCCACGAATGAGGATGAACGAAGCGCACATCATGAACACCACCACCCCGCACGCCGCGCCGGAAAAGACGCACCTGAAGATAGGCTACGTGCCGCTCGCCGACGCCGCGCCGCTTGTCGCCGCGAAATTGCTCGAGTTCGGCCACGCGCACGGCCTCACGCTGGCGCTTTCGCGCCAGCCGTCCTGGGCCGCGCTGCGCGACAAACTGCTGACCGGCGAACTCGACGCCGCGCATACGCTCTACGGTCTCGCGTACGGGGTGCAGCTTGGCATTGGCGGGCCCCGCCAGGATATGGCCGTGCTGATGGTGCTCAACCGCAACGGCCAGGCGATCACGCTGTCGAACCGTCTCGCCGACGCTCTCGCCGAACACGGCACACTGCGCCGCGCGCTCGCGACGCTCGAGCGCAAGCCCGTGTTCGCACAGACCTTCCCGACCGGCACGCACGCGATGTGGCTCAATTACTGGCTCGCCGCGCAGGGCGTGCATCCGCTGCGCGATATCGACAGCGTGGTGATTCCACCGCCCCAGATGGTCGCCGCGCTCACCGAAGAGCGGCTCGACGGCTTTTGCGCTGGCGAGCCGTGGCCCGCGCTCGCGCAGCAGCACGGCGTGGGGCGCACGGTCATCCGCAGCGGCGAAATCTGGCCCGATCATCCCGAAAAAGTGCTGGCGTGCCGGCGCGATTTCGTCGTGCGCTATCCGAATACGGCGCGCGCGCTCGTGCAGACGATGCTGGAAGCATGCCGATGGCTCGACGGCGCGGGACATCGGCAGGAAATCGCTCAATGGCTGGCGCGGCCGGACATGCTCGGCGTGGATCCGGCGTTGATTGCGGGGCAGCTCGAAGGTATCGGTACTTTCGACCCGGTGCGCATGAAATTCTTCGAGGACGGCGCGGTGAACAATCCGTTGGAGTCCGAAGGAATCTGGTTCATGACGCAGTTCGAGCGCTGGGGAATGATGGCGCGGCGCGACGACTATCGGGAGATTGCGCGAGCGGTGAATCAAACCGCGTTGTATCGCGAGGCGGCGCGGGCGATGGACGTTTCGGTGATTGACGCGTCGAGCAAGCCGGTTTTCGTCGACGGAAGGGTTTGGGATGGCGCGGATGCTGGGGGCTACGTGGAGGGGTTTGGGGTGAGAGCTTGAGTGGATGCGGCGCTCATGATGAGCGCCTGGCGCTTGATCGCGTTCGTTATTCGTTGCGAGCGAAACTTCGGGCGCGACTGGATGTGCGGATCAGCTTGCTCTTGCTCGCCCCGCCCCTCCGTCATGAAATCCGGTCCGAATTTCGCGAATTTCTTGAGCATGCCACCCAACGACCGGCGCACAGGGCGGATGCGGATTTCATCGCCCACGCGCTCGATCTCGGCCCGCGAGGGAGATTCCATCCGCAAGCGCACGATTTACTTCACCACCACCTGCGTATGCCCCACGACCGGCGGCTTCTCGAAGTACGGTCCCACGAGGCCGCGCCACGCCTGGAAATCGGCGGATTCACGGAAGTGGACCATATGGTCTTCCAGCGTGTCCCATTGCACGACGAGCACGTACTGGTTCGGCTCCTCCACGCTGCGCTGCAGTTCCACGGCGGTGCAGCCGCGCGCGCGGTGGAATAGCGGCAAGGCCTGCGCCACGGCTGCTTCGAATTCGGCGTTCTTGCCGGCCTGCACGGAGATGTGCGCCATTTCGTAGACCACGTTCTGCTCCTTTCTCTTCGCTTTTTTCGTCATTCATGAATGCGCGCGCAGTTGCGGCGCGGGCCTAACGTTACCACGCCGGCGCGTTCAATCACGCAGCCCGTCGATTGATGACAGCTTCACGACATCATGCGCACGACTTCCTGCTCCGAAGGGCAGACCTGGTTACGTTGCGCGGCGATCGGCCCGGGCAGTTTTTTCTTGTCGGCGGCCACGTTGGTGTAGTACCGGAGCTCGGTGATGCTCGTCCCACCTTTGCTCGACTGCGGCTGCGGCGACCACAGCGCGACCCAGTAATGGCCGTTGGCGTCGTACATGACCGTCGATTTCGTATCGCACGCGATGCCACGCACGAAAGCGCTGACCACCGTCACGCCCGGCATGCCCGCAGCAGCGCTGCCCTCGCCCACGGAACCGGCGGTCGCCACCAGCGCGTCGTAGTCGCTGCCTAGTCGAGTCGTCATGTTTTGTCTGAAAGAGGTTTTCTGGATCGCTGCAAGTGACTGTCTCTTCGCTTCGCCTCGGCGATATGACAATCCCTAACGATTGGACGTCAGCAAACGGTGAGCAATCATCAGTCGCACTTCATGAGAGTCAGATAAACTCCGACGAATTTCAAGATGCGTCACCGCAAGACCCGGATGACGGCGGGCAATGCGAGACCGCCAAAATCACCAGACGGCTGACTATGCGTAACGGGGTCGCCGTCGCGAACAAGACAAGGGGCCGTTTGCGATGCGAGTTTCCGTACCTGTCCGCCTCGGCGCGTTGACGGCAGGGCTGCTGGTGGCGTCCAGCCTGCTTGCAGCCGACAAGCCCACGGACAAAGCAGCCGTCAAGGTGTCGCCCGCCACGACCGCATCCGGCGCAGCGCCGGCCTCGGCGGCTTCTTCGGCCTCGGGTGCAACAGCCGACGCTTCGTTTGGCGGCGTGCCCGGCGCGCTCACTACCACCGCGGGCGGCATCGGCCCAGCCGTGATCCAGACGGCGCCGGGCACCATCGCCATGCTCCCGGGCGCCAATGCGCTGCCCGCCCCGACGGGCCAGCCGCGCACCCATGTCTTCACGCTGCGCCAGATGGGCGCCTACGGCGCGATGGAATTGCGCGGGCTCGACCCCACGGGCTACCTCAATGCCGATGTGCGCACCGACGAGGTCGTCACCGCTGCGAAGCTGCGGCTCGTCTACACGTATTCGCCCTCGCTCATCTATCCGCTTTCGCACCTGAAGGTGTTCGTGAACGGCGAAGTGGTGGCCACCATTCCGCTCGTGAAGGAAACGGCAGGCAAGCTCGTAACGAGCGAGATCGCCCTCGATCCGCGTCTCTTTACCGACTTCAACCGCATCAGCGTGCAGATGATCGCGCACTACACGCTCGATCATTGCGAGGACCCGTATCACTCGACGCTGTGGACCGACATCGCGCCCGAAAGCACGCTCACGCTCGACACGGCCGCCGTCGATCTGCCCAATAGTCTCGCGCTTTTGCCGGCGCCGTTCTTCGACAAGCACGACTACACCCTCGTGCGCGTGCCGTTCGTGCTCGCCGCCAACGCGGGGCTGCCCACGCTGCGCGCGGCCGGCGTGGTGTCGTCGTGGCTCGGCGCGCTCGCGAGCTTTCGCGGCGCGCGCTTCCCGGTCGCGCACGCGGCACCCGCCGACGCCAGCGCGATCGCGTTCGCGCTGCCGGGCCAGGTGCCCGAAGGCATCGCGCTGCCCGAGATCAAGGGCCCGACGATCACGATGATGACCAACCCCGCCGCCGCGCCGGGCTCGGGCCGCAAGCTGCTCGTGCTCGCGGGCCGCACGCCCGAGGAGCTGAAGAAGGCCGCCGACGCGCTCGTACTCGGCCAGGCCGGCATGGCGGGCAGCAGCGTGGCGGTGCAATCCGTGGATCTCGGTCCCGAGCGCAAGCCCTACGATGCGCCCAACTGGGTGCCCACGGACCGCCCCGTGCTGCTGCGCGAGCTCGTGAGCGACCCGCAGCAGTTGCAGGTCTCGGGCTACAACCCGCCCGCGATCCGCGTGAACATGCGCGTGCCCGCCGACCTCTATGCGTGGGCGCACAGCAATGTGCCGATCGACATCCGCTATCGCTACACCGCGCCGTCGAGCTGGAACGACTCGATCCTCAACGTCAGCATCAACGACCAGCTCGTGCGCTCGCAGCGCCTGAAGCCGGTCACGCGCGCCGCCGACGAAACGCGCATCGCCGTGCCCGTGCTCTCGGGCACCGATGTGCGCGCAACGAGCAGCATCGAGATTCCGGCGTTCCGCGTGGGCTCGAACAACCAGTTCCAGTTCCAGTTTCATATCGATTCGCAGAAGACCGGCCTGTGCGCTTCCACGGCCGCCGACATCGCGCGCGCCGCCATCGACCCCGACTCGGTGATCGACTTCAGCGGCTTCGCGCACTACACGGCGCTGCCCAACCTCGCCTACTTCGCCAACAGCGGCTATCCGTTTACGCGCATGGCCGACCTCTCGGCAACCGCCGTCGTGATACCCGACGCGCCCGACACGAAGGATCAGGAAGCCGTGCTCACGATGCTCGGGCACATGGGCCAGTGGACCGGCCTGCCCGCGCTGCGCGTGAAGCTCGTGCCCGCCAGCCAGATCGACAGCGTGAGCGGCGACGACCTGCTCGTGATCGGCTCGGGCTCTGCGGCGAACCTGCTCGCGAAGTGGGGCAAGGACCTGCCGCTGCTCATCGAGCGCGGCAAGACCGAAGTGGCGACGCGCGACCAGAAAATCGGCTGGCCGAACTGGCTAGGCGGCACCGCGGACGACGACGACACCACGCCCAAGGGCCGCTCGATCGTCACGCTCGGCGGGCCGCTGGCCGCGTTGATCGGCTTCGAGTCGCCGCTCGCTTCGGGGCGCAGCGTCGTGGCGCTCGCGAGCACGTCCGCGGCGCAACTCGACGACGTGCTCGACGCCATGCAGGACAGCAGCAAGGTCGCGCGGATGCATGGCGATCTGAGCGTCGTGCGGCACGGCGAGGTGGAAAGCCTGCGCGTGGGCGAGCGCTATTTCGTCGGCGACCTGCCCTGGTATGCGCGGCTGTGGGTGCATATCTCGCGCTATCCGTCGCTGATGGCGCTCGCGGGCATTCTCGCGGGTCTGATCGTCGCGTTCACGGTGTTCTGGGCGCTGGGCCGCATGGCCAAGCGGCGCACCGGAGACTGATCATGCGCGTCTCGCCGCTCCATCGCGGGTCCCGCCTCGCGCTTCGTCTCGCGCTTCGTCTCGAGCTTCATCTCGCGCGCTGGCTCGCGGCCAGCGCCTGCGCACTCGCGCCGCTCCTGCCCATGCATGCGGCGCAGGCCGCGAGTCCGCCCGCCAAGGCGGCCGCAGGCGGCGTGGCGAGCGCGCCCGCTTGCGCATGGCCCGACTGGGACGCGTTCAAGCACGATCTGCTGAGCGCCGATGGCCGCGTCATCGACGCGAGCACGCCGCGCCAGGTCACCGTCTCCGAGGGCCAGTCCTACGCGCTGTTCTTCGCGCTCGTCGCGAACGACCGCAAGCGTTTCGACACGATCCTCACGTGGACCGAGAACAATCTCGCCCAGGGCGATCTCGCCTCGCACCTGCCCGCGTGGATCTGGGGGCGCACCGACATCGGCGAAGATGGCGCGGCGCTGCCCGCATCGGGCGCTTCGAGTGCTGCGAGTGCTGCGAGTGCTGCGAGTGCTGCGAGTGCTGCGAGTGCTGCGAGTGCATCGGGGGCTTCCGCGAGCACGGCGGCGCAAAAACCCGCGTGGGGCGTGATCGACGCGCACTCCGCCAGCGACGCCGACCTCTGGATCGCCTATACGCTGCTCGAAGCGGGACGCCTCTGGAACGAGCGCCGCTACACGGCGCTCGGCATGCTGATGGCACGCAACGTCGTGCGTCAGGAGAGCGCCGATCTGCCGGGCCTCGGCCGCACGGTGCTGCCGGGCCCGATGGGCTTCAGGCTCGACAAGAGCACGTGGCGGCTCAACCCAAGCTATGTGCCGCTGCAACTCATGCGACGCTTCGCGCTCGCGCTGCAACAAGCGCCGGAAGCGCCCGAATGGAAGTCGATGCTCGCCAGCTCGACGAAGCTCGTGAACGACACGGCGCCGCGCGGCTACTCGCCGGACTGGGTGATTTATCGCGCTCAGAGCGGCGGCAAAGGCGCCTTCGGCCCCGACGAGAAAACGCACGCCGAAAGCGCCTATAACGCGATCCGCGTCTATCTGTGGGCGGGCATGCTCGCCCACGACGATCCCTTGCGCAGCGCCACGCTCGCCACCTTCGCGCCGCTCTCGGCGTTCGTGGCGGCGCACGGCTTTCCGCCCGAGCGCGTGAACACGCAAAGCGGCGAGACGGGTCCGAACGAAGGCAACGGCGGGTTCTCCGCCGCGGTCGCGCCCTATCTCTCCGCGACTGGCCGCACCGACCTCGCCGACGCGCAGGTCGCGCGCAGCCGCACGCTCGCCCAAAAGTCGCCGCCCGGCTATTACAGCAGCGTGCTGATGCTGTTCGGCCTCGGCTACATGCAAGGCCTCTACCGCTTCGACGCACAAGGCCGCGTCGCGCCCGCATGGACGACCCGATGCCCGGCGCCGCGCTGAAGCGGTGCGCGGGTGCGCCGCGTCCGAGCGCATGCTTTGGCGCGCGCTTGTCACCGCGCTCGTCACCGCGCTTGTCAATGCGCTTGTCAATGCGCTTGTCACCGACCTTGCCGTCGGGCTTGTCCCCGCGCTTCGCCGCGCGCCTCACTCCGCTGCTCGCACTCCTGATCGCGGCATTGCCGTGCGTCGCGCGTGCGCAGAACGCGCCGGGCGCGCAGAACGGCCCGCAGCCCGCCGCGAACGCGGCCGCGCCCTCGGCGCAGGCTGCACAGTTGCTGTCGGCGGCGCGCATGTGGATGGCGAAGAACCGCCCCGACGTCGCCAGCGGTCTCGTGCAGAAAGCCCTGCTGTTCAATCCGCAGCAGCCCGACGCGCTCGCGCTCATGGGCCAGATCGAGCTGCGCTCGAACCACCCGGCGCAAGCGGCGAAGATCCTGGCACAGCTAAGGAAAGTCGCGCCGAATGCGAGCGCGACCCAAGAGCTCGCCGACGCCTACCGCCTCGCCACGACGGATCGCAACGAACTCGCGCAAATCCGTCTGCTGTCGAGCGCGGGAAAAAGCGAGGAAGCTGCCGCGCGCATCCGCAAGCTGTTCCCGAACAGCGCGCCCAAGGGCGATTTTTCGCGCGACTATTACCGCATCATCGCCGGCACGACCGATGGCCGCGTGCAGGCCATCAACGAACTGCGCGCCCGCGTGAAGCAGAACCCGAACGACACGGTTGGGGCGCTGACGCTGGGCGACCTGCTCACCGATCGCGCCAGCACGCGCATCGAAGGGCTGAACCTGATCTACCGCGTCTACCGCCGCCAGGACAGCAACCGCGCGAACGCGCTCGCCTATTGGCGCAGCGCGCTCAACAGCGCGGGCCGCGACGACCCGGCCTACTACATCTGGTATCAGCGCTATCTCCAGGAAGTCCCCGACGATACGGATGCCAAACAAACCGTCGCCGAGCTCGCGCAGAAGCTCGGTCCCAAAGGCGTGGCGCTGGCCAACGCGGCGGCGGCCAGCGGCAAAAACTATGCGCCGCCGGCGAGCCTCGCTTCGGACAATGGTTCGGGCGGCGGCGCTCGCACCGCGCGCGCGCGCCCAGCGGGTCCCGGCGCGGCGGCGCGCGATCGTGGCCTCGCGCAGCTTCAGCGCGGCGATCTCAACGAGGCCGAAGCCTCGCTGCAAACGGCCCAGCGCGCGAACCCGAACGACGGCGCGACGCTCGGCGGCCTCGGTCTCGTGCGCCTGCGCGAGGGCCGCCACGACGAAGCGCGCGCTTTGTTTGCGCGCGCAGCGAAGCTCGACTCCGACAACGCCGGCAAGTGGCGCAGCCTCGAAAAAACCGCGACGATCTGGGGCAACATTTCAAAGGCGCGCACCGCTAACGCCCAAGGCAAGCCCGAAGAAGCCGAGACGCTCGCCCGCGAGGCGCTCAGGCTCGATCCGGGCAACGCCGACGCCGCGCGCATCCTCGGCGATTCACTCATCGCCCGGCAGAATTGGGCCGAGGCCGAAAGCGTGCTGCGCCCGCTCGTCGAGGCGAAAACACCCGACATCGACGCGCTGCGCAGCCTCGTGACCGTGCTGCGCGCCACGCATCGGGACAGCGAGATCGGTCCGCTCATCACCGCGACGGCGCCGCGCCTCACGGGCTCCACGGCGGAGCTCAAGGGCCTGCACGCCGATCTGCTCTCGCTGCAAGCCGACCAGTTGCTGGCCGAAAACCGTAAGAGCCCGGCCATCGCCAAGCTTGAAGACGCCGTGCGCCTCACGCCCGACGACGCATGGACGCGCTTCACGCTCGCGCGTCTGTATCGCGATCTTGGGCTGGCCAAACTGGGCCGCGACGTGATGGACGATGGCCAGAAGATCTCGCCGTCGCCCGATATGCGCTACGCCACAGCGCTCTATCTGAATTCGGTGGACGACATAGAGGGCGCCGCCGCCCAGCTCGACGCCGTGCCGGCCGCCGCGCGCAGCGCCGGCATGCGCGAGCTGATGGGCAATCTCTCGGCGCAGCGAAAGCTCCGCGAGGCCCGCCAACTGATCGCGCAAGGCAAGGACGACGAAGCGCGCGCCGCGCTCGATGCCGCAGCCGCCGATGCCAACGCGGCCAACGACCCGCAAATGCTCGCCTCGGTGGGGCGCGAATGGATCGCCATCGGCGAAACGGACAAGGGGCTCGCGCTCGTGCAGGACTGGCTCGCGGCGCACCCCAACGACCCGTCGGCCAACGGCGCGCGCGTGCGCTACGGCGAATTGCTCGCCGCCGCCAATCGCGACGACGACTGGGCCAGGTGGATCGACGCCACGCGCGAGCGCCCGGGCCTCAGCGACAAGGACCGTGCGAACCTCGACGACCAGGAACTGCGCCTCGCCCTGCGTGCGACCGACCGCCAGATCGAGCGCGGCAATCTGGCGAGCGCACAGCGCACGCTCGACGCCGTGCCCGACCGGCTCAAGTCGAACCGCCGCTGGCTGCTGGAGCAGGCCGACTTGCTCGAGGCGAAGGGCGACTACAAGGGCGCGATGGCGTCCGCGCAACAGGTGCTCGCGCAGCAGCCCGGCGACGCCGATGCGCGCCTGACGGTGGCGCGCATGCTCGAGCGCATGGGGCGCGGGCGCGAGGCCGTCGACATGGTGCGCGAGGTGCTGGTCGACACGCCCGCCGACGACGTGGACACGCGCCTGTCGATCGCGCGCCGCTTCACGGCACAGGGGCTCGACCAGGAGGCGCAGGACGTGGTCGACGCGTTGCGCGCGCGCTACCCCGAGCGCTCCGACATTACCGTCCAGGCTGGGCGCGTGGCGCAGTCGCGCGGCGATTACGACGAGGCGGCGAGCCTCTACCGCACCTCGCTCGCGCAGGAGCGAGTTGAAGGCGAGCAACCCGGCACCGATGGCCTGACCTCCGCGAGCCGGGCGCTCCAGGGGCTCGACGACCGCCGCCAGGGGCAGGTCGCGACCGAGTGGTACCAGTCGAATCTCTCGGGCGACCCCGGCATCTCGGAGCTGCATGCCACGGAAATTCCGCTCTACGTACGGATTCCGAACGGCTACACGGGCCACTATTTCTTCCACGCCGACACGGTCTATCTGAATGCCGGGGCGCTGCCCGCGGGAAGCGAAGGCATCTATGACTACGGCAAGGCCCCGGCGCTCGGCAACGCCCATATTCCCGCGATCAACGAGACCGCCACGGGCGTCGCGCTCGCGGCCGGCTACGAGTACAGCCGCGCGAACACCAGTTGGCGCGCCGATCTCGGCTCCACCCCGCTCGGCTTCCCGATCACGAGCGTGCTGGGCGGCTTCCAGTACCGCTACGACTTTTCGCGCGCTTCGCTGTCGTTCGACGTCTCACGCCGCGCCATGACCAGCAGCCTCGTGTCCTACGCGGGCGGGCGCGATCCGGTCACCGGCGAGACCTGGGGCGGCGTGGTGCGCAACAGCGCCACGGTACGCGGCGCACACGACTTCGGCCCCGGCACGCTGTTCACGAGCGTCGGCTTCGGCCTGCTGACCGGCTCCAACGTGCCGACCAACCAGGAGTTCAAAGTCCGCAGCGGCTATGACTGGTCGGTGTGGAAGCGGCCCGATCAGGACGTGTCGAGCGGCCTCACGCTCAATTACTGGCAATACTCGAAGAACGAGCACTTTTACACCTTCGGCAACGGCGGCTATTACAGCCCGCAGAGCTACTTCTCGGTCGGCATTCCGCTCGACTGGAAGGGCCGCTACCAGAAGCTCTCCTGGCAAATCGACGGCAGCGTCGGCGTGTCGTTCACGAACGAGGACCGCTCGCCGTTCTTCCCCACCCACCCCGATCTGCAGGCGCTGGCCGGCAACCCGTACTTCGGCGGCGGCTCGGGCGGCGGCTTCAGCTATGCCATCGAAGCGGCGCTCGAATACCGCATCACGCCGCATTTCGTGGCGGGCGGACGCTTCCGGATCGACCGCTCGCACGACTACGCGCCGAACGTGGGCCTCGTGTATCTGCGTTACTTCTTCTCGCCGCAGCACGGCCCGGTGCCGTACCCGCCGACGCCGGTAAGGCCATACTCGGATTATTGAGACACTGTATGAAGCTTTCGATGAAGCTTTTGATGAAGCGTCCGACGCACTCCGCGCTGCCCGAGACACGACGATGAGCGAGCCCGCACGCGCCTCCAGATCCGAACCAGCGCCCCCCGCAACCGCCGCGCCGTCAACTGGCGCACGCGGCGAGCGCGCCGGCCGCGAACCGCATCCGTCGCTGCTCGCGCGGCTCTCGCAGCGCGCGCCGCTGGCCATCGAGGGCCTGCCGCCCGCGCTCGCCGCGCTCGGCCCGGGCCAGGTCCATATCGTCTACGCCAGCGCGTCGCCCGCGCGCGACGCGCTGTTCTGGCAAACCGCCGCCGCCGCGCTCGGAGGCCCCGCGAACGTGCTCTCCACGCGCGACGGCGCGAGCATCGCGGCCACGCTGCGCGATCACGGCATCGACATCGACCGTCCCGGCGCGACCCATCACCGGGCCAACGTCTGTTCGCTCACGCCGCTCCCGGAGCGCGACGGCGCGCAAGTGCTGATCGAGGCGCTCGACGCGCTCGCCAACCAGTGCGCGGCGCCCGCGAGCCAGTTCTATATCGAAGGCGCCGAAGCTTTCTTTGCCTGGCACAACGCCGCCACGCTTGCGCGCCAGGGCGCGCAGCTCGCGAACTGGTGCATGCAGCACCGCCACGGCGTGCTGCTCGTGGCCGAGCCACCGGGCGCAAGCGACGAGCAGACCGGGCTCGCCTCGTTCCAGGCGCGCTTCGCGGGCGCGGCGCAGCTGCTGCAAACGCAGGGCCAGTTCCATTGGGAAGTGGCGTTCTGGCGTTCAGGTGTCGCGGTGCTCGGCAGCCAGTCGCTGCCGCTGCGCTTCGCGGCCATCGATCATCGGCTCATGGTCACGAACCCGGGCGGCACCTTCGAGCGCTCGATCGGCGAGGTGGGCCTGCTCGCACCCGACGAGGGCCGCGTGATCGTCTCGCGCGACGCCGTGCTCAACGAGCGCGTGGTGCCGCCCGGCTGGCAGGTGGTCGACGACAACGAGGCCGCGCTGCTGGCCGCGCGCACCGCCGTCGCCGCCACGGTGATCCTCGACTTCGGCGCGAACCGCCAGCTCGAATTGCTCGCCGAGCAGGTCCATACGCTGCGGCTGCAATGCGGCAACGCGCTCAAGATCATCGTGCGCGAGGAAGCCGTGGCGATGCGCTACGAATCGCTGATGCTCAATCTGGGCGCGAACCGCGTCGTGGCGCGCCATACGACGCTCTCGCAGGTGGAGGCGATCGTCGAGAGCCTGCAGGGCCAGGTGTACTCGCGTCCCGTGCCCGCCGACTATCGCCAGGCGCTCGCCGGCGTGATGCACGGCGAAGAGACCGGCTATGTGAGCGCGGCGCGCTTCGTCGAGCTCGTGGGCGCCGCCGTGGAGCGCAGCCGCGTGATCCAGCTGCCGAGCGTGCTGATCCGCCTCGCGCTGATGCCCGAAGTGGCGCACGTGGACGCGCTCAAGGCCTGCGTGCAGCGCCGCGCGGGCGACATCATGAGCGCGGCGGGCGACAGCCTCTACGTGTTCTTCTTCGCCTGCCGCATCGGCGACGCCGACGCGGTGCTGCAGCGCGTGTTCAAGCGCCCGCTCGCCGAGTTCTTTCAGGGCGAGCAGCGTTGCGGCGACCCCAACTCGATCACGGCGCTGCTCGAAACGCTGACCGACGAGATCGAGAGGCAAACGCCGCCCGATTATTCGGGCTGGCTCGCGCTGAATGCGCCTGCCGCACCGACTTCCGCACCGACGGCCGCGACACCGGGCGAGCAGCAAGCGCCGACGGGTGGAGAGGCGGCAAGCGCGCCGGACACGCCCCAGACCCGCGGCCTGCTGCCGGCGCTCCCCGCATCCATGGCCGCCACCGATGCGCCTGTCGAGTGGCAATTGCGCGGCAACGAAGCGCCGCGCGCCGAACCGCGACCGGTATCGCTGCCGCTAAAGAGACCGACATGAAACACCCCCCACGCTCACTGCGTTCGCTGCCCCCCGAGGGGGCCGTCGGTCCCCTTGGGGCGGCCCGGCGGAGACCGATATGAAACAACCCCCACGCTCACTGCGTTCGCTGCCCCCCGAGGGGGCCGTCGGTCCCCTTGGGGCGGCCCGGCGGAGACCGACATGACCACCTTCCTGGGCTATTTCATCTGGGGGCTGATCCTCGCTGCGCCGCTCTGGTGGCTCACGTGGCGGCTGCGCCTCGGGCGTTTCCTGCCCAACTGGGCCAAGCCCGCCAGCGAGCGGCCGCTCGAATTGCCGCCGCAACTGGGCGCGCTCGTGATTCGCGGCAAGCGCCGCACCGATGTCGTCACCCACCGGCCTTCGATCGTGCCCACGACGCCCACGCCCCACGCGAGTTCCGCCACGGCGGCCAACCTTGCGGAGGAGCCACGCTCATGAGGACTATCGCGATCGTGTCCGCCACGGGCGGCGCAGGCCGCACGACGCTCGCCGCCGCGCTCGCGAGCCTCCTGGTTGCGCGCAAGCACGCCGCGCTCGCCGTCGAATGCGATCCCCGCAACGTGCTCGCGCTGCATTTCGGTCTGCGCCAAAGCGCGCGCGCAGGCCTCGCCACGAGTCTGGCGAACCAAGGCGGTGCGAATCCCGCCAGCGACGGCTGGGCCCACACCGCACTGCAAAGCGACGATGGCGTGCTCGTGCTCCCGTGGGGCAGCGCACCGCAAGCAGAAGACAGCGACGACGGCGCCGCCCATCTCGCCGCCCACCGCTACTGGCTGCGCGAGCGGCTGGCGCGCGTGGATCTGTCGGCGCACGCCATCGCGCTTGTCGACGCCGCGCCGTGGCCCAGCGCGCATGCACGCCAGGCGATCGATGCGGCCGATCTCGTGCTCGGCGTGCTCACGCCCGACGCCATGACTTGCGCGACGCTGCCGCGCTTCGTCTCGGCACTAGAGCGCACCGGCAAGCGTGCCGTATTCGTCGCGAATGCGGTCGTGCCCGCGCGGCCGCTGCACACCGATCTCGTTGCGCTGCTGCGCGCGCGCCTGGGGCCCGCCATGCTGCCGTATCTCGTGCACGCGGACACGGGCGTGCCCGCCGCGCTCGCGAGCGGCGCGAACTTCTGCAAGAGCGCGCCCGCTTCGCAGGCCGCTCACGATCTCAACGGCATCGCCTCGTGGATCTCGCACTGGTCGACCCAGGCGCCAGCCGCGCCGCAAGACCGCTCGCCCGAAGGCGCAACCGGAGCCGGCCGATGATGCAAGCCCAGGCAATCAGGCTATGGACAGCGTTCTGGGCGAGCCTGCGCCAGCTTGGCGCGCGCGAGCTCAGCGTCGCCGCCGACGCCGCGTTCGACCAATGGCTGCTGCGCCTGTTCTTCCGGCCACCGCGCCCCGGCAAGCGCGACTGGCCGGCGCTCGCATTCGCGGCGCTGGGCCGCGAAATCGCCGGGCAGCTCGACATGGGCCAGGACCGCAGCAAGCGCGCATGGCTCCTGCGTCTGTTCCTGCGCCCGCGGCGCGAGCGCCAGCGTCTTGCCACCGACCTGCGCAAGCTGCACAAGCAGACGCATCCGCAGCGCATCGCGCTGCGCGTATGGCTCGACACGCGCCTCGAGCCCATTTACCGGCGCGCCGCGAAGGACCGCACCGCACTCGCGTCGCGGCTGCCCACCATCGACTGGGACGGCATCCGCGCGCGCCTCGAACAAGTCTCCGCCGCATTCGACCGCGTGCCGTTCCTGCGTCAGTGCCTGCTGTGGCTCGCGTTCGGGACAGCGGTCGCGATCTGCACGACGCCCCTGCCGCTCGGCAGCCAGGTGCTGCTGTTCTTCCTCGTGTGGCTCATGGTCATGGTCGCGCGCCGCATTCCCGGGCATCTCGCCACCATGCTGATGGTGATGCTCTCGATCCTCATGACGGGCCGCTACATCTGGTGGCGCAGCACCCAGACGCTGCATCTGTCGAGCCCCGCCGAAGCCTTCGTGGGCTACGTGCTGTTCGCCGCCGAGGTCTATACGTGGGTGGTGCTCGTGTTCGGCTACGTGCAGACGGCCTGGCCGCTGCGCCGCAAGCCGAGCCCGCTGCCCGACGATCCCGCCGACTGGCCGACCGTCGACATCTACATTCCGACCTACAACGAGCCGCTTTCGGTCGTGCGCCCGACGGTGTTCGCGGCCAGCACGATCGACTGGCCGCGCGAGAAGCTGCGCGTCTATCTCCTAGACGATGGCGACCGCGACGAATTCCGCGACTTCGCCGCGCAAGTCGGCATCGGCTATATCCGCCGCAAGGAACACTCGCACGCGAAGGCCGGCAACATCAATCATGCGCTGCCGCTCACCCAGGGCGACCTGATCACGATCTTTGACTGCGATCACATCCCCACGCGCTCGTTCCTGCAAAGCACGGTGGGCACCTTCCTCGCGGATCCCAAATGCGCGATGGTGCAAACGCCGCACCACTTTTTCTCGCCCGATCCGTTCGAGCGCAACTTCGACACGTTCCATCGCGTGCCCAACGAAGGGAGCCTGTTCTACGGCCTGATCCAGGACGGCAACGACTTCTGGGACGCCACTTTCTTCTGCGGCTCGTGCGCCATCATCAAGCGCAAGCCGCTCGAGTCGATCGGCGGTATTGCAGTGGAGACCGTCACCGAGGACGCGCACACCTCGCTGCGCCTGCACCGCGCGGGTTACACCTCGGCGTACCTGCGCACCGTGCAGGCCGCGGGCCTCGCAACCGAGAGCCTCGCGAGCCATATCGGCCAGCGCATCCGCTGGGCGCGCGGCATGACGCAGATCTTCCGCGTCGACAACCCGTGGCTCGGCAAGGGGCTCTCGTTCTTCCAGCGCCTGTGCTACAGCAACGCGATGCTGCACTTCTTCTACGGCATCCCGCGCCTGATCTTCCTCGTGATGCCATGCTCGTTCCTGTTCTTCGGACTGCACGTAATCAACACGCCCGCACCGGTGATCCTCGCCTACGTGCTGCCGTATCTCGTGATCTCGGCCATCGCCAACTCGCGCATCCAGGGCCAGTACCGGCATTCGTTCTGGGCCGAAGCCTACGAGAGCGTGCTCGCCTGGTATATCGCGCTGCCCACCACGATGGCGTTCATCAACCCGAAGCTCGGCAAGTTCAACGTGACCGCCAAGGGCGGCCACATCGAGCGCGACTATCTCGACTGGACCATTTCGACGCCGTATCTCGTGCTGCTCGGCATCAACGTGCTCGCAGTGCTGGCCGGCATCGGACGGCTCACGATCTGGCAAAGCGACGAGCCCGCCACCGTGTTCATGAACCTCTTCTGGGCCTTCGTGAACCTCACGGTGCTCGGCCTCGCGGTGGGCGTGGCCAAGGAAGCGCGCCAGGTGCGCGTTGCGCACCGCATCCCGCTGCGCGTGCCCGCCATGCTCACGCTGCCCGACGGCCGCACGCTCGCCTGCAAGACCGAGAACTATTCGATGGGGGGCCTCGGCCTCGTGCTGCCTGCCGAAGCCCGCGAGGAAAAGCTCGCGGCCGGCGAGCGCGTGAACGTGTGCCTCTCGCGCGGCACGCTCGAGCACGATTTCCCGGCGGTGGTCGCACGTCTGGCAGGCGGCCATCTGGGCGTGCGCTTCGAGAACCTGACCGTGGAGCGCGAGCGCCGCCTCGTCGAGTGCACCTTCGGCCGCGCCGACGCCTGGCTCGACTGGCAAGACGTCCCGCGCGAGGACGCGCCGCTCAACGGACTCGTCGAGCTCATCACGCTGAGCTGGCAGGGCTATCTGCGTCTCATCGATGCGTTCTTCGACGCGCTCGAGAACCTCTTCACGCGACGCCGGCCCGAGCGGAACAACCCGGCTCGCCAGCCATAACAGCCATTACGACACGGAATTCACGCGGGAACGCGACCGAACATGGGCCTCTGGAATCTCTACTTCATCGCCAAGCTGCACCTCTACTCGCTCGGCAAGCTCAAAGCGGACTGGCTGCTGAACATCCTGTTCGCCATTGCGCTGCTGCTGCCGGTGAAAAAGCGCGGGCTGCGCATGGCGCGCAACGTTCTCACGGCGATCGCTGGCATCGCGCTCGTCTATCACGAGTCGGACATGCCGCCCATCGGCCGCGCGATTTCGCAGCTCCCCGTGCTGCTCACCTTCACGCCCGGGTACATGCTGGAGCTGACCGGACGCGTCGTCTCGCTTTCGATGGCGGTAAGCGCCGTGCTCGCGCTGCTGCTTTACTTCCTCATCAACCGCTGGATCCGCGTGACGACCTTCGTGCTGATCGCGCTCGTTGCGGTGCCGCTGTGGCAGGGCACGGGCACGCTGATCGCGAACGCCACCAGTACGCTCGCCCAGAACGGCAACGACAGCGATAACGGGAATGGCTCCAACGACGAGCCGCGCAACGACCAGGTCGGCAGCTACGACCAGCAACTCGCCGCGTTCCGCGCCAACGAGGAAGGCCGCCATGTGAACTTCACGCCGCTCACGACCGATACGAACGCGCAGTTCGACATCATCGTCGTGCATATCTGCTCGCTTTCGTGGGACGACATGGACGTCGCGAAGATGCGCAACAACCCGCTGTTTTCGCGCTTCGATTACGTTTTCACGAACTTCAGCTCCGCTGCGAGCTATAGCGGCCCGGCGGCCATCCGCGTGCTGCGCGCGAGTTGCGGGCAGGAAGCCCACAAGGGGCTCTACGACCCGGCGCCGCCCGAATGCCATCTGTTCGCGCAGCTCGCGCAGGCCGGCTACACGCCGAACGCGCTGCTCAACCACAACGGCCGCTTCGACGACTTCCGCGGCACCGTGATCAAGGAAATCGGCGTGCCGGGCGTGACGATTCCCACGAACGACGGCCTGCCCGTGGCCATGAAGGAGTTCGATGGCTCGCCGCTCACGGGAGACTACGACGTGCTCGCGCGCTGGTACAAGCAGCGCCTCGCCGCGAGCGAGGGCCCGGTCGCGCTTTACTACAACACGGTGACAATGCACGATGGCAACCGCATGCCCGGCGCCAACGCGAAGCTCACCAGCCTGCAGTCCTATCCGATCCGCCTGCAATCGCTGCTCGGCGACGTCGACAAGCTGATCGAGCTCGTCGCGCAGTCGGGCCGCAAGGCTGTGATCGTGTTCGTGCCGGAACACGGCGCGGCGCTGCGCGGCGAAGACAACCAGATCGCGGGCATGCGCGAAATCGCCACGCCGAACATCGTGCACGTGCCGGTGGGCGTGAAAGTAGTGGGTCTGCCCGCGGGCACGGAGCACGCAGGCGGCGCGGTCACGATCGATACACCCACGAGCTTCCTCGCGCTCGCGCAACTGCTCTCGAACCTCGTCGCGAACAGCCCGTTCCTGCCTGGCGCGCAGCCGCTCGCGCAGTACGCGGCAAACCTGCCGCAAACGCGCATGGTGGGCGAAAACGAAGGCACGGTGATGATGACCACGCCTACAGGCTACGTGATCCATACGCCGGACGGCGTCTGGGTGGAGGGAAGCAAATAAATGGCGCTGCGAGACTGGCTGAACGGACGGCGTGCGCGCAGCCATGCGGCGCTGCCTGGCGATATCGACGCACTCGCGCGGCTCGTCGAGGGCGTGAACGCCGAACGCTATTTCGACGTGCAGGCCGAGGATGCCTGGCAGGAAGCGGCCGGACGCTGGCCGCTCGTCGCGCAACTGCTCGAACTCAAAGCGGGACCGCCTGGATAGCGCGGCAGCGCGTGGCGTTTAGCGTACCGGAGCAGCTAGACGCGCTCCGCGTAGACCGTGCGCTCGATCGGCATGCAGGTGAGCGGGCGGCTGGCAGGCGCGATGTAGCGGCGTGCGAGCGCGTCGGGCTCGGGCTGTTCGATGACGCGCCAGCCATAAAGCGCGAGAAACGCGCGCACCGCTTCGGGATCGAGGCCGAAGCGCCAGATCGCCCGCGGCGAAACAAAGCGGCGATAAAGCGCCTCTTGCCCCTGTGGCACGTTTGCGTCGAGAAAATCCCTGCGCACATAGGTAAAGGCGAGGCGGCTGCCAGGCGCGGCCCGCGCGAGCATTTCAAGCGTCGCCCGCACGGTTGGCTCATCGAGATATTGCGTGACGCCTTCCCAGACGAAAAAGGTGCGCCGGTTGCGTGTATAGCCTTGCGCGGCCAGCACGGCGTCGAGCGCGAGATGCTCGAAGTCGACCGCCACGAGCGTCGCGAATGACGGTATCGCGCCAAAGCGCTTCGCGAGGCGCTTGCGTTTGGCTGCGATATTGATGGGCTGATCCAGTTCCCATGCATGCACGCCGGTATCGCGCAGCAGCCGATAGGCGCGAGTGTCGAAACCTGCCCCCAGATTCACGAACGCCTCCATTTGTGGAAGGGCTTCGAGCAGCTTTTCGTCGATATAACGCTTGCGGCACAGCATGCCGCCCCACAGGCCCGGATACTTGCGCTCGGCTATCGCGGCCATGCGCGCCGCCGTGCGCGAGCCCATCAACGCAATGAGCAGGCGCGCGGGCGCGGGCAGCAGCGCGGCGGCGAGATCATCGTCGACGATGCGCCGATTGGGCTCGAGCCGCTGCTCGACGGCTACCAGCGCCATGGGGCCTACGCCGGTTTGCGCGGCCTCTTGTGTCATCGTGGCGTTCCGCCCGCCGGGCGTGTCGGGCGCAGGCGGTGCGATTGCTCAGGCATTCATTCCGCCCTGCGCGCGCCGCCGCCCCTGTACGCGCGCGACCGAATCGAACAGCGCCTGCGCGCGCGCCAGTTCGTCGAGCGCGAGGTCGAGACGAGACTGGGCCTCGCCGCAGGCGAGTGCCGGAGCTGAGTCGTCCGCCTCGTCATGCACGGCGCGCATCGCGCGAAATGCCTGATCGACGTTGCGGCTGGCCTCAAGAAAGCGTCGGGCGGCCTCCGCCTCGCTTGAACGGGTGTTGATCGCCATATAGCTCCATCGTTAATTGCGTCCAGTCGGTGCCGCGCAGCAAATCGCCTTGCGCCCCGCAGGACGTCTCTTTTGCCGTAGCCCCGAAAGTGGCGCCGCTGATGCGGGGGCCGCTGCCTCGCCTCACAGGCGTCGTGCACTCCGCCGGCGCGATATCGAAGAGATCGCGCGCGAAGAGGTCACGCGTGACGCCGCGCGCCAGCAGCGCCAAAGTCTCGCTGCGGCGGCTGCGCGACATTTCCGCACAAGAGTCGAAATCGGTATCGCGCGCAATCGAGCGCACCGCGCCCAGGTCGCGCGCCTTCGCCAGCAAATCGAAGAGATCGCTCGTCACGCCGCGCGCATGCTGCGCCGGCGCCGCGCTGCGCAGACGCTTCGTGAGCTCCAGCCAGGTCTCGAAGTCGCCATTGCGGACCGCTTCGTGGAGCGCCGCCATATCGCGCGCCTTTACGCGCGTGGGTTGCGCAAGACGCACGAAATACGGCGCCTCGAGCTCCACGCCAAACGCGACCGGATAACCCCCAGCGCCGAATTCCGCGCCCGCCCTGGGCGCCGCGCGCTCGACGCGGTCCACCACTACCGTGCTCTGCGAAGCGCACGGCGCCTTCGCCGTGCTCACGCTGCGCAAACGCTCGGGCTGCACGCGCAGGCTGCTGCCGATGCTGAGCTCCGCAGGCGACGCGCACACGAGCGCGTAGTGATGATCGCGCGGCTTGCCCGAAGGAAAGCGCGTGCGGCTCGTGACGAACATGTGCGGCGGCAGCGGCCGCACCTGACCGCTCGCGTCCACCCATGCATTCCAGACGAGCGCGTCCTCGCGCTTGACGTCCGCCACCCGTGCACGGCTTGCCGCCGGCGAAAACAGTGCGAGCAGCGAGCCTGTGCGCAGCGCGGCAACCTGCGCGCTGTTGCCGAGCGACTGATTGATGCCCCACAGAAACCGCCCGCCGCCCAGGCGCCGCTCCCACTCCTTGCGAAGGACGATCGTGGGGAGATCTTCCCCCGTCTCCGATCCAATCCTGGACCAGCAAAACGTGGGCGGTAGGTGTTTCAGTGCCATCGACTTCCTCGGAACGCAGCGCGCCCGCCAATCCGGCGAGCAATTCAATAAACGTTACTGTATAGGTATAATGCATGACATGGAAGCCCCAGACACCGATTTTCCCGTTCAGGAATTGCTGCGCCAGCTATCGGCCGACGTGCGCTCGTCAAGTGAAATTGCGCGGCTTTCTGGAGTCAGTCAGCCTACGGTCTCGCGGCTGCGGCTGTCGAACGGCCGCAGGCTGCGCCGGAGTGCGTCATTCAATAAACTATGCAGTTTCTATGGCGTGAAGCCCGCGTCGCGGCATGCGGCCGCCTATAACGAATTGCTGCGCAATGCCATCGTCGATGTGTGGGACGGCTCGGAGGAGCACGGCCGAGCGCTGCTCGTCGTGATCAAGGGATTGAAGGATCTGAGGGAACGGCCCGGCTAGTCACCATGGCCGCGCATGGCGATGCGTCAGGTAACCGGATTTGGGATAGGCGCGCAGCAATGGTGCCCGGTTGGTGAAACATCAACTGACTAAAAGACACGCCAATGGGCTGAAAACGGCTCCCAGAGGCCTTGCAGCGCGGTCGCGGCGTGCGGCAAGCCGGGATAACAGGCCAAAAATCCCATATGCAGTTACCTTTCGCCCTGTGCCGGCTATTGCACAGCGTGCCGCTGCTTTTCGCGAAGCTCGCCTATAAACAAGACGGCAATGCGCGATGCAGCGCGTCGGTAACGTTTCGTTTGCTTCCAGGTTCCCATGAATGCAACGTCGGCTGACAACGTCCGCGCCGCGCCCTGCGCTACCAAGTCGACGACGCATTCGGTTACGCCTTCAATTGCCATTGCTCGCAATGCCGGCGTGCCACTGGATCGGCCTTAAAGCCGTGCGCCGGCACCGAGCGCACGCGCCTGCGCCTCCAACGAGGCGAAAACGATCTGCTCATCCACGGCAACGCAGACGCGGCACACGACGTTCATTGCCGGCACTGCGGCTCGCTGCTCTATTCGGTGGTGCGCGAAGGGGCGTTTGCCCGTGTGACGATGGGCACGCTCGTCGACACGCCCTCCATTCGCCCGCAAGGACATATCTTTGTTGGCTCGAGGGCGCCATGGCACGAAATCGCCGACACGCTGCCGCAGTACGACGAATTCCCGTCATAACGCGCTCGAACGCGTAACAGTCAACGCAAACGCATGGCCACACGTTGTTTTCTTATTGTTGTGCGTTGCAGTCGACATAATGGGGATCGACTGCGGCGAAAGACATTTCGCAGGTGCAACAAAATGTGCGAACCACCGTGCGGAAATCGAGTCTAACCGGGCGCATGGAAAGCCGCGAAGCACCCAAAACACCATTTTGACAACCTTTCAAATTCGTTCCGACCCCGGACAAGCCTGTCTGGTGCGCCGACGCGACGATTACGGTTGCCTCACGTGGCGTAACGCACTACCATACGCGATCTTTCTGCATTGCACGAAAATCCAGGCCGCCATGCCATTGTGCGTTTGGCGCTCGCTCGGCGGGACCGGCACGCGCCCCCGCCCACTCCCCTGCAATTTTTCGTCATCGCCAGGACGCCACGCCGCTGGCGCGTGACCCTTTTTGCCCACGCTGGGCAATTCCTTTCGAGGAGATTGTATTGACAAGCCATGACCGGGAAGACGCGCTGGCCCCGTCTGCCCGCCCCGCCCGCCGCGCAGCCAAGGACAAGACCGGCGATACGACTCAGTTGGACGGCGGCTCGCAACTCGAAAAGCGTCAGCATCAAATGCGTGCGCTCATCAAGCTCGGCCGCGAACGCGGTTACCTGACCCACGCCGACATCAACGACCACCTGCCCGATAACTTCGCGCAGACGGCCGCGCTGGAAACCATCGTCGCCACGTTCAACGACATGGGCGTGCAGGTCTACGAGCAGGCGCCCGACGCCGACACGCTGCTGCTCAACGAAGACACGCGTGCAGACTCGCAGGCCGACGACGAAGCCGATGAGGAAGTTGAAGTCGCGCTCTCGACGGTCGACTCGGAATTCGGCCGCACGACCGATCCTGTGCGCATGTACATGCGCGAAATGGGTTCGAGCGAGCTGCTCACGCGCGCCGGCGAAATCGAAGTCGCCAAGCGCATCGAAGACGGCCTCCAGGAAATGATCCAGGCGATCGCGGCTTGCCCGTCGATCGTCGCGACGATTCTCGCCGACGCGGACCGCGTTGCCGCCGAAGAGATGCGCATCGACGAACTCGTCGACGGCATCGGCAGCGACGAAGCCGCGCAGGAACCCGCAGCGGCCGACGCCGACGCGGACGAAGAAGTCGAAGCCCAGGCATCGGACGAAGAAGATTCGGACGACGAGGACGGCGACGACGACGATGCCGACAACAGCAAGGCCAACGAAGCCCTGCTCGCGCAGTTGAAGGCCGACAGCCTGGCGATCTTCGCGCGCGTACGCGCGCTCTTCGAACAGATGGCGTGCACATCGGATGCGAATGCGCGCGCGTCGGCCGCAGAAATGCAGATCTGCGCGGACATCCAGAGCGAGCTCGCACCAATCCGCTTCACGGCCCGCACCATCGACCGCCTGTGCACGCTGCTGCACGAGCAGGTCGCGCAGATCCGCGCAATCGAGCGCAATGTGCTGGCGATCGTCGTGGACCGCTGCGGCATGCCGCGCGAAGCCTTCGTCGAGCAGTTCCCGGGGCACGAGACCGACCTCGAGTGGGGCGTGCGTGCTGCCGCTGCATCGAGCAAGTACGGTCCCGCCATCGAGCGCAGCCTGCCGGCCATCCAGGCCGAACAACGCAAGCTCGCTGAGATCGAAGCGGCCGCGTCGCTGTCGCTCCAGCAGATCAAGGGCATCAACCGCCGCATGACCGCCGCCGAAGCCAAGATGCGTCAGGCGAAGGGCGAGATGGTCAAGGCCAACCTGCGTCTCGTGATCTCGATCGCGAAGAAGTACGTGAATCGCGGCATGCAGTTCCTCGATCTGATCCAGGAAGGCAACATCGGCCTGATGAAGGCCGTGGACAAGTTCGAATACCGCCGCGGCTGGAAGTTCTCGACGTATGCCACGTGGTGGGTGCGTCAGGCCGTGACGCGCGCGCTCGCCGACCAGGCGCGCACGATCCGCGTGCCGGTGCACATGATCGAGACGATCAACAAGCTGAACCGCATCTCGCGCGAAATTCTGCAGCAGACGGGCATGGAAGCTCATCCGGCCGATCTGGCCGCGCGCATGGGCATGACTGAGGAGAAGGTGCGCGGCATCCTCAAGATCGCCAAGCAGCCGGTCTCGCTCGAAAGCCCGGTGGGCGACGACGGCGACGCGACGCTCGGCGACATGATCGAGGACGCAGGTTCGGCTTCGCCGGCCGATGCGGCGATCCATGCGAACATGCGCGCTGCGATCGACGAGGCGCTCAAGGCGCTCTCCCCGCGCGAAGCGAAGGTGCTGCGTATGCGCTACGGCATCGACACCACTTCCGATCACACGCTCGAAGAAGTGGGCAAGCAGTTCGACGTCACGCGTGAGCGGATCCGCCAGATCGAAAGCAAGGCAATGCGCAAGCTGATGCACCCGAGCCGCGCAGACAAGCTGCGTCCGTTCCTCGAACGGTAAGCGGTTTTATCGCCGCGGTTATTTGGCGATGAATTGAAAAAAGCCCGTCACGCGAGTGACGGGCTTTTTGTTTGGCGGCCAATGTACAAATGCCAAGTCCTTTGGTAGAGAACCGACTAGCGAGCAAGCATGAACGCGACTACGGAACACACAGCGAGTATGTGCTGCGAACTGATTCGCAAGGATCAGTAGCGCCACCGCTTGCATGATCTGGTTTCGGTCTGACTCGAATCCCCCCGAGCATGATGAACCGGGACAATCACATCGATGTGCTCCGGTATTGCATTGCACTCAAGATATTCGCGCCTGCTTGCAGACGTCCTGACGTTTATAGTTTCTGATTCCTGTAATCCGTTCCACGCGCCTAAACGCCAGAACCCCGGCGCTCATTCGGAGCCACCGGGGTTCTGGACATACTGCATGGGGAGCCTGACGATTACCTACTTTCACACGGGCAATCCGCACTATCATCGGCGTGGAGCTGTTTCACGGTCCTGTTCGGGATGGGAAGGGGTGGGACCAGCTCGCTATGGTCATCAGGCATGACGGGTTGCTGCGTCGCACGGGTTTGGGTGAACCTGGCGCCACAGCCAATCGGGAAGAAGCGTAAAGAGGTGCTGTTTCTTGGGGTTGTGTTGTTTCTGGCACAACACCGATCTCTCAACCTGCGCGTCCTTCACTCCACACCGGGAGGAAGACACACCTGTTATAGGATCAAGCCTTACGGGCAATTAGTATCAGTTAGCTTAACGCATTACTGCGCTTCCACACCTGACCTATCAACGTCCTGGTCTCGAACGACCCTTCAAGGGGATCTAGTCCCCGGGGAAGTCTCATCTTGAGGCGAGTTTCCCGCTTAGATGCTTTCAGCGGTTATCTCTTCCGAACATAGCTACCCGGCAATGCCACTGGCGTGACAACCGGTACACCAGAGGTTCGTCCACTCCGGTCCTCTCGTACTAGGAGCAGGCCCCCTCAAACTTCCAGCGCCCACGGCAGATAGGGACCAAACTGTCTCACGACGTTTTAAACCCAGCTCACGTACCTCTTTAAATGGCGAACAGCCATACCCTTGGGACCGGCTACAGCCCCAGGATGAGATGAGCCGACATCGAGGTGCCAAACACCGCCGTCGATATGAACTCTTGGGCGGTATCAGCCTGTTATCCCCAGAGTACCTTTTATCCGTTGAGCGATGGCCCTTCCATACAGAACCACCGGATCACTATGACCTGCTTTCGCACCTGCTCGACTTGTCAGTCTCGCAGTCAAGCACGCTTATGCCATTGCACTATCAGCACGATTTCCGACCGTACCTAGCGTACCTTCGTACTCCTCCGTTACACTTTGGGAGGAGACCGCCCCAGTCAAACTGCCTACCATGCACTGTCCCCGACCCGGATCACGGGCCAAGGTTAGAACCTCAAACAGATCAGGGTGGTATTTCAAGGACGGCTCCATGCAGACTGGCGTCCACACTTCACAGCCTCCCACCTATCCTACACAAACCGGTTCAAAGTCCAATGCAAAGCTACAGTAAAGGTTCATGGGGTCTTTCCGTCTAGCCGCGGGGAGATTGCATCATCACAAACACTTCAACTTCGCTGAGTCTCGGGAGGAGACAGTGTGGCCATCGTTACGCCATTCGTGCAGGTCGGAACTTACCCGACAAGGAATTTCGCTACCTTAGGACCGTTATAGTTACGGCCGCCGTTTACCGGGACTTCAATCAAGAGCTTGCACCCCATCATTTAATCTTCCGGCACCGGGCAGGCGTCACACCCTATACGTCCACTTTCGTGTTTGCAGAGTGCTGTGTTTTTATTAAACAGTCGCAGCCACCAGTTTATTGCAACCCCTTCACCCTCGGAGCGCAGGCTCCTCAAGCTACCAGGGCGTACCTTATCCCGAAGTTACGGTACCAATTTGCCGAGTTCCTTCTCCCGAGTTCTCTCAAGCGCCTTAGAATACTCATCTCGCCCACCTGTGTCGGTTTGCGGTACGGTTAATGTTGAACTGAAGCTTAGAGGCTTTTCCTGGAACCCCTTCCAGTTGCTTCGCTTCCGAAGAAGCTCGCGCCACACCCTTGAATTACGCGCCCGGATTTGCCAAAGCGCCTTCTCCAATGCAGCGACCGGGACTTCCAACACCCGGACAACCTTCCGCGATCCGTCCCCCCATCGCATTCAACACTAGTGCAGGAATATTGACCTGCTTCCCATCAGCTACGCATTTCTGCCTCGCCTTAGGGGCCGACTCACCCTACGCCGATGAACGTTGCGTAGGAAACCTTGGGCTTACGGCGAGGGGGCCTTTCACCCCCTTTATCGCTACTCATGTCAGCATTCGCACTTCTGATACCTCCAGCACACTTTCCAGTGCACCTTCGCAGGCTTACAGAACGCTCTCCTACCATGCACATAAATGTGCATCCGCAGCTTCGGTATATGGCTTAGCCCCGTTACATCTTCCGCGCAGGACGACTCGATCAGTGAGCTATTACGCTTTCTTTAAAGGGTGGCTGCTTCTAAGCCAACCTCCTGACTGTTTTAGCCTTCCCACTTCGTTTCCCACTTAGCCATATTTGGGGACCTTAGCTGGCGGTCTGGGTTGTTTCCCTCTTGACACCGGACGTTAGCACCCGATGTCTGTCTCCCGTGATTGCACTCTTCGGTATTCGGAGTTTGCTATGGCGACGTAATCCGCAATGGACCCATCAACCATGACAGTGCTCTACCCCCGAAGGTGATACACGAGGCACTACCTAAATAGTTTTCGGAGAGAACCAGCTATTTCCAGGTTTGTTTAGCCTTTCACCCCTATCCACAGCTCATCCCCTAACTTTTCAACGTTAGTGGGTTCGGTCCTCCAGCACGTGTTACCGTGCCTTCAACCTGGCCATGGATAGATCACCTGGTTTCGGGTCTACACCCAGCGACTAATCGCCCTGTTCGGACTCGCTTTCGCTACGCCTGCCCTATTCGGTTAAGCTTGCCACTGAATGTAAGTCGCTGACCCATTATACAAAAGGTACGCCGTCACCCCTTGCGAGGCTCCGACTGTTTGTATGCATGCGGTTTCAGGATCTGTTTCACTCCCCTCCCGGGGTTCTTTTCGCCTTTCCCTCACGGTACTGGTTCACTATCGGTCGATCACGAGTATTTAGCCTTGGAGGATGGTCCCCCCATCTTCAGACAGGATTTCACGTGTCCCGCCCTACTTGTCGCATCCCTAGTTCTTCCATTCCGTTTTCGTCTACAGGGCTATCACCTGCTATGGCCGCACTTTCCAGAGCGTTCGACTAACGGTACAGATAAAGAATGCAGGCTGATCCCATTTCGCTCGCCACTACTCTGGGAATCTCGGTTGATTTCTTTTCCTGCGGCTACTTAGATGTTTCAGTTCGCCGCGTTCGCTTCACGTGACCTATGTATTCAGTCACGGATACTCCATTCGGAGTGGGTTTCCCCATTCGGACATCTCCGGATCAAAGCTTGTTTGCCAGCTCCCCGGAGCTTTTCGCAGGCTACCGCGTCCTTCATCGCCTGTGATCGCCAAGGCATCCACCACATGCACTTGTTCGCTTGACCCTATAACGGGTGCGTCTCTCGACTCACTCGCTACAGGCTGAGTTTTCGCGTTGTGCCGTATTCCAAAGCCCTCTTTCGAGGAACTTAAAAATACATCGATACAATCACAACCCTGATTCACCTACTCCACACCCATCTCTAAGTGTGTTTCAGATAAATCTCTTTACTACTTCTTCCTGATTGTTAAAGAACGACAGCCGATACGTTTTCACATACCGCTCTGACTGGCTCAATCGCCAATGCAAAACTCCCTGCATTTAACTGCTCCTGCAGGATGCTGTGCATTAGGGATTGGTGGAGGATGACGGGATCGAACCGACGACCCCCTGCTTGCAAAGCAGGTGCTCTCCCAGCTGAGCTAATCCCCCAGTCATGCATACTCAAGGGGGTTACCAGTCAGCCACCGCGCAGACAAATTGGTGGGTCTGGATGGATTCGAACCATCGACCCCCGCCTTATCAAGACGGTGCTCTAACCGACTGAGCTACAGACCCCTGAGTCTGTCTTTTCTACAGCCGACAAGTGTGAGCGCTTCAATGAACTTCGCAATGAGCTCTGGAAAGGAGGTGATCCAGCCGCACCTTCCGATACGGCTACCTTGTTACGACTTCACCCCAGTCATGAATCCTGCCGTGGTGACCGTCCTCCTTGCGGTTAGACTAGCCACTTCTGGCAAAACCCACTCCCATGGTGTGACGGGCGGTGTGTACAAGACCCGGGAACGTATTCACCGCGGCATGCTGATCCGCGATTACTAGCGATTCCAGCTTCACGCAGTCGAGTTGCAGACTGCGATCCGGACTACGATCGGTTTTCTGGGATTGGCTCCACCTCGCGGCTTGGCAACCCTCTGTTCCGACCATTGTATGACGTGTGAAGCCCTACCCATAAGGGCCATGAGGACTTGACGTCATCCCCACCTTCCTCCGGTTTGTCACCGGCAGTCTCCCCGGAGTGCTCTTGCGTAGCAACTGGGGACAAGGGTTGCGCTCGTTGCGGGACTTAACCCAACATCTCACGACACGAGCTGACGACAGCCATGCAGCACCTGTGTGACGGCTCCCTTTCGGGCACTCCCGGCTCTCACCAGGATTCCGTCCATGTCAAGGGTAGGTAAGGTTTTTCGCGTTGCATCGAATTAATCCACATCATCCACCGCTTGTGCGGGTCCCCGTCAATTCCTTTGAGTTTTAATCTTGCGACCGTACTCCCCAGGCGGTCAACTTCACGCGTTAGCTACGTTACCAAGCCAATGAAGGCCCGACAACCAGTTGACATCGTTTAGGGCGTGGACTACCAGGGTATCTAATCCTGTTTGCTCCCCACGCTTTCGTGCATGAGCGTCAGTATTGGCCCAGGGGGCTGCCTTCGCCATCGGTATTCCTCCACATCTCTACGCATTTCACTGCTACACGTGGAATTCTACCCCCCTCTGCCATACTCTAGCGATGCAGTCACCAATGCAGTTCCCAGGTTAAGCCCGGGGATTTCACATCGGTCTTGCATCACCGCCTGCGCACGCTTTACGCCCAGTAATTCCGATTAACGCTTGCACCCTACGTATTACCGCGGCTGCTGGCACGTAGTTAGCCGGTGCTTATTCTTCCGGTACCGTCATCCCCCCGGGGTATTAACCCAGAGGTTTTCTTTCCGGACAAAAGTGCTTTACAACCCGAAGGCCTTCTTCACACACGCGGCATTGCTGGATCAGGCTTGCGCCCATTGTCCAAAATTCCCCACTGCTGCCTCCCGTAGGAGTCTGGGCCGTGTCTCAGTCCCAGTGTGGCTGGTCGTCCTCTCAGACCAGCTACGGATCGTCGCCTTGGTGAGCCTTTACCCCACCAACTAGCTAATCCGCCATCGGCCACCCCAATAGCGCGAGGTCTTGCGATCCCCCGCTTTCATCCTAAGATCGTATGCGGTATTAATCCGGCTTTCGCCGGGCTATCCCCCACTACTGGACATGTTCCGATGTATTACTCACCCGTTCGCCACTCGCCACCAGGTGCAAGCACCCGTGCTGCCGTTCGACTTGCATGTGTAAGGCATGCCGCCAGCGTTCAATCTGAGCCAGGATCAAACTCTTCAGTTCAATACCTGTTACTGTTTTCGGTTCAGTCAAGAACCGGTCGCTCACTCAAAGCTGACAGGTTCTGAATAAATTCAAAAACCTGACTTACTTTTGTGTGAGACTCTTGATACTTTCGCTACTCCCGGTCATCCCCGAAAGAATCACCAGGTCACGAAACCCATCAAGCGCCCACACTTATCGGCTGTAAATTTTTAAAGATCGCGTCGCACAAGACACCGGAACCACTTCGAACTACCCGGCGCTTTCTGCGTTGCTGCGTCAGCAGCAGAGAAATGAGATTATGCAGACTCTTCCGCGTTTCGTCAACATCTTTTTTAACGTCGCCGTTTAAAAACTGATGACTTCACGCCCCCGCCGTTTCTCGCGGCAGGCTTCGCTGCCGGACTTCAGCGGGCGAAGGGGGCGAATCTTAGCGCGTCTACCCTCGCTTGCGCAAGCGGGAAAGGCTTTCCGGCACGTCGCTTGCGGCGCACGTCCATCGATCCTCCTATGAGGCACTGCGGTAATCGCAGCGATTCGACCATGAGACAAGTGATTCCCCTGGCTATTGCGCTATCGCTCATTGCCCCGCCTATGGTTCGTGCAGACGACAGTGCAAACCCCTGTGCCGCGCTCAAGCGCATTGTCGCGGCGGCGCCGCAGCGCTTCTCCTCCCTAAGCCCCGAAGATGGTCGAGCCGTTGCACAGCCATACGGAGACGACGCTCGTTGCGCAACGAGTCGAGGCACCTATCAATGTACGTGGAGCACGCGAGACGTCCAGGCCGGATCGATCACGGACACCCTGGAGGGCGTAGGCGCCGATATCGCCTCTTGTTTGCCCAACGCCACCCACGATGAAAACTCCCCCGGCCGCCAACACTTCTACCTGGGCGAGCGCGGCAGCCGCACCGAGATCACCGCGCAAACCGCCGGCGCGAACCGCGTTAAGCTGACCGTCTCACAACAATAGACGCTCCACTGCGCACTGCCGCGCCCTCAATAATGTCCCCGATATCCGTCCAAGCCGCACGGACGTACGATTCGTGTGCAGAATTCACAGCACAAAAATCGCAAGCCATTCTGGACGCGCCGCCCACCCGCGCAGCGCAACAGCAGCTTTGCACGGAATCGGAGTAAGCGCCAAAGCACCGACTCCGATCGACACAGGAGACACCTCATGAGCCGCAGTTCAGCCGTCGACGTCCAGACGTTCATCAACGAGCATCCGTTCTCGCCGTTTCAGTGGTTCATCTTTCTGATGTGCTTCGCCATCGTCCTGCTCGACGGCTTCGACACGGCGGCCATCGGTTTCATCGCGCCGTCGCTGCTAGGCGAGTGGGGACTCACCAAGCCCGCGCTCGCGCCGGTTCTGAGCGCCGCGCTCTTCGGCCTCGCCTGCGGCGCGCTCGTCTCAGGGCCGCTTTCCGATCGGCTGGGCCGCCGCACCATGCTGCTAGGTGCTGTACTGGTGTTCGGTGCGACCTGCCTTGCCTCCGCGTTCGCCTCGGGCATCGAGCAACTCACCTGGCTGCGCTTCATCACCGGCGTGGGTCTGGGCGCCGCCATGCCGAACGCCGTCACGATGATGGGCGAATACTGCCCCGACGCCCGCCGCGCAACGATCATCAATCTGATGTTCTGCGGTTTTCCGCTGGGCGCCGCACTCGGCGGCTTTCTCGCCGCGTGGATGATCCCGCACCTGGGCTGGCGAAGCGTACTCTTGGTCGGCGGTCTCACGCCGCTCGTGCTCGCCGTTCCGCTTGCGCTGCGCCTGCCCGAATCGGTGCGCTACATGGTGGCGAACCAGCGGCCCGCCGAGCGTATCCGCGCTGCGCTCGCGCGCATTTCCGCAGACGCGCAAACCGCGCAGTCGTTCACCATGACCGAGATCACGCCGCACGCCGACGGCAACGGACTTGGTGTGGTGCTCTCGCCGCGCTATGCGATCGGTTCGGTGATGCTGTGGATCGCCTATTTCATGGGCCTCGTGATCTTCTACGCGTCGATCAACTGGATGCCGCTGCTGCTCAAGGACGCCGGCCTGCCGCCCGCTCGCGCGACCCTGATCTCGGCGCTCTTCCCGCTCGGCGGCATCGGCGCCGTGCTGTGCGGCGTTCTGATGGACCGCTTCAACGCCAACCGCATCATTGCCGTGTGCTATGCGCTGACCGCGCTTTCCATATGGCTCATCGGCCAGGCCGTGGGCAATGTGGGCGCACTCGTGCTGGCCGTGTTCGCGGCGGGGGTGCTCATGAATACCGCACAGTCGTCGATGCCCGCGCTCGCAGCGGCTTTTTACCCGACTCGAGGCCGCGGCACCGGCGTTGCGTGGATGCTGGGAATCGGCCGCTTCGGCGGAATCGCCGGGTCATTTCTCGTGGCAGAACTCACGCGCCGGCACTTTTCGTTCGCGGGAATCTTCGCGACGATTGCCGTGGCCGGTCTCGTGGCCTGCGTGGCATTGCTCGTGAAGCAGGCCGCGCGGCCGCACGTCGTGCAAGCGGTGGCGCGCACGGAGAAGGAGTCGTTCGGACACTGAGCGAAGCACTGAGCGCTGCCGCGTGACGGCGCGTTGTGCGTATTTCAGGCGACGGGCCGCACAACCAGCACGCACAACCGGCGCGCGAAGCGCAACATTGACGTGCCGCTCAGCCGCCAAGCGCGGCGAGATTGAGGGTGTGAGATTGGCCAATCCATATAGCGGCGTCGCGATGATCGCGCAACGCATCGCCGGTATTGGGATGCACGAATACGTCGAGCGCGCCGTGATTGAGCACGAGCCACGCAAACACCGTGGCAAATCGTTCGCCCGGGATCGCGAGCTGATATGACCACATCGGATGCGGCCCGACCGGGCGTTCGTGAAAACGCCCGATCCCCACGGCGTCGCCTAGTTGCGCAGCGATGGTTTCACGCAATGCCCAAGCGACGTCGCGCGTGCTGGCATCGAAATAAATATGGGCGTGCCAACCGGAAATATCGGCGGGATCGGGATGATTCATGGCGGTATGTCTGAAGTGCGGGAAATCGGCGAGGTTCGAATCGGCATTGTGCCGCGAAATCCGCCACCCGATGCGCCTGCCGCATCGCGTGTGCCCGCTTGCGTCCGTGCGCGCCGTTCGCGTAAGTGTCGCCCCGCCATCAGCCGCACGATTTCATCGCCGTTCGTATGCCGGGTCTCTCGCGCTCGCCGGCCACCTCCCCCTGCGCAAGACGACAATGCGGTCGGATACCGCAAAAATATCATGCGAGTTGTGGGAAATATGCACGATCGCCATCCTCTGCATCTTGAGCATGCCAATCAGCGCCATCATCTTGCGCTGCTCCGGCGCGCCGAGCGCAGCCGTGGGGTTCGTCCATGATGTTCGAGCGCCGGCGGCACGCCCGTATTGCTCATTGCGCCCCCCCCAGCCGTTCCTTGTACCGATCGATCAGCACCGACACGATGATCACGAACCCCACTACGATGAACTGCCAAAAAGCGTTGACATCGATAAAGACGAGGCCGAATTCGATGACCGCGATGATGAGCGCGCCGATCAACGTGCCAATCACGGTGCCGGTGCCGCCAAACAGGCTCCGGCCGCCGATCACGACCGCCGCGATCGAATCGAGCAGCATCGGCTCGCCCGCGTAGGCGACGCCGGCCGCGAAACGCGCGGTATAAACGATGCCGCCGACTGCGGCGAGTGCGGCCGCGATCAGATAGATCGCAAACAGATGACGACGGACATTGATGCCTGCATGCACGGCTAATTGCGGATTGCCGCCGATTGCACAGGTGTACTGCCAAAATTTCGTTTGCGACAGCACGAAGTGCATGAACATCAGCAGCACGGCGGTGAGCACCACGGGTCTCCAGCCCTCGCCGAGCCATGCGAGCCCCGTGTTGTCGACGGGCACGGTCATGCCGCGGCCCGCCGCCAGAAAGCCCGCGCCGCGCCTCACCGTACATGCCGAGCGTGCCGATGAACGCGGGCGCGCCAAGGCGTGCAATCAGCACGCCATTGACGAGGCCCGGAATCAGGCAAATGAAGATCGTGAGCGGAATCGACAGCAGCGGCACCCACGGCGAGCCGCCGCCCGGAATCGTGAACTGCGCAACGCACACGGCGGCGAGCCCAATGACGAATCCCATCGAGAGATCGATGGCCGCCGTCAAGGTAGCAGTGGCTCAGTATCCTGGCGCCCCCCTGCCAGGCCTCGTGTTTTCCAGCAGTCTTATCGCACCGGATTCAGTGCACATCTCTGTGCGAATCGCGGAGGTGATTGCAGGCGCATCATTGCAGAAACAACCGGTAAGCCGGATTCTGCGTCTCCTCCCAATGCGGATAGCCGAGCGTGGCGAGAAAGCGGCGGAACTCCGCGTCCTCGGCCGCCGGCACCTGGATGCCCACCAGAATCGAACTGTAATCCGCGCCCTGGTTGCGGTAGTGGAACAGACTGATGTTCCAGTTCGGCGCCATCGATGAGAGAAAGCGCATCAGCGCGCCCGGACGCTCCGGAAACTCGAAGCGGAACAGCCGCTCGTCGTGCGCGAGCGGCGAGCGCCCGCCCACCATGTAGCGGATGTGCTGCTTGGAGAGCTCGTCGCCGGTAAGGTCGACGCACGGGAAACCGTGATCGACGAAGGCCTGCGCGATCTGCTGCGACTCGCCCCGGTTGCGGATCTGCACGCCCACGAAAATGTGCGCGCGCTCGGCGTCGTCGATGCGGTAGTTGAACTCGGTCACGCTGCGCGTGCCCACGAGTTCGCAGAAGCGTTTGAAGCTGCCGCGTTCCTCGGGGATCGTCACCGCGAACACCGCCTCGCGCGCCTCGCCCACCTCCGCGCGCTCGGCCACGAAGCGCATGCGGTCGAAGTTCATGTTCGCACCCGAGGTCACCGCCACCAGCGTCTGGCCCGTGATGCCCTCGCGCTCCGCGTACTGCTTGGCGCCCGCCACGGCCAGCGCGCCCGCCGGCTCCAGCACGCTGCGCGTGTCCTGGAAGACGTCCTTGATGGCCGCGCACAGCGCGTCGGTGTCCACCGTGAGCACCTCGTCCAGATACTGCCGGCACAGCCGGAAGGTTTCCTCGCCCACGAGCTTGACCGCCGTGCCGTCCGAGAACAGGCCCACTTCGCTCAACTCCACGCGCTTGCCGGCCTTCATCGATTGCGCCATCGCGCACGAATCGTCCGTCTGCACGCCGATCACGCGGATCTCGGGGCGCACCGCCTTCACGTAGGCCGCCATGCCCGCCGCAAGCCCGCCGCCGCCGATCGGCACAAAGATCGCGTGAATCGGGGCCTGATGCTTGCTGAGCACTTCCATCGCCACGGTGCCCTGGCCTGCGATCACATGCGGATCGTCGAACGGATGCACGAAAGTCAGTCCGCGCTGCTCCTGCAGGCGCACGGCGTGCGCGTAGGCGTCGCTATAGGATTCGCCGGCCTGCACGACCTCGACGGTGGGGCCGCCGTGGGCGCGCACCGCGTCGACCTTGACCTGGGGCGTGGTGACCGGCACGCAGATCACGGCCTTCACGCCGAGCCGGGCAGCTGAAAGCGCCACGCCCTGGGCGTGATTGCCGGCCGAGGCGGTGATCACGCCGCGCTCGAGCTGCGCGGGCGTGAGGTGCGCCATCTTGTTGTAGGCGCCGCGCAGCTTGAAGGAGAACACGGGCTGGTTGTCCTCGCGCTTGAGCAGGACGGTGTTGCGCAGGCGCGCCGAGAGGTTCGGCGCCCGCTCCAGTTCGGTCTCGCGGGCCACGTCGTAGACGCGGGCGGTGAGGATCATGCGAAGGTAATCCGTTTGCCGCGCGTTGCTGGCTTTGCTGTTGACCGTAGCGGCCTCGGTTGCGTCGGCTTCCACTACGGTTTGACTCGATTCGACCTGCATGACGACTCCTGTGCTGTCTCTTGATATCTCTTGTTGCCAGGAGGCGGAAACAAAAAACCCGCCTCGTGGGGCGGGTTGTTGTCGCTTATGCCAGACGTACGCTAACCCACCATTCGATGAATGGTGCGAATAATCAGCGTAATCGGGCAGTGGCGGGAATTCATTCGCACAAGCATGAGGGAGGCCGCATCAATTGTCAATCCAGCATTCGCCTTGACGAAATGTCTTGATAACTACAAATTACATTTCAAATAATACCTTTTGAGCTTTAAAACGGTCATTAGCATGCCGCGAACGCAGCTGCAGTCTTTTGGCCTTCAATTAAACACGTCCAGCCGTGAAACATTCTAGGAACTCACACACATCTGATTGATTAAAAAAGGGAAATGCTAGCGCGACGATTATCGGGCCGTGTTTCACGGTTTCGACCCCAGCCACGTTTTTACGCTACAGGCAGTGTTCTGAGTCCAAAAAAGCAGAGGGCAGGCGCCCTTCCGGCCCTGCCCTCTCGGACGTTCATGCGTTCGGTTTCAGTCTGCCTCGGCCGTATCCATCTCAACCGCATCTATCTCGGCAGCCCATTCATCAATCACCGCCTTCATCCGTTCGGCCAGACGCTGCTGATCTACCGTAGCAATGCCTTTCAGGCTCAACTCGGCACGGCCATCGCCGAAAAGCTTCAGTTCCCCAAGCGCCACGCCATCCGGGCGATTGAACTGCACGCGGGACTGATAATGCGTGCGGCGCGGCCCGATACGCCGAGCACCGGCCTCCGCGGACGCCGCAGCTTCGAGTTTGCGCACGCTCGCCTTGCCTTCGATGACCTGCCCGAGCCAGTGCTCGGCGACGCTCACACCAGCGCGGTCGAAGATCAACTTGATGTTGTAGGCATGTCCAAGGCCGATATCCTTGCGATGCTGGGCCATACGCTGCAAGAGATACGGAGGCAAAGACGTGAGCGAAATCACCTTGCTGATGTGTTTCGGGTCTTCACCAACCGCTACACCCAGTTCAACTTGGTCGACGTAGACACCATCATCCAGCAACTTCTTCCAGGCAAGCGCGTCGTCAAAAACCGTCTGCTCCTCTCTCTCCTTGTTGGCGTGATAGGCACGCAGATAGAGGTTCTGGTTATCGAGGCCATCGCGAACATCGGCATCGATATGCTTGTCGCCGCGCGAGCGCGCCGCGCGGATACGGCGTTCGCCGTCGACAATCACATATTTGCCGGGAAACTCGGGCAGGCGCGTGACAAGAATCGGCGTGATCTGGCCCTGCGCGGCAAAACTCTCCGCAAGCTCGTCGATTGTCTCTGCGCTGTAAAAGGCGCGTGGATTGTACGGATTAGAGACGACATCTTCGAGTGGAATTCTCGTAACCGCATGAACCGCCGTAGCAGCAGACGGCTCCACCGGTGCGACCTCAATCCGCGCGGCAGGCGCCGCGTCGCGCTGTGCGATACCCACGATGTCGCCGTCGGCAAGCCGCTCGCCTGCGGATGCGCGTTCAACGGCCATGCCCGCGCGAACCTTGCTGGTGAAGTTAAGCTTAGTTGCCATCGACGACCTCCTCTTCTTCCTGAACGAGCGCAATGATTTCGTTGTAAACCGCGGAAATTTCGTCTTTGGCGACCTTCGTGCCGCGCACACCTTTTACGTCGAAGACCGTTCGCCCAAGCGCCGCCGTCTGTCGATACAGTTCACGTTGCTTGATGGTAGCCGCGAGCACGTGAACATTGCTCTCGGCAAGAATCGCGCTCATCTGTGTGTGCAGGAGAGTCTTCGAATTGGCCTTATTCAGCAAAATTGCGAATTTTCCAGCAGGATTAGCCACTCGCGTACGCTCGACCAACTCCATCATCCCTTCACTACTCCATATGTCGATCGGAGATGCGTCGGTCGGGATGATGGTCGCATCGGCAACAGCAAGGACTCGAGCGGTGGTTAGGTCGTTGATGTTCGGCGGACAGTCGACAATGACGACGTCATAGTCGTTCGCAAGCGCGGCGATCTCCGGGCCGATCATCTTATCGAGCTTATTGATGCTACCAACACGAAATGGGAGCGGCGTTTCCGGACCGGAAGCCGCGCACCAACTCATGCACGATTGCTGACCATCGGCATCGGCGACATAGACCTTGTAGCCCTCGGATCGAAAAGCCCCCGCCAGATTCATGCTGGTTGTGGTTTTTCCCACTCCACCCTTTTGGTTCGCTACCGCAATGACCAGTCCCATTCAGTTCTCCATGCAATGTTCAACGCTGGCATCGCCTAACGCCATTCTCCACGTGGAGAGTCTCCAGCGAGTCACTTGGCAGTCTAGCGGCAAGTTAAAGTAAATTCTAGCTTCAGCGCTAGAGTCGTTGCCAGATCACAACCAAACTGACCATTCTGACAAGAGATTCGACGAAGTGAGATTTTTTCGGGTTCGATATTCGATCAGATGACTGTCGTGCCGATGGGCGATCTCCACGTGGAGACTCTAAGCAGCATGTGGGGAGGTTTCGTCGACGAGGCTTGCCAGATTTACAAATTCTAGAGATTTCGCTTTCAGCACGCGTTGATTTGCATGCTTGTCGCACGCTGCTCGAGCGCGTTGCTCTTTGAGACGAACGAACAGGTCGCGATGGAGATCGTCGGCGTAGCTTTCTTAGCCCCTGAGAGCAAAGCTCGTAAAAGCAACTCTTCTAGCAAAGTGACATGACTGCTTGCCTCTAAGCAATTCATCAGCACCGCCCCGCCTCGCCTGACATCGGTATTTTGCCTTTTGACCTCTCACGAAGCTCCACGTGGAGAGAAGGGCCATGCCGCAGTAATAGCCCGTTGTGGCAGCGAATTTCAGAGGTGCTGCAAAGCAATCCAGTCTCCACGTGGAGCGTGGTGTCGAGGTGCAGCTAAATAAATGTGGCTCTTTTGAAATTTGAGTGGGTGGCACGGCTTGCGCGGTAGCGGAAGGCTCGACTCTTCGGCGTGGATTTCCCCACCCCTAACCCCGCCCCAAGGCGGGGAAGTCCTTGCCGCCGGACGGGCTCGGGAGCCAGGCGCCGCAAGGCTTTGCCTGGCCCGAGCCGTCAAGCGTGCGGCTGGATTTGACCGCATCAAGGGTGCGCTCCGCCGGGCTTCCGCCCGCACTTGACCCGGCCAAATCCACCCACTCGAAATTCAAAAGAGGCATAAATGTTTCCCTGACTGGGCCTCCTCTGAAGTCCTGCCGGTCTTGGATTTTGATTGACATCTCGTCGACGAACACGCTTAGGCTCGAAGCCCATCTTAGCGATTCCGCAGAGGGAACCCGCTGGCCGATTTACATCTGGGACTGCCTGATCTCCACGTGGAGATCAGGCAGCGACAAAAAGGAGGGGCCGGGGCTACCTGGAGTCAGCAGGCGGCAGAGAGAACAAAGGTATCTCAGACACCAAACGGCGGTTTTTTGGCACCGCTGCACGTATAGAAATGGCTACGTGAAATTTTCTTATTTTTTATAATTAAAAAATTCCTCTAAATCCCTCGACAACAGCAGTTACTCGGATCCGGCCTTCAACGTGAGGTCGATATCGCCCATGGCGTGAAGATCAGCACCCCCCGGCGCCTGTTGCCCACTCAACAGAAATTCGAGCAAATCTGCAGCGGTCGGTTGGCCCCACGTATCGAGAACCACCCAACGGAAGAAGTTCGTCGAGGCCATCTTGCTCGGCACCTTGGTCATCGAAACCTTGAGCTTGTCCATGCCGACCGTTTCGTTATAGCGCTTGATGAGCGCGGTCTGATCGTCGTGCTCGAGTTCGTTGAAGTAGGCCCGCGCCTCGGCAATCTTCGCCGCAATATAACGATCCTTCACCTGATCCTGGCTCTCGCGCGCCTTGGGCGAATCGGCACCCGCACCGCTTGCAGCATTAGCCCCCGGCAATTGATACCCCTGCATCAGTGCCTTGCGGAAATACGCCGCCACATTGGCGAGCGGTGCCGCATTTTTCTGGGCCACGCGCGCGGCCGTGTAGGCCACGGCTGTGCGAACCTTTTCCTCGCCGTATTGCTTAAAAAGACGTCGCGCCTCCGAGACCGGAACATTGAATTTCGACATCTCGCCAACGAGCATGGTCTCATTCGCCCGGAGCTCTTGAGACGGATCCGTCTCCGGCTTGCGGGTCACACGAAATTGCAGGGCGACGACCGAGCGGCCTACCTTGTGTTCGATGAGTTCGAAGTTGTGGTCCGAGATCTCGTTGACTTCCTTGATGCAAGGCACCAGTACGCGACTCTTGAACTGCTTGTAGAGCTTGTACGACTGTGCCGACGTATCCTGGCCAAGAATGAGATCGCGCAGTGTCGCAAGCGGAAAACGCGCCGTCATCCCGACGGCTTCGTAGCGCACGACGTTTTCCCAGAGGGCAAGCGAATGCGCTTTCCTGAATTGCCGCGTGATCCGCATGTCGATCATCGCGTAAATTTCGGGATTCAAAAGCTCGCCGCGAATCTGCTCGGAAAAGGTATAACGCAGCACCGAGCGCTCGAGTTCCGCGCCCGCAAGCAAACCCGAAGCCTTCCAGATGCTGCGTTTGTCCTGCGTGAGATAGTCCCAGTTAACGACCGTGCTGATCAGCGAATTGATCGTCTCCTTGACGTATTCCGTATTGTTGCTGTTCAGATCGACATCTTGCGAGAGGGCGGAAATCGTGATTTCGAACGAAGAGCGTCCGGATTCGAGAGAGTCCTGGCGGATCGCGTTTTTGATCAACGAGCTGAACATCTTGCGCTGCTGAAGGCTGATCGACCCGGATTTCGGTGCGATGTGAATCGCAGGAACCGCCTTGCGGAAGAGATCAGGCGGCTGGCCTTGCTGGAATACGAGTGCACCTTGCTTGTCGGCGTCGCCGGCATCGGCCTTTTTTCTTGCCATATGATCCACGTTAAAAGGGAACCTGGTCGGTTGGTAACTGTATACCAACCGACCAGGTGACTCAAGGCCATGAGCTCGCCTGTGCGGGAGAGCGACACCGCGTGTGGGAAGGGTTGACAGGTGCCGCGTTGGTGGCCGTGCCAGGCCACCGGACAAGCTTGGAAGGGCATTGCTGCCAGCCCAAAGTGATCCCAAATCCGGTAACTATTCGAGCGTGCCGCTCCAAATTTGCTCCCATAGCCAGCTACCTTGTGGTCCCCTGGTAAGTGTTCACTTCGGAAATAGTTATTCACAGGTACCAGCTTATGGGAAATCGCGGCACGCGGCCCATCATGGCGTGGTGGCAAGTCCTATGAGAAAAATCTCCCACTGGAGGCGACCTATTGGTTATCCCATAAATGAGGACCCAAAGCAGTCCGGACCCAAGCCTTCCTGAATCGGCATCCAAGAGCGCGCTACCATAATTGGCTACCTTTGACTCCTCCCACAAACCGCTACCTCTTGTTGGCCCCTTGGGTTGTACGGCAAGCCCCGGCGGGAGGGACCTTCGATGTTCAGGTTCTGGGCACCTGCCTTAGGTTCCCAGAACTGGTTACCTTCTGCTTTCCCCATAATTGGATACCTTCACGGCAACCTGCGGGCGACGAGACAAGTCGGATCCATGTGGCCGGGGCCCATAGACGGGTACCTTCGTGCGCTCCCATAAGTGGGAACCTCAGGCCCTTCCGGCAATTTTTCCCATACGGGGCAACCTTTTCCCCATATCCACAGACCCCAATCCCCATCCAAGGCTACCGAATCCCCATATCCACAACCCCGGGATCCCATAGACAGTGCCCAGCGCCCCATAAGTTGCAACCAATTCGTCCGCAAACCCTTACCAGATAAGGCTTTGAGCTGCCTAAAGGTTTACTAAAGGTTCTAAAGCGTAAAAGGTAAACACTGAAACGAGCGCCCGATGAGAAAGACGTCTCCCAAAACCGGGACCCTACGGAAATGTGAGCGGTCACCAACGCATATCCTCCCAAACCCGGTGACCTTCGAGCGGAATGACACTTCTGTAGCTCCCAAAACTTGGGACCTATAAATCGCTACATAAGAATTTACATTAAATATGTACCATAAAACCTTGATTTGTAATCATGATTCCTCTTATGGTGTCGTATTATGGGGAAATACATCGGTGAAGGTAACTGTCTATGGGATCGATTAGTCTCTGAGCAGCTCGTCTCCTCACAAGACACTTGGTGTTCTGAAACCAGAATCTGTCTGTTCCCCCGGTTCGCATTGCTCAACGGGTTGTCGGGCCCTGAAAGCGCTGCCCAAGGACCTCGCCTCCCATATCGTGTTACCTACCTTAGGTCACCAAATATGGGAGAACCTCGACTGGGTTTTCGATAGATGCCCGGTCGGCGCCCTAAGGTGCACTGCAACATGTTTTGCAGGTAACCTTGGCCTGTACCCGTAATCATCGTTCAATCCAAACCTGCGGACGGCGATTCCGAATCCGTCACGCGCTACCGAATCGACAAACTGACAACCGGGAGTGAACCTCCGCGATAGCGCGTATCGGGATTAGAACCCCACGCCGCTTCACCCGGCTGGTACCAGGGGGCGTGATGGCTCAGCCCGTCGTGCTGGGTAATTGGCCGGGCACCCTCGCGCACGAGATGCCGGGTGCGCAGGCATACCACAATGCTCGCCGTCTGAGGCCACGAGCCCTGTCAATGCACGCCGGGAGGAGTGCGCGCGGACAACTGGCGGAATCGGGTTGCAACATGTTCCTTCTCCTGCTGATGTATGCGATATGCATGGCGCGAGTTACTGAAGGCGTGGCTTAACGACGGCTTTCTGTATCCGTGCGGGAGCGTCGACTTCTGACCGCCGTTGGGTATAAAACAGATCCGGTGCACCGACGAGAGTCGCTACGCAACCAGTCACATGGTCGCGCAGCGATTTCCGCGAGTGGTCTGCCGGTTGGCGGTTCCGAGGGGCATGCCGGCCCATCGTGTGAACCTTGTGCAGCCAATGAGATGCATCACTGCGGGGAGTCATGGGGCGCCTGCCTGTGCGCAGGCCCGATAAAGCTGGTGCCATCGTCAAAAATTTATTGGTAGTCATGTATATAAAGGGGTTGACGAAGCAAGCCGCATGTTCCTCGCGGTGGCGCTTCCCGGTGTCGTGACTGAACGGAGCAGAGGATTTGCCGTGCTCGCAACACAAAGGTAACCGTTTGTGGGATTTCAGGTCGCAGATGCGGAAGCGGGCGTGTACCTGTCGCAGATAAGCAGATCGGGCGCCGCACGTGGCGTGCCGTTCCAGGGAACGCCGTTATAGCCTGGATGCCAGGCGTAGCAAGGCTTCTGCGTGCGCAGCGAGCGCAATCCCGTTACGCGACCTGGCCGTCCTGTTCAACCAGCACCCACTTCGTGGATGCAGCCAGTCCACCATTGGTCGCTACCCTAGGAGCCCCGCTGAATGATCGTTTTCATGTTGTTCTGCCCGACCCTCGTGGCATCGGCGCGGTTAGTGCGTACGGCGGAGCACAGCCAGGCACCGGGATGATAGTTAGTTAGCCTAAATTAACGGGTTGTGGAGATTAAAGTCGATATCCATCAGACTTTTAACCGTGCCCTGGGCACGAAGGCGGCTAGCGACAGGGGAATGTGCCCATCAGCGCCTTGTAGATGACCGCGCCCGTGGGTTCGAGAATGTACTGAAGGTGTCCCTTCATCCAGGCCAGGACGGCGACAAGCTGCTCCCTGCGACCGATGTTGGGCGGGACGCAATAGCGCTGCGGCTGCTTGTCGATCAGGGTCTGAACCAGCGCACCGTGCGTGTAGCCCGAAAGATACATGACACAGGCGTCGACATTTTCTGGCCTTTGGCAAACATTCAGAAAGACATCGGCTTGATCAATCGAAGGCGCTGGCTTGGCGGGAGGTGTTTGCGTGGTTTGCGCAGTGGCGTTGCCAGCACAGAGCGCGGCAACGAGTGCCAGCCCGGCAAGGAGAGGTTTTTTCATTTGCGGGTGGGTGGAACGGTTCGTCGGAGAGAACTCGGGTGCCGGATGCATACTCCGCGCGGAATCGTAGATGCTGGCCGCAAGCTTAGCCGCTGGGCGGGTCTCGTAAATTGTTTTGCATCAAACGGGCAATGTCCCCCGCGCCCTTAGTCCTGTAGCTGATTTGAATCGGAAAACTCCATCGTTCGGATTTGCCTGGGCGCTTCGTAGAATCGGTCGAACTTTTCCTTACGACTGTCAATACGAAGCCCATGAGCACACGCCGCGCATTTCTCAAACTTTCGCTAGGTGCGGCTGCTGCCGCGCTGCCCGCCCTGAGCGCTCCCCGGGCCTTTGGGGCAAACGCCGCGCGCACCCTGCGCATCGGCAACCAGAAGGGCGCGCTAAGCCTCCTGAAGGGCCGAGGCACGCTGGAGCAGCGTCTCGCGCCGCTGGGCGTCAAGGTGACGTGGACGGAGTTCAACGCGGGCCCAGTGCAACTGGAGGCGCTCAACGTCGGCTCGATCGATTTCGGTGACGTGGGCGAGGCGCCGCCCATCTTCGCGCAGGCCGCGGGCGCACCGCTTGCCTATGTGGCGGCAACGCTGCCGCGGCCGCAATCGGAGGCAGTGCTGGTGCCGCACGACTCGCCGCTGCGCGAGGTTGCCGATCTTAAAGGCAAGCGGGTCGCGTTCAACCGGGGCAGCAACGTTCACTACTTCCTCGTGCAACTGCTGCGCAAGTACGGGCTCGATTATCGCGACGTGAATCCCGTCTTCCTCGCGCCGCCCGATGCGCGCGCGGCTTTCGAGCATGGCGCCATCGACGCCTGGGTCATCTGGGACCCGTTCTTTGCGTCGGCGCAGGCGAGCTTCGGCGCACGCGTGCTCGCCGATGCAAGCGACGTAGTGGTCAATCGCGGGTTTTACTTTTCCTCGCGCAACTATGCGCGCGATAACCCGGACGTGATCCGTGTGCTGATCGACGAGGTCGCCAAAACGGACGAATGGGGCAAGAGCAATCGCGCGGCGTACGCGGACGAACTGGCGAAGCTCTGGGGGCTGCCCGCGCCCGTGGTGGCGCGGGCGGTCGATCGCACGGCGTTCGGCACGGTGCAGATCACGAAGACCATTCTCGGCGAGCAGCAGAAGATCGCCGACACTTTCCTCGATCTCGGCCTCGTGCCCAAACGCGTGGATGTGTTGCAAGCGGCGGTGCCGGGGCTCGCCTGAGCACCGCTGCCATTCAACGCTGGACCACGGCGCTCATTTGCGCGACTTGGCCAGCGTGACCGTCTCGAAGAGCTCGTAGTTCGGCGTGGGCGTCTGATCGGCGCCCGGCGCGTGATAGTAGTTCATCGTGATCGTGGTCTTGCCGCCGTGCTCGCCAGGGTCCACGTCGAACACGGCGATCCCATAACCGGTACCCGTATCGCGCTGTGCGGACCAGATGGCGTCTTCGAGCGCATCAGCTCCCGCGCGTACCCAGGTCCCCGGCGTTGCGCCCGGCACGGGCCGGTTTGGCTTCGTGAACACCTTCGCTTGCGGATTGCCGTTGCCCACATCTACGCCGTAGACGTCGAGCGGTACGCTCGTGCCGCCGCCGCCGAGTATCAGGTGGATCGTGCCGTGGCTCGTGTCGAACGTGTTGGCGCCCGCTTGCGCGTTCGCGGCTGGCTTTGGCTGCAGCGTGTCGACAGGTGTGCCCGTCGCGGCATCCACGCCTGCATGATGGTTGCAGCCGCGCACAGGATAGCTGCGCTCGTAGTCGTGGTCGTGGCCGCACACCACGAGGTCCACGCCATAGCGGTCGAAGAGCGGCAGCCAGGCCTCGCGGATGCCCTTGTCCGAGCCGTTGCCCGTCTTCGATGAGCTGAGCGCGTCCTGATGCATCTGCACGACGATCCAGTCGATGTCGTCGTCGTGCGAGGCATGGCGCAGCGTCCTTTCGAGCCAGCGCGTCTGCTCGCCGTTGCTGTAGCCGCGCACATAAAACGACGAGCCCGCCGCGATGGGCGGATTGCCCGTGCTTGCCGCGGGCACGAGCGGCGCGGGGCCGGCCACGAACGCGGCGGCATCCTGATACACCACGTCGTCGGCATCGAGCGACACGAACAGCACGTTGCTCACGCGGAAGCTGTACCAGCGACCCGGAAAGCGCGTGCCGTTCTCGGGCAGCGTGTAGCGCGTGAGATACGACTCGAGCCCTTGCGGACCGTTGTGGAACTCGACTTCATGGTTGCCGGGGCACGGCATCCACGGACGGTTCGACGACGAGCTCTGGTTGTTGTTCGCGAAGTCGCGCCACACCTCGGTCTGGTGCGCGGGGTTCAGGTTTGCGTAGCAGAGGTCGCCGTTGAGCAGGTGAAAGAGCGGCTGAAAGCGCTCGACGGCCTCCACTGCGAAGCGGCTTTGCGGAGACGACAGCACCCAGCCCGTGTTGGGCGTGGCGAGGTCGCCGTAGCTCGTGAAGCGAAACGGTTGACGTCCGCGCGGCGCGGTGGTGAAGCTTGCGGCAAATGGGCTGCCGGCGTGGCTGTCGTTGTCGGCGGTGACTTCGTAGCGATAGGTGGTGCCGGCGTGCAGGCCGGAGAGGCGCGCATGATAGGCGAACACGACGACGCCCGTGAGGCCGTCCGTGTAGGTGCGCTGGACCGCGTTCACGACTTCGCGGCTGCCGCGGTCCGTGGCGTACGTCACGCGCGGACGCGTGGCTGCCGCGAGCGAAGCCCACGAGACCACGACTTCGCTCGCCGGGTCCGCGCCCCAGGTGAGATGGATCTGCTCGGGCGTGCCGTCGGGCGTGGCCGCATTGGCTTTTGCAACGCCGGCGAGCGTGGCCGCGGCGCCGGCGGCGCTCGCGAAACCGGATGCGCCGGCGAGCTTGAGGAAGCCGCGCCGCGAGACGTTGGCGGCAGCTTCGGTGTAGGATGCTTCGGGGATATGCTTCTTCGTCATGGCTCGTCACAAGTGTTGCAGGGTGGGCGTAAACGAAACGATGGCTTCGTTACGTGACCTCGCGATGACACGGCTTGAGCGCTTCTGGCCGCAGGAGTGACGCTGCCGCAATTCGGCTGTCGGCACTAAAAATCAGGAATGCGAAAAAAAGCAGGGGCTAAAAAATGCCTTGCACAAGCGCTCACCGGACGCCCATAAACATGCATACAGAATAAATTATATATAAGCGAAGAATTCGCAATTGTTGTTATTCGGAGCGTCTCGGTAACCTCAACGCACGCAAATCGCCTGAGGCGCCGCGCGGCCTTGCAGCAAGGCTCGCGCGGCGCGGAGCCCACCCCAGACGCGCCGACGCCCATGCCTCGCATCGCATTCAACGACTGGCTGATGAACTTCATTCCGCATCCGGGCGCGCCCGAGTGGCGCGAACGGGTGCGCCGCGCCGGGGGCGCATTACTCGGCATCGCATTCACGGGGATCGCGACGCATCTGCTGTTCGGCAGCGCAGGCGATATTCCGATGCTGGTCGCGCCCATGGGAGCTTCGGCGGTGCTGCTGTTCGGCGCTTCCGAAAGCCCGCTTGCGCAGCCATGGTCCATCGTTGGGGGCAACCTCGTTTCGGCGCTGGTCGGCGTGGCCTGCGCACAGTGGATCGCGACCCCGGTTCTTTCTGCCGCCGTGGCCGTTGCGCTTGCCATCAGCGCGATGTTCCTGTGCCGCTGCGTGCATCCACCCTCAGGCGCCGTTGCGCTGACGGCCGTGCTCGGCGGCCCGGCCGTGCATGCGCTTGGCTTTCGCTTCGTGGTCACGCCCATTTTGTTTCAGTCGTTTGCCTTGCTGAGCGCCGCACTGGTCTATCACGCGCTCACAGGGCACCGCTATCCGCGCGCCGTCTGGCGTGCGTCGGCTCCGGCCAATGCCCCGGCGAGCCCCTTGGGGACGCCGGCACCTGTCGCGCAGGAAGCCGGCGCGTTTGCCGACCTGCAGCGCCTGTCGTTCGACGAACTCACCTGCGAGGAATTCATGACGAGCGCGGACCATGCCGTGCCGCTCACGATGGGCCGGCATGCTGCACTGGAGACGCTGCGCCGCCACGGCGTTCATGCGTTGCCGGTGGTGGACGACGCGCATCGGCTCGTGGGCACGGTCACGCACCACGATCTGGCGAACGGGAGTCCAGCGGGATTCGCGCGCAGACTATGGCGCGCGCTGCGACGCACGACCCTGCAGGTGGAGGAGACGGTCGAAGCCGTCATGGCATCGGGGGTTCAAGCGGTGCACCGTGCCACGCCGCTGGCCCATCTCGCATCGATCTTCGCAGATCACTCGTGCTACGAGGTACCGGTTTTCGACGATGCACGGCGCCTGCTCGGCGTGGTGCGGCACTCCGACATGATCCGCTGGCTGCATCAGCACGCGGGCGCGGCCTATGCGTATGCGGAGCGACCAGCCGCCGACGCGAGCTGAGCACGCCGGCGCGCGGCGACGTGACCCGCGCACGCGCATCAGCCCGGCGCGAACTGCACGACCGCCATGGTCCCATATCCATCCGCGCCGTTCTCCAGCCTCACCTCGGCCCGATGCGCACGCGCGATCTCGCGCACGATCGCAAGCCCGAGGCCGCTGCCGGGTTTCGTGGAGGCCCGGAAGAAAGGCTCGAAAACCTTGTCGCGCAACTCTTGCGCAATTCCGTCGCCTTCATCCGCGACGCTCAAGGTGACGAACCCTGCCGCCACCGCGAGCGTCACCATGACCGCACCGCCTTCGGGCGAGTAGCGAATGGCGTTATCGACGAGATTGAACACCAGCACCGAGAGCAACTGTTCGTTGCCCATGACCTCGGCGTGCTGCGCGAGCGTCGCTACGAGCTCCACGCGCCTGCGCTGCGCGAGCAGCGCGAGCTGCTCGATCACGCCGGTCGTGACGGCGCGCATGTCCACGCTCACACCTTCGAATTGCGTATAGTCGGCCGCCTCGGCTTGCGCGAGCGTCAGCAGCTGATTGGTAAGCCCCACGAGCGAGCGGTTGCTCTGATGCATCGCCTTGAGCGTTTCGTGAAGCAGCGCGGGATCCTGCTGCCGGCGCGCGTATTGCAACTGCGTGCCGAGTAGCGTGAGCGGCGTGCGCAACTGGTGCGCGGCATCGGCGACAAAGCGCCGTTGCATCGCGGTCTGCCGCTCGATGATGTCGAGGCATTCATTGAACGCGCTCACGATGGGGCGCAACTCGCTCCTCAGCGGCTCGACGTCGATGCGCACCGAAGACGTGCGCACCCGTTGCGGCAGCCCGCGCGCGAGCCGCGTGAGCGGGCGCAGCTCGAGCGTGAGCGCGACGCACACGAGCACGACGGCCACCGTGACGATGGCCGCGAAATAGAAGATCTGCGGCCGCCAGAGCGCGGCGACCATCGCGTCGCGCTCGTGCAGCGTGCGGCCCACCGAAACGATCACGCGGCGCGTCGCGCCCGCGTCGTACATTTCGCGGATCAGCGAAACCGCGCGAATGGGTGCGCCGCCTACCTGGGCGTCGTACCACCGCGGGGAGGTTTCGGGAACGTGTTGCGGAAAATCGGAAGTGCCTGCAATGATGGCCCCGCCGATTTCCTGCACGCGGAAGAACACCTGGTCGCGGTGCGGCGTGCGCAGGATTTCGATGGCGCTCGGCGATATCGATGCGACCAGGTCGTTGCCTTGCCAACCGATGTCGCCGGCCATCACGCGAGCCGCCGAGAGCAGCGCATCGTCCTGAAGCAGATTTGCCGTGTGCCATGCGTTGCCTCGCGTGATCAGTCCGGCCGCCGCGATGAACACCGTCATCGGCAGCACGAGCCAGAGCAGCAGGCGCACACGCAGGCTGTTGGTCGCTTTGTTTTTCGCCTTATTCTTCGGCTTCGGCATCTTGGAGCAGGTAGCCCAGCCCTCGCAGCGTGATGATGGTCGCCGTGCTCTTTTCGAGTTTCTTGCGCAGCCGAGAGACATAGATCTCGATGGCGTCTTCGCTGGTGGGGGCGTCGGCGTCGCTCACGGATTCCGCGAGGGCGGCCTTGGACACGGTTTTTTTCGCGCGCAGGATCAGCGTTTCCAGCACGGTGTGCTCGCGCGGCGTGAGCGTGAGCGATTCCTCATCCACGTAAAAGCGCAGCGTGTCCATGTCGTAGAGCAGGTTGCCGCAGCGCACGCGGTTCGTGCGCGAGGGCGCCTGGCGGCGCGCGAGCACTTTCACGCGCGCCACGAGCTCGCGTGCGTCGAAGGGCTTGACGATGTAGTCGTCGGCGCCGGCGCCGAGGCACACGACCTTTTCGTCGATGGCGCCCGTGGCCGTGAGAATCAGCACGGGCGTGGCGTCGCCGCGTGAGCGCATGCGGCGCAGCAGCGCCTTGCCCGACATGCGCGGCAGATTGAGATCGAGCAGCACCACGTCGTAGGGCGAGGCGCGCAGCGCGTCTTCGGCCGCCTCGCCGTCGCCTACGTGGTCGAGCATGAAACCGTCATCGGTCAAGGTGCGGATGAGCCAATGCGCGAGTTGTTCGTTGTCTTCGACGAGCAGCAGTTTCATGCCGTTTTCCAGTCCAGTCGGCCGGCCCTGCACGATGCGGTATCGGTATCAGGCGGTCTTGTACTGTTCGCGAGCGATGCGCGTGCGATACAGGTACAGGGTCGCCACCAGGCCGCACACAGCGGCGATGCTCAGCCATGCGCCCGGCGCGGCCTTGTCGCCGGTGACATGAATGAGCCACGTGGCGATCGCCGGCGTGAAGCCGCCCACGAGCGTTGCAAGGCTATAGGCCATCGAGAAACCCGTGGTGCGCACATGCACCGGCATCAGCTCGGTCAGCGCGACGACCATGGCACCGTTGTACCACGCATAGAGCGTCGAAAGCCACAGCTCCACGATCAGCAGCGTCGAGAAGGAGGGCGCGGCTACGAGCCAGCGCATGACCGGATACGCGCTGAGCACGGCGAGCACGGTGCAGGCGATCAACACGGGCGCGCGGCCGATGCGGTCCGACACGGCGCCGGAGATGGGCAGCCAGATGAAGTTCGAGACGCCCACGCATACGGTCACGAGCAGAGCGTCATACGACGAGAGGTGCAGCTCGACCTTGCCGAAGGTGGGCGTGTAGGCGGTGATCAGATAGAACGAGGTCGTCGTCATGATCACGAGGCCCATGCCCGCGAGCACGATGCCCCAGTTGCTGGCGATGGCGCGTGTGATCTCGCCGAGGCTCGGATGATGGCGGCGTGCGGTGAACTCATCGGATTCGCGCAGCGTGCGGCGGATATAGAACAGGAACGGCACGATCATGCAGCCGACCACGAACGGCACGCGCCAGCCCCACTCCTTCATTTCGGGCGCAGGCAGCATGGCGTTCAGCGCCACGCCGAACGCCGCGGCGAACACCACGGCCACTTGCTGGCTGCCCGACTGCCACGAGCAGAAGAAGCCGCGGTTGCCCTTGGTGGAGATTTCCGCGAGGTAGACGGACACGCCGCCCAGCTCGGCGCCTGCCGAGAAGCCTTGCAGCAGACGCCCGATCAGGATGATGAGCGGAGCGGCCAGGCCGATGGTGGCGTAGCCGGGCACGAAGGCCACGCACATGGTGCCCACGGCCATCAGCCCGAGCGAGAGAATCAGGCCTTTGCGGCGGCCATGGCGGTCCATGTACGCGCCGAGCACGATGGCGCCGAGCGGGCGCATCAGGAAGCCCGCGCCGAACACGGAGAGCGCGAGCATCAGCGAGGCGAATTCGTTGCCGGCCGGAAAGAACGTGCTGGCGATGGCGGCGGCGTAATAGCCGTACACCATGAAGTCGTACATTTCCAGAAAGTTGCCGCTGACCGCGCGAAACACGGTGCGGGCTTTCGACTCTCCCGGCGCGGCGTTAATGGCTGAAGACATGTTGGACATCCTTGCATGTTGGACGAGCGCACCCCGGCGGCCGTGCGGGCCGTCGTGCTGCTCGCCGTGTGGCTTGATTCGGGGTGGAAAACGCGGTTGAAATTAAAGCGATTGTTTTGGCGAACGGCAGCGCCGGATTACGGCATGCCTTTCACGAATTCATTCGTATAGGTCTTCGACAGATCGACATGCCGGGCCGTCAATCCCGTGCCTGCCGTCATCAGCACCTTCAGCACGGTTTGCGGCGCGCCGTCGGGCATCAGGCCATCCTTCGAAAACGCGCCCTGCGCCGAGGCGAGCGCGCGCACATAACCCGCGCGGTCGTTGCCGATAACCTCGGGCGGCAGCACCGCGGCGATCTGCCCAGCCGAATGCGTGCTGATGAAGCGCAGCGCACGGGTGAGCGCTTGCACCATTTTTCCGGTCTCCCGCCGGTGCGCGAGCATCCAGTTGCGCCGCAGATAGAGGCACGCGCCTGCGTACGGGCCGCCGACCCAGCGCTGCGTGTCCTCGACGCTGCGCATGTCGACCACCACCGTGGCCGCGCGGCTCGTCAGGAGGCGCGTGGCCGTGGGTTCCTCGACCATGCCCGCGTCGATCGAGCCCTGCTCGAAGGCTTCGACAAAGCGCGTGTCGGATGCGAGCGGCACAACCGTGTAGTCGCCGGCCGCCACGCCCGCGCGGGCGAGCAGGAAACGCGTGAGCACCCACGTGGAGGCGCCGAATCCGGTTACGCCGAGGCGCTTGCCGCGCGCCGCTTTCATCGCCGCTGTATTCGCTGGTGTGTTCGCTGGTGTGTTCGACGCCGTCGTTTTCATGGCGGTGGCGCCAGCCAGTTCCCGGCCGCCTTCCGCATGAACCGAGGCGAGCTCGGCGAGCCCCGCCGCGCGCTGCAGCACCACCACCGAGAGCACGTCCTGGCCGCGGCTCTGCAGGTCGAGCGTGTGGTCGTAGAAGCCCACCGCGCCTTCGATCGCGCCGGCGATCAGTTCCGTGGAGGTGTCGATGCCCGCCGGACCCGAGACCACCTGGACGTCGAGCCCTTCGTCCTTGAAGTAGCCCAACTGCGAGGCAAGCACTGCTGGCAGATAAACGATCTTGGACATGCCCCCCATCATCAGCCGGATCGGCTCGGCATGCGCCATCGGGGCGGCGCCGAGCGCGATGCACAGCAACAAAGCGCTGCCGAAATGCTGGGCGCCGGAAAGCATGACTGCGTGACTCCTCGTGACCGGCGGCTTGCCGGAATGGGTGGAAGTATAAGAAAGCGTGGCCTTCTGATTGCTTTCTGGCTGAAAGCGATTTTCTCGGTATTTACCCCGTATTTACCCGGGTACGGATGCGGGCGCACCCCCACTGGGCCACCGAATGCCCAGCCCGACTGCCCTTACAATAGTGCCAGTTCCCATTCGCTGCCATCACGAGACCATGACACGAGACCCCCGCCTCACCCTCAACGCGCGTCAGCAGGAGCTGCTCGAATGGGTGCAGCGCGACGGCTTCGTGACCGTCGACGATTTCGCCGCGCACTTCGGCGTCACGCCGCAGACCATCCGCCGCGACGTCAACTGGCTCGCCGACATGAACCTCCTGCGCCGCTACCACGGCGGCGCGAGCCTGCCCACGAGTGCGGAAAACGTCTCCTACGGCGCGCGGCAACAGATGTTCCACGCGGAGAAGCGGCGCATCGGCGCGCTCGCGGCCTCGCACATCCCTGATCAGGCCTCGCTCTTCATCAACCTCGGCACCACGACCGAGGAGGTCGCGCGCGCGCTCAACCGCCATCGCGGCCTGCGCGTCATCACGAACAATCTGAACGTGGCGAGCATGATGAGCGGCTACCCGGAATGCGAAGTGCTCATTACGGGCGGCATCGTGCGGCCGTGGGACAAGGGCATTGTGGGCGAGCTCACCATCGACTTCATTCGTCAGTTCAAGGTCGATTACGCGATTATCGGCACCTCGGCGATCGAAACCGATGGCACGCTGCGCGACTTCGACACGCGCGAGGTGCACGTGGCGGAAGCGATCATCGAGCACGCGCGCACCGTTTATCTGGTGACGGATCATTCGAAAATCGGCCGGCCCGCGCTCGTGCGCCAGGGGCATCTGAGCCAGATTCACGCGCTTTTCACCGACAAGCCCCTGCCCGCCCAAATGAACGAGACCGTTGCCCAGGCGGGAACGGCCGTGTACGTCGCGGACTAGGCAGCGGCGCGGCGCACCCGCATGTGCCGAAACGAAAGCAATACGAACATCATTCGAAAATTTTCGAGCTTGTTCAAACGCTCTCCAGGCGCTTGATCGGGCGTCCACTTGCGCTTGAAATCCAGCGATATGCAGGGCAGTTGCCTTTTGTCAGGCGATTCCGGAAGTCCGCTCGTCACACCATAAAAGCGAACTTTACTTTTTCGGTTTTGTTCGATAAATTTCGAATTCGAACATTTTTTGGTTCGATCCTGGTGAATGCTTTGGCGTGATCAACCAGGATCGCGAGTTTGCCGGAACTATCAGGGAACGCAGGTGAGTCAACAGAATCGCTACGATCTGCTCGTCGTGGGTGGCGGAATCAACGGCGCGGGCATCGCGCGTGACGCGGCTGGGCGCGGGCTCTCCGTGCTCCTTTGCGAGCAGGACGACCTTGCCTCGCACACCTCGTCAGCGAGCACAAAGCTGATTCACGGCGGGCTGCGCTACCTCGAACACCGCGAGTTCGGCCTCGTGCGCAAGGCGCTGCAGGAGCGAGAGACGCTGTTGCGCTCGGCGCCCCACATCATGTGGCCGCTGCGCTTCGTGATGCCGCACATGCCCAACCTGCGCCCCGCGTGGCTCATCCGCGTCGGGCTCTTTCTTTACGATCATCTGGCCAGGCGCGAGCTGCTGCCGGGCTCGCGCGGCATCGACATGCGCCGCCACGCGGCGGGCGCACCGCTCATCGACACCATTCGGCGCGGTTTCGTTTACTCGGACGGTTGGGTGGACGATGCGCGTCTGGTCGTGCTCAATGCGCTCGACGCGCAGGAGCGCGGCGCGCGGATTCTCACGCGCACCAAGCTCGTTGGCGCGCAGCGCGTGAATGGCGAATGGCTGGCGACCCTGCGCCGCCCCGACGGCAGCACCTTCGACGTGCGCGCGCGCGCGGTGGCCAATGCGGCGGGCCCATGGGTGGGCGAGGTGCTGCACGGCGCGCTCGGGCGCGGCGCGCAGCACAGCGTACGCCTCGTGAAGGGCAGCCATATCGTGACGAAGCGTCTATTCGATCATGACCACGCCTACATTTTCCAGAATCCGGACAAGCGCATCGTCTTCGCGATTCCTTACGAGCACGACTTCACGCTGATCGGCACGACCGACGTGGAATACCGCAGCGATCCCGCGAAAGTCTCGATCGACGGCGACGAAACGCGCTATCTGTGCGAGTCGATCAACCGCTATTTCAAGCGCAAGATCTCGCCCGCCGACGTGCACTGGACCTACTCGGGCGTGCGGCCGCTGCTCGAAGAAGAGGGCACGAAGAATGCGTCGGCGGTCACGCGCGACTATCGTCTGGAGATGGACGACACCGAAGGCGCGCCGCTGCTCTCCGTGTTCGGCGGCAAGATCACCACGTTTCGCAAGCTCGCGGAAGAAGCCGGCGACAGGCTGTGCCGCGTGCTGGGCAGCAACGCGCCGGGCTGGACCGCCGGCGAGCCGCTGCCGGGCGGCGACATCGCGAACGCGCGTTTCGCGCCCTTCGCCGAAGGCTTCGCGGGTCGCCACGCCTGGCTGCCCGCGCCGCTCGCGCTGCGTTACGCGCGCGCTTACGGCACGCGCGCTGAGCGCCTGATCGGCAAGGCTGCGTCGCTCGAAGAACTGGGGCCGCAGATTGCCCCAGGCATTTACGAGGCCGAATTGCGCTATTTGCGTGATACCGAGTGGGCGACCTGCGCCGAGGACGTGCTCTGGCGCCGCTCGAAGCTCGGCTTGCACGTGGCGTCGGGCACGCTGGAGGCGGTCACGGCGGCGCTCGAAGCGTGGTTTGCCGCGAGCCGCGCGCCGCACATCGCGGCGTGAATCAAAACTACTCACGGATGGAGATAAGAGACATGCAGGACCAACAGTACATTCTTGCGCTCGACCAGGGCACCACGAGTTCGCGTGCGATGCTGTTCGACCGGCAGGGCCATATCGTCTCGATGGCCCAGAAGGAGTTCGAGCAGATTTATCCGCGTCCGGGCTGGGTCGAGCACGATCCGCAGGAAATCTGGTCGACCCAGGCGGGCGTGGCCGCCGAAGCCGTTACGCGCGTGGGACTGAACGGCACCAATATCGACGCCATTGGCATCACGAACCAGCGCGAAACCACCATCGTCTGGGACCGCGAGACCGGCCATCCCATCTACAACGCGATCGTCTGGCAGGACCGCCGCACGGCCGGCTTCTGCGATCAACTCAAGGCACAAGGCCTCGAAGCCATGGTGCGCGCGAAGACCGGTCTGCCGATCGACGCGTACTTCTCGGCCACCAAGATCCGCTGGATTCTCGACAACGTGGAAGGCGCGCGCGAAAAGGCGCGTCGAGGCTTGCTCGCGTTTGGCACCGTCGACAGCTGGCTCGTCTGGAATTTCACGAAGCACGAATTGCACGTGACCGACGTGACCAACGCCTCGCGCACGATGCTGTTCAATATCCACACGCGCAAATGGGACGACGAGCTGCTCGACGCGCTCGATATTCCGCGCAGCATGCTTCCCGAAGTTCGTTCGTCATCCGAAGTGTATGGGCCGACCAAAACCACGGTATTCGCGTCGAAGATTCCGCTCGCAGGCATTGCCGGCGACCAGCAGGCGGCGCTGTTCGGCCAGATGTGCACGGCCTCCGGCATGGTGAAGAATACCTACGGCACGGGCTGCTTCCTCATGATGAACACGGGCACGAAGCCCATCGAGTCGAAGAACAATCTCGTGACGACCATTGCGTGGCAGATTGGCGACGAGGTGAACTATGCGCTCGAAGGCAGCATCTTTATCGCTGGTGCCGTGGTGCAATGGCTGCGCGACGGCATGGGCCTCATCAAGAGCGCGGCGGAAGTCGAAGCCCTTGCGGCGAGCGTGCCGCACACGGATGGTGTGTATCTGGTGCCGGCCTTCGCTGGCCTTGGCGCGCCGCACTGGAACGCGCACGCGCGCGGCTCGCTCTTTGGCGTGACGCGCGGCACGACCGCAGCGCACGTCGCGCGCGCCGCGCTCGATTCGATCGCGTATCAATCGCTCGACGTGCTCGCTGCCATGGAGGCCGATTCGGGCATCAGCGTAGGCGAGTTGCGCGTGGACGGCGGGGCGAGCGCCAATAACCTGCTCATGCAGTTCCAGGCAGACCTGCTGGGAGTGGATGCCGTGCGTCCGCGGATTACCGAAACCACCGCGCTAGGCGCGGCCTATCTCGCTGGCCTCGCGACCGGCTACTGGAAAAGCGTGAACGAACTGCAGAGCCAGTGGCATGTGGACAAGCGTTTCTCGCCCGCCATGCCGCCATCGCAGGTGGACGCCTGTCGCGCGGGATGGCAGCGCGCGGTGCGCGCCGCCAAGGCTTGGGCCGACGACACGCAGTAACGCCGCGGCGACATCCGGCCAAAGAACTCGAACGAGTCAACGTAACCCAATACCGAAGGGCCGCGCAGCCAGCACTGCGCTGGTCTCGCGTCCATTTCGGAATCCTGAGAAATAATCAGAATGTCACCATACATTGCTGAATTCATCGGCACGGCCATACTCGTACTGCTAGGCAACGGCGCGGTCGCCAACGTGCTGCTCGCAAAGACCAAAGGCAAGGGCGCCGACCTCATCGTCATCGTGATGGGCTGGGCGATGGCCGTGTTCGTGGCCGTGTACGTCACCGCATCGTACAGCGGCGCGCATCTGAACCCGATCGTGACGATCAGCCTCGCGCTCACTGGCAAGTTCGCATGGTCGAAGGTGTGCGGCTACATCGTCGCCCAGATGCTCGGCGGCATGGCGGGCGCGTTCCTCGTGTGGCTCGCTTATCGCCAGCACTTCGCGAACGAAGCCGATGCCGATCTCAAGCTCGCCGTGTTCTGCACCGCGCCTGCGATCCGTAGCGTGCGGCACAACGTGATGACCGAAGCCATCTGTACCTTCGTGCTGATCCTCGGCGTACTGTATCTGGCCTCGCCGCAGGTGGGCCTGGGCGCGCTCGATGCATTGCCGGTTGGCCTGCTCGTGCTCGGCATCGGCATTTCGCTGGGCGGCCCCACGGGCTACGCCATGAGCCCGGCGCGCGATCTCTCGCCGCGCATCATGCATGCGCTGCTGCCGATCCCGGGCAAGCGAGACAGCGACTGGCGCTATGCGTGGATTCCCGTGCTCGGACCGCTGCTGGGCGGCGTGGCGGCTGCGTCGCTGTATCTGTATCTGCATGCGACGCATTGAGGGTCGTGGGGCGGCGGTTTCGCAACGTGTTGCGCAACCGCCGCAAGCCAATCACTTCGGAATCACCCACAGCATGCCCGCAAACACCGCATAGAGCCAGCCCACATGCGTAAGCTGGCGGCTATGCACTTGCGGCGCACGGAACGCCCATTGCAGGAACAGGATGGCGAGCATCGTCGTGGCCGCGGCAAGAATCGACGGCGCACCCAGGTGCCACGGCGTGAAGAACAAGCCGAATGCGGTTGGAATGGTCGCCTGGATCATCATCGCGCCGCTGATGTTCGCGAGCGCGAGCCGCTCCTTGCCCTGACGCACCCAGATGATCGCGTTCATGATTTCCGGCAGCTCGGTGGCGATCGGGCTGAAGAGCAGCGCAGTCAATTGCGGGCTCAGGCCGAGCCACGGTCCTACTTTACCGATCTGCTGCACGAACAGGTGCGAGGCGAAGAAGATCACGACCAGCGCGCCCAGGGTCTGGAGCAGGACCCAGAACAGCGACGGGTCCGCATCGCGCGGACGCAGCTTGAGCGGCTCGAGCCCCACGTCTTCGATCTCATCGCCATCGTCGCTCAGCTCCTTCCAGCAATAGAGCGCGTAGGCCGCGAGAAACGCAATGCCGAGAATGGGCTTGAAACTGAACACCACGAGTCCGAGCCCGATTTTCGCCACGAAGATCGCGAGGAACCAGAGCTGGTCGCGGCGCAGGTGGCGCGTATCGGCGTCGACGGTGCCGGCGCCTGCACGGCCCGCGCGCGCGACCGTCGCCAGCAACGCGACGCCCACCACCGCATAGGCGACGGTGCTGAGCGCGAGCGGCCCGCCAATGGCCGCGCCAATGCCGATTTCCTTGTGGGCCGGATCGGTGCCGAACGCAACGGCTACGAGCGTGACCACGCTTTCGGGCAGCGCCGTGCCGAACGCGGCAAGGATCGTGCCGGTGGCCGTCTGCGTGACCTTGAGCTTCTGGCCGAGCCACTCGACGGCATTGACGAAGGTTTCGCAGGATAGATAGATGATGCCGGCGGCGGCAATGAGCAGGGCGAACGTCCAGATCATGACGAGCGCTCCGTCGTGCGGGGGTGTGCGACTGCGATCGCGTGGCGGCGTGAAAAGCGGTGCATGGGAAACGGCATTCCTCGGGCTGGACGGACGGACCAATGACGCAATCCCCCCGCCCAGCCCGGGTATGAAGGATGACGTCATAGGTCTCGTCAGGCCGAAGAACGGCTGCCGGCGCCATGGCACAGCGTGCCAATTATGTTGACGGCGGCGCGACACGCATCGCGCGTGACGCAGACTACTCCCCTAAGACCGGCGCATTATAGCCGACGAATGCGGTTGTGCGGGAGGGGGCTCGTTTCATGGCGTAGTTCGTCGGCACATCTGCGTCACGGTTCCACGACGTTGAAATCGCCGTCGAATTTGTCGAGGGTCCCTAGCATGGCGCGGAACAGTTCGACCTTGCCGTCCAGCTGGATTTCGCGCGCAAGTACGGCTTCCTGAAAGCCCGTTTCCCCGCAGAGGATCCGGTTGAGCGTTTGCCTCGACATGGTCACGCTCAGATCGGTGCGTTCGTTTGGCGATGTGTAGCACCACGTCAACGCCCCATTCTGGAGATTCAGTTTGAACTGCTTATCGATGTCGCTGAAACGCCACGCAATGCGCATGTTCAGATGCTGCGCCTTCAGGCCATCGACACGAACGGCGAAATAGTCGAAGAACATTTCCTCGGTAATCGCGCTGACCATGTCGGCACTGCGGCTGCCGAATTCGGTCGAAGCATCTCGCCCTTCGCGCAGTTCGCGCGCGCCGAGCAGGAACGCGTTGCGCCACGTTGCCGATTGGGCCTGATACCCCATCTGTTCGAGCGCAGCAGCACCCAGTTCGCGCGCTTCGCGCAACTGCGGCTGTGCAAACACCAGGTGGTTCATGCACTGGGCGACCCAACGGTACTCGCCTTGATCGAAATCTCGACGCGCGCGCTCGAGCATGGCATCGGCTCCGCCCATGTACTCGACATAGCGCGGTGCGGAAGCCTCCGGAGGCAGGGCGTGCAGGTTAGCCGGATTGCCGTCGTACCAACCCAGGTAATGCTGATAGATGGCTTTGACGTTGTGCACGACAGCGCCGTAGTAGCCGTGCGCATGCCACTTCGAACGCAACTCGTCCGGCAGGCGAATCTGCTCGGCGATTTCAACGGCGTTCAAGCCGTGGTTCATGAGGCGCACAGTCTGGTCGTGCAGGAATTTGTAGAGATCCCGCTGCGCCTCCAGGTAATCGACGATGCGCTCGTTGCCCCAGGTCGGCCAGTTGTGCTGCGCGAACACGACCTCGGCTTCGCGCCCGTAGCGCTCCAGCGACTCGCCCAGGTATCGCGACCACGATTGCGCGTTGCGTACCTGCGCGCCTCGCAGCGGACACAGATTGTGCAGCGACCGCGTGCCGTTCTCGGCCAGGTTGAGCGCGCGCTCCTGCGGGAACCAGAAGTGCATCTCGGCGGGCGCTTCGCTTTCGGGCGTGAGCTGAAACACGATTTCGACGCCGTCGATCACATGCGATTCGGTCATTTGCATGATCAGCTTTGTCGGTGGAATCAGCGTGATCGTGCCGCGCGGAATATTCTTGCCCATGCCCGCATCGATCTGGCAGCAGGCATTGCGCGCGAGCGTATGGCCAAACTGGAATTGTGCGCGCCGCGCCATGGCCGTGCCCGCCATCACGTTTTCCGACACCGCTTCTTCCATGAATCCAGCGGGCGCGATGACCTGCGCCTTGCCGGCCACGACATCCGCTTCGTCCACGACGCCTCGCACACCGCCGAAGTGATCGGCATGGCTGTGGCTGTAGATGACCGCCACGACAGGGCGCCTCGGACGATGCGCGAAATACAGCTCGAGCGCGGCGGCAGCGGTTTCCTTGCACGTGAGCGGATCGATCACGATCAGGCCGGTCTCGCCTTCGATGAACGTCACGTTGGAAACGTCGAAGCCACGCACCTGATAGATGCGCTCGGTCACGCTGAAGAGACCGTGCAGCCTGTTCAGCCGCGCATGGCGCCACAGACCGGGATGCGCGGTGGGCGGCGCGGCTTGCTCGTCGAGAAAGCCATAATCGGCGAGGCTCCAGATCAGTTGCCCGTATGCGCCGCGAATCTCCGCATCGGCTATGGTGCCGATAAAGCCGTGCTGTGCATCGGCGACTTCAATCGGATCGTCGGGCGGCAGGTCGTTCAGCGCGTGCTGTTGCGCGGCGATGGTCGCCTCGGTTGCGGGAAGCGGCCCGGGCAGCGCCCGCTGGGCTTCTTGCTTGATCGGATGTTGCATCGTGTGTCTCCCAGATTCTGCCGGCGCCTTGCCGACGATATTCTCGCTATGCCCGGCGTTGTGCGGCGCGAATCATGTCGGCGGCCTTTTCGCCGATCATCATGGCCGGAGCGTTGGTGTTGCCGCCGATCAGCGTTGGCATGATCGAGCAGTCCACCACGCGCAGACTTTCCACGCCTCGCACGCGCAGTTCGGGATCGACGACCGCGTGCGGGTCCGCGTCGCGCCCCATCTTGCAGGTGCCTACCGGGTGATACAGGCAATCGGCGTGACCGCGCACGAAAGCGCGCACGCTGGCTTCATCGGCGAAGCTCTCGCTTTTCATTTCGCGGCCGCCCAGGTTCTTCAGCGCAGGCTGCCCGAAGATATTGCGCATGATGTGGATGCCGGCTATCAGCGTTTCCATGTCGCGTGGCGCGCTCATCAGCCGTGTGTCGATCAGCGGCGCTTCGCGCATGTCGGGCGAGCGCAGGCGCACGACGCCGCGGCTTTCGGGGCGCAGCACGCATACGTGCCCCGAGTAGCCGTGGCCGAGCTTGCGTCGGCTGCCCATGTTGCGATTGCCGATCAGGGCGACGGTGAACACAAGGTTGAGGTCGGGGCGATCGAGCTCGGGGCGGCTCTTCACAAACGCGCCTGCTTCGACGAAGTTGGACGTCAGCATGCCGGTACGTTCGCGCCGATAGCGGCGGATCTCCTTGAGGAGACGCAGGCCGCCGCGCAGCGTCGCGCCGAACAGATCGGTGCTGTCGAGTTGCGTGTTGAGCACGATGTCCAGATGATCCTGGAGGTTTTCGCCCACCCCGGGCAGGTCGTGGAGCACCTCGACGCCCATTTCGCGCAGATGCGCGGCAGGCCCGATGCCCGAGGCCAGCAAGAGCTGCGGCGAATTGAATACGCCGCCGCTCACGATCACTTCACGCCGTGCGCGCAGGACGTGTTGCACGCCATCGCGCACGACCCGCACGCCCACCGCGCGCCGCCCTTCGAAGACGAGGCGCAGCGCCCGGGTGCCGGTCAGCACTGCCAGGTTATTACGGCCGAAGTTGTAGTGGCCGTTCGTGGTCTTGCCCCGGTGCAGATAGGCACGCGCCGCGTTCCAGCGCTCGCCGTTGTGCTGCGTGACCTGGTAGTAGCCGAAGCCTTCCTGCTCGGCGCCGTTGAAGTCGTCGTTCAGCGCATGGCCCGCTTGCTGCGCGGCTTGCAGGAAGTGATGGCAGAAAGGATTGGGCGAACGCAGGTCGTTCACATAAAGCGGGCCGTCCGTGCCGTGCCACGGATTGTCGGTGCCGGCGAAGCGAGTGTTGTTCTCGCTGCGCTTGAAGTAGGGCAGGACGTCGTCGTAGCTCCAGCCCTCGCAGCCGAGCGCGGCCCAGTCGTCGTAATCCTTGCGATGGCCGCGGATATAGACCATGCCATTGAGTGACGAAGAGCCGCCCAGCACCCGGCCGCGCGGCTGATAGCTGGTGCGGCCGCCGAGCGCCGGCTGTGGCTCGGTGTAGTAGCCATAGTTGTAGGGGCCAGGCTTGACGACGGTTTTGGCGAGGCCGATGGGCGTCCAGATCAGGTAATGGTCGTCCGGGCCGCCATTCTCGATCACGGCGACGCGCACCGTTGGATCGTCTGCGAGGCGGCCCGCCACGGCACAGCCGGCCGATCCGGCGCCGATCACCAGATAATCGTATTCGCCCGCCACGGGCACGGCGGAGGGTGAGCTCATGGGTGTCCCCTGTCGTGGATACGGCGTCATGCGTCGTCCACTTTGGTGGTAGTGCGCGAAATCCCGCAGGCGGCCCGAAGCGGGTTCGGGGCGGCGCAGGGTCTGTCTCCTCTGATGTGACTCTGCCCGCGCTGGCGGCGTGGGCAGAACGGCTTTCAGGGTAAGGACAGCGCGCGGGGGGGACACCCCCCCAGTCAGGTAGGTGGGGGAGCGCGGCGGGCAGGTTTGCTGGCGCTCAAGTGCTTTGAGCGGCGCACGACCGCCGGATTAGAACCAGGCATCCTGCATGTCGAGCGTCGTGCGGTCGAGCGAGGCGAGCAGATCGAACTGTGCGCCCGTCTTCGGCAGCTCCCAGGCGAAGAAGTATTTGGCGGCGGCGAGCTTGCCGCGATAGAAGCTGGCCTCATCGTCGTTTTTGCCGCCTTCCTCGCTTGTGCCGCTTGTGCGCGCAAGCGCCGCGCGCGCGGTGAGCGCCTGTTCGAGCCAGACCCACGCGACCACCACGTGCCCGAACGCTTCCAGATACACCGACGCATTGGCGAGCGCGACGCTCGGGTCGCCGGCCGACCAGAGCGTTTGCGTGACATCGACAAGACGATTCAGCGCCGCTTCAAGCGAGCGCGCATACGCGGCATCCTGCTTGTCGCCGCTCGACAGTGCGCGGTCCGTCGTAGCCTGCACACATTGCACGAATAGCTTCAGCGCCGCGCCGTTCTTGATCGTGACCTTGCGGCCCAGCAGGTCGAGGCCCTGGATGCCGTGCGTGCCCTCGTGAATCGGGTTGAGGCGGTTGTCGCGGTAGAACTGCTCGACGTTGTATTCGCGCGTATAGCCATAGCCGCCGTGCACCTGGATCGCGAGATCATTGGCGGCGAGGCACCACTGCGAGGGCCAGCTCTTCGCTATCGGCGTGAGCAGGTCGAGCAGCAGCGTGAGCGGCTCGCGCGCCGCGTCGTCGGCGGCAGCGCGCGCTTCGTCCACCAGTTGCGCGCACCAGAGATTGAGCGCGAGCGCGCCTTCTACATAGCTCTTTTGCGCGAGCAGCATGCGGCGCACGTCGGCGTGCTCGATCAGTCTGATCTGCGGCGAAGCCGGGTCCTTGCCTGCCGCGCCCACGCTGCGCCCCTGTGGACGATTGCGCGCGTAGTCGAGCGCATGCAGATAGCCGGTATAGCCGAGCATGGTCGCCCCGAGACCCACGCCGATGCGCGCCTCGTTCATCATATGGAACATGTACGTGAGGCCCTGGTGCGGCTCGCCCACGAGATAGCCGATAGCGCCCGCGCGCCCGCCCGGCGCGTACTTCGTGCCCTCGCCGAAATTGAGCAGGCAGTTTGTCGTGCCGCGATAACCCATTTTGTGATTGAGGCCCGCGAGCACGACGTCGTTGTGCTCGCCGCGCGAACCGTCTTCGCTTACGAGGTATTTCGGCACGATGAAGAGCGAGAGGCCCTTCACGCCGGCAATGAGCTTGCCGTCCGGGCCCGGAATCTTCGCGAGCACGAGGTGGACGATGTTCTCGGAGAGTTCGTGCTCGCCGCCCGAGATCCACATCTTGTTGCCGCGCAGCCGATACTGCGCGCCCAGCGGCGAGTCGTGCTCGAAGTCGGCGCGTGTGGCCACGTCGGAAAGCGACGAGCCCGCCTGCGGCTCGGACAGGCACATCGTGCCGAAGTAGCGGCCTTCGAACTCGGGCTTCACGAAGGTCTCGACCTGCTTTGCGCTGCCGTGCGCGAGCAGCAGGTTGGCGTTGCCGATGGTGAGGAACGGATACGCGCTCGTGCCCACGTTCGCGGCCTTGAACCACGCCAAGCCCGCCTTCTCGACCACCAGCGGCAACTGCATGCCGCCGTATTCGTAGTCCTGGCCCGCGGCCATCAGACCCGCTTCGCTGAACGCCTTCAGCGCGGTCTTGACCTCGGGGATGATGGTGACGGTTTCGCCGTCGAAGTGCGGTTCGTGCTGATCGTTTTTCTTGTTGTGGGGCGCGAACAGGTCGGTCGCGATCTTCTCGCAGGTGTCGAGCGCCGCATCGAAGGTCTCGCGCGAATGGTCGGCGTAGCGCGCGATGCGCGTAAGGCGCTCGACGTCGAGCCATTCGTAGAGCAGGAAATCAAGATCACGGCGAGAGAAGATCAGCGACATGGCAGAGGGCCCGTGAATAAGAAAAGTCGCAGCCTAACAAAAATAGAACGATCGTGCTATTGGCGATTTCTCCAAATCCTTTATGGTGCCGCCGTGCAATGACTTGCTTGTCGGGCGACGCAAAGTGCCAAAGCTTCTTCATGAATCTTCAAATCGAGAGAGCCCGCCCGGCGAGAGATTGGCCGTAAGCTTTTCGCCGCTCCCTCCCTAATTGGGGAGCATTCTCTCAACACGCACATATTTATGGAGGTTGCTCATGCAACTGATTCAACGTGAACAGCTGTCGAACCTGCAAGTCGTTACGGCTGGCGCTGGCGCCAACAAGACCCCGTCGGCAGTCACCCTGACGATCACGAAGGAAAACGGCCTGAACCTCGTGATCACGCCGCAAGCTGCAGCATCGGCAAGCTAAGCTTCGCCGAGGTCTCCGACCTGGAAAGCCGGCAAACCGGGTTTGCCGGCTTTTTGCGTTTACCTACCCGGGTTGCGCCTTCCCAAATCGCACGTTTGAAGAGGATACGGCAATATTCATGCTCATCCTCCCGAACAGCGAGAACATCATGGACCGGCTCGATGCGATGTCCGTGCTCGTCGCCGTGGTCGAGGCCGGCAGCCTTTCCGCAGCGGCGAGGCGTTTGAACATGCCGCTGGCCACGGTCAGCCGCAAGGTCAACGACCTCGAGGCGCATCTCAAGACGCGGCTGCTCAAACGCACCACTCGGCAACTCGCGCTGACCGGGGCCGGGGCGTCTTACGTGGCGGCCTGCCGGCGTATCCTGGAAGAGGTGGGCGAGGCCGAGCGCGCGGCAACCGGCGAATACACCACGGCAAGAGGCACGCTTGCGCTCTCGGCGCCCGTGGTGTTCGGGCGGCTGCACGTGCTGCCCATCGTCAATGCGTTTCTCGCGCAGTATCCCGAGATCGACGTGCGGCTGATACTGGCGGACCGCGTGGTCAATCTGATGGAAGAGCACGTGGACGCCACCGTGCGCATTGGCGAGCTGCCCGATAGCGCGCTCGTGGCGGTGGGCGTGGGCGCGATTCGCCGCGTGGTTTGCGCGAGCCCCGAGTATCTGGCCGAGCACGGCGTGCCCGCTGCGCCAGGCGATCTGGCGCGGCACCACTGCGTGACGTTCGAGAGTGTCGAAGGCCGCACGTGGACGTTCCGCTCGGGCAAGGGCGACGTCGTGCAGTCGGTGCACGCGCGGCTCGCGGTCAACACCGCGGAGGCCGCGATCGACGCCGCGCTGCATGGCGTGGGGCTCACGCGCGTGCTTTCGTATCAGGTTGCGCAGGCGGTGCGCGAAAAGCGGCTTGCCGTGGTGCTCGAGGCGTTCGAACTGGCGCCATGGCCCGTCAGTCTCGTGCACGGCGGGCAAGCGCCGCTGCCACTCAAGCTGCGCGCGTTCCTGGATTTCGCGACGCCTTTGCTGCGCGAGCGGGTGGAGGCGGTGCGGATCGAGCCTCGTGGGCGCGAAGCAACGGCTGGACAAGCGCGCCGATAGCAAGCTGAATCAGTCGGCGCGCTGTGGCATGCTGCAACGGACAGCCATGCACAATACGCCCATCATGCAAGCTCCCGACCTTGAACGCCTCGTCACCCTCACCATGCCTTTCGGCAAGTACAAGGGCCGGCTCATTGCCGATCTGCCCGGGCATTACCTCAATTGGTTCGCCCGCGAAGGGTTTCCACCGGGAGAAATCGGCCGGCTGCTAGCGCTGATGCAGGAGATGGACCATAACGGCCTGAGGAGCTTGCTCGATCCGCTGCGCAAACGCGGATAGCGCGAGTCAGGCGTCGTCGTTGCGCTAAGCCGTTCAGCCGCTTGACCATCAAGTTGGCGATTTGCCTTTTTGCCGGCATAGGCAAAGTCCGCGAATTTTCCAAACGGCGCCCGCAGCAAGCTGGGAAGGAGTCGGTGTCGAAAATAGATGGGTTGGTGTCGGAAGCGTACAAGCTCCAGTAACGCTTTTGAACTAAGGTGATGAACCTCTTATCCGATCGTTTGGAGCCGACATGTCCGATTTCATTACCGTTTTGCGCGAAACCTGCCCGACTCCGGTCCTTGACGCCACCAAGTGGAAGCGCATCGGCGGCGACCCGCACACCGTGAACCTCAACGCTTACCTCTCCAAGGACGGTAGCAAGATCATGGGCACCTGGATTTGCACACCGGGTAAATTCGAGGTGAACTACGAGAAGTGGGAGTTCTGCCACTTTCTCGACGGCTACTGCATTATCACGCCGGAAGGCGAGGAGTCGGTGCACCTGAAGGCGGGTGATGTGTTCGTGATTGAACCCGGCATGAAGGGGACCTGGGAGGTGGTGGAGACGGTGCGCAAGTACTTCGTCTTCGCCTGAGCCCGTAGCTGATACACCGGTGACTCAATACGCCCGCTGGCGAATGACGCGCGATGGCGCGCACTAGCCGGATCGATGCTCTGGCCTTCACCATCGATCTGCGCCCCATCGCTACGTTGCGAGTTCCGATACCTAACACATGCGCTGGCCTGCTCCTGCCCAGTGTCCACCACCTGGACATAGCGCTGGTCTCCGCTCACGCGCTTGCCATCGGCGGCGGCCGCGTTAAGCGGATACACCGCGTCTTTGGGCGGGTTTGCACCGAGTACGACCATCGCGATGATGGCACGCTTCAGCCCTTGCGGCCGAATGCGATCAGGCAGTGAAAGCTGCACTGCGAAATGACCGCAACCGGGCGAGAGTACGCATCCGCCCGCAGTGAAGGTTGACATTCGTGGTCGCGCGGATACCAATGGCTGAAGAATGACCTGAACGGAACCGCCGGCCCAGTGGGGCCGACACCTGAATGCCTGTTCGACAGTACGAGCGAACGACGCTCCCGAGCCGCAGCGGCGAGTCACGACCGTCCCTCAACTCACGCGTGGCAAGACATCGGGACTATCAAATTCCTCAATCGGAAAATCCCGATGGAACGCGATGATCAAAGATCTCCGCGTACTTCACCGGTGCCCAGCGCGCTTCGCTGCCGGTTGACCTCCCCCCAAAGCGCATCGCTATCGTCATCGCGTAGCAGGATCACCCAGTTCAGTTGATTGTCGGACACGCCGAAGTATTCCCGGATTTCCGTGCGGACGGCATTGACGAACTGCGCGTATTCCGGGGTTGCCTGGGCCTGCGCGTGCAAGGCGTCGTATTCCGCATCGTCCATGCCGCCGCCGTGCTCGTCGATGTAGCGCGAGATCCACTGGTCCCGTTCGCGGTCGTAGTCGGCCTCGGCGCGCATCGCCTGTACAGCCGTGTAGAAGTCCAGTTGGGCAAACGCGGCGATCGTCGCCGTTGTTGCTTCGTCGAATGTCGTTGTCATCCCATATCTCGTGTTGGTCGTGGCACATCATCGCACGGGCCGCACACGGACGGGTTTCGTTGCATCGGCGGGGGTTCTTTCACAAAACGCTTGCTAGCGTACTGGCAGTCCTGTTCGAACCAGAACATCAGTCGCGCCATGCGCACGGCCGATCGCTCGCGCGAGAAAACTCGCACAAAAGTGTTTGGCAACGTCAAACGTTTCTACAATCCGAGGATAATGGGCATGTACCTGTGCACTGCCGCCCAGCCGCTTTTCCATACCAGCCGGAGGCAGTCCATTTCCGCGGCTGGTAAATATCAAAAGAACAATCGATGCATTGCAATTGACGCCCATAGCCAAACGCCCTTTAAAAAATGTCGGGCCCAACATTTGGGCCGCCATCGATGTGATCGAGCAACGATTCGGCGGAGAACTTGCACGAGCGGGAGTGCGCGCAGCCAAGCTGTTACTGTCTCCCAACGTTCTGAGCCGTTTGCCGAACGTGAATATCGCGGCACGGGCTAGTGACGTTTCGTGAGTCTCCTTCGACGCAACCGGCGAGCAGAAGCACTAGAGTGTGAAGTATCGATCCAGTTTCCGGCAGATGTCGCTTTCCCATAGTACGTGTCCTTTCCTTCGATCGCGCCGGCACGGGCAGTGGCATCGCACGCGCTTGCGTTGCGCCAATCAGACGTGTGGAGATGCTTCATGGAAAACTTCCAGAGAAACCGCTCGACGCTTGTTGCGCTGGCGTTCCTGCTGGCGGGATGTGCCGCTGGCGGCATGCCGCAAAGCGGTCCCCATCTGAGCCCAACGGAGTGCCGCGACCTGGTCGCGCTAAAAAGCAATCCGTCTCCTACAAAGGAGCAACGCCAGGCCGAGCTTTCGGCGCTGAGGAAAGCGGGCTATGACCCGTCGCCATGGAACGATGACCCGAACTACCCGGACGATCTGCACGCGGCGCAGCGCCTGGTCGATCAGTGGGTTCAAACGGACTGCCGGTAGTGGCGACGCCGGTGGGAGGCGCTGGAATCGGACCAAGGTCCGATATCCAACGAACGAGACAGCGGGTAGGCTAAAACCTTCCGCAGGAAACTGACACACGGACACCCATAATGACGAGCTTACGGAGTTGCCGGAAATCGCGCGGAGAGAAAGGTGTCGTCGCGAGACGACTCATGCTCGCTGCTGTGTGCGCCGGCCTGCTGCCTCTGGCGGGATGTCCGTATTACTACGCGCCGCCTCCCGGCACCGTGGTCATGCAGCCTGCGAGTTTCGACCGGTCCTTTGCCGCCGCTGCAGGTGCGATGCGCGACGAAGGGGTCGCGATCACGGTTCAGGACCCCGGCACCGGCGCGATAGCCGGAACCGCCGCCGGCGGCACGGTCACTGCGAACGTGCGCCAGCAAGCCGATGGCAGCGTGATGGTGCAATTCAATTCCGGCAATGCACAAGATCCTTCGCTGCTTGGGCGCATCAACCGTAGTTACGATCGGCGCATGGGTCGCTAGGTCCGGGCCTTCCGCCCGGCAATGACAGCTCAGTGGGGCTCGGGCAACGCGTGCTCGCGCCCCGCCTCGATCACGGATTCTGGCCGTCCACCGACACGAAATAGCGCTGCTCGGCATTGAGAATGAATTCGAGCATGGCGGCCCTCACACGCTTCGAATCGCGCTCGAGGAAGCCTTGCAGCAATTCGCGCATGCCTGCCAATGCAATCTTTTGCGTCGACGGGTCGGTCAGCGTGAGCGATCTGACTTGCTGCGCGTGGTCGGTAAACCGCCGAATCGTGTCCTGTAGCCGACTGTTCTGTACGGCCGAGAGCCAGACATCGCGAAACTCCACATTGGCTGCCATCAACGCAGCGCCGTCCCGCTTTTCGCAGCTTCGGACGGCTTTCTGGTACGCGCGCTTTAACGCAGCGTCCTGCACGTCCGTCAGCACCGCGGTTGCACCCGCTGCGGCGCTCGGCTCAAGCAGCCTGCGGACTTCGAAAATCTCATGGACGTCATTGTTCGTCAGCCTCGGGATGACGAAACCGCGCGTGGTGCCGACCAGAAAACCCTCGTTGACGAGGCGCACGAGCGCCTGACGAACAGGCATGCGCGTGCAGCCGAATTCGTTGGCGATTTCGTAGTCGAGAATCCGATCGTTCGGCCCAACGTCCCCGCGCTGCATCCGAGCGCGGACTTCCTGGTAGATGGTCTCGGTCAGTGTCGTTTGCGTGAGCGCGGTTCTGACCGGCGCTTTGGGAATCTTTGTAACCCCTCTCGTCATGGCGGCCGTTCCGTAAACTGAATTCTGAATTTGATAGTCATTCTCGGCCGCCGGGGCGCGAATTGTCAAGGCGGCCACGGGGCCGCCAGTCCTGTCGGCCTATCGGTGAAAACCCATCTCGGTAAAACCCCGAATTCCTCGCAATAAAATGCTCTGACGCGAGCCGGAAAGAAATTTTGGAGGCAGTTCGTTGACATCAAAATATATCCACAGTAATGTTCCCGCTATCCCAAAAACTGAATTCAGTTTTTTGTCGAGTCGGGCCTTTCGGGCTCGGCGGCCCACTCCAGGAACGAGGCGTAAGTCCATGCTTTTTCGCTCGCTGAAGCCACTGCTGGCCGATGAACATCCTCTTCGTCTGATATGGCTGGCGCTGGGCAGTGCGCCGATGGTGGAGTTTGCCGCTCAGGCAAATCCGGACGCGATCGTCATCGATCTTCAACACGGCTTGTGGGAGCGCACTACGCTTGAAGCGGCCATTGGCGCGGTGGGCACGCGGGTGCCGGTGATTGCCCGCTGCGCGGAAAACTCGCACAGCGCCATCTCACAAGCGCTCGACGCCGGCGCGGCTTCGGTGCTGGTGCCGCTCATTGAAACGGCGGACGACGCGCGCAGGGCAGTATTGGCAGGACGATACCCGCCGGTGGGGAAGCGCTCGGCCGGCGGCGTGCGGCCGCTAAGGGCGGGGTTCGAGGCAATGCGGGACGCGGATCGCGAAGTAGCGATTGGTCTGATGATTGAAACGGCCGAGGGCGTGGAAAACGTCGAGGCTATTGCCGCGACCCCGGGCGTCGACTATCTGTTCATCGGCACCGGCGACCTGGCCATGTCACGCGGCACCGTCGATAGCCAGGTGATCGACCGCGATTGCGAGCGCGTTGTGCGTGCTGCCTCGGAAAACGGTTTGCCGTGCGGCATCTTCACGGGCAACACGCGCGCCGTACATCAGGCATTCGAGCGCGGATGCCGGATGGCCGTGAGCGCCAACGACATCGACGTGGTGAAGCAAGGCTTTCTCCAGGTGCGAGAAGAAGCGAAGGACGATGCGCGCGGTTCGACGCAAGGCACGCGCTTTTCATTTTGATCGGACTCCAAAGGAACGAGAGGACGCGATGGATATCACGAGACGAGCAATCGCAGCGATGCCGGATTCGCCGATCATCGATGTCTGGCGCCTGGGGATCGGCCGCAATGACGTCATAGGCCTGTGGGCCGGAGAGAGCGACCTGCCGACACCGCAACCGTTTTGCGATGCCGCCAGTCGTGCGCTGGCGGCGGGGCACACGTTCTACTCGCCTAATCGCGGCATTGCCGAGTTGCGCGATGCGATCCGCGCATATTACGCGCGGCTTTGCGGCATCGCCATCGAAGACGAGCGCATTTCCGTCACGTGCGGCGGCATGAATGCCGTCACGCTCGTGGCGCAAGCGATCATCGAGCCGGGCGACAACGTCGTGTGCGTGACGCCGTCGTGGCCCAACATTCTGCGCGCCGTCACGATTGCCGGCGGCGACGTGCGCAGCGTGCCGCTCGGTTACGGCGACGACGGGTGGCATCTCGACCTGCAGCAACTCTTCGACGCCTGCGATGCACGCACCCGGGCCATTTACTATGCCTCGCCAGGCAACCCGACAGGCTGGACGATGGAAGCCGGCCGGCAGCGGCAACTACTCGAATTCGCGCGTTCGCGCGGCATCGCGATCCTCGCGGACGAGGTGTACCAGCGCATCGTGTACGACCGGACCTATGCGCCTTCGCTGCTGGAAATCGCCTCGCCGGACGACCCGGTCTTCGTGATCAACAGCTTCTCCAAGGCTTGGCTCATGACCGGCTGGCGCATGGGATGGCTCGTGTATCCGCGTGCGATGCTCGGTACGTTCGAGAAGCTCGTCCAGTTCAACACCAGCGGCGGCCAGGCGTTTCTGCAGGCGGGCGCGGCAGCGGCCCTCAATGAAGGCGAGGCGATTGTCGAAGCGTTTGTGGCGCGCTGCCGCGGCGGCCGGCAGATCGCGCTCGATCGCCTGCGCGCGATCGACGGTCTGCATGTGGTCCCGGCCAGCGCGTCGTTCTATCTCATGTTCAGTATCGACGGCGTCACCGACACGCTCGAATTCTGCAAACGCGCCGTGCACGAGGCCGGCGTGGGGCTCGCGCCGGGCATCGCGTTCGGTGCGGAGTCGGCGCATCAGATTCGCCTGTGCTACGCGCGCAGCGACGCCAGCCTGATCGAAGCGATGGACCGGCTCGAAACACTATTGCGTAAGGGAACCTGAGCGCCCCTGAGCGGCTCCGCTCAGCCCTGAGAGGACTGTTCGAGCCAGGATTTCGAAGGGCCCACTCCGGAGGCTAACCGGAGAACCATTATTCATCCCACGAGGAGACAAAGCAAAATCATGCAACGCAAACTTCACGCCGCGATAGCCATGCTGGGAATTGGTCTGACGGGCAGCGCTTTCGCGCAAAGCTCCGTCACCCTGTACGGCATTGTCGATCAGAGCATTCGTTTCACCAACAATTCGAACGCGGCTAACGACAACCAGGTACAACTGACTAATGGCGCGATCACGAATAGCCGCTGGGGCCTGAAAGGGGACGAGGACCTGGGCGCAGGCATGAAGGCGGTGTTCCGGCTCGAAAGCGGTTTCGATCCGCAGACCGGCAAGCTCAATCAGGGCGGGCGTCTGTTTGGCCGCTACGCGTACGTGGGTCTGGAAAGCCAGTACGGCACCGTCACGTTCGGCCGCCAGGGGACAGAGGCCTTCAACTTCTTCGGCGACTTCGATCCGCTGACCGTCGGCAACTATACGGCGAACTCATGGCCGTTCTTCATGACGGTAGGCCGCATCGACAGCGCCGCGACCTACACCGGGCAATTCGGCGGCCTCCATCTCGGCGCAACCTATGGGTTTGGCCAGCAGCCCGGCAGCCTGAGCAAGAATTCGTCGTGGAGCGTGCGCGCCTCGTATGACCTCGGTCCGGCGAGCTTTGGCGGCACGTATCAGCAAACGCGCGATCTCAGCAACAACATCCAGCGCATGTGGGGTGTAGGCGTGAAGTATGCCGCCGGTCCGGCGACGCTGTTCGCGGGGTACCTGGGCGGGCAGGACGGCACGGGTACCGTCGACGAGGCGCTCAACGACCCGAGCCGCACCGTTATCACCGGCTCGCCGTCGGCCAATCAGCGTCGCGACATGACGCTCTATACGGGCGCGACTTATCAGGCGACACCCGCGCTGGCGCTCACGGGCGCGTTCTACTACGACGACATGCACAACCTCAACGGCTACGCGGCCAACAACGGCGAGCGTTACACGGGCGTGCTGCTGGCCGAATATTCGCTGTCGAAGGCCACGCAGGTTTACGGCACGGTCGACTACAACCACGTTTCGGGCGGCGCGTACACGGAGCTGCCGGGCAAGAGCAACCAGACCGGCGTCGCGGTGGGCATCCGCCACATGTTCTGACGCGCAGCGCGTCACGACGCCGGTCATACTGAAAGGAACCCAATTCATGAATCATCCCGCCGATACCGATCGCTCTGGGTGGCTGCTGTATCACTCGGTCGGCATGTTTCCCGGGCAGGAGGACGCGGTACGCGCCGCGCTCGACACGTTTGCATCGAGCTGGTGCCGCCCGGACCTGCAACGCTGGGACTACGGCCTTGCCGCCCGGCGGCAGGTGCTCGATCAATGGGCCACGCTGGTCAATGCGCCGGCCCACGCCGTGTTTGCATCGGAGAACGTCACCGATGCATTTGCGCGCTTCGTCGGCGCGCTCGGGCGCAAACGTCTGGCTGGACGTCGCGTACTGATCTCCGCGGATTGCTTCCCGAGCCTGCATTACATGCTGCGCGGGCTCGAACCGGTGCTGGGCTTCACGCTCGATACGGTGCCGCTCGCGCCGGACGCGGCCTACATGACCGACGACGAATTCATTGCCCATTGGCAGGAAGACGTGGCGCTGGCCGTCATCACCTGGGTCACGTCGACTGCTTCGAAGCGCGCCGACGTCAAGCGCCTGGCCGCGCACGGTCGCGCGCAGGGCAGCCTGATTGCGGTCGACATCACGCAGGGCGCGGGCATTCTCGATTTCGACGTCATGCAACCGGCCGTCGATTTTGTCGCGACGACCACGCTCAAATGGTTGTGCGGCGCACCGGGCACCGGGCTCGCGTACCTCGATCCGAAGCTGATCGACAGCGATATGGCGCCGCTCGTGCAGGGCTGGTTCAGCCAGCCCGATCCCTTCAACTGGGATCTCTCGCGCTTTTCGCTGGCGCCCGATGCGCGGCGTTTCGATGGCGGCACGCCGTCGTTCCTGCCGTTTGTCGCGTCGGGGCCTGGCCTCGCGTGGCGGCTCTCGCCCGACGCCATCGGCATGCGCGAGCACAACCTTGCGCTGTCGCATCGGTTGATTGCGCTGGCCGACGCCAAAGGCTATGCGGTGCGATCGCCGCGCGACGATGCGCAGCGCGGCGGCAGCGTGATGGCCGATCTTCCCGCGCACGTCGATCCGCACGAACTGGAGGCCACGCTGGCGAAGCACGGCGTGCTCGTGGATACGCGCGGCAGCACCGTGCGCATGTCGCCGGGCGCGCTGACGACGCATGCCGTGCTCGACACGTTGTCGGCGCTGCTACCGGAAGCCTGATCTGCTTGCGAAATACATTCGACAAGGAAATAACGACATGGACGAGACAAACATTACCGCGCGTGAGAAGGGCTTGCACAAAGCCCTGACGCAGCGGCAAATTTCGATGATCGGCATCGGCGGGGCCATTGGCACGGGCCTCTTCATGGGCAGCGGCATTGCAATCGGCTACGCGGGCCCCGGCGTGCTGATCAGCTACGCGATCGCCGCGCTGATCGCCGTGATCATGGTGTTCAGCCTCGCGGAGATGGCCGTTGCGCATCCGACCGCGGGCTCGTTCGGCACCTACGCCGAGATGTACCTGAGCCGCTGGGCCGGGTTTGTCGTGCGCTATACCTATTGGGTCATCGAAGTGGTTGCGGTCGGCGGCGAGGCCATTGCAGTGGGCCTTTACATGGGCTTCTGGTTTCCGGGCATTCCCGTGTGGCTGTGGTCCATCGCGTTCGGCATTGCGCTGATCTACGTGAACTGCCGCTCGGTGAGCAACTTCGGTTCGTTCGAGTACTGGTTCGCGCTGATCAAGGTGGTGGCGATCCTCGGCTTCATCGTGGTAGGCCTCGCGCATGTGTTCGGCATCGGCACGGGGTCGCCCGGCGTCGGCCTGCACAACCTGACCGGTTTGCCGGGCGGATTCATGCCGCATGGCTTCAGCGGCGTCTGGATGGGCGTGCTCATGGCGATCTTCTCGTTCTACGGCGTCGAAATCGTGGCCGTGACCTCGGGCGAAGCGAAAGATCCGACGCGCGCCATTCCGCATGCGTTGCGCTCGATGGTGTTGCGCCTCACGCTCTTCTATATTCTCGCGCTCGGCATCATGGTGGCTTATCTCCCGTGGACGGAAGCCGGTGCGAAGGTGGTCCAGCAAAGCCCGTTCGTGAAGCTCTTCGCGCACGCAGGCATTGCGCACGCGGCGGGGCTGATGAACTTCGTGGTGATCACGGCGGCGCTCTCGAGCATGAACACCAACATCTACCTGTCCTCGCGCACGTTGTTCTCGCTCGCGCGCGGCGGCTATGCACCGCGCTGGATCGGCGCGCTGACTGCGAACGGCACGCCGCTCGTCGCCACGCTGATTTCGGGCGCCGGCGTGCTGGCCGCCGCCGCGGTGTCGTTCTTCAGCCCGCTCGCGTACAACTATCTGTTCGGTATTGCCTTGTTTGGCGGCATCTTCGTGTGGATCGTGATTCTGGCCACACACCTGCGCTTTCGCCAGGCATGGAAAGGCCGCACGCTGCCGGTTCGCATGCCGCTGTTCCCGATCGCGCAGATCACCGGCATTGCATTGCTGAGCGCGATCTTGATCACGATGGGACTCGATACCGAGTTCTGGAACATCTCGTGGATCGTTGGCGTGCCGTGGCTGATCGCCGTTTCCATCGTGTACTTCGTCTACCGCAAACGGCTGGCGCAGTCGGTGGTCGCCAACGGCGCCAGCGCCTGATCCGGGAGACGACCACATGATCGATCTGCGTAGTGATACCGTGACCCGTCCGCGCCGGGGCATGCTGGCCGCCATGGCCGCTGCGCAAGTGGGCGACGATGTCTGGGGCGACGATCCTACCGTGCTTCGTTTGCAGGCGACTGTCGCCGAGCGCACGGGCAAGGAGGCGGGACTGTTCCTCCCGACCGGCACGCAGAGCAATCTGGCTGCGCTGATGGCGCATTGCGGGCGCGGCGACGAATTCATCGTCGGCCAGGCCGCGCACGCCTACCGGGACGAGGGCGGCGGCGCGGCCGTGCTGGGGAGCATCCAGCCGCAGCCCATCGAAAACGCAGCCGATGGCTCGCTGCCGCTCGAGAAGATCGCTGCGGCCATCAAGCCGGTCGACATCCACTACGCGCGAACACGCTTGCTCGCACTGGAAAACACCACTGGGGGAAAAGTGCTGCCCGGGGGGTATGTCGCCGAGGCCACGCAACTCGCGCGCGAGCGCGGGCTGTCGACGCATCTCGACGGGGCGCGTGTCTGCAATGCCGCTGTTGCTTCGAAGCAGTCGCTCGCGGCGCTGTGCGCCCCGTTCGATTCGGTGTCGATGTGTTTTTCGAAGGGACTCGGTGCGCCCGTGGGCTCGGTGCTGGTCGGCAGCAAGGCGGTGATCGAGGCGGCGCGCCGCTGGCGCAAGATGTTGGGTGGCGGCATGCGGCAGTCGGGCGTACTCGCAGCAGCGTGTCTTTACGCGCTCGAACACAACTTCGAACGCCTCGCCGAAGATCACGACAACGCGGCCTGGCTTGCCGAAGGGCTCGCGCAGATCGATCGGGTAAAGGTTTTGTCGCACGCCACCAATATGGTTTTTGCACAATTCCCGCAGCCGCATTGCGCACCGCTCGAAGCGTGGCTCCGGGAACGCGGCATTCTCACCCAGGTGTTATATGGTTCCCGTTTCGTCACGCATCTGGACGTTTCACGCGCGGACATTGGCGTGTTCGTTAATGCGGTCAAGCAGTATTTCAAGCGCTGATCTCCATTCCCCGGAGCGTTGTCATGAGCAAAACCGACGATCTGTTATCCACCCGGCAGCCCATTTCCGGCATGCGTCGATGCCAGGTACTGATGGCATGCGACGAGTTGAATCCCACCCTTGAATTCCTCAAGAGAACGCTTGGGCTGCGGATCGACGCCATCTTTCCAGCCGATAACCCTTCAACCGCGATGCTCTCCGGGCATGGCCTGTCGATTCGTCTTGGCGTAGGCCTCGCCAACGGCGTCAAAGAGTTGCGAGTGTTGTGTGACGATCCTGACCAGCTATCGTCCGGCGCGCGAGAACTGGTTGCGCCGAACGGGGTGCGCATTCGCCTCGAAGCAAACGATCCACCACTTCGTCAGCCAGAGACAATTCAGGAACTCGCGGTGTCGCATCTGGATGAAGACGCGCAGTGGAACGTCGGGCGGGCCGGGCTTCGTTATCGCGATCTGCTGCCGGCCAGGCATGGTGGCGCGTTTATCGCATCGCACATTCGTATTCTCGATGGCGGACCGGTTCCCGACTACACGCACTTTCACAAGGTTCGGTTCCAGACGATCTTTTGCCGGAAGGGCTGGGTGCGCGTCGTCTATGAGGGGCAGGGCGAGCCATTTGAAATGCACGCGGGAGACTGCGTGCTGCAGCCGCCGACCATTCGGCATCGCGTGCTGGCAAGCTCGGCTGGGGCGGAGGTCGTCGAACTCAGCAGTCCGGCTGAGCACATCACCGTGGTCGACCATGAAATGGTGCTGCCGACACCGGCGACGCATCCCGTGCGGGATTTCAATGGCCAGCGCTTCGTGCGTCACGTGGCGGCGTCGGCAAAGTGGGCGCCGTGGCGCATCGCGGGTTTTGAGGCGGCGGATACGGGGATTGGCGCGGCTACCGAAGGCGTAGCCGGGGTTCGCGTCGTGCGGCCTGCCGGAGAGGCGAGGCGCCGGACGCAGACGCACAACACCGAACTGTGCTTTTTCTATGTGCTGTCGGGGCGGCTCGATGTCGTCGTGGACGGCGACCGTTATACGCTCGCATCGGATGCGAGCGTCACGATCCCCGGTCATGCGCGGTATGCATTCGAGCACTACTCGGATGATCTCCAGTTGCTTGAAATTACGCTGCCAGACCAGTTTTTGATCGGCGATTGATATCGATCTCGTGATGTGCTCAGGCGCTGCTTTCAGGCGCCGGGCCTCTGGCTTCGTCAAAAATCCAGTTCGCAAATGCCTGGAGCGGCCCTGCACTCGATTCGATGGATTCAGGAAGAACGAGGCAGAAGTTTTTGACTACCCCTTTACCGTCGGGCCAGGGCGCGACCAAACGGCCTTGTTCGAGCTCCGTTCCGACGTAAAGACGCGGCACCAGCGCAACACCCAAGCCGGCTAGCGCCGCCTCGATCAGCATGGCATGGAGGTCATAGCGTGCGCCAACCGCCGAGTTGGTCAGCGCGATGCCGCACTCCTGGGCATAACGCTGCCAGGCGTCCGGATTCTGTCGCCGGTGCAGACGTGGCAGATCATCCAGCGATGCGTCTGCACCGGCGTCTTCGAGCAGCGCCGGACTGCAGACGGGCACCAGCACCTCCTCCCGCAGCCGATATCGATGCATCCCGGCCCACGCGGGGTGCTCAAAATGGATGGCTGCGTCGAAACCGCTACCCGCAAGAACGAACGGCTCCATGCGCTCGGCGATATGCACGGTGATGTTCGGATGCCGAGTCTGAAAACGCTTGAGCCGAGGGATAAGCCAACGGGTGGCAAAGGTCGGAATGGCGGCGATATCGATGCTCGCGCCTTCAACGGGCTGCCCCATCAGATACAGGCTGTCGCGTTCCAGCCGTTCGAGTATCTCGCGAACCTGCGCCGCGTAGCAAGATGACGGAAATCTGGCGCGTGCCAGCGAACGGGCACGCGGAAATTTCCTGATCGCGCGCCAGGTGTTCGATAGCTACAGGGACAAGCTTCGTACTATCGCTGAGGGGGACGTGCTCCCCGGTATCAGCGCGGTGCCGTTGCCGGGGCATACGGACGGTCACACCGGATACCTCCTTGAATCACGCGATCAGGGCGTGCTTGTCTGGGGGGATATCGTTCACTTTCCTCACATCCAGATTAAACGGCCAGACGTATCGATCGCATTCGATCAAAACCCGTCGCTCGCGGCCACTACACGGTCACGGCTTCTGGAGCGGGTCAGCGCGGACGGGCTTTTGATCGCTGGCATGCATTTGGGGGTGCCCGGTTTCGCGCGAATAAAGCGAACGACGGGCGAATACGGTCTGCATTACGAAACAGATGCCTGAAGCGACGCGCACGGCGATGCCGTGACCACCGCCTGATCAGGCGGTGATCCAGGCCCGCGCCTGTTCCAGCTCGTTGACGTGGAAGGCCTTGATTTCAGCCTTCGTGAAGAACCGCGCCAAATGCATCGATGCACGAATCCAGCCGGCGTCGGCCACCACGGCAGCGCGCGTGATCTTGCGGGCGAGGGGGACACCGAGCGTCATGTCGGTCCACAGCGCCTTCGGCTCGATGCCGCTGAAATGCTCGATGCGTTCGAGCACGCGGGTCTTGCCGTTCAGTTCGATATCGCTGCGCATGCGCTCGATGGTTTCGCGCAATTCGTGGTCGGTGATTTTACCTTCGACGGTTATTTCGACGACCGGGGAATCTGAGGTGGTGTGATACAGGATCATGGTGGACTCCTCGCTTGGGAGAGTGCGGCTCAGGCACGAATGCGCCTCGCGTTCGATAACGTCTTCATGGTACCCCTTTCCCATGCGGTTCTCAGCCGGGTTGAAGGTGCGGGCACTCTGTCTGGAACCAATAGTCAACCAGGCGCTGCGCCGCTTGTAGATCATCCGGATAGTACGGGTCGTCGAACCAGGGCGACGGGTCGTAACCCGCTTTCCTCAGGGCCGAGAGTTCGCTTTGGTGTTGCGCCATCGTAGGCGGCGCGTTGCTCTTCAGCGATGCAAGGTCGCGGCACTCCGTTGGACTGAGGTGCGGGCCGGCATAAGGCGGCGGCATGCCGCTGTAGACACAACCGGCGAGCAGAAGCACCAGCGCGGCAAGAAGTGCGGAGCGTATTCCTGGCGGATGCGGCTTTCTCATGGCGCGTGTCCTTTGCATTGAACGCGCTGGCGCCAGGCGGTGGCGTGCGTCCGGCCGGATCCAGCGTTGTGCGTTCTTTCACAAATTGTAGGCGCTATGTAGACGTTAGACGGCTGGAGGTGTCCGCCGGGCTCCATGACGTGCGAGCGTCATTTACGCGCCGCTGAACATGAAACGCCGAAACACGACACTCTTGATCCGATCGAGAAGGACAGCGAACAGGACGACGGCACAGATCAAGGCTCCAACGAGTTCCGGTCGGACGGCTGCCATCAGCGTTCCGGTTACGGCCATCGAACTCACCAGGACGACGTCGATGGCGCTCGCACACGCCATGAGCGTCCCGGGAGCGAACGCCCACATTCGCCCGTCGTTGCGGAGCACATAAACATTGGCCTGCGTCGTGAATACCAGCAGCAGGAACACGATTGTCTGCATTTGCCCGGCACTCAGCCCAAACTGGGTGCGCGCCACGCCATACAGCGATAGCGTGAACACAAGCGAAACGGCTGCGAGCACGGCTGAGGCGCCGACAAGCTGGCCGACTCGCCAGCGCTGGGGCTGGGTCGCCGGTCGGACGCGGTCGGCTGCGATGCTCATCGTGACGAAGTCATTGGCGAACAGCAGCAACACGATCAGCCGCGGCGAGATCACGAAGCCTTTGGTGAGCCAGAGACCCAGTGTGAGGAAAACGACGATCTCAAGTGTCTTGACGATTTTGTTGAGAACATACGTAAGCATGCGCCGGTGCACTTCGCGCCCTGTGCCGACCACGGTCAGGACACCGCTCAGACCCGGATCGGTCAGCACAACGCCCGCTGCGGCCTTGGCCACATCCGTGGCACTGGCCACGGCGATCCCGAGTTCGGCCTGCCGTAGCGCGGGCGCGTCATTGACGCCGTCGCCGGTCATTCCCGTGATGTGTCCTGCCCGTTGCAGCGCGCGGATGATGGCATGCTTCTCTTCAGGCAGCACGCGGGCGAAGATGTCGCATTTTTCGGGATGTCGCAGGTCGTCTTCGCGCGGAACGCAGATACGCGTGCCCAGCCCAAGTCGTTGTCCGATGGCCCGCGCGGTCTCCAGCGCGTCTCCGGTGGCCATGCAGACTCTCACGCCAAGCTGGCCTAGTTTGGCGATGAGTTCGGCAGCGTCCTCCCGAGGCGGATCGGAGAGGCCGATCAGGCCTACAGGCCGGATCGCGCCCACTGGACCCGCCGCAACCGCGAGCACGCGCGCGCCTCCAGCGGCCAACTCCCTTCCGGTGTCTTGCGCGGCCTGGCGTTGCGCCGCGCTGGCACCGCAATGTTCGAATACTGCGCTGGTCGCGCCTTTCAGGGCATGCCACTCCTGCCCATCGACGACGTAGATGCCTTCGCTGAATCGGCTTGCCGGATCGAAGGGCTGAAAATGCGCGCGCGCGGGCACCGGGGCAGTCTGCGCGCTTTTGCGATGGGCAAAAAGGATCGCGAGATCGAGCGGATCCTGCGATGCATCGTCGCTCGCCATTGCTGCAGCGCGCAAGACGGCGCCCTCGTCGGCGTCAGCCAATGCCTCGACCCCGACGACAGACAGGGCGTTCTGCGTCAATGTACCGGTCTTGTCGGATAGAAGGGTGTCCATGGCTGCAGCTTCCTCTACCGCAGGCAGCCTCGTGACGAGAGCCCCCTGTTTTGAAAGGCGTGTGCTCGCGATAGCCGTGGCCAGGGTGTAGGTCGCCGGCAAGGCGACCGGAACGGACGCGACGAGCAGCAGCAATGCGAACACCACGGTATCGCCCAACGGCAGACCATGCGTGACGGCGTAAAGGACGACCAGCACCACGAGCACGAGGTCGAAAGCGACGAGGCGCTTGACGATCGAGAAAATCGTGCGTTGCATATGGCTGGGCGCGCTGGACGTGCGCACGAGTTCCGCGGTCCGCCCGAAGCAGGTTCGCGAGCCGGTGGCAATCACTTCGCCGCTGGCTTCGCCCTGATGCACGATCGAACCGGTGTACGCGGGCTGCCCGGGACCGGCGTCGACGGCGAGAGACTCACCGGTCAGGGCCGACTGATCCAGCGTCACGGCTCCATCGAACAACGCGAGATCTGCGGGGATGATATCGCCCGCCCGCACGCGCACCACATCTCCGGGAACCAGTTGCGCGGCGGGACGACGGCTCCAATGCGCGTCGCGCAGCACGCGCGCGTTGACCTGCAATTGCCGGCGCAGCAAAGTCAGTGCGTCCTGCGCGCGCTGCTCCTGTACGAAGGCAACGAGGGCGTTGAAAGCGAGCAGAAACAGGATAACCAGCGCCTCCTGGCCACGATGAAGCATCACCTGCAGCGCGATTACCGCTTCGAGCATCCACGGCACGGGGCCCCAGAGCTTGCCGAGAAGCTGGCGCCATCGCGGCGTGCGAACCTCTTCGATGGCATTGACGCCGAATAATTGCAGGCGGCGTTGCGCCTCGGCCGACGCAAGTCCCGTCGCACGGTCGGTGGTCGGCAGGGCTTCGGCGGCGTCAGCGCGAGGTCCGGCGGCGATTGTCATCGTGATGCCTGGTCAGCGATGGTTGGGGTGCGCTGTCCGGTGCGGGCGCGACATGCGCCGGGCACCCTCGAGGCATATCGCGACGCCAGCCACTTGCGGTCATTTGCGCCTGTTCTGCGCGAAGTGAAGACGCGCGCGATCTGTCATTGTGCGGGGCGATCGCTGCGCGCGTTCAGGTTTGCCTTCAGCGCAGCGCTCATCGGCATTTTGAGGTTTGCGCCGCGCGGTGGAATCGGCGATTCGAACCACTTTGCGTACAGGCGCGTGAACTCGCCGCTCTTCATCAGCCGGGTCAGCGTGCCGTCGACGAGCCGTTTGAACGCCGGATCATCCTTTCGCACCATACACGCGTATGGCTCGATCTGCAGCGCCTCGCCGGCGACTTCCCACGTATCCGGGTCGCTTGCGTTCGCACGTAGCCCATAAAGCAGAACGTCGTCGAGTGCGAGCGCCGCCGCTCTATTGTTCGCAACGTCCTGCAGCGCTTCGGCGTAATCCTTTGCGAGCACCACGTCCGCTTCGATGCGCTGCGTGTTGAGTTGGCGGCGCAAGACCGTCTCATTGGTGCTGCCGCCGACGGTCGCGACGACCTTGTGTGCGAGACCCGCGTAGTCACCGATGTGTGATTCACGTTTGGCCATCAGTCGCGTGCCGGCATAGAAGTAGTTGATCGAAAACGCGACGTCCTTGCCGCGCGTCGATGTATTTGTCGTCGATCCGCACTCCAGATCAACGGTGCCGTTGACGAGCAACGGAATCCGGTTTTGCCCGGTAACGGGCATGTAGACGGTGCGCAGGTCCGGCTTTCGAAGTGTCTTTCGGACGTCATCGACAATGGCTTCGGTCACATCCACCGAAAATCCAACCGCCTTATGCGGCGTCAGCAGATAACTGAAGGGGACCGCGGATTCCCGATACGAAACGACGATCTGATTGGTTCGCGCAATCTTGTCCAATGTCTGGGCCTGAGCGGCCGTCAATGCGGCAAGGCCGACAAACGCTGCGGCGAGCGCCGCAATGGGTTGATGGATCATGATGCCTCCCGGGTCGCGATATGAGCGCTTGGTGGTGCGTTCTTCGTACGAATCGTAGCGGCTCGGCAGGCGGGACGAACGCGCTCCGCGCCCCATCGAGCAGCAGTCGATTCGGCTCGTAACCCACCATAAGGTCCCATTGACGGTATCCGATTGATTCAGGTCAATGGCTTCTTTCCCGTTGTAAAGCCGTCTTTGCCGCCGGCCATTCAAGGCATCGCGAAATGGGAAGGTGTTCGGAAATCCACGGGCGATCGTGCGGCGTCCCCATGGACATCGTCGGATTTTTGCCGGAACTATCGTCGAGCGTTGTCGAACCTTAGCAGCCGCAGAATGATGCGCGGCTGCTCGAATCTGGAGCAGAAATCGGATTCACCAAGGCGTTCGCGAACTCGAGGCAGCCTAGCGGCTACTTCTCGAACCAGTATTCGAACTCGGTATGGTTCTGGTTGAAGGTCTTGGAGTCGGAGGTTGTCTCTGCGCGCACGATGCCGCGAATACCGCGGAACTTGCCGGTACCGCCGGTGATATCCAACTCTGTGAGGTTCTTCAGACGGTTGCTGTCTGGCAGCTTGTGATTGAGGAAATATCCACGCGCAAAAATCTTGTCGCCGTTCTCCATTCGGTATTCGACATAGCTGCGTCCCAGGCCGTTCAGATCGGTCAGATCGCTGGTGGCGCGGATGACGGCTTCTTTCAGAACGATGCCTTCGATTGTCTGGTCTTTGCCGCCGTAATTGCGCACCAGCTCGTATAGCCGCAGTTTGTGGCCGGGCACGTCACCGACGTCGAGGACATACTGTTGCGTGTACTTGTTTCCGCTCGCTGGTGCATCGAATGCGGCGATATGCGTATCTTGCGCAATGGCGGTCGTGGAAGCGAAAAGCAAGCCGCATAGTGCCGCCATCATTCCAGGTTGCATGGTCTTCTCCCAGCGGGGAAACCTGAAGCACGCCAGCAAGATCGCGGGAGGCAAACGCAACGCGCCTGGATCGGCCGGCGAGGCCGGAGCCAGGGCGAATGCGTGTTGCTGGCGCATGCCGTGAAAGCCAGGGACGCCTAGGCCTTCAGCAGCTCAGCTGCGAAAGAATTTGCGTGCGCTACGGCCTCTTGCGCGTTGAGGAATACACCGAGCTGCTCCCAGTGCTCCTCGACCGCGTAGGTTCCGTTGATGCCGAGTGCTCTTTGAACGCGCAGCTGCGCCGCGTACCTGCCGTCCTCCAATGGTCGTGCTGTCGCAACCACCTTGTGCGGAAGGCCGGGTCTTTCCGGCTGAACCAACTGTACAGGGGCTCCGGGCGCCCCGATATTGTTTAACTCGTTCCTCGCGTTACAGTCCGGGCAGTAGAAAAACCACGCCTCGTCGTCACGACTGAGTCGGACCTGCCCACGAGCCAGCACGGCACGACATTCAACGTTTTCACAGATGAACGGCATCGCAGTCTCCGGAGTTGTTTGGAGGAAAGCCTAGCATGTCTGCGGGCGGCCGGCCATCGGCGATGGTGCCGTGCCTGAAGCCAAAATCCGCGCCATTTCGGAACCGACGTCGTGGCGTTATGGACTGCGGAGCCGCATTCGTATGACTACCGCGCAGACAGATCCTGTTGCGGGCGATTCGATGAAAGCGTTCTCGAAAGCGCCAACGGCGTAGCCGCTTCATCGAGCGCATCGAAAATACCCGATGCATCTTCGCAGCGATCAACCGCCTGCGCACTCACAATCTCATCCCAGAAGGATTCCGAACCATATTGCAGGCGCTGCGCATGCAAGCGCCGCGTATAAAGCTGCAGATCGAACTTCGCGGCAATGCCCATCGCGCCCAGCAGCCCATGCGCGCCGTTCGCGACCAGCGGCGCCGCTCGGCTTGCGCGCGCCTTGGCAATCGCGGTGGCGAGGCGCTGCTGCCCGCTGCGATGCGCGGCACAGCCCATCTGCGCAGCCGAGCGCGTGGCGGCAACGTGCCCCGCCATCGCGCTCAGTTGCTGCTGCGCCGCTTCGACTTTGCCGGATTTGCCGGATGTTTCGTCAACCCGCTCGCGCGCGTTTACATAGTCGGCCGTGATGTCGAGCACGCGCTGCATCGCGCCCGCCATTGTGGCGGCCGTCACAAGCGCGCCCAACTCGGCGATGCCGCGCGCGGGCAGCGTACGTGCCGTGCGCGTATCGAAGCGCACAGTCGCGTCCAGTCCGTCGCCGTGTTTCTCCACGCAGGCTGTGTCGAGCGAGACGAGATACACGCCTGCCGCAGTCTCGACCACGACCGCGTCGGCCACTTGTCCATAGGGCACGAAGGCCATGCGTTGCGTGGAGTCGGCAATCGCCAGCGCGATCGGGCCGCGTGGCGCGTCCACCTGTGCGGCAGCCAGCAGATGGCGCGCGAGCATCGTGTGCGCGGCGGGCAACGGCAAGGCGTGCTGGCCGAACGCGAACAGCACGCCAGCCGCCTCGGCGAGCGGCAAGTCGGCGCCGCCTTGCGCCTTGGGCACGAGCGCGTCCAGCAGTCCGAGTGTTTCGAGTTGCCGCCAGAGTTCGCGACCCGCGCGGCGGTTGTGCGCCGCCTCCACGCCGCGCACGAATTGCGGCGTGCAGAGGCTGGCGAGCACCGCTTGCGCCGAAGCGGTCAGCATGTCGTCCATTTGCATCTCCCCTGGGTTGGCGTCGTTCCAGCATTTTTTTGCGGGAGGCTCGCGAGCGCTGCCCGAGTCCGTCCGATTCTAGGATCGCGGTCAAGGCGAAGCAACCGGAAAAAATCGGCGCTGCCGCGATTGATGCTTTGTTTAAGGCCTTGCTTCATTGCTGGGACGACGAATTCTCATTGATTCGCAAGGGAATTCGGGCGCGGCAGCGAAGCTTCGGGGTATACGCGCAGGCCGTTCCGATTCGCGCATCAGTTCATTTCGAAATTGGAAATGACGTGATGTGCGTGCAGTAGTTGCGTATGCAATTGATCGGCGGCGTCGATGCGAGCGCCGAACGCGGCCGAGGGTTTTCCCTTGGCTGTCGGGCGCAACGGCCACCCTCAGGCGCGCACCTAGGGGCAATTGCCGACTTCCACCGAGCCGAACGCCGGCTTTCCCGAAAACTAATTGTTAGCGTGGCGGCGCTCGACCACACTGGCACCTGTTCGATAGTGGCAAGCCCGGTGTGCCAGTCGGCCCGTTGGACCGAGGCCACCGAATAATGATTCGATATGCGAAATAAAAAGATACGATAAGCCTTCACACAAAAGCCCTCGAGGCACCGGAGGAGACATGACTCGATTGAAGCCGCGCGTCGCGCAGGCATTCGCCGCACTCGCCGCACTGAGCGGCCTCTTCGCCCCGGCTCAGGCCCACGCCTCCGAATGGAAAGTGGGCGTCGAACTGCCGCTCACCGGGCCGCTCGCGCAGGCCGGCACGGAGATGTACCGCGGCATTCAGGTGGCCGCCGACATGTTCAACCGGCGTCATCCTCAGGACAAGATCACGCTGGTCACCATCGACGACGAGTCGAACCCCGCCAAGGCCGTAGCGGCGGTCGAACAGCTTGCCTCGCAGCACATGGTCGCCATCGCGGGCGCGGCGAACTCGAATTGCGCGGGCCCGGCCTCCGAGGCCGCGAGCAAGGCAGGGCTCGTCTACGTGACCTCGGGCGGCACCAGCGACGACATGGTCACGCGCGGTCTCAAGAACTTCTTTCGCGTGAGCAACACGCCCGGTTATACGAAGGGCATGGCGGGACTCTTCGAGACGCTCGGTGTGAAGTCGGTGGCCATCGTCTACTCGACCAAGGACGCGACTAGCGACCTCGCGCGCCAACTGGATGCGGCGCTCAAGGCCAAGGGCGTGACGACGTACCTGCATGCCTACGACCCTTCCATTCGCGACTTCAAGCCTCTCATCAACAAGGTGAAGCTGCAGGACAAGCCCGACGCCATGGCCATGCTCGGCTACGAGAACGACTACGTGGGCATTCTGCGCGCCTCGCGCGTGCTCAAGCCCGAGGTCAAGGCGATTGCGGCGCCGTGGGCCTTCGCGAGCCCGAAGTTGGCGCAGTCGTTTCCCGAACTCGTGCCCAACGTGTACGGCGCGACGGTGCTTGCCTCACCCGCCGACTATCGCTCGGCGGATCAGCGCGACTTCTCGGACACCTATCAGCGGCTCTTCAAGACCGTTTCGAACTATCAGTCGCAAACCTCGTTCGTCTACGCGCAACTGCTGTTCGACGCTGTCGCCAGCGCGCAGAAGGCGGGCACGCTCGACAAGGGCGGCCTTGCCGACACCCTGCGCGCCACGCAACGCGACGACACCTTCATCGGCAAGGTGAGCTTCGATGCGCGCGGCGACAACCCGCACTACGTCGCGCACATGGGCCAGTTCGCTGCCAACGGTCAGCTCGCGCTCGTCTGGCCGGCACAGTACGCCACCGCGAAACCCGTCTATCCGGGCGTGCCGTGGTGAGCCCGCGCGTTCTCGCGCAATAACGCTATAAAAAACGCCATAAAACCGGTTTGGAGAACTCGATGTCCCGCAGCACTTCTCGCAACACGAACAACGCCGGGCGCGGCAAAGGGCGCGAGTTCGCACGCGCAATGATCAACCTTGGCGCATGTGCGCTCGCGCTGCTAGCCGGCACACCGTCCGCGTTCGCCGACGTGTTGCCGGTGGGCGTCGAGTTGCCGCTCACGGGAGCCATGGCGCGCGCGGGCACCGCGCAGCTCGAAGGCATCAAGGTTGCGGCCGACCTGTTCAATCGCAGCAACGGCCAGCACAAAATCGCGCTCACCGTGATCGACGACGAAGCGCAGCCGGCCAAGGCCGTCTCCGCCGTGGAGAAGCTCGCTTCGCAAGGCGTGCTGGCGATTACCGGCGGCTACGGCTCGAACGCCGTGAGCCCGGCTTCGGAAGCCGCCGACAAGGCCGGTCTCGTCTACATCACCTCGGGCGCCGTCGACAGTGCGATCACCTCGCGCGGTCTCAAGCGCTTCTTTCGGGTGGGCCCCGCATCGGGCTATTCGAAGGCCGTGCTGGCGCAGCTGGATGCGATGGGCGTGAAGTCGGTGTCGATCGTCGCCTCGACAAAGCAGGCGACCACCGACCTGAGCAACGACGTCTCCACGAAGCTGCGCGCTAAGGGCGTGACGGTCACGGTGCATGCGTTCGATCCCACCATGACGGACTTCAAGCCGCTCGTGAACAAGATCCGCTTGCAGGACAAGCCCGAAGTCATGCTGATGATCGGCTACGAAAACGACTATATCGGCATCCTGCGCGCGGCGAAGGTTCTCAAGCCGCAACTGAAGGCGGTGATGGGCACATGGTCGCTTGCCACGCCGAAGATGGCCGCCGAGTTTCCCGACCTCGTGAACAACGTGATCGGCTGCGCGATGTTGCCGTATCCGGTGCAGTTCGCGAGCGCCGAGGGCAAGGCCTTCGTCGACGCCTTCGTGACCGCGTACAAGAAGGAACCGGACTACGCCGCCGAGTTCGCCTTCGTGCAATCGACGCTGCTCTTCAACGCGATGGCGCGCGCCGCCGACGCCGGCACGCTCAAGAAAGACGGCATTGCCGCGGAACTGCGCGCGAAACCGCAGGACACGCTGATCGGCAAGGTGAGCTTCGCGGCGAATGGCGACAACCCCTCGTTCGTGAACTACGTGGCGCAGATTCAGGGCGAACGCATCGTGATCGTGTGGCCGAAGGAGCACGCTACGGGCAAGCTCAACTATCCGGCGCTGCCATGGTGAGCGCGCCGCTTTTTTCGCAATCGCGGATTTGAAAGAGGAGGTCGCGATGAGCGAACTCGTATTGCAATCGCTGTACTCGGGGGTGCTCGTGGGCGGTGCGTATGCACTTGTCGCGCTCGGGCTTGCCCTCGTGTTCGGCTCGATGCGCGTCATCAATCTCGCGCATGGCGAATTCGTGCTGCTGGCGGCCTATATCGCCTATACGTTCGAGACGCGCCTGAACCTCAACCCCGTGTTCGCAATTCCAGCGGCGATTCCGGTGGTATGCGCGGCCGCGGTGGCCGCGTGGCATCTGGTGAGCCGCATCAAGAGCGACCGGGAGCTGAACTCGCTGATCCTCACCTACGGCATCGGCATCGTGCTCACCAACGCGGTGCTGCTGGGCTGGGGCGCCGACGTGCGCTCGACCGGCAACCCCTGGCTGCAAGACAGCGTGATGCTAGGCAATCTGCTTGCGATGCGCAGCGAAGTGCTGTCGTTCGGCATCAGCGTCGTGCTGATGCTCGCGCTCTGGTGGTGGCTCTCGCGCTCGTGGTATGGGCGCGCGGTGCGCGCGATCTCGAGCAACCGCGACGCCGCGCGCCTCATGGGCATCGATCCTCGCAAGACCGAACTGGTCTCGTTCATCGTGGCGGGCGTGCTGGCCTCGTGCGCGGGCGTGTCTATCTATGCGTCGAGCGCCGTGCAGCCTTCGATTGGCGAGGCGCTCACCGTGAAGGCGTTCATCATCACGGTGCTCGCGGGCGTGGGCTCGATACCTGGCGTGCTGGCGGGCGCGATGCTGCTAGGCATTACCGAGGCGCTGACCGTCACGCTCGCGAGCTCCGCATTGCAGGAACTGGCCGGCATGCTGCTGTTCCTGATCGTGCTGTACGTGCTGCCCAACGGCCTGTTCGGCGTGGCGAAGAGAAGAGGGTGAGGCCGATGACCACCATGTCCAAACTGGCGTCGAAACCGCAGGCGGCACGCGCCTCCAGGCCCGCCGCGCGTCTTGTCGCGCTGGCCATGACGCTGGCGCTGCTCTATGTGGCCGTGCCGCTCGCGCTGGGGCACAACCTCTACCTGATGAGCCTGGCCGTGGCCTCGCTCACGATCGCGGCCATCGCGCTCGCGTGGGCCTTGCTCGGCAACCTCGGCGGCATGGTGAGCTTCGGGCACAGCGCATTCTTCGGCGTGGGCTCCTATATCTCGGCGCTGCTCACGCTGAAGGCGGGCTGGCCCGTATTCGCGGCAATCGCGGCGGGCGGCGTGGGCGCGGTTATCGCCTCGCTTGCCATGGCGCCGGCATTGCGCCTGCGGGGGCCGTACTTCGCGCTGGCCATTCTCGCGTATGCGCAAATCTTCCGCATCGTCGCGACCGAATGGTCCGGCCTCACGGGCGGTGCGAGCGGCCTCTCCAGCATTCCATCGTTGCCTGAAGTCGCGGGCTTCGACTTCGGCAGCAAGGTCGGCGGTTATCTGATCATCCTGACGATCGTGCTGGTCTTCGCACTGATCTATGCAAAGCTGCGCGGCTCCAACGTGGGGCTCGCGCTGCGCGCGATGCACGAATCGGAAGACGCCACGCGCGTGGTGGGCGTGAACAGCGTGATGCTCAAACTCGCGATGCTGATGCTCTCCGCGCTCATGACGGGTCTCGTGGGCGCTTTCAACGCGCACTACATCAACTTTCTCGAACCCGACTATGCCTTCAACGCGAGCTGGGCCGTGGTGCCCATCATCGCGGCGATCTGCGGCGGCTATCGCACCATACTCGGGCCGCTGGTGGGCGCGGTGTCGGTGTATCTGATCGATCAACTGGTGCTCAAGAGCCTGTTGCCCACCGGGCATCAGATTGTACTTGGCATGCTGCTCGTGGCGATGATCATCGTGAGCCCGGCGGGGCTGACCGCGCTGCGCCTGAAACGTACCCGGCGAGGTGTCTATGCAGCAGGCTGAAGGCAAGACTGCGCTGCAACTGCAGGACGTGTCGATTCGCTTTGGTGGCATCACGGCGGTGAGCGGCGTTTCGCTCACGCTCGACACGCACGACGTGGTGGGCCTCGTCGGCCCGAACGGCGCGGGCAAGACCACGCTGTTCAACGCGGTCTCCGGGCTCGTGCGTCCCACCAGCGGCTCGATCCGCTTCGCGGACGTGGACCTGCTCAAGACGCCGCTGTACCGGCGTGCGCGCATGGGCATCGGGCGCACCTTCCAGGTGCCGCAGCCCCTGCACGAACTCACGGTGCGCGAGAACCTCGTGGTCTCGCAGCGCTTTGGCGCCGGCCACGTGGACGACGCGCGCATCGACGAGATTCTCGAATTCATGGGCCTCGCCGGCAAGGCGCAGCGCAACGCGGCGACCGAACTGGCGCTCACCGAGCTCAAGGCGCTCGAAGTAGCGAAGGCGCTAGCGACCAATCCCAGGCTGCTTCTGCTCGACGAAGTGCTGGGCGGCCTGGAGACGGCAACCAAGCGGCGCTTCATGAAGACACTGATCGACGTGCATGAGCGCTATCAGGTAGGCATCCTGATCATCGAGCACGACATCGAGACGGTGATGAACCTGTGCCGCCGCGTGGCTGTGCTCAACTTCGGCAAGCTGATCGCCGACGGGCCGCCCGCCGAGGTGTTCCGAGATCCGGAGGTCGTGCGCAGCTACACCGGGGAGGCGGCCCATGCTTGACATCGTCAAAGTGCGCGCGGGCTACGGCGCGATCAACGTGCTATGGGACGTATCGCTGAACGTGGCGAGCGGCGAGGTGACCACCATCGTCGGCCCGAACGGTGCGGGCAAGACCACGCTGCTGCGCGCGATCATGGGGCTCGTGCCGGTCGAGCACGGGCAGATCCTGTTTGACGGCGCACCGCTTGGGGGTGTGCCCACGTGGCAGATGGCGCAGCGCGGCATTGCGATGGTGCCCGAGGGCCGCATGATCTTCCGCGATATGTCGATCGAGGAGAACCTCATGCTGGGCGCATTCGCGAAGACGCGCCGCGCCGGGGCCGCCCGGCAGATCGAGGAGGTCTACGCGCTTTTTCCGCTGCTCAAGGAGCGCCGCGCGTTGCCTGCGGGCACGCTCTCGGGCGGCCAGGCGCAGATGCTCGCGCTCGGGCGCGGCCTGATGTCCGCGCCGCAACTGATGCTGATCGACGAGCCATCGCTCGGGCTCGCGCCCGTGATGGTGCAGGAGGTGTTCGCGATCCTCGAACGGCTGAAGGCGGCGGGCCGCACGATCGTGCTGGTCGAGCAGAACACCCATATGGCGTTGCGGCTGGCGAATCAGGTCTACCTGATGCAGGGCGGCAAGGTTACGTTCGCGGCGCGCGCGAACGAGGTGGATGTCGAGGCGCTGCACGACAGGTACTTTGCGCGCTGAGGGTTCCGGGCGGGTGCAAAACCGGGATGCGCGGTCAATTCCAGATATCGTCAAGGGAAGCGGGATATCGGCCGCCTCATGGTGCGCCGTGGCGAACGCTAGCGGCATGAAGTCTGCGGCTGGTCCCTCGAAGATGGCCCGCGCTGGCTCTACAGCACGGGCCGGTTTGGCGCGACAATAGATGGATTATTCTCGCAGGGCGCGCGGGTCGGCACACCGTTAGCGCCCGCCCACCCGTGGAGCCGCCATGTACGTCCCAGCCCATTTCGACGAGTCCCGCACCGAGGTCCTGCACGCGCTCATCGCGCAGCATCCGTTCGGCACGCTCGTCACGCACGGCGCAAACGGCCTGGACGCCAATCACATTCCGTTCGAACTCCTTGCCAATGAAGGCGCGCTCGGCACGCTGCACGCGCATGTCGCGCGCGCGAATCCGCTCTGGCAGGAAGTGGCCGACGGCGGCGAAGTGCTAGCCATCTTTCGCGCCGGCGACGCCTATGTTTCGCCCACCTGGTACCCGAGCAAACACGAGACGCACCGCCAGGTGCCCACCTGGAACTATGTCGTGGTGCACGCGCATGGCCGCATCCGCATTCGTGACGACGAAAAATTCGTGCGCGGCGTGGTGGCGCGCCTCACGCGCACCCACGAGGCGAACGAGGCCAGGCCCTGGAAAATGGGTGATGCGCCGCAGGACTATCTCGACACCATGCTCAAGGCCATTGTGGGGCTGGAGATCGAGATCACGCGCCTCGTGGGCAAGCGCAAGCTCGGACAGAACAAGGACGCGCGCGACATACACGGCGCAGGCGATGCGCTCGTGGCGCGCGGCCACGACGACCTGGGCCTGCAGATGCTCGAAATTGCCACGCACAAGGCCGGGCAGGGCTGAAGCGCGCGCGGCGGATTCGCCTTAGCGCGCGTGGATCGATAGCCGCGAGTGGCCGATCCCACCGCCTTTGTCCACGCGGATCTGCGTGGCAATGCGCTCCTTGAGGCTGTCGACGTGGCTGATTACGCCGATCATCTTGCCGCTGGCGTTGAGCGTATCGAGTGCATCGAGCGCGATTTCCAGCGTATCGCCGTCGAGCGTGCCGAAGCCCTCGTCCAGGAACAGCGAATCGATCGAGGTCTTGTGGCTCACCAGATCCGAAAGCGCGAGCGCCAGCGCGAGACTCACGAGGAAGCTCTCGCCGCCCGAAAGCGTGCGCGTGTCGCGCGTGGCGTCGGCCTGCCAGCCGTCGACAATCTCCAGTTCGAGTTCGCCCGTGGACTTGCGGCGCAGCAGATAGCGCGCGTGCAGGCGGTCGAGATGGCGGTTCGCGAGCGCGAGCAGATGGTCGAGCGTGAGCCCTTGCGCGAAGCGGCGGAACTTGTCGCCCCTTGCGGAGCCGATCAGCGCGTCGAGCCGTTGCCAGAGATCGGCGTCCTGGGTTTGCGCTTCGATTTGCTCGAATAGCGCGCGCTGGCTTTCGCGCTGCTGCGCATCGCGTGCGAGCAGCCCGCGTTGCTCGCCTAACCGTTCGGTGAGCGCGGCGCTTTCCTTCTCCACCGTTTCGAGTTGCGCGTCCAGTGCGTCGGCGCTGGCCTCGGTGAGCGCTTGCGCTTGCAGGCGTGCGAGCTTGTCGCGCACGCTTTGCAGCAGCGCGCCAGCTGTCTGTTGCTCTTGCTCATGTTGCTGCTTGAGCGTCTGAAGCTGCTTGCGCGTCTCGGCAGGCAACAGCGCCGCGAGGAACGCGATGTGATCGGCAAACGGGCTGTTGGCGAGCGCTGCTTGCCATGTTTGCGTGGCTTCGTCGAGCGCGGCGCGCTGCTGTGCGAGCGTGCGTTCGAGATGGGTGCGCTGGCCGTCGAGCGTGTCCAGTTCGCGCGTGAGCGCATCGGCGCGCGCCACGCCGGCTTCGAATGCTTCCGCTGAGGCATCTTCCTCGCTATCGCTGCTGTGATCGATGTCGTCGAACAGGGAGGCCGTCTGGTTCCGGCGTGCCGGATCAATTGGTTCGGACGTCGACATTTCCATGCCGACGGCCTTGCAGCGCTCGCGCCATCCCTGGACTTGCGCCTGCGCGGCGTCGCATTGCACGCGCTGGCGCACGAGCGCCTGTTCGAGCGCTTGCAGGCGGCGCTGCGTGTCTTGCCACGTGCGCCATTCGACCTCGCGTGCTTGCAGCCACGAAGCCGTGTCTTCGGGGACGGCTTCGAGCTGGTAGCCTCCTGCGCGCACCGCGTCGAGCAAGGTGCTGGCCTCGCGGTCGAGGTCGGCTTGCAGCGCGTCGCGTTCATGTGCGATCTCGGCAAGCCGCGCCTGCATGGCGTTGAGCGATTGCTCCAGCAACGCTGCATCAGCGCGCGCCGCCTGCAATGCGTCCGAGCAACGGTTGTTTGCCTCGCGTGCGCGAGCGAGCGCTTCCTCTGCCTGCTCGGCGGCCTCCAGATGCTGCTTGAGTTGCTGCGAAGTTTTCCCGGCTGATTCGCGAGCCGCTGCAATGCCTTCCGAATCTTGCCAGCCCGTCTCGCCAGTTGCGGGCTGCGCGGGGAGCATCGCGACGATCGCGTCCCATTCCTCGCGGCCCTGAGCGCCGCGCGTGGCGAGCTGCTCGTGCTGCGCACGCTGCTGTGCCTGGGTCGCGCGCAGCGCCGACAAGGCCTCCGAGCCTTCGCGCAGACTCCGCTCGGAGACCTGCAGCTCCGCGCGAATCGCCTGCAAAGCCGTTTGCGTCGCCGACACATCGAGTGCGCGATATGCCTCGATTGCCGGGTGCTCGTGCGAGCCGCAGAGCGGGCAGGCCTCGCTGGGCCGCAATTGCTCGCGGTGCTGCGCGAGGCTGCGGATGATTTGCTCCTGTTCGAGCAGCTTCTGCTTGTCGGCCTCGCGAGCCCGGCATTGCGCATGCGTCTGCTGCAACGTCTTGAGCCCGGCGTCTCGAGCGTCGATCTCCCGCTCCACGCGCGCCAGATTGGCCGCGAGCGCGCGCGTTTCCGCGGCGATCGCACGGCGGCGCTCCGCCACGGCTTCCAGTTGCTGCCAGCGGGTGAACGTTGCTTGTCCCGCCTGCCATGCGTCGCGCAGTTGCGCGAGCGGCCGGCCCGCAAGCCGCTGGGCTTGCGCGGCATCCAGCTTTTGCACGTTTGCGTCGGACTCGGCTTTGGCGCGCTCGGCGGCGGTGAGCTTCGCAGCATGCTTTTCGCGTTGCGCGCGCTGTTCGCCTTGTTGCCGCTGCAGATCGGCGCGCAGTTTTTCCCGCGCGGCAACATCGGCTTGCATGCGCCGGCGCTGATCGAACTGCTGACGCCATGCGCCGATCCGCTCGCCAAGCTGCGCGAGATTTTCATTGGCGCGGCAAAAGGCATCGAGTTGCTGCTTCTGCGCATCGAGCTTTTCGAATTCCGCGCGTGCGCCACGCGCGAGGCTCGCGGCAAGCGCGGTGGTCTTGCCGTACGCGCGCCGTTGCGCAGTGAGCCGCTGCGTGCGGTCGCGGTGCAACGCAACGAGGTCCGCGCTGGATTGCCGGCATGCTGCTTCCGCTTGCTGCGCAGCTTGAAACGCGGGGCGCAGCGCTTCCGCTGGCTCGCTTGCCGCAAGCCGCCCGAGTTCGGGCGCGGCGGCATCAAGCGCGCTCACCGCCGTGGCCAGGCGCGCCTGCGCCGAATTCGCATCGGTTTCGGCCTGAGCGAGTTCGCGACGCCACTGGCGCTGGGCATGCAGCGTTTTCGCGTGCGTGGCGAACGCGCTCAACTGGCCCGTGAGCGTGCCGATTTCCTGCTCCATCGCCGCGCGCTGTTCGGCGCTCAGCAGTTCCATGCCGTCCGCTTTGGCGCGCAGTTGCTTGAGTGCGTCGCGCGCCTCGCCCGCGCGCTCGAATACCTTGCGCGAAATGTCGCCGTAGATTTCGGTGCCGGTGAGCTCTTCGAGCAATTCGGCGCGGTCGTTCGCGCTGGCGTTGAGGAACACCGCAAAGCCGCCTTGCGCGAGCAGCATCGAGCGCGTGAAGCGCGGAAAATCGAGCCGCGTGATTTCCGTCACACGCTTGAGTTTCTCGTTGATGTGAGTCGTGAGGATCGTGTCGCCGCCTGCGCCGCCGGGCAACACGCTCGCCAACTCCACGCGCGGCGCCTGCAATGCGCCGTCGACCTTGTCGCGCGCGCGGCGCTGGCTCCAGAACGCGCGATACACGCCACCCTTCACTTCGAAGACCACTTCCGCGAGGCAGTCCGCGGTATGGCGCGTCATGATCTCGTTCGCCGACGCGGACACCGTCTTCAGGCGCGGCGTTTCGTGATAGAGCGCGAGGCAGATCGCGTCGAGCAGTGTGGACTTGCCGGCCCCCGTGGGCCCGGTGATGGCGAAGAGGCCGTTATCGGCGAAGGGCGGCTGGGTGAAGTCGATATGCCACTCGCCCTTGAGCGAGTTCAGGTTCTTCAGGCGCAGGCTGCGGATCTTCATGCCTCGCCCTCCACGGTGGCGACGAGCACGCTCTTGTAGCGCTCGGTGAGCGCGGCGCGTATGTCGTCTTCCAGCGTTTCGTGTGCGAGACGCTGCGCGAACACGTCGAGCGGATCGAGCTCGTCGAGCGTCACGCCCGCGCTGCCCGACCACTGCGCCACGGCATTGCCGCGTTCGCGGCGAATGCGCAGCACTTCGAGCGGCAGGCCTTCGGCCATCGCCTGGATGCGCGCGGGCAGGTCGGCCAGATAGTCGTCTTCGGCCACCGTTACTTCGAGCCAGACGGGCCGCTCCGGCGAGGCGTCGCACGCGGCTTGAGCGACCTGAGCGACCTGAGCGACCTGAGCGACCTGAGCGACCTGAGCGAACGCGCCGGGCAGCGACTTCAGATTGCCCCGCAGGGCGACGAGCGGCTGAAACACCGGCACCGGAAGGGGCGTGACGGCTTCGAGGCCAGTCTCGCCCAGATCGACGAGCAGGACCTCCTTCTGTTGCGCGGCTTCATCGAAGCTCAGCGCGATGGGCGAACCGCTGTAGCGGATATGCGCGAGGCCGCCCACTTTCTGGGGCCGATGGATATGCCCGAGCGCGAGGTAGTCGACGTCCGGGAAAGCGCTGGTGGGGAACGCATCGAGCGCGCCCACGTAGATCTCACGCACCGATTCGCTCGCGCTCGCGCCCACCGTGGTGAGATGGCCCGTGGCGATGAGCGGGACATGGCGGCCAAGCTGCGCGCTCAATAGTTTGCGCGTGCTCTGCGCTTGCGCGTGGACGGCCTGATAGTAAGCCTGGATAGCGAGTTGCAGCGATTGCTGCTTTTGCTCGGCGCTCTGGCCATATTCGCTCTGCGTGACGTCGCGCGCGCGAATGAAGGGCACCGCGCAAACCACGCAGCCCGGCGTGGCGCCCGCGCCGCCGCCGCCGCGTTGCGGCAACACGCGCACCTGGTTCGCGGGCGCATCGGCGGCCGGAACCACGCTTGCCGAGAGCTGCTCCAGCAACGCGCTGCTTTCGCGCAGCGTCGCCACCGAGTCGTGATTGCCGCCGAGCAGCAGCAGCGCCACGCCGGCCGCGTGCAGGCGCACGACAAGCTGGCTATAGAGCTCGCGCGCGTAGCTCGGCGGCGTGCCGGTGTCGAAGATGTCGCCGGCGATCAGGACCGCATCGACAGCGTGCGCGTCGACTTGAACCATCAGCCAGTCGATGAGCTGCTGATGTTCGGCCTGGCGGCTCTTGCCCATGAAGTTCTGGCCCAGATGCCAGTCTGAGGTGTGAAGGAGGCGCATGCGGGGCGGATTTCGTTGGAGAGGCGGCCCGCGTGGTGCGGCTTGAAGCGGGCGCGAGTGGGCAATTGTAGTGCAGGCGCTGCGCCGGAGTTCGATGGGGGCGGTGCGCAACCCGATGGCGTGATGGCTGACGGGAGTGCGCTTCGCGCTATCATTGCCTCCATTACCGAATGCTTGAGGCGGGTTCGCCGGAGGCCACCCGATTCGAGCCGATTATTCAGCCGATCCAAGCCACCCATGGCCACAAAGAAAACGACTGGCAAGCGCGCCGCGCCGCCACCCGAGGAGATGCGCGACGACATCGACGCCGCCGAAACGGACAGCAACGCCGACAATAGCGCGGACGCGAACGCCGATGCAGAAGGCGCGCTGGCGTCCACCTATCTCGTGCCGGGGCTCGAGCGCGGGCTGCGCATCCTCGCCGAATTTTCGGCGCGCGAGCCCGTGCTGGGCGCGCCCGAACTGTCACGGCGCATCGGCATTCCGCGCACGACCACGTTTCGTCTCTTGCAGACGCTCGAAGCGCTCGGCTTCATCGAACGCGCCAACGGCGACCGGCAGTACCGGCTGAGCGTGGCGGTGCTGCGCCTCGGCTTTGAATATCTGAGCTCGCTCGAACTCACCGATTTCGGCACGCCGGTGCTGGAGCGCCTGCGCGACGCGACCGGCCTGTCCACCCATCTGCTGATACGCGACGAGCGCGACGTGGTGTTCGTGGCGAAGGCGCAAACGCGCGAGCCGATGTTCAGCTCGGTGAAGGTCCATGTGGGCACGCGCCTGCCCGCGCATGCGACCGTGCACGGCCAGGTGCTGATGGGAGACCTCACGCTCGCCGACTTGCGCGCGCTCTATCCTGAGAAGCAGCTCGAACGCTATACGGACCTCACGCCCGCGACCGTGGCCGACCTGTATGCGCGCGTGCGCGAATTCGCCCAGCAGGGCTATGCGGTGAGCGAAGCCTCGTTCGAGACCGGCATTTCGGTGGTGAGCGCGCCGGTGCGCGATCAGTCGGGCCGCATCGTGGCCGCGCTCACGGCGACCGTGCCGCGCTCGGACATCGGCGAGGCCGAGCGCGCGCCGCTGGTGGCCGCGGTGTGCGCGGCGGCACTGGATTTGTCGACGCGGCTCAATTACCGGCCCGCGCCCACCGACCCCACCGCGGCCCAGGCGGCTCTGGCCAATCAGGCGCCAGCCGCCGCGGCGCGCAGCCGGGGCGTTCACACACCCTGATGGGTTTCGGCGCGCGCGCCGCGCGCCAACGTCCGGCTATCAGAACGAATGGTGGATGCCGGCGAGCACGATGGCCTGATTGCGCCCGCTCGACACGCCCGCGGTGAAGAAGGCGGCGTTCGCCTCGGAGTTGGCGCGCTGGTAGAGCGCGTTCACATAAACCTGCGTGCGCTTCGACAGCGAGTACACGTCGCCGATCATCACCTGAGTCCAGCGGCGGCCGTCCAGCGTGGAGGTGGCCGCGCCGCCCACGACGCTGTTGAACGCCGTGAACTGGTAGTTCGCGCCGGCGTCGTAGCTCTGGAACGTGTCCGAGTGGCCGTTGGATTCCAGCTTGGTGCGCGTATAGAGGCCGTGCACGAGCAGTTTGCCGAACGAATACGACGCGCCGACACCCATGTTCTCCACCTTGTCGGCCATATACGTGGCCGAGGGCTGGCCCTGGAACGTCGGGACGATGCCCGTGGTGGCGATCGCCACCGCGCGGTTGTGCTCGTTCGACCACGCGGCGCCAGCCTTGAATGGGCCGTTCGCATAACCAAGCGAAAAGCCCATCGTGCGGCCGGTCGAGAAGTTCGTGGTGTTGCCGAAGCCGAACATCGCGCCCGCCGTGAAGCCGTACCAGCTGGGCGAGCGGTATTTCACCGAGTTGTCATAGGGCACCACGCTGGTATCCGCGAGCTGATCGATATTGCCCGGATGGAAGGCGTACCAGCTCTGCCCCAGATACGCCGTGCTTAGCGGGGAAAGCACGTCGAATGAAAACGGTGTTTGATGGCCGAACGTGAGGGAGCCAAACTTGTCCGAGGCGAGACCCACGTACGCCTGGCGATTGAACAGCGTGTTGGCCTTCGCCATCGCGCCCGTGTTCGTGTAAAAGCCGTTCTCCAACTGGAAGATCGCCTTGAGGCCGCTGCCCAGATCTTCCTGGCCGCGCAGGCCCCAGCGGTCGGGCTGTGTGTTGCCCTGTTCCATCATCCACTTCGAATGGCCGCCCACGTTGCTGATGTAGGCCACGCCCGCATCCAGACTGCCATATAGCGTGACGCTGCTCTGCGCCCATGCAGACGAGACGGCGCAGATGCCCGTCAACCCCGCGGCAATGAAGTGTTTCAAGTTGGTACTCCTGATCGTATGACGAAAAGCCAGGTTGATCGCCCGGCAGACCCAATTTCCTCGGACTGGTGCGGCGTGCTTCCAGCACCGTTACGCACGCTTTATTATTTGTTCCACCTATGGTTATATGTGCTGTATGTGGAACGTTTTGAGCAGTATAGTAACTATCGCGCGACGCCAAAATACTTTTTTGGGACGGTAGTTCCCCCAGGTGCGGACCCGCCGTTGTTTGCTCCACACGCGCGTAAGTGCCTGCGCTGTAGGCGTTTTGGCAACTTGAGCGGGATCTTGCGCAACGTTGATCATGTCCTTTTCAGAGATGCGCTCGGTGTTTTCCCCAGGAGCCATGAATTTCTGTTTTCTCGCCGCCTGAACGTTCCTATAATTGACCATACACGAACTGATGTTCCGTATGTGGAACATAGCTGATCGGGAAAGGTGAGAAATGGCTGAAGAATGGCGTTGCGCCGGACATGCCGGCGATCTGTCCGAAGATGCGCCGATCGAGTACAAGCTCGACGGCACGGAGATCGGCATCTACAAGGTGGGAGACGCGCTCTATGCGCTCGAAAACGTCTGCCCCCATGCATACGCGTTGCTGACGCAGGGCTTCGTCGATGGTGACACCGTCGAATGTCCGCTGCACGAAGCCGTGTTCCATATCCCAACCGGGAAGTGCCTCAAGGAGCCCGGCGGCCGCGATCTGAAGACGTACGCAGTGCGACTCGCCGGCGAAGAAATCCAGATCAAGGTGGAATGACATGCGAGAAGTCCCCGTGAAATTCAATCCGTGGCTCAAGCCCTGGCTCGCGCCGCAACCCAACAACGTCGCTGGCAAGGGCGTGATCGAGCAGCCGGGCCAGACCGAAAACATGGTCTGGCAAACGCGCAAGGCCGAGCCCACGCAATATGAGAACGATTTCGGCGATGCGCTAGAACAGGTGTTCGAAGCAGGCGCCGCCGAACTCGATGAAGTGGTTGCGGGCCTGAACCGCATCGGTTTTCGCACGCCAGAAGGCGCGGCATGGAACGCCGAGCGCCTCGCCGCCGAATTCCGTCTGCTTGCTGAATAAGCCAGCGCCCGGAACCACGGAAACACTGAACACGGAGACCCCACATGACGTCCCCCACGCCTGAAGCCGCCGGCGGCGCCGACCCGATTCGCGCCTATCTCGACCGCGGCATCAAGAACTACTGGTACCCCGTTGCGCCCAGCTGGCAAGTGGGCAACGCGCCCATCGGCATCACGCGCCTTGGCGAGCAGATCGTGCTGTGGCGCGATCAAGACGGCTCGGTCCACGCACTCGAAGACCGCTGCCCGCACCGCGGCGCGCGCCTCTCGCTTGGCTGGAACCTCGGCAACCGCGTGGCGTGCTGGTACCACGGCATCGAAGTCGACGGCAGCGGCACGGTGCAGAACGTGCCCGCCGTTTCGGCGTGCCCGCTCGAAGGCACGAAGTGCGTGAAGTCGTATCCGGCGCAAGAGCATGCCGGTGCAGTCTTCCTGTGGTTCGGCGACGAAGCGCACAAGGAACCGGCACCGCTGAACTTGCCCGAAGAACTCGTGGGCGAGGAGTACGCGAGCTTCCTTTGCATGTCCAACTGGAAGTGCAATTACCAGTACGCGATCGACAACGTGATGGACCCGATGCATGGCGCGTATCTGCACGCGACCTCGCACTCGATGGCCGAAGGCGACAAGCAGGCCGATATGCGCGTGCGCAAGACCGAGTCCGGCCTGATGTTCGAAAAAGTCGGCCAGCGCGACGTGAACTTCGACTGGGTCGAACTGGGCGAAACCGGCTGCCTGTGGATGCGCCTCGCGATTCCGTACAAGAAGAAGTTCGGGCCGGGCGGCAACTTCGGCATCATCGGCTTTGCGGTGCCGGTCGACGGCGACAACTGCCAGGTCTACTTCTGGCGCACGCGCAAGGTGCAGGGCTGGCAGCGCGACGCATGGCGCTTCCTTTATCGCAACCGCCTGGAAGGCCTGCACTGGGACGTGCTCGAGCAAGACCGCTACGTGCTGGAAAGCATGGCGCCGAACGCACGCGATCACGAATTTCTTTATCAGCACGACGTGGGCATGACGCGCGTGCGCCGGATGCTGCGCCAGCGCGCCCAGCAGCACTTCGCCGAACTCGATGCGCTGCGCGCCCAGCAAGCCAGCGCCACGCAAGAAGCAGGGCACAGCCATGCATGACGCCACGCTTGCGGCGCAAGCCTCGCTCGCCGGCCGCCGCGTGATCGTCACGGGCGGTGCGCGAGGACTCGGCGCGGCGTTCGTCACCGCGCTGGTTCAAGCTGGCGCATGCGTGACCTTCGGCGACGTGCTGCACGAAGCGGGCGAGGCGCTGGCGAAGTCGCTGGCGGCCAGCGGCCATGACGTGGCGTTCGCGCCGCTCGACCTCGCGCAGCCCGAGAGCATTACGGCTTTCGTCGATGGCGCCGCGCACCGCATGGGCGGCGTGGATGCGCTCATCAACAACGCGGCCATCACGAACTCGGGCGGCAAGTTCGCACACGAAATCAGCGTGGCCACGTGGGACGCCGTGATGGACGTGAACGTGCGCGGCACCTGGCTCATGTGCGCGGCGGCGCAGCGCTGGCTGCGCGAGTCGGGTCGCGGCGCCATCGTCAATATCGCTTCGGATACCGCGCTATGGGGCGCGCCGAAGCTGCTCGCCTACGTGGCGAGCAAGGGCGCCGTGATTGCGATGACGCACTCGCTCGCACGCGAGTTCGGCGCGGACGGCATCACCGTCAACGCCATTGCGCCGGGCCTCACTGAAGTGGAAGCCACGGCCTACGTGCCGGCCGAGCGTCACGCGTACTACCTCGAAGGGCGCGCGTTGCAGCGTGCCCAGGTGCCCGAGGACGTCTCGGGCCCGGTGTTGTTCCTGTTGTCCGACGCGGCGCGATTCGTGACCGGACAACTGCTGCCGGTGAACGGCGGCTTCGTGATGAATTGATTTCGTAGAACTGAAGACGCGTTCGAAAGAACCCAAGGAGAAAGCAATGGCCGATGTCGAGATCGAGAGCAAGTCGTGGGATCGTCCCGCCGATGCGAGTTTTGACGACTGGATGAACAGCCGCGTGGCGCGCTACGAAACGCGCCGCTACGACTGGGACGCCCTGAAGTTCCAGGCCGATTACGACCCGAAGTACCGCCGCGCGCAAATGCGCTACGTGGGCACGGGCGGCACCGGCGTCGCGAAGGACGTGAACACCGTGCCGGCTGGCAACTTCACGTTCTCGACCATGGTGATTCCGGCCGGCAACATCGGCCCGAGCCATATTCATATGGACGTCGAGGAAATCTTCTTCGTGCTGCGCGGCAAGATGAAGGTGATCTGCGAGAAGGACGGTGAGACCTGGGAAGCCGTGCTCGGCGAGCGCGACCTGATCTCGGTGCCGCCAGGCGTGTATCGCACGGAAATCAATATCGGCGAAGAAGACGCGCTGATGTGCGTGATGCTCGGTTCGCCCAAGCCCATCACGCCGACTTACCCGCCGGATTCACCGCTCGCAAAGATCAAGCGCGAAGCGAAGTAAGGCGAAAGCGTCAAACCAGTCACTTGCGAAGCCCAACGGAACCCGAAGTCATGAACGAAGCGATGCACACAGCCGCCTCATCAGCCGCCGCGCTCGAAACGCGTCTCGCGCGCTTTGTGCTGCGCGACGCGCAAGCCGGCGAGGCGCGCGTGAGCTATCGCGAAGCCGTGGATGAGCGCGGTAAAGAGGCACTGCCGCTCGTGCTCCTGCATGGCATCGGCTCCGGCGCGGCTTCGTGGGTGCAGCAGTTCGAAGCATTGGGCGAGTCGCAGGACAGACCGCGCCGCGTGCTTGCGTGGGATGCGCCGGGTTACGGCGCTTCCACGCCGGTCGCGAACGCGTCACCCGTCGCCGCCGACTATGCGCGCGTGCTGGCCGACTGGCTCGACACGCTCGGCATCGAGCGCTGCGTGCTGGTGGGGCATTCGCTCGGTGCGATCATCGCGGGCGCTTTCGCGGCCTGGCATCCCGAGCGCGTGGCGGGCCTGCTGTTGATTTCTCCCGCCGCCGGCTACGGCGCAGCCGAAGCGGCCGTGCGCGAAGGAAAGCGCGATGCGCGTCTCGCGATGCTGGCCGAACTCGGCCCCCAGGGCCTTGCGGAGAAGCGCAGCGCCAATATGCTTTCGCCGCACGCGAGCGCCGATGCGCGCGCGTGGGTGCGCTGGAACATGGCGCGCGTCGTGCCGCAAGGCTATGCGCAGGCCACGCATCTGCTCGCGAATGCCGATCTCGCTACCGACCTCGCGCGCTGCGCCGGCAAGGTGCGTATGGCCGTTGCCGTGGGCGCGGAAGACACGATTACCCCGCCGCCGGCCTGCGAGCGGCTTGCGCACATTGCGCGGGCGCCGTTCCAGACCATGCCGCGCGCGGGCCACGCAGGCTATATCGAGCAGCCCGCCGCATATAGCGCGCTAATCGATATGTTCTGTGCTGAACATTAAGTACTACGGAGCTTAGAGGCATGACACCCGACGTCGCCAACGCGTCCCCCGACGCCGACGCAGACCGCAACGACACGAGTTACCGCGTGCCGGGTCTGGAGCGGGGCCTGCGCATTCTGACCGAATTCTCGCCGCGCGAGCCGGTGCTCGGCGCGCCCGAACTGTCGCGCCGCCTCGGCATTCCGCGCACCACGGTGTTTCGCCTGTTGCAGACGCTGGAATCGCTGGGCTTTCTGGAGCGCGCCGACCGCGACCGCAACTATCGCCTCGGCGTGGCTGTGCTGCGGCTCGGTTTCGAATACCTGAGCTCGCTCGAGCTGACCGATCTCGGCCTGCCGCTGATCGAGTCGCTGCGCGACGACACCGGGCTCACCTCGCATATCGTGATTCGCGACGGACGCGACATCGTGTTCGTCGCCAAGGCCCAAAGCCATGCGCCCATTTTCAGCTCGGTGAAGGTCAACGTGGGCACGCGCCTGCCAGCGCACGCCACCACGCACGGCCAGGTGCTGATGGGCGATCTCACGCTCGACGAATTGCGCGCGATCTATCCGGAGCCCCAGCTCGAACGCTTCACGCCCTCCACGCCGGAAACGGTCGAAGCGCTCTATGAGCGCATTCGCGAGGACGCGGAGCGCGGCTACGCCGTGAGCGAGTCGTCGTTCGAGCGCGGCATCTCGGTGGTTTCCGCGCCGGTGCGCAACGACACGGGCCGCATCGCGGCCGTGGTGACGACGACCATTCCGCGCCCCGGCATCGACACGCAGCTGCTCGACAGCGGCCTGATCGACAAGGTGCGCCACACCGCCGACGAACTCTCGAAGCGCCTGAACTATCGTCCGCAGGCGTCGAAGGGCAATAGCAAGCGTACGGACTACATGAAGGCATTGGGGATCAAATGATTCAACTCGACTTGACTGGTCAGGTTGCAGTGGTGACGGGCGGCTCGTCCGGCATCGGCCTCGCCACCGCCGAACTCTTTCTGCGCGCGGGCGCATCGGTCGCGATCTGCGGCCGCGACAGCGACCGCCTCGCGCGAGCCGAGCGCGAATTGCGCGAGCGGCATCCGCAGGCGCAACTGCTGGCCGTGCGCTGCGACGTGCTCGACGCCGACGACGTGGCCGCCTTCGCGGACGAAGTCGAAAAGCGCTTCGGCCGCGCCGACATGCTCGTGAACAACGCGGGCCAGGGCCGCGTCTCCACCTTCGCCAACACCACCGACGAAGCGTGGCGCGAGGAACTGGACCTCAAGTACTTCAGCATCATCCGCCCGACGCGCGCGTTCTTGCCGATGCTGCGCCACGCCGCGAAGCAGGGCGACGGTGCTGGCAACGGTGCTGGCAACGCCGCGATCGTCTGCGTGAACTCGCTGCTGGCCTTGCAGCCCGAGCCGCACATGGTGGCCACCTCGTCGGCGCGCGCGGGCGTGCTGAGCCTCATCAAGTCGCTCGCGGTGGAACTCGCGCCCGAGCACATTCGCGTGAACTCGATCCTGATCGGCATCGTGGAGTCGGGCCAATGGCGCCGCCGCTACGAAGCCGACGGCGAGGCGCAGGCCGCTGGCCAGAGCTGGGAAGACTGGACCCGCGAGCTCGCGCGCAAGAAACACATTCCGCTCGGCCGCTTCGGCCGCCCCGAAGAAGCCGCACAGGCGCTGTTTTATCTGGCCACGTCCCTGTCGTCCTATACGACGGGCAGTCATATCGATGTATCTGGAGGCGTTGCACGTCATGTCTAATCAAACCACCGTCGGCGAACTGATCGCCGCCTTCCTCGAACAATGCGGAGTCCAAACCGCTTTCGGCGTGATCTCGATTCATAACATGCCGATTCTCGACGCCATCGGCCGTCGCGGCAATATCCGCTATGTGGGTGCGCGCGGCGAAGCGGGCGCGCTCAACATGGCGGACGGCCTCGCACGCGTCTCGGGCGGCCTCGGCGTGGCGTTCACGAGCACGGGCACGGCGGCGGGCAACGCAGCGGGCGCGATGGTCGAAGCGCTCACGGCCGGCACCGCGGTTCTGCACATCACCGGCCAGATCGAAACCGAATACCTCGATCAGGACCTCGCCTATATCCACGAGGCGCCCGATCAATTGTCGATGCTCCAGTCGATCTCTAAGGCTGCGTTCCGCGTGCGCTCGGTCGAGACCGCGCTGCCGACCATCCGCGAAGCGGTGCGCATCGCGCAAACCGCGCCGAGCGGCCCGGTGAGCGTGGAGATTCCCATCGACATCCAGGCCGCGCTGACCGAGTGGCCCGCCGATCTGAGCGCGCCGCACCTCACGACGCTCACGCATGACGAAGCCCGCGTGGAGCAATTGGCCAACGAACTCGCGAAGGCGAAGCGTCCGCTGCTGTGGCTCGGCGGCGGCACGCGTCGCGCGCGCGCTGCCGTGGAGCGTCTGGTGGCGCTGGGCTTTGGCGTGGTGACCAGCGTGCAGGGCCGTGGCGTGCTGCCCGAAGATCATCCGGCCACGCTGGGCGCGTTCAACGTGAGCCCCTCGGTCGAGCGCTTCTACAAGACCTGCGATGCGATGCTCGTGGTTGGCTCGCGCCTGCGCGGCAACGAAACGCTCAAGTACAAGCTTGGTCTGCCGCAGCCGCTTTATCGCATCGATGCCGACGCGCTCGCCGACAACCGCGGCTACCGCAACGCGCTGTTCGTGCATGGCGACGCCGCGCGCGTGCTCGATGCGCTCGCCACGCGCCTCGAAAACCGCATCAAGGTCGATCCGCAATTCGCCGCCGATCTGGCCGAAGCGCGTGAGATCGCCGTGTCGGATACCGCCAAGGGCCTCGGCCCGTATCGCCGTCTCGTGGAGTCGCTGCAGCGCGCCGTGGGCCGCGACTACAACTGGGTGCGCGACGTCACCATCTCGAACAGCACGTGGGGCAACCGCCTGCTGAAGATCTTTTCGCCGCGCGCGGGCGTGCATGCGCTTGGCGGCGGCATCGGCCAGGGCATGCAGATGGCGATTGGCGCGGCGCTCGCGAACGCCGCCGCGAAGACCGTGTGCCTCGTGGGCGACGGCGGCCTGATGGTGAACGTGGGCGAGCTCGCGACGGCCGTCCAGGAAAAGGCCAACGTGATGATCGTGCTGATGAACGATCAGTGCTACGGCGTGATCCGCAACATTCAGGACGCGCAGTACGGTGGCCGCCGCATGTTCGTCGATCTGCATCAGCCGGAGTTCTCGCAGTTCTGCGCGAGCTTGGGGCTGAAGCATTTCCGCCTGTCGTCGCTCGACGATGCCGACGCGGTGATTCAGGAAAGCATGGCATTCGACGGCCCGGTGCTGCTCGAAGTCGACATGAAGTCGGTGGGCAGCTTCGAGACGGTGTTTGCGGGCCCGCCGGTGCGCAAAGAGGAGCCGCAACATGCATAACGGCCATGCGCCCATCGACATCGCCATGATCGGCTTCGGCGCGATCGGGCAGACGGTGTATCGCGCAGTCGCGGCGGACCCGCTCGTGCACGTCTCGCACGTGATCGTGCCCGAGAGTCACGCCGCCGCCGTGCGCGAGCAGGTGGACGGCGCGGTGGAAGTGGTGTCGTCGGTGCGCGCGCTGTCGACCCGGCCGCAGTTCGCGCTCGAATGCGCGGGCCATGCGGCGCTGGTCGATCACGTGGTGCCGCTGCTGCAAAGCGGCACCGATTGCGCGGTGAACTCGATCGGCGCGCTTTCCGACGTCGACTTGCTCGAGCGCCTCTCGCTCGCCGCCGATGAAGGCGGCGCCACCGTCACGCTGCTGTCCGGCGCGATCGGCGGCATCGACGCGCTTTCGGCGGCCAAGCTCGGCGGCCTCGACGAGGTGCTGTACACGGGCCGCAAGCCACCGCTCGGCTGGCTCGACACGCCGGCGGAAAAGGTCTGCGATCTGCGCACGCTCACGAAGGAGCAGGTGATCTTCGAAGGCAGCGCGCGCGAAGCGGCGCGGCTCTTTCCGAAGAACGCGAACGTGGCGGCCACCGTCGCGCTCGCGGGCCTCGGGCTCGACCAGACGAAAGTGCGCCTGATTGCCGATCCTGCGGTCGAGCGCAACGTGCACCGCATCGTCGCGCGCGGCATGTTCGGCGAGATGTCGCTGGAGATGTGCGGCAAGCCGCTGCCCGACAACCCGAAGACCTCGGCGCTCACCGCGTACAGCGCGATTCGCGCGCTGCGCAACCGGGCCGCGCGCTGCGTGATTTGATGAACGAAGAGACCTCTGACATGACTCCATTCGATACCAGCCTCGTGCCGACCGGCGATATCCTGATCGGCGGCGAGTGGCGCCAGGGGCGCGCCGCGCCCTTCGCGAGCCTCTATCCCGCCGACCAGTCGGTGAACATGGAGGTCTCGACGGCAAGCGCCGAAGACGCCAGCGAGGCAGTCGAGAAAGCGCACGCGGCGTGGAAGCACGGCACGTGGGCCGGCATGAAGCCGCATCTGCGCGCGCTCGTGCTCTACCGCATCGCGGACCTCATCATGCAGCGCCACGAAGCGCTCGCCCAACTGCAGCGCCGCGACAACGGCAAGCCCATCGGCGAGACGCGCGTGCTGGTGGCGAGCGCCGCCAACACGTTCCGCTACTTCGCCGCCTGCCTCGAAACGCTCGACGACGACCTCACGCCGCCGCGCGGCGACTATATGACGATGAGCGTGCACGAGCCGATTGGCGTGGTCGCCGCGATCACGCCGTGGAATTCGCCGATTGCCTCGGATGCGCAGAAACTCGCGCCCGCGCTCGCGGCCGGCAACGCAGTGGTGCTCAAGCCCGCCGAAGTCACGCCGCTTGTTTCGCTTGCGCTGGCGCGCATCTGCGAGGAAGCGGGCGTGCCCAAGGGCATCCTGAGCGTGCTGCCCGGCAAGGGCTCGGTGATCGGCGACGTGCTGGTGCGCCATCCGCTCGTGAAGAAAGTCTCATTCACGGGCGGCACCGAAGTGGGCCGTGGCATCGCGCGCATCGCGGCGGAAAAGCTCATGCCCGTATCGCTCGAACTGGGCGGCAAGTCGCCCACCATCGTGTTTGAAGACGCCGATCTCGACCATGCCGTGAACGGCGTGCTGTACGGCATCTTCAGCTCGTCGGGCGAGGCCTGCATTGCGGGCTCGCGCCTGTTCGTGCAGCGCTCGATTTACGACGTGTTCATGCAGCGCCTCGTGGAAGGCGCGCGCAAGCTGCGCGTGGGCGACCCGACGCGCGAGAACACGCAGATGGGGCCGCTCATCACCGCGAAACATCGCGAGTCGGTGGAGCGTTACGTGGCAATCGGTCTCGAGGAAGGCGGCCGCCTCCTGTGCGGCGGCGAGCGTCCCGTGGGCGACGGCCGTGAAAACGGCTTCTTCTATCAGCCGACCATTCTGGAAGGACTCCAGAACAGTGCGCGCATCTGCCAGGAGGAGATCTTCGGGCCGGTGCTGGTGGCCATGCCTTTCGACGACGAAGCCGCGCTCATCGAGGAAGCCAACGACAGCGTGTTTGGACTCGCCGCCGGCATCTGGACGCGCGACTACAAGCGCGCATGGCGCGTGGCGCGCAAGCTCGAAGCGGGCACGGTCTGGATCAATACCTACAAGCTGTTCTCGATCTCCACGCCGTTTTCGGGCTGGAAGGAGAGCGGCATGGGCCGCGAGAAAGGGCGGCTCGGCATTCGCGAATACATGCAGCAGAAGAGCCTCTACTGGGGTTTGAACGACGCGCCGCTGCCCTGGGCCAACGCCTGAGCGCGCGCAACGGAGCAATGAACATGACGATTCTCGGCATCGAACAGATTACCTACGGCGTGACCGACCTCGAAACTTGCCGCCGCTTTTTCGCGGACTGGGGCTTGACGCAGACGTCGCATGACGAGACGCGCGCGCGCTTCGAAACGCTCAACGGCTGCACCGTGCTCGTGGCCGACGCGAACGACGCGTCGTTGCCCGCCGCATTCGAAGCGGGTCCGACGCTGCGCGAGGTGACATGGGGCGTGGCCACGCGCGAAGAACTCGACGCGCTGCGCGAGCGCCTGAAGGGCCAGCCCGGCTACTACAGCGACGCCGATGCAGTGGGTTGCTTCGACCCGGCCGGCATGGCGATTCGCGTGGAAGTCACGCGCCGCCGCGAGATCGACGTGAAGGGCTCGCCCTCGAACGTCTGGGGCCAGACGCTGCGCGTGGATACGCCGTCGCCGGTCTACGAGCGCGCCCAGCCGGTGGAAGTGGGGCACGTGGTGTTCTTCACGAACTGCCTCGCGGAGCAGGAAAAGTTCTATCACGAACTGCTTGGCTTCGAGACCTCGGACCGCTATCCGAATCGCGGCGCGTTCATGCGCTGCGCGCCGCACGGCGGCCATCACGACCTGTTCCTGCTCGCGCTGCCCGACGGCAAGAAGGGCCTCAATCACGTGGCGTTCACGGTGCGCGACATTCACGAGGTGTTCGGCGGCGGCCTGCATATCAGCCGTTGCGGCTGGACCACGCAACTCGGTCCGGGCCGGCATCCGGTTTCGTCGGCGTACTTCTGGTACTTCAAGAACCCGGCGGGCGGCCTGATCGAGTATTACGCCGATGAAGACGTGCTCACGCCCGAATGGCAGCCGCGCGAGTTCGAGCCGGGCCCGACCGTGTTCGCGGAATGGGCCATCGACGGCGGCCTCGACGGCAACACGCGCCGCCAGAAGAACGCCGAAGCGCCGCAAGGCAAGTTCATGACGGAGCGTAAGCAATGAGCGACGCACAGCAAAACAGCGAGGAAAGCAGCGCGCCGCACAACACGCAGGACGTGCCGCGCACGGTCGTCGTGATCGGCGGCGGCCAGGCGGCAGGCTGGGTCGTGAAGACGCTGCGCAAGGAAGGCTACGCTGGCCGACTCGTGATGATCGCCGACGAAGTGCATTTGCCCTACGAGCGGCCGCCGCTTTCGAAGGCCGTGCTCGCGGGCGAGGCCGATATCGAAACGGTGCGCATTGCAAAGCCCGACGAATTCGCGGCGCTGAATGTCGAAGCCTGGCAGCCCGACTGCGCAACGGCCATCGACCGCGCGGCGCGCGTGGTGACCACGCGCTCGGGCCGCGAAGTGAAGTACGACCGGCTCGTGATCGCCACGGGCGGCGCGGCGCGCAAGCTTCCCGCGAGCGTGGCGAAGAGCGCGCACGTGACTTACCTGCGCACGCTCGACGAGGCGATGGCGCTGGGCGAGCGGCTGCGCCGCAGCCAGCGCGTGCTGGTGGTGGGCGGCGGCTGGATCGGGCTCGAAGTGGCGGCCACGGCGCGCAAGCTCGGCGTGGCGGCCACCGTGGTGGAGGGTGCGCCGCGTCTGTGCGCGCGTTCGCTGCCGCAGGACGTCTCGGACTTCCTGCTCGATCTGCATCGCGCGAACGGCGTGGACGTGCGGCTGAATGCGGCGCTGGTCTCGCTGGAAGACCGTGAGGATGGCGGCATTCGCGCGACCTTCGCCGACGGCAGCACGCTCGATGCGGATTTTGCCGTCGCCGGCATCGGCCTCGCGCCGCACACGGCGCTGGCCGAGGCAGCGGGGCTGGCGGTGGAAGACGGCGTCGTCGTGGACGAATTCGGAGAAACTTCGGATCCCTGCATATTCGCGTGCGGCGACGTGGCGAACCATCCGAACGCTTGGCTCAAGCGCCGCGTGCGTCTGGAGTCGTGGGCCAATGCGCAGAACCAGGCGATTGCCGCAGCCAAAGCCGTGCTGGGCGTGAAGACGCCCTATGCGGAAATTCCATGGTTCTGGTCCGATCAGTACGACGTGAATCTGCAGATTCTCGGCGATATTCCGGCCGGCGTCGCGCCAGCGCTGCGCGGCAGCCTCGTGGAAAAGCGCGCGACGCTCTTCTTCGTGGCGGACGGACATGTGCGCGGCGTCATCGCAATCAACTCGGCGCGCGACCTCAAGCTCGCGCGCAAATGGATGAGCCAGGGGCGCGCGGTCGATATCGCCGCGCTCACGGACACCAGCAAGGCCCTCGCTTAAAGCAGCACCAAGGCGGCATACACGAGACAACACGGAGACGGGACGACAGGCATGACAACATTCGACACTACCCTCGGCCATAGCGGCGACGCCGCAGCCGTCGAGCCGTACAGCGGCCCGCTCACGCGCGGGTCGATCATTGCGCGGCTCGAGCGGCTGCCAGCCAACGCCATGCAGGTGCGCGCGCGTCTTTTGATCGGCCTGGCGACTTTCTTCGATGGTTTCGATGTGATCGCGATTGCCGCGACGCTGCCGATCCTGATTCAGAAGTGGCATCTCACGCCTTGGGAGATCGGTTTTCTGATCGCTTCGGGCTCGGTCGGCCAACTGATCGGCGCGTTCCTGTTTCCGTGGTTCGCGGAACGTCGGGGCCGCGTGCGGGCGATCGCGTGGAGCTCCGGCATCATCGGCGTGACGAGCATTGCATGCGGCTTCGCGCCGTCGTTCATGGTGTTCGCCGCGCTGCGCGTGGTCCAGGGCCTGGGGCTGGGCGGCGAACTGCCCGTGGCGGCGACCTATATCAACGAGGTCAGCCGCGCTCATGGCCGTGGACGTTTCGTTCTTCTCTACGAGATCGTGTTCCCGGTTGGCCTGCTGGCGTCGAATGCACTGGGCGCATGGATCGTGCCGCGCTTCGGCTGGCAGGCGATGTACTTCATCGGCGCGATGCCGCTGGTGCTGTTCTTCGTGCTGCGCAAGCTCGTGCCCGAGTCGCCGCGCTGGCTGGCTGAACGCGGTCGCCTGCAGGAAGCCGACGACGCCGTGAATGCGTTCGAGCGCACCGCGAAGGGTCCGCTCGAGCCGGTCACGAACGCCGCCGATTTCGATGCCCTCGTCAAGCGCCATCCGAAGCGCAGCGTGAAGGATCTGTTCGGTCCCGCGTATCTCAAGCGCACGCTTGCGGTGGCCATGCTGTGGATGACGTGCGGCTTCATTCAGTACGGGCTGTCCACTTGGCTGCCCACGATCTATCGCACCGTCTATCACGCGCCGCTGCAGCTCGCGCTCAATCTCGCGGTGGCTGCGTCGGTGCTCGGCGTGCTCGGTTCGCTCACCTGTGCGCTGCTGGTGGACAAGGTGGGCCGCAAGCCCATCATCAACGTCTCGTTCGTGCTGTGCGCCCTGTCGCTCGCGCTGGCCGGCATTTGCCACGCGATGTCGGTCTACGTGGTGGCGACGTTCTGCGCGCTGTCGCTCGGCTTTCTCGCTTGCGGCTTCATTACCGCCTACGTCTACACGCCGGAGCTGTACCCCACCAGCATCCGCGCGATGGGTTGCGGCGTGGGCGGCGCATGGCTCAAGGTGGCGGCCATCTTCGCGCCCACCATCGTGTCGAAGACGATGATCGGCGGCAATCTGGACGTGGCTTTCTATATCCTTGCCGCCGTGCCGTTCCTCGCGGCTATCACCGTGCACTTGCTCGGCATCGAGACCAAGGGCAAGGTGCTGGAGCAACTGGAGGCTTGAGCCGCCAGTCCCCAGCCGGCGGGTTTGCTTGAGCTGCGTCGACGTGTTGGGCGTCGGCGCAGCGGTACTTCAAAGCCGCTGATTAATCCCACTGTGCCGCGAGCCTCTCGGGGCTCACCTCGCGGCCATTGCGCTCGAGCGCCGCGATTTCCGCCATGTCGTCCTCGCTCAGTTGCAGCGTTTGCGCGAGCAGGTTGCTGGCGAGGTTTTCGCGCTTCGTCGACGAAGGAATCACCGAGTAGCCGAGGCGCAGCGCCCAGGCGAGCGCAACCTGGGCCGGCGTGGCGTGGCGGCGTTCGGCGATCGCGCGAATGACCGGGTCGCCGAGCACCTTGCCGTAGGCGAGCGTCATGTACGACGTCACGTGAATGCCTTCCTGCTGGAGGAAGCCCACGAGCTTGCGGTTTTGCAGATACGGGCTCAATTCGATCTGGTTGGTCGCGATATTCTCTTTGCCCACCACGGCGATGGCCTGCTGCGTGAGTTCGATGTTGAAGTTCGAAACGCCGATCTGCTTTGTCAGACCCTGCGACTTCGCCTCGGCCAGCGCGCTCATGAATTCTTCGAGCGAGACGCCGTTATTCGGTGCGGGCCAGTGGATCAGCGTGAGGTCGACTTCGTCGGTGCGCAGTTTCTCGAGGCTGTCCTTGAGGCTCGGCACGAGCTTTTCGCGCGAGTAGTTGTCGACCCAGATCTTCGTGGTCAGGAACAGGTCCTTGCGCGCGACGCCCGAGGCGGCCATCGCTTCGCCCACTTCGGCTTCGTTGCCGTAGATCTGCGCGGTGTCGATGGCGCGGTAGCCGAGTTCAAGGCCATTGCGCACCGAGTCGATGACCATCTGGCCTTGCAGACGGAAGGTTCCAAGACCGAATGCGGGAATCTTGCTCATGAGGTTCTCCGTTGCCGTGTGGGGAAAAAATCAAATATGGGTCGACGGGAGATCGCGCGCCGAGCTGTGCGAGCCACCGTTGGGCTGTTTGCGCTGCAAGGCCATCTGCACGAACACCAGCGCGAGTCCCGAAGTGGCGATCATCGCGCCCACGATGGGCACGGCGGCGTAGCTGAAGCCCGCTGAAATCGCCGCACCGCCCGCGGCCGCGCCCAGCGCATTGCCGAGATTGAACGCGCCCACATTGACCGACGAGGCGAGCCCCGGCGCTTCCGAAGCGGCGCGCATGACGCGCATCTGCAAGGGCGGCACGACCGCAAAGGTGGCGATGCCCCATACGACCACCGCAATCGCGGCGCCGACGTGATGCCTCGCCAGCAACGGAAAGGCCAGCATGATGGCCACCAGCAGGGTCAGGAACACGATCAGGCTGCCATTGAGCGAGCGGTCCGCGAGCCGTCCGCCGGCCACGTTGCCGATCGAGAAGCCCACGCCCACGAGCACCAGCATGACCGTCACGAACGAGGGCGATGCGCCGGCAAGATGTTCGAGGGTCGGCGCGATATAGGTGTAGAGCGTGAACATCGCACCCGAGCCCAGCACGGTGGTCGCCATCGCCATCAACACCACGGGGCGGGTGAGCACCTTCAATTCGCCGCGCACGTGCGGCACCTTTCCGGCTTCGCCCTTGGGCAGCGCCATGCGCAGAATCAGCATCGTGAGCACGCCCAGCGCGGCGGTGGCCGCGAACGACATGCGCCAGCCGATCGTCTGGCCGAGCCACGTCGCGGCGGGCACGCCGCCGATGTTGGCGATGGTCAGACCCATGAACATGGTGGCGACGGCGCTGGCCTGCTTGTGACGCGGCACGACGCTTGCCGCCACGAGCGAGCCGAGCCCGAAGAACGCTCCATGATTGAGGCTCGTGACGAGCCGCGCGAGCATCAGCGTGGTGTAGTTCGACGACACCGCCGAGAGTAGATTGCCGATCACGAAAAGGCTCATGAGCGCGATGAGCGCCGTTCTGCGCGACCAGCGCGAGAATGCGAGCGTCATCAGCGGCGCGCCGACCATCACACCGATCGCGTAGGTGGTGATCAGCATGCCGGCGGTCGGGATCGACACGTGCACGCCTTCGGCGATCACGGGCAGCAGCCCCATCGGCGAAAACTCCGTTGTGCCGATGCTGAACGCGCCCATGGCGAGCGCCAGCAACGAAAGCCAGGCGCTTCCTTGTTCGCTTTTCTCCGCGCTGGCCGGTAGAACCGGCGCGGTCTTTTCAGGTGCATTCACGTTCATGCTCGATGCTCCGTTACGTTTCGTGGAATGTGCATTCATGGTGAGGACGTAGTGTGCACGCTTTACTTTTGACGAAAAACAGGCTTATAAGGGAATATGTTTTGATTTGAAATCAACAATGAAAATCACCCTGGACGAGCTGCAAGCCTTTGTCAGCGTGGTCGACAGCGGATCGATCACGGCCGCCGCGCAGCAACTCGGCCTGACGATCTCGGCCACGAGCCGCACGCTCGGGCGGCTGGAGGACAAGCTCAAGACCACGCTGCTGCGCCGCACGACGCGGCGTCTGGAATTGACCGAGGAAGGGCGCGCGTTTCTGAACGACGCGCGGGCGATCATCGCTTCGGTGGAGGGCGCGGAGGAGCAGATGGCCGCCCGCCGCGAGCGCCCGTCGGGCCGGCTGCGCGTGGATGCGGCCACGCCATTCATGCTCCACGTGATCGTGCCGCTGGTGCAGGGCTACCGCGAGCGCTACCCGCAGGTGGAACTGGAGCTCAATAGCAACGAGGGGTTCATCGACTTGCTGGAGCGGCGCACCGACGTGGCGATCCGCATCGGCGCGCTCAAGGACTCCACGCTGCATGGCAAACTCGTGGGCTGCAGCCGCGTGCGGATTCTTGCGAGCCCCGCGTATCTTGAGGCCCATGGCCACCCGAAGCGCGTGGAAGATCTCGCGAAGCACGTGCTGCTGGGCTTCAATCAGCCCGAGGCCCTCAACGTCTGGCCGATTCTGGGGCCGGACAATGAGCCGTATCGCATCGCGCCGGCCATCTGGTCGTCGAGCGGCGAGACGCTGCGTCAGCTGGCGCTGGCCGGCGCGGGCATTGTCTGTCTGTCCGATTTCATGACGGCGCGCGACCGGCGCGACGGCGCGCTCGTGCCGCTTTTCGCGCGTCAGACTCAGGAGGTCCGGCAGCCGATTAATGCGGTGTACTACCGGAATACCGCGATTTCGGCGCGCATTGCCTCGTTTGTGGATTATTTGATCGAGGCGGTGCGAGGCACGGAGTTCGAGCGCTAGCGGATAAGCATCGCTAGCGTTTGCGGCTTCGCCTCCACGACGAAGGGGCACAGCCGTAGCGCGCCGTGAACCACCTCGAAAACGCGCTCAACGACGAGAAGCCCAACAGCCTCGCCACGTCGGTAAAGGGGCGCTCATCGGACTCGACATAGCGCGTCACCAGTTCGGCCCGTACTTCGTCGACGAGCGATGACCAGGTATGGCCGTGTGCAGCAAGGTGCCGATAGAGCGTCTTCCGGTGCATGCCAAGTTTCTGTGCCACCTGGTTCGAGTCACATTCGCCAACCGGCAGCAGCGCAAAGATGAGTTGCGTGACTTTCTCGGCCATGCCGGCGTTTGACTGGGCCAGCTTCGCATCGAGGAAAACCCGTGCATGTGACGCGAGCAGGGGATCGTACGAGGAGATCGGGGTATCCAGATCGGCTCTCGAGAGCACGATCCCATTGAAGTCCTGCTTGAAATCGACGGGCATGCGGAAGATGCGCCGGTGGGTGGCAAGACTGGCCGGCGGCCGGTGGGAAAAACAGATGCCGCGTGGCTTCCAGTCGCTGCCCAGAAGTGTTGTGAGCGTGCGATGCAGGACGCAGACGACCAACTCGACCGATTGTCGAAACGTTCCAGGCCCCAAACCGAGGACCTCTACGATGAGCAGCGCGACATCGCCCTCTTCCAGCAAGCGGGTCGCCATCGCCTCATTCTGCAGACGCACGTAACGAGAAAACGATTCGAGCGCCCGTCGCAGGGTGGGGGCCTCCTGCAAGGCAATGGTCAACGGACCAAGATTGGCGAACTGGCGCGTCTCGCCCATGCGAAGCCCGAAATCCTGCGCGCGGCTTATCTCGGCGGATTCTTCGAGCATGCGCATGGCCGGCTGCGCGGGAAGCCGGATGTCCGGATCGAGCAGGGCAGCCGCACTGATGCCGGCGCGGCGAAGTTGCATATCGGGACTCAGCCCCACTTCGCGGGCGACAGTCACAAAATTGGTCAGGCTCGCGCTTCTCAGCAACGACGGCATAGGGGTCTCCACCAGTGCCACAAAATGTAAAGCCCGTGCCACCGATTGTCAAACTCCTCCATCGCCATTCGTTGACACTGTGCTCACGCCAATGCACGGGAATGCGGTTCGATCAACAAGGACGGAGAGGAACACATCATGGGTTATGCGAGGTACGAGACTGCCGGTCCGGCAGTCATGCGGTGGGAGCCCGTCGAGGTCGGCGCGCCTGAAGCGATCAGTCCGGGCTTCACCGTCTGATGGGACTTCCATGAGAATCGAGCCGCTTACCTGTTCGATCGGTGCTGAGCTGTTTGGCGTGAACCTGGCTCACGCCATTCACGATGACGGCCTGTTTGCCAGCATCCATGCGGCCCTGCTCACGTATCGCGTGCTGTTTCTGCGCGACCAGGACATCACGAGCGCCGAGCTCGTTGCTTTTGCACGCCGCTTCGGTCAACTCGAAGACCACCCGGTCGCCGGCAGCGACCCGGAGCATCCGGGACTGGTCCGCATCTACAAGGATCCGGGCCAGCCGACGCCACGCTACGAGAACGTATGGCACACCGACGCCACCTGGCGTGAGGCGCCCCCGCTGGGTTGCGTGCTGCGCTGTCGCGAGTGCCCGCCGGTAGGCGGCGACACCATGTGGGCCAACATGGCGCTGGCCTATGAAAACTTGCCCGGCCCTGTCAAGCAACAAATCGCGGACTTGCGGGCTCGCCACAGCATCGAGGCGAGTTTCGGTGCGGCAATGCCGATCGAAAAGCGTCTTGCCCTGAAGGCGCAGTATCCGGACGCCGAGCACCCGGTAGTACGCATACATCCCGTGACCGGTGAAAAGGTGTTGTTCGTCAATGCATTCACGACGCACTTCACCAACTACCACACGCCGCAGCGCGTGCGTTTCGGCCAGGACGCCAACCCGGGCGCCGCCCAGTTGCTGGGTTACCTCCTGAGTCAGGCATATGTCCCGGAGCACCAGGTGCGCTGGCGCTGGACGAAGCACAGCGTCGCGATCTGGGACAACCGCAGCACCCAGCACTACGCCGTGATGGATTACCCCCCGTGCCATCGCAAGATGGACCGCGCCACGATCATCGGCGACACGCCGTTCTGATTCGGCGCGGCGCCAGCCCCTGGTCGCATTCGCGACCCGATCACCCTGCCAGGAGACACAAGCCATGCAATTTCTGGATGATTCGCTGCACCCCGAAAATCAGGACAAGGTCGTCATCACTGTCGCACCGTACGGCCCGGAATGGATGCCCGAGGACTTTCCCGAGGACATTCCCGTCACCATGGAAGAGCAGATCCAGAAGGCCGTGGATTGCTACAACGCGGGCGCAACGGTGCTGCACCTGCACGTGCGCGAACTGGATGGCAAGGGCTCGAAGCGCCTCTCGAAGTTCAACGAGCTGATCGCCGGTGTGCGCGCGGCCGTACCGGACATGATCATCCAGGTCGGCGGCTCGATTTCGTTCGCGCCGGAAGACGCAGGCCAGGCCGCGAAGTGGCTCTCGGACGACACCCGCCACATGCTGGCCGAACTCGACCCGAAGCCCGATCAGGTGACGGTGGCGATCAACACCACGCAGATGAACATCATGGAGCTGCTCTATCCGGAGCATCTGCAAGGCACTTCGCTGTCCAATCCCGCGTTCATGGCCGCCTATAGCGAAATGACGGTGCCGGCTGGGCCGGCATGGGTCGACGAGCATCTGCGCCGCCTGCAGGCCTCGGGTATCCAGCCGCACTTCCAGCTCACCGGCATCCACGCGCTCGAAACGCTCGAGCGCCTCGTGCGCAAGGGCGTGTACAAGGGCCCGCTGAATCTCACGTGGATTGGCATCGGCGGCGGCTTCGACGGGCCGAACCCCTTCAACTTCTTCAACTTCGTCCATCGCGCACCCGACGGCTGCACGCTCACCGCCGAGTCGCTGATGAAGAACGTTCTGCCGTTCAACATGATGGCGATGTCCATGGGTCTGCATCCGCGCTGCGGCATCGAAGACACGATCATCGACCAGCACGGCAAGCGCTTCACATCGATGCAGCAGATCGAGCAGTGTGTGCGCGTGGCGCGCGAACTGGGCCGTGAAATCGCCACGGGCAAGGAAGCACGCGAGATCTACCGCATCGGTGTGCAGTACGAAACGATCGACGAGACGCTGGCCGCCAACGGCATGACGCCGAACCGCAAAGCGGGATTGACGGATCGCCAGCTGCGCGCTGCCTGAACGAAAGGTCGTGCGTCCGGCATGGCGGTGCCGCTCATGGGCGCATTGCCTGCCGGTCTGCCAGGACTTTCGCGGTCTGCCGCGTTTTCACTGAGTCAACGTCCTTACGCCTCGCACGTGGCAAGGAACAAGGGGAAGCCATGCTGGAAGAGAATATCGGTTCGTTTGCCGGGCGCGCCGTCCCGGTGCGGGCAACCCGCTCGCGCGTGTATCCCTGGGTGGTGTTCGGCTTGATCTTCGGCCTCATGCTCTCCGACTACATGTCGAGACAGGTGCTGAACGCGGTGTTCCCGCAACTGAAGTCCCAGTGGTACCTCACCGACGCGCAACTGGGCCTGCTTAGCGGCGTGGTCGGCCTGATGGTTGGCATGCTGGCCTTTCCGGCCGCACTGCTCGCCGATCGCTGGAACCGCACGCGAAGCGTCGTGCTGATGGCGCTCTTCTGGAGTCTCGCCACGCTTGGATGCGGGGTCGCGGAAAACTACGGTCATATGCTGACTGCGCGTCTGCTCGTCGGGATCGGCGAGGCCGGTTACGGTAGCGTCGGTCTCGCCATCATCCTGAGTGTGTTTCCTGCCTCGATGCGCGCCACGCTCACGGGCGCCTTCACATCGGCCGGGATGCTCGGCTCGGTGCTTGGCATGGCAGCGGGCGGCGTGGTCGCGGCCCGCTTTGGCTGGCGCGCCGCTTTCGTCGGGATGGCGCTGTTCGGCCTCCTGCTTGTCCTGGCGTGCGCCGCGACGGTCACCGAAGCCCGCGTGAAGCGTCATGCGCGTTGCCAGGAGGGCGGGCCGCAAGGCGTTTCAAAGTCGTTGCCGAAGCTCGTTCGATCGCTCTTTTGCACGCCAACGCTGGTTTTCACCTATGTGGGCAGTGGTTTGCAGCTCTTTACTGCCTACGCCATCATCGCCTGGCTGCCCAGCTATCTCAATCGCTACCATCACATGGCTCCGGCGAAAGCCGCCCTCTCCGCCGCGGTCATGCTGATCGTGAGCGGCGTGGGCATGGCGCTCTGCGGGATGGTCACGGACTGGGCCGCGCGAAAATCGGCTCGCAGCAAGGTCACGCTGGCTATCGGTTACTGCCTCGGTTCATGCGTACTGCTGATGATAGCCATGCGGATGGAAGACGGCGGCGCCCAGTTCGCGGTCCTCGCCGCGGGTGTGTTTCTTGCCGCCGGGACCTGGGGGGCCGCCGGTGCGATGGCAACGAACCTCGTGCATGCCTCGATGCATTCAACGGCGCTAGCCACATTGACGCTCGCCAACAACCTGCTCGGCGGCGCGCCGGGACCTTACGTTACCGGGGTACTGGCAGACCGGATCGGTTTGCTTGGCGCCCTGCAGTGGATCCCGCTCGTCTCCGTCGGCGCGGCGCTCGCTTTCGCCTGCGCCAGGGTGACTTACGAACGCGACCTGAACCGATTCCAGGCAACCTGAGAGTAGCGGCGCGTAGCTCCGCCTCTCAATTCATACAGGAGTTATTGATGGCACAGACGAGTACACCGCGCTCCCTCGACGGCAGGGTGGCCGTGATTACCGGCGCCGGCCGCGGAATTGGGCGCGCGATTGCCCTCGCGTATGCGCGCGCCGGCGCCTCCGTTGTGTGCAGTGCGCGCAGCGAGAAAGAGATCATGGAAACCGCCGCCCTGATCCGCGAGGCGGGAGGAACCGCGATCGCCCAGACGGCGGATGTCGGCAACTACGAGGACACGGTTGCACTGTTGCGCCGCGCGAGCGAGGTCTTCGGCGGCGTCGATATTGTGGTGGTCAACGCGGGTGTCGCATCGGACCTGCGCAGGATCGAAGACAGCGATCCCGCAGCGTGGCGCAAGACGATCGACATCAATCTGAACGGGGCCTACCACACCGCGCACGCGGCCATCCCGCATCTGCGGCGGCGCGGGGCGGGCAAGATCATCATGGTGGGCTCAGGCCAGCGCAACCGCCCGGTGCCGGGGTTCTCCGCCTATTCCTGCTCCAAGAGCGGTCTGTGGATGCTGACCCAGTCGCTGGCCGTGGAACTGCTCGACTACAACATCAGCGTCAACGAACTCATTCCGGGCCCCGTCAGGACCGACATGACCCGCGATGTGCCCATGCCCGCTGGCGAATGGGCCAAGCAACCCGAAGACGTGGTGCCGTTGGCCCTGTTCATGGCCAGCATGCCCGATGGTGGTCCGACGGCACAAAGCTACAGCCTGATGCGCCGCGCGTGAGCCGCGCAGGCAACCCATTACACGAATAGCGGAGAGATTCATGCTTATGAAAGAGCAGGTTGGCCAGTCCAGCGAAGCGACTGCGAACGTGCGGACCCTCGCGGGCCGCGTCGCCCTCATCACCGGAGCAGGCCGTGGCCTCGGTGGCATCATCGCCCGGCATTTCGCGAGAGCGGGCGCGGACATCGTCATCTGCGATGTCAATCTGCCCGCCCTCGAGGAGACGCGGGCAGCCGTCGAAGCCATTGGAGCCCGCTGTATGGCGCTCGGATGTGACATCACGTCGAGCAGCAATGTGAAAGACATGTTCGCCGCGATCGTCGAGCGCTTTGGCACGCTGCACATTCTGGTGAATAACGCGGCGCTGGGACCGACGGCGGCCGACGACGAGGCGCGGCGCAACAAGCACTACGCGTACATCACGACGCCGCAACCCCGGCAGGCCCTTGGTTTCACGAGCGAGATCACGGACGAGGACTGGCATCGCTACTGGGATGTCAATGTGCACGGCATGTTCTACTGCACGCGCGAAGCCCTCAGGTTGATGCAGCCGCAAAGCTATGGCCGCATCGTGAATCTCGCGTCCATCGCGGGAATTTCGCCCATCAGCGCGCACAGTCCGCACTACAGCGCGTCGAAGGGGGCGGTGATCGCGTTCACGAAGTCCGTCGCGGCCGAGGTCGCCGGGGGCAACATTCTTGTCAACGCGCTCGCGCCAGGCGGGGTGCAGACGCCGTTCTTCGAACACTATCTGGGCTCCATAGGCGAAGAGGCGCGCAACCGGTTCTGGCAGGTCATACCGGCCGGGCGGTTTGGCACGATGGACGAATATGCCTCGGTGGCAACGTTCCTCGCAGGCGATCACTACTTTGTCGGGCAGGTCATCAGCCCCAACGGAGGCGCCGTGATCTGAGCGGCGCATGCATGGCGAACACCCCGATCACCGATCGGCGGAATCGCGCGAGGGCAGGGCGGCGCGCGCTCATCCGCTTGATCGGTTCACTCACCCGATCCCACGATGCCACACCATGAAACTGGCCACGTTCAAACGCATGCAGGACAGCACCCGGGAGGACTGGGAGATCATCAAGCCCCAGGCTGCGGAGTACTTTTTCAAACTTCCCGAGCGTGTACTTGCGCACCTGAAGCTGCTGGAAGGGGAATACAGCGGATTTCCGATAGATCGCTACCACCACTGCCTGCAGACCGCCACGATGGCGCTGAAGGATGGCCGTGACGACGAGTACGTGGTTTGCGCACTGCTTCACGATATCGGCGATACGCTCGGCTCGTACAATCACCCAGAGATCGCGGCCGCCATACTCAAACCGTTTGTTTCCGAAGCGAACCTCTGGATGATCGAGCACCACGGCATCGTACAGGGGCACAACTTCTTTCACCATATTGGCATGGACCGCAATATGCGTGAGCAGCTCAGGGCGCATCGCCATTATCAACATACGCTCGAGTTCGTCGATCTCTACGACGACCCTGCGTTCGACCCCTCTGCGGAGACCTGGCCGATCGACGTATTCGAGCCGATTGTGCGTCGGGTGATGAAGGCGCCAAAGCGATCGATCTATAAAACGATTACCGCGGACGCGTGAACGTGTGAATCGATCATCGATCGATGCTTTCAGAGTATCAATCCGAACAGTCTTTTCAGCAGGTCCTCCAGCGACATCATCGTGAGCGCCAGCGGCACGATGGGCACAAGTACCGCGGCTGCGAGGCGAATAATGGCATCTTTGGTAATGGGCGCGATACGCATGGTTCGGACAACGTCGAAACTGTTGGCGAGATCCGCGAGCGACTGAATATCGCCGCTGCCCACCAGCGCCTCGTCATCGGGCGAGCCGCCTCGCAGCCACTTGGCGTCGAATTCGCGCACGTACCGTTGCGCCAGGGTGCCGTATTCACTCAGGCCAGTCCGCTTCGCCTGGGCCAGTTGCGGCGCGAAAACCAGTAACGGACCAAAGACCAGGCACAGCAGGAAGAGCACCATCGTTGCGGTCTCTACCTTGAATTCGGTGAGTGCGACCCCGGCGTAGAAAATGCGGTTGGCGAACTGGGCAGCGAGCATTGCGCCGTGCGCGGCAAGCAGGGGCGTGAAGGCATAGACGGTATTGGCAAGGAATCCCAGACCGCCGACGCGATCGGGATGAGTCGGAACGAGGCTGAGATCGATGCGCGACACTCGCCAGAGAAACCGCATCCAGACGAACAGCCGGAAGTACCAGCGGATCAACAGGAACTGGAATAGCGGAACGCTCACGTAGGCATACCAATATCCGGCGAGCGAAAGTTTCAAGCCTTCTGGCGTGGGTGTTGCGTACCATGTCGAAGTCGCTTGCATTGCGGTGTATTGGCGCCACACGACAAGGATGCCAACACCGTATACCAGCGCGATCATCAGCAGCTCGGCAGCCACGGAGTTGCGCAGACGGAATACCGACCTGATTGCCTCGTCGAACCGCGCCGCCGACGCTTCCGGAATGATCTTGCGGTCGAGGAATGCCCGCGCGATGGGACGCATGCGCCGATGCACCACCAGCTCCGCGATGATCAAAAGCGGCACGGCCACCAGGAAGCGGATGTGAACTTCCAGATCCAGCAGGAATGGCACGGCCACGCGCTTGTCGAGCAAATGCCCGTCCAGCGCGGCTAGCGCCAGGAGCGGTAGCCACGCCGCGAGCGCGATGACGAGAACCCGCTGGCGCACCAGTTCCAGCGCATCGTCGGCCATGCGCGTGCGGCGCAGAAGCTGGAAAAGGGGACCGCCCAGCACCAGCGAAAAATTTTGCGTATCGTTCAGAATATCTGCGGCGGTTGGCGCCGCACGGTCTATTCTTCGTGATCCTGAATGAAATAAGTGATTCATCGCTGGGCACCCTTGCTCTCGAATTCGAGTTCACCTTGGGACCGCACAGGCCTGCTTCAGTGCCACGACGCGCGTGTTGCGGCGTCGATATGCAGTCCGGCTGGCAGGAGTTCGGCACGTGGAAATCGCACGAGTGCGAACGCGCGCATGCGAGGCGGATCACCGGGAATGCGTGCGAGGCGAAACTCCATGATGCGGCTGGCCTGTGTTTCGTCGTTCCTCACCACGTTCATCAGGTCCAGACGGACATTGCGCTGCTCGACGTAGATGTGCTCCGCAGGCGTGGAAAACACCTCGCAGACCCGCTCCAGTTCGAGCTCGATCGCCTCGGTCGGCACGCGAAGCGCCGCCAGTTCGCGCGCGTTTTCTTCGATTTGGGCCTGCAGTCTTTTCAGTTCGTCCGCTGCGGTGTCTGGTGCGTCGCCTACCAGAGAGCGAATACCCGTACCCTGCTGCTCCAGCAACTTCACGCGCGCCTCGAGCAGTTCGCGTCCTTTTTCGACCAGCTCGCGCCGGTCGGCGGCGAGTTTGGCCAGTCCTTCCAGCGCCAGTTGATCGATCAGACGGCGCACGATTTCCTCCCGCAGATCCGGGGCCGAGCGCGCGCAGATGCTGACGCGATGGTCCAGGAAACACAGCTTGGTCTGCGGCACTTCATGACGTACTGAATCGCCTTCCAGGGCGACACCCAGCACGTGCCGCTCCATCATCGCCATCCCGAGCGTGACGTAGGCGTGCGTCATATCAGGATTCTGATCGAAGTATTCGCGTAACGTCTCCGAGCGGCTGAATGCTTTTGGCAGGTCGTCGGACGTCGCAAAGAATGCGCGAATCAACGGATCGGTCGACCACGCTGCCATGTTGGCCTCGTGAGGCGCGGGCAACGAACCGGTCAGATCGTCGATGTAGCGAAGCGAGAGGCGGATCGATTCGCCAAGGCGTTTGCGGTAATGCTGCGCCAACCGCAGACGGGGCTCCATGGCGACGACACGTTCGATCATTTCGTCCACGCGGGCGCCCTCATCACGCGCGCCCGGGGCTCGTGAGGGACTCATAAAGCGAGCTAGCAAACCCATATCGCTACCTTTCAAGGGTGTCGTGCAACCAGGACCGCCTGCAACGTCGGCTATCCCACGGACCCGCCTGGCGCAATGAAGAACCGCGCATCGGAAACCGGGAAACCGTTCGCCTTCACTCTAGTATTTCGTCCCTCCGGCTCGTTGATCTCCGTCAATCGCGCGCCTTCGCCGCAAACGTCGCGATTATCGGGCGGCGATGCGTGGTCACCGGTCGAACCAGCGATATTGAAGCGCCACCGTCACGATCTGGTAATTGCCCGCCGCCCGCGTGACGAAGCCGCGCGACCAGGCGAGCTTGGCCGACCAGCCGCGCGCGATCGGCACCGCGAGCGTGACGCCGCCGCGCAGGTTCGCCTGGGAACCGCCGCTCGACGCACCATCCACACTCGCGCCGCCGCCCAAGGCATAACCGAGATCGACGGCAAGCCATAAGCCGGGGCGGAAGGTGTAGCCGCCATGGAACTGCGTGAACGCGAGCGGCGCCTGGCTGCGCTCATGTCCGTTGACGAAGTTCGTGTTGGCGGTGAAGAAGAAAACGCCCGCCGAAGCCTCGAAGAACCAGTTTCCCCACGGCTGCGATACGCCGATTTCAGGTCTGAACGCCCAGCGATTGTTTCCCAGGTTGACGAGACGCCAGGGAGCGTACTGGCCAGTGGGCGCCTGGACCGTCAGGCTGATGCCCAGCGAAGTGCGAGGCGGCGCTTGCGCGAATTCCTCGGGCGAAAGCGGGGGATTGCCGAACAGGTTGAAGGCGAATCGCATCTGCATGTCGCCCATGCCGCCGCGGTGGATCTGGGTCGGCGCGTCGATGACGAGCCCGCTCAGGTCCCCGCGCTGGAACGGAACGACCAGGCCAAACGACGCCGTGTGACCGGCGAGCGCGAATGTGCGCACGTAGCCGAGCACAAAATTGTCGACTTGCGCGCGTACGCCGCTCACCGGGAGCGAAGGGTCGGTGAGAACGTCTCCGCTCACGTGCGAGTAGCCGGCGACAATGAAATTCGTGCCGACCGGGGAGGCGGAATAGGCTCGCGGCTCCAGTTCCTGGGCGTGCGGCGCACCCGCCTGCCAGAGCAGCACGGCGGTGCCGAAGCACGCATGCCTCCAGTGAGCGGCTCGCCTGCTCATCGCAGTTCAGATTGGAGTATCGGGAATGGTGCCGTGCGGCGCTGCACGGCGAGGTCCAGCATAGCAGTGCCATTCGACACGATGAATAAGACTTTGGTCGGATCCCTGCTAGTGACGTTCGGCGCTTAGCGCGCAGCGGCGGGCGCCGGTTCGGCGTCCGCGCCCCTTACCGCCATCGCGGCTTTCACTGGAGGCATGATGCGCTACGGCGTTAGCCGGCCGCTGCCGCGCGATACTGGATGCCGGGTTCGGTGATGCTGATGCGGGTGCCGGCCTGGCGCGTCGTAATCGCAACGATGTCCGATAACGAACCGATCACCGCGTCCTTGCCGGTATTGCGCGCGAACTCGATCGCCGCCTGGATCTTCGGCCCCATCGATCCCGCAGCGAAGCCCAGCTTCTCGAGCGCGTCGGGGTGGGCCTGCGCGATGGCCTTCTGGCCCGGCTGGCCCCAGTCGACATAGGCCGCATCGACATCGGTGGCGATGATCAGCAGGTCGGCGTCCAGCTCTTCGGCAAGCAGCGCGGAACACAGGTCCTTGTCGATCACGGCTTCGACTCCGGTCAAATGCTCGCGCGCCTCGTCGTAGCAGGTCGGTATGCCGCCGCCGCCCGCGCAGATGACGATCGTGCCGTGGTCGAGCAGCCACTTGACCGGCCGGATTTCGAAGATGTGCTTCGGCCGGGGGCTCGCAACGACGCGCCGAAACTTGTCGCCGTCCGGCGCGATGCTCCAGCCGCGTTCCTTGGCAAGACGCTCGGCCTCCGCTTTGTCATAGACCGGGCCGATCGGCTTGGTCGGGTTGCGGAACGCGGGATCGTGCGCGTCGACTTCGACCTGGGTCAGGATCGTCGCGAACGGGACTTCATAGGGCAGCAGGTTGCCGAGCTCCTGTTCGATCAGATAGCCGATCATGCCTTCGGTCTGCGCGCCGAGCACGTCGAGCGGATAGGTTTCGACTTCCTTGTAGGCCGCGCCCTGCAGCGCGAGCAGGCCGACTTGCGGGCCGTTGCCGTGCGCGATCACCAGCTCGTTGTCTGGCGCGATCTGCGCGATCTGCTGCGCTGCGATTCGCACGTTTTCGCGCTGCTTTTCGGCGGTCATCGGCTCGCCGCGCCGCAAGAGGGCGTTCCCGCCCAAGGCTATGACGATACGCATCATGCTGCCCCTTTCAAAATTCGTTTCGATGGCGCGCTGCGCGCCCTTTCATCGGGCGCGCAGCGTCAGCCGGGGCCACGCGGCTCAGAGGTCGGCAAGCGTGGAGACGAGGATCGCCTTGATCGTGTGCATACGGTTCTCGGCTTGCTCGAAGGCGATATTGAGCGGCGACTCGAAGACATCCTCGGTCACTTCGATCCCGTTAGCGAGCGCCGGGTACTGCTGGGCGATCTTCTTGCCGACCTCAGTCTCGCTGTTATGGAACGCGGGCAGGCAGTGCATGAACTTCACCTGCGCGTTTTGCGCGGCTTTCATCAACGCCATGTTGACCTGGTAAGGCAGCAGCTCGCCGATGCGCTCGCCCCACGCCTCGACCGGTTCACCCATCGAAACCCAGACGTCCGTATGCACGAAGTCCACGCCATTGACGGCGGCCTGCGCATCCTCGGTCAGCGTCAGACGGGCGCCGCTTTCGGCGGCAAAGTGCTGGCAAGCCTCGATGTGCTCCGCGTTCGGCCAAAGCGCCTTTGGTGCGCCGATACGCACGTCCATGCCGAGCTTCGCACCGATCAGGAGCAGCGAGTTGCCCATGTTGTTGCGCGCGTCGCCGAGGTACGCATAGCTGATCTGGGGCAGCGGCTTGTCGCTGTGTTCGCGCATCGTCAGTACGTCGGCGAGCATCTGGGTCGGGTGATATTCGTCTGTGAGACCGTTGAACACCGGCACACCCGCGTACTTCGCCAGCTCTTCGACGATGTCCTGCCTGAAGCCCCGGTACTCGATGGCGTCGTACATGCGGCCGAGCACGCGAGCCGTGTCCTTCATGCTCTCTTTGTGGCCGATCTGCGAGGAATGCGGATCGATGTAGGTGACGTTCGCGCCCTGGTCGTAGGCGGCCACCTCGAATGCACAGCGCGTGCGCGTGGACGTTTTCTCGAAGATCAGCGCGATGTTCACGCCCTTCAGATGCTGCTGCTCGGTGCCCGTGTACTTGGCGCGCTTCAGGTCGCGCGAGAGGTCGAGGAGATACCGCAGCTCGCGGGGCGTGTGATGCATCAGGCTGAGGAGACTTCGATTGCGCAAATTGAAACTCATAGCGGTTCTCCAACGTAATAGGGCCGGCGGGAAGCAAGTTGTCGAGTGCCGGGCCCGTTGTCGGCGGGGGCGGGCCCAGCTGCGCGGGCAGGTGCGTGGGTGATTCAGTAATCGATCGGGTCGCGCGCGATCGGGCATGTCATGCAGTGGCCGCCGCCCCGGCCGCGGCCCAGCTCGCTCGCGCTGATCGTGATGACCTCGACGCCAGCCTTGCGCAACAGCGTGTTCGTGTAGGTGTTGCGGTCGTAGCCGACGACCACGCCGGGCTCGAGGCAGACGACGTTATTGCCGTCGTCCCATTGCTCGCGCTCGGCAGCGAAGCTATTGCCGCCCGTCTCCACGACGCGCAGTTTCGGAAGACCGAGCGCTTCCCCCACGACGTCGATGAACGGCTTTCCCTCGTGGCGGATGCTCAGATTCGAAGGCTGCGATTCGTCGGGCCGCACCGAGAACGCGACGATTTCGTTCACGACTTCTGGGAACACCGTGACGAGATCGCGATCGCAGAACGTGAATACCGTGTCCAGATGCATGGCCGCGCGGGATTTCGGCAATCCGGCGACGATGATGCGCTGCGCCGCGCCCTTCGCGAACAGGCTCTGCGCAAGCGCGCCGATGGCCTGCCGCGACGTGCGCTCGCCCATGCCGATCAGGACGATGCCGCGGCCGATCGGCATCACGTCGCCGCCTTCGAGCGTCGCCGCGCCGTGATCCTCGTCCGGGTCGCCGTACCAGAACTCGAACGGTTGATCGGCGAAGTCGGGATGGAACTTGTAGATCGCCGTCGTCAGCAGCGTTTCCTGCCTGCGGGCTGGCCAGTACATCGGGTTGAGGCTCACGCCTCCATAGATCCAGCAGGTCGTATCGCGCGTGAAGAGCGTGTTCGGCAGCGGCGGCAGCACGAAGCTCGAGTAACCCAGATACTGGCGAAACAACTTGAGGGCGTTGCTATGGGCAGTGTCGGGAATGTCCTCCGCGACGACGCCGCCTATCAGAAACTCGGCCTGCTTGCGCGGCTCGAGGCTTTCCATCCACGACCGAACCTCGCTGGCGAGGCCGACGCCGACCGTGTTCGGGCGCACCTTCCGGTCGAGGATCCACTTCAGCGCTTCCGGGTTCTGCACCGTCTCTGTGAGAAGGTTGTGCATCTCCAGCACTTCGACATCGCGCTCGCGCATCTTGGTGACGAAGTCGAAATGATCGCGCTTGGCCTGGTTGAGCCAGATGACGTCATCGAAGAGCAACTCGTCGCAATTGCTCGGCGTCAGGCGCTGGTGCGCAAGGCCGGGCGAGCACACCATCACCTTGCGCAGCTTGCCTGCTTCGGAATGAACGCCATATCGGGGTGTTTCCGTGCCCATCATGTCTCTCCTGAATTTAAAGCGTGAGGTATCCCCGGTACAGGCCGAATGCGGCGGCGACTGCGCCGACCACGACCACCGCGAAAATGAGTTTCTCGAGCTGTGTGAAGACCGGTTGCCCGGCTTCGCGCTTCGCCTTGGCGAACAGCAGGACGCCCGGCGCATAAAGCAGCGCCGATAGCAGGACGTACTTGAGCCCGCCCGCGTAGAGCAGCCAGAGCGCGTAGAGCACCGAGATCGCCGAGATCACGAGGTCCTTCGTGCGCTCCTTCGGTTCGCGCTCATAAGACTCACCGCGCCACGCGAGGAGCAGTGCATAGGCCGCCGACCAAAAGTACGGCAGCAGGATCATGGACGTTGCCAGGTAGATCAGGGACAGGTAAGTTCCCTTCGAGAACAGCGTGATCAGCAGAAACAGCTGGGTCAGGCCATTGGTCAGCCAGAGCGCGTTCGTCGGCACATGCTTCGCGTTCTCCTTGCGCACGAACCTGGGCATCGTGCTGTCGCGCGCCGCGGAGAAGATGATTTCGGCGCACAGCAGCACCCACGACAGCAGCGCGCCGGCCAGCGAGATTACGAGCCCCACGCTGATCAGGATGGCGCCCCAGTGGCCAACGACATGCTCGAGCACGCCGGCCATCGACGGGTTTTGCAAGGCGGCGAGCTGCGGCTGGGTCATGATGCCGAGCGACAGGATGTTCACCAGCACGAGCACGAGCAGCACGCCCACGAAACCGACGACGGTTGCCTTGCCGACATCGGTGCGCCTTTCCGCGCGCGCGGAGAAGATACTTGCGCCTTCGATCCCGATGAACACCCAGACGGTCACCAGCATCATGTTGCGGACCTGATTCGTTATGCTGCCGAGCTTCGGATTGCCCAATCCGAAGAAGTCGCTCGCGAAGATGCGCGACTTGAAAGCGAAGGCGCAGATCAGAATGAACAGGACGATTGGGACGATCTTTGCAATCGTGGTGATCAGATTGACGAAGGCTGCTTCCTTGATGCCTCGCAGCACGAGGAAATGCACGCCCCACAGCAGCACGGACGCGCACACGATGGCGATTGGCGTGTTGCCTTCGCCGAAGACCGGGAAAAAATATCCGAAGGTGCTGAAGAGGAGAACAAAGTAGCCGACGTTGCCGAGCCACGCGCTGATCCAGTATCCCCACGCGGAGGAAAAGCCCATGTAGTCGCCGAAGCCTTCCTTCGCGTAGATGTAGACGCCGCCGTCGAGCTCGGGCTTGCGGTTGGCGAGCGTCTGGAAGACGAACGCAAGGGTCAGCATGCCGACCGCCGTAATGGCCCAGCCGATCAGCACGGCGCCGGCGTCTGCGCTGACCGCCATGTTTTGAGGCAAAGAGAAGATGCCGCCGCCGATCATCGAACCCACGACCAGCGCGGTTAGCGCACCCAGGCGCAGTTTCGGGGCGGGCGCGGCAGTGACGGCTGGCTTGGCCGCCGGGCCGGAGCCGGTTGCAGACGCGGAATCAGACATGAAATGCCTCCTTCAATCAGATAACAGGGACTTTCTGGCTCACCTGGTTTTTCCAAAGGATTTGTTATCTAACATCGATATTTCCAATATTTAATTGGATTGCTAAACAAAATAGCGTTGCGGATAAAAGATTTAAAAAAGCGACATTTAGATCGATGATGGCAACGCGATACTTTTGCCATTTGATCGAAATCAATTGCTGGCGGAGTTGCTGGCGTGGGCCCATGGCGTCTATTGCTGCGATGGGCGTTGTTGCGTAAATCAGGCGTAGAGACGACATGATCTGTGTGCTCTCAATCTCAGGCGATACGGACGGACTGCGGGCGAGCGAGGGCTACCATGCGATTGAGTACACCCGCACGGATTGATACCTCGGTGGCTTGCGAGCCCGTCGCGCGCGCCCACAGACAGGAGCCCGTGAGTACCTTGAGCCGGTACATCAAGGTCTCGGCGAGCGATCGCCGGTGGTAGCCGCTCGCCTGCTTCCATTCGCGCCTGCTGCTTCCTTCGATAGCGGCAATAGCTGCATTGCGCCAGGTGGCGCCGGGCGTGCGGTCTGGCCACGGCTTCGCTCCCTCGCGCGGCGGAATCGACGGGCTGGCGCCACGCGCGGCGATCTGCGCGTGACAAGGCTTGGTGTCGTAAGCGCCATCGCCTGCGATGGTATCGATCATTACATCAGCCGGAATCTGGTCGAGCAGATCGGGCAACACTTCGCCATCGCCTTCGTCCTGATGGGTCATCAGCGCGGCGCAGATCTGGCCTGTGTTCGCATCCATCGCGAGGTGCACCTTGCGCCAGGTGCGACGCTTGGACCAGCCATGCTTGCGCACCTTCCACTCGCCTTCGCCGTAAACCTTCAGCCCGGTGCTGTCGATCACGAGGTGCATGGGCTCATGGGGACGTTGCGCCGGCAGCGCGACCTTGAGGGTCTGGGCGCGACGGCTCAAGGTCGTGTAGTTGGGTACCGGCAAGCTCGGAAAGGCGAGCTTGCGCAAGCTCTGGGCGAAGCCTTGCAGTGCGCGCAGCGGCAGATGAAAGACTTGCTTGAGACTGAGCAGCATCTGGATCGCTGCATCGCTGTAGACACGCGGTCGGCCGTGCCTGGTCGGGCCAGCCTCGGGTACCTGCGTCAGTACGCCTTCATCAATCCACATGGTTACATCGCCTCTTGCGATCAAGCCCGCGTTGTAATCCCGCCAGTTCCTGACGCGGTACACCCCTTTGGGTTCGCTGGCCTTGCGTTCGTCCTTGCGCATCTTCTCGGGGAAAAAATCGAGAATCTACGCAGCTCGATGCGAAGTTAACATCCTGGTCAACCCGAGCGTTGCACGTAAACGTCAGTCCACCTGGAAGCGCCCCAATTTCTGCAACAACGCCCCCGCCGCATTTCACGGCATTTCACGACCTTGCATGGGCCCTTGCACGGACGCTCGCAGGCGGGTTTTACACGAGCGCAGGAATGGTTACTCCGGCAAGGCGGCAGCGCGGAAGAACGCGCTCGCGTCCGCGTCGAGTTTTCCAAACGATCTTTCGTATACGGCCGCGAACTCCGCAGACCCGTAAAGCCGGCTGAGCGTGCGGTCTATCAGCAAGCGCAGATCGTCGTCGCCGCGCGCCATGCCGATTGCCACGGAAACCCGCGTGAATCGCCGGTCGAGAACGACCAGTTCGCCCGCGGCAGGACTGTCGTGCGCCGCAGCAAAGAGCAGGGCACGGTCCGCGAAAAAGACGTTCGATCGACGGTCAATCACCTTCTCCAAACCTGCCTCCATCGAGGTGACGGGAACGACCGTCGCGGAAACCTCGAGCTCGCCGAGCTTGCCGGAAAGCCATCGCTGTGCCGGAGAATCCGCGATGACCGAGACCGTCTGCCGCGACAGCAATTGCGCGGGCGACGCGCGCCAGACCGGATGGGATACCCGTTCGCCAGAAAGAATCTCGCGGAGTCCGGAAGGCGCATCGGTGCGCAGAAGCGCCCCGATTCCGCCTGGATAGACAGGAATGGAGAAAGACATTCCCGCTCTGTTCGTCAGCGTGTCGGGTGCTCCACATACGAGATCGACACGTTTTTCATGCAGTGCGCGTATGTCTTCGCCTGACGAGAGGGGGACCCACTGGGTCTTGAGCGCGGCCAGTCCCGCCTCGCTTCTGATCTGTTCTGCAATCTTCTGGCACAGCGCAACCGTGTAGCCGGTCACCTGCCCGGCAGCGTTCTGATAAGCAAACGGACGCGCGCCACTGAGATAGCCCATGCGGATCGTGCCCGATTGCTCGATCCGAGCGATCGTCACACTCGTCGTTTGTTCACGCGCTCGCGCCGGATGCGGCATCAATGCCGAAAGCGCCAGCAGGCCGATGGTGATCGCGGCGATAGTCGGGCCCGCAGCCGTGCGCGGCGCGGAAGCCGGCGCGCCGGTGCGATTGACGGCGAAACCATATATCGCGTAGCCGATCGCCATGACCAGCATTGCGCCCATCACGGCATTCGTGCCTGAAGCGTAGATGGCATAAATCGAATACGCGAGCGCCACCAGCGTCACCGTCGCGTTAAGCCGGAACTTTGCCGACTCCGTGCCGGCGGTGCGCATCATCACAAACAACGCGGAGAGCGACACGACATACGGAACCACGTTGGTGACCACGGCCAGGTTGACGAGCGCAGCAAACTGTTCGCTCAGGTTGGGCGAAATCGTGGACACGGCCATCATCGACTGCACGATCCCCATGATCACCATGCCGGCAACAGGAGCGCCCGCACGATTCGCCTTGCCGAAAACGGCGGGGAACATCTGGCTATCGGCGGCGTTCTTGGCCGTTTGCGCGAGGGTGAACTGCCAGCCCAGCAAGGAGCCGATGCACGCCATGGCAGCGAGGGCCATGACGATCGAACCCACGGCAGGACTGAACATGCGGGCAAAGGCGAGGCCGAACGGTCCTGTCGATCGGGCGAGATCGGCATTGGGCACGATGCCCTGGATCACCGCGGTGGAGAGAATGTAGATGACCGCCGCGCCCAGTGTGCCGAACATGCACGCCAACGGCACATCGCGCGCGGGGTTCTCGACAGCCGACGAGTTCTGCACCGCCGATTCCATGCCAAGGAACGCCCACAGCGTGAGCGCGATGCTCGAACCCATGCCTTCCACGAGGCGCAGCCCCTTCGGGTTCCATGCAGCAGCGAAGGTCGCGCCGTGAAACCAGAACCAGCCAGCAACCGAGATGAAACCTACCGGCAGAATGACGCCCCAAACGGTGAGCGCGCCGATACGTCCGGTGATTTTCGGGCCGCCGAAGTTCGCCAGCGTGGTGAGCCACAGCAGCGCGATCACGCCGAGGCAGGTCGCGACTGGCGAGGAGGTGAGCACCGGGAAGAATGCGGCGAGATAGCCGAGCGCGGAGCTTGCGACCGCTACGTTCGCAATGGCGATAGAGAGGAAGTAGAGGAAGAAGACCTGAAAATAGCCGTCCTTGCCATACGCCTCCTCGGCGTACGCGGCCATGCCGCCGGCGCGCTGATTCAATAGCCCGGCTTGCGCAAAGCCCCAGGCAATGGCGAGCGAGCCGATGGCGGTGACAAGCCACGACAGCAACGAAATCGCGCCGACCTGCGCCATATTGGCGGGCAGCATGATGATGCCCGAACCCATCATGTTGACGGTGACGATGAACGTCAGTTGTACGACGTTCATCTTTTTGGGTTGATCGGCCATGGTGATTCTCCCGCTCGCTGGCACCGGCGCCAGGCTCGGAACGCTCCGAGCCTGTGTGAACGTTAGGGCGGCGGCCAATGCGCCCATTGATATAGGTCAAGCGGGTAGGTCGAGCGCCAGGATGATGCATGATTCCGGCTTCGCGCGTTGAGCACGGAGGAAGTGCGGCAGACGGTTCAGGGTTTTCGCCTTGCGGCGCGTCGGGCGATCGAAGCCGGTGCTGCGATTGCTGGATGCCGGGGGTGAATGGTTTCGCCTCGATTGAGCATGCCGATGAACTCCTCGATCTTGCGCGCCCGCGTTGCGGGCTTTTTGGCATGCTGGATACGAAACAGGATGGCGTAGCGGTTGCGGGCGTTCAGCGTTGCAAAGAACGCGCTGGCCTTGGGATTGGCATGCAGTGCGGCCTGCAGGTCGTCCGGCACGACCGAGTTGCTGGCCGACGTATAGGCCGCCGCCCAGCGGCCATCCTCTTTGGCTTTCTCGATCTCCCGCAGGCCCGCGGGAAGCATTCTGCCCGCGGCGATCAGCGCTTCGGCGCGGTCTTTGTTGAGCCTCGACCAGATACTTTTTGCGGAGCGCCGAGTGAAGCGTTGCAACCAGTATTCTTCGCTTTCGCTCTGTTTTTGACCGTCGATCCAGCCATGACAAAGGGCGCTTTCCAGCGCCTGTTCGTAAGTCAAGGTTTGCTTACCGGCGCCCTTTTTGGCCAGGCGCAGCCAGATCCCGGTCGAAGTGCCGCCGTTTTGCGTCAACCAGTGTTCCCATTCGTTCTGATCGAGGAAGGTCAGACGAGGCTCAGTCATCGAGGAACCGAAGGGTTGCGTTCATGCAGCGAGATGTTTTCGTTCACTGAAACCTCGCGGATTACCGGTTTGCGCGGATTTGGGAGTAGCCGATTTATCGACGATTCAGCGTGTATCCGCCGGAGGGAGGGTGGTGGCCTTTCTGGCGAGACTCAAAATGTCTTCACGAAGGGCGTGGCATGAATGATTACTTTCGGGTTAATCCGTTGATCCGAGACCTCGATGCTTGCCTCGAATAATTTGCGGGACAGACCATTCTTCACCGCATCCACACGGTACTGAATTTCCTTTAGCCGAAGCGTCCGGGAATGAGTCATTGTTACTGTTGTGAGCCAAAGCTCCGTGTCTGATGGTTTTAGCTCAACAAGCTCTCTGAGATATCGTTCTATACCTAAGCGCTGAAACTGCTGATTCACTTCTTCCGGGGCGTAGCGAATAGCATGTGGGCTTTCAAATCCCGTGCCGCCACCTTGACTGTGTGATCTCTGCCAGCCAGCCAATCCCACTTCGATGCCCGGAAACAAGAGCTTCTCGTATCCCTGCCTGCCTTGTGAAAGTCCCAGGCGGCTCTGTATGACGGTTGCTCCAAGTGCGTCCTTGAACGTTCGCTCGCTGAAGTGCATGTTGACCTCTTCGCCGTCCGGTAGTTGGTAATGTAGGTAAACGATTTGCCTCATGCAATTCTACTGACGTAATCGTGAGTCACGAGCGGCGTTGAACATTCGTATTCGCTTCTGCTCCGCTTACAAGGCGCCACAGCCCACCGCGTTGCCCGCCATCTCCAGGACCGCCTTAGCGCCTTCGACCCGCAGCAGTTCCGGCAACGACACGCCATTTTTCGCGGCCGTCAATTCGGCAAGTATCGAGAGGGCGATCTCCGGCGGCGTCCGGCTGCCGATGTAGATGCCCACCGGTCCGTGCAGGCGCGCGAGTTCTTCATCGTTGAGATCGAACTCCTTCAAGCGCTTGCGCCGCGCCGCGTTATTGCGACGCGAACCGAGCGCACCCACATAGAACGCAGGCGTTTTCAGCGCTTCCATCAGCGCGAGATTGGCGAGCTTCGGTTCGTGCGTCAGCGCGATCACTGCACAGCGTTCGTCGAGCTTCATGTCCATCACGGTGTCGTCGGGCATGGCGCGAACGATGGTCGTGCCCGGCACGTTCCACTCGTCCGTATATTCCTCGCGCGGATCGCACACCGTGACCTGATAATCCGGGCACCGGGTGGCCCAGGCGCAACCATTCGCCCGAAGATTCCCTGTATCTGTGGGGGCCGGACGTGCCAGGCTATTTCTTCGAGAACACCGAAGCGTGACATGCGCAACAGTTGTTCTAACTGCGGATGCGTCTTCGTTTGCTCACGTGGACCTAGAGGCGCTCGACGTGCACTTCGACCGCGTCCCTCGGCACGGTCAGCCGCGTGCGATCGAGCAGGGCGTCCGCGGGCGCGGTGCGGTCGGGATTCAAGGGCTTCACCTTGTTGAACACCACCGAGAAATGCTCGGGCGTCACGGTGACCGACGCGTAGCCCTGCGCATCGTGGTCGGCGTGGCACAAATCCGGATTGTTGGTCTTCAGGAAGGCGTCGAGCCTGGCTGGTGTGGTTGCCAGCGACGCGAACGGCGTGCCGGACCAGCCCGCCTTGACGTAGGCATAAAAAGACGTGCTGCTGATTCCGGCGCACACGAAGTCGACGATCACGGGCGTCCCCTTCACGGGGTCCGGGTCGTCCCGCACGACTCCGCACTGAAACGCATGGAGATCACCCGAGATGGACACGGCGTTATGGATGCCCTGTTCCTTCAACCAGGAGAGCAGGTCGTGTTTGTGCGCCGGATAGCCGTCCCATGAATCGCAGTCGATCACGAGGCGCGCCGCGGGATTCTTCGGTGCGCCAGGCATCACAGCCCACAGGCGGTTCAGCATCACCTCGTTGCCCCACACCTTCCACACCGCTGGCGAGCGCTTCATCGTGTCTTTCCACCATTGCGTCTGCTCGGCGCCGAGTATCGAAGGCGCGCGGCCGAAGTGCCTGGTATCCCAGGTTTCGAAGCGCTGAAGAACATCCTGCTTGACGAAGTAGCGCGAGCCGACGGAGTCGTTGCCATGAACCGGGTCGTGCAAGTGCGCGCGCGCAATCGCCGCCTCGCTCACGACATGATCGTCGCGATAGAGGCGCTCGTCCGTCATCACGAGATGCATTAGCATGCCGAAACGAAAATCGCGGTAGATGCGAATGTTCGTGAATGACGGGTTGTCCGGATCGAAGTGCACGTCGCCCCAGTCCACCGGCATGTACTCCGCCCACGCGCGATTGGCGTTGCGGCGGCGCGCGCTCACCTGCCTTTCCTCGTTGGTGTAGACCTGATGATCCTGCCAGCAATCGTCGGAGAATTCGTGGTCGTCCCATATCGCGATCATCGGCAGGCGCTGGTGCAGCGTTTGCAAGCGCGGATCGGAACGATAGGTGCGATAGAGCGTGCGATAGTCGTCGAGCGAATCGGCATAGAGCGTGCCGTCGGCGAGCCGCTTTGCATCGGGTAGCTGCAGCGCCGGATGCGCCGTCTCGACCGCATCGCTTCTCGGGCCTCCGACCGTTTCATAGATGTAATCGCCCACATGCACGACAAAGGCGAGATCGCTTTCGTCTGCAAGCAGCGTCATGGCCTGCCAATGATTGACGCCCCAGTCCTGGCAATTGAGCCACGCGAAGCGAATCTCGTCGTTGGCTTCGTTTTCATCGGGGGCCGTGCGCGCAACGCCGCTGGCGCTCACCTCGTCGCCGGCGACGAACCGATAGTGATACGTCGTGTTTGGTGAAAGCGCCGTGACCTTGGTGCGTACCGTGAAATCGTAGGCGGGCAATGCCGCGAGCCGCACGTTGGCGACGAGCGCGGAGAAGTCCGGTTGCCTCGACACTTCGAGCCGCAGCGGGACCGCGCGCATGGCGCGTTTTGCGTGGTGCGGTTCGTTCCCGGGCGCGGGCGCGCAGCGCGTCCAGAACACGATGGAGCGATCGCGCGGATCGCCGCTGGCGACTCCCTGCGCAAAGCGGTAGAGGCCGTTGCTCGCGGCGTTGGCGTTGGCGGGGAGCGCTGGACGAGACGCGGCGCGCGCGCCGGTGGCCGCTGCAATTGTGAAGAATGCCGACGACTTGAGGAAATGGCGCCGATCCATCGGCTCTGACCCTCCCGATCGACTTGCTGCAAATGTCCGAGACGCATTGCGATGCCGCAGCATGCGATGTGCCTCTATCGGGCAGCAGTTTTGGCTCCTGCTGCCCGCACCACCCACCTCAATCCGGCAGCAGCGCGCCGGTTCGAACCGCGTCCTTGCCCGCCACGCATGCCACTTCCATTCCCGCAGTGGCAAAGCGCGTGCGCTGCCGCGCATACAGCACCCCGGCAACGGAACTCTTGACCGTAACGGTGCGGTCGGTCAGCGGATCGACGATGTCGGCAATCGGCTGACCGGGCTCGACGCGTGCGCCCACCGCCGCACGGAACACGATCACGCCCGAGGCCGGCGCGATCAGCGATTCGCTGCCCGCGAACGGCGTGGGCCCGAATTCGAGCGGCGGCAACGGCGCGGGCGAGCCGTCGATTACGCCCCGATGCGTCAGGTACTCGACGATCGCGTTCGCGTCCTGCTCCGCGAACGCATAGGACACGTCCGCCTGGCCGCGCAACTCGATCGTTACGGATATCGAACCATTCGGAATCGGATAGCGACCGCCGTAACGCGCACGCAATTCCGACCAACAGAAGCTGTGAATCTCGTCGAACGGATTGCCGATCGAATTGAGCGCGAGCAGCGACGCCTTCGCGTCGAGATAGCGCGCGAGCGGTTCGACCTCGGGCCACAGGTCGGGGTTCGTGTAGAGATGCAGCGCGGCTTCGAAGTCGCAATGCAGGTCGAGCACCACATCGGCGTCATACGAAAGGCGCTGCAGCGCGAGGCGCTGCGATTGAAGTTCGGTGGTCGGCGTTTGCTCGGCGAGCGCCTCGCGCATGGCGGCGCGCACGGCAAGCAGGTTCTGCTGCGCGTCGCCGGTAAGGCGCGACTCGATACGCGGCATCACGAGCGCGGCGAGATCGTGGAATTGCCGGTTGAAGTTCGAGGCCGTGCCGGCTTCGTAGCGGCCAAGCATCTGGCCGAGCAGGCGTTGATTCAAACCGATTGGATTAGGCACCGGAACCACCACCACCTCGCCGCGCAATCTGTCCGCCGCTTCGAGCGCGGCGAGGCGCTTGCGCAGCGCCCAGGCGACCAGCATGCCCGGCAGTTCGTCGGCATGCAGCGATGACTGGATGTAGATCTTCTGCCCGCCGCCGGGGCCGTAGTGGAAGCTCGTCAAGTGACGCTCGGTGCCGAGCGCCGGGGATATCAACGGATGTGTCTGTGTCTGCATGATGAGAGGCTGCTCTGGATCGTTGGGCTTTTCAGCCGCCGTACACGTCGAAGTCGAAGTACTTCGATTCGATCTTTTTGTACGTGCCATCCTTGATCATATCGGCGATGGCCTTGTCGATCTTCGCTTTCAGTTCGACGTCGTCCTTGCGCAGGCCGATGGCGGCGCCCGCGCCGAGCGTGCCCTTCGGGTCGTCGATGTCGCCGCCCGAGAACTGGAAGCCCCCGCCGCGCGGGGCCTTCAGGAAACCCTGCTCGGCCTGCACGGCGTCTTGCAGCGCGGCGTCGAGGCGGCCCGAGATCAGGTCCGCGTAGACCTGGTCCTGGTTCTGGTAAGGCACGATCGACACGCCCTTCGGAGCCCAGTAGAGCTTTGCGTAGGTTTCCTGAATGGTGCCTTGCTCGACGCCCACGGTCTTGCCCTTGAGCGCGTCGGCCGTCGGCTGGAGGCTCACCCCCTTCTTGGCGACGAGGCGCGTTGGCGTATGGAACAGCTTGGTCGAAAAGGCGATTTGCTCGAGACGTTGCGGCGTCATCGACATCGACGAGAGCACGCCGTCGAATTTTCTTGCCTTCAGCGCCGGGATCATGCCGTCAAACTCGTTTTCGACCCAGACGCACTTCGCGTTCAGGCGCTTGCAGATTTCGTTGCCGAGGTCGATGTCGAAGCCGACCAGCTTGCCGTCCGTGCTCTTCGATTCAAACGGGGGATAACTCGCATCGACGCCGAAGCGGACCGAGGAAGGGTCCTTGGCGAAGGCCGAGGTGGCGATTGCGAGGATTGCGAGGGACAGGGCAAGCTTCTTCATTGACGCAAGGTCTCCAGTATCGACATCGACGCTGCCGTGGGTTGGCGGCGTCCTCAGGCAGACGAGGGTTCATCTGCAAAGTTGAATAGACAAGATAACCGGTCAGTGATGTTCGAGTAACTGGGGTTTTCGCTGAAGCGACCTGAATTTGCCGATTTTCGACGTATGGAAACAGAAAGGTTGGGAAGCGTTTTAGGTATTTAATGTATAGACAACATTGCGTGTGGCGTTGCAAACAAAAAAGCCCAGACCGGATGGTCTGGGCTTTCGTGACGGGTTCTCGAGGGCTTAGTTGCTGCCGTACACGTCGAAGTCGAAGTACTTTGCTTCGATCTTCTTGTACGTGCCGTCCTTGAGCATGTCGGCGATGGCCTTGTCGATCTTCGCCTTCAGGTCGGTGTCTTCCTTGCGCAGGCCGATGCCGGCGCCGTCCGAGGGAATCTCCTTGCCCGCGAACTCGTAGCCCGCGCCGCGCGGCGTCTTCAGGAAGCCGAGGTCGGCCTGCACCGCGTCCTGGAGCGCGCCATCAAGACGGCCCGAGATCAGGTCGGCGTAGACCTGGTCCTGGTTCTGGTAGGGCACCACGTTCACGCCCTTGGGCGCCCAGTTCGTCTTCGCGTAGGTTTCCTGGATCGTGCCCTGCTCGACGCCCACCGACTTGCCCTTGAGCGATTCGGCCGTGGGCAGCAGGTTGGTGCCCTTCTTGGCGACGAGGCGCGTGGGCGTGTTGAATAGCTTCGACGAGAACGCGATCTGCTCCTGGCGCTGCGGCGTCATCGACATCGAGGAGAGCACGCCGTCGAACTTCTTCGCTTTGAGCGCCGGAATCATGCCGTCGAATTCCTGCTCGATCCAGACGCATTTGGCGTTCAGACGTTTGCAGATTTCGTTGCCGAGGTCGATGTCGAAGCCGACCAGCTTGCCGTCCGCGGCCTTCGATTCAAACGGCGGATAACTCGCATCGACGCCGAAGCGGATGGTGGACCAGTCCTTCGCGAACGAGGAGGTTGCGATCGCGAGGATCGCCATGAACAGGGCAAGCTTTTTCATTGCTTTGGAGTCTCCGTATTAAGAATGGGGGCCGCCGTGAAAAGCTCGCCGTACCTTCGGCAAAGACTGTTCCATGCGCCGGTTGGGTAGACAACATAGACAATCGCCGAAGGTCGGTTAAGTAGGGTTTTCGCTGAAGCCGATGCTGCCGGTTCCGATTTCGACAAGAGCCGGCGAGAACGCGTGCGAAAAACCTGCGCTCTTCCAGAAGCCGTGATGCGAGCAAGCGGCTTCGTCTTCGATCAGCGGACCGACCACGTCGATATGGCGCTGGCCGCGCGTGAACACCTCGCGGCACGGCAGCGAGAACGTCGGGTTTTCGGGGTGATCGCCGGTGAGCGAGAGCAGGCGGTGCTCGGAAAGCGCATACACCACTCGCCCGATGTTGCACCAGTAGATGGCGCCCGCACACATGCAGCACGGCTCCGCACTCGTGTAGAGCGTGCAGCGCGCGAGCTGCTCGGGCGAGAGAATGCGTGCGGCCTGGGCGGCGGCGGCGAGCTCGGCGTGCTGGGTGGGATCGCCTTGCGGCGGCATCGAGTTGTTGCCGGCGGACGCCACGATGTTGCCGTGCTCGTCGGCCACGAGCGCCGCGAACGGATGGCGGCCGTTGCGCCGCGATTCGTCGGCCAGTTCGATGGCTTTGCGCAGCAGGGCGAGATCGCGGTCGGCGAGGGCGGCGGGGGCGAGATCCGTATTGGCGTTCATTGGATTTTTTCCGTTGTGCTGGGTGAGTGGTGGATGAGGAAAATGAAGTAGACAGTGCTGCGTTCAATGGACTTCGGTGTTGGCGTTGCTGGCCAATGCGGGCGTGTTTTCGTGCGCGCCGGCTTCCCGCTTGTCGCGGTTGAGCAGGAGGTTGAGCACGATGGCGGTAATCGCGCCGAGGAAAATGCCGCTGTCGAGAATCAGCTTGGCGGGGCCGTGGATCTGGGCGAACAACGTGGGGAACGACATCGGCAATACGCCCACGCTCACCGACACCGCAACGATGATCGCGTTGCGCGTGCCCTCGAACTTCACGCGCGAGAGTTCCTGAATGCCGGCCACGGTCGTCATGCCGAACATCACGATCGCGCAGCCGCCCAGCACGGGGCGCGGCACCGAGGCGATCAGCGCGCCGAGCTTCGGAAAGAGCCCCATGAGCACCATGATGACGCCCGCGGACGCCACCACGTAGCGGCTCTTCACATTCGAAAGCGCGATGAGACCGGTGTTCTGGGTGAACGCGTTATAGGGAAAGCTGTTGAAGAGGCCGCCGAGCATCGTCGAGAGGCCATCGGCGCGGAACGCATTGCCGAGCGTCTGTTGCGAGGACGGGCGGCCGATGATGGTGCCGATGGCGAGCACGTTGCCGGTGGTCTCCGCCATGATGACCAGCATGGCCAGCGCCATCACGAGCGTGGGCGTGACGGCGAAGCGCGGCAGGCCGAATGCGAACGGCGCACTGATCTCGAACCAGGCGGCGTCGCCTACATGCGCGAAGCTCGCCATGCCGCACGCGGTTGCGATGACGGTGCCCACAATCAAGCCGATCAGCACCGAAAGATTGCCGATGAAGCCCTTGAAGCGCGCATAAACGAACAGCGTGATGCCGACCGTTGCGAAGCCGAGCAGCAGATTCGCTGCGGAGCCGAAGCCAGGCGCATCGGGATTGCCGCCGCCTAGCCAGATCGCGGCGGCCGGCATCAGCGAAACGCCGATGATGGTGATCAGGCTGCCAATCACCACGGGCGGAAAGAAGCGCAGCAGGCGGCTGAACACCGGCGCGATGAGCACGGTGAGCGCGCCCGCCGCGATCACGGAGCCGAACACGCAGGCAAGGCCATATTGCTTGCCGATCATGATCATCGGCGCGATGGCGATGAACGAGCAGCCCTGGATCAGCGGCAGGCGCGCGCCGAACTTCCAGATGCCGATCGTCTGGATCAGCGTGGCGATGCCCGAGGTCAGCAGGTTGGCGTTGATCAGCTTGATCATCTGCTGCTGCGTGAGGCCGAGTGCGCTGCCGAGTATCAGCGGCACGGCGACGGCCCCCGCGTACATCACCAGCACGTGCTGCAATCCGTAACTTGCGAGTTGGCGCAGCGGCAGAATCTCGTCAACCGGATGAGTACCTGGTTTGCTCATGAAGTTGTCTCCTTTGTCGTGGTCCCGGGCGGCTGGTCAGGCACGGGGCCGGCACGTCATAATCCATCACGTCTGCGGGGCCACCAAACGAATATCCATCGATTTTTTCAATAGATTGGGGAGGCGCCATGCGCTATTCGCTCGACCAGCTCGAAATGTTTGCCCGCGTGGCGAAGACCGGCTCGTTCTCGGCGGCGGCGCGCAGCCTGGGCAAGACGCAATCGACCATCAGCACGGCGATCGCCAATCTCGAAGTGGATTGGGGCTTGCCGCTGTTCGATCGCGCCAGCAAGCTGCCCGCGCTCACGCCGGCGGGCCGCAAACTGCTCAACGAAGTGGAGGTGGTGCTGGAGCGCTGCCTCGATCTGGAATCGCAGGCCAACGATCTGGGGGAACTGGTCGAGCCGCGCCTGACGCTCGCAATTGAAGTGCCGTACAACGCGCTGATGCCCGCGATCGAGGACTTCGCCGCGCAGTTTCCCGCCGTCGATCTGGATGTGCGCCATCCTTTTCACGGCGACGTGAGTGACTTGTTGCTGAAGGGCGAAGTGGATCTGGGCGTGGCCTTTGCGCAGCCGGATTACCCGCGCGACCTGGGCTTTTCGCAGATGGGCAAGCTGATTCTGGCCCACGTGGCGCGCCACGACCATCCGCTGGCGCGCCAGGCGAGCGTGAGCTTCGCCGAGTTGCGCTCGCATCGCCGTCTGGTGTTTAGCGCGCACAACAATACGCTGCCGAGTACGGAATATCTCGACTCGGCGCGCAGCTGGCAGGCGGAGAGCTATCTCGCGCTGCTGGAGATGACGCGCGCAGGGCTGGGCTGGACGACCTTCCCGCGCCAGTTGATCCTGCGCGAGCTCGATGAAGGGGAATTCGTGGAGCTGCAACTGGCTGCGTATCCCCACACCGACTGGCTGGTGGGGGTCGACCTGATCTGGTCGAAAGCGCGTGTGCTGGGCAAGGCGGGCGTGTGGCTAAAGCGCCGCTTGCAGCATCATAAGGTCTACGAACTGGACCGCAATGGCAATGCCACTACGCTGTAGCGAGGGCGCCCGGACTGCTATCGCGTGAAGTCGCGCCGTCATGCGCGAGATGACTGAAACGCGAATGAAGCAAGCGTTGTCTGAGCACGACACGTGTCATGCCATGGACACGGACGGCAATACCTACGGCGGCTCATAGAGCGTTCACTACGCCGTTGGCACACCCCCTGGCGCTGTCCGCAACGAGCGGAACGCTTGTCTGCACGCAATTGATTGCAGAAACGGTCGGCAACAATGAAGGCGGTATCACCGGTACGGTTGCCACCGCATCGGCCAAACTCGATCTGGGCGCGCACGCTCGACGACCTGAGCATATTGTTCAATCTCGATGATTCCGGCTTGCTCAATCTGAACAGCTCCAGGTGCTTGGGCATGACGCAACACAGCCGCTCGTGGCACTGGGATTCTCAGGCACGTTGCCGAATGCGCAGGCCATCGCCGGTGTCGCGGTGTTGTCATGCAAATAGAAAGCCATGTCGAGCGGGTTCGCGTCAACGACGAGAATGCCTGCAAACCAGAAGCCAGGTAGCATCACTTCTTTCGCGATCCTTATAACGACAAACCCAGCCTTTAGAGCTGGGTTTTTTGTTTTGTAATGCAAACGCTAATTATTGTTTGAATTCGTTCAATCACATCTGGTCGAGAAGCTCACCGTTACATACCCCTCCTCCTGCGTCCCCACATCCTTCTTATCCCCCCGAAAGACGGGATGGGAAAGCAGGGTTGTTCGCCCGAAAATTCCGTACTACTGTTGCATCGAAGGAAGGCGATATTCAGGCCAATTCGCTAAATCAGAAACGGCGTGAGACACCGACCTATTGTTTCTAATCATCACGTCGCATCAGAATTCAATTCTGCCTTGGAGCGCCATGAACGCGCCGTCCACCGGGGAAAACCAAGTGAAGAATTCGGCGGGGTCGAGAGGGCAACGCGTCGCCCACGATTTTGCGCAAGTGCTTCATGAAGAACTCAACGAAATCGTGAAGGCGCGCAAAGGCCAAATCGATCCCATTGACCGCGGTTCTCCAGCCAGTCCCGGCGCTCCCGGCAGTGAAGCCGATGCATTGCGGCGAAGCGAGCGACTTGACCTGAAGGGTTTGGCGCTGTCCGGAGGCGGCATACGGAGCGCGACCTTTAGCCTTGGCGTGATCCAGGCGTTTTGCGAAGGCAAGGTGTTGCGCGAGTTCGACTATCTTTCCACGGTCTCTGGCGGCGGTTACATCGGCAGTTGGCTGTCTGCACAAATGCTTCATCGCTTTCCCAATGGGAACGTGGCGGATCTCGAGTCGGTGCTGAGTCCCAATACCTCGCCGGGCGGTCCGCCAAAATCGAAGGAAGACGCGTCGATTGGCTTTCTGCGCGAATACAGCAATTACCTGACACCACGGGTTGGCTTGTTGAGCACCGACACGCTGGCCGCGATCTCGGCATACGTTCGCAATCTTGTCTTGATTCAGGCGATCTTTCTGGCGTCGATCGTGGTGGTGCTGTCTTCGCCGCGAGTGGTGTTCCTCGCTGCGCAGGCGCTGCTTCAGTGCGCCTTCTGTCTGTGGCTTCCCGGGACTTTGGGTTTGGTGTTGCTTTCGTTGAGCGTTGCCGGAATAGTGCTCAATCTGCGCGCCGATCAAACGAGTCCGTGTGCAAAGACCGCGTTTGTTTTGATCTACGTGATTCTGCCTGGCGTTCTCGCGGCATTTCTCATGGGCATCGAAATGGTGAATAGCGGCGGCCTTGTTGCAGGCTGGGGTATGGGCGGCTGGGTCGTCTTCTTCACGCTGTTCTACGCGGCTGTCGCATTGGTGCTGCCTGCACAGGATCGGTATCCGGCCCCGGGCCAGGCTCAACACGCGGGCGTCCAGAAGATTCATTGCCGAAGGGGGCGCGTAGTGCCATTGCCGAAGCGCATCGCCATCGTGATCGCCGGATCATTGGCGGGTGCGACGGGTGGTGTGCTGCTGTCACTCATGCATCAGGGAATACGCGCGATGGTTCATGCGCATGGGCATGAGCAAGCATTATGGTTTGCCGTATCCATTGCGCCATTCATGATTCTCCAGGTGTTTGCCTTGACCATCGTGCTGCATCTGGGCCTGGTCGGGCGTATCTTCGATTACGACGTACAGGAATGGTGGGCCCGTTATGGCGGTTGGCTGCTCGCGGTCACGGTCGGCGGTGGCGGAATCCTGACTGCTGGAATCTACGGCTCGGCGCTGGTGTTGTGGGGTGACGCGTGGTTGACCTACCTTGGTGGACCGGCATGGCTTTTTGCGTCGCTCTGGGGCGTGGTCACCGGTTCATCGAAAAAGACGGACGGGTCGAGTAAGTCATGCAGGGAACTCGGACTTGTGATCGTGCCGTATGTGTTCATTATCGGATTGACCGTGATCCTCTCGTATGGCGAGTACCGGGCGCTTCCGGTTGACACGGCTGCAACCCGTGTGGCGGTTCCGCACACAGCGGACGAATCCCCGGCGGCGCACGCTCCCAAACCGGATTTCGCGCAAGCGGTGGCCGAGGTATCGACTCAATTGTCGAGACAGTCGGTGCATCAAGTCGAGGTTGGCGGGGTCAAGTTCAATACCGTGCTGGTGGTGTTCTTCTCCTTTATTGTGGCTGGATTCATCCTGGCCTGGCGCGTCGATATCAATCTGTTCTCGCTCTTTAATTTCTATCGAAATCGATTGACGCGATGCTATCTAGGCGCATCACGCGCGGTGCTGGGAAAGCGGCATCCGCATCCCTTCACCGGTTTCGATCTCGATGACGATGTTCCTCTCAGTCATCTTGCAGCCAACGAGAAACGCAACTTTGCCCAGCGCCCATATCACATCATCAACACGACGTTGAACATGACGTCCGGCGAGAATCTTGCCTGGCAACAACGTAAGGCCGCATCGTTCTTCTTCTCGCCACTCTATTGCGGGTTCCGCTTGCCCCGCACGATGGAGCCCGACCATTCCAGAAAGAGCTTCATGAAGACCGCGCAATACATGCGAGGCAAGCACACCTTCGGGCCACTGGATGATATCGGCCCGATGCTGGGCGGCGCCGTCGCGGTCTCGGGCGCTGCGGTCAGCCCGAATTCCGGCTTCCACACCGATCCGGGCGTCGCGTTCCTGCTCACGCTGTTCAATGTGCGGCTTGGGCGCTGGTGCCCGAATCCTGCGTCGCCCAATGTGCCGAAGCGCTCGAGCCCCGAGTTCGGTGGAGCGCTGTACCTCAATGAGCTCTTTGGCGCTGCCGATAGCACGTCGCGCTACGTCTATCTGTCCGATGGCGGGCACTTCGACAATCTGGGCATTTACGAACTCGTCCGGCGGCGTGTCAGCCTCATCGTTCTTTGTGATTGCGGCGAGGACGCACCCTTGCAGTTCGACGACCTTGCGGATGCCATACGCAAGTGCTCGGCTGATTTCGGCGTGGACATCGTCATTGATGTCGATCCGTTGCGGCGCGAATCCAGCGACAGTCCCCCGCCGTTCAGCGCGAACCACGTGGTAGAAGGCGTGATCCGTTATCCGTGCCTCGAGGGAAGCGCGCCTGACGCGGCGGCGTTCGAAGGAAAGCTCATTCTGATCAAGCCGACATTGACGCGGGAGATTTACGCGTGCGCTTCGGATCTGCGCAACTACGCCATTGTCGAGCCTGCATTCCCGCAGCAGTCCACGGTCGATCAATGGTTCAACGAGGCGCAGTTCGAAAGCTACCGGAAACTCGGTTACCTGATCGGACGTCACCTGCTCGAGAAGCCCCTCGAGGACGGTTCCATGCTGGCTGGTCGTTTGCAACGCTCCGCGGATTTGCAGGCCGGCGGAGCGGGCTTGAGCGAGTGCTGAATCATGGCCACGGACATTGTTCATCGGCTTGTCGAGGCAAATGGCGTCACTTTTCATGTGGCCGTATCGGGCCCGGACAATGCCGCGCCGGTTCTGTGCATTCATGGATTTCCGGAAGGATGGGTGAGTTGGCGTCACATCATGCATCTGTTGCCGCAATCGCGAATCTACGCGCCCGATCTTCGTGGGTATCCGGGTTCGAGCTATCCGAAAAACGGCTACGACGTTTTTACGCTGACCGACGACATCAAGGCCTTGATAGAAGTTTTGGACATTCGCCAATGTGTGCTTGTTTCGCATGACTGGGGCGGTGCGTTGGGGTGGATATTCGCACATCGATATTCGAGCTTGATAAGCAAGTTGGTTGTCGTCAACTGCACTCACCCTCGAACCCTGGTGCGCGCGGTGGTGACATGCGATGACTGGCAACCGTTTCGTATTCCGTGGGTGCCGTTCTTCCAGATTCCATGGTTTCCCGAGTGGTTCATGACCACGGCGATTGGCAGAAAGCTTTTGAAATGGACCTTCCTGATCAGGCAGGGCCAACCCGGAACGATGGACGTCGGGCTCGTCGATGAACTCGTCGGCCGTTTTGCGAACGCAGCCGATATGCATGGACCGATTGAATATTATCGGCAGATCGTCTTGACCATTCTTTTGCCGGAGCGGCACAGAAAGCTGTATGGGCTCTATGCCACGCCTATCAGCGTGCCCGTTACCGTGATCTGGGGCATGAAGGACGGCGCGTTGCCTGCGCTCGTCGCGCGCAAGAGCTTCGGTGATGCGGGATGCAACGGTGATTGGAGGCCGCTCGAAGGCGTCGGCCATTTCGTCGATCTGGAGGCGTGGGAAACGTTGGCGGGCGAATTGGCGAGGGTGCTTGACTTCGGCCCAGGTGATTCCTAGGGTTCCTATACATGCCGTTATGGCGCGTAATGGCGGCTTGCAATGACGCACGAATGTGAATTCCGGCGAGAACATCAGAACAGGAGGCGACCGTGAATCGGCAACGACAATTACATGTATGGTTACTTGTCCTCGTCGGGGTATTCAACATGGGCGCGAGTGCGGCACCCCAATCCGGCTACGTGCAAGACGAAGCCAAACAGGCTGGCCGCGATGCCGCGTCGTTTCCTCAAGCGGACGAGGACTACTTCAAGGACATGGACCGGGGTATCGCCCTGAGTCCGGAAGAGGTCAAAGGGCGCAACATGTGGCTCGTCTGGAGCGGGGGCAACGACCGCTTCTGGGACAGAATGACGAAGGACACATTCGGTGCGTTCGACATTATCAAGTCGATCAGCTCTTATCCAGGCCAGGGGCATTCGCGAGACGACCGCTGGCGCTATCTCGGGGTGATCAACGAGCCCTGCTTCGAGAAAGCATCGGCCCCCGATCCGCAACGCTTTGGTTTGTGGCTCGATCGACGCATCGTTAGCGACAAGTGTCCGAAGGATCCGTTCGAAAATGAAGAGAAATATCCGGGCGTAAAGACCGGTGCGCGGGGCATGACGTTTAGTGACGGCAAAACACTGCCGGTCGGTTCGTTATATGGCTATGCAACGGGAATTGTCGGCCTGCGTCTGTTCCCCAATCCGGATTTCGACGAGAAGGCCGAAAAAGCATGGGACGCGCGCCGCTACTATGAGGACCCCGCGTATTACAACAATCCCAATCTCGTTCGTCCTTACCGCGTGGGAATGACATGCGCGTTTTGCCATATCGGCCCGAGCCCGGTTCATCCGAGCGCGGATCCCGAGCATCCGCAATGGGCCGATCTGAGCGGCACGGTGGGGGCGCAGTACATGTGGGTGGATCGGCTCTTCATCCATAACGCTGCAAAGCCTGAAGGGCAGCAAAACTTCATGTATCAGCTCACGCACACGTGGCGGCCGGGAACGATGGATACGTCGCTCGTGTCCACGGACAACATCAACAACCCCCGAACGATGAATGCGCTTTACGACCTTCACGCCCGGTTGGGAATGGCGCTCAAGATCGGCAAGGAAAAGCTGGCAGGCGGGGAACTCGATAACAAACAACTCAACGATTTCGTGTCGGACGGACCGCTTGCACAATTCTTCAAAGCACCCAACACCGTGTGGACGCCGCGCGTTCTCAAGGATGGCGCGGATTCGGTAGGCGTGCTGGGCGCGCTCAATCGCGTGTATCTGAACATCGGGCTGTTCAGCGAAGAATGGCTGCTGCATTTCAATCCGGTTTTCGGCGGCAAGCCCATCTCGCCCATTCAGATTGCCGTGGCGCGAAAGAACTCGACTTACTGGCAAGTGACGGAAACGGGCACGGTCAATATGGCGCTGTACCTGATTGCGGCATCGCAGCCCGATCATTTGAGCGATGCGCCAGGAGGCAAGCAATACCTCGCCGACGCGTCCGCCACCGATGGCGCGGCGATGCTCCAGCGCGGCAAGAACGTGTTCGCGGATACCTGCGCGCGCTGCCACTCGAGCAAAGCGCCGCCGGTGCCGGCCAGTCTGAATTTGCACGACTGCAACGGGCCGAACTATATGGCATGTTTCAAGCGCTACTGGAAATGGACGCAAACGGACGATTACAAGACGCAAATGCGCAAGGTCGTCAATGCGCCGGATTTCCTCGACGGAAACTATCTGTCGAGCGATGCGCGGATTCCGGTGACGCTATTGCGAACCAACATCTGCAGTCCGCTTGCGACCAACGCGATTCGTGGAAACATCTGGGACAATTTTTCCTCGGAGTCGTACAAGACGCTGCCTTCGGTCGGGTCGGTCACGCTCAACGATCCGTTCTCCGGCAATCCGTGGCAATACCCCATGCCCGCCGGCGGCCGTGGCTATACGCGGGTGCCTTCGCTGATCAGCATCTGGTCGACGGCGCCGTTCCTGCTCAACAACTCGGTCGGGCCGGAGAGGTTCGATGGCGATCCGTCGGTTGCGAGCCGCATGAAGGTGTTCGACGCATCGATCGAACAGATGCTGTGGCCCGAGAAGCGGCAGCACGATGCAGTGCTGGGCAACAAGGTGCCGGGGCTCATCGACCGGACGACGGTGCGCAGCCAGATCACGATACCGAAGGGCTATTTGCCTGCGTCGCTGCAGTCGACCTTGCAAAGGATCGACCCGAAATTGTTCGATCCGAAAAGCGGCGATCTCGCGCTTGGTCCGGTGCCGTCACAGGTTCCGGTCAACTTGCTGGCCAACATCCGGCCTCTGCCTGAAAGCAGCGATCCGGTGGTCATCGGACAGCACATCGGAGAACTGACGAACTTGCTATTCAAGCTCGGAAAGAATCTGCTGACGATGCCGGACAACGCGACCGACGAGGCGTTGCTCAAGAAATATGCGGGCCTTGAGAAGCCGATGCTGGCGCTCAGCAAGTGTCCTGACTTCATCGTCAATCGCGGCCACTACTTCGGCACTTCCGAGTTCAACGACCAGAACGGGCTGACTGCCGACGAGCGTTCGTTCGGCAAGGAGCCGGTCCTGAGCGACGACGACAAGCGCGCATTGATCGCGTTTCTGAAGACGTTTTGAGCAAGAGGCTTCGACGGTCCACAGGCTATGTCCACTCCAGACGATGAGGTATGGGATTACGTGATTGTGGGTTCCGGCGCGGGGGGCGGCACGCTCGCCGCGCGGCTTGCGGAGGCGGGCATGCGGGTGTTTCTGATCGAGGCCGGAGGCGATGCGCCAGCGAGCGGGGCGGACCGGATGCCCGCGGACTACCACGTGCCGGCCTTCCATGCATGCGCCTCGGAGAATCCGGCAATGAGCTGGAACTTCTTCGTGCGTCATTATGCTTCCGATGCCCAGCAGCAGCGCGATCCGAAATGCACGCCCGAAGGCGTGCTGTATCCTCGCGCCGCGACGGTGGGCGGGTGCACCGCGCACAACGCGATGATCTTCGTGTATCCGCATGACTCGGACTGGGACGGCATCGCGCAATTGACCGGCGACCGGTCGTGGCGAGCCTCCGCCATGCGCCGGTATGGCAAGAAGCTCGAGCAATGCCGCCACCGTCCGCTTTGGGCGCTCGCGCGCCGGTTTGGCATCAACCCGACCGCGCATGGCTTTGACGGCTGGCTGACCACCGAACATGCAACGCCGAAGAAGGCGCTCGCCGACGACCACCTGATGCGAGTGGTCTTCGGCGCGATGGAACTCACCGCGCGCAGTATCCCGAAGCGCCTGCACGCGCTGCTCGGCCTGATTCGCTGGCAGGGCGATCCGAATTCGCGGCTCTGGGGCAGGCGCTGTTTCCGCGGCGTGTGCTATACGCCGCTCAGCACGCGCGACCATGCACGGCATGGCGTGCGTGAGCGTGTGCTCGACGTGGCGGAGCGGTTTCCGTCTCGCCTGAAAATTTCGCTCGACTCGCTCGCCACGCGGGTGTTGTTCGACGAGAATGGCGCAGCGGTTGGCGTCGAATATCTGAAGGGCGCGCGTCTGTATAAAGCGCATCCTGAATGCAGCGCCGAGCGGGGCGTGCGCTGTGAAGTGCGTGCGCGTCGCGAGGTGATTCTGGCGGGCGGCGCGTTCAATACGCCTCAACTATTGTTGCTGTCGGGCATTGGTCCGGCAGAGCATTTGAGGGCGCATGGCATTCCGGTGCGAGTCGATCTCGAAGGGGTTGGAAGTAATCTGCAGGACCGCTATGAGATTGCCGTGATCAGCCGCATGGCGCAACCATGGGAAGTGCTCAAGGGTGCGGCGTTCACGACCGACGATCCGGCTTATCGGGCGTGGTCCGATCTGCGAGAAGGCGTTTATATCACCAACGGCGCAGCGGTCGCCATTGCGCGTCGATCGACGAAGGCGCGCTCGCTGCCTCCGGACATTTTCTGCATGGCGCTCATCGAGCGTTTCATCGGCTATTTCCCGGGATTTTCAACAGGCTTTGCCCAGCACAACGATTTCCTGTCTTGGACCATACTCAAGGCACACACCCGCAACGATGCCGGGACGGTGCGCCTGCGCTCCGCGGATCCGCTCGATATGCCGCTTATCGATTTCCACTATTTCGAGGAAGGCAGCGATGCTTCCGGGGACGATATGCATTCAGTCGTCGAGGCAATCAAATTCGTGCGCGGATTGGCAGCGCCGCTTGCCGAGCGCGGCTTGATTGCGCAAGAGCAACTGCCCGGTCCAGAGGTGCAGAGCGACACGGCGATTGCCGATTACGTGCGCGACAACGCATGGGGCCATCATGCATCGTGCACCTGCGCGATGGGCGATCCGGGGGCAGGAGGCGTGCTCGACAGCACGCTCTCCGTTCACGGAGTGCGCCGCCTGCGGGTGGTGGACGCGTCTGTGTTTCCGAAGATTCCAGGCTTCTTTCCGGCCAGCGCGGTCTACATGGTTGCGGAAAAAGCGGCGGACATGATTTTGAAGGATGCAACGAGTCAGACGTAACTTATCGGAGGTGAAAGATGGCGTACGACACCAGCAAGCTTCTGTCCATGAGCCAGGCCGAACTGGATGATCTGTTCCGCAACAGCCCGGCCGGCGACATTCCGGACGGAGAAGCCAGGGGAACGGCGATCGTTGCGCCGGGAACCGTGATCAGCGACGCCGCCGCCAACCTGGTGAAGGTCTTCGCGTGGCAAGGAAAAGTGTTTGATTCGCAGAATGGGATCCTGAAAAACAAGATCTCCCCATTCGGCATCGACGCCATCCAGGCAACTGTCTATAAGGGCGAAAGCTGGTTCGACGGTAACGAGTGCATCGTCCTGGACTATAGCAAGACGTCGATCGTGGCTCATTGGATACGCGACGAAATTCGCCTGATTGCACCGGGTGTCTACCTTGGATTGGTGTACTGGGACAAAAGCCGCTTGATCTGCTTTAGTCTCGAGTTTTAAAGGACGGCCCGCCGTGACCCCGCAATCGAGCTTTATGGTGGTCGCACCGTTGCTGCCTGGTAAGGCGGCAGCATTGAGAGCGCTTCTGGCGACGATGAACCACCGCCCCGGCAGTGTCGATCCGGACAACACGCTGGTTCCGTTCGGCAGGTTCGATCGTCTGCATTTCGCCCGCTTCGTGATTCTGGAAGACGTGACTGCCGGCGATATTGCACGGTACGGCGTCAAGCCTGCTGATTTTCCGGTGTATCTGGCGTTCCTTGGCGATTGCGATGGTTCGAAGCGGACCTTTATCGTTGATCTTGCGCGTCGGGCCGGTGAGGGACTGTGCGCGATATTTTCGCATTGCGAAGGATTCGATTCCGGTAGCGACCTTGGCGCGTGGATGCTCGCACACGATAAGCCGGCTGCGGCCGCCTACGTCAACTGGATCGGCCGTTCGGTCCGGCAGATCGTGGAGGAACGCGCGTTGCGGCATTTCCTGTCCGCCAACGTTCCTCGCGACGTCGATGGAGGTGCGAATGGCGATCCGCAGTCCATCCGCAAGCATCTGCGCGAGCTGGTCGATGCGCAACGAAATGCCGGGCGTCTCAGCCTGACTGAACCCGAACCGACACCGCTGGGTTGGCAAATTCGTGAATGGCTTCACGCTGTGTGGGTGCCGTTGGTGCTGCTCGCCGCGCTGCCGCTGATGATCGTGGCGTTGCCGTTTCTCGCGTGGAAATTGCGCCGCCTCGAAACAACCGATCCGGAAGTTGTTTACCGGCCACCTGAGGCGCAACTCGCGAAACTCAGGGTGCTGGAAGACTACGACGTCACCAATCAATTCACGGCGCTAGGCAGCGTGAAGCCCGGACGCTTCAGGCGCTATGCGGTGATCGTCCTGCTTCTGCTTCTCGATTATTCGTGCCGCCATATCTACAACCGCGGCCATTTAACCCGCGTGCAGACCATTCATTTCGCGCGTTGGGTGCTGCTCGACGATAAACAGCGCTTGATGTTCGCAAGCAACTACGACGGAAGCCTCGACAGCTACATGGACGATTTCATCAACAAGGTGGCATGGGGCTTGAATCTGGTCTTCAGCAATGGGGTGGGTTATCCGCGCACGAGTTGGCTCGTCGTCGAGGGGGCGCGCAACGAGCAGCATTTCAAGAACTATCTGCGGCGGCACGAATTGCCTACGGATGTCTGGTACAAGGCCTATCCGGGCCTGACTGCGTTCGATCTCGCCACCAACACACGCATTCGCGAAGGCCTGGAAGCGTCAAGGGCAACGGACGAGCAGGTGCGGGAATGGCTGAAGCTACTGTGAAAATCGATACGGGAGACCTGCCGTGGCAGTCGATCTGGACGATATACAAGGCCTCGTGCGGCATGCGTATGCGCGCCTGACCGAAGCCTGCTTTTACGTGCTGCGCATCGCGGACGCGCAGGCCGCCAGGCGTTGGCTGTCGAGTGCGCCGGTGACGAGCGCGGCGCTTGCCGCGAAGTCGGTTCAGGAAGTTCTGCAGGTGGCGTTGACGAGCGATGGCTTGCGCGCGCTCGGTGTTCCGCAGCAGATGATCGAACAGTTTTCTTCCGAATTCATTGGCGGCATGAGTGCGGATGCGAATCGCTCCAGAAGGCTTGGTGATGTTGGACCGAATGCGCCAGAACACTGGAAATGGGGCGGAACGGCGGCGCCGCATATGGTGGTGCTGCTGTACGCGGCTCCGGGACGGCTCGCCGAATGGACGCAGGCGGTGACAGGGCCGGAATGGGCCACTGCTTTCTCGGTGGAAGCCGTTTTGCCGACTGCAGACATGAAAGGCGTCGAGCCGTTCGGTTTTGCCGATGGCATCAGCCAGCCGCAACTCGATTGGCAACTGGGCTTGCCCTCGCACGATCATACCCAGCCCGGGTATTCGAACCTCATCGAACTGGGCGAATTCCTGCTTGGGTACCCGAACGAATATGGGCGTTTCACCGAGCGTCCTTTGGTTGATCCCGCCGATGATCCGCATGACCTGCTCGCATCGGCTGCGGATGCACCGGGCAAACGGGATCTGGGGCGCAATGGATCGTACCTGGTGTTGCGGCAATTGCGTCAGGATGTGCAGGGTTTCTGGCGATTTCATGACGCTCGCGCGAACGGAGATCCCGCCGCACGCAAGGCGATGGCCGAAGCGATGGTCGGGAGGACGATGGCAGGCGTGTCGCTCGTATCGCGCGTCGACGGCGCACCGGCGTCGGCACCCGATCCCGGCACGAAGGCGGGCCGCGAGCAACTCAATGCATTTACCTATGCGGGGGACCCGGATGGGCTGCGGTGTCCATTCGGCGCTCACGTGCGGCGCGCCAATCCTCGCAATGGCGATTCGCCGGACGCCAGCGGCGACGGTGGCAAAGTCAGCGTGCTTGCGCGCCTGCTGACCACGCTGGGTTTCGACGCGGCCGCCTTGCGTGGCGATCTGGTTGCGTCGAGCCGCTTCCACCGCATGCTGCGGCGCGGCCGCGAATATGGCCAGAGCCTGCCGCCCGAGGCCGCGATTGCCGATCAAGGCGAAACGGTCGAGACCGGACTGCACTTTATTTGCCTCGGCGCGAATATCTCGCGTCAGTTCGAATTTATTCAAGGCGCATGGATTACTGGCGCAAAATTCAATGGGCTCGCGGCGGAGCGCGATCCGCTGATTGGCGAGCGGCAGCCGCTCAGTGACGGTAGCGAAACGGATCGCTTCAGCCTCCCTCAAGCCGCAGGCGCGGCGTGCCAGCTCACGGGATTGCCACAATTCGTTTCGGTCGTGGGCGGTGCATATTTTTTCATGCCGGGCCTTCGGGCGCTGCGCTTTCTGGTGACGCTGAATCACTCGAATACTTCGTCGCCGGTCGGCTCGACGTGAGGCGTGCTGTTCATCGATTGACGCAAAGCCGAAAGTGTTTTGTATATCGCAAGGCGCGCGCGATTTTGATTGCCTAGTGGCCGATGTTCGGCAAGGCAATGCCACGGATTGATCGACAACTGGCCGGCAAACGCGAGCTGAGCCGGCGATGCAAACTGCTGCTCCGGAAAATGCAGTGTCGCGATGCGTATGGGCGTTGAAAGGTGCTCGGGCCAGCGCACCGACGCATTCTCGATCGGCATGCGGTGGGGATCGGTTTGCACCTGCACGAAGACGTCGAAGTCGACCGGGCGCTCGGCGAGTGTCCGGATCATCGCCTCGCGCAGGTAGTTATCGTTGGGGCGCCCCGGCAAGCCTGGAATGGCGCTGGTTTCGCGGGACCTGGGGCGGAACGCGTATTGAACCGCCTGGCCAGCGCCCAGCAGGTACGGTACGCAACTCCAATAGCTGGTCTGCAGCGGGCTCGATTGCGTGCGCGCCCACAGGCCCTGCATGACGCCGTCCAGCAGGTGGGAGTCGAACGGATTGATGAAGTAGAAAAGCGGCGTGCGGCGCAGGACGGCCGCCTGAAGCTTGGCATTCTCGATAATGTTCGGCGTGGTGAACGTGGGAGTGCTGATGCCGGTGAAATCCTGGGTGAAGCGCTCGTCGTCGAGGAGCTTCGGGCCGGGAACCCGCATCACCTTGATGCCGATGCTCAGCACACCCACATCCTCGATATCGGGCGGGCTGTCGGGTCCCGGTCCGGCCAGCCGCACCCAGGCCGGATAGCTGCGCGGCGCGCTGAAAATGCCATGGCGCAGATTGGGCGGAATATCGCCGTGCACCTGGAATTCGGCGCGCAGCACGCCGTGTGTTTTCGTGTTGCCGGCCCGCTGGAACGTTCCGGGCTGGTATTGCTCGCGCATATATGCGCCCATGCGCTCGATGATCTGCTGGACGATCGCATGCTCGTCCGGCAGCGCAAGTTCCTGCGCCAGCGCGAGATTGTCGTTGGGCCTTTGCGCATTGATGGCCGCCTGCACCAGGCCGGCAATGGGCTCCTGGGCCAAAGTGTCGAGAAAAGGCCGAAAAAACGGATCGAATCTTCGCTCAACGTGGAGTAGCGAGATTAGCGAACGATGCAGGGCATTGGCTAGCAATGGAGGTCTCCCTGGGTACTCAACGCTCGTGGCCATCAGTCAAAATAGCTTAGGCAGAAAGTCCCGCAAATGCCAATGCTGCGGCTAATCCGGTGCCGAAGTGCATCGATTTTTCATAAAATGAATAGATCCTGTCTTGCTTCGCGAGACCAGCGAGCATACCGGCGAGATGCGATGAACATATTCAGGTTTCAGTCGGCGGCGGAAGCGAATTTCCTTAAACGCTCTTCGGCGCCGGGCGCGATTCGTGCATGGCTGGTCGATATGCTGTGCTGGCCGGCACGTTTCGACGACCCGCGTCTAGAACAGGAGTTCACGGAAGACTATGGCCGGCGTTTCGCTGACTTCCGCCGCGCGGCGCTGGTGCTCGGCACCTTGATCTGGGTGTGTTTCGGTTATTGGGAAATCAGCCTGGCGCGAACCAGTGCCGTGTTCCAGCCGTACTTTGCGGAGATTTTCACGTTTCGCTGCGCAGGTGCACTGGTTGCGGGCGTCGGCATCGTGCTGGCTTTCCGGCTCGACTTTCAGCGGGACACGGTCGCGCATTGGATCTTGCTGGGCGGCCTGGCGGGCATGTGTCTATGCTTGTTGATTCAAACGTTTCTCGCGCCACGGCCGTTCAATTTCACGCATTTTTTTGTCGGCTTCTATTTAATTCTTTTCTATCAGTTCGGCTTTCTTCGCCTGCGGGCCAAGGCGACGCTGATGCTGGCCGTGTGCGTGATCGCCGTGATCGTGGTGGCGCAATGGCTTACGCACGCAATCGAGCCCGACAACTTCGCGGCGGGCATGTTCTATTTGCTTAACGTTGCGGTCCTCGGCCATAGCGTCAATGTGAATGCCGAGCGGCATGTGCGCGACCGGTACGTCGCCGTCCAGGCGCTTGCGCATGGTAACGAAGCCTTGCAACGCGCGAATGCGGAGCTCGCGCAAAAGCACCGCGACCTTGAGCGCGCGCGGCGCGATCAGGAGACCAAATCGGAAGCGCTGATTGCCTTGCGCGAGCAGCAGCGCGAAGCTGCCGAGCAGGCGAGCCGCGCAAAATCGCGCTTTCTGGCGGCGGCAGCGCATGATCTGCGGCAGCCTATGCACGCGTTGAACCTCTTTCTGGCCGCGGCCGACGAAGCGCTGGAAGCGCGCGATGTTCAAGCGTCGAGCAAACTGATTGGCGAGGCGCGCAAGGCGTCGGTGCTCACGGCGCGGCTCTTCAACGCCGTGCTCGATCTGTCGAAGCTCGAATCCGGACACGTGAACCCGAGCTATACGGGCGTCGACCTGAACCGGGTGATTGAAGAGACCGTCGAGCAACTCGCGGCGGTCGCCGGGAATCGCGGCGTTGCGCTGCGCTATGGCAAGACCCCGCACAAGCCCGCATGGGTGCGCACCGACGCCGACTGGATGCCCCGCGTGCTGAGCAACCTCATCGCGAACGGCATCAAATATGCGGATCCTTCGAAGGCGGGCCGCGCAGCGGTGATCGTCGGTCTGGTTCGCATGCCGAATTATGTGCGCGTCGACGTAATCGACAACGGCATAGGCATTGCGCCCGAGCATTGGGATGCCATCTTCCAGCCGTTCGTGCAAATCGGCAACCCGGAGCGCGACCGCGAGAAAGGGCTCGGACTCGGTTTGTCGATCGTGAATGCGGTGGTGTCGTTGCTCGAGGGGCATCGTCTCGAACTGAAATCGATTGAAGGGCGAGGGTCGCGCTTCTCGATTCGCATGCCAGTGGCCGATCCCTTTGCGCTCCATGATGTGGCGATATCGCCCGCGGATCCGGCGTTGTCGCCGGCGCCTTCACCGTCGTCGCTGCGGGGGCTTTACGTGTTGCTGGTCGAGGACGACAGCCTCGTGCGCGCGTCGATGGAGGCGCTGTTTGCGCTATGGGGCGTGCTGTTCGATTCGGTCCGCTCGGTGGCCGAGCTCGAAACACTCTTGCAGGAGATCGAGCGCGTGCCGGACCTCGTCATAAGCGACTATCGGTTGCCGGAGATGTCGTCCGCGCACGATGTGATCCATCTGCTGGGCGAGCACTTCTCGCGGCCCGTGCCGTGTCTCGTGGTGACGGGGGAAGCCGGGGCCAGCACGCAGGGCGTGTTGCCGGAGCGCTGCGTGCTCAGCAAGCCGCTCTCCACGAACGTGCTGATTGCGCGCATGCTCGAATTGACCGAGGCGTCGGCCCGCGTTTAGGGCGTGGTGTTCGGGACGTAATGTTCAGGACGTGGAAGCGCGTGCAACGGTGGGGATCTCGATGCCCCGACGCGCCATTTCGACGATCAGAAAAGTGCGCCGCGAAACATTGAAGCGGCTCAGCAGATCGCTGATGTACTCCTTCGCGGTGTTCTCCGTGATATTCATTTTTCGCGCGATGGCCTTGTTCGACATGCCCTGCAAAAGAAAACTCAAGGTTTGCGCAAGGCGCGGCGGCAGGTTCAGCGAGTCGATGGGAATGCCTTTGTTCGGGCCGGGTGGCTGCGGGGTGTGGCCGCCTTTGCCGAGCACGCTGTTGGGCAGGTAGACGCGGCCGTTCAGGATCGTTTGCAGCGCTTCGCGGAACACCGCGCCGCCTTCCTCGCTGGCCTTCGAGATGAAACCGCCGGCGCCATTCTTGATGCAGTCCAGCACCGTCTCGCGATCGTCCTGCGCGGACAGCATCACCACGTGCGCTGCACACTCGTTTTCCTGCAACCAGTGCAGCAGGTCCAGCCCAGTGTGATTACCGCCGATTTGATAGTCGAGGAAAACGAGGTCGTAAGCCTTGCTTTGCAGCCGCTCGACGGCGGCGGCGTACGAGCCGGCCTCGTCGATGTCGAGCGTCGGCTCCGACGTGAGGATCAGGCTCTTCATCGCGATGCGCGTCAAGCCTTCGTCTTCGACTAGCAGTACATGGCGGAAATACAGGTTGTCCATCGGCGCTTCTCCCGCACAAGCCCGTTATTGATGTGAACAGGCCCTTAGCCATGGTACCCGCAATCGCAAGGGGCGCGATCCCCCCAAAGCGGGGGACCCTTTTGGGGCCGCCTTCTGGAGGCGGTTTTCCCCCCGCATGCCCGGTATTGCGCGAGTCACGGGAAGCGCACGATGGAGTCGTTGCAAATCAGACGAGGGGGATCACCGCCATGCGCACGTCAAATCTTTCGATCGTCTTGCGCCATGAGCTCGATCCCCGGGTCTGAATGCAGCAAGCACGCAAGCCTGGCGGGGCAAAAGCGGGCAGAGCGTGAGGAGACCATCCAGTCGGATCTGGTGGGGGGCCAGCGAGCAACACACGAGGAGACCATTCGGGCGGGCCTGGCCGGGGGCAAGCAGGCAGGGCGCGAGGAGACCATCCGGGCGAGGGTAAAAACAAGGAACGAGGCGGAAGCAGAAATAGAAACAGAAGCTGAAGCAGAAGCAGCAACACCAGAAGAGACTGGGCGGCGTCCCCTCAGCCCCTACACAGTCCACAATCTGGATAGCGCCATCGCTCACCTCGAAATCGCGATGAACGCGGACAAATCGATGGCGATCTTCGGTTCGAACTATTGGCAAGGACGCGTGCTCGAACTCCGTTGCACGCCGGGGATCCTGCATGCTCAGGAGCGTCGGCTTCAGTCCTTGCTCGACGGGTTCGCGACCCTTGGGTTAGCCTCGCCGTTATAAAATCTGGAGTTTCGCTGCCCGCCCATCAGGACCCTCGATGATCAAAAAGGTCGACGCGCCTTTCCAGCAGATCAAGGCACTCGTTCGCAAGCGTATTCATGCCGGCGACTGGAAGATCGGGGAGCGAATCCCCTCCGAACTCGATCTCGCCGCGGAACTCGGCGTCGCGCGAATGACCGTGAATCGGGCGCTGCGCGAATTGACCGACGAAGGGGCATTGCAGCGCATCCTTGGCGTGGGGACATTCGTGGCCGAGGAAAAACCACAATCGAATCTGCTAATGATTGCGCATGTGCGTGACGAGATCCACGCGCGCGGGCATCAATATCGCTGTCACGTCATCAGCCAGACCCGCGGGCATGCGACGCCCGAAATCGCGGCGGCGTTCGGCTTGCCGGTCGATGCGCCCGTGTTTCATGTGGTCTGCGTGCACGAGGAGAACGGCCGGCCAATCCAGTTGGAGGAGCGGTATGTGAATCCGGTCGCGGCGCCCGGTTTCATCGATCAGGACTTCCAGGTGGAGCCGCCGTCGGAGTATCTGTACAACAACGTGTCGCATTACGAGCTCGAGATCGAGCACATCGTCGATGCGGCCATGCCCACTGTAGACGAGGCGCGCTTGCTCGACATGCGCACCAACGAGCCATGCCTGACGCTCACGCGCCGGACCTGGACGAACGGGCTGCCGGTCACGTTCGCGCGCTTCGTGCACCCGGGCAACCGTTACCGGCTCGGCTCGCGTTTCAAGCCGGGCGCCACGCGGCATCAGGTCTGATTCGCGCCAGGCATTCGCGCCAGGCGAATGGCAGGCACCACAAGCGGCGGCACATACCTGCCCGCCGCCCCTGTGTTTCATTGCGATTTCAGAGCGTGCTCACCTGGCCATCGCTTTTCGACCACAGGACAGGGAACAGCGGATGCACGAGCGGCGCGCCGTCCGGCAGCGCTTCGGCGAGCCCGGGGAAGTCCGGCGAGGTTTTCCATCGGCGTGGCGCGTGGCGAACGTCATCGCCGACGAAGCGGATCGAAAACGCGCGCCGTCTGTTGCGCGTGCCGCCCGACGCATGCAGCGTCAGCATCCTGAAGCACACCATGTCGCCGGGTTCGAGCGCCCAGCGCCGGATCGGGAACGCATTGCGATTTGCTTCGATATCCGGAAGATCGGCGAGACTGCCTTCGGGAAACCACTTTGCTTCCTTGTCCATGAACGTGCGCGGCATGAGCCAGGGGCCGCGATGCGAGCCCGCGACGAATTCGAGCGTGGATTCGAGCGGGACCGGATCGACGGGAATCCACATGCTGACGTTGTCGTCGCCTTCGATGTTGTAATAGGGCTGGTCCTGGTGCCACGGCGTGCGCTGCTGCGTGCCCGGCTCCTTCACGAGCAGATGGTCGTGATGGAGCCGGACCGTATCGACGCCCATCAGCGCCGCCGCGACCGTTGGCGCGGGCGAGCGCGCGATGAACTCGCGATACGCGGCGTTGTGCTCCCAGTTGCAGAAGTCCTCGAAGAACCAGCCCGGATCCTCGGGCCGGCTTGCCACTTTCGAGCGCGTGCTCGGATGCGCCAGATTGGTCTCGATGCCGGCCTTCAGCGCTTCGATTTCGTCCGCCGAAAAAATGCCCTTGATGCATACGGCGCCGTCCGTGCGGAACGCTTCGATGAGTTCGGGCGTGACCGCCTGCGCTACGCGTTCACAAATATTGATGGCCATGATTGCCCTTACGGTAATTAAATTTATTGCTTGGCGCCGTAAATATCGAAATCGAAATATTTGGCGGCAATCTTCTGATAGGTGCCGTCCGCGCGAATGGCGGCGATGGCCCCGTCGAGGCGCTTCTTCATATCGGTGTCGCCTTTGCGCAGCCCCATGGCAACGCCATGGCCGATGATGCGAGCATCGGTCACATCGCCGCCGGCGAACGTGAAGGCCTTGCCGCGCGGCGTATTGAGGAACGCGTAGCCGGCCTGCGTTTTATCCTGGAAGGTGGCGTCGAGGCGGCCATTGACGAGGTCGTCATAGACCTGGTCCTGGTTCTGGTACGTCACGATCGTGACGCCCTTGGGCGCCCACTCCGCCTTCGCATAAACCTCCTGCGTCGTGCCCTGATCGATGCCGATGCGCTTGCCGACGAGCGACGCGACGGTCGGTTGCAGCCTGGAGCCACGCGGCGCGACGAGCGCGCCCGGCGACGAATAGAGTTTGTCCGAGAAGTCGATCTGCTTGAGGCGGTCGTCGGTGGCGGTCATTGCGGACATGATCACATCGAACTTTTTCGCTTGAAGCGCGGGAATCATGCCGTCGAAACCTTGTTCGACCCATATGCATTTTGCATGGATCTGCGCGCAAATTGCGTTGCGCAGATCGATGTCGAAGCCGGCGAGCGAGCCGTCAGGCTGCTTTGCCTCGAACGGCGGATAAGTGGGATCGATGCCCCAGCGAATCGTCGGGGTGTCCTGGGCAAACGAGACGAGCGGTGCTGCGGCAAGCGAGGCGACGAGAAACTTGACGATCCGGTTCATGACTTTTCCCTGAATGGGTGGGCGCGACGGAGAAAGCCCGCGCGGCCGGTTGGATGAACGTCAGCAATGGGTGCACTTGCACTGCAAGCGGGTTCGAGCCGCCAATGAAACCGTCTAGCAGTCTAGACCACGTAACTTGACGTGTGCAAGCGAAGGCCATGCGCCGACTTCCGGTGCCGGCGCGGCAGTGCGTCGATAAATCTGGAGAAAGCCGCCCGTTCGGCTGAATATCGCCTGATTTGCGGAGGATTGATGGGGAAAGCGGGGGCGAGCGAGAGGATAGGGATTTGCCCTGGCTGCTGCCTTCAGGCCATGATGGCGGACATCCGGCTATGGGAAGCGGCGCCAAAATGTCTAGACAACACGAGGGCGGCGAATAAGTGGCCGGCACTGCTGGCGGTTGGGCATTTTATGCGGCAGTGCTATTGATCAGATGATTAAGCGGCTGCGCGGGTGCTTGAAAACGAAGCAACATGTTTATTTACAAACACGATAACGCTATAGATCATAATAAGGTGACAAATCACGGCAATAGCCGCTTGACTCGTGGCGATAAAAGATAAAGCGCTATTTATGCCGGTGTGCAGCATGATATTTCCATAAGGGATAGTGCCCATCGCCCCGGCATCGGATGCTGATGCACACTGCCTTTTATCCTCCTGTTGAAGCCGTTCTTTATACAACCGAGAAATGTTTGGAGGACTTATGGCACAGCGCATTGCCTACGTAACTGGCGGAATGGGTGGCATTGGAACCGCAATCTGCCAGCGGCTGCACAGCGATGGTTTTACCGTCATTGCCGGGTGCGGTCCGAATTCACCTCGCCGCGCACGATGGATCGAGGATCAAAAGGCGTTGGGATTCAATTTTGTAGCTTCAGAGGGTAATGTCGCCGATTGGGAATCGACGGTTAAGGCTTTCGAAAAAGTAAAGTCGGAAGTCGGTGAAATCGACGTGCTCGTCAACAATGCCGGAATTACCCGGGACGTCGTATTTCGCAAGATGACGCGCGAGGAGTGGGACGCCGTGATCGATACCAATCTCACCAGCCTCTTCAACGTGACCAAGCAGGTGATTGACGGCATGGTCAATCGCGGGTGGGGGCGCATCATCAATATTTCGTCGGTCAATGGCCAGAAAGGGCAGTTTGGCCAGACGAACTATTCGACGGCCAAGGCCGGTATTCACGGCTTCACGATGGCGTTGGCCCAGGAAGTTGCCACGAAAGGCGTAACGGTCAATACCGTTTCGCCAGGCTACATCGGGACCGACATGGTGCGCGCGGTGAAGCCCGAAGTGCTCGAAAAAATCGTGGCGAGCATTCCGGTGCGGCGTCTGGGTGAGCCGCATGAAATCGCATCCATATGCGCGTGGCTTGCTTCCGCAGAAGCAGGATTTTCAACCGGCGCGGACTTCTCGCTTAACGGCGGGCTTCACATGAGTTGAGCCTTCGGGCTGCATGCCGTTGCATTGTCTCTCGTGGCGTGCGGTATTGCGCAATGACCTCAACCAATCCCTGCCTGGCGAATAACGCTGGGCAGGGATTTTTCATTGGCGTGTCGCTTGTGCATGCCGATCCTGCCGATCGGGTTTGGAACTCTATGGCGGGTCAGGGACGCGAGTACGGATCCTGAACCGGCGCATGGCGCGTCGTATGGTGTCGATGGTGCGTGCTGTGCTTCGACTTCGATCTGGCTTTCGGTATTGCTTTCGCCCCGGCTTGCGAGTGCGGTTCGCCTGCAGGCAGCGGTTGTGTCGGTTGGGCGCCGGGAAGCGGCGGCGGAGAACTGGTGCGCGCGTGTTGCGGCGTGCTTCGGCCTTCACCGAAACCGGCTTGCCCTTCGCCGAAGTGATAGGTCTGCGAGGTTTGCGCTTGACTTGCAGCGGACAATGCCAATCCCATCAGTAACAGGTATTTCGGACGCTTCATGCATGTTCCTTTTGAACGAGGGGTATCAGGATAGCGCAATGTGGGTGGCGGAAGACTCTCGAATCGGTATGGCCACGGGCGTTATATGCTAGGTACTTTTCGGGAGCAACCACAATGATCCGCGTTAATCAGCAACGGCTCTGGGATTCGCTGATGGAGATGGCGCAGATAGGCGCTACTGCGCACGGCGGAAGTTGCCGTCTCGCGTTGACCGATGAAGATGTGCTGGGCCGTCGCCGTTTCATCCGCTGGTGCGAAGAGGCCGGCTGCGAAATCCGCATCGATCCGATCGGCAACGTGTTCGCGCGCCGGCCCGGCACGCAGGTCGACGCGCCAGCCGTGATGTGCGGCAGTCATCTGGACACGCAGCCGCTCGGCGGCCGCTTCGACGGCGTCTACGGCGTGCTCGCGGGCCTCGAGGCCATTCGCACGCTCAACGATCTCGGCATTGCGACGCGGCATCCGCTTGACGTCGTGGCATGGACCAATGAAGAGGGCTCGCGATTTACGCCGGGCATGATGGGCTCCGCGGTCTACGCCGGCACACTCGATCTCGACTATGCACGCGCGAGGCCCTGCATGCAGACGGGCGTGCTGCTCGGCGATGAACTCGAGCGCACCGGTTTCGCCGGTCCCGAGCGCGAGCGGCAGATGCCCAAAGCCTACTTCGAGGCCCATATCGAGCAAGGCCCGGTGCTGGAGAACGCCGGCATTCCGATTGGCGTCGTGACCGGCGTGCAGGGCATTTACGAACTCGACGTCACGGTAACCGGCTTCGAATCGCATGCGGGCACGACGCCGATGAACGTGCGCAAGGACGCGATGGGCGTGGCCGCCGCGATGATCGCGGCAATCGTCGAGCATGGCCATGGCTTCGACGCCGAAGCGCGCGTGACCGTCGGCCATGTCGGCTGCCAGCCGAACTCGCCGAGCACGATACCCGGCAAGGTCGGGTTCAGCGTCGATGTTCGCCACCCGTCGCGGCCGGCGCTGGAACGTCTCGTGGCCGATATCGAAGCGATCTGTCTGCAACGCACCGCGCTGCGCGGCACGAGCGTGCGCTTGGAGAAGGTCGCCGAGTACGAGCCGGTGGTTTTCGACGCGCAGTGCATCGCGCGCGTGCGCGAAGCCGCCATCGCCGCGGGCTATCCGTATCTGGAGATGCACAGTGGCGCGGGGCACGACGCCGTGAATCTCTCCTATGTTGCCCCGGCCGCGATGGTGTTCGTGCCGTGCAAGGCCGGGCTCAGCCACAACGAGGCGGAGGACGCCGACCCGGCGCACCTCGCACAGGGCGCGTCGGTGCTTGCGAACCTGCTGGCCGATTGCGCGCGATAGCCGTGTGAGGCATGTTGCCGTTCCTGTCTGGGAGACGAGCTTGATGAAAGACGAGTTGGGAAAACTGGCGGCAGACCTCGAGCGCTTGCTCAAGCTGCGCAGTCTGCCGTTTGGCATGACACTGTACGAGCGGCGCGAGGACATGGAGGCGATTCATCGCATTCGCCGCCCGAAGGCGATCCATACGCTCGATCAGATCGTGGGGCAAGCCGCCCGGTTGGGTTTTACGGTCGGTGTAACGGCGGATGATCTGGTCGGTTCGCAATGCCGGTCTGTCGTGGGCCTGGGAAATGCAAAGGATGCCGAATGGAAATCGGGTGCGCAAATGGCTGGTGTCTGGTACGCCACGCTCGAAGATTCCCGCGCCCATCAGGCGGCAATGGATTGTGTTGCGGACGGCAAGTATGAGGCGCTGGTGGTGTCCCCGCTTGCCGGTGGCCGAATCGAGCCGGCCATCGCGCTTTTCTATGCCACGCCGGGCGCCATGATGTATTTCATCAACGGCTTGCAGTGGTCGGGCTACAAGCGCTTCGACTGGAGCGTGGTGGGCGAATCGTCCTGCGCGGATTCGTGGGGCAGGGCGTTGAAGACGGGCGAGCCGAGCCTGTCGATTCCCTGCTTTGCCGAGCGCAGATACGGCGGCGTGCTCGACGACGAAATGCTGATGGCGCTGCCCCCCGGGACGCTGGCGAAGGCCATTGCGGGCATGGAAGCGCTCGCGAAGAACGGGCTTCGGTATCCGTTCGCGCAGTACGGGATCCAGCAGGACGTGCGGGCCGGCATGGAAGTGAGCTACGCAAAAAAGTAGCGGGATTCGGCAAAGGCGCCTGGCGGCGCGTGTGTTCCATCGGACTGTTTTCGCCAGCCGTGATCAGGCTCGAACCACCGTTGCGCCGGTACCGAGCGCTTGCCGATACACGTTGGGCGCGGCGCCGAACGCATCGCGAAAGCGATGGCTGAAGTGGCTTGCATTCGCGTAGCCGCACGCGCTCGCAATATGGGCGAGCGGCAGGCCGGTCGTGCGCAACAGCGCGCGAGCCCGTTCGAGCCGCTGCGCCGCAATCCATGCGTGCGGCGGCTGCCCGAACGAAACACGGAACATGCGTGCGAGGTGGTATTCGGAAAGGCAGGCGACTTCGGCCAGCGCGCCCAGCGTCAAGGGTTCGCCGAGATGGGCGTCGATGTAGTCGCGCAGACGCCGCCGCGTGGCCACCGAAAGGCCGCCCTTGAGCGCCGCGCCCGGACGGCGCACGCCCTGGCTGCGCAGCAGCAGGCTCAGCACTTCGTGGGCCGTTTCATTGCCGCGCAGCAGGCCCTCCGGATTGGCCCAGTCCTCGTTGGCGAGCGTCTGGCAAAGTGCGGCAATGCGCTCGTCTTCGAAGTACGTGCGGTCGGCGAGCGTGAGCTCGCGCGGTTCCTGGTCGAGTTCGCGAATGGCCCGTTGCGTGAAATGCCCGGGCAAAAAATAGAGGTGCATGAAATGCATGTGACCCCGCACCCACCAGCGCGATTCGTGATCGCCCGGCAGCGCGCAGAGCCGGCTTGGCGCGCCATAAACGCCCGGCAGCTTCTGCCGCTCCGTGCGGTAGCCGCCGTCGATATAACACGACAGCGTGTGATGGCCCGGCTGCTCATAGACAGTTTCGGCTTCGCGCGTTTCGCGCGTCCAGACCGCCGCCGCGAGTTGGTCGCCGAGCCACGCGAATCGCTCCAGCGTCGCGTTCGCGGCGCTTAACGTGCGGCACACCGAATGCAGCCCGAACGGCGTGCTGGCGAGGTCGAGCACGGGAGGCGACGAAGGAGCGTCCATGGTTCGGCGATCAGGCGGGGTGGGTGGTATCGGAATGATGACGGGTGGCTACCGCGAGCGGTTAGCGAGTCTGAGTATACGCTTCGGCCCCGCCTCGCGAGGGTCACCGGCAAGAAATGCGCAATCCTGGACAAGCGCGTGCCGCCGCTGCGCGCCATAGTTGAAGCCTCGAGTCCCGGTCAATCCCAGCCATGAATTTTCTTCTCTACGCGCTCACCGTGGTGATCTGGGGCACCACCTGGATTGCCATCAAGTGGCAGCTTGGCGTCGTGCCTGCGCCTGTTTCCATCGCGTGGCGCTTTGGCATTGCAGCACTGCTGATGTTCGCGCTGCTGCGCCTCATGCGCCGGCCCGCATGGCCGCCGCGCGCCGCCTGGCGCTATCTGGCGGCTCAGGGCATGGCACTCTTCTGCCTCAATTTCCTGTGCTTCTACTATGCCGAGAACATCGTGCCGAGCGGCCTCGTCGCCGTGGTGTTCTCGACAGCGCCACTGCTCAATTCGATCAACGGGCGTCTCTTCATGGGCCGGCCGTTGCAGCCCACCGCGTTGGGCGGGGCCGTGCTGGGACTCATTGGGATCGTGTGCCTGTTCGTGCAGCAGATGGCTGGCCATATCGGCGATCACACCGCCTGGCTGGGGCTCGCCGTCGCGTTTCTCGGCACGCAGTGTTTTTCGGTCGGCAATCTGCTGTCGAGCCGCATGCAATCGATGGGGCTGCATCCGCTCGTCACGAATGGCTGGGCCATGCTGATCGGCACGGCGGTGCTGCTGGCGGGCAGTGCGCTAGCCGGATTGCCGTTCACTATCGAGCTTGATGCGCGTTACCTCGGGGCGCTCGCCTGGCTCGCGGTGGCCGGCTCGGTAGTGGGCTTTACGGCGTATCTCATGCTGGTCGGGCGGATCGGCCCCGAGCGGGCCGCCTATTGCACGGTCTTGTTCCCGATCGTGGCGCTCGCGATATCGACCGTGTTCGAAGGCTACCGCTGGACATGGCTCACCGTGCTGGGGCTGCTGCTGGTGGTTGCGGGCAATCTCGTCGCCTTCGATCTCACGCGGCGCGTGTTCGTGCGCCGGGCATCAGCTTCCTGAGTGTGACCTCTGTAATGTCACTGACATATGACGGTTGCTTGTGCATAGGGGCGGCTGAACGCTCTCGTATTGCACCTGCCAAATAAACATCGACGAAGGCAAACAGCAGTGGCATTAGCCGTGGAGCTCGGTTGATATGTGAGTTATCATGTTGGGAAACATGCGCATAAATAGCTGCGCGGAGGATTCAACATGGCACATGCAACTACAGTCGGGCCGCGTAAGGCGACCAACGTGACATTGCCCGTTGACGTCTATGAACGGGCGAAAAATCTGGGCATCAATTTTTCCCGCACGTGCGAGCAGGCTTTGCGGGAGGCCATCAAGGCGGAAGAGGGGCGTCGCTGGGCCGAGGAGCACGCCGAATTCATCAAGCACACGAACGAATGGGTCGAGAAGAACGGCTTGCCACTGGCTGAGTACCGGACGTTCTAATGGCGCGATTTGACGTCTACTCCAATACCGGAAAAAGTCGGGCAATCACACCGTACCTTGTCGACGTGCAAAGCGACTTTCTGGAGGGACTGACATCCCGGGTCGTTATACCGCTGATCCGGGTTGACTCTTTTCCGCAAGGGAAACTTCCCGCGGATTTCACCCCCTCATTCGACATTGGTGGCATCCAGTGCATCCTGCATCCGGCATTTATTGCGTCGGTCCCTTTAAGTGAACTAGGACCGAAGAGCGGCTCACTACGAGAACACCGGGACCGGATTACTTCGGCGCTTGATCGCCTCCTGGGTGGCTACTGATCAGCCACGCGGCATCGTCGCGCGCTTCAACAAGGCCTAGCCAGGCTTGTCCCGGAAGTCGCTGAATGTCCCGTCAATATTCCATGGATGAAACGCCAACTCGCATTTGAACCCGGCGGGACGACGATCCGAATGGATGGAAAGAGGTAATGGCCCGATATAAAAGGACATCGGGAGAATCCTGCTATTTCCGGCTATTGAATGTCAAGCTGATCGAAAGAGACGATCGGCAACTTCTTTGGGTCATCGCGCCATTGTCGGGCATTTTGTCCGCCCCAAGAATCTCACGCATCGCCAACCGCTTTCGAAGCGGCCGCAAGCGGCGACTTCTGGGGAGACAAGCGCATGCAATTCACACTGAACGGTCGGCCTTTCGAGTTCGATGGCGACCCGGACACGCCCCTGCTGTGGGTGATACGCGAAGCCGCGGGACTGACCGGCACCAAGTACGGCTGCGGCATCGGCGCGTGCGGCGCCTGCACCGTGCATCTCGAAGGCGAGGCCACGCGCTCGTGCGTGCTGCCGGTCTCGGCGGTGGCCGGGCGCGCCATCACTACCATCGAAGGGCTCGCACCCGATGCGTCGCATCCGGTGCAGCAGGCGTGGATCAAGCAGGACGTGCCGCAATGCGGCTACTGCCAGTCGGGCATGGTGATGGCCGTGGCCGCGCTGCTCAAGCAGCACCCGCATCCCACCGACGCGCAAATCGACCAGGGCGTGACGAACCTGTGCCGATGCGCGACCTATCACCGTATTCGCGAGGCCATCCATGTCGCAGCGAAAGCCTGAGTGGATGTCTGAGCGGATGCGCCACGCCCCTGGCGTCGACGGCGCCGATCATGCGAGCACGCGCGCATCGCACCGCGAGAGCCGGCGCGCCTTTCTGAAGACCGGTCTCGCGATTGCGGGCAGCCTCGTGTTGCCGCTCGCGCTTGGCGAACACGTGGAGGCTGCCGAGGACGGCACGCGTTTTCGCGAGATCAACGACTGGGTTCGCGTCGATCCGGATGGCCGCACGATCATCGGTCTTTCGCAGGCCGAAGTCGGTCAAGGCGTCTACACGGGCCTGCCGCAGTTGCTCGCCGACGAGATGGACGCCGACTGGCGCCGCGTGAGCGTGGAGTTCGTCACGGGGCGCGACGCCTACCGCATTGCGGCTGCGAACGAACATCCACAGCAGTTCGTGGGCGCCTCGATGTCGGTCACCATGTTCCAGCAGCGTTTGCGCATTGCGGGCGCGCAGGCGCGCGAGGTATTTCTGGCGGCGGGTGCGCGGCGCCTGGGCGTGCGGCCCACGCAGTGCGCGACGAAGAGCGGCCGCGTGATCCATCTGCAAACGGGACGCTCGCTGGGCTACGGCGAATTGCTCGCGGACGCGGCGCAACTGCCGCTCAATCCGCAGCCGCGCCTGAAGGCGCAGTCGGCGCGCACGCTCATCGGCCAGCCGCTGCACAAGCTCGACGTGCCCGCGAAGGTCAACGGCAGCGCCGTGTTCGGCATCGACGTGAAGGTGCCCGGCATGCTCGAAGGCGCCCTGAAAATGGCGCCCGCGCTCAACGGCAAGCCGGTGGCCGTGCGCAATCGCGACAGCGTGCGTGCGCTGCCGGGCGTGGTCGACGTGGTGCTGGCCAAAGACGCCGTGATCGTGGTGGCGAATACATACTGGCAGGCGAAGAAAGCGTGCGATGCGCTCGACGTGCAATGGCACGCCGGTGCACTGCCGGCGGACAGCGCGGCGATTCTCGCGCAGCGCAAGGCCGCGCTGATCTCGGAGCACGCGGTGGCGGCCACGCGCATCGGCGATGCGCCGGCGCAGTTCGAAGCCGCGCATGCCACGGGCGGCGCGTCCCCGGGCGTGAAGGTGATCGAAGCCGACTACCACACGCCATACATCGTCCACGCGACCATGGAGCCCGTGAACGCGACGGTGCATGTGCGCGAGCACGAGATCGAGGTGTGGGGCCCGATTCAGGGGCAGGACAAGGTGCGTTGGGCGCTCGGCGGCATCTTCAAGCTGCCGCCTGAAAAAGTGATTGTGAACACAACGTTTCTCGGCGGCAGCTTCGGACGCAAATACGTGCCCGATTTCGTGATTCACGCGGCCGTCGCTTCGAAGGCGGTGGGCCGCCCGGTCAAGGTGATCCGCTCGCGCGAGGACGATATCCGTCACGGCTTCTACCGCCCGGGCGTTTCCGCGCGCATGCGCGCCGTGCTCGGCGCCGACGGCTATCCGCAAGCAATGCATTTGCGCGTGGTGGGGCAGTCGCTCTACTGGTCGATCAAGCGCGATTACTTCGAAAAGGCGGGCGGCTGGGACGAGACCATGCTCGACGGCCTCTACGATCTCGGCTACACGGTGCCGAATCTGCTCGTCGATTCGGTGAGCGTCGATCAGCATATTCCCGTGAGCTTCATGCGCAGCGTGGGCAGCACGTCGAGCATCTTCTTTCTCGAAAGCTTCGTGAACGAACTCGCGCACGCGGCGCGCATCGATCCGCTCGAGTACCGGCGCAGGCTGCTGCGCGACGATCCGCTCGCGCTGCGTGTGCTCGAGCGCACGGCGGCGCGAGCCAACTGGGCGCGCAAACCCGCTGCGGGCGTGCATCGGGGGCTCGCATACAGCCTCTACACGGGGCGCGGCGGCGCATTCACGACCTATGTCGCCATCGTTGTGGAACTGCGCATGGTGGACGGCAAGGCGAAGCTCGAACGGGTCGTGTGCGGCATCGACTGCGGCCAGGCGATCAATCCCATGCTGGTGCGCGAGATGGTGGAGGGCGGCATCGGCTTCGCGCTCACCAATACGTTCAAGAGCGAAATCACGTTCAAGGACGGCGCGGTGGCGCAGGCGAACTTCTCCGACTATCCGCTCCTGTCGCTCTCGCAGATGCCGAAGATCGAAGTGGAGATCGTCGAGAGCGACCGCACGCCGCAAGGCTGCGGTGAGGTGGTGCTGCCGCCCGTCGCGCCCGCCGTGGCCGCCGCGCTGTTCGAGGCCACCGGCACGCGTTTGCGCACGATGCCGCTCGAACAGGCGTTGGCCTGAGCATCGAAGCGGGCCGTGCAAGCGGCCCGGCAGATGCACACAACAATAAGCATGACTGATAAAAAATTTCGGAGACACCTGATGAAAAAATGGATTGCGGCAGCCGCGCTCGCCGGCACGTCGGCGCTCGCCTGGGGACAAAGCAGCGTCTCGCTCTATGGCATCGTCGACACAGGCATCGAGTACTACAACAACGCAGCGAAGGGCGGATCGTTCGTCGGCATGCCTTCGCTCACGGGCGAAGTGCCGTCGCGTTTCGGCCTGCGCGGCCAGGAAGATCTGGGCGGCGGCTACAAGGCCTTCTTCGTGCTGGAGAACGGCTTCGCGCCCAATAGCGGCGCGCTCAATTACGGCGGACGTCTGTTCGGGCGCCAGGCGAACGTGGGCGTGAGCAGCGACTATGGCGCGCTCACGCTGGGCCGCCAGATGAATATGTCCATGTACGTGCTGTTCAACGCGGACGTGATCGGTCCGGCGATTCATTCGATGGCGAGCTTCGACAGCTATCTGCCGAACGCGCGCAGCGACAATGCCGTGGGCTATCTCGGCAAATTCCACGGCGTGACGCTCGGCGGCACCTATAGCTTCGCGCGCGACGCGGCGGGACCAGCCGGACCTTCGGCGACCACTGTGGCGGTCAGCTTCCCGGCGACGCCGTGGCCTGTCGCCAGTACACGATGATGCTCGCCTACGACAACGCATGGGGCGGCGCGGCGGCCTCGTACGACGTGATGTACGGCGGTCCGGGTGCTTCGGCGCCGCTCGTGAGCAGCGCCGACACCGACAAGCGCGTGATCGTGGACACCTACGTGAAGTTTGGCGCGGGCAAGGTGGGCGGCGGCTGGATCCGCCGCAACACGGCGGCGGCCGAGCACGCCCAGTCGGACATCTTCTTTCTTGGCGCCGAGTATTACGTGGTGCCCACGTTCGCGCTCGACGCTCAGGCACTGCGCTACCTCTTGCGCGATCATGCGAATTCGACGCTGCTGATCGCGCGCGCAAACTATTTCGTCTCGAAGCGCACGACGCTTTATGCTTCGCTGGGTTACATGATGAACAGCGCGCGCGCGGCGAACGCCGTGGCCGCAGGCGGCACGGTGCCCTTGGGCACGAACCAGCTTGGCGCGATGATGGGTATTCAGCAGCGCTTCTGAAGCGGCGCTCGCGAAAAACGCCGGAAAAAGTGCAGAAAAAGGGCGCTCCCGAGGGCGCCCGCAAGTACACCCGAAGGGAAACGGAGAGGAGCACATGGCCACAGACCTGTTGAGCGCCGCGCTAGCCGATCTGCGCGCCGACGCCGTGGTGACGGGGCACTTCTCGCTCGCGGCGCCGTGGGCGTTCGTGAAGCCGGCCGTCGAAGGCGCGGCGTTCAGGACCGCCTTCGGCGGCCCTTACACCATCATCGTGGAGGGCATGGAGCCGTTGCGCGTCGAGCCGGGCGACTTCGTGCTGCTGCCGCACGGGCACGAGCATGTGCTCGCGTCGGCGCCCGGCGTGACGCCGGTGCCGTTCGACGATCTCGTTGCGCGCGAAGGCATCCGGCCGAGTTTCGACACGCCCCTGCGTCTCACGGCGGGAGGCAGCGGCGAGGTCTGCGATCTCTATACGGGCATCGTGTTTTACCGCGAGGCGGTGCGCAATCCACTCTTCTCGGTGCTGCCGCCGCTCATTCACGTGCGCGCGAACGATCCCGCGGTCGGCCCCTGGCTTGCCGATACGCTGATGGCATTCATCCGCGAATCGATGGCGTGCCAGCCAGGCTGGGCGGTCGCGGCGGCGCGCCTCGCCGACGTGCTGTTCGTGCAATTGCTGCGCGCGCATCTGGCCTCGGCAATCAGCCACACGGGCTGGCTGCGCGGCTTGATGGACCCGCAGATCGGCCGTGCGATCGCGCAGTTGCATCGGCACCCCGAGCGCGACTGGACCGTCGAATCGCTGGCCGCCACGGCGGGCATGTCGCGCTCGCGCTTCAGCGCGCGGTTTGTCGAACTCGTTGAGGAGACGCCGATCGGGCATCTCACCGCGTATCGCATGTATTTCGCGAGCGGCGCGCTGCGCGATTCGCGGCGGCGGCTGATCGAGATTGCGACGAGTGTGGGCTATGCGTCGGAGAAGGCGTTCATTCGCGCGTTCCGGCGCTGGTCGGGCATGGCGCCCAAGCAGTACGCGCGCAGCGTGCGCGATCCTCATGAGGCGCCTTACGCGCCGGGCGTACCACCTGCCGCTTCGCCATGATGCGGCAAGAACGGCGCGGCTCCGCATCGCCGTGCGGGGTGAGTCGCGGGCGTGTCATGCCTGAAGCGGTTCAGCCCCGGCGCGCCTCGAGTTCCTGCGCGAGGAAGTCGACAAAGGCGCGAATGCGCGTGGACATCTGGTGCCGCTGCAAATAAACGGCGTAGATGTCTGCGTTGGGTGTGTCGTACTCGGGCAGCACCTGCACGAGCCGGCCATCGGCCAGATACTCGGCGATGTCCCATTCGGCGCGCATCAGGATGCCGTGCCCCTCCAGCGCCCAGTGCACGGCGATCTCGCCGTCATTGGTGGTGAGATTGCCGTTGATGCGCACCGTCTCGGTCTTGTGCGCCGCACCGCGCCCCGCGATGAGACGCCAGACGCCGTAAGCCTCGTCGCCCTGGCGGATGCCGATGCAATTGTGGCGCGTGAGCTCCTGCGGCGTGGCGGGCACGCCGCGCCGCGCGAGATACGCGGGCGACGCGCACAGCAGCCGCCGGTTGGCCGCGAGGCGGCGCGCTACCACGCGCGTATCGGGCGGTTCGCCAAAGCGCACGCAGACGTCGAAGGTGTCGTCGGTGAGCGGCGGCGGCGCCACGGAAAGCTGCAATTGCACGCTCACCTGCGGATGCTTCTCCACGAACCGCGAGATGGCCGGCCCGACGTGGCTGCGCCCGAAGCCGAGCGTCGCGTTCACACGCAGCAGGCCCTTGGGACTCTTTCTCGCGCTGCCGAGCAGTTCGGCCAACTCGTCGATGTCGTCGAGAATGCGCCGCGCGCGCTCCAGATACAGCTCGCCCTCGGGCGTGAGCATCATGCGCCGCGTGGTGCGGTTGACGAGCGACACCCCCGCGCGCTGTTCCATCTGCGTGAGGCGCTTGCTCACGGCCGCTGCGGTGAGCCCCAGCTCGCGCGCCGCGGCGCTCAGGCTGCCCGCCGCCGAAAGCGTAGAGAAGAACGAGAGATCGGCGGGGTGCACGGCTTCACTCATAAATGACCCGCATTTGTGAATTGAAGTTAAGAATGCTTTGAGTCTAGCACCGGTTACGGCGCTCCTGGTTCGGTAAAGTCCAATCCACATTCAATCGAAGGACGTGGAGACGGACACCATGAAGACGTATCGCATCGCAACCATTCCCGGCGACGGCATCGGCAAGGAGGTCGTGCCGGCGGGCAAGGCCGTGCTGGAAGCGCTCGCACGCACGAACCGCTCGTTCGCGTTCGAGTTCGAGAACTTCGATTGGGGCGCCGACCACTACCGCGCCAACGGCGTGATGATGCCCGCCGACGGCCTCGACCAGATCCGCGACAAGGACGCGATCCTGTTCGGCTCGGCGGGCGACCCCGATGTGCCCGATCACATCACGCTGTGGGGGCTGCGCCTGAAGATCTGCCAGGGCTTTGATCAGTACGCGAACGTGCGCCCGACGCGCATCCTGCCCGGCATCGATGCGCCGCTCAAGCGCTGCGGTCCGCAAGACCTGAACTGGGTGATCGTGCGCGAGAACTCCGAAGGCGAATACGCGGGCGTGGGCGGGCGCGTGCACCAGGGCCATCCGATCGAGGCGGCCACCGATGTCTCGATCCTCACGCGCGCCGGCGTCGAGCGCATCATGCGCTTCGCGTTTCGCCTCGCGCAGTCGCGTCCGCGCAAGCGGCTCACGGTCATCACGAAGAGCAACGCGCAGCGTCACGCCATGGTGATGTGGGACGAAATCGCCAACCAGATCGCCGCCGAATTCCCGGACGTGAAGTGGGACAAGGAACTCGTCGATGCCGCCACGGCCCGCATGGTGAACCGTCCCGCCACGCTCGATACCATCGTCGCGACCAACCTGCACGCGGACATCCTCAGCGACCTGGCCGCCGCGCTTGCGGGCAGCCTCGGCATTGCGCCCACCGGCAACATCGACCCCGAGCGCCGCTATCCGTCGATGTTCGAGCCGATCCACGGCTCGGCGTTCGACATCATGGGCAAGGGCCTCGCGAACCCGGTGGGCACCTTCTGGTCGGTGGTGATGTTGCTCGAACATCTGGGCGAGCAGGCCGCCGCGCAGCAGGTGATGGATGCGATCGAGCGCGTGACGGCCGACCCGGCGCTGCACACGGGCGACCTCGGTGGCACGGCCACTACCGCGCAAGTCACCGATGCAGTGTGTGCGCTGATCGAGAAGGTGGCCGTTGCGGCCTGAGTTGCTGCCTGAATTGCCGCCTGAACCGCTTTCGACGGCGCGTGCCCAATCACACGAATCCACTACGACACACGCACGCGCCGCTTTGAAACCGTGATCCGCGCTTCGCGTGCGGAACGGTCTCCAAGGAGGAGATACATGCATTCCGAACTCGAAAACCGAGTCTCGAAGAAACTCCTGTGGCGCATCATTCCGTTTGTGATGCTGCTGTATTTCGTGAGCTTTCTCGATCGCGTCAACGTGGGCTTCGCCGCGATGTCGATGAACAAGGCCATTGGTTTGTCGTCGGCAGCGTTCGGCTTTGGCGGCGGCCTGTTCTTTATCGGCTACTTCATTTTCGAAGTGCCATCCAATTTGATCTTGCATCGCGTGGGCGCGCGCGTCTGGATCGCGCGTGTGATGGTCACGTGGGGCATCGTGAGTGCAGCTTCGGCATTCGTTAGCGGTCCTGCGAGTTTCTACACGCTGCGCTTCCTGCTGGGCATCGCGGAAGCGGGCTTCTTTCCCGGCATCATCCTGTACCTGAGCCAGTGGTTCCCGTCGCGCCAGCGCGCCGTGGCCGCCGCCTGGTTCATGGCCGCCGCGCCCATCTCCACGGCCATCGGCTCGCCGCTTTCGGGCGCGATCATGCAGATGAAGCCGATGTTCGGTCTCGCCGACTGGCAGATGCTCTACGTGCTCGAAGCGATTCCCGCAGTCGTGCTGGGCTTCGCGGTGCTGCGCTGCCTGACCGATGCGCCGGCGAAGGCGCCATGGCTCGCCAGTGACGAAAAGGGCTGGCTCATCGGCAAGCTCGACGAAGAAGCGAGCGCGCGCAACGCGCAGCACGGCGATACGGGCGCGGTGCTGGCGGCGCTGTGCAATCCGCGCGTGCTCGCGCTGGCGCTGATTTACTTCGGCACTTCGGCGGGGCTCTATACGCTTGGCATCTGGGCGCCGCTGATCGTCAAGCAGTTCGGCTACAGTCCGTTCCAGACCGGTTTGCTCACCGGTATTCCGAGCGTGGCGGCGGTGGTGGCGATGGTGCTGTGGGCGCGCCATTCGGACCGTACCCAGGAGCGCACGTGGCACGTGGTGGTGCCGTGCCTGCTCGCATGCGCCGGGTTCGTGCTGGCGGCCGGCGCAAACGGCACGGCTGCGATCGTGGGTGCGCTCGTGCTCGCCAACGTGGGCATCAGCGCGGCCAAGGCGCCGCTGTGGGCGATGCCGGGCGCGTTCCTTTCGGGCGCGGGCGCCGCTGCGGGGATCGCGATGATCAATTCGCTCGGCAACCTGGGCGGCTTCGTCGGGCCTTCGGCGATCGGCTGGCTCAAGAACACGACCGGCGGCTATGGCGCGGGCCTGTATGTGGTGGCGGCGACGCTCGCGGTTTCGGCGGTGGTGACGCTGGTGCTCGGACGCAAGACCGGCGCCGAGGCCGAGCCGCTTGCCCAGGCGCCTCGCTGAAAACGTGCGCGGCGTGCTGGCAAGCAAGATGAAGATGCCCCGCGCCGCTGTTCTGTGCGTTGGCGCTTGGCGGTCGCTAATGGTCGCTATTGCGTGCCCTTGCGCGTTCCCTTCTTCGGCGCGGCTTTCGTGCCCGCCCTTGCGTTATTCGCACGCGGCGTTTCCTTCGGCGCCGGCGCCGTGGCGGCGTTCAAGTCTTCGAGCCACGACAGCGCGTCGGCATACGCGAGGAACTGGCGCAGATAGCCCGGCGAGAGCTCGCGCATGAGCAGCAGCGCACGGTGCACGAGGCTGCTCGAATTGAGCGGCCCCGCATTCTTCGGCACCTGATCGAGTGACTGCTGGACCTGCTGGTCGGCGCTCAGGTGCGACCAGACTTCGCGGAAGTAATCGAGCAGTTCCGCAGGCGGCCCGCTGCGTGCGAGATGGTCCGCGTTGCCGATGTGCGAGGTGAGTGCGCCATGCGCGCTTGCGCCTTGTCGTGACGCGTCTTCAGCGTGCACGGGTGGATTCGAGGCGGCGTGCAATGCCGCGCGCTCGATCGCGCCGGCATAGTCGGCGAGCAATCCGTCGATGCGCGCATCAAGCGACGTAGCCGCGGCGATCGACCATCGTGGCGGGCGCGGCGGTCCAATGCGTCGATCAACGCGTAGCGCACGGGATCGAGCCGGTCCGCGCCCCGAGCGCGCCAGGCGTCGAGCGCGGCGCGCGCGCGCGTGGCTTCGGGCTCGGCGGTTTCTTCGTGTTCGTTCTCGCGGGGGAGTTCGCGCGCGCCGTCATTCATGGCCGTTATGCGCCCCGGTTTGCGCACGCGCGCTGCTCGCGGGCCTCGGCACCGCGGCGATCTCCACGCGGCGATTCTTCGCGCGGCCTGCTTCGTCGGCGTTCGAGCTCACGGGCTGTTCCGAGCCGAACGCGGCCGCGAACACCGACTGCGCCGGCACGCCCGCATCGATGAACGCGCGCGTCACGGTCAGTGCGCGCTGGGCCGAGAGTTCCCAGTTGTCGGCGAAGCGGCGGTTGCCCGCGTGTACCTGCTGGTCGTCGGCGAAACCGCTCACCATCAGAATCTGGTCGCGGTCGCGCAGATACGCGGCGAGCGGCCCAGCGAGACTCTTGAGCAACTCGCGCCCTTGCGGCTGGAGCTGGTCGGAGTTCAGCGCGAACAGCACGTTGCCGCTGATGCCGATGCGCCCGTTCACGAGCGTCACGCGCCCCGCCGCGAGCGGGCCGGCCAGCGCCTGCTCGAGCGTCTTGCGCCGCTGCGTTTCGATCTGGCGCTGCTTGACCTCGTTGGCGAGACGTGTCGACGCTTCGAGCTGCATGCCGATCACCCCCACGAGGATCAACACGAACGCGCCCAGCAATGCCGCCATCAGGTCGCCGAATGCGGCCCAGACTGGCGCGGTGGGCTCCACGCCGCCGTCGATTTCGTCGTTCATGCGGCTTCAGCCCCTGCCTGCACGCGCAAGCGTTGCAGGTTCTCGACGATCTGCTTCTGCGACAGCAGGCTCAGGTCGATCACTTCCTTGGCCTGGGCGACGTAGTAGGCGAGCTGGTCGTCGCTGCGCGCGAGCGACTTGTCGAGCGCCGTTTCGATGCGCTGCAACTGCGTCATGAGCTTGTCGTTCGATGCGCCGAAGTGCTGGACGGCCGCGCCGAATGCATCGCCGAGGCTCGCCATTTCCACGGCGCTGCCCGTGACCTGAGCGGCCGCGCCTTCGAGCGTCTGCGCGCCGGTTTCCACCTGGCTGGAGAAGCGCTCGCCCACGCGCTCCATGAGTCCTGCCGAGGTTTGCACGAGCGCGTCGATGGCGGTGCGCTGCTCGGTGCTCGCGTGGTTCACGGCGTCGAGCAGCGTGGTGACGGTGGAGAGCAGTCGGCCGCGCTCTTCAAGCATCGCGGTGTCCTGCACCATGCTTTCGGAGAGCTTCTTGCGCAGTTCGGCGACCACTTCCGCGGCCACGCGCGGCGCTTCCGACGCGGCATCGACGAGACGTGCGATTTCGGCGATGGTGCCATTGGCGTGCGCTTCGGTGTGTGCGGCGATGTCGCTGGCGGCTTTCGCGAGCGCATCGCAGGTGGCTTGCTGGCGTTCGGCTGCTTGCGTGTTTGCGGCTTGCCATGCCGCCGCGTTGGCCTCCGCCGCGCGTGCGATTTCCGCGATCGTGCCGCTCGCATGTGCTTCAGTTTGCGTGGTGATGTCGTTGGCCGTTTTCGTCAGCGCATCGCAAATGATCTGCTGGCGTTCCGCTGCTTGAGCGCTCGCGGCTTGCCATGCCGCCGCGTTGGCCTCCGCCGCGCGTGCGATTTCCGCGATCGTGCCGCTCGCATGTGCTTCAGTTTGCGTGGTGATGTCGTTGGCCGTTTTCGTCAGCGCATCGCAGATGATCTGCTGGCGTTCCGCTGCTTGAGCGCTCGCGGCTTGCCATGCCGCCGCGTTGGCCTCCGCCGCGCGCGCGATTTCCGTGATCGTGCCGCTTGCATGTGCTTCGGTTTGCGTGGCGATGTCGTTGGCCGTCTTCGTCAGCGCATCGCAAATGATCTGCTGGCGTTCCGCTGCGTGAGCGCTTGCGGCTTGCCATGCCGCCGCGTTGGCCTCCGCCGCGCGTGCGATTTCCGCGATCGTGCCGCTCGCATGTGCTTCAGTTTGCGTGGTGATGTCGTTGGCCGTTTTCGTCAGCGCATCGCAAATGATCTGCTGACGTTCCGCTGCCTGCGCGCTCGCCGCCTGCCAGGCCGCCGACGTTGTCTCGGCCACGCGCGTGATTTCGGCAACCGTGCGGTTCGTGTGCGCACTGGCGTGTGCGGCGATATCGCTGGCGGTCTTGTTCAGCGTCTCGCACACGGCCTGCTGACGTTCCGCAGCCTCGGCGCTGGCCGCTTGCCATGACGCCGCTGCCGCCTCGGCCGCGCGCGAGATTTCGGCGAGCGTGCTGTTCGCGTGCGCTTCGGTCTGGGCGGCGACCGCTTCGGCGGTTTGCGCGAGCGTGGCGCACACGGCCTGCTGATGTTCGGCGGCCTGCGTGCCGGTCGCGCGCCACTCGTCGCGCAGCGTGGCGCTCATCGCGCCAAGCGTTTCGCGCCACGTTGCGAGGCGCGCCTCGTCTCGCGCGACAAGCTGCGTTTGCAGATTGGCATGCGCATCGCTCACGGCGCGCAGAAGCGCGGCCGAGTGCTGCTCGAAAGTCGCGGCGGCCGAGGCGAGCGCCTGCTGATTGTCCCCCGCGAGTTTTTCACCGGCGCGCTGCTGGCTCGCGAGCGCGTCCTGCCACGCCTGCGAAACACCGGAAGCCGACGCCGCAAGCCGCGCATCGACGTCGTGCACCAGATTGGCCGAGCGCTCCTCGAAGGTCGCGGCGAAGCGTTCAAGCGCGCCTTGCAGGTCGCGCGCGAGCGCTTCGCCCGAACGGCGCTGGTCGGCCAGCGCCTCGGTCCAGATGCCGGCCACGCGCGTGGCGTTGGCCTCGAAGCCCGAGGCGAGGCCGTCGAGCTGGCGCTCCACGGCCTGCGTGAGCGTACCGTGCAATGCGGCGCTTTCGCGCGCGACGCCCGCCATGGTCGCTTCCACGACCGGCGCGAACGCCGCGCCGGCGGCGCGCGCGCTTTCGGCGGCGCTGGCCTTGAGCGATTCGCCCACTGAGGAAGCCAGGCGCGCATACGCCGCCTCGGCGTTGCCGAGGAAGGCTTGCTGGCTTGCGAGCTGGCGTTCGCCGAGCGCGGCGCCCTGGCGTTCGATGGCCGTCATCATCGCATCGAGGCGCTCGACCAGCTTGGGCATCGCATCGGCCTGGCGCGCCATGAGCGCGAAGCTCGTCTCGCGCTGGTGCGCGTGCGAGAACGGGCGCAGCGTGGTGGCGCTCAGCGCGTCGAGGCGCTGGGCGGTCTCGATGCGCTCGCGGCGGCACAGCGCCGAGAGCAGGCCCAGCATTGCAGAACTCGCGACGCCCGCGATCGAAGTGCCGAACGCGAAGCCGAGCCCGCGAATCGGACCGGCGAGCGCAGCGCGAATGCCATCGAGATCGGTGGCGCCGTCAAGCGCCACGCCGGTGCCGCGCAGCGTCGTCACCATGCCGAGCAGCGTGCCCAGCATGCCGAGCAGCACCAGCATGCCGACCAGATAGGGCGTGAGCGACGGGCCGGGCAGCGCGACGCGCTCGCCTTCGACGCGCGCGCGCACGGCGCTGCGCAGGCTCGGATGCAATTGATCGAGCCAGCCGCCGAGCGAAGCGGCTGGCATGGGCGCGGTGCCCACGGCGCCGACGGCGCGCGCGAGCGTGGCGGTGGCCTGAGTGTAGCGGTAGAGCTCGAAGGCGCCGGCCACATAGCAGGCGCCGATCAGCATGGTGACCGCGAGCGCGAGCGGATTCGAGCCGGCATAGCCGGCGGCGATCCAGCACACTGCGGCGAGGCCGGCGAGGAAAACAACGAGATCGATACGAAGTCTGGACATAGCGTTTGGGTTAGCAGGCGCTAGTGGGCGCGAAGCGCTGCAAGCAGCCCTTCGACCGGTTGAAACCGAACATCGAGTTCGGCGAGCAAAACACTCTGTACATCCTTGCGGAACGCATCGAGCCACGCGCCGGGCGCGGCTCGGGCCGGCGCCGCGGCTTCCGCTTGTCGAGCACTTTCCGCGTCTTGCGCGTCATCGGCTGCGGCCAGGGCTTCGCGGGCCGCGGCCTCGCGAGCCACCTTGCGCAGCCGCTCGAAATGCGCGCCCAGCAGGCCGGGCACCGCACCGAGCAGACTGCGCTCGCGCGCGGCGAGCGAGCGCTCCATGATGGCGTCGAGCGTCGCGAGCTTCGCCATGGCGGGCGACACCGCCGCGAGCCGGCTGCGCAGACGTCCGCGCAAGTCGCCGATGTCGGTCTCCATCTTCTGCTGTAGCGCGACGTAGCACTGGCGAAAGACAGCGTAGTCGGCGTCCGTTTCGTCAGCAACGGGGGCTTGCTGAACCGGCGCTTGTTGCAACGCGCGCGCGTGGCCAGCGTGACCATGGACGCTCGCGCGGCGCGCCTTCGCGGGCGCGAGCATGCCGTCGAGCGCAATCGCCTTCGAGAGCGCCGAGCGCAGGCTCAGGCATCGCTGTGCTTCGTCCTCGCCGCTCGTGCGCGCGCCGTTCGCCACGGCGCTTGCCGTTGCCGGAGCGGTCAGCACCGTCGAGAGCGCGATCGCGTCGGTCCAGCCGAGCCACTGGCTCAGCCGGTCCGCGAGCGGCTGCGGCGACGCTTGCACGTCGGCCTCGCTCAGGCGCGCCAGCAGGCGAACGAGGGCCGGACCGCTCAATGAAGTGCGTTGCGGGGGATGGACCATACCACAAGAGGCAAAAAAGGCAGCAGTTTACACGGCGGCGCGGCGTCGATCGTGGTTTTCGTCGCGGACGGCTGGTCGTAGGTGGTGATTGGCGCGCGTTAAACTGTTTCTCCCGCGCGGGCGCTGCGGCTCGTGCACGAGGAGATTTCCATGGCGTTTTCCAGTTTGAGCGCATTCGCGCTGGCCCTGCTGATCGTGGCCGGCATGCCGGGCCCGAGCGTTGCCGCGCTGGTGGCCCGCGTGCTGACCAGCGGTTTTCGCGACGTGCTGCCGTTTCTCGCTGCCATGTGGATCGGCGAAGCAGTTTGGCTGACCTGTGCCGTTGCCGGACTCGCGGCGCTCGCGCATACCTTTGCACTCGGCTTTATCGTGCTCAAATTTCTGGGCGTCGCGTACCTGCTGTTTCTTGCGTGGAAAATGTGGTTCGCGCCCGCCGATTTTCAGGCGGATAGTCTGCCGGGCAAGCGCTCGCCGTTGCGCATGTTTCTCGCGGGGATGGCCGTTACGCTGGGAAATCCGAAGATCATGATTTTCTATATGGCCCTGCTGCCGACGATGGTCGATCTTTCGCGTGTGGGCGTGTTCGAGTGGTCGGAGTTGGTACTCACGATGCTGGCGGTGCTCATCGCCATCGATCTCGCGTGGGCGATGTTTGCGGTGCGCGCGCGGCGTTTGCTCACGAGCCGTCGCATGGTGCGCGCCGCGAACCGCAGCAGCGCGATTGCCATGGCGGGCGCAGCGGTGACGATTGCGGCGAGGTAACAAGGTGGTTGACCGGCGTCTATTGTGCGCCGCGTCGTTGTGGACTAACATGGACTAGACTCACTTGGAGGTAGTCGTGCCTACGGTCAATATCCACGAAGCCAAAACACATTTCTCGCGTTTGGTCGATGCCGCAGCAAATGGTGAGGAAATTGTGATTGCTAAAGCAGGCAAGCCGGCTGCACGGCTGGTGCCCATGGAGCGCGCAAAGCCGATTCGACGTTTTGGCGGCTTGAAGGGCAAGATTCGTATTGCGGACGATTTCGATGCGCCGCTGCCCGACGAGATCCTTTCCGCGTTCGAGGGGCGCTAATGCGCTTGCTGCTCGATACGCACGTCTTTCTATGGGCGGTCAAGGATGAACCGAGGCTGACCAAAGTGGCGCGCAAGTTGATTGCGGACGCCGATGAAGTTTATGTGAGCAGTGTGAGCATTTGGGAAGCGGCGGTCAAGGTCGGACTCGGCAAGCTGGACGTGGACATCGATTTGCTCGTTGCCGAGATTGAGGCGAGTGGTTTTTCAGAATTGCCCGTGCGCGCCGTTCACGCCGCGAGGGTTCGCGGCCTTCCAGACATTCTTCGAGACCCGTTCGACAGGCTTCTGGTTGCGCAGGCCTTGTCCGAGCCGCTTCGTTTAGTAACTGCTGATGGTTATTTATCGAAGTACACAGAACTGGTTCTTTCGGTCTAAAGGTGCACACACCGGCCTACCCAACGGAAAACGCCTCCGGGTAAGCCGTCTGCGCCGCCGTCTCGCGCACGCAGGCTCGCGCGATTTCAAGCACGTCGCCAACTGCGCGATTGTCCTTGAGCGCGCGGCGATGTACGAGATAAAGTTGAACCACTGGTTCGAATCGAATGCGCGCGCAACGAGATCGCCGTTCGCGCACAGATCGGCCGCGCTCAGCGCGTTGAGCAGGCTCACGCCGTTCGTGAGCCGGATCATTTCCCCCAGCGAACTCAGATTGACCCGCAGCTCGTATCCAAGCCGACTCTGCAGACGCTGGTTCTCGCGTTCGAATAGCTTGATGCGCAAGCTGCCCTCGAGCCGCGCGAGCGCATGGCTGACCGCCGACTGCGTCATGTCGAGCCGCACCGCCGCCTGGCGCGTGGATCCGGTCGTGGCATTCTGACGATCCGCGACAAGCAGATCGACGCGAAGCCGGTAGGGCCGCTGCTGTATCCCGAACTGATGACGATTGCGGTGCGCAAGGACAGCCCGAAATTGCGCGATGCCATCAACGGCGCGCTCGATTCGCTCTATAAGGATGGCGAATACAGCTCGATCAGCAAGAGGTGGCTGGGGGAGGATGTGCGCTGAGTGCAGTGACGCTGCGCCGTAAAATCAGGAAGCCTTATCGATCGTCATGCGTTCGATCTGCCTCACGATCTCGTCGCGCAACGCGGGCGACAGGTCCTGATAGCCGAGCAGGTCCGAGATCCACAGGCCGTCCGCCACCAGCCGGCAGATCATGAGCCGCGCCGCGTGTTCGAGCGGCAGCGGGTCGGGGCGCGTCCACTTGCGCATGGGCGCGGAGTGGCGCTCGCGGATCTCGGGGTCGGTCATCATCGCGGCTACCAGCACCCGCAGCACGTTGGTGCTCGCGGCCGGGCTCGTTTCGTCGAGGGTCGAATGCAGGTAGGCGCGCGCGCTGGCGCCGTGAGGGTCGTTGCGATCCTTGCGGTCCGCCGCGATGCGCGCTTCCATTTGCGCGTCGAAGCGCTCCAGCGTCTGCTCGAACAGGGCGTCGATGAGCCCTTGCTTGTTGGCGAAGTGATACTGCAGCGCGCCCTTGGTCACGCCGGCGCGCTCGGCCACGGCGTCTAGCGTCACGGCCTGCACGCCGTGATCGGTGGCGATATCGGAGGCCGCTTGCAGCAACTGGGCGCGCACCTGCACGGGCGCTTTCTTGCGGCGCGTGCCCGAAGCGGGGGCGCCGGGCGGCTCCGCGTTCTTCCCGCCTGACGTTTCGGCAGATCCTGCATCGGGATGCCGCGCAGCCTCGTGAGGGGCCTTGTCAGGCACCTGCGCGGGCCGCCGCGCCGGGCGCGCGGCGTGTCCGGCGGCGTGTCCTGCCATGCTGGCAGAGGCTTTGACGGGGGAATTTTTCATGCATCGATCTTACCATCGAGGGCCGAGGCGCAAAACATTCCGTACGGATGGTATTATTCGGCACCATGAAGAATTCCGATATGCCAACCAACGTGCAACGCGCGGCGCTGCTCGACGCCGCCATTGTCCGCGGGCGCGAAGCGCTCGCGCGCCGGCAGCATCCCGACGGGAGCTGGTGTTTCGAGCTCGAATCCGACGCGACGATCACCGCCGAATACATCCTCATGATGCATTTCATGGCGAAGATCGACACGGTGCGCCAGGAGAAAATGGCGCGCTATCTGCGTGCGATCCAGCGCCTCGAAACGCACGGTGCGTGGGACCTGTACGTGGACGGCGTGCCCGATGTCTCCGCGAGCGTGAAGGCCTATTTCGCGCTCAAGGCAGCCGGCGACGCCCCCCACGCGCCGCACATGGTGCGGGCGCGCGAAGCCATTCTGAAGCTGGGCGGCGCGGCGAAATCCAATGTCTTCACGCGCATCCTGCTGGCCACCTTCGGCCAGGTGCCGTGGCGCGCCACGCCGTTCATGCCGATCGAGTTCGTGCTGTTCCCGAAGTGGGTGCCCATCTCGATGTACAAGGTCGCGTACTGGGCGCGCACGACCATGGTGCCGCTGCTCGCGCTCTGTTCGCTGAAGGCGCAGGCGCGCAATCCGCACAACGTGTCGATCGCCGAACTGTTCGTCACGCCGCCCGATGAGGAGCGCGATTATTTTCCGCGTGGCAAGGGCATGCGCAAGCTCTTTCTCGCGCTGGATCGCTCGGTTCGCCATCTCGAGCCGCTGATTCCGCAATCGCTGCGCAAACGCGCGATGAAGCACGCGGAAGCGTGGTGCGCGGAGCGCATGAACGGCGAGGACGGCATGGGCGGCATTTTTCCGCCTATCGTCTATAGCTATCAGATGATGGAAGTGCTCGGCTATCACGAGAATCATCCGCTGCGTCGCGATTGCGAAAACGCGCTGGAGAAGCTGCTCGTGGAGCGTCCGGACGGCAGCATGTACTGCCAGCCGTGTCTGTCGCCCGTATGGGACACCGCGTGGAGTACGATGGCGCTCGAGCAGGCGCTGGCGGTGCCGGAAGTGTCGAGCCCTGATTCGACCTCCAGCGCGCCATTGCAGCAGCAGATCACGCGCGCCTACGACTGGCTCGCGACGCGCCAGGTGGACGACCTCGCGGGCGACTGGATCGAGAACGTGAGTCCCGACGTGCAGCCGGGCGGCTGGGCGTTCCAGTACGCCAACCCGTATTACCCCGACATCGACGACAGCGCGGTCGTGGCCGCGATGCTGCATCGCCGGGGCCGCTCGATCAAGCGCGCCACGGGCACCGACCCGTACGCCGCGCGCGTGACGCGCGCGCTCGACTGGATGCGCGGGCTGCAATCGCGCAATGGCGGCTTTGCGGCGTTCGATGCCGACTGCGACCGGCTCTATCTGAACGCGATTCCGTTCGCCGACCACGGCGCGCTGCTCGATCCCCCCACCGAGGACGTATCGGGCCGTGTGCTGCTGTGCTTCGGCGTGACGGGCCGCGAGGAGGACAAGCCCGCGCTCGTGCGCGCGATCGACTACATCAAGACGACGCAGCAGCCCGATGGCAGCTGGTGGGGGCGCTGGGGCACCAATTACATCTACGGGACGTGGAGCGTGCTCGCGGGTCTCGCGCTGGCGGGCGAGGATCCTTCGCAGCCGTATATCGCGCGGGCGCTCGCCTGGCTCAGGTCGCGCCAGCATGCGGACGGCGGATGGGGCGAGACCAACGACAGCTATATCGACCCGCGCCTCGCGGGCACGAACGGCGGCGAGAGCACCTCGAATTTCACGGCGTGGGCGCTGCTTGCGCAGATGGCGTTCGGCGACTGCGAATCGGAGTCGGTGCGGCGCGGCATTGCATATCTGCTTTCGGTGCAGGACGACGAGGGCTTCTGGTGGCATCGCTCGCATAACGCGCCGGGCTTTCCGCGCATTTACTACCTCAAGTATCACGGCTATACCGCGTATTTTCCGCTCTGGGCGCTGGCGCGGTATCGCCGGCTGGTGGCGGATGGGGCGCGGGCCAGCGCGGCGAGGTCGGTCGAAGCGAAGTCGGGCGAGGCGGTCACGTTGGCGTGAACGCCGCGCGCATGAAATGAGCGCCATCTTTCAAGGTGGCGTTTTTTTCATCTATGTAATTTGGAATACGAAATAAACGTTAGCTGGATTGTCCTTCTGATTGCGCGTTACGGCGCGCCATGGCGTTGAATTTCGAAAGTAGCAAGCGGTCACGCCGTCACTTCGTGGCACATCGTTTGCGCGATTGTTGACGTACGCGCAGCGCGGTTTTGCGCGGTAAGGCGCGTTCTTGTGGCGACTTGCACAAGAAGGGGGGGCGATGAATCGATCGACGAAACAGACGGTGACTTGGGTGTTGGCTTTGGCGATATCGGGTGCGGCTTATGCTGCGGGCGCGGGCGCGGGCGCGGGCGCGGGTGCAGGCGCGGGCGGCACGGGGGCGGGTAGTGCGGGTGCTGGCGGCACAGGCGCAGGTAGTGCTGGCACGGGCGGCACCGGCTCGGGCGGCACGGCTACGGGTAGTGCAGGCACGGGCGGCACCGGCGCAGGAGGCACAGGTACGGGTAGTGCCGGAACGGCAGGCACCGGGGCAGCAGGCGCTGGTGCGGGTATTGCTGGCCCGGGCGCGGGCAGCACTGGCGCCGGTGGATCCGGCACGGGTAGCGCGGGCGCTGCAGGCACGAGCAGCACGGGTCATGGCAACGCGAGCGCGGGCGGTCCTGGAGGCCCGGCGGGCGTCGGCGCATCGTGGGGGCCGGAGCCTGGCGCCATGTACGTGGAGCCCGGTGCCGTGTATGTGGAACCCGGCGCCGCCCCGCCCATAAACGATTACTATGGCCCACCGCCCGACGCCTACAGGGGTATGGGCGCCGGGGATGCCGTTCCGGTCACGAACGACTACTACGGCCCACCCGCGCCCGGCGCCGCACCAGCCACGGATTACTATGGCCCGCCGCCCGCGCCTGGCAGGGGCAGCTACGCGCCGCCGGGTGCACCGCCGGGGGCGCCTATGCCGAGCTACGACGAGAGTGTGCACACGGTTCCGTATGATCCGACGCAATGACGACGCATCGTGCCGTCCCGAAAGCCCGATCCTTGATGGCCGAATGCACGCACCCTCAGTAGGTGCGCCGCATCAGATTCGTGCAAGTCGCGCTGAGTGCGCCCACGCAGCTGATGTAGACCGCAATCCACCATGGCTGCTGATTGCCGTAATGCAGCAGCGTGGTGGCGACGAGCGGCGTGATCGAGCTGGAGACGATGCCGGAGATCTGATACACGACCGAGATGCCGCTGTAGCGCACGCGCGTATCGAACAGCTCGCAAAAGAGCGCCGCTTCCGGGCCGTAGACGAATGCGTACAGAACGCCGAGCACGATCACGATCGCGCCGACGATCGCGCCGAGGCTCTGCGAAAAATGGAAGATCGCGAATACCGGCCACGCGCTCAGGCCGCACACGAGCGCGCCCCAGCCGAACACCCGGCGCCGTCCGACCTGATCCGAGAGGCGTGACGCGAGCGGGATCGTGAAGATGAGCACGAACGCGGCCAGCGTGATGGCGCTCAGCACGGCAGCCTTCGAATAATGCAGCACGCCGATCAGATAAGTGAGCGCAAACACCGCATAGGTGTTGAAGATGACGCCGTCGATATAGCGTGCGCCCCAGCCGAGCAGCACGTTCTTGCGATAGTCGCCGAACACTTCCTTCACCGGCACTCTCGCAACCGTATGGGAATCGCGCACTTTCGTGAAGGCCGGCGTTTCGACGACGCGCAGCCGGATGAACATGCCTACGCCCACCAGCACGATGCTCGCCATGAAAGCGGCGCGCCAGCCCCATTGCATGAACGCTTCGGCGCTCATCGATGAAGTCAGCAGCGCGACCACGCCGCTGCTCAGGCACAGTCCCACCGCAAGTCCGATCTGCGGATAGGACGCGTAGAGCCCGCGCCGCCTGCGGGGCGCGTACTCGAACGCCATCAGCACCGCGCCGCCCCATTCGCCGCCAAGGCCGATGCCTTGCAGCAGGCGCAGGAGCAGTAGACACACCGGCGCCCAGACGCCGATCGTTGCGTAGGTGGGCAGCAGGCCGATGAGGAAGGTCGAGACGCCCATGATCGAGAGCGTCAGCACGAGGAGCGGCTTGCGTCCGTGGCGGTCGCCGAAATGACCGAAGATCACGCCGCCGAGCGGGCGTGTGGCGAAGCCGACGGCGTACACCGTGTACGCGAGCATGGTTGAGACGAAGGCGTTGCCGGTTGGGAAGAACAGCTTGTCGAACACGAGTCCGGTGATCGTGCCGTACAGAAAGAAGTCGTACCACTCGACCGTCGTGCCGATCAGGCTCGCGAGCGCAACCGCCCTGGCGGTGCGCGCGTTCGTGTCCGTCGGCAGGCTTCCAGCGATTTCCACTGCTTCCATGACATGTCTCCTTGTGTCTCCGGGAGGCGGCCGGTAGCGCGACGGGGTCGATCGGTCGCTGCTTGGGGCGCCGTTCTCGTTTGCAGCGGCGCGCGGCTTGCTCGCGCCAATGTACGCTCGGCGGGCTTGGGCGCCCGCTTCTGTTGAGTTCCGTTGTGTTCCGTGCGCGGGCCGGCTCAGGCGTGCGCCGCGAGGAAGTTGCGCCCGCGCGGCCCGCTCAGCGCGTGCGCGATCATGCGGCGCGATTCGTCGTCGCCAACGCCATAGCTCGCGAATTCGGTACGCACGCCAAGTCCTTCGAGAAAGCGCGCAAGAAAATGATCGGCATCGCGAAGCGCGCAGGGAAACACGCGAGCTAGCACCGCGTCGCGGTCCGCGTCGCGTCCGCGTGCGAGACCCAACACCATCGGCAGCGTGAAAGAGCATGCGATGCCGTGCGGGATGCCGTGACGGATCGTCATTTCGTAGGAAATCGAGTGGGCGAGGGCGGTCTTCGTGTTGGAGAACGCCAGGCCCGCTTTGAGCGCGGCGAACGAGGCGCGCTCGCGCAGGAGCGGATTGCCGGGGTCGCTTGCGAGCACGGGCAGCGTCTCGAGCATGTCGCGTGCCGCCGATACCGCGAACTCGTCCGAGATAGGGTTCGCGTTCACGTTCCAGATCGCCTCCAGCGCGTGCGACAGCGCATCGAGCCCGCTTTGCACCGTCACCGCGAGCGGCAGTGACAGCGTCAGGTCCGGATCGACAATCGCCGCCTCGGGCCATGTCTGCTGCAGATGCAGCGAGTATTTGCGCTGCTTCACCGTGCGGTCCCAGATCGTGGCCCACGGCGTGACTTCACTGCCCGTGCCGGCCGTGGTGGGCACCGTGATCAGTTGCTTCGCGTGCGGCGGCGTGAACGGCGCGCCATTGTCCAGACAGTCGAGCAGTTCGCCGAACTCGCCGCTGTGCGTGCCGACCATCAACGCCTTGGCTGTATCGAGCACGCTGCCGCCGCCCACCGCGACGATTGCCGGGGTCGCGTGATGCGCGCGCCAGTACTCGCCGTACATGTTCGCGAGATGCACGACGTCGGGATTGGGCTGGACGTCACTGATGATTTCGACGATGCGTGCGCCGGCGATGTCGCGCAATCGCTGAATCACACCGAGCTCGGCGGCTTCTGGAAACGTCACCACCACCGCATTGCGCTCGCCGAGGATCGATGCCAGCCGTTCGAGACTGGCTCGGCCGAAGTTCACCTCGACAGGATTCCAAAACACGCCGTTCATCGTTTTCCCTCAATGAGTGGTCGCGGGTATGAACGGATTATGGGAAAGCACGGCTTATAGTAAAAATACAAAAATTTTCACATGATCATTCAACGGATCTATGCGTCTGACACACCTCCGGTCGTTCTACGCCGTGGGCCGTTATGGCAGCGTGACGGCCGCCGCGAAGGCGCTGCACGTCAGCCAGCCGACGGTGACGACGCAAGTGCGCGCGCTCGAGGAAGGCTATGGCGTGGAGCTGCTGCATCGCAGCGGGCGGCGCGTCGCGTTGACGCCCGCGGGCGAAACCCTCTACGCGATGGCGCAGCGCATGTTCAGCAGCGAGCAGGAAGCGATCGATTATCTGAAGGAGTCCGCAGGCCTCACGACTGGGTTGATCCGCGTAGGCGCAGTGGGTCCGCTGCACGCGATCGAAATCGTGGCCGCGTTTCATCGGCGGTATCCGGGCTTGAATGTGTCGGTGCGGCTGGGCAACTCGGAAGACACTGTGCGCGATCTGCTGGCGTATCAGACCGATGTCGCGGTGCTCGCACAGTACGAAGACGATCCTAAGCTCTGCTACGTACCTTACCGGCGCCATCCACTCGTCATCATCGTGCCGGCCTCGCATCGGCTGGCGCGCCGCCGCAGCATCCGCATCGAGGACCTGCGCGACGAACCGGTCATCATGCGCGAACCGGGTTCGACCACGCGCAAGGCGCTGGAGGCGGCCATGCGCGCGCACGGCGTCGTGGCGCGTTACTCGCTCGAGATCGGAAGCCGCGAGGCCATCCGGGAGGCGGTGATCCTGGGACTGGGCATCGCCGCCGTGTCGGAGCGCGAGCACATCGACGATCCGCGCTTGCGCAAGCTGGCGATTCAGGGCGACGACGTTTATACGCACGCGCACGTCGTGTGCCTCGAAGAGCGGCGCGGCGCGCGACTCGTCGCAGCCTTCTTCGATGTCGTCCGGCAATTGCTCGCCAGCGAGCAGGCCGGCCCCCCGTCGCCTCGCCACGAACGACGCGGGTGACGGCGCTGCGCCTGCCGTTCATCCCCGCGTGCCGCGCGGACAAACCGCCCCGTTGCTCCCGAAAACAGACTGAACGCTTGCCGCCATGGGTTTCAATGCGCCTCTAACTCTTATATAAGACATAAGACATTTGACGCTAGAGCCCATTTGCCATTAAAATCCCCCTCAAAGCGGTACCCGGAGCAGCCTTGGCGTGCTTGACAAGCCTTCCCCTGAAACGCAACACCAGTAGGCCCCACATGCTTGAAAACTTTCGTGCACACGTAGCCGCGCGCGCCGCGCTCGGCATTCCCCCCCTGCCGCTGACGGCCCAGCAGACCGCCGAGCTGGTCGAATTGCTGGCGAATCCGCCCGCCGGCGAAGAGCAGACCCTGCTCGACCTGATCACCAACCGCGTGCCGGCCGGCGTGGACGAAGCTGCCCGCGTGAAGGCCGGCTTCCTGGCCGCCGTCGCCAAGGGCGAAACCGCCTGCGCGCTGATCTCGCGCGCCCGCGCCACCGAGCTGCTCGGCACGATGCTGGGCGGCTACAACATCGCCCCGCTGATCGAGTTGCTGTCCGACGCCGAAGTCGGCACGGTCGCCGCCGACGCGCTGAAGAAAACCTTGCTGATGTTCGATCAGTTCCACGACGTCAAGGAACTGGCCGACAAGGGCAACGCGAATGCCAGGGCCGTGCTGCAAAGCTGGGCCGACGCCGAATGGTTCACGAGCCGTCCGGAAGTGCCGCAAAGCCTGACCATCACCGTGTTCAAGGTGACCGGCGAAACCAACACCGACGACCTCTCGCCGGCCCCGGACGCCACCACCCGCCCCGACATCCCGCTGCACGCGCTGGCGATGCTGAAGAACGCGCGCCCCGGCATCACGCCGGAAGAAGACGGCAAGCGCGGCCCGGTCAAGTTCATCGAATCGCTCAAGGAAAAGGGCCACCTGGTCGCCTACGTGGGCGACGTGGTCGGCACGGGTTCGTCGCGCAAGTCGGCCACCAACTCGGTGCTGTGGTTCACGGGCGAAGACATCCCCTTCATCCCGAACAAGCGCTTTGGCGGCGTGTGCCTCGGCGGCAAGATCGCCCCGATCTTCTACAACACGATGGAAGACGCCGGCGCGCTGCCGATCGAGCTCGACGTGTCGCAGATGGAAATGGGCGACGTGGTCGAACTGCGTCCGTACGAAGGCAAGGCGCTCAAGAACGGCGAAGTGATCGCCGAGTTCCAGGTCAAGTCCGATGTGCTGTTCGACGAAGTGCGCGCCGGCGGCCGCATTCCGCTGATCGTGGGCCGTGGCCTGACCGCGAAGGCGCGTGAAGCGCTGGGCCTCGCGCCTTCGACGCTGTTCCGCCTGCCGCAGCAGCCGGCCGACAGCGGCAAGGGCTTCTCGCTCGCGCAGAAGATGGTTGGCCGCGCCTGCGGCCTGCCGGAAGGCCAGGGCGTGCGCCCGGGCACGTACTGCGAACCGAAGATGACTTCGGTTGGCTCGCAGGACACCACGGGCCCAATGACCCGCGACGAGCTGAAGGACCTCGCATGCCTCGGCTTCTCGGCCGACCTCGTCATGCAGTCGTTCTGCCACACCGCCGCTTATCCGAAGCCGGTGGACGTGAAGACGCACCAGACCCTGCCGAACTTCATCAGCACGCGTGGCGGCATTGCGCTGCGCCCGGGCGACGGCGTGATCCACTCGTGGCTGAACCGCATGCTGCTGCCCGACACCGTCGGCACCGGCGGCGACTCGCACACGCGCTTCCCGATCGGCATCAGCTTCCCGGCGGGTTCGGGTCTGGTGGCGTTCGCGGCCGCTACCGGCACGATGCCGCTCGACATGCCGGAATCGGTGCTCGTGCGCTTCAAGGGCGAGATGCAGCCGGGCGTCACGCTGCGTGACCTCGTCAACGCGATCCCGCTGTACGCCATCAAGCAAGGCATGCTGACGGTCGCCAAGCAGGGCAAGAAGAACATCTTCTCGGGCCGCATCCTCGAAATCGAAGGCCTGCCCGATCTGAAGGTCGAGCAAGCGTTCGAACTCTCGGATGCGTCGGCCGAGCGTTCGGCGGCCGGTTGCACGGTGCACCTGAACAAGGAACCGATCATCGAGTACCTCAACAGCAACATCACGCTGCTGAAGTGGATGATCGCCCAGGGCTACCAGGACCCGCGCAGCCTCGAGCGCCGTATCAAGGCGATGGAGGCATGGCTGGCCGATCCGCAATTGCTGCAACCGGATGCGGACGCTGAGTACGCCGCCGTCATCGAGATCGATCTGGCTGACGTGCACGAGCCGATCGTGGCCTGTCCGAACGATCCGGACGACGTGAAGACGCTCTCCGATGTCGCCGGCGCGAAGATCGACGAAGTGTTCATCGGCTCGTGCATGACCAACATTGGTCACTTCCGTGCGGCTTCGAAGCTGCTCGAAGGCAAGCGCGATATTCCGGTCAAGCTGTGGGTTGCGCCGCCGACCAAGATGGACCAGAAACAACTGACCGAGGAAGGCCACTATGGCGTGTTCGGCACCGCTGGCGCACGTACCGAAATGCCGGGCTGCTCGCTGTGCATGGGCAACCAGGCACAGGTGCGCGAAGGCGCGACGGTGATGTCGACCTCGACGCGTAATTTCCCGAACCGTCTGGGCAAGAACACGAATGTGTACCTCGGCTCGGCGGAACTGGCAGCGATCTGCTCGCGTCTGGGCAAGATCCCGACCAAGGACGAGTACATGGCCGATATCGGCGTGATCAACGCCAACGGCGACAAGATCTATCAGTACATGAACTTCGACCAGATCGCGGACTTCAAGGACGTGGCCGACACCGTGGCGATGTAAATGTGACGATGGCCTGAGGCGCGGGAGTTTTCGCGCCAGGCTGGCGTCCTCGTACTTCGCGCAATGGCCCCGCAGGCATTCAGCCTGCGGGGCCATTTTTTTTTGTGGGCTTTGGAGGTTTCTTGCCTGAGAAGTGATCTTGTAGATCACGTTACACACGAGTAGTATAATCTACATGAATGCTTGTTCGACGTGGTCACTCCTTGTGCTGACGCTTCCGACTGAGAATGCGACGGCGCGCATGCGCTTCTGGCGCGCTCTCAAGGCGCGCGGCTGCGCCGTTCTGCGCGACGGCATATATCTGCTGCCGTACACGGCCGAACGTGAGGCGATGCTGCGCGAACTCGCAGTCGCCATTGGCGAGAGTGGCGGCACCGCCCATCTTCTGCGTGCGCCGAGCCTCGATGCTTCGCAGGAGGCAGAATTTCGCGCGCTGTTCGATCGTACCGATGAGTACGACGGCTTCACCCGCACACTCGCCGATGCCCGGAAGACGGTTTCGGGCCAATCCGCCGCTGAACTAACGAAGGTCTTGCGGCGACTGCGCAAGGACTACGAGACCCTCGTTGCGATCGACTTCTTTCCGGCTGAGGCAGCGACGCGCGCCGAAGCCGCCTGGCATGATTTTCTGGCGCACGTCGATACGGTGCTTTCACCGGGCGAGCCGCACGCGACAGACCGCGCAATCCGCTCGCTATCCGCTAGCGACTATCAGGGGCGAACCTGGGCGACTCGCAGGCGCATGTGGGTCGACCGAGTGGCCAGCGCCTGGCTGATCCGCCGTTTTATCGATCGTGACGCGCGCTTTATCTGGTTGCCGTCGCCGGAGGCGTGTCCGGCCGACGCGCTCGGCTTCGATTTCGACGGTGCAGCCTTTACCCATGTTGGAGAACGCGTCACGTTCGAAGTGCTGCTGGCGAGCTTTGGCCTGGACAGTGACCCGGCGCTTGTGCGGCTCGGCGCGATGGTTCACGCGCTCGATGTGGGTGGTGCGAGCGTGCCGGAAGGCATCGGGTTCGAAGCGGTCACGGCCGGAAACCGAGAGCGCACGGCCGACGACGATCAACTACTCGCTGCCATGAGTCCGGTGCTCGAGTCGATGTACACGCATTTCGCGGCTCGTGAAAAAGGCAGCGATACAGGACGGCGCCCATGAGCACGACCACCGCGCAGGTTCCCGGCTACACGCTTGGGCAGATGGCGCTCTATATGCTCAAGCTCGGCACGGTCGGCTTTGGCGGGCCGGTCGCGCTCGTCGGCTATATGCGTCGTGATCTGGTCGAGCGGCGCGGCTGGATCACCGAAGCGGATTACCGCGAAGGGCTGGCACTGGCGCAGATGATGCCCGGTCCGCTTGCCGCGCAGCTTGGCATTTATCTCGGCTTCGTGCACTACCGTCTACTGGGCGCAACGCTCGCAGGCCTCGCCTTCGTGCTGCCGTCGTTCCTGATGGTCGTCGCGCTGGGCTGGGCTTACGCGCATTTCGGTGGACTGTCGTGGATGCAGGCGGTCTTCTATGGCGTTGGTGCGGCCGTGGTCGGCATCATTGCGATGAGCGCATACAGGCTGACGACAAAGACGCTTGGCACAAACCGGTTGCTCTGGATCATCTTCGTGATCCTCGCGGTTGTAACGGTCTACACGGAATCCGAAATTGCCTGGCTCTTTATCGCGGGTGGTGTCGTCAATTGGCTGCGCCGGTCGCCGCCCGGATGGCTCAATAAAGGCGGTCTCAATGCACTCGCGGCGACACAGGCGCCAGCATTTGCTGGCGTGGCCAGCGGGCTGGATCTCTCGCTGCTTGGCCAGATTGGTTTTTTCTTCACGAAGGCGGGTGCGTTCGTGTTCGGTTCGGGCCTCGCGATCGTGCCATTTCTCTACGGCGGCGTCGTGACCGAGCACCACTGGCTCAACGACAAACAGTTCGTCGATGCAGTGGCCGTCGCGATGATTACACCGGGGCCGGTTGTCATCACCGTAGGTTTCATCGGCTATCTGGTTGCAGGGCTGGCCGGTGCCTGTGTCGCCGCGATCGGCACGTTTCTGCCATGCTACCTGTTTACGGTCCTGCCCGCGCCGTACTTCAAGAAATACGGGCGGCTTCCTGCCGTGAAGGCGTTTGTCGACGGTATCACCGCTGCGGCCGTAGGCGCGATTACCGGGTCGGTCGTTGTCATTGCGAGGCGTTCGGTCGTCGACTGGCCAACCGCGCTGATCGCGCTCGCAACCGTACTGCTGCTGTGGCGCTTCAGGAAACTTCCGGAGCCCGTGATCGTTGTCGCCGCCGCCCTGATCGGCTTTGGCCTCTATCCGCTTCTTCACCTGCACACCTGATAGCTCGCGCGCGGGAAGAATGTGAGGAATGCAAATGAAATTGCGACGTATCTTTCTGCAAGATGCCGCCGAAGTTGGCGCAGAAATGATGCTGTCCCAGGCACGGAAGGTCCATGCGGCCAGCGTGCCCGGCTACGTTGCCAGACTCGTTGCGCAGTTCGTGGCAGCGACCGTCGCCACCGAAGCGTCAGGCCGGGGTGTCGTTGGATACCTGCCGGCCGCGTAACGTCGACGCGAAAACTCGGGGACTGCGATGACTCCCTCCAAGGCGCCGCTTTCCGTTCTGTTCCCGCCTGCTGGCGTGGACCGCAGTGCGTGGCTGCTGCTCGTTGCACGAAGCCTGCGCGGGATCTGCGATGGGTTCGTTGCTGTGCTGCTGCCAGCCTATCTGCTGGCGCTCGGATTCGGGAAGCTCACGGTTGGACTGATCGGCACCGCCACGCTGCTGGGCTCTGCCGTTGCGACGATCGCGGTCGGCTTGATGGGCAGCCGTTACCCCCAGCGTGCGCTGCTGGTTTTCGCTGCCGCCCTGATGGGGGCGACCGGCCTGGCGTTCGGATTCCTGTCGTCACTCTGGCCGCTGCTCGTGGTGGCGTTTGTCGGTACGCTCAATCCAGGCTCGGGTGACGTCAGCCTGTTTTTGCCGCTTGAGCACGCACGCCTTGCCGCATCCGCGAAAGGTGATGCCCGAACAGCGCTCTTCGCGCGATACAGCCTCCTGGGCGGGCTCTCGGCTGCGTTGGGCGCACTGCTCGCCGGACTTCCGGATTGGATTGCTGTGCATGCCAATGTGCCCGCGCTTCTCCCGATGCGTGCGATGTTCATCGTCTATGCGATAACGGGCTTCGTTATCTTCCTGCTGTATCTGCGGCTGCCAAAACGCGAGGCGCACGCGGCGGCGGCCCGGGCATCGCTTGGTCCCTCGCGCGGGATCGTTACACGTCTCGCGCTGCTGTTCAGCGTCGACGCGTTTGCAGGAGGGTTGCTCGTGAACTCGCTGCTGACGCTGTGGCTGATTCAGCGATTTGGCTTTTCGCTTGTCGCCGCAGGGCAGTTCTTCTTCTGGTCAGGGCTGCTGAGCGCGGGCTCGCAACTTGCCGCTGCACCGATTGCCCGCAGGATCGGCCTGCTCAACACGATGGTGTTCACCCACATTCCATCGAGCATGTGCCTGATCGCTGCCGCGTTCACGCCAACGCTTCCGTTGACGTTGATGTTGTTGCTCGCGCGCAGCGCGCTGTCGCAACTCGACGTGCCAACCCGGAGCGCATACGTGATGGCTGTCGTGACGACACCCGAACGACCGGCTGCGGCGAGCTTTACGGCGGTGCCGCGCAGCCTCGCGGCGGCAGTCGCGCCGACGATCGCCGGTGCGCTGCTTGGAGCAGGATGGCTCAGTGCGCCGCTGATAGCGTGCGGCACGCTCAAGATCGCCTACGATCTAGCGGTGCTTGCCGCTTTCCGTCATATCAGGCCGGACGGAGGGGCATCGTGAAATGTTTTCGCGCAGGCCATGACGTCATTGCGCCGCGCGTCTGCATGCTTTGCGCGCTGGTGGCCATGGCCGGCTGCCTTGTCAGTTGTGTTGCGCATGGCGCGGATGACGCGGTAACCGGCAATCTGCCATTGAAGCACGTCGAGGACGTTCCTCTGCCCGGACGAGCGTCACGATTCGACTACGAAAGCTATGACCCCGGCACGCATCTGCTGTTCATTGCCCATCTCGGGGACAGTGAAGTTGTGGTGTTCGATACGCGCGCGTCTCGCGTTGTCGCGCGCGTACCCGGCATCTCGTCCGTGCATGGCGTGCTGGTAGTGCCCGAACTGTACCGCGTGTATGCATCGGCAACCGGTACAAACGAGATTGTCGCAATCGACGAGCGCACGCTAAAGATCACTGCTCGCGTGCCTGGCGGTACCTATCCGGACGGTATGGCCTATGCGCCCGATGCGCACCGACTCTTCGTTTCAGATGAAACGGGTGAAACCGAGACGGTGATCGATGTTCAGGGTAACCGTCGTGTAGCGACGATTCCGCTCGACGGGGAAGTTGGCAATTCGCAGTTTGATCCGGTGTCGCGACACATCTTTGTCAATGTGCAGACGCGAAGCCAACTGGTGGACATCGACCCAGCCACCAATACGATCGTTTCCCGTATCGATCTGCCGGGCGCGAAAGGCAATCACGGGCTGTTGATCGTTCCGGAATCTCGCCTCGCGTTGATTGCCTGCGAGGGCAACAATCGCCTGCTTGTGCTCGACATGAGGACGGAGAAAATTATCGAGGCGTTCGATGTCGGCGGCGATCCGGATGTGCTCGCGTTCGATTCCGCGTTACGCACGGTATACGTGGCCGGTGAGGCGGGCGTCGTGTCGATGTTCGGCGTTGCGGGGAGCCGGGTGACGAAGATCGGCGACGGCAGGGTAGGCCCGAATGCACATGTCGTCAATGTAGACGCGGCGACGCATCGATCCTGGTTTCCGCTGAAAAGTGTCGATGGACATCCAGTGCTGCGGATCATGGCGCCGCAATAAGCCCCGAGCTACCGGCAGGCTGGATATTTCCTCGGGGCCATAATGTGCCGAGGGGCGCTGCGCTACCGCATAACAGGCAGCCGATGACCAGAGTCGAATGATTCATGGTGCAATCAATTTCCCCAGAAATCCGCGAAGAACTCTTTCACCCGAGCAAACTCTCCCCAATCCCCATTGCCATGCAAAAACCCACCACCACCAGCGGCGCCATCTTCCACCGCGTCAACAGAAAAAAGCCAACACAAGCGATGGCGAAATCGATCTGCGTGCGCACCGCGCTGGTCCATACCGGCGAGTAAAGCGCCGCAGCCAGTAATCCGACCACCGCCGCATTGATCCCGGCCAGCGCCGCGGACATCGCCGGCCGACTGCGCAATGCGTGCCACCACGGCAGCGCGGCCAGCACCAGCAGCAGCCCCGGCAGAAAGATCCCCACGGTAGCCAGCAGCGCGCCGCTCCAGTGGTTGGGCGGGCTCGCCATCATCCAGCCGAGAAAAGCGGCAAACGTGAAGAGCGGGCCCGGCACGGCCTGCGCCGCGCCGTAGCCGGCGAGAAAGTCATTCGGCGCGACCCAGCCCGTTGCGACCGTTGCGTGCTGGAGCAGCGGCAGCACCACGTGTCCGCCGCCGAACACGAGCGCGCCCGACCGATAGAACGCTTCGAACATTCGCGCGCCTTGCGCGGTTGCGCCAATCAGAGGAAGCCCGAAGAGCAGCACGCAAAAAACGATCAACGCGGCGATGCCCACCTTGCGTGAAACGGGAAATACGCCGGAATGCGGAAGCATGGCGCGCGCATTCCCAGCGCTCGCCGAGCGGCACAGCGCAAGGCCGAGCAGCGCGCCCGCGGCAATCGCGATCAGTTGTGCGTAAGCCGTGGTCAGCACGCTCAGCATGGCGATAGCGGCGAGCGCGATGCCCGCGCGGCGGCGGTCGGGGCACAGGCGCCGCGCCATGTCCCAGACTGCCTGGGCCACCACGGCCACCGCGACCAGCTTCAGCCCATGCACCACGCCGGCACCCACCGGCCCGCCCAGGTCCGGCGCGATGGCCGCGAAGACCAGCATCAAGAACACCGAGGGCAGCGTGAAGCCGCACCAGGCCGCGAGCCCGCCGGCCCATCCCGCCCGCAGCAGGCCGATCGCAAAACCGGTCTGGCTGCTGGCGGGGCCGGGCAGGAACTGGCACAGCCCGACCAGATCGGTGAAGGCCGCGTCGTCGAGCCAGCGGCGGCGCTCGACGAACTCGCGACGGAAATAGCCGAGGTGGGCAATCGGGCCGCCAAAGCTCGTCACGCCGAGCCTGAGAAAGACCAGCAGCACTTCAAGAGCGCGGCTGGCGGAGCAAGTGCGAGGCGAAGACATGTCGGTATGCATGAGGGTGTGCGGAGTTTGGGCGCTCTCGATCTTATCGTCCGAATATGTCGGGAGCCAAACCCGAAGGCATCCCGGCAGGGCGAATCACGCGCCAGCTCTCCTGGGATGCCGGTATGCTTGTTGCGCCCGAACCATCGGCCATCACGCCAGCCCTCGAAACCCATGCCCTCACGCAAGAATCATGGCACGCCGCCGCCCGCCGTTTCTCCCGCGGCGCGCAGCAGCGACGCACTCGAAGACCCGGCCCTGTTGCGCCGCCTGCTGCGCGCACGCGACCGCATGGACGCCGCCTCGCACGAGGCCTGGCCCGTCAAGCGTCTTGCCGAAGTCAGCGGCGTGTCCGAGGCGCATTTCGCGCGCTCGTTCAAGCGGGCCTTCGGCGTGCCGCCGCACCGCTACCTGCTGACGCGGCGCATCGAGCAGGCCACCACGCTGCTGCGCGACACCGAGCTCGGCGTTATGGATATCGCGTTCGCCACCGGCTGGGAGAGCCTCGGCACGTTCGGGCGCATTTTTCGCGACATCACCGGCAGGAGCCCGAGCGCGATGCGCCGCGCGGCGCGCGCGAGCGGGTCCGCGTTGGGGCGTGTGCCCGCGTGCGTGCTGAAGGCCGCGCAGCGCCCCGATCTCACCATGGCAGTTTTGGAGAAGCGCCGCCGGCTTGCCCAAGCTACAGTGCGGCCATCTACCAAGGAGGTCACATGAACCAGGGCATCAATGTAGTGGGCTTGTACGTCGACGATCAAGACGAAGCGCTCGAGTTTTACGTCGGCAAACTCGGCTTTCGCGTTCATACGGATGTGCGTAACGGCACGTACCGCTGGCTGACGGTCCAGCATCCGGATCAGCCTTCGTTCCAGCTCGGCCTGTTCGCGCCCGGCCCGCCCGTGCACGACGAAGCCACCGCGCAAACCCTGCGGGCCATGGTCGCCAAGGGGGCCATGCCGCCCCTCGTGCTGGCGGTGGCAGACTGCCGCGCGAGCTACGCGGCGCTCAAGGAAAAAGGCGTGGAGTTCACGCAGGAGCCGGTGGATCGCTACGGCAGCGTGGATGCCGGCTTTCGCGACCCGGCCGGCAATGGATGGAAAATGATCCAGGCGCCGGACCAGGGACACTGAGCGGACACTGAGGCCCCGCCCTGACGCCTCGCTTCGAATCTCGGATGAGCGGTCCGTCCACGCGCAAGGATCGCGCTGTGCGCTGCCTGCCATCGGGGGCGCAGCGCTGCCTTAAAATGACTCCGTGAATTCGTTCCTGCGCCTTGCGGCTTGTGCCGCGAGGCCGCAGCCCGTTACCGGAGTGACCCGATGTCCGTCGATACGAAAGCAAGCGCCGCGTCCGGCGAGGTCTGGCTGATCCGCCACGGCGAAACCGAGTGGAGCCGCAGCGGCCAGCACACGGGGCGCACGGACATCGCGTTGACCGACCATGGCCGTGAACAGGCGCGCGCGCTCGCGAGGCCGCTCGCTTTGCAGCGCTTCGACGCGGTGCTCGCGAGCCCGATGTCGCGCGCCATCGAGACCTGCCAGCTGGCGGGCCTCAGTAACGAGATGATGGTGTCGGCCGATCTGCACGAATGGGACTACGGCATTTACGAAGGCCGCACGACCGCCGAAATCCACAAGACGGAGCCGGACTGGAATGTCTGGAATTCGCTGATCCCGCACGGCGAGAGCCTCACGCAGGTGGAGGCGCGCGCGCGTGGCGTGGTAGGGAGTTTGCTGAGGATGCTCGCTCAGGGCGAATCGGGGCGGCGCATTGCCGTTTTCTCGCACGCGCATTTCCTGCGTGTGCTCGCCGGATGCTGGGTTAGCAATTCGGCGGCGCTGGGCGCGCATCTCTATCTGGACACGGCCACGCTCAGCGTGCTCGGCTTCGACCGCGAGAACCGCGCGATCCGGCGCTGGAATTCGCGGCCCGAAGGGTGCGCGTAAGGGCGCGCCGCAGCGGTTTTTCTCTTCGTGCCCCTTGCCCCTCGAAGGCGGGCATGCCGCTGCAAATCGAACAGCTCATGTTGTCGCCGTATTGAACGGGCGGCCGTTGATTTCTGCGCGCGCAAAAAAGTTTTCGCGGATTTACGGGGGAGATAGTTTGCGGATAAGGTGTTGTCGGCCAGTTTCGGACATACATCACGAGCCAGAAGCGGACACTGGAGCGTCCGCTCTGTTCGCGAACGCCGTCGTTGACGATATTCGCACGCACATTAGCGTCGGGAAATGGTACGGCGACGGCTGAGGCTGCCCCGCTTGCGTGCGTCAGTCGACCTGTGCTCCAGTCGAGCGGAGCACAAGGCTGACCTGTACTTAGAAGCTGTGCCGGATGGCAGCACGTACAACTAGCTGGCGCGAAGTCGAGGAAAGATCCTGCGCGCCGGGCACGTACGCGTGATCGAGCGACGAGCCGGTCTTATCACCTGCGACCAGCTGGAAGGCGCCTTGAAGATAGACGTCCGTGCGCTTCGACAGATTGTAGTCGGCCATCAGCCCCACCGAGTGGATCGACGGGTTCACGCTGCCTGTCGTCGCATCGTAGTGCTCGAGCGTGTAAACATAGTCCGCTGCGACGACGAAGGCCGGCGTGAACTGGTACTTGCCATTCACCTCAAAGTTCTGGTACCTGAGTGACGTTACCCGGCCGCCGGCGAGCGGTCCGGTCACCGGCTGGATCGTCTCGTCGCCGCTGAGATACCCGACGTTGGCCACGGGCTGGCCGATGTATGTGTTGGTATACGCGAAGCCTATCGTTGCCGATCCGGCCGTGTAGTTCACGCCCGCGCCGAATATCTGCAGCCGCGACGAAGCGAAATTGCCGTCCGCGCCATTCGAGCTGCTCGCACCAGCGATCGCGCCGCCCGAGGTCAGCGCGGGATTGCTGGCGTTAAGGTAGGCAGCGGCGATGAGCCATCCGCCCACCGTGTATTGGGCGCCCAGGCTCACCGCCCGGTTGTTCGCAAAGTTCGTATCGTTGCTGAAGCTGTACGTGCCGCCAAACGAGAAGCCGCCGTACGTTGGGCTTGTGTATTTGATCGTGTTGTTGAGCCGGAAGGTGTTGTCGGTGTTGTCGTTGTCGAAGGGGTGCGCGAACAGGTAGCCGCCCCAGTTGCCATTTGACGTGGTCTGCGCGAGATAGTCGACCACGGAATCGTACTGACGCCCGAGCGTCAGTGTGCCGTAGCGCTCGTTGGCGAGGCCGACGAATGCCTGCCGCCCGAAAGCGCGGCCACCTTCTGCCAGCGCGCCGTTGCTCGCGTTGAATCCGCTTTCGATCTGAAAGATCGCGTTGTTGCCTCCGTCCAGGTCTTCAGTGCCCTTGAGTCCCCAGCGGCTGCCCTGAGCATAGCCGCTCGTCATTTCGTAAACGGCGTGGCCACCCACGTTGTTCGTGTAGTCAATACCCTCGTCGATTACACCGTACAGGGTTACGCTACTTTGCGCGAACGCAGGCGCCGCTACACCGCACAGCGCCATGACGCAAAAGATCTTCCTCTTCATCAGATCTCCAATTTTTATATGGCATGCTAAACATATCAACGAAGGTATTCCCCTTTTTCCTTCGCCTTGGCGGGGCGCATGCCTTGCGCCCGCCACGCCGGCTACACGACCCGGTCTGCGTTATTTCGCGCCGTAAATGTCGAAGTCGAAATACTTCTGGTTGATTCGCGCGTAGGAGCCGTTCGCGAGAATCTCGGCTAGCGCTCCGTTGAACGCGTCGCGCAACTCAGTGTCCTGCTTGCGCAGGCCGAGGCCGTCGCCTTGACCGAAGAACTTCGGATCGTCAATGGCGTGTCCGGCGAAGGTGAAGTCCTTGCCCTCGGGTCGTTTCAGAAAGCCATTACTTGCCGCAATCGAGGCCTGAAAGGCTGCGTCGAGACGACCGGACGTCAGGTCCGCGTACACCTGATCCTGGTTCTGGTAGGCGACGATCTCCACGCCGGCCGACTGCCACTTCGCGCGTGCGTAGTCCTCCTGGCTCGTGCCTTGCTCAACGCCCACACGCTTTCCTTTAAGCGAGGCCGCGGCGGGCAGCAGCGGCGAGCCGCGCCATACGACGAGCCGCGCGGGCGCGTTCGAGATCTTGTTGGTGAAGGCGATCTGTTCCATGCGCTTGGGCGTGATCGTCATCGACGAGGAAATGACGTCGAACTTGCGCGCTATAAGGCCCGGGATCATGCCGTCGAAGCTCGTCTCCACCCACACGCAATGCGCGTTCAGTTGCGCGCACAACGCATTGGCGATATCGACGCCGAAGCCCGTGAGCTTGCCGTCCGGCGTCTTATATTCGAGCGGCGGATAGGTCGGGTCGACCGCCAGCCTGATTTCCCGCCCCTTGAGATCCGCCGCGTGTACGGAGCTCGCCGTCGCAGCCGCCGCGAGCGCCAGTGAAAGCGCCATCGTCCATGTCTTCATTTGCCTGTCTCCTTGCTGTCGTATCAGTTGTTTCGAGAGTTATTGCAGAATGTGCTCCGCGAGCTTGACCCAGTAGCTCGCGCCAATGGCGAGGCTCGCATCGTTGAAGTCGTAGCCGGGATGGTGCAGCGAGCAATGCTGCGCGCCGTCCCCATTGCCGATCGAGAGGTAACTGCCCGGGCAGCGCTCCAGCATGTATGCGAAGTCCTCGCTCGCCATGAGCGGACGCAGCCCGTCGATCAGCATCTGCGCACCGCCCCATTCGAGCGCGACGCGACGGGCCAGTTCGGTCTCGTCTTCGTGGTTGACGAGCACCGGGTAGCAATGACGGTAGTCGATCTCCACGCTTGCGCCATAGCTTGCGGCCTGCCCTTCGGCCACTTCGCGGATGCGCCGCTCCAGCAGGGTGCGCACCTGCGCCGAAAGCGCGCGCACACTCAGGTGCAGTTCCGCGTGGGGCGCGATGACGTTCGAAGCGCTTCCCGCGTGCAGCGCGCCGACGCTGACCACGGCCTGATCATGCGGGGCCACGTTGCGCGCCACCACGCTTTGCAACGCCATGACGATCGACGCACCGACCACGATCGGGTCGATCGTCTGCTGAGGCGCTGCCGCATGGCCGCCGCGCCCGATCACGCGGATCGTCACCTCATCCGCGGAGGCCATGAACGCCCCGCTGTGAAAACCAATCGTTCCAGCGGGGAAGCCCGGTATGTTATGCATCGCGAACACGGCGTCGCAGGGAAAGCGCTCGAACAGGCCGTCTTCGATCATCCTGAGCGCGCCGCCCAGGCCCTCTTCAGCCGGTTGAAAGATCAGGTGCAGCGTGCCGCACCACTGCGGTTTTTGGGCGAGACATCGTGCGGCCGCCAACAGCATCGCCGTGTGGCCGTCGTGGCCGCACGCGTGCATGACACCGTCGTTGCGGCTGGCATAGGGAAGGCCCGTCGCCTCGTGTATCGGAAGTGCGTCCATGTCGGCGCGCAGTCCGAGATTAAAGCCCCGCCCGCGCTCGATCGTCCCGACCACGCCCGTCCCTCCGATGCCGCGCATCACACGATAGCCCCACGATTCGAGCTTCGCAGCGACGAGCGCGCTCGTCGTGTGCTCTTCGAAGCCCAGTTCGGGCTGCGCGTGCAATTCGTGGCGCAATGCAATCATTTCAGCTTCTATCGCCGCCATTTCCGCCAAAACCCACTGCCTATTCAATTCGCCTCCTTCACCCTTGCGTGCATCGTGGATCGAATCGTATGCAGTGCAAATTCCGGGGAACAGCCAGCGTTTTGTTATGATGACAACCTTTTGTTGTCGCCCTTCGCCAATCGGCGTCTCTGCATAAATGAAACTGCACCAACTGGAAGCACTCGTCGCCAGTGCGGATGCCGGCAGCATCCGCGGCGCGGCCCGCGCGCTCGGGCTTTCCCAGGCCGCCGTCACGCGCGCGCTGCGCGAACTGGAGGCGAGCGAGCGTCTTCCTCTACTGATCCGCGCGCCGGAAGGCATTACGTTCACCGAGCATGGCAAGGTGCTGCTCACGCACGCGCGCCTCGTGCTCAATCAGCTCGAACACGCGCACAGCGACCTGGAGCGCCTGAGGGGGCGAATGGAAGGCAGCCTCATGGTGGGCGTCACGCCGTGGATTACGCTGACGTTTCTTGCAGAAGCAGTGCAACTTTTTCGCAAGCGCATGCCGGATATCCGCCTGGAGCTGATTGAAGGACTGATGGCGGTCGCCCAGCCTTTGCTGCGCGAAGGCAGCATGGACTTCGCCATCGGGCAGTTGCAGCCCGGTGCGAGCGCGCAGGAGTTCGCGTGTGAACCAGTGCTTGCTTACGAGTCGACGGTGATGGTGCGCGAAGGCCATCGGAAGGCGCGGGCGCGCTCCATCCACGAATTGCTGGACGAGGACTGGGTGCTCAATTTTGCCCCGGACGGCCAGCGAGATCTCATCGACTATCTCTTCACGCGCCACGGCGCGCAGATAGACGAGCGCCGTATCGTGCGTGCGCAGTCGGTAGCGACGCTGCAGACCATGGTCGAGCAGGCAGACATGTGCACGTGGAGCCCGACGATCCTGAGCAGCGTGCCGCCTTTCGGCGGCCGCCTGAAGCCGCTCGCATTGCGCGAGGCGTTCGAACCCCGACAACTGAGCATCGTCACACGCCGCAACAGCACGCTGAGCCGCGCGGCCGTCGCCTTCATCGAATGCCTGCTTCAAGTCATACGCCGACATGCGCGCTCGGCGAAAAAGGAAGACCTCGCCTTGTTCGAAACGTTGGAGCTGTTGATCTAGCGCCAGAGACTGTGCGTCATCGAGCGACCAGTCTGCATTTGTGAACGGCCATCGCCAATCCGCGAGATGGAGTGGCAGCAACGGCTCGGTTCAGTGCATTCGCCGGCGGAACGACGGCGGCCGAACGCCAGCGTTCGGCAGCAGGCAAATTGATGGTCATCCATGAACACTGGCCACGGACGCATCGGAGCGTGCAGTCTGGTCGCACCCGCCTACCTTGTCACGCTCAGTCTGGCTGGTGTGTGGTGGGGCTTTCCAGCGAATGTCCGGCTCTTGCGTGCTACCGCTATCGTTACAGCCTGGACCGGAGCCGGGTTGCTGGTGGGGGGCCTGGCCTTGATGATGCGCGCGCCGCGCCGGGCTGCCTTAATGGGCGGGCTAGATCTCATTTGCCAGTGGCATCATCGCAGCGGTGTCATCGGCTACGGTCCCGACGTGCTGCGCGGCTGTATGGCGCGCAGATATTGGGCTATGTCTCCCGCCGCGTCGCGAGCACTACGCATTACACCGATGAGCGTGGCAGAGGCGGCGCCGCACCACTCGCCGTAACCGACAAACCACAAGCGTTCCTCGTCGCTGGCGCGCGTCCCGTCTGTCCTCGGCAATCCGTTGGCGTCACAGATTTGTAGCGGATCAAGATGTTTGAGTGCGGGGCGGAACCCGGTGCACCAGATCACGACATCGACGCGGGAATGCGTGCCGTCGCTCCAGACGACGCCGTCGGCATCGAAATGGCTGAACGGACGCATTGCGTGCAGCACGCCTCGCGCACGCGCCTCCCGTACCGGGGCCACCATGACGATGTCGCCCAAACCTCCTACCGGCGCCATTATCGTGCGCCCGTCGCGCAGAGCCTGCCATTTGGCTGTCGCGCGTTCGAACAAGACCCGGCCATCCACGTCGTCTGGAAGAAAAACGGGTTCCTGCACTGTCACCCACGTAGCGTTGCAGACGGTCGATACCTCTGCCAGGATTTGTGCGCCTGAGTTGCCGCCGCCCACCACCAGCACGTTTTGTCCGCGCAGATCGTCAGGATTGCGGTATTGCGCCGAATGCATCTGGCGACCCCCAAAGTTCTCGCGTCCCGGGTAGTCCGGGACATAGGGCGCGCTCCAGGTGCCGGTCGCGCTCACGACTGCCCTTGCCAGCCATTCTTCGTGAGCGGCGGTGACCAGCAGGCCATCCTGAACGCGTGAAACGGATTTGACATGAACGGGGCGCCGGACAGGGAAGTGATAACGGTCCTCATATCGCGCCAGATAGTCGATGACCTCGTTGCGCGACGGGTATGTGTCGTGTGATACGGGCATCTGCCAGCCTGGCAGCGAACTCCATTGCGCAGGCGAAAACAGGTGGAGCGAGTTCCAGGTATGTCGCCAGGCGCCTCCGGGGGCGCTCTGGTCGTCCAGCACGAAATAGTCGAGTCCCGCACGACGCAGGAAGTAGGCGGTGGCAAGGCCGGCCTGGCCACCTCCGATGACTACCACATCGATGTCTGTACGCATGAGTTTTCGTCCCATCTCCTGATTCGGATTCTGGCGGTGACGCGGCACGGCGCACGAACGGCACCTCGCAAGATCTCCCGTTCGATGTCTTTCACGGCAGATTCTCCGCTCTGTCACAAACCATAAGGTCCAACCATCGTTGTGTCTCAGCTTGAGAGCGGCCACGGTACCTGTCTTGATTTACGTCAAAAAGGTCGCGACTGCCACTGCCATCATGGAAGGCCGTCAATGCGGAAACAGAACCGCATGGGCGTCCTTCCTTTGAGGAGCAAGCTCATGAGCAACGTTGAAGTTGTCCTGTGCAGCCCGGTACGTACGGCAATTGGTACCTACGGCGGGACCCTCCGGGACCTGCCAGCGCCGACGCTTGGCGCTGCGGTTATCCGTGAAAGCCTCAAGCGCGCAGGATTGGCCGCCGACAAGGTCCATTCGCTCGTCATGGGCAATGTCATTCAGGCCGGCGTGAAGATGAATCCGGGGCGGCAGGCCGGCATCGCCGCGGGATTGCCGGTCGACGTTCCGGCGCTAACGGTCAACCGCGTGTGTGGATCGGGCGCGCAAGCCATCGCGAGTGCGGCCACCGAAATCTGGGCAGGCATGATCGAATGCGCGATCGCAGGTGGCATGGAAAACATGGATCGCAGCCCCTATCTGCTGCCGCAAGGGCGTTGGGGTGCCCGGATGGGCGACGTGACGTTGTTCGACAGTATGCTGCTCGATGGGCTCAATGATGCTTTCAGCGGTCAGCATTCAGGCTGGCACACTGAAGACCTGGTGGCGAAGTGCGGCATCTCTCGCGAGGACCAGGATCGTTGGGCGCTGCGCTCCCAGCAACGCTTCGCACAGGCTCAGGACGCCGGCTTCTTCGATGCCGAAATCGTGCCGCTGGAAGTGCCGGGTCGCAAAGGGCCCACGGTGTTTGTCCGCGACGAGCACAATCGGCCAGACACCAGCGCCGAATCGCTTGCCCGACTCAAACCGGCCTTTCGCAAGGACGGGACGATTACCGCAGGCAACGCGCCCGGCCTGAACAGCGGTGCAGCTGCGCTGATCGTTGCCGGGCGAAGCTGGGCCGAACGCAATGGCCTGACACCCATGGCCCGGCTGGTCAGTTATGGCGTGGGAGCCGTGGACCCCGGTTTCTTCGGCCTGGGCCCGATTCCTGCAGTGCGACAGGCTATTGCACGCGCCCGCTGGTCTGTATCCGATGTAGATCGCGTGGAGATCAACGAGGCGTTCGCGGCGATCGCACTGGCATGCCTGCGCGAGCTGGGCTTTGCGGAAGACGTTGTCAATGCCGAGGGTGGCGCGATTGCTCATGGTCATCCGATCGGTGCGAGCGGCGCGGTGCTGACCACGCGGCTGTTGCACCAGATGCAGCGTGGCGGCGGGCGGCGCGGGATCGTGACGCTGTGCATTGGCGGAGGACAGGGCATCGCGCTGGCGCTCGAGCTTCTGTGAAAGCCCGATAGTGGTTGCGCCCGAAAGCCATGAGCCGTCGAAGAGGTGAACCTGCCATCGGCTTGCGAGCACCACGGCGCTTGACCTGGGCTGGATCGCCTGGGAGGACAAGGGTGCGGGCGAGTCAGCGCGAAGCAGATCGGTCGAGTCTTCTTGCGAGAGTGGCGCAATGCAGTGCTGATTACCGGGCCGAAACAGGACTGGTCTTTTGAGTGAGGAAACCGGTGAAACCGCTCCAGCGCCACGCAGCGGCGCACTCGTTCTATCACCTTGGTCAGCGCGAGATGACGGGTTGCGCGTGTGCGGGTCTGGCCTGTTTTGCCGCGCGAGCCGATCAGCCGCAGCGCTGGCAGGCCGCGATCGGCCAACGTCCTGCCGTGTACTGTCTGGGCAAATGCTACGAGAGCCCCAGCGATAGCGAGCACGACATCCGCCCGTATATTGGCGCCTGCGCGCGTCATACCGTGCTGTTGAGCAACGTGCTGGCGGGCGGGGTGCGCGATCTGGCGAGCTATCTCGAACGTGGAGGTGGTGCGGCGTTCGCCAAAGCGCGTGCCATGACGCCGATCCAACTGGTGTCGATGGTGCAGGAATCCAGATTGCGTGGACGCGGCGGTGCGGGCTTTGCGGCAGGCATCAAGTGGCAGGCGCTCGCGAACGCGCCCGGGCGCACCAGGTACCTGATCGTCAACGCCGACGAGGGCGACCCCGGTGCGTTTTCCGACCGGTTTCTGCTCGAAGACGATCCATTCCGGCTGATTGAAGCGGCTGCGATCGCTGCCTACGCCGTGGGCGCATCTCGCAGCTACGTCTATCTACGCAAAGAATATCCCCGGGCCGCGCGGGTGCTTTCGGCTGCGTTACTGCAGGCGCGCGCAGCAGGGTGGCCCCACCCGTCATTCGAGCTCGAGTTGGTCGTTGGCCAGGGGGGCTACATTTGCGGCGAAGAAACTTCGCTGCTCAATGCGCTGGAGGGGCGCCGTCCCGAAGTACGGCTACGGCCGCCCCAGATTACCGAGCATGGCCTCCAAGGTGCTCCCACGCTGGTCCACAACGTGGAGACGCTGTGTGCCGTGCCATGGATCGTCATACACGGCGCGGCAGCCTATGCCGACCTCGGATTCTCGCGCAGCCGTGGTACCAAGCTGCTCTCGCTCAATTCGCTGTTCCGGCGCCCCGGGCTGTACGAGGTGGAGTTCGGCATCTCGCTGGCGGACGTTGTCGGGCAACTGGGGCAGGGATTGCGCCGTGGCACGCTCAAAGGCTTGATGGTGGGCGGGCCGCTCGCCGGCATCGTGCCGCCAGAGTGCATGACCACGCGGCTCGGCTACGAGGAAATGCAGGCCATCGACTGCGCGGTCGGGCACGGTGGAGTCATCGCGTTTGCCGACGACACGCCCATCATCGAGATCATCGCAGAGGTGCTCCGGTTCGGCGCCCGCGAGTCCTGTGGCGAATGCACGCCCTGCCACTTCGGCACACCGCTGCTGGCGGCAATGAGCGATGCTGCTGCGGCAGGCGCTCCGATCGATGCCTCGCGCTATCAGCGCCTGATTGACGCGCTCGCGCAGACGAGCCTGTGCGGCCACGGGCGTGGGCTGGCCGAGTTCGTCCTCTCGGTGCAGCGGCACTATCGCGAGGAGTTGCGCAGATGGTTCAGCTGACTATCGATGGTATCTCTCACGAAGTCGCGGACGGCACGCTGCTGATCGATGCATTGACGGCAGCCGGCGCCGCCGTTCCCCATCTCTGTCACGACAGTCGCGTGAAGCCGTCCGGGGCGTGCCGACTGTGCGTGGTTGACGTGTCCGGTCAGGCGCGGCCCGTTCCAAGCTGCGCGTTGGAAGTGAGTGCGGGGATGGTCGTGCGCACTCGTGGCGAAGCACTCGACGCCCTGCGCCGCACTAACCTCGAGCTGATCGCCGCGCACTATCCTGCAGCGGCATGCGCCGCCGAGCCAGACCATCCATTCCATCGCCTGCTTGCCGCGCACGGCGTGGAGCCTGGAGACGTGCGACAGGAGGGGCTGTTTCAGGACGAGACGCACCCCTATATCGGCGTGGCGATGGAGCGCTGCATTTACTGCGAGCGCTGCATCCGCATTTGCGAGCAGGTGCAAGGCCAATTCGTCTGGGAGGCCTGGGGGCGTGGCGACGGCACGCGCATCTCGCCCGGCAAAGGCTCGACGCTGCTCGCCGGAGGGTGCGTGGGTTGCGGTGCCTGTGTGGACAGTTGCCCCAGCGGGGCGCTGTTCGACAAACGGGTCGGCGTCGAGCCGGCTGTCTGGACACGTACAACCTGTGTGTATTGCGGAGTGGGCTGTCAACTGGACGTGGGTACGGCGCATGGCCGCGTGGTGGCGATGCGGCCGGCCGACAGCCCCGTCAACCGGGGGCACGCGTGTGTGAAAGGGAGATACGCCTTCGAGTACAACCATGCTCCTGATCGCATCATGCAGCCGATGATTCGCCGCGACGGCAACTGGCAGGCAGTGAGCTGGGACGCAGCGCTCGACTTTGCCGCTTCGAAGCTCGAAGCAATCGTTGCGCGCGACGGGCCCGATGCGGTCGGCGTGCTGGGTTCGGCACGCGCGACCAACGAGGAAAACTACCTCGTGCAGAAGTTCGCCCGCGTGGTGCTCGGCACGCACAATGTCGACTGTTGTGCCCGCGTGTGTCACACGCCCAGCGCCAAAGCGCTCAAGACCATGCTGGGCGTCGGCGCCGCGACGAACAGCTTTGACGACATCGACGAGGCGAATGCCTTTCTGATTTGCGGGGCGAACCCGACGGAGGGTCACCCTGTCGTGGGCGCGCGCATCAAGCAGGCCGTGCTCAAGGGGGCGGGCCTGGTGGTCATCGATCCGCGCCGCACCGAGCTCGCGGAACTGGCGGATGTGCACCTGGCAGTGCACCCCGGGCGCAATGTGCCGCTTTTCAATGCGCTGGCTGCCACCCTGATCGAGGAAGATCTTGTCGACCGGCGCTTCCTCGCCGAGCGCGTGGAGGGCTTCGACGCCTTCGCCGCTCACGTGGCCGACTTCTTGCCCGAGAGCGTGGCCGACGCGTGCGGCGTGCCGGCAGAGGCGATTCGGGCTGCCGCGCGGCTGTATGCGGGCGGCCGACCGTCCATGTGCTTTCATGGCCTTGGCGTGACGGAGCACCTTCAGGGCAGCGAAGGCGTGATGGCGCTCGTCAATCTGGCGCTGCTGACCGGCAACCTCGGCAAGCATGGCTCCGGCGTCAATCCTCTGCGTGGTCAAAACAATGTGCAAGGTGCGGCGCATATGGGTTGCGATCCGGCGTCGTTGACAGGCGCGCAGGCAATCGATGTCGCGGGTGCGTGCTTCGAACAGGTGTGGGGCGCCAGACTGCCGGCCAGCCGTGGCCTTGATTTGCCCAAAATGATCGACGCGGCTCGCACAGGCCGGCTCAAGGCGCTTTGGGCAATGGGTTATGACGTCTATCTTTCTTTCGCCAATGCAAACGACACGGCCGCGGCGCTGGCACGACTTGAACTGGTGATCGTGCAGGATCTGTTCATGAACGAGACGGCGCGGTCGTTCGGTACGGTCTTCTTCCCGGTTGCCTCGTCGTTCGAAAAGGACGGCACGTTCATGAACTCCGACCGGCGTGTGCAGCGCATTCGCACGGCGCTGCCAGCCCCGGGGGAGGCACGGCCGGACTGGTGGGTCATCCAGGCGCTCGCTGCGCGCCTGGGCAAGCCGCGCGGCTTCGAGTTCACCGGCCCCGAAGCGGTCTGGGACGAAGTCCGTTCGCTATGGCCCGATGGTGCGGGGCTCACCTATGCGCGACTGGAGCACGCAGACCTTCAGTGGCCGTGCCCGGACGAAAGCCATCCGGGGACCCCCGTGCTGCATCGGGAGCGCTTCGCGGGTGCGAAGACTGCCAAACTGGCCGTGGTCGAATATGTCCCGACGGTCGAGCAACCCGACGAATCCTATCCACTGCTGCTCACCACCGGGCGCACGCTCTACCAGTTCAACGCAGGCACGATGACTCAACGCACCGCCAACCTGTTGCTGCGCGCGTCGGACACGCTCGACATGGCGCCCGACGACGCTGCGCGCTACGGCTTCGTCGAAGGAGAAACCGTGCATATATCGAGCCGCTACGGGGCGGCGGATCTGACGGTCCATATCAGCGGGGCAATGCGGGCAGGGCAGCTATTCAGCGCTTTTCATTGTCCCGACCTGTTCATTAACCGATTGACTTCTCCGGTTCGCGACCGCCTGGTTCGTACTCCGGAATACAAGGTGGTTGCGGTGCGTGTAGAAAAGCTCGGCGACTAGCTCGGGTTCACAGGTATCTCAATGGCGCACTACCACTTGATGCACATCAAGCCAGAAGTCCGCCTGGACTTGATACTGGATTCGTCCGTCAACGTCTCGCGCACGGTTTGGTGTAAAGTGGACCCCGAGTTTGAGACGGTAGTTTAAGCTGTCGTCCGCGAAAGGATGGCAGAGAATGAGCGAAGGAAAAAAACGCAGGGTGCACACGCCGGAATTCAAGGCGAAGGTCGGCTTGGAGGCGGTACGCGGGGTGAAGACGGTCAGCGAAATTGCGCAGACATATGGAGTGCATCCGGTACTGGTCGGGCAGTGGAAGAAGGAGATTCTGGAGAAGGCAGGCGCCCTGTTCGAGGTCAAGCGCGGCCCCAAGCCGGTGGACGAGAACAGCAGCGAGGACCGGTTATACGGCGAGATCGGGCGACTGAAGATGGAAGTGGACTGGCTTAAAAAAAAGTTGGGGGAGTAAGCAAGGAGAAGCGCCTGGCCTGGATCGAGCACGGTGATGTCCGGCTGCCGCTGACGCGCCAGTGTGAACTGGCGGCCGTGCCACGCGCCACGGTGTACCGACGACTGGACGCGGCATTGCGGCAGGCCCGTAAGGACGAGGAAGACCTGAAGCTGCGCGCGCTGATCGACGAGGAATACACGCATCGCCCGTTCTACGGCTCCCGGCGCATGGTGGTGTTTTTGCGTGGTCGCGGCTGGCGCGTTAATCGCAAGCGTGTGCAACGGCTGATGCGCGAGATGAGCCTGGCGGGCATGGCCCCGGGGCCGGCGACGAGTCAGCCCCACCCGCAGCACAAGGTTTATCCCTACCTGCTGCGCGGGGTGGCGGTAACGCGGCCCAATCAGGTGTGGTCCACGGACCTCACGTATATCCGGCTGGCACGCGGCTTCGCCTACCTGGTCGCGGTCATCGACTGGTACTCGCGGCGGGTGCTGTCCTGGCGCGTGAGCAACAGCATGGACGCCTCATTTTGTGTGGACTGCCTGGAAGATGCGCTGCGCGAGCATGGCAAGCCCGATGTGTTCAACAGCGATCAAGGCGCCCAGTTCACCAGCGATGCCTTCACGGCCGTGCTCAAACGCGAGGGCGTGGCGATCAGCATGGACGGACGCGGGCGGGCGTTGGACAACATCTTCGTGGAGCGACTGTGGCGCAACGTGAAGTATGAAGATGTGTATCTGAAGGGCTACGCCAACATGGGCGAGCTGATGGTGGGATTGGCACAATATTTTGCATTCTACAACGCCGAACGCCCGCACCAGTCGCTGGGATACGCAACTCCGGATCAGGTCTATCGCCTGGGTGTCGGTGGCGGCGCCCTGATCGTCGATAAATATGGCCACACGGATGAAGGGCCGGGAAAGGAATGCAGGACGGGGCAGCGCCGGGCAGCTGTGCAGTTGGACGCGATTACAGCTTAAATCAAGCAGAAAAGTGTCTTGACTGACGGGTCCACTTTAGTGAGATGAAGACGGGAATTTTGCAGAGCAGCAGGCACCTCAAGGAGAATTGCAGTGACGCGGAGGAAATGTCTCGTCGTCTTCTATTCTCGATCGGGGACGACACGCGCCTTTCTGGTTGCGAATGCTATCGACGTATTTTTCAAATGAAATACAAAGACTATTACGCGATCCTCGGCGTGGAGCGTACGGCGGCTCAGGACGACATCAAGCGCGCCTACCGCAAGCTCGCACGCAAATACCATCCGGACGTCAGCAAGCACAGTGACGCGGAGGATCGCTTCAAGGAATTGGGCGAGGCCTACGAGGTGCTCAAGGATCCGGAAAAGCGTGCAGCCTATGATCGCATGGGTACTCAATGGCGCGCCGGAGAGGAATTCCAGCCGCCGCCGAACTGGGACGAAGGTTTCGAATTCAGCGGAGCGAGCGAGAATGCCGGCACGCACGCCGATCTGAATGATTTTTTCGAAGCAATGTTTGGCCGTGCACGAGCAGCGCATGCGCGGCCCTCGCACGCCATGGGACAGGATCACCATGCCAAGGTGGTCATCGATATCGAAGATGCTTATCGAGGAGCGCAGCGCTCGATTTTGCTGCAATTGCCTGTCGTCGATGCACAGGGTCATGTATCGCTGCAATCCCGTACGTTAAGCGTTGCGATTCCCAAGGGTGTGCGGGCGGGGCAGCACTTGCGGCTCGCAGGCCAGGGTGGGGCCGGAGCAGGTGGAGGGCCGGCCGGCGATCTCTATCTGGAAGTTGCGTTTCGTGAGCATCCGCACTTTCGCGTCGATGGCCCCGATGTCTTGCTCGACTTGCCGGTGGCGCCCTGGGAAGCGGCGCTTGGCGGGCCCGTCACCGTGCCGACGCCAGACGGAAGGGTGGAAATGAGGGTGCCAATGGGCTCGGCTAGCGGCAGGCGCTTGCGGCTCAAGGGCAAGGGGATTCCTGGGAACCCACCGGGGGACCTGTACGTGATCTTGAACATCGTATTGCCGCCGGCCGACAGCGAGCCAGCCAAAGCGGCGTACAACACGATGCGGCAAGCGTTCAACTTTGACCCGCGTGCGCGGCTTTATGGATAGCTTCATTATGAAGAGCGCTGAGAGAACGTGTCTGGTGGGCCAGATTGTCGATGAAGACGTCGAGTTCACGCTCGTCGACATGAGTCGGATAAGCGGCGCATCGGAAGAAGAAATAACCCTTTGGGTTGCTGAAGGCGCCTTCGAGCCGAAAGGCGCCGGGCCGCAGGAATGGCGGTTCAGCGGCGCTTCGCTGGGCCGCGTACGCACCGCTTTCAGGCTGGCTCGAGACCTTCAGATCAACGCGCCGGGCATTGCGCTCGCGCTCGATCTGCTGGAGGAGATCGAGACGTTAAAAACGGGCTCTGGATGCTCGTCGGGCGACTGATTTGTCGCGGGCGTTTCCCAGGCAGCAGGAGCAAAGGCTGAGTAACGGCGATAACCACGGTTAGGACGGCGACAACGGGAATGGCCGACGGCAGCCACCGAAGCTTCAACTGGTGGACGCAGCCGCAACGGGGCGTCGGCGAGCGTGTGCACGTCGACGGTGATGTGTCGAACCCGTCGTATTGGCCTTCGCGAGTCGAGCCGTCAAACCGCCTGGGCGTCGGATCGGCAGACGCGCCGCTGGCGGCGCGTCCCTTCTCCGTCACAGTGTGCTGTTGAAGTCCTTCAATTGCCGCTCGGCCTCGTCGCGCGCGATCCCGTAGCGCTCCTGGATCCGCCCCACGAGATACTCGCTGTTGCCGCTGGCCACCTGAAGGTCGTCATCGGTCAGCTTGCCCCACTTTGCCTTCAACTTGCCGGACAGCTGCTTCCACTGGCCCTTAATCCTGTCTTCGTTCATCGTTAGCCTCATCGTCGGGTTGAGAGCCTACGTATTCGCAAGCCGCGTGCCGCCCGATGGCCTGCATCGAGCCTCGGCCGCATCCATCACCGCCGGCGGGTGGATAAGCGGCCCGGCACACCGCCAGAATTTCGGCGCGAAGCCAGCGATGGGCGGGATCATGGTCAAGGCGCGGATGCCAGATTGACGAGACATTGAACGCAGATGTCGAGACAGGCAGTTCGAACCACTGCAGTCCATTCGCAGCCGCATGTTCAGGCGCGAAGGCATTCCCCACGCAGGAATGCGGGATGACGGCGAGCAAGTCGCCGCGACGGGCCACCTGCATGGCGCTGGTGAACGACGGCACTACCATTGCTACCTTTCGTTGCATACCGCGATCTGCCAACGCCACATCGACAGGATTCGATGCCTCACCTGATCGCGCAGTCAGCACGTGGCCGAACTCGACCCAGCGCTCAACGGACACCCCGGAATCGCGCAGAATTGGATGGCCGAGGCGGCACACGCCGACATACCGATCGCGAAAAAGCAGGCGCGTCATGATCTCGGGTGCGGAAGTCCTCACGGTGCCAATCTCGAGGTCGATTGTTCCGTCACGCAGCGGCTGCGCATCCCAATCTGGCTTCGGCGCGAAACACAGTTGAACGCGAGGCGCGATACGGCTGAGCCGCTCCATTAGCGCGGCGCCGAGAAGATCGATGAATCCTTCGCCCGCTCGTACAGCGAAGCTGCGTTCCAAAGTCGCAATATCGAACTGGTATTCCGGAGGACTGAGTACAGCCTGGGCTTCCCTCGCTAAGGCGGGGAGGCGCTGGCTCAATTGCTCGGCATAGGGTGTGAGGACCAGCGAACGGCCGGCCTGTAGCAGTAGCCGATCGCCGGTCGCCGCGCGCAGACGTGTGAGTGTGCGGCTCATGGCGGATACGCTGAGGTCCAGGCGCCGCGCCGCTGCCGTAACGCTACGTTCGGTCAACAGCGCTTCCAGAGCGGTAAGGAGATTGAGATCGACGCGAGACATGGCCCACAGCATATCGGATCGCCAGATAGCCATGGCGTTCTGTGCAACCCTGGTTTGCAGTTCAGGCGTCTGGTTCAAATCGATTGCGGTAGCCAGAATTGAAGCCATCGCAACGCTCAAGGACGACAAATCTCATGACCCACGCTCAATGTTCCTGCACGCCAACGATTCTGATCGTCGGTGCTTCTCGCGGCCTCGGGTACGCCATGGCCGCCGAATTCGTGACCAAAGGCTGGAATGTGGTCGGTACCGTGCGCGCCGGCCGAAGCCCCACATTGCTGCACGCCTTGGCGGATCAATATCCACAGAGAGTTGAGGTCGCAACGGTCGATATCACTCGGCCCCACGAAATCGATTCGCTGCACACACACCTGTCTAACCGTATGTTCGAGATTCTGTTCGTCAACGCCGGCACAACTAATCCTGATCCGACGCAGACTATAGGCGAGGTCTCCACTGTAGATTTTGTCAACCTCATGATTACGAACGCGCTGAGTCCGATGCGCGTTGTCGAGCGGCTATCCGATCTGGTGCCCGCGGCAGGGCTGATTGGCGTCATGTCGTCCGGGCAGGGCAGCGTCGCCGACAATGAGTCGGGGCAGCGTGAAGTCTATCGGGGCAGCAAGACAGCACTGAACCAGTTCATGCGCTGCTTCGCGGCACGGCAGGTCAACACGCCACGCGCCATGCTGCTGATGGCGCCGGGCTGGGTACGCACAGACCTGGGCGGCCCTGAGGGGCGGTTATCGATTGACGAGAGCGTACCCGGGATCGTTGACGTACTACTGGCCAAGCGGGGGCGTTCTGGGTTGGAGTACCTCGACTACCGCGGTCGTACCGTTCGGTGGTGACAACTCCCGGCGCGACGACCGGAGTGTCAGGGGTCCGTGCGCCGCAGCGCAGAGTGCCGCTTTCGCCCCCCGGCTTTGCTGAGCAGCGAGCCGTTCCTTAAAGGGGCCGATTTTTATCCTGTCAATCAAAGACTTCTGGCTTTTTCAGCAGTTGGCCGCGGCCGTTGCAGTATCCGGGTCGCGAATACGTTCAGCCATTCGATAAGAAGCGTGCGGTCTGACTGGTGCAGTCGGCCTAACACGGCAGATACCGCCAACGCCTGGTCGTCCTCCCTGTCCGAGGTTTCCGTGACAAGCTGTGCGATGTTGCACTGGTATATCTCTGCGAGCGTTGCAAGTCGGGCGACAGTCAGGTTCGCGACGCCTCGCTCCATCCGCGAAACGGCTTCTTGTCCGATGCCGAGACGTTCGGCTACCTGTTCCTGAGTCAGTCCCGCTATCAAGCGTCGGCGCGCAATAGCCGTTCCTATGGTGCGAGCCGCAGCTTTGTTGCTGTTGTTCATATTGACCTCCTTCCGCAAAACACCACCCGAATGGTGGCAATACAACCGCTTGACATGAAGGACTTATCGGGTTGTAATCGGTCATCGTTTCAGGTGGTAATGAGTTCGCGGCAATACTTACCGCCATGGATCGAGATGCGCAGTACCTCCCATTCCTTGCGAGTGGATATAAAAGGCGTCAGCGGGGAGTGTGCTTCTTCGTCGGCGTCGGTATCCCATGCGAGCGGCCCGACGACTACGCGAGTCCGGCTCTCTGAATGCTGGAGAAACCTGTCGATTTGCTTTCGGCAAGTGGACTTGCTGCAAGTGCAGGAAGCGGATATTCGATCCGTGCATCAGACGGAACCTGAGAGAAAAAAATCAAACCAGGGTTGTAGATATTATCCCCCGCCAGGGGGAGTGTGGCGCATGCATGGCCGAGATCACGCGCCCGCATTAGAGGCGCAGAGCGTCCTTCAGGCGAGAAGCGCGCAGAGAGAGTCTCAGTGGCCGGTGCTGCGCAGACGCGATTCCACGGATGGCGGTTGATGGAACCAAGACATCAAAAGACTGGGGCGGATGGCATCAATTATTTACTTATTGTTTTCGGTCTGCTTATGTTTTCGTTATCCCTGATCCTGCTGCTTGTCGCGGTGCTGGTGGGCGGTTCGACGTAATTCAACGCAATCAAGCCATGCTTCAAGCACGGGCTTACTCAGCGATCCGGATGCCGCCTCCCGATCCGGCTAACCAGCGAGTTGCTCCGGGCCACCAAGTTGACTCGGATCAAGCGCCCGGGTTTTAGACGTCCTATGTTCATCAAGAGTAACGACGCAGGCGAAGCGGTGCGCGCCGACAGACAGCGTCGTGGCAATTCGCGCGATTAGACGACGGTACGTGCAGCGATTCGTCGCCATGGCGTGGGAGATGAACGATGAACGACATATTCAGTTTCGCAGACGAATTGGGGCCCACCAGAATCATCCATGTCCACGACGCGTCGATCGGTCTTCGCGCTGTACTGGTTGTGGACAACGTCGCCGCGGGTCCGGCAATCGGCGGCCTGCGGATGGCGCCCGATGTCAGTACCGAGGAGTGCGTCCGCCTCGCACGCGCGATGACGTTCAAGAACGCTGCTGCGGGACTCGCGCACGGCGGCGGGAAGGTCGTGCTATATGGCGATCCCGGAATGCCGCGTGAGGGCAAGGAGCGTCTGATTCGGGGCCTTGCGTGCGCACTTGGTGACGTCCGCGACTACATTTTCGGACCCGACATGGGCACTGATGAAACGTGCATGGCGTGGGTCAAGGACGAAATCGGCCGCTCGGTAGGGCTGCCACGCGAGCTCGGCGGCATCCCGCTGGACCAGATTGGCGCTACGGGCTGGGGCATCGCACATGCAGCGGAAGTCGCCGTGCCGTACTGCAACTTCGAGCTCGCAGGTGCGCGCATGGTGATCCAGGGCTACGGTGCAGTGGGCCGCCATGCCGCGCATTTTCTCGCACAGAAGGGGGCGATCGTCGTCGGCGTTGCCGATTCTGGCGGCACGCTGGTGGACGCGGCCGGCATCGATCTCGCGTTACTCGACGACCTCAAGACCCAAGGCAAATCGGTGGTCGATTACCCGCGCGGCGAGAAGGCCGGGCGCGACGCGGTCGTCGACGTCGACTGCGAGATCTGGATTCCTGCCGCGCGGCCTGACGTCGTGCGCGAGGATAACGTGGCTCGTCTGAAGACGCACCTCGTGATCCAGGGCGCAAACATTCCCTTTACGCGTGGAGCCGAGGGATATCTCCATCAGAAGGGCGCGTTGTGCGTACCCGACTTCATCGCCAATGCTGGCGGAGTGATTTGCGCGGCCGTCGAGTACGCTGGCGGTAACCAGGCGATGGCGCTCGACGCGATTGCCACGAAGGTGCGCGAGAACACGCGCGCAGTGCTTGAGGCCGCCGCGGAGCATGGCCAGTTGCCGCGCGAGGCAGCGATTGAACTGGCGACTGCGCGGGTCAAGAAGGCCATGTCGTTGCGGCGCTGGGGCGCCTTCTGACCGTGTCGCTTCTGGCGGCGTCGCTCGGGACGTCGCCGGGCCGCGTTTGCCGCGACAATGCTTTCGCGGCCTCGCTCCTAACCAGGCAGATCGCGCGCAGGCACGTAAGGCTCGCCGAGCGCACGCGCCACTGCCTCGTGAGTGACACGGCCTTCGCAAATGTTCAGGCCGGCGCGCAGGTGAGCGTCGTCGGCCATGGCGCGCTTCCAGCCCTTGTCTGCAATCGTGATCGCATGGCCAAGGGTGGCATTGGTCAACCCGAACGTCGAGGTTCGCGCAACCGCGCCCGGCATGTTCGCCACGCAGTAATGGACGACGCCATCGATAACGTAGGTGGGTTGCGCGTGCGTTGTGGGATGCGAGGTCTCGAAGCATCCGCCCTGGTCAATGGCGACATCCACGACAACGGCGCCCTTTTTCATTCGGGCGATCATGTCGCGTGTAACGAGCCTGGGCGCGGCAGCACCGGGTATCAGAACCGCGCCGATGACGGCGTCTGCGCTCAGCACGGTCTTCTCGACGGCGTGAGCGCTCGAACTAAGCGTGGTGATACGGTTTCCGAAGATCAGATCGAGCTGGCGCAGCCGTTCCACGTTGGTATCGAGAATGGTCACACGTGCGCCCATGCCCACTGCCATCTGCAACGCATTGGTCCCGACCACACCCGCGCCGAGGATCGCGACATGACCGGGTGCGACGCCGGGCACGCCGGCGAGCAGCAACCCCATGCCCCCATGCGGCTTCTCCAGACTGGCGGCGGCGACCTGAATTGACATGCGGCCGGCCACTTCGCTCATTGGCGCGAGGAGCGGCAGTCCGCCGCCCGCAGCGGTGATGGTTTCGTACGCGATGCAGACCGCACCGGAAGCGATCAGTGCCGTGGCTTGCTCACGATCGGGCGCGAGATGCAGGTAGGCGTACAGGATCTGGCCCGGCCGCAACATGCTGCGCTCCGTCGCCTGGGGCTCCTTGACCTTGATGATCATGTCGGCGCGCGACCAGACTTCGCGTGCGTCGCCGCAGATCATGGCGCCTGCGGCTGAGTACGCCGCGTCCGGCAGGCCCACCGCTGCGCCGGCCTGCGTCTCGATCAGCACCGTGTGTCCGCGACGCACAAGTTCGTGGACGCTCGCGGGCGTGAGGCCGACACGATATTCCTGACTCTTGATTTCCTTAGGCACGCCGATCTGCATGTCGCCACCTCGCGGAAAAGCGTTTGATCGAATTCTCGAATTTGCGTCAGCGCTGAAGATGATCTGGATCAAACATCCGCGCGGTCGGTGAACTATCGCGTTTCCAGTCGGTTTGGCGGTGGCAATCGAATCACGTCCACGTGACCAGGCAGGTTGCCTGCGAGTTCTGCTTCCGTATATGCGAAGTACAGTACGGCGTGCCGCTTTGGGTCCAGGATTCGGACTACGTGAACGGTCTTGAATACCGGATCCACCGATTCGTCGAATACCTGCGCCTGGCGGGGAACATGGACTGGCACACTCAAGGTGGCGACCTGGTGGCACGAAACGACGACGTCAGACATGCGCCGTTTGGCTGACCCGCCGAGATTGCCGTCGTCGTGCGAACCGGACAGGTAGCAAGCGACTCCTTTCAGAAGCGGATCTTCATAGGCCGAGATTCCAATGTGCGTGCCGTAGCGCTGCGAATGGGTACCGATGCTTGCGAGTTCCTCGCCGTGAGCGGCGAGTGCGGTGAAGGCCGTGGCCAACACGGCGCCAGCCGTCAGGCCCCACACAACAGAGCGTGCCATGTCAGTTCTCCCCCATGACGGGCGACAATCCAATGATGTTTTCCGCAAGCTCCTCGCGCTTGCCTGCCCAGCGTATTTCGTCGCTACCTCCGGCGCTTGATGCACGTCAACCTGCCATCGGGCCGGCGCGACATTTGACGCTGAGGATCCATGCCGTCGGGCGGGATTTGGGGCTTGTATGTCGGCCGCAATCCCGTCGGCGCAGTCGCAATCCTGGCAATGCGGCTCATCACCCGGGCTTCGGCAGCAAGGCTTCCGGGTCGACTGGGTCCGCGACGGCGAAGCCGCGCAACGGCAGTTGCGTGCGCGCTTTCCGGCGTTCGGTGGATTAAGGGTCGAGGTGTCCTTTGCCGAGTTGCACGTTGATGCAGATCAACGGCCTGAAGTGGTGCGTCGCTAATGTGAATTGCACGCGGCACATCGGAGACGTGATGAAGACCGTCTTTTCCATTCAGGCAGTCAGCAAGGTCTACCCGATGGGAAGCGTCAGCGTTCGCGCGCTGAACGATGTGAACCTGGCGCTCGAAGCCGGGGAGTTCGTGGTGCTGCTGGGCGCATCGGGCAGCGGCAAATCGACATTGCTGAACCTCATGGGTGGGCTCGACACGCCCACGAGCGGCTCCATCGTCTACCGCGACCACAGTCTCGCGCGTGCCACGGAGCGCGAACTCACGCGGTTCCGGCGTGAGCATGTGGGGTTCGTGTTTCAGTTCTATAACCTGATACCGGGGCTCACGGCACGCGAGAACATCGCGCTCGTGACCGATATCGCCGAGCAGCCGCTCGATCCCGAAGACGCATTGCGCATGGTCGGCATCGAAGCGCTCGCGGATCACTTTCCTTCGCAGATGTCGGGTGGCGAGCAGCAGCGTGTGGCCATTGCGCGGGCCGTTGCCAAGCGCCCGGACGTTCTGCTTTGCGACGAACCCACTGGCGCACTCGATTTTCGCACCGGACGACGCGTGCTCGAAGTGCTCGAACAGGTCAACCGCGAATTCGGCGCGCTTACCGTTATCGTTACGCATAACGCTGTGATCGCCGACATGGCGAGCCGCGTCGTGCGCATGAGTAGCGGCGCAATCGTGGAGGAGCGCCGCAACGCGCGGCGCTGCAGCGCCCAGGATCTGTCATGGTGAACGCCCTGACGCGCCTTTCGTGGCGAGACCTTTGGCATATGCGCGCTCAGGCGATGGCCGCGGCGCTGGTTGTCGCGTGCGGCGTCGCGACATTCGTGGCCATGCGCAGCACGTATCTGGCCTTGCAGGACGCGCAACAGGACTACTACGCGTCGTACCGCTTCGCGGATCTGTTCGTGCATTTGAAGCGGGCGCCGCTCGCGGTCGCGGCGCGCATCGCGGCGATCCCTGGGGTGGCGAGGGTACAGGCGCGCGTGGTGTCGGATGTGACGCTGGACGTTCCCGGGCTGGACGAGCCAGCCACCGGTCATATCGTTTCGGTTCCCGAGAATGGCTGGCCGACGCTGAACCTGCTGCATCTGAAAAGCGGCCGTTATGTCGCGCCGGGCCGCGACGATGAAGCCATGGTGAGTGCGGCCTTCGCCGAGGCAAATGGCCTGCACGAGGGCGAGCGCATCGGTGCGGTGCTGAGCGGGCGCTGGAGATTGCTTCGTATCGTCGGCATCGCGCTATCGCCCGAATATATCTATGAAGCAGGTGCGGGGTCGATTTTTCCTGACAATCGTCACTACGGCGTGCTGTGGATGGGCAACGACGCCGTCTCTGCCGCCTTTCGCATGGACGGTGCGTTCAACGACCTCGTCCTCGCGCTCGATGGCCGCGCCGTGGCGCCCGCAACCATCGCGCGTATCGACCGGGAACTGGCAGCCTATGGCGGGCTAGGCACACTCACGCGGGAAGACCAGATATCGAACCGCTTCATATCGGACGAAATCGCACAAAACCGCATCACGGCCACTTATGTTCCCGCCATTTTTCTGTGTGTGGCCATGTTCCTGCTGCAGAACGTCATGAGCCGGCTGATCGACACGCAGCGCGCCCAGATCGGCCTCATGAAAGCGTTCGGATATGGCAACGCACGCATCGCATGGCATTACCTGCAGTTTGCCTGTCTGATAGGCGCGGCGGGGGCGCTCGCCGGCGTGGCCGGCGGCCTCGCGCTGGGCTCTTCGCTGACCGGTCTGTACGCTCGCTATTATCACTTCGCACACCTTGAATTTCGCGCCGACTTGACGGTGTTGATCGGGGCGTTCGGTGTGAGCCTCGCGGCCGCGATGGCCGGTGCGGCGGTCAGTGTCGTCAAGGCTGCCAGGCTGATGCCGGTCGACGCGCTACGCCCGCCGTTGCCGCCCGATTTCGCGGCGGGATGGGCCGAGCGACTCGGGCTATTCCGGCATCTGGGCGTGACCTGGCGGATGATCGCGCGCAATATCACGCGGCAGCCCCTCAAGTCCTTGCTCTCGTGCCTTGCAATGGCCTGTGCGAGCGCGATCCTCGTGACGGGCGGGTTCTTTTTCGACGCGATCGATTATCTGTTCGACGTGCAGTTTCAGCGCGTCGAGAGGCAGGACGTGACCATCGCCTTCGCCCAGCCGTTGTCACACCGCGCGATTCATGCGCTGCAACGGCTGCCCGGCGTGTTGCGAGTCGAGCCCTTTCGCGACGTGTCCGTCAAGCTTACCGCCGGGTATCGGTCGCGCCGTGTCGTCCTGAGCGGCGTTGCGCCTGAAGCGCAAATGCATCGTCTCGTCAATGAGCGGAGCCTGCCGCTGCGTGTCGCGCCAGACGGATTGATGATCTCGTCGCAGCTAGCAGACTCGCTCGGAGTGCGCGCCGGTGATCCGGTCACGATCGACGTGCTGGAAGGCAAGCGACGAACACAAAGGGTCGTCGTGGCGGGTCGTGTCGGCGAACTGGTGGGCGTTCGTGCGTACATGGATGAGCAGGCGCTCGCGCGTCTGCTTGGCGAAAGCGGGAACTGGAGCGGCGCGTGGCTGCAGGTAGACGCGCGCGCGCTCGACCATTTGTACGCGGATCTCAAACGTATGCCGTCGGTCAATGCGGTCGCCGTGCGCCAGTCGGTGATCGACAGCTTTCGCAAGATCATGAATGAAAGCATGCGCGTTTCCACATCGATCAATTTTGTGTTTGCCTGCATTATCGCGTTTGGTGTCGCATTCAATGGCATGCGTCTCGCTTACTCCGAGCGTGTCCAGCAACTGGCGTCGCTGCGCGTGCTTGGCTTTACGCGGACGGAAGTCGCGTGGATTCTGCTTGGGGAGCAGTGTGTCCTTACCGCGTTGGCCACCCCTGCTGGGCTGGTACTCGGCTATGGCGTGTGCGCGCTGCTGGCCAAACGGCTCGCAACGGATCTTTACCGGCTGCCCCTCGTGATCGAGCCCTCCACATTCGCCTATGCGTTCATCGTGACAGCGGGTGCGGTCGCCAGCTCCGGCCTTGTGGTGGCGTGGAAAATCAAACGTCTCGATATCGTGGCTGTGCTCAAGGCGAGGGAGTCATGAAGCGCGGCAGCAAACGCACATTGTGCGTTCTGGCAGCGGCCACGCTCGTGCTTGGGTTGATGCTCGCCTATGCGTTCTGGCCGGCGCCGATGTCCGTCGAGACGGCGTTGATAAGCCGCGGTCCGCTGCGCGTCACGATTGATGAGGATGGCGAAGTTCGTGCGCACGATCGTTACGTGGTCACCGCGCCTGTCACCGGGCGCCTGCTGCGCGTAGCGTTGCGCGAAGGCGACCGGGTCCGCGCTACGCAAATCCTCGCGGTGCTGGTGCCGGTGCCGATGACGCCCGGCGAAACCGCCGGACAGCGTGCGCGTGTGGAAGCCGCCGAGGCGTCGTATCGTGAGGCCCAGGCCCGCGTGGACCATGCGCGCGCCGATCTCGCCCAGGCGCGTCGGGAGCGTGAGAGAGGGCAGAGCCTGGTCGATCTTGGCGCGATCTCGAGGCAGGGTATGGAGCAGTTGCGTGCCATCGAAACGTTGGACATGAGCGATCTGGAAGCGGCGCGCGCTCGCGAGCGGTCGGCGGCCGCGGAAGTCCGGGCCGCGACGGCAAATCTCAAGGCGCTCGAAGCTGGGCAACCCGTCGAAGTCCGCGCCCCCGTCGATGCTGCACTGCTGCGCGTCGACGAGAAGAGCGAGCGGGTGGTGCCGGCGGGTACGCCGCTGATGCTGCTGGCCGATCCGTCGCGCTACGAGGTAATCGTCGACGTCCTGTCGACCGATGCGGTCAAGATCAGTCCTGGTATGCGCGTTTCGGTGGAAGACTGGGGCGGCGACGTGCCGTTCGACGCCAGAGTGCGCATGGTCGAACCCGGGGCATACACGAAGATATCGGCGCTGGGCGTGGAAGAGCAGCGGGTCCACGTAATCGCCGACCTGAAAGGACCGCCGGGGCGCCTGAGCGACGGCTATCGCGTGCTCGGCCGGATTGTCATCTGGGAGCGCGACGACGTGCTGCGCCTGCCGATCGGCGCGCTGTTCAGATGCGCTGAGCAGTGGTGCGTGTTTGCCGTCGAGCGTGGCCGGGCGGTACAGCGCATGGTTCGCATCGGGCAGCGAAATGCCGAAACAGCCCAGGTGCTGGATGGCCTGCGCGAAAGAGACACCGTGGTGGTGTATCCGCCGACGCTGTTGACGGGAAATGCGCGGGTGCGATCGCAATAGAAATAGAGGGTGTGGAAAACGCGATTTAGTTCGGTATCCATGGCAAATGTGCAAGAGTTGATATGCATCAATCGGACCTCGCCTTGCCGATCTCAGCATTTCAATATCAAGTCCAGGCACGTACACCATGCGTTCCGGGTTTCGAACACTCCGCTCACGAAATCGAGGCGATCATGCAGAAGATCATGAAACTCCTGTTGGCTGTACTGGTGATATTTTTGGGCACAACGGCCGGCGCGGCTCATGCGGACGCGTTGAATCGAAGTACGACAAAGAGCGGGTTGACGGTGCACTTCGGCGTGGTGCCTGCAGACAAGGCGATGGTGGTCGAGCGAGGGGCGAGCGCACCCGAGGATACGCAGACACATGGGGGATCCAGCTACCATCTGGTTGTCGCGTTGTTCGACAAGTCGACCGGTGCGCGTATCGACGATGCAACCGTGACCGCGAAAGTAACCAGCCCGGCGCACAAGTCGCGGGCGCAACCCCAAGTCAAGCTGCTGCAGGCGTTGCGAATCAACGATACGGTGACCTATGGCAACTACTTCGAGATGCCGTGGCAAGGGCGTTATCGCATCGACCTTTCGGTCACGAGAAAAGGCAACGCCGAACCGACTCACATCCGGCTCGCCTACGACCAGCATTTCTGAGCAGGTGTCGCGCTGGCCAGTCATTCATGGGTGATTCATGGCAGGGGCGTATAGATAAGCCACTTTGTTCCGAAACATACGGTGTATAAAACCATCGTTTCGATATTCAAAATGAATGGCCTGTTTCAGAAATTGCCGTGCAAATCGTCCTGCCAGGATGTTTCTATCTGAAAGCTCACGCTTTGACCGAACCGTTCGAAAGCGCACATAATGGGCAAGCCGTGTGACGTAGCAAGCGAGCTGTTCATCGTCCCATTCCCACCGCGAGATGGGTGTCCATGCCGAGCTTGAAGGTAGCCCTATGCCAGAGATCAAACACGTATTCGTCCTGATGCTGGAAAACCGCTCGTACGACAGCATCTTTGGCCTGTCCAACTTCACCGGCACGCTGCCGGGCGGCGGAGCCACCACGGCCAATGGGTTGCCGGCGGAGCCCATTGTCAATTACGGGCGAACCGGAACCTCATACACGCTAGGGCACGGCTCGCCCTATGCGCTGGGCTTCGATCCCGGCCATGAATTCACCGACGCGTGTGTCCAGTTATGTGGGCTGCAGGTTGCCAGCGGCGCCACCGTGCTCCACGACTCGCTCGTTCTTCCGCCAGGCAAATATCCGCCGTTGGCGGAGGCCCCTGCCAACACGGGTTTTGCCGCAACCTACGAAGATCATTCCGACAATGTCGCCGACGCCTTCAGCGTGTTCACGCCCGATCAACTGCCGGTACTGAACTTCCTGGCGCGTCAATTCTGCGTGTGCGACAACTGGTTTTCTTCCATGCCCGGACCCACGTGGCCCAACCGCTTCTTTGCAATCGCGGGCACTTCGTCCGGACTCGATCATTCGCCGAGCTCGGGACAAGTCTTTCAGGCGGTATTCACGAATGCGCCCATCTTCAACTTTCCGGCAGGCACGATATTTTCGGCCTTGCAGCCATCGGACTGGCTCGTCGTGCAGGGCGACGTCGCGCAGACCCGAGGCATTGCCGGCATACACAATTCGCTGAATCGATTTGTTTCGATGAACACGTTTCTGACGCAAATCGCGGCAGGGCAGGTGACGGAGAAATTCGTCTTTATCGAGCCTACCTACGATGCGACGAACGATTTCCGCAACGGCAACTCGATGCATCCGGCCTGCGATGTTTGCAAAGGCGAAGCGCTGGTCAAGCAGGTCTACGACGCGATTAGCGGTTCAGCGCTGTGGCCCAGTAGCGTGCTGCTGATCGTCTTCGACGAGCATGGCGGATTCTTCGATCACGTGACGCCTCCCGCCGCAGTGGCGCCGGGTTCGACCGACAATCCTGCGCTGAACACGCACAAGTTTGCATTCAACCAGCTTGGCGTGCGGGTGCCCGCGATCGTTGTCTCGCCTTTCGTGCAAGCCGGCACGATCGACCACACGCTGTACGACCACACGTCGATCCTGAAGACCACGGACGCCCTGCTCGGGCTTGACGGCGCATTGAATTTCACGGCGCGCGTGAAGGCGGCCAATGATTTCACCCAGGTCCTGAGTCTGGCCGCGCCTCGCACGAGCATTCCACAATGTCCGCAACCGCACGCGCCGGATTCATCGCGGCCAACGAGCGAGGGCACGCCGCGCGCAAAAGATCCTTTCCTGCCGCTGTATGCCCATCACTAGTCGATTGCGTCATTGAATTAGCACCCCGTCTGTGTTCAGATCTAGGTCATGGGAAAAATGAATCTGACAGATATTGAGCGGGAGCAACTGCTGTCGGCGGCGCGTAGCCGGACGGTGCGTGCGGCGGACGTGCGACGCGCGAAGTTGATCCTGATGCTCGAGGACGGCGAGTCGCGTGACAGCATCATGCGCACACTCGGTTGTGATTCTCGCTTCATCGCGCGCTGGTCGGCGCGATTCCTCAGTGAGCGGCTGGCCGGCATGTATGCCCGGCACCCCGGGCGTGCGCCCAGGCAGCCTCCCGCGAGACTGGAAGCGCGGGTGCTCAACCGAACCCTCAAACACAGGCCTGCCGACGGTTCGACACACTGGAGCAGCTACAAACTCGCGGCAGAACTCAGCGACGTGTCGGTCTCGACCGTGCAGCGCATCTGGCGCAAGCACGGCATCAAACCGCAGCAGCTGGGGCGGCACATGGTCTCCAACGACCCGGATTTCGAGGCCAAGGCGGCCGACGTGATCGGGCTGTACCTGAACCCACCGGCGCACGCAGCGGTGTTCTGCGTGGACGAGAAGACCGCGATCCAGGCGCTCGACCGCAAGGACCGGATGCTGCCGCTGTCACCGGGGCGTGCCGAGAGCCACGGCTTCGAGTACAAGCGCAACGGCACGCTCAGTCTGTTCGCGGCATTCAACACCGCCACCGGCGAGGTGTTGGGCAAAACGGCAGCACGCCACACCAGCGAACAGTTCGTGGCCTTCCTGACCGACGTCGTCGCCAGCCAGCCCAAACGCCGCGAAATCCATGTTATCTGCGACAACGTCAGCAGCCATAAGACGCATCGGGTCGCCGAGTTCCTCGATGCGCATCGCAACGTGCGCCTGCACTTCACGCCGACCTACTCGTCGTGGCTCAACCAGGTGGAGAACTGGTTCTCGCGCATCCAGCGCGATGTTATCGCGCGCGGCATCTTCACTTCGGTGAAGGATCTGGATCGCAAACTGATGCATTACATTCGCGAGCACAACAAGAACCCGAAGCCGATCAAGTGGAAATATGACGATCCTTCGCGTCGGATTCGAGTGGTGCCAATTCAATGACGCAGCGGACTAGGAGCCCTTTGTCGTCATTCTGGAGCGTGGCGGTCCTGAAGTTGACTGCTGCTGTTGCTGCCGTGAAGTAAGGACTGCCGTTAGTGCCTGGGTCTTTTGCGCGGAGCCTGCGCTAGAGCCAAAGTAGAAACCGATGACATTGGCCCAGCCGGTGCCAACCACACCCAGTAGTGTGTACAGCAGGTCTTTATAGAGTGTATTCACCTTGTCGCTAAAGAACATCAGGATGATCAGAATGGCGAAAAAGCCAATGCTAACCCCATAGGCCAATATCGAATTGGTGAAGTCATGCGAGGCGATCTGGCGTGCGCGCGCCCCTTCGATATCGCCATATTTCAGGCGCTGGGTTTGCTCGTCGTCCGAGATGACGGCCAAGGCGACCTCGGGGGCAAGTTGAGCGAGTCCGCTGCCGCTTTCCCGCAAGCGTAGCTGACAAGATTCCTCCGCAGCCAGAATGGCGTTTTGCATTGCAGGATTGCCTTTCTTCAAGACCGTGAGTATGTCGTCGGAGTTTGCCTGGACGTCTTGCAGCAGGCAACGCCCGAGCGCGGCGACCACAATGCCTGCGGAGGGGCCGCCGAGCGCTTGCGCAAGGCTCGGGGAAACCGGGCGGACGATGTTAGCGATTTGTGCCAGCTCGTTGTTGGTGGAGGTATCGGCCATGATCGGTCTCAAAGGATGTTGAGAAGTGATGTAGCGCGACTGACCCATCCGCGCAGAAAGATAATCTGCGACTGGTCTTTTGCAACGATATCGGCAATGGCGCCGAACCGCAGTGCGAGGATCGCGCGCGCGAGTTTCGGCGGATCGGTGCAAGCGGACAACGCACTCAGCGTATCGGTGCCCATTATCCCGTCAGCCTTGATTTGCAGCGCTTGCTGAAGCCAGCGCGTCGAACGCGATGTGCCGAACAACACGCCGGCGTCCACCACTGTGAGCTTGATCGTGCCGTCCGTGATGGGCCCGAACCCGGGTCGGGCGATGTAGTCGCGCTTGTAAATGGCGATCGCATCGTTGCGCGACATAATGCTGATCTGCTCGGCGCTCGCGGGGCCATGGAGTCCGAGAAAGCGGCCATAGTCGGCGGCGGTAATGCCGAAGTTGGTCGGGCCGCCGTGATCCGATGGGTTGTTGGTGAAGCCGCCTTCGAACCTCAGCACGTAGTCGATAATGTCGTCGTCAGTCATCGCCACGTCTCCTTTTTTCGAACTCCGGGAACGCATATCCATTAGGATTGCATCACGCTGATATCCATGAATTCTAGAAAACAGAAATGCCATAGACGGCGTGAAATTTAAAAAATGTGCGTTAGCGTACGGAAGGGATGTGAAGGAGATTGAAGTTGAAGCAGTGTTATGCGAACTGAATTTGTTTAATTGCCGAGACGCAAGCGGTAGGTATGGCACGAGCAGCATTCGAAGCGGCCGTGAAATACGCCAAAGAACGTGAGACCTTCAGAAAATCGTTGATTGAGCATCAGGCGGTCACGTTCCGATTGGCTGACATGGCAACGCAGATTGAAGCTGCGCGATTGATGGTGTGGCGGGGCGCACCGTTGAAGGATGCGGGCAAGGCATGTCTGACCTGGGCGTTAATCGCGAAGATGTTCGCGTCGGAGATTGCTGAGAAGGTTTGTTCCGATGCGATCCAGATTCACGGCGGCTGCGGCTACGTGTCGGATTTTCCGGTCGAGCGCATCTATCGCGATGTTCGAGTGTGCCAAATCTACGAAGGCGCAAACGACATCCAGCGAATAATGATTGGCCGGGCGATTGCGCAATGAGCCAAGTTCACGCAAGCCACCGGGAAGGGGGACGGCGCGCCGTCGCTGGTGGCTGAGGCTCCAGCGCTCCAGCCCTTTCGCCATCGGAGTTTGCGGCGAAACATCGGGCAACGGCGGATGCTCCTGCCGCTTTCCAGGAACTGGTTTAAAGAGGCTTTGCCAGAAGCCCATTGGCCCTGGGCAGGTCAACGCGCGCGTGACCAGCAGATTGAGATCGAGACGACGCAAACTATTGTGCCGTACTGCCGCGGGCTTCGACGTCTTGCTCTGGAGCGCCGCGCCCATTGCATTTCGTCCGCAGAATGCGGGAGGGTACGAGATCGCGGCGCTCACGCTGCGCGATGAGATCGCGCCGGGAAGCAGCGGTTTGCGGCTCATATCGAGCAGGCAGCAACGGCTGAGGCGCTATCGGGCTGACGCGTGAGGGTGGTGGATCGCAGGGCCTCAGTGCCCCGGGCCATCTTCGTGTACGCAACTGAGCACGAGCGTATCGCCAGGCGCCGCTTCGGCGCCAAGCGCAGCGTCATGCACCTCGCGGCTGCCGCATCGCCATCTTGCGCGGTAGTCGACGCGGCAGGTTCGGGCGGCAGTGGCGTTTCGCGTCGAAGTCAGTGACTCGCCGACGCGGGCCGGCAGCGAATGGATCGCCCGCGCGTCGAGTACATAGCCGCAGGTCCGCAGACCGTTACAGCGCCGCGCGAGTTCGCGCGTGACGTTGCCGTGCGGCGCGCCGCAACTGGCGCCCCATGTGCCGGAAACGATGGCGATTGCCGGCGCAGCAGCGGGTTTCAGCGTGTTCGCAGCGACGCTTTCCGACCATACGGCGCAAGTGACGAAGGCCAGCGTGCCCAGCAGGATCCAGCCGGCGGGTCTCATGATGCGCCTCCTTCCTGGCCGGGATGAATGCCTGCTCCCGGCCCATATAGAGCACTTCGCTCCAGTCAATGATAGGTCGCCTGACGACGCGCGCCCGCCTCTGGTGCGTGAGTACGCTGCGGTGCACCAATAGCTTTCATCGATCGCACAGGGATGGTGGGCGCACAGCGCCGGGCCGGCCGCCAAGCGGGCATCTAGCGCCTGTTTTGCCGTTGGCATGCAGATTGCTTGATACGCCGCGAGGCCAACGACGGCCTCGGTGATTTCAGTTCGTCCCGCACGCGCGGGACGATTGCAGGCGGCGACTACGAGCAAGGCGGGGCAAAGGCGTCCCGAGGCGGCATCGCATGAAGCGCAACAGTTTCATGCGGATGCGCCTCGGGACGCTTTTTTATGCCCTGTGCCGCCGACGAATGAAATATCGGATTGCGAAGTAAATGGAACCGGGCGCCGCTGGCGCGCACAGACGCATTACCTGGAGAGAGCCTCGTGAAAGATCTTTTGAGTTCGCTGAAGAGTGGCAACTGGCGCGCGCTGGTGGCGTGTTTTCTATACTTCGACACCGGATTTACGGTGTGGGTGATGTTTGGCCCGCTTGCGCCGTTTATTCAGAAGGACGTGGCGATGACGCCGGCCGAACTCGGCTTGCTCGTCGCGGTGCCGGTGCTGGGCGCGGCAATATTGCGCGTGACGCTGGGCAACCTCTACCAGGCCTGCGATGGCCGCAAGGTCGCGCTGATGGGCATTGCGCTCTCGGCCATTCCCGCCCTCGTGCTGCTGATGATGCCGGGCGCGCCGTCCTATACGCTGCTGCTCGTGCTCGGCGTGTTGCTGGGCGTGGGCGGCGCGAGCTTCGCGGTGGCGTTGCCGATGGCGGGCAGCAACTATCCGCCGAAGGTGCAAGGCCTCGTGCTAGGCCTCGCCGCTGCCGGCAACATCGGCGCGGTGCTCGACGGCTTCCTGTTCCCGGGGCTCGCCAACAGCCATGGATGGATGCGCGCTACGGGCGCGGCGCTGCCGCTGCTCGGCCTCGCCGCCATGGCAGTGTGCTTCTGGGCCCGCGATCTCGGCGAGAAGTCGGGCAGCGCGCGCGAGGCGCTGCGCGCATTTTGCATCGCGCTGGCAGGCCTGATCGCGCTCGTGCTCGCCGTGCATGCGGGCGTGTTCGGCGCCGGCAAGACCGGCGTGCTGCTGCTGCCCGTGATGGGCGCGCTGCTCGCGATCGCCGTGCTGCCGCGCCACTATCGCGGCGTGCTCGCGGAGGGCGACACCTGGGTCGTCATGCTCGTGTACAGCATCACGTTCGGCGGCTTCGTGGGCATGTCGTCGTACGTGACGACGCTGCTGGTGTCGCTCTACCAGGTGCCCAAACTCGAAGCCGGCGTGATCATGTCGCTGCTTGCGCTGACTGGCGCGATGGTGCGCCCGATCGGCGGGCTAGTCGCCGACCGCATCTCGGGCGTGCGCGCGCTGGTGCTGCTGCTTGCGGCCATCTCGCTGTGCGACTTCGCGTTCGCCGCGTGGATGCCGCCGTTTGGTGCGGGTATCGCGCTGCTTGCGTTCACTTATGTGTGCTTCGGCCTGGGCAACGGCGCCACGTTCCAGCTCGTGCCGCGCCGCTGGCAGGGCCGCACGGGCCTGATGTCAGGCATCGTGGGTGCGGCGGGCGGCATTGGCGGGTTCTATCTGCCCGTGATCATGGGCATCGCGCGCGAAAGCACGGGCAGCTACCAGATGGGCTTTGCGACCTTCGGCGTGCTCGCGGCGCTCGCGTTCATGCTGGTGCTCGCGCACCGCGCGCGCTGGCTCGAATGGGCGCTGCCGCAGGAGAGTGTTGTAGGGCAGCCGGCCGTGCAGGCCGTGGAGGCAAGCGCCGGCAATTGAGCAGCGCATTGCTGCTTTGATTGGGGCGCTTCGGGACTAACCGGAGCGCCCTTCGCGCGCGATGCCGAGACGTTTTGTTGCAGCGAGGAAGGTGGTGGTATCGAATGCGCGTTGTTCGATGGGCATATTCGGTCCACTGCTGCCGGTCGACGCAACGCGACAGACAGGGCGGTTTTCAAGGTGCTTGAAGACGCGTCTTCAACGCGTGTGCCATCTGCTGCATGGCGGCGCGCGTCGGGGCGTCAGCGGCGAGCGCGTTGAGCAGGCCGAAGTCGTGAATCGTCCCTTTGTACTGGGTCGTCGTCACGTCGTTGCCCGCCTGGTCGAGCCGATGTCCGTATGCCTCGCCTTCGTCGCGCAGCACGTCGAACTGCGCGGTCTCAATGAGTGCGGGCGGCAAACCCTTCAGTTCGTCGATCGAGGCGCGCAGCGGCGATGCGTAACGTCCGTTGCGCTCGCGTTCATTGCTCGTGTACGCGTCCCAGAACCACTTCATCATGTCGCGGCTGAGGAAGTAGCCGTTCGCAAAAGCGTCGTACGAGGCGTTGTCGAACGCGTGGTCCGTCACCGGCCACATGAGCCCCTGGAAGCGGATGGCAGGGCCCTGCCGGTCCTTCGCCATCTGGCTGACGACCGCCGCCATGTTGCCGCCCACGCTGTTGCCCACGACGGCCAGGCGCGCACCATCGACGCCGATTTCCTCGCCATGCGCGGCGACCCACTTCGTCGCCGCATAAGCCTCGTTGATCGCGGCCGGATAGCGGGCCTCGGGCGAAGGTGTGTATTCGACGAACACTGCGGCTGCGCCCGACTGGACGACGAGGTCGCGCACCAGACGCTCATGCGTCGGATAATCGCCGAGAATCCAGCCGCCACCGTGGAAGAACATGAACACGGGCAGCACGCCGCGCGCGTTCTGCGGCTTGACGACCACGACCGGCACGACGAGGCCATCCTGTTCGATCGTACGTCGCGTGACGTCGATGCCCGAAACGTCGACCGGCACGCTGCGCTGGGCGCCCGCCAGAACTTCGCGCGCTTCGGCGGGGGCGAGCGTTTCGATCGCCGGGCCGGTTGCGCCGTTGAGCGCAGCGAGGAAGGCGACGGTTGCGGTATCGGGCGAATTCGGCGTGGTTTGCGTGTTCATCGTGATTCTCCTTTTCCGTATGGTCGAGTGGCTTTCGACGCGTGATGTCGTGCAGCCGGTCGATAGGAGAATACGGATTGCGCGATATTTGCGAAATGGAAGTTTTCTAAACTTACTATTGCATAAATGCAATGATGCGGGCCGGCTCGCCGAATCGGCCAGCACACTACTTCGGCCATCGCCACGATGGCTCGCAGAGATGTTCCGCAAAGAAGTCGGACAGCGCGGCCACCTTCGCAGGACGCGCGCGCGCCGACGGCGTGACGAAGTAAAGACCGCCCTTCGTGAGCGACCAGTCGGTGAGGATCGCTTCGAGGCGGCCATCGGCCAGATATTCGGCGGCGATGAATTCGGGCAGCTCGGCGATCGCGAGGCCATCGAGCAGCGTGGGCAGCAGCGCATCGGCGTTCGTCACGCGCAGCGGGCCGGTTGGCATGACCGGCTCCTCCTCGCCCGCCGCGTTCGTAAAGCGCCACACGTCGCTGCGCGCGCGGTACGCGTATGAAAGGCATGGCCGGTCGATCAGCTCACGCGGATGGGCGGGCCGCCCTTCGCGCTCCAGATACGCCGGCGACGCCACCACGAATTGCGTGACCGCGCATAGCCGCCGCGCGACCAGCGACGAATCCGGCAACGCGGCAATGCGCAGCGCGGCGTCGAACCCGTCGGCGACCAGATCGACCGACGCATCCGATAGATGCAGGTCGATCGACACCTCCGGATACGCGCGAAAGAACGCGGGCAGCAGCGGCGCGACCCAGCGCAGCCCGAACGACATCGGCACGGCCAGACGCACCAGTCCGCGTGGCTGCACCGACATCTCGCGCGCGGCGCTCTCCGCTTCTTCGGCCTGACGGTAGATCTCGCCGGCCTTCTCGCAGATCGTCCGGCCGAACTCGGTGAGCGAGAGCTGGCGCGACGTGCGGTTGAAGAGCCGCGCGCCCAGCCGGTCTTCCAGACGGGCGACGCCGCGCGAGACCGTTGCCACCGACACCCCCATCGCGCGCGCCGCGGCCGCGAACGATCCTTCCTCGGCGACCTTCGCGAACATCGCGAGTCCTTCGAAATCAGGCAGCTTCGCCATTTCCCCTCATCTTTTCATTTTTGCAACGTTGGATTGCAATCAATTCTATTTCGAAAAGAAGCGGCCGTCGATATTCTCCTCACATCGCAGCACGCAACACCGAACGCAGTCATTCACGCAGTCATTCACCTGGCGAACGAAAGGAGAAACACCATGGCACGCAAACTCGACAACAAGATCGCACTCGTTACCGGCGCAACCAGCGGCATCGGCCTCGCCACGGCACAGCGCTTTGCCGCAGAAGGCGCGCACGTCTACCTCACCGGCCGCCGTCAGGCCGAACTCGATGCCGCGGTGAAGCGCATCCGCGAAGCCGGCGGCAACGCGACCGGCGTGCGCGTCGACTCGACGAAGCTTGGTGAACTCGACGCGCTGTATGCGCAGATCAAGGAAGAGCACGGGCGCCTCGACGTGCTGTTCGCGAACGCCGGCGGCGGTTCGATGCTGCCGCTGGGCGATATCACCGAAGAGCACTACGACGACACCTTCGATCGCAACGTGAAGGGCGTGCTGTTCACCGTGCAAAAGGCGCTGCCGCTGCTCGCCGAGGGCGCATCGGTGATTCTCGCCGGCTCGACGGCGGGCAGCGCGGGCACGGCTGCATTCAGCGTGTATTCGGCTTCGAAGGCCGCAGTGCGCGCCTTCGCACGCAGCTGGATTCTCGATTTGAAGGACCGCCGCATCCGCGTGAACACGGTGAGCCCGGGTGCGACCCGCACACCCGGCCTGCTCGACCTGGCTGGTGACGATGCCGCCCAGCGCCAGGGTCTCGCCGATTACCTGGCTGCGCAGATCCCGATGGGACGTCTTGGCGAACCCGGCGAGATTGCAAGTGCGGCGCTGTTCCTGGCCTCTGACGACGCGAGCTTCGTGAACGGCATCGAGCTGTTCGTCGATGGCGGCCAGCAGCAGGTCTGACTGCAGATCGGATGACGCGGGCAATCGCGGGCGGCGGGGCGCCGATGATGACGTCGTCGTGATCGATGAAGTGCAGCTTACGATGGTTGCGCGAGACGACACGGATGTCGTGCTAGTCGAGCCTTTACGATCGGGCCACTGCGTCCGTCGGCTGGACTGTGCCCAGAGCGAATGCCCGGTTCATTCCTCATAATGGAGTCTTTGCCGTCGTTGGAATGTCCGCAAATGAATCTCCATCGTCTCGATCTCGTCTCGCTCTCGTTGTTCGCGCTGGTCGTCCGCAGCGGCAGCATCAGCAAGGGCGCCGAGCTCGCCCATCTCGCCGTGGGGGCAGCCAGCAAGCGCATCGCGGACCTCGAAGCGGCGGTCGGCACGCCGCTCCTCGAGCGTCATTCGCGCGGCATCACGCTAACCGCTGCGGGTGAGGCGCTCAAACAGCATGCGCAGCGCATCCTCAGCGACGTCGATCTGATGACGGCCGACATGTCGGACTATGCGGCCGGGGTAGCGGGCGTCGTGCGGCTCTGGGCCAACACGTCGGCGGTCACGCAGTTTCTGCCCTCGGACATCGCGGCGTTCAATGCGGCTAATCCGGAAATCCGCATCGAGCTCGAGGAGCAGGACAGCGAACAGGTGGCGCTCGCCGTGGTGGACGGGGCGGCCGACTTCGGCATCATGGCCGACCAGATGCCGACGTTCGGCCTGCAGACCATGCCGTACCGCAGTGACCGGCTCGTGGTGGTGGCGCCGGGCGGCCATCCGCTGACGCAGCGTGAAACGGTGTCTTTCGCCGATGCGCTGGCATTCGATTTTGTGAGTCTCTCGCGCGGCACCTCGCTCGCGAGGCGCCTGAAGGCCGCCACGGCCTTCACCGGCGCTCAGCTGAAGCTGCGCATCCAGGTCCGCAGCTTCGACGCGATGTGCCTGATGGTCGCCGCCGGACTGGGCATCGCCGTGCTGCCCGACGCGGCCGTGCGCCCGCATCTTCGCTCGATGGACCTGCACAGGATCGATCTTGCCGAAGACTGGGCCGTGCGCGACCTACTGATCTGCGCGCGCGACCTGAGTGCGTTGCCGAAGCCGGCGCGGCTGCTCATCAATCATCTGGTGGGCTCTGCTTCGCAACCGCCAGCCGGGCCGAAGTGATGTCTGCGCCCACGGGCGCGCGGCGAGCTTTCGCGTTTCGCGAAAGCTCGCTTCCACATCGTGTCATTCCGCCCATGGCCATGCGCGCGCAGAATGCCTCTCCATAGGCCGCAGCCTCGCCCGCCAGGGCGACGGACTGCGAGGCAATCATTAGCCGAATCCAGGAGACACATTGATGGAGTCCGCGAGCACGCCCCGCACGCTCTTCGACAAGCTGTGGCAAAGCCACGTCGTCGCCCAGACGCCCGATGGCCCGACGCTGCTCTATGTCGACCGCCACCTCGTCTACGAGGTGACGAGTCCGCAGGCGTTCGAAGCACTGCGCATGGCGGGCCGCAAGCCCTGGCGCGCCGGCACGGTGCTTGCCGTCGCCGATCACAACGTGCCGACGCTCGCCGCCGAGCGCACCAGCATCGACGCCATCGCGGACCCGCTCTCGCGCATGCAGGTCGCCCAGCTCGACACCAACTGCAACGAATTCGGCATCCGAACCTACGGCCTTCGCGACGCGCGGCAGGGCATCATCCACGTGGTCGGTCCGGAGCAGGGCGCGACGCTGCCCGGCATGACGGTCGTGGCCGGCGACTCGCACACGAGCACGCACGGCGCCTTCGCGGCGCTCGCGTTCGGGGTGGGCACCTCGGAAGTGGAGCACGTGCTGGCGACGCAGTGCCTCTCGGTCGAAAAAATGAAGTCGATGCGCGTCGAAGTCGAAGGCGCGCTGCCGCCAGGCGTGAGCGCCAAGGACCTCGTGCTTGCCATCATCGGCAAGCTCGGCACGGCGGGAGGCACGGGCTACGCGATGGAGTTCGCGGGCGGCACGATCCGCGCGCTCTCGATGGAAGGGCGCATGACGCTGTGCAACATGGCGATCGAAGCCGGCGCGCGCGTGGGGCTCATCGGTGTGGACGACGTGACGCTCGACTACGTGAAGGGTCGCCCGTTCGCGCCGGGCGAAGCGCACTGGGACGCCGCGGTGAAGTACTGGCGCACGCTGGTGAGCGACGAGGGCGCGCAGTTCGACAAGACCGTGCGCATCGACGCGACGCAGCTCAAGCCGATGGTGACCTGGGGCACTTCGCCCGAGATGGTGGTGCCGGTCGACGGCATGGTGCCCGACCCCGCCGCCGAGGCCGACCCGGTGCGCCGCGCCGGCATGACGCGCGCGCTCGACTACATGGGCCTCGAGCCTGGCACGCCGATCGGGCGCATCGGGCTCGACAAGGTATTTATCGGCTCGTGCACGAACGCACGCATCGAAGACCTGCGCGCCGCCGCGGCGGTCGTGAAGGGCCGCCGCGTCGCGCCCACCATCCAGCTGGCGCTGGTGGTGCCAGGCTCCGGGCTCGTCAAGGCACAGGCGGAAGCCGAAGGGCTCGACGCCGTGTTCAGGGCAGCGGGCTTCGAATGGCGCGAGCCCGGCTGCTCGATGTGCCTGGGCATGAACGACGACCGCCTGCGCCCGGGCGAGCGCTGTGCCTCCACGTCCAACCGCAATTTCGAGGGGCGCCAGGGCCCCGGCGGCCGCAGCCACCTCGTGAGCCCCGCCATGGCCGCGGCGGCGGCTGTTACCGGCCACTTTGTCGACGTTTCCCGTGGAGTGATCTGATGCAAGCCTTTACCCGACTCGATGCGCTCGTCGTGCCGCTCGACCGCGCGAACGTCGACACCGACGCGATCATTCCCAAGCAGTTCATGAAGTCGGTGAAGCGCACCGGCTTCGGCGCCAATCTCTTCGACGAGTGGCGTTATCTGGACCACGGCGAGCCGGGCCAGGACCTGGCGACGCGCCGGCCGAATCCGGATTTTCCGCTCAACCAGCCGCGCTACGCGGGCGCGCAGATCCTGCTCACGCGCGAGAACTTCGGCTGCGGATCGAGCCGCGAGCACGCAGCCTGGGCGCTGGCGGATTTCGGCATCCGCGCGCTGATCGCGCCGAGCTTCGCGGACATCTTCTACGGCAACTGCTTCAAGAACGGCATGCTGCCCGTGCGCCTGCCCGAGCGTGCCGTAGCGGCGCTGTTCGATCTCACCGCACGCACGCCGGGCCTGCGCATCGAGATCGATTTACAGGCGCAGATCGTGCGGCCCGCCGGCGGCGACGCCATCTCGTTCGAGATCGAGGCCGAGCGCAAGCGCCGGCTGTTCAATGGTCTCGACGATGTCTCGCTCACGCTCGAGCAGGCCGACACGATCCGCGCCTACGAGCGCGAGCGCAGCGCGCGCGAACCCTGGCTCTTTGGCTAAGCGGTTTCACGTGCCCACCGTATTTCAGGAGTGAGTGTGATGAGTGCCCAATCTTCCCTGCCGCTTTCGCCCGCCGCGCTCAAAGGCGTGCGCGTGATCGAGATGGGACAACTGATCGCCGGGCCGTTCGCGGGCAAGACGCTCGGCGAATTCGGCGCCGAGGTCGTCAAGATCGAGCCGCCCGGCGCCGGCGATCCGCTGCGCAACTGGCGCCTGATGAAAGACGGCACCTCCGTCTGGTGGCAGGTGCAGTCGCGCAACAAGCGCTCGCTTGCGCTCGATCTGCGCAGCGCCGAAGGCCAGGAGATCGCGCGCACGCTGATCGCCGAGGCCGACGTGCTCATCGAGAACTTCCGTCCGGGCACGCTCGAAGGCTGGGGCATGAGTTACGAGGCGCTCGCGGAAGTCAATCCGCGCCTCATCATGCTGCGCATTTCGGGTTACGGCCAGACCGGCCCGTACCGCGATCTGCCGGGCTTCGGCTCGATCGGGGAAGCGATGGGCGGGCTGCGCCATTTGACCGGCGAGCCCGGGCGTGTGCCGGTGCGCTGCGGCATCTCGATCGGCGACACGCTCGCCGCGCTGCATGGCGTGATCGGCGTGCTCACGGCGCTCTATCACCGCGACGCAAACGGCGGCAAGGGGCAGGTGATCGACGTGGCGCTGCACGAAGCCGTTTTCAACGTGATGGAAAGCCTCATTCCCGAGTACAGCGCGTTCGGCGCCGTGCGCGAAGCCGCCGGCAGCGCGCTGCCGGGCATCGCGCCGTCCAACGCGTACCGCTGCGCCGATGGCTACGTGCTTATCGCAGGCAACGGCGACAGCATCTTCCGCCGACTGATGATGGCGATCGGCCGTGGCGATCTCGCCGACGATCCCGCGCTCGCGAACAACGCAGGCCGCGTCGCGCGCGTGGACGAGCTCGACCGCGCCATCGAGGCATGGACCGTCGGGCGTTCCAGCGAAGCGGTGCTGGCCACGCTGACCGAGTCGCGCGTGCCAGCAGGCAAGATCTACACGGCCCGCGATATCGCAGAGGACTCGCACTACCGCGCGCGCGACATGATCCTGCGGCAGCCTACGCGCGACGGCTACGAAGTGGACGTACCGGGCATCGTGCCCAAGCTCATGGGCACGCCTGGCAGCGTGCGCTCGTCGGCGCCCAGGCTCGGCGACGACACCGAAAGCATCCTGCGCGAGATCGGTCTTGCCGAAAGCCAGATCGCCGCGCTGCGCGAAAAAGGAGTGATTGCATGAACGTCTGGAGTGGAGAGCGCCGGCGCATTTACATGCAGGAAGTCGGCACACGAGATGGGTTCCAGTCCGAAGGAACCTTCGTCGAGACTAATGAGAAGATCGCGCTCATCGATGCGCTTTCGCGCACCGGCGTTGCCAAGATCGAAGTGACGGCGTTCGTGTCGCCCAAGGCGATTCCCGCACTGAGCGATGCCGAAGCGGTGCTGCGCGCAATCGAGCGCCGGCCCGGCGTGGTCTACACGGCGCTCGTGCCCAACGTGCGCGGCGCCGAACGCGCGATCGAGGCGCGCGCCGACGAGCTCAATCTTGTGATGTCCGCCACCGAGAGCCACAATCTCTCGAATCTGCGCATGATCCGCGAGCAGTCTTTCGACGGGCTGAAGCAGGTGGCCGCGCTCGCCCGCGAGGCGGGCCTCGCCGTGAATATCTCGCTGTCCTGCGCATTCGGCTGCCCGATGGAAGGCGACGTACCGGACGCGACCGTGCTCGAATGGACGCAGCGCTTCATCGAAGAGGCGGGCGCGCGCGGTGTGACGCTGTGCGACACGACCGGCATGGCGTATCCGCGGCAGGTCGCGGCGCTCACGGCGCAATGCCTCGCACGCTGGCCGCAAACCGAATTCACGCTGCATTTTCACAATACGCGCGGCATGGGGCTCGCCAATGTGCTCGCCGCGATCGATGCCGGCGCGGATCGCTTTGACGCGTCGCTCGGCGGCATCGGCGGCTGTCCCTACGCGCCGGGCGCGAGCGGCAACGTCTGCAGTGAGGAAATCGTGCATGCGCTCGAACTGATGGGCTACGACACAGGCGTCGACCTGGCGGCGCTCATCGCGGCGTCGAAGCGACTACCCGCACTGATCGGCCACGACACGCCAAGCCAGATCGTGAAAGCAGGGCAGCGGCTGGATCTGCATCCGCTGCCCGCCGATTTTGCGGCTATCCGCGAGCGGGCCGCGCAGCGCGGCAGTATTTCAATTTAGTATCGCCAATCAAATCGCATTGACAGAAAGATCGCGGTTTTACCCGAAGACGAACACAGAAAGCGTCGAAACCACGTTCCTCAGGAGACAGCATCATGCAAGAAACCCATATCGCCCAGCCGCCCAAAACACACTGGTATGACGGCCTGAGCGCAACGCACTGGCGCGTGCTGCGAGGCGGCTTCCTCGGCTGGATCTTCGACGGTTTCGAAGCGCTCGCACTCGTGGTCGTGCTCGCGCCCATGCTCAAGTCGGTCCTGACGGCGCAGCAGGCGCATTCGCTGCCGGTCTTCGCGGGCACCGTGATCGGCATCACCTTGCTCGGCTGGGGCGTGGGGGGCCTCGTCGGCGGCATTCTCGCGGATTACGTCGGGCGCAAGCGCATGATGCTGTGGTCGGTGTTTCTCTATGCGCTGTTCTCCGGCCTCACCGCGTTTTCGAATACCTTCGTCGTGCTGTGCGCCTTGCGCTTTCTCACCGGGCTCGCGATGGGCAGTGAATGGAGCACCGGCGTGGCGCTGGTCTCCGAAACGTGGCCCGAGCATGCGCGTGCGAAGGGCGCCGGCTTCCTGCAATCCGGTTTTGGCTGGGGCACGCTGCTCGCCGCCGTGATCTGGTATGCGCTGTCTTCGACTCATCCGCTGGGGGCTGAAACCTGGCGCCTGATGTTCATCGTCGGTGCGCTGCCCGCGTTCTTCGTGCTCTATCTGCGCCGCGGCATGAACGAATCGGAGAAGTGGCAGCAGGCCGTCAAGGAAAAGCGCTGGAACGCCACCTCGGACGCGAGCGCGAGCTCGGCGGCGCGCGCCGGCAAAGCGGACAAGCGTCCGTTCACGCTCAAGCAACTGTTCACGGAGCGCGAAGCGCTGCGCCGCACGCTGCTGACGATGGTGCTCTCGATCGTCGCGACCACGGGCTGGTGGGCCATCTCGAGCTGGCTGCCGACCTTCACCGTCGGCCTCGCCAAGGCGACGGGCGCCGCCGATGCGCTCGCCTGGGGCTCGCGCATCTCGATCATCTACACGGCAGGCGCTATCGTTGCGTATCTCGCGTCGGGCTTCATGGTCGATGCGATGGGCCGGCGCGCGTTCCTGAGCATGACCTTCGTGGGCTCGCTGATCACCACGATCATCACGTACCACTTCACGGCGACGCTCGGTGGCATGCTGATCATCGCGCCGATCAACGGCTTCTTCACGCTCGGCTGTGCGTATGCATGGATGGCGATTTACCCCTGCGAACTGTTCACCTCGACCGTGCGCTCGACGGCGATCAGCTTCGTGTTCAACGCCGCGCGGTTGATCGCGTGGGTCTTCCCGATCGTCTCGGGCTCGATGATCAAGGCATTCGGCGGCGTCTCGCAGGCCGCGCTCATTATGAGTTCGTGCTACCTGCTGGGCATTGTCATTCCCTGGTTCCTGCCGGAAACACGCGGCAAAGGCATGCCGGAGTGAACCGGTGAGGCCGCGGTATGCGCATGGCCACACGGACGCCGGCTCGGCTGTTGCCGAGCCGGCGAAGGTTTTCAAGGCTATATGCCTGTCGTGTTGCGCGACAGGCTTGCAAGACGCGATCAGTAGCGGGTGGGTTTGTGGGGAGCGACCCTGCAAGAACGGCAACTCCTCGCCACCTCTCGCCAAACCCGCCAAAATTGGCCCCAAAATGCGCTTCAAAAGTCGCTGCCGGGCACGATTTCTACCGGAGCAGGGGTTCAGCCCTCGCGCTTCGGGTAAACTATGCGCCTGGTCAATGTCCTCCATTAACGGGTTTTGTCGATGAGTACGATTCTTGAAAGTGTTCCGGTTGGTCAAAAAGTAGGTATTGCGTTCTCGGGCGGCCTCGACACGAGCGCCGCGCTGCACTGGATGCGCAAGAAGGGCGCCGTGCCGTACGCCTATACCGCCAACCTTGGCCAGCCCGACGAGGACGACTACGATTCGATCCCGCGCCGCGCAACGGAGTACGGCGCCGAGGGCGCCCGCCTGATCGACTGCCGCGCGCAGCTCGTGGCCGAAGGCATCGCGGCGCTGCAAAGCAGCGCGTTCCACGTCTCGACGGGCGGCGTCACCTACTTCAACACCACGCCGCTCGGGCGCGCCGTGACGGGCACGATGCTCGTCGCCGCGATGAAGGAAGACGGCGTCAACATCTGGGGCGACGGCTCGACCTACAAGGGCAACGACATTGAGCGTTTCTACCGCTACGGCCTGCTCGTCAACCCGGATCTGAAGATCTACAAGCCGTGGCTCGACCAGCTGTTCATCGACGAGCTCGGCGGCCGCGCGGAAATGTCGGAATTCATGCAGCAGTCGGGCTTCGCGTACAAGATGTCGGCGGAGAAGGCTTACTCGACGGACTCGAACCTGCTCGGCGCGACGCATGAAGCCAAGGATCTGGAGAGCCTCGAGTCGGGCATCAAGATCGTGAACCCGATCATGGGCGTGGCGTTCTGGCGCGACGACGTCAAGGTCGACCGCGAGGAAGTCACGATCCGCTTCGAGGAAGGCCAGCCGGTTGCGCTGAACGGCAAGACCTTCCCGAATGCGGTCGAGCTGCTGCTCGAAGCGAACCGCATCGGCGGCCGTCATGGTCTGGGCATGAGCGACCAGATCGAGAACCGCATCATCGAGGCGAAGAGCCGCGGCATCTACGAAGCCCCGGGTATGGCGCTGCTGTATATCGCTTATGAGCGCCTCGTCACCGGCATTCATAACGAAGACACCATCGAGCAATATCGCGAGAATGGCCGCCGTCTGGGCCGCCTGCTGTACCAGGGCCGCTGGTTCGATCCGCAGGCGATCATGCTGCGCGAGACGGCACAGCGCTGGGTCGCGCGCGCGATCACGGGTGAAGTGACGCTCGAGCTGCGCCGTGGCAACGACTACTCGATCCTGAGCACGAAGTCGCCGAATCTCACGTATCAGCCTGAACGTCTGTCGATGGAGAAGGTGGCTTCGACGTTCTCGCCGCGCGATCGTATCGGTCAGCTGACGATGCGTAATCTCGACATTACCGATACGCGCGACAAGCTGCGTGTTTATGCGCAAGTCGGCCTGCTGACGCCGGGCGAGGCTTCGGCGCTGCCGCAGATCAAGGACGAGAAAAAGTAAGGGGGGCGGCCGGGTGGTTTCAGGCCGCTGCGTCGCTATGCTGTGAATCCCCGCGTTACCGGTCGGTCGATATGGACGGCTTGGGACGCGGGTTTTTTTTGGCGCTTCGCAGCCAGGCACTTGATGCACCAGATTTTTGGAGGATGATCCCGCAACCGCGTTTTTCCTTTAACTACGGCATGGTTTTTCTTGCGTCGCCGAGGTACGGCAGGAGGCTTGCATGACTGAAACATGGCAGTTCCAGATCCGCATTACCGTCGCGCCCGAACTGGCCGAGGCGTTGCGCACGCGCACCCAGCATCAAGAGCGCGATTTGCTTGAAGCGGTCTTGCATGAGCGCAACGCCTCGTTGAAGTGCCAGTACGATGCATTCGCCGAGTATGTCGAAGAAGCGGAGAAGGCGGGGCGGGACCGTTACCCTCTGTACCAGTGGACGAAGGATACGATCGATAGCCCCGAGAAAAAGGCGAAGTATCTGAGGTCGTTCACGGTGTACGTCCGAGGCGACGAGGTCTACGACAGGGAAACAGCCGCCTGGCTATACGAACGGCTATCTGCTCTCGCTGGCAAGGTAGGCATCGAAGCAGTGAGCCGGTTTGATACGAATCCGGCAAATAACCCGCAGCCGCCCGCGCGAAAGTGAGGCAGGCCCGTCGCACCGAAGCAATCCTTTCACATCGAGGCTAGCCGCGCTCGACGCTATCGGCGAGCGCGCGCAGCAAGGCTGCGCCATCGCCGCGCCAGGCACTGCCGTGCATGCAGGCGAGCGTGGTCGGCTGCAATGCCGCGAGGCGTTCCAGCATTGAGCGGGCGTTGGTGGTGTGCGAGAAGTAATCCATCTGATGACGGAAGGCCTCGCTCGGCTCGAAGATGTCACTCTCGACAAGCGGCGGGGGACGCGAGCCGCCTTGAGTAAACAAGTCGCCGCAGAGCAGCGTTGACGATGTGGTTTCCATGAGAAACCCGCATTCCCACGAGTGAGGTAGATGCGGCGTGTAAAGCCAGCGCACGCTGTGCTGCCCCAGCGAGATCGTCTCGTCATCATCGAGTGCGCGTGGCGGCCGGTCGGCAAAATCGCCAACCGAGACCATGGCCGCGATTTGACCGCATAGAGGCTCCGCACGCGGCGCGACGGCGAGAAATTCATTGAGTGCGCCGCATTCGTCGGATTCGAAATGCGAGAAGCCGATATGGCGCAAACGGTCTATTGGCATGATCCGCTCGACCGCTTCTCTCACGACTGGAAACAGTTTGCGCAGACCAGTATGAAATAGCAGCGGCTCGTCGTCGTCGATCAGGTACTGGTTGAAGGAGAATCCGCCGCCGGGGATCTCGGCCGGCGTGGAGATGCGATAGATGCGATTCGCAATCTCATCGATGGTCGTACCGCTAAAAAGGGATAGGGTCGCCATGGTGCGCTCCTTCAATCGATGTGCGCGGACTACCGAGGAATCTGCCGGCGTTGATTCGTCGCCAGACAGGTTTTCATTGCGAGCCGCCCGGCCGTGCCACAACCGCGCGCATCACGGCCATCTGCCACCGTGGCGGCCGCCGGTTGCCTGCTGGGGATTGGGCAAGCATGCGCATGGTCCTCTCGCCTTGCTACGCCTCACCGGCTCCACGCCGCGAGTGTGCCAACGCGAGCGCGAGCCGTGCGCCGACCTCTGCGTTGTGTTTGACGAGTGCGATGTTTGTCGCCAGACTGCGCCCGCCCGTCAGCGCCTTGATGCGGGCCAGTACGAAAGGGGTGACGGCCTTGCCGGTGATGCCTTGCGCCGCAGCCTCAGCAAGCGCCTGCCGGGTCAGGGCATCGATTTCTTCGGACGGCATCGCCGCTGCTTCCGGGACCGGTGTGCTCAACACCACGCCGCCCACAAGGCCCAGGTCCCACTTGGTGCGGATGAAGCGCGCCTGGTCCGCGGCGTCGTCCAGCCTGAAATCCGCGCGATAGCCGCTGTCCCGCGTATAAAACGCTGCGAAATTGTCCTGCTCGCAACTGAGCACGGGTACGCCGTGCGTTTCCAGATATTCCAGTGTGAGCCCGATATCGAGGATGGACTTCGCACCGGCACACACCACCGCCACCGAGGTCTTTGCCAACTCCTGAAGATCCGCGGAGATGTCAAAGGTTTCCTGCGCACCGCGATGCACGCCTCCTATGCCTCCGGTGACGAAAACCTCGATGCCGGCTAGGGCGGCGCATATCATCGTGCCCGCCACCGTCGTGGCGCCGAGACCGCCGCTGGCCAGCACGGCCGGCAGGTCGCGGCGGCTGACCTTATGCACCTGATCCGAGCTGCCGAGCAGTTCCAGTTCGTCTTCGCAAAGACCGATGCGGATTCGTCCGCCGATCAGCGCGATCGTCGCGGGCTCGGCGCCCAGATCACGGACCAACGCTTCGACTTCGCGCGCGGTGCGCACGTTCTCCGGATAGGGCATGCCGTGCGCGATGATGGTCGACTCCAGCGCGACCAGCGGGCGGCCGGCGGCCTTTGCAGCGGCTACGGTGGGGTTGAACGTCAACCAGGCGTGTGCGCGGTCTGCGGTCATGTCCTTGGGTCTTCGAGGAGTTTGAACTTGAGTATGCAGTATAGGACCGCTTCATAAGTCTGTTGAACTCGCACAAGGACACTTTCATCGTGGCCGACATGCCAGGTCTTTGGCTTCGCTTTGTACGGTAGCGCACATCGAGCAAATTTGGTCAGCCTACGATGTCGGCAGGCACTTCACCCCCCCCACATCGGTGCCGGGAGCAACCATGGCCAACACACCACACCAGGTTCCACAGGCGTCCGGGGCTGACGCCGCGAATCAGCGCGAGCCCTCGCCTGAACGGCTGCTCCAGGTGGGCATGGGATTCTGGGCGGCCAAGACGCTGCTGTCAGCGGTCGAACTGGGTGTGTTCACGCACCTTGCGCTCGCTCCTCGCGACGCCGCGGAACTTCGTGACGTAGTCGGACTGCATCCGCGCTCGGCCCACGATTTTTTCGATGCGCTGGTCGCGTTGAATTTTCTGGAGCGCGAGGACGGGAAATATCGCAATACACCAGACACCGCGTTGTTTCTGGACAAGGCGAAGCCCAGCTACGTGGGTGGATTGCTGGAAATGGCCAACGCCCGGCTGTATCCGTTTTGGGGCCTGCTGACGGAAGCGCTTCGCACCGGAAAGCCGCAGAACGAGGCCAAACACGGCGGCAACCCTTTCGATGCGATCTATCGAGACGAGTCGTCGCTACGCGGCTTCCTTCAGGCGATGACGGGGATCAGTCTGGGTGCAGCCAGGGCGATGGCGCAGAAATTCCCGTGGCAAAACTACGGCACATTCATCGACATTGGCGCGGCGCAAGGCGCCTTGCCCGTGGAGATCGCACTTGCGCATCCGCACTTGCACGGCGGCGGTTTCGACCTGCCGGTGGTGGGCCCGGTGTTTGAGGACTACGTGGCCTCGCACGGCCTGCACGAGCGGCTGCACTTTCATTCGGGCGACTTCTTCAAAGATCCGTGCCCCTCGGCGGACGTGCTGGTGATGGGGCACATCCTTCACGACTGGGACCTCGAGCAGAAGATGGCGCTCCTCGCGAAGTGCCGCGCGGCGCTGCCTCCCGGAGGTTGCCTGATCGTCTACGACGCGTTGATCGACGATGAGCGCAGGCAGAATGCATTCGGCCTGCTGATGAGCTTGAACATGCTGATCGAGACGCCGGGCGGTTTCGACTATACCGGTGCGCAGTGTTGTGCATGGATGAGGGAGGCCGGCTTCTCCCAGGTGCGCGTCGAGCCGCTCGCCGGCCCGGATTCGATGGTGATCGGAACCAGATAAAAGCGTCCGGAATTCCGCCACGAACCGCTCACTCCACCATCAACTTCAAGCCCGCCGGCAACGCTTCGCCAAATACCCGTCCCGTATCGGCGCTGTCGAGCGTCACGACCTCGCGCACCATCTGGATCCACGTGGCCGGCGCATTCGCGCCTTCGAGCCGCTTGAGAACCGCTTCGCGCACAGCAGGCTCCAGATCGCGCGACCGGTCCCCCGTCATGCGCGCAATCTGCGCCGCGGCGAACATGGCCGGCTCGACCTTCTTCCAGTCGAGCGCGAGAATCGCGTCGAGCCAGCGCGTAGCCACCTCGGGTGCTACAACCCCATGCGCACTGCCATAAAAAGGCAAGCGAGCACCAATGCGCCCCACGGCCCACCAACTCTGATGATTCTCCGCAGGCTTCTGCAAGCGCGCCAACAGCTGCTCGCCGATCTCGATCTTTCGCTCCGCGCCAATGCGCTCCAGCGATGCATAAAGCCGCACCATATCTGCATGCCCGAGCTTCGCGGGATCGAATGGAAGCTTGTGCTTCTTCGAGCTCGCCGCTTCCTCGAGCCAGCGCATCGCTTCGAGCACCTGCTCCTGCGCAGCTTCGTCGAGGCCGCCTGCCGTGCGCCGCCATAGCGTCCACCACTCGGACCAGACCTGGCCTTCATTGACGTGCTGTATGCCGTCGTCGAAGAGCGTCCAGAGTTGTTCGACGCGCCACTCGTCAAGCGGATAACCGAAGCCAGGGCGCACGCAAAAACCCGCAAGGTTCAGCCACAGCCGCTCATGATCGGGCGAACGGCGTCGGCGCGCCGCGCGCTCCCACAGCGCGCCGAATAGCTCGCGCAGCAGGGGGCCGTCCCAGTTCTGTCTCGGCCCGAGGCAGTGTTCGAGTTGCGCGCGCAGGCGCTTCACTTCCTTGTGATCGACCTTCGCCGACTTCGGGCCAAAGACCCGGTCGATCAAGGCAATCGCTTCATCGAGCCCGGCGTGGCGCGCGCTCTGGTCCGCCGCGGCGCCCGAGGCTTCGTCGCGGCGCAGCTGGAATTCGAGCAGCCAGCGTTGCGCGTCGTTGTCGGTGGCGATGCAGCGCACTTCCAGCGTGCCCACTTCGGTCAGTTGCGCAGTGAGCCTGACTGGCCGTTCTTGTTCCGCGTGGCCGCCGGGTGCGCCCCTGGTTTCCTGGCGTTGCACCACCGTGGAGAGCGGCGGCAAGCGCACGAAGTCCGCCGACGAAACATCGGCGATTTCGCCGGGCCGCCAGGCCGTGTCCGCGACCGTCGAGACCAGATGGAATTGCACCGGATGGCCCAGGCGCAGCGCGAACACGCGCTCGTCGAGGCGCACCTCGTGGCCTTCCTCGGTGCCGCGCGGCAACAGGCAGACGCCGCGTGCTTTCGCGTTGTCATCGTCGGCGCGCTTGCCGTTTGCTTCGTCCAGCACGAGAAAGTAGCTGCGCGGCGAGCCGCCGCCGATGCGCGGCGCGCGCCCCGCGCGGGCCAGCGCGAAGGCGACCGCGCCGCGCGCGACCGCCACGTCGGGCTGGTCGTTTTGCAGCACGGTGAGCGGCTGCTCGCGCCACGCGCCCAGCGTTTCGCGCAGCCGCGAGGAAAGCGCTTTCGCGCGGAACACGCCGCCATTGAGCAGCAGCGTGTCGGGTACAGGCAAGGGCGCGGGCAGGGCGGTTTCCCCGCTTCCCGCATCGCCGAGCGCCTCGCGCGACTGCGCGGCGAAGCGGTGCAGGAACGCCGCGATATGGCGCGTGATCGCCGCGTCGGCGGCATAGGGCAGGCCGAATTCGACGATGGCCGCTCGCGAGCGGCGCGGCAGGTCGTCGGGGCCGCCTGCGGGGAAGAAGCCATCCACGACGATGCGTTCGGCTTCGTCGCGCGCAAGCTGGGTCGTGCGCGCGCCGCCGATCAGCCGCGAGCCCGCGCCGAGCAGCGTCACGCCAACGGCCTCGGGCGCGGCTTCGCCCAGCAATTGTTCTTTGGCGACGCGGCACCGCTCCACGAGTTGCGAGAGGCTTGCGGCGCTCAGACGCGCGTTCTCGCCCGCGAGCCGGCTTTCGGCTAGATGGGCGAGCGCGAGGTCCATGTTGTCGCCGCCCAGCATCAGGTGGTTGCCCACGCCAATGCGGCTCAGTTGCGGCTCGCCGTTTTCGACGTGGACCTTGATGAGCGTGAAGTCGGTCGTGCCGCCGCCCACATCGCACACCAGCACGAGGCGCGTCTGCGCGAGCTCGGTCTGCAGCGTTTCGCGATGATGGAACAGCCAGTCGTAGAACGCGGCCTGCGGTTCTTCGAGCAGACGCAGCGCGGGCAGTTGCGCGCGCCGCGCGGCTTCGAGCGTGAGCGCGCGTGCGCCGTCGTCGAACGAGGCGGGCACGGTGAGCACCACGTCCTGCTGTTCGAGCGGCGCGTGCGGGAAACGGTGGTTCCACGCTGCGCGCACGTGCGCGAGGTAGCTCGCGCTCGCGTCGACAGGCGAGACCTTGCCGACGTCGTCGGGCGCCCCCCACGGCAGGATCGGCGCGAGCCGGTCCACTGAAGCGTGCGAGAGCCAGCTTTTCGCACTGGCGACGAGCCGGCCCGGCACCTGCGCGCCGAGCGTGCGCGCCAGGCGGCCGATGACCGGCACAGTTGCTGTGGAATCCGAAGCATCGGGCGTGGGCCACGGCAATTGTTGCGCACCGGGCGCGAGTTCGCCCGGCGCCGGGTGATAGCGCGTCGAGGGCAGGAGCGGCTGCGCGCCCACTTCGCCGGGCGCGGTGAGCTGCTCGATATCGAAGACGCGGATCTCGTCCGCGCCTGCCTCTGCGTAGGCAACGACCGTGTTGCTCGTGCCGAGGTCGATGCCTACGACGTATCGCTTCATGGAGCTCAAGAGAGGGTTGGCCGGAGTCAGGCGCTCGCGCCGCCGCGCACGTCGAACTCGACCTTCCAGCGCTCGCTGCTGCCGCTCGGCACGGCTTCGAGTTCCAGCGTGCCGGCTTCGGTCACGCGCGCGTGCAGCTTGACGGGCACGACTTCGCCGGGCGTGCGGCCATCTGCGGGCAGCGTGGCCTGGATTTCTTCGAGCTCTTGCAGTTCTTCCGGCGACCAGTAGTCGAGCAGGGTGCCCACTTGATCCTGGCGGCGCACCGATGAGCCGAAGAAGCGGAAGTGCACCGGCTCGCCCACAACGAGGCCGAACTCTTGCGACGGCAGCGCGGCGTCCGTGCCTTCCTCCATGCCGAACGGCGCGACGCACAGCGCCGAGACTGGCGGCTCGAGCCCGGGCACCGCCGGCATGGCCGATTCGATCGCCACGTAGTACGCGCGCGCCGTGCCGCCGCGAATGCGCACGCCCTTGCCGCGCTTCACATAGCCGTAGTACGCCGCGCCGCGCGCCACGGCGAGGTCGAGGTCGGCGCCGCCCAAGAGGCGTGCCGCGGCCGCGCCTTCGGCGGCGAGCCAGCCGTTGAGAATGTCGAGCACGCGCCCGGCGAGCAGCGGCGACTTGAACACGCCGCCGTTGAACAGCACGGCCGTGGGGTGCAGGAAGCTGGCGCCTCCATCGATTCCGGCCTGATCGGCCGATTGCGCAAACCCTTCGAGTTCCGCGAGCGCGCCCACCTGGCGGCCGAGGAACGCCGCGAGATGGCGCGTCACGCCCGCGTCCTGCGCGTAGGGCAGCCCAAGCTGCGTGAGGCCGGCGCGGGCGCGCGTGACGGGCCGCGCTGCCGCGTCCACTTGCGGGAAGAACCCTTCGAGGATGATCTGCGTGAGTTCGGTGCGTGTGAGCTCGGTGCGGATCGAGCCGCCGATCAGCTTCGAGCCGCGGCTCGGCACGACGAGCGGCACGGTCTCCACGCTCGGGTCGGAGAGCAGCGTCTCCTTGGCCGAGCGGCACGCGTAGGTGAGCGCGCGCAGTTGCCACGGATCGGCCTGGGTGCCTTGCGCCGCGAGCTTGCGCGCGACCACGTGGGCGAGCGCGAGATCCATGTTGTCGCCGCCGAGCAGGATGTGCTCGCCCACCGCCACGCGGTGCAGTTCCAGATTGCCTTCGCGCTCGACCACGGCGATCAGCGAGAGGTCGGTCGTGCCGCCGCCGACGTCCACCACGAGGATCACGTCGCCGACCTTCACTTCCTTGCGCCACGCGCCGCCGCTCTTCTGAATCCAGCTATAGAGCGCGGCCTGGGGTTCTTCCAGCAGCGTCATGCGCGCGTAGCCGGCGGCCTGCGCGGCCTCGGCCGTGAGTTCGCGCGCGGCCGGGTCGAACGAGGCCGGAATCGTGACGGTGATGTCCTGCTCCGCGAACGGGGCTTCGGGGTGCGCGTGGTCCCATGCCTCGCGCAGGTGCGTGAGGTAGCGAATCGAGCTTTCGAGCGGCGAGACGCGCGCGACTTCGGGCGGCGCGTCGTTGGGCAGGATCGCGGCGCGGCGGTCCACGCCGGGATGGCAGAGCCAGCTCTTGGCGCTCGACACGAGACGGATGGGCGTGCCGGCGCCGCGGCTGCGCGCCATCTCACCCACGGCGTATTCGCGCGTGGTGGTCCAGGGCAGCGTGAGGTCGCCCGGCGTCAGTTCGCCCGCGTTGGGCAAGTAGAGGAACGAGGGCAGCAGCTCGGGCGACTCGATCGCGCCGGGCGCGGTCAATTGCGTGACAGGCAGCACGCCCTGAGTGGCCTTTTCGCCATCGCTGCCGGCGAGATCGACGTACGAGAGCGCGCAATGCGTGGTGCCGAGGTCGACGCCGATGGAATAACGCGGATCGCTCACAGTTCCACCTCTGCCGGTGCGAGGACCTTGGCGTCGTTCGACTTCACGAGCTTGGGCAGCTTGACGTCTTCGACGCGCCAGCCGCGGTGGCTGATCGTGCCGTGGTACGGCGCCGCGCCCACCACGTTGCCGGTCAGGCGAATGGCGGTAGCGTCGAAGCCTTCGGCGACGGTCACGCGGCTGCCCTCGGCTTCCGTGCGCACCGGGCGGATCGTGAAGTGCTCGCGCAGCGTGGCGCGGCAGCCTTCGTGCACGAGGCGCGCCGCAGCGCCGATGTCGGCGTCGCCATAGTTGGCGATGTCTTCCTCGACGAAGTCCACGAAGCGCGCGTTGCGCTGGAGCAGGCCGAGCAGTTGCAGCGCCGACTGCGGGCTGGCTTCCTCGATGGCGGCCACGGGCGCGGGAGCGGGCTTGGCGACGGGCGCGGCGGCCGGAGCCGGAGCTGCGGCTTGCGGTGCGGGGGCGGGCGCAGGCGTGGATACCGGCGTCTCGCCGTCGCGCAGGCGGCGCACGCCGGCGGCCAGTTCGGCATTGCCGAGAATGGCAAAAAACGATCCGAAGGCAAGCGAGAGCCTGCCCGCGAAAGAAATCTTGGGTTCGGTCATCAAAACAACTCCAGTGGGCTCGCCGGTCTGGGCGAGCGGTCCGGCCGGCTTCGCGTCGAGGTGTTCACAGTACCTCTTCGGGACGTCCATCGTGTGACGGCGGGGGCTGTTCAGGCCCCACAGGCGGCAGCCGGCAGGAAAAACATGAGCCCTGCATGGGATCAAACGTGGGCTCAAAACCCGTATTTTGCCTTGTCGCGGGCGCGAGACGGGTATTTTGGCCGTTCGGGGGAGGGAATTAGCGGTTCCGCAGGCCGTTGGCCGCGCATTTGCGGCTGCCGGAACGCGACCGGCGGTGTACCTGGAGCGTCGATATCGGCTTGACTGCGGGACTTGCCTACTTACTCCCGTTAGCTCCGCCATCTTGCCGCGAAAGACTATGACGCAAGCTGAGACGCCATGGAGGGTAAGTCATGCAGGGCGCCGGTTACGGGGCTAGCGTGCGGGGTGCTTCGCCGCTCGTCGCGGTTGCAAAAAACCGGCTCTGCGCGCACCTGGCAGATATGATTCCAGTCATAGTTAACTGGCGACAGGGCGCGCTACACTGCACGCGCATTGATGACCGGGGACATCCATGGCACGCATCGCCTCCGTTTTCCTGCTTGCCGCGTCCGTCGCGGCAGCAGTCGCCTGTTCTTCCGCCGTTGCCGACGCGACAGCGAGGCAGAAAGACGTTGCCGAACGGGGACATGACGTTATGCCGTTTTCCCTCACGGCGACCACCCACATCTTTACGAAGACCGCGGACGGTGGCATCCAGCAGGTCGTAACCACGCGAAACGATCCCGGACAGGCCACGTTAATCCGCCAGCATCTCGCGATGATCGCGCAACAGTTTGCCGCCGGCGACTTCGAAGGCCCGGAGCATATCCATGGGAAAGACATGCCGGGTCTGGCTACCCTTCGCGCCGCGAAGCCGGGCGAGTTGACGATCACTTACCGCGACCTGCCAAAAGGCGGCGAAATTGCCTATCGGAGCGCTCAGCCCGCGCTGGTTATCGCGCTGCACCAGTGGTTCGAAGCACAATTGTCCGACCATGGTCACGATGCGATGGCAGGACACCGCCCGGACATGATGCATCACCATGCGGCTGGTACAGGGACTTCCAGGTGATGCCAACGCGCTAAAGAAGCCCCCATGGTCACGTCCGATTCGAACGCAGCCCCGTGCGGGACCAGTCTCCCGTCTTCCTGGCCCGAAACCCTGCGTCTGGCCGCAAAGCCAAGACACTACGACGCCAGCGCGACCGTCTTCCATCGCGGACAGTCGGTGCAGGCCGTCTATCAGGTTCTTTCGGGGCGTTTGTTGCTGAGGCGTGACGAAGCCGGCGGTGAGTCCATTACGTTACAGACTGCCGAACCGGGCGACTTCGTGGCCGAAGCAAGCCTCTTCAGTGCGCGGTACCACTGCGATGGCGTGTGCCCGGTGGCCAGTCAATTGCTCGTTCTACCTAAAGAAGCGGTACTGGCATCTCTGCGGGCCGATTCGACCTTTGCGATCGACTGGATCCGTCTGCTGTCGCAGCAATTGATGCAATCGCGTGCACGCGCAGAGCGCCTTACCCTCCGATCACCGCGCGAGCGCATCCTGCAGTGCCTGCGGCTCGAAGCCGACGCGCGGGGCACATTCACGCTGCCCGGGACCCTCATGCAATGGGCGCGCATGCTCGGCATGGCACACGAGACCCTCTATCGCACGCTGGCCCAGCTCGAGCGAGAAGGTCTTGTCGAACGTGACGGCCCCCGTTTCGCCTTGTGTGGATCAACTCGTAAGGATAGCTAATCTACTCGATCTGAATCAATGGCGCCCGGCATAGCTCATCACCACGGCGCCATCCAGCGCGACGATGTCAATTTGTCGCACCACGAGAAGTGTTGCCCGCCGGGAGCTGAAGCGACAGGCAGGTTGCTGAAATTATCGGGTACCACAGTTGATTTGTTATGCGAACCAATCTTACGACGGCATTGTAAATTCGGAATAAATGATGTACCGTGAATGCATGTTAATTGCCGGTCCGCGTTGAACGGCCGCGCACCCGGGTCCAGCCAGACCGCCTCAGGCAAGGAGTTGCCATGCATCTCACCGTCTACACCGATTACACGCTTCGAGTGATGATGTACCTTGCTCTGAAGCATCCGGATGGTGGCGTCGCGACGATCGACGAGATTGCGGGGGCTTACGGGATTTCGCGCAATCACCTGACGAAAATCATCCACGAACTCAGTCAGGTCGGTCTCATCGAGACGGCGCGCGGGCGGGCCGGTGGCGCCCGTTTGGCGCGCGCGCCCGGGAAGATTTCGGTGGGGGAAATCGTGCGCGTGGCCGAGAAGGATTTCTCCGTGGTGCGTTGCCACGACATGAGCGTCGCGCACGACTGCGCGATTTTTCCAGCCTGCAATCTCAGGCGCAGGCTGTACAGGGCGGTCGATGCCTTTCTCCATGAACTCGACACCATGACGTTGCAGGAGGCCATTGTTGCGCCCGCCGTTGCGGCTTCCGTTCTGGGCGTGACCGGCGGTCGCGAACGGGTACCGGTGGCCGTGTCGAGACCGCACGGTGGCACGAGGCACAGGGCAGGAGTCCAGTCATGAAAACACATCTCCCGCATCGTTTTTCTTTCGGGTCACCTGCATTGGAGTGGCCCGTACTGAGACTCGGACTCCGACCGTTTTATCTCTGCAGCGCGATGTGCTCGCTACGCTGGTCTGGCCTGGCGCGCGGCAAGGCGTGTCGAATCGACGGCAAGGCGGGCTGACACGAAACGATGTGAGCACACAATGAAGTCCAACAGTTTACTTACCAAAGCCGCACCGTCTTTCGACGAACCCGTTGAAATGCTGAAGGCGTGTCATGAACGCATTGCAGCGCAGTGCGCGACACTCGGGAAGCTTGCTGCATACCTGCCTTCGCACGGCGCGGATACGCAGGCGCAGCAGGCAGCCAGAAACATCATGCGTTATTTCGACATCGCAGGGCCGCATCATCATGCCGACGAGGAACAGGATCTCTTTCCGGTGTTGATCGAGGCTAGTGCGCGCCTGCACTCACCAGTGGGTGAGCGAATCGCATCCCTGCTTGACGAGCATCGGATTCTGGAGGCGTCGTGGGCGCAATTGCGCACAGTATTGGCCGACATCGCCGAAGGGAGAACAAGGCTGCTCGAACCGGTCCTGGTGTCCGACTTTGTCGACGCTTACCGCAGCCACATCGCGCTTGAGGAACGTGAGATTTTCCCGTTTGCTCAAGCATGTCTCGATCGACAGCAATTGGCGAGGCTAAGCGCCAACATGGTGGCACGCCGCACCATTACGCCTTAGTGACGCACACGATCAACCACCTTTTCAGAAGAAACCGCCATGCAAGATCCAGCTGAGGTCTTTCCGATTCTTTCCGAACCGCACGCCTTCGACGCCCGCGGCGTCGCCAGACGTTTCCGTCACGCTGCCCTTTTCGGCGCGCTCAATGCACTGGAGCCCGGCGAGGTGATGCGTTTTGTCAACGACCATGACCCGCTGCCGCTTCTCGCACAGATCAGGCAGCACTTCGGGTCGCGCGTGGGCATCGGATATGTTGCTCGCGAGCCGGGCAACATCGTGATCGACTTCACGGTGAAGACTCCGGATTGAAATGCGGGCCCGATGCGGTTATGCGTTTAGCTGGATATTCATGAGCAGAGGGAAGCATGTTCACCACAACCTTAACCGGGAGAAGCGCCCCTTCGGTTCCTGTTCGCGAGTTGCCCGTGCAGCCAGGCGACCAGCGGGCACGAATGATGAATGTCGGCTGCAAAACCTGCGCAATGGCGGGACTGTGCACCCATAGCCGCATTGACACGTCCACCCACGAGCGGATCAACGATGCTGTCCAGTGCGTGCGCATCGTCCATCGCGGCCACGCGTTGTACCGCCCGGGCGACGCGTTCCGGAGCATCTATGCGATCCGCACAGGGTCGTTCAAGACTGTGGTCATGCATCGCGAAGGGCATGAGCAGGTCACGGGTTTTGGCATCGTTGGAGATACGCTTGGCATCGATGGCATTGCCAATGGCAGGCATAGCTGCGAGGCGGTCGCGCTGGAAGACAGCTCGGTATGCGTGATGCCGTTCGATCTGCTCGAAGTGCTGTGCCGGGAAGTGAGCGCAATTCAGCATCATGTGCACCAGATGCTGGGTGCCGAGATCGTGCGTGAGTCCACACTCATGATGCTGCTCGGCACCATGACAGCGGAGGAGCGGGTGGCCTTCTTTTTTGCCGACCTGTCGCGGCGCTGGCAGGCGCGCGGCTATTCCGCCGCTGAATTTACGCTGAAGATGACACGCGAGGAAATGGGCTGCTACCTCGGGTTGAAGCTTGAAACGGTCAGCCGGACAGTAACGAAATTGCAGCGGCGCCGGCTGATTCATGCGTGTGGCAAGGATCTCCGGATTCTTGATATCGACGGGTTGCGAGAGTTGGCGGCGGACGTTGCCCCGGCTCCCTTCCGGGGTCAACCGCAGCAGCAGGCATATGGACTGCGTGCCTGAGGCTCGTTTATCAGAGCGTCGGACTGGAGGACATGGATGAACACGTTACACGAAGTCGAAAGCCTTGCATCCCGACAGGTCGACCATAGCGGAGACCCGGGCGTGAGGCACGCACGGCCTTCGAGCCGCACCACATCAGAAAGCATGGCGGCACCCGCTTGCGCCACGAATTTCCCGATGTTGACGCCGCACGAGATCGCCACGCTCATGCTCGTCGCCCATACCCCCGGGCAGGTCAGCATCGAGCGGCCCGACCTGCTGCCCTTGTTGACCGGCGATCTGGTCAGCATCGACAGGTGCCCCAGGTGCCGGGGCAAACCTCAGGTGACGCCGTTGGGCGAGCATCTCGTTGTCCGGCTTTGCAGGGGCGACGCAGCAGGCATCGAAAATCGCGTCTTGAATCCTTTAGCCCGGTTCAGGCCATCATTGAGGCACGTTATGCAAACTCTTCCTGACACCATACGCACGGACCATTCGTGCGCAGATCACCTCGAAGCCCTGATTGACGAGGCGGGGGCGGAAAGCTTCCCGGCAAGCGATCCTCCCGCCGTCCATCCGGACTCCTGGCGCGTCACGACCCGTGCGGCCCCCAGGGTCACGCCGGCAGGAACCCCGGTATAGATCAAGTGCTGAAGGCGGGGGCACCAGCTTGGCGGCCTCCCGTTTGCCCGTCCGGAGGCGTTACGCGTCGTCCTCCGGGCATCCGCAATCCGCTTCGGTCGCGATCACGCGGTGCAGTTGCACAAAGCGCTCATGGACCGGCGTCTGGAAAAGCGGGTCGGCCAACCGATCGGGGCTTGCCCGCGCAATTGAAGACCAGTCGCCGGAATCCAGATGACGCGTCGCGATGGGGAACATCGTGAGTTCCTCAACGGCCATGTTATGGCGCAGCCGCTCCGCGTACAGCCGGACACGGAACTCGAGGAGTTCTGCGGACATATTTTCATCACGTACCATCGATTCGAGGTCCTGAATCAGTTCGTGGCCCTGAAGCGCCAGCGTCGCGTGCTGTGCCGACAGCTCGCTTGCCAGCTCCCGGGCCAACGCCTTCTTCTCGAGCAGCTTGCCGATAATGCGGTCCTCCAGCGCGTGGTGGTTCACGTCAGGAAACCGTGTCAGGTAATACAGGGCATCCACGAGCAGCGCGCTGTTCGCCGCTGCCCGCGCGTCGCGGAGCATCGATTGACGCTCGAGGAGGCGCACGAGTCGCTCAAGACGCCGGTGCTCGGCGATCAGGCTGTCAATGATGCTCGTCATGGCGGGCCTGGCGCGACTGCGCCTCTTCCTTCATTACGTCGAGCGCCAGCACCGAATGTGCGTAAGCCGCGCCTGCACGCATTTCGGCCGCGACCCAGATCGCCTCCATGATTTCGTTATCTGATGCCCCAGCCTTCAGCGCCTCCTTCGTATGCCCCCGTATGCAGTAAGGACATTGGGTGACGTGCGCGACGGCCACCGCGATCAGTTGTTTCGTTTTTGCCGGTAGTGCGCCATCGGCAAAGACGCTGCTGCTGAAAGCCCTGAACGCCGTGATCGCTTCGGGAGCAAGTTCCCGGCGTCGTCTGGCTATTTCCGGGCCTGGTTGCGGATACATTGAATTTTCCATCATTCACCTTCTGCAAAAACGTGGACGTTCGAGGTCGACATCGTCGTGCTGGACGTGCCGGGCGCTGACCGCCGCCAGGAACTGAGGTTCCGGCGGGCGCGGCCGTCATGACGGCCGGGGTGCGGAACCCGTTTGTAACCATCGCTTGAACTCCAGATACGCGACGATGAAGCGATGCCGGTAGGGATGGGCGTGCGCGAAATGTCCTTTGTTGAGGATCGCACGACGGTAGATGTACATCGTGCGGCGCACCCACTCGGTGGCCTCAGGCAACCCGTCACGTTCAATGAGAAACTCAATGCGCGCCCGCTCGCTCATTCTGGCCTCGCTGTCCTCTTTCAGGCCTGGCTTGTCGCGTTTCCCTGCTGATCGTCCGCTGGGGTCGCCTGGTGAGCATGCGGAAGGTAAAGGGTCACGAGCACTGAGCCGCTTTCTACGGCCTCGAGCCAATGGGGTTCCCCGGGCAACAGGAACAACAAATCTCCGCTGCGCATCACCTGTGTTCCCGCGCCGGTGCCGAACTTGACGACGCCTTCCAGGCACTGCACGGTGATTTCACCGGGCGCCCGGTGCTCGGGGATATGCTTGCCCGCCGGAAGCACGAGTCGAACGACTTCCATGTGCTCCGAGCGCATGAGGGTGACAGATTTCGAAACTCGCAGTGCATCGCCGAGGGGGTGAACGTCGATCAGTTCGCCCTGTGACGCCCGTGGCATCGCCATAATCGCCTCGCTATGTTGTTTTGCAGTATTCAAATTGTCCGGCGCGCAAGCATGGTGCGGATCTCGCCGATCGCTCTGGCCGGATTCAGGCCCTTTGGGCAGACGTCCGTGCAGTTCAGTATCGTCCGGCAACGGAAGAGGCGGTACGGATCGTCAAGATTGTCGAGTCGCTCGCCGGTGGCTTCATCGCGGGAATCCACCAGAAAGCGATAGGCCTGCAGGAGGCCGGCAGGCCCGACATATTTGTCCGGATTCCACCAGTACGAGGGACACGCGCTGGAGCAGCACGAGCACAAAATGCACTCGTAGAGACCATCGAGTTGATCGCGTTCCTCGGGCGTCTGGCGCCTTTCCCGCTCGGGTGGGGGCGTATCGTTGATCAGCCAGGGCTTGACTGAGTGGTACTGCTTGAAGAACGCAGTCATGTCAACGATCAGGTCGCGGACGACCGGCAGCCCGGGCAACGGCCGCAGGACCGTGTGGCGGGGGATGTCGTTGAGGTTGGTGATGCAGGCGAGCCCATTCTTGCGATTGATGTTCATCGCGTCCGAGCCGCACACGCCCTCGCGGCACGAGCGCCGGAAGCTCAGCGTCTCGTCCTGTGCTTTCAGGCGGACCAGCACGTCAAGCAACATCCTGTCATTCGGAGTCACCTCTACCTCGTACGTTTGCATGTACGGGGTAGCATCCTTGTCTGGATCGTAGCGGAAAATTTCGAAGGTTCTTGTGTCACTCACAACATTCCTCCTTCTGTATAGGTCGCGTGTCCGGCGCGCGACACTCCCCACGTTGATCCACTCCTTGACATCGTGGGGCTAGCCGAATCCCGGGGTCACGGCCCGTATCGTATTTATATCACAACGTGATAGAGTCGGCTCGGCGCATTCGGCCTGAAGTGGCGATAGCAAGTAGATCGTCCGGTGACTGATTTGTCGGGGGCGTTTCCCGGTAGCGTGTACGACGGAAAACGGGAGCAGGAGCAGAGACTGAGGAGCGGCGGCGATAACCAGGGTGAGGACGGGTCCCGGGTGTTTCTTTCATATGCGAAGACGGATTGGCACAAGGCCGCTGCGGGGACCTTGCCCATGGCCGCGCGTTCGCTCACAACACGATGATTGCGCGCGCAACGGGTTAACGAATCGCACTCATTACCCCCGCATCCCGACGCCCCTCACGCCGCTGTCTTCTGCGTTTCCCTGCTACTGCTCGAGTCCGTGTGGAACACGCGCTTCGTGGCGCGCTTGGTGCCTTCCCAGCCTTCGCGCGTGGCGTGTTTGGTGCCCTCCCAGCCTTCGCGCGAAACATGCGCGATGCCATGGCCGACCGTTTTGGCCGCGTCCGCAGTAGCGTGGCCAAAGTCACGCGCGGCGTGACCGGTCTTCGTCGCAGCCTCTTTCGAGTCTTTCTTGATGTTCTCTTTCACGTCGTGGAGATCGGCGTAGGCCGCCGAGCTCGCCATGCCGGCCAGCAGCGCGGCTAGAACGATTTGGCGTGTTTTCACGTGGGTTCTCCCTTGAAACGGTTATCGGTGGTCCGGGCCAGCGCGCCGGACGCGTCGAGCATGACGGCTGCGCGTCCGCCAAGCAGGACCTCGTCGCCGCAGCGAATCGTGAAGCCGTAGAGGACGTTGTTGCCGTCCCCGCCTATGCGCTCGGCTTCCACGGTGAGCGGCGCGTCGAACGCGTCGAGGCGCGCGACATGGGCTTGCACGCCGCGCACGCTCGCAAGATAGCCCACGCGCGGGCGGCCCGGCGTTGCTGGCGCATGGGTGGTGTTGTGTCCGCCGTCCTGCGAGCCGGCGAGCGCGCCATGCACCGCCATCGCCTGCGCCGCATATTCGATGCCGCACACCGAGGCGAGCCGGCCCTGCGAACGCAGCGGGTTGTGCGCATCGCGGTGGCTGGTGGCTGTGCAGCGGATGTGCGTGTCGTCCCATGCGTCGACGCTGTCGAGCAGGCACATCGCGCCGCTGTGCGGAATGTGCGCGGCGATCCACGCGCGGTCGAGCGGGACGCGCAGCGCGACGTCTTGTACGTCTTGCGTCATCGCGCGCCCTCCGCTTGCGTTCCCTGCGACGGCGTGACGTCGATGCGCACGCGCGTGTCGGGCAGGTAGTCGATCACCACGCTCGCCGCGCGGCCCGTCGCAATCGCTTGGAGCAGCGGCAGCGCGCGCGCGGCGGGATTCTCCACCCGCAGGGCTTCGAGTTCGGGGGAGGCGAGTGGCGTGGCCGGCGCGTCGGTCAGCTTTGCCTCGATGTACGCCACGCCGTTCGCGTGCGCGTCTTCGGCCAGCGGCGCAAGCACGAGCGCCACGCCGAATCCGTTATCGATCGGGCGCACCGTGTGCAGCGGCTCGGGGTAGGCGCTCTCGTAGGCGATCAGGAGGCTCGGCGCGCCATCGACGACGATCTGGCACAGGCTCTCCAGCAGGCCCGCTGCGAAGCTGCCATCGTGCGCGCACAGCACGTTCGACGCGGCCCGCGAGCGCGCCGCGATGCTCCAGTAACCCGCCGCCGCGTTGTGCACCGAGTTGTGAAAGCGCGTGGGCGAGAGATGGCGGTCGTCGCTCGAAAGCATTGCGCAGATGGCGTGGCAGTTCTCGCCGTCGGCGCTCGATGCGGCGAAAACGGTCGCGAGCGTCGCGCCGTCGCGGCCGCTCGCGGCCAGGGCTTCGTGGCCCGCGGCGAGCGCGATTCTCACGATTGTGCCGGTGCGGCGCCGCTCGGCGGGAGGCAGGCCTTCGGGCGCGGGCGGCGCGGTGCGCGCGCTCGTCCACGGCGCGCGGCCCGCGAGCACGTCGGCGGCGTTTGGCCAGTTGGCGAGGCCAGGCCCGATCAGGCCGATGCTTTCGATGGAAGCGCGCAATTTCATGACGGGTTCACGCTCGCGGTTCGTGCCGCTCGCCCGGCAAACGGTCGGCGCGGCCAAGGATCAGGCTGCAATTCGTGCCGCCGAAGCCGAACGAATTGCTCAGGACAGCATAAAGGTCGGCGTCGCGGCTTTGCAGCACATAGTCAAGCCGGTGCGCGCCATCGTCGGCGAAGCCCAGCGCCGGATCGGGCTGCGTGGTGTTCACGCCCGCGGGCACGAAGCGGTGGCGCAGCGCGAGCCCGGCGATCACCGCTTCAAGCGCGCCCGCCGCGCCCAGCGTGTGGCCAGTCGCGCCCTTGGTCGAGCTGCACGGCGTGCCGTCGAAGAGGGCGCGCACCGCGAGGCTCTCGGCGGCGTCGTTGCTCGGTGTCGCGGTGCCGTGCAGGTTGATGTAGCCGATTTCGTGCGGTGCGATGCCCGCCGTCGCGAGCGCCTGCTCGATGGCCGCGCGCGCGCCCAGCCCTTCCGGGTGCGGCGAGGACATGTGGTGCGCGTCGCTCGATTCGCCCACGCCGAGCAGCAGCACGGCATCGCGATCGAGCAGGCTGCGGTCCTCGGGCATGCGCTCGATGAATGCGAACGCTGCCGCTTCGCCGATCGAGATGCCGTCGCGCGTCACGTCGAATGGCCGGCACGGCTGGCGCGAAAGCAGTTCGAGCGAGTTGAAGCCGTACAGCGTGGTGAGGCACAGCGAGTCGACGCCGCCCACGACCGCCGCGTCGATGAGCCCGGCTTCGATCATGCGCCGCGCGGTGCCGAACACCTTCGCGCCCGACGAGCACGCCGATGAGATCGCCGTGGCCGGGCCGCGCAGCGCGAAATACGCGCGCACGAATGCGGCCACGGAGTAGGCGTTGTGCGTTTGCGCGTAGCGGAACCCCGCGGGCAGTGCACCCGTCTGCGGGTCGCGCTGGACGTACGCGTGCTCGGTTTCGAGAATCCCGCTCGTGCTCGTGCCGATGAACACGCCGACACGGTCCGCGCCATATCGCGCGGCCGCCGCCTCGACGTGCGCGGCGAAGCCGTCCTGCACGAGGCCGAGCTGCGCGAGCCGGTTGTTGCGGCACGCGTATTCGGCGAGATCGGCGCGCAGCGGCTCGTTGTCGACGCCCTCGACCGCGCCGATCCACGTATCGAGTTCCGCGCGCTCGAAATCGCACGGCGCGAGGCCGCCGCGCTGGCGGCGCAGTGCGTCGAGCGTCGCGTCGAGCCCGCGCCCGAGGCAGCTGGTGGCGGTGAAGTGCGAGAGCAGAAGTGGTTTCACGAAGGTCGAATCCGGTGGCTGAAGCGCAGGTCTCAAACGGGAGCCCGTTCGGGTCTTGATTCTTATCAAATTTTATCAAATGGGGGGTGGTCGGCTCCGTTTCGGCCTGGGAGCCGGGCTGGCGGGCGGCCGTCGGCCGCCGCCGCTGGGTTCGCTGCGGTGTTCAGCGTCGCCGGGGCGAGGGAGAGGGCGTCGCGTAGCGTCGTCCAGCGTAGCTGCGCGCTCGCGGCGGCGCGCAGCACCTCGGGCAGCGCATCGAGCACCACGGGCTTGCCGCCCGGGCCGCGCGCCGCGTGGCCGTCATGCAGCAGCAGGATGTCGAGCGGCGCCAGGCCGTCCAGCAGGCGCTGCGCGACCTTGTGGCCGTCGTGCTCGCGCGTGTCGAAGCCGCGCCGCGTCCAGCTCGCCAGTTGCAGGCCGAACTCGCACAGCACCGGTTCGAGAAACGGATTGCGCAGGCCCGCCGGCGCGCGGAAAAAGTACGGCCGCGTCCCGCTGATCTCGGTGAGCGTGCGCTGCGCGGCTTCAATCTCGCGCCGCAGCGCGCCCGGCCCGCAGACAGAGAAGTTGTGCCGGTGCCGCTGGCTGTGGTTCTCGATGGCGTGGCCGCGCGCCACGATCTCCTCCACGCAGCGCGGGTGCCGCCGCGCCAGATCGCCGATGCAGAAAAACGTCGCGCGCGCGCCGTGCTGGTCGAGCAGGTCGAGCACGTGCGGCGTGACTTCGGGGTCGGGGCCGTCGTCGATGGTGAGGGCGATGCGGCGGTCGTCGCCGCCCTCCGCTGCGTGCGGCAGGCGCGTCCAGTTGGGCCCGAGCAGGGCGCTCCTCGGCCAGAGTCCCGCTGCCGTCAGCACAAGATGCGAGGCGACTACGCCGCCCACCGCCCAGGGCCAGGTCGACGGCTGGGCCAGCAGCGCCGCCGCCGCGCCCACATGCAGCGCCGCCGAGCCCGTGATCAGCGGCGCGGGTTTCCAGCGGCGCGGCGCGCCCGGCTGCGGTGCGAGTGTCGAAGGCGTGTTCATGCGCGGTATGCGAGTGTCGAAGGCGTGTTCATGCGCGGTATGCCTCGTGGCCTCGCAGTCCCGTGGCAGACGAGCGCGGCTGCGGTGCGAGAATCGCGGCGAAGGCGAGCGCGAGCATCGCGCCGGGGCCGACTGTGAGGCCGAAGGTTTCGAGCAGCGGCACCCGCGAGAGCGCGAGCAGGCCGAAGCCCGCGACCGTCGCAAGATTGGCGACCAGCAGCGAAACCAGCGTCTGCGGCGTGATGTGCGGCGCGCTTGCCGGTTCATGCAACGGTCCATGCGCCGGTTCGTTCGCCGCGCGGGCCGCGGGCTTGCAGAAGAACAGCGCATAGTTCGAGCCCACTGCCACGATCAGCAGCATGCCGACCAGATGGAGGATGGTCATCGGCACGCCCGCGAGCGCGAAGCACGCGGCCACTACCAGCACCGCCGCGACGAGCGGCGCGAGCGCGCGTGCCGCGCGCAGCGGCGAGCGCAGCGCGAACGCCAGTAGCACGGCAATCGCCGCGAAGCCTGCGAGCGAGAGGCGGATGTCCTCGTGGACGTAGTTCACATAGAGACCGTCGGCCTCCGCCTTGAGGTCGACGAACAGCGCGCCGGGCACGCCCGCGCGCGCGACGGCGGCGCTGATCGGCGCGGTGTCGAGGCTCGATCCGCTCGCGCGCGCCGCCGCGCCATCGGGCGCGCGCAGCGCGAGCATGGCGCGCCAGCGGCCTTCGCGTTCGGTCAACAAGGCATCGACGGCCAGCGCCATCGAGGTGCCGCGCAGGTCCGCGCGCGTGATCAAGGGCGCGTTGCGCGCGGCCTCGGCGTCGGCGAGGAACGGCGCGAAGACCTCGGGCTTGATGCTGATCGGCTGATTCGCGACGGCCTCGCGCATGCGCGCGGCGAGCGTGGCCGCATCGGGCAGGCTCGCGAGGCGCGCGCGCTGCGCGGCGTCGCTCGGCAGATAGCGCGCCGGGCTTTCGAAGCCCGCGAGCACGCCCTGGTCGACGAGCGGCTGCAGTTGCGCGCCGATCTTCTCCGCGCCTTCGAGCGCGGCCTGCTCGCTGGCGGCGGGAATCTCCACCAGATAGCGCACGTCGGGTGCGCCCACGTCGGCGCGCAGCCGCGCGTCGAGCGCCTGGCTCGCTGCCGGGACCGGGCTCAGCGAAGCGAGCTCGCGGCTCCACAGATCGCCGCGATGCATGGCGAGCACCGCGACGGCGGCCAGCGTCAGCGCCAGCAGGGGCCAGCGCAGACGGGGCGCGGCCTGTGCAGCCGAGGCGAGCCAGCCGCCGACGCGCGAGGTGTCGCGAATCGTCACGGCGCCGCCTTGCAGGCGCGGCAGCACGAAGCGCGTGACGAGCGCCGCCGTCACGAGCCCCGCGATCGAATACGCGCCCAGTTGCACGAGGCCCGGAAAGCCGGAGAACAGCATCGATGCGAATCCGCATACCGAGGTGAGCACGCCAAGCCGGATCGTCGGCCAGTAAGCGGCGACCCAGGCGCGCAGGGTATCGCGCGAGCGCCGCCCGGAACGCGTCTCGGCCGACTGCACGAACAGATAGATCGAATAATCGACGGCTTCGCCGATCAGCGTCGTGCCGAAGCCGAGCGTGAGCCCCTGGACCGTGCCGAACGCGAGGCTCACCGCGGCGATGCCCGCGGCCACGCCCGAGAGCACGGGCACGAGGCCGAGCGCGAGCGTGCGCGGCGAGCGGTAGAGCGTGAGCAGCAGCGCGACGATCAGCAAGAGGCTCAGGGCCGAGATGCGCTGGACGTCGTGGCGGATCGCGTCGCGCGTATCCACCGAGAACACGCCGGGGCCGGTCATTTCCAGCCGGTAGGCGGAAACAGCGGAAGCAGCCGAGGTTTTCGGCAGCGCGCGCGTGGCCGCGTCGAACGCGCTGCGGATCGCATCGATGGCGCTGGCCTGAGCGTCGGTATCGGAACCTGCTGCGGCGGTCTGCGCGACCAGCACGGCGCGCGTGCCGTCGCGCGAGGCCCACACGCCGTCGCGGCTTGCCGGCTGCGCGGCGCTGTCGAGCTCGCCGACCAGCGCGGCGACTTCGCCGGTCGGGTCGTGCGGCAGCAAGTCCTTGGCGACGAGGCCCGCCGACGAGCTCAGCAAGTCGAGGCTTTCGCCCAGCGCCGCATGCAGGCCTCCGGCCGTGAAGCGCTGCGGCGTGACCGCCGGGCTCAGCGCGTAGCGGTACGCGAACACGAATTGCTGATCGCGCGCGTCGTTCACGGCTTCGCCGTTGTGGACCGCCGCGAAGCGCGGGTCGGCGCGCAGCCGGGCCGCGACTTGCCGCGAGAGCTGGGCGCGCGCGGCGGCATCGGTGTTGTTGCTGGGATCGTTGGAACCGTTGGGAACGCCCCCGGCGATGGAGACGAGAATCAGCCGCGAGACCACGCCGTCGCGCAACTGATCGACGAGCACGCGCTGGCCGGCGCTCGGCGAGCGCGGCAGGAACGCGGAAAGGTCGGTGCTGAAATGGGTGCGCGCGATGATTCCCGCGCAGGCGATGAGGAACAGCAGCCACACGAGCACTGCGTGGCGCTGCAGCGCCTGTGCGAGCGCGCGCAAGCCTCGGGCTTGCTGCGTTGGCGAGGTTGGCGAGGTGCGATCGTCCATGCGCGCGGCTGCCTGCTTACCGGTGGGTTGGGCTCAATTCAGAGCTCAATTCGCCGCCGACGCGGGCAGCGGGCGCAGGCGCATCAGCGAATGATCGCCGCCCGCCTGCTGGATCGCCACGCTGCGCAGCGCGTCGCCGGCGCCTTCGAGCGTGATCGCGCTCACCGCCTTGAGCATGCGCGAATCGCGCGGCGTGAGCGTGAGCGTCCAGTTCTGGCCGCTGCCGGTGAGCGCGACCTGATACGTCTGTTCGAGCACGGGCCGGTTGCCCGTGAGCGTGGCGCGGATGCTCTCGATGAACGCGCCCAGCTCCGGATAGCGCGCGAGCGCGAGCGTGTATTTGCGCTGGTTGCGCTCGACGGTGAGCATGTCGCCGTCCACCACGAGATGCTCGGGCTTGGGCTCGAGCGTGTTTTTCTCCAGATGGTCGGGCGCGACGAACACCAGCTCGCCCGACGATTCGATCGGCTGCGAGGCGATCGCGAGGTATTTGGTCTCGGTGAACGCGGCGCGGCCCGACTTGTGCTGGGCGAGCGTGGACATGAGGCGGTCGAGCGACCAGGCGGAGGTGTCGGGCGTTTGTGCTGTTTGTGCCGCTTGTACCGCTTGTACCGCTTGTGCTGCCTGGGCTGCGAGCGCCGGCACGGCGGGCGCGAACGTAAGCGCGGTCACGGCGCTTGCGCTCATCGCGCACGCGACGACGCGGCGCGCAAGCCGCTGGCCGATGAACGGGCGGACGAAACTGCGGATGGCGCTCATGCGTCGGAAGTCTCCCGGGCGGCAAGGCCCGCGTGCGCTGCTGCGCTGCGTCGCGCGCGAGCGGTGTCGGCGCGGTTCGTCGCATAGGCGTTTCTGGCGACGCGCGCGGCAATGTCCGCATGCGCCGGCGTTGCTTTTGCCGCCTGGGTGGCCGGCGCCGGTTGGGCCGGTTGCGGCTTCTTCTCGGCCTGGTCCGCTTGTGCGGTCTGCCAGAAGTCGAAGTAGTTGAACCAGTTATACGGCGCCGCGCGGCAATGCTTGTCGAGCAGCGCGACGTAGCGCACGAGCGCCGCATCGACGGCGGCCCGGCGCGCTTCGCGCGGCGTATCGGTGAAGTCGGCGACCAGCTCGAAGTGCACGTCGTAGCGGTTGCTGCCGCGATACAAACCGGTCATGAAGATCACCGGACGCCTGAGCATCGCGGCCATGTAGAGAGGCCCGAGCGGGAACGCCGCGGGATCGCCGAGAAAGGCCATGCGGCGCGTGGAGCTGGCGGCGTCGGCAAGCAGCGTGCGATCGGCGAGCATGCCCACGAGGCAGTTCCGGTCGAGCCGCTCGTTCACCTGCAGCATCGAATCGACTTGCCCGAGCGCGATCACCTCCGGCTGCGCGGTTGGGTTCACAGCGCCGATCGTCGCGTTGATCTTGCGTGCGTTCTCGTCGAACATCGTCACGACTACGCGCATGCCGGGCCGCGTGCGTCCCAGCGCGCGCACCACCTCGAAGCTGCCGAGGTGGCCGCCCATCAGGAACGCGCCGCGTCCTTTCGCGAGCGCGGCGTCGACGAGCGTGTGCCCCTGCGGGCGAATGTCGAACAGATCGAAGCGATTGTTGATCAGATAGATGCGGTCGTGGATCGTCGTCGCGAAGGTGAACACGTGCTGGTAGATGTCGCTCCATCGGGCGGGGCGGCCCAGCGCGCGGCGCAGGTAGTCGCGCGAGGCGGCGCGCGCGCGCGGCGAGAACAGCACGTAATAGACGGCGATCAGATGCAGCAGGCCGCGCGCGGCGGTGCGGCCGAGGCGCAGCGAAAGCCAGGTCATGGCGCGCAGCAGCAGCGCGCTGCCGCGCTCCTGGCGTTGGGCCCAGTCGGTGCGCCTGGTCATGGTTGAAGCCCTTCCTGCGAGCCTGCGCGCGTGGCGCACGCTGGTGAGGCGGCCGTCCTTGGGACGGGGGATGGTTCGGTGGACAGCGTCCCGCTCGCCACGTCGCGCTGGCCCGCGCGCACGGTGAAACGGATCGCGCCGCTGGCCGTGGCGTCGAAGTCGAGATCGAGCGCCTCGCCCGGCCAGGCCGGGCTCAGGAACTTCGCGGCGCTCAGGCGCCACGCTTGCATCGGGCGGTTCAGGGCCGCACCGATGGCGTCGATGGCGTGGTCGAGCAGCACGACGCCAGGCACGATCGGATGGCCTGGGAAGTGGCCAGGCAGCGCGGGGTGATCGGCGGGAATCGTGAAGGAGCGCGCGGAGGCGGTGCTGCTTGTGCAACTGGCGCGGCTTGCCTGTGCCGCTGCCGCCGCCGCTGTTTCACGCGCGTGCTGTGCGATGAGCGCCGCGAGCCCGTCGTGCGGGAGCTTGCCGGTTTCGTTGCGGGGCAGCGACTCGACGAACACTAGCGGGCGCGGCATGAATGCGGCGTCGATGCGCTCGCGCAGCGCGCGCTGCACGCTGGCGGCCGTGAGCGTGGGCGCCACGACGAGCGCGGCGAGGCGCGTGACCGCGCCTGTGCCTTCGCGATCGGCGCGCGCGTTGGCATTGGCGAGCGCGGCCGAGTCCGGCATGAAGAACACGCCGTCGGCCACGCCCGGGATCGCGTTGAGCTGATGATTCAGGTAGGCGAGCGAAGTCCGCTTGCCCGCGATGTTGATGAGGTCGGCCTTGCGCCCATGCAGCAGGAAGTGGCGCTCGTCGAGCAGTTCGAGCGCATCGCCCATCGGCATGGGTTCTTCCACGTGAGCGCCCGAGACCCAGAACGTCGGCCCTTCGTCACTATCGTCGCGCTCGTTACTTGCCGCTGCACGCGCCTCCAGGCGGACGTGCGGCATCAGTTCCCACGTCGCGCCCTGCGCAGTGCGCCGGGTCGCGATCTGGCCCGTCTCGGTGCTGCCATAGATCTCCACGAGCGGCGCGTGCAGACGCGTCTCGGTCTCGCGGGCGAGCTTTTCGGCGAGCGGGGCGGTGGCGCAGAGCACGAGCGCCGCTTCCGGCAGCGCCGCGTCGCTCGCGAGCAGCGCGCGCAGGTGGATGGGTGAGCTCACGAGCACGCGCGGCTGCGGCACGGCCTCCAGTTCGGCGCGGATATCGAGCGGATAGAACGGCTGCCGGTTGCTGAACGCAAGGCCGCCGATCAGCGCCAGCAGCACGGTCGATTCGAAGCCGAACATGTGCTGCGGCGGCACCGTGCCCACCACGGTATGGGTGGCGGCGCCCGCCTCGGGCAGCCCGAGGCGTTTGGCCGACGCGCGCACGTTGGCCACCAGCGAGCCCCAGGTCTTGCGATGCGGCACTGGCGCACCGGTTGAGCCCGAGGTGAAGATGCAGGCCATGATGCGCGACGCGTCGATCTGCGGTACATCGAGGGGCGCGTCGTCCTGCGCGTTGTCGTTCGAGCTGATGTCGGAGGCGGCTGGCGCGGCGTCGGGGTAGCGAAAGCGCGGCAGGTCGATGGTGCAATCGGCGCTGTCGTGCAGACAGAACGCGTCGGGTGCGAACGAGGCGAGTTGGCGGACCATCTCCGGCGTCTGCGTGGACGGCAGCAGGCTGATGCGCCCCGCCACCAGCGCAGCGCACAGGCTCACGGCGAAGCGGTAGCGGTCGCGGCAGACGTTGAACACGTGTGCGCCCGGCGGCAGCGCAGCGGCCACTCGCGCGACCTCGGCGAGGAACGCGCGCGCCGTGACCGGCGAGCCGTCGCGCCAGGCAATGATCTGGTGGGGCGAAGCGTGAAAAACGAGCGGATAAGTCGACATAACTTCAGTTGAACCGGAAACAGGGGGCGGCGCTGCTGCGCGCCGCCAGTCGCGCGGGGATTCACTCATGGCACGGGTGGACCGTTCGGCCCGCGTGGTTCGGATGCCCGGCGTAACCGCGAGCCGACGATTGCCGGTACGCGCGAATCGCATCGAGCATGCGGGCGGACGGCTCGCCCCGCAGCACGAGGCGCCGGCACGCGTGCTCGACGACGAACATCGCCCCCACCAGTGGCAACGCCAGGTAATTGGCGAAGGTCGCCCAGGCGACGGTCGGCGCGGCGGCGAACAGCAGCGTCGAAACCGCGGCAATGGCGACGAAGAACACCGTCCACCCGACCGTGATCTGCCGCGTGTAGCGCGCGACAGCCGGCGTGAGCGAGCCATGAATCATCGTCGCGAACTGCGTGCAAAGCGGCACGCGCGCCTTGGCGAGCGTGCGGCCGAACACCAGCGCCATCCCGAGATTGAAGCTCACGTGCTCGATGTACAGGCCCCATTCAAAATGGCGCGCAAGCGGCATGCGCGCGGCCCACAACGCGGCGGCCGCGAGCGCCCAGAGCGGCAGCAGCCAGCCCCGGCGCGGCGAACGGGCCGCCGCAACCAGCGCAATGGCCAGCGGCGGCACCAGCGCCATGGCGAGCCCGAAACCGTGCTCGCCGGGTGTGGCCACCGCGTGATGAGCCAGGATCTGGTACGCGACCACCGCCCCAACCGCGAGCGCCGCGCGCGCGAAGCCTGCGAGCGTGCTCATCGCAGTCCTCCGGGCCGGCGCTGCCGGCCATGAGCCTCGCGCATGTGTTGTCCAGGATGCGCGCCCCGCACGCCGGCCTCGCCGGTGGCCGCGAGGCAAACCGGCAATTTTACCGGAACGGGGTCCGGTTCGAGGCGAAAGCAACAGGGCGGGTGCGGCACGGCGAGTTCGGCTCCATGGGTGGGAATGCGACCAGTCAGTTCTCTCATGACGGGTAGCGGACGGTTATTCACGCACTTTGATGCCCGCGCGCAACATATATGTCGTAGGAATAGCTGGTCGCACGAGGGCGACACGCATATTTTAAGATGGCGACGGACCATCGCCGGAATGGCGCGCCCCCGGTTTGTAACCGTTTGTATGTCCTCGCGCGCAGCTGTGCGGGCGTCCGAACCGGATGCGCGCAATGCCGCGCAAGCGTCTGGCGCGTTCGCGTCCCTGAATTGGCGCGGCGCGCGTCCGACCCCTTGTAACCTTTCAGCGGCGAGCACCGTATACGCCCCGATACCCATCGTCTAGAATCCGCGTAACTTTTACTAAACGAACCCCAAAATCAGACAGGTGGGGCACCGGGCAGGCGCCGGGAGGGGCGGCGGGGAGCACGTGCGATGCGTGCGCCGTGTCGCCGGTTGCGCGCCGCCTGTGCGCCAGCTGTCGGGCACGCATGATGAACGCACTGGAAAAAGAGCTTGCCGCGCTGATCGTCGGCGAACTGAATCTCGAGGACGTCTCGCTCGACGACGTGAGCGCAGACACCCCGCTCTATGGCGAGGGCTTTGGGCTCGACTCCATCGACATTCTGGAGATCGCGCTGCTGATCTCGAAGAAGTACGGCTTCGAACTGCGCTCCGACAATCCCGATAACGAAAAGATCTTCGCGACGCTGGGCGCGCTGGCCGCCTGCGTGGAGGCCAATCGCGTGCGCTGAACGCGCTCGATGCCGCTCGAGGGGCAGCATCGCCTTGTCCGTATTTCGTTTCATGCAATCGCTCGCTTCCATGTCCACGCCGGCCGTTTCATCCACGCATCTCGTCCTGATTCCGAGCTACAACCCGGGCTTCAAGGTCGACGAGACCGTGCGCGCTGCGCGCGCGTGCTGGAACCCCGTCTGGGTGGTCGTGGACGGCAGCACCGATGGCAGCACCGAGCGCCTGCAGGCAATGGCGGCGAACGACCCGGGACTGCGCGTGATGGTGCTGCCCACCAATTGCGGCAAGGGCGGCGCGGTGCTCGCGGGCATCGAGGCCGCGGCGGCGTGCGGCTTCACGCACGTGCTCACGCTGGATTCCGACGGCCAGCATCCGACCGAATTGATTCCGCGCTTCATGGCCGCTTCGCAGGCGCAGCCCGATGCGATGGTGCTGGGCCGGCCCAAATTCGACGCGAGCGCGCCTTGGGTTCGCGTGCAGGGGCGACGCCTTTCGAATCTGTTCGCGGATATCGAAACGCTGTGGGCCGGGATTGGCGATTCGCTTTACGGCTTTCGCGTCTATCCGATCGAGCCGCTCAAGACGATCATGCAGCGCCATGCGTGGATGCGCCGCTTCGATTTCGATCCCGAAGCGGCGGTGCGGCTTTGCTGGGCCGGCGTGCAGCCTATCCAGATCGAGGCGCCGGTGCGCTACTTCAGTGCGCACGAGGGCGGCGTTTCGCATTTCAATTACGTGCGCGACAACCTGCTGCTGACGGGGATGCATCTGCGGCTTCTGGGCGGCTTCGGCTTGCGGCTCCCTTTGCTTGCGGCAAAAAGAGTGTTGGGGCGGAGGGAGACGGCGTAGCGGCGCGCGTGGGTATCAGGACCAAGGACTGAGGATGGATGAGTTCGTTATCGACGAAAGAGGCAATGTTCTTCGCTATTTCGATCTGCATTCCGGGCGTGAGGCTTTTGAGCCGCTCGTTTATATTCACGGTTTGGGCTGCGCCTCGAGCAGCGATTACCCGCCCGTAGTCAGCGCTCATTCGTACGCGAAGCGCAGGTCGTTGCTGGTCGATCTCATGGGCTCGGGCTTTAGCGACAAGCCACGGGACGGACATTATCATTCGCAAGCGCAGGCAGCAGTCTTGTCGGACTTTGTCGAGAGCCACGGTTGCTCGCGCGTGAACCTGTTCGGCCACAGCGCCGGTGCATTCGTTGCACTGAAACTCGCACAGACGCCGCCGATTCAGATGCGCACGCTTATACTGTGCGAACCGGGGCTGACCGAATACGGCATTGCTAGGTTGTCCGAAATTGCGTCGCAGACAGAAGAGCAATTCGTCGACGGCGGGTTTGCGCATTTGCTGGCGCAACTGAAAACCCAAGGCGGCAACGATGCGTGGCTGGGGCCATTTTCCGTGGCGTCGCCTTATGCCATCCATCAATGGGCCCAGTCGGCCATCGAAGATAATTCGAGCCATTGGCTCGATGATCTGGCCAGGCTGAACGCGATAAAAGGCGTGGTCCTTTCCGATGCGGCAACGCGCGACGAGATTGCGAAATTCGAGCAAGCCGGCTGTACCGTTGAACTCGTGGCCAACACCGAGCATATGATTGCGTACGACAACCCCGATGGTCTGGCGCGGGCCATTTCGAATCTTCTCAACCTCGGCGAATAGGGCGGTCGCTTCCTCGCTACGCGCTGCGCAATAGCGACACCTGCGCGTCGAACGCAGCCAGCGTAACCGCCTCCCCAATCGCATCTCCCACGAGAATGATGGCCGGGCTGCCGAGTTCCGCTTGCGTCGCCGCAGCGGCGATGGTGCCGAGCGTGCCCGTCACGCGGCGCTCGTTCGCAGTGCCGGCCCATTGCACCACGGCAGCCGGCGTCTCGCTCGATAGTGCTTGTGCGAGCGTCGCGCACAGCGTCTCGATGCGGCTCATCCCCATATAGATCGCGAGCGTCATGCGCGTGGCGGCGAGCGCGCGCCAGTCCGGTTCGCTGTGGTCGCGCAAATGCGCCGTCACGAAAATCACGCCCTGGCAGTGGTCGCGATGAGTAAGCGATACGCCGAGGCCCGCCGCTGCCGCAAATGCAGACGACACGCCGTTCACGATCTCCACAGGAATCTGCGCTCGTCGCAGCGCCGCGAGTTCTTCGCCCGCGCGGCCGAACAGCAGCGCCTCGCCGCCTTTCACGCGCACCACGTGAAGGCCCTTGCGCGCATGGCGCTGCATGAGACGCTCGATGAACGCCTGCGGCGTGGAACGGCAGCCGCCGCGCTTGCCGACCTTGATCACGCGCGCCTGCGGGGCGAGCGACGCAATCTCGGGATTCACGAGGTCGTCGAGCAGCACGACGTCGGCGCATGCGAGCGCTCTGGCCGCCTTCAGGGTCAGCAGGTCGAGGTCGCCGGGACCTGCGCTCAATAAGGTGACCTTGCCCGTCGGATTCATGTTTGTCCTTTCGCGTTGGTTCAGTTTGTTCGTTGATGCCTTCATGCAAATTCCAGACCAGCGCGCAACGAATCGGTCGATGCCCGTCCCCTTCGCCGCCTCTCGCGGGCGTGCACCGATTTGACAAGCTGTGCGAATGCATCGCCGTGGCGCACCGAACGCGCACAGCAAGCGTGCTGCATGGCACCAAATTTGTGCCGGGCCCCGTCGCGGCGCACCATGGTTCGTGGGAACCAGGCCGCGTAGAAATTCGCGTGCGCCCCGCCATGCGGGGCTTGTGGAGATTTTGCGCGAATTGGCACGGTGCTTGCATAACGATCCGCGAACAGGATCAATGGCGATCCGGCGGCCGGCGATCCGGCTGCCATGTTGCAGCGTGGCAGTGCAAATCGATTCAATCTCAGGGCAACGGCGTCCCCCGAGTCTGGCTTCTCGCGAGCCAGATTCGCGGGACGCCTTTTTATTGGGCAGGGGCTACAGGCATGACGCAATCAACGCTCGCAGTGGACGGTCTGGACATCGTCGTCATCGGTCACGGCATGGTGGGCCACAAATTTCTGGAGTGCGTGCTCGCCGACGCCGCAGCATCAAGCGTGCGGAACCTGCGCGTGACGGTGCTCTGCGAAGAGCCGCGTCCCGCATATGACCGCGTGCACCTCTCCGAATTCTTCGCCGGCAAGTCCGCCGAGGATCTCTCGCTCGTGAGCGACGGATTCTTCGAGCGCGACGATGTTCGCCGCAGTGTGCGCCTCGTGCTGGACGCGAAGGCTGTTGCAATCGATCGCGCGGCGCGGACCGTAAGCGTGTCCAACGGCGAGACGCTTTCATACGACAAGCTCGTGATCGCGACGGGGTCGTCGCCGTTCGTGCCGCCGATCGCAGGCAACGATCGTACGGACTGCTTTGTTTATCGCACCATCGAGGACCTCGAGGCGATGCGCTCGCGTGGCGCCAGCGCGAAGTCGGGCGTGGTGGTGGGCGGCGGTCTGCTCGGGCTCGAATGCGCGAAGGCCCTGCGCGACCTGGGGCTCGATACGCACGTGGTCGAGTTCGCGCCGCGGCTGATGGCCGTGCAGGTCGACGAAGACGGCGGCCGCATGCTGCGCGGCAAGATCGAAGCGCTGGGCGTGAGCGTGCATACGCAGAAAAACACCACTGCTATCGTCGATGGCGAAAGCGCCGCCAACCGCATGGAGTTCGCCGATGGCACGCATCTCGAAGCCGACATGATCGTGTTCTCGGCCGGCATACGCCCGCGCGACGAGATCGCGCGGGCCTGCGGGCTCGAAGTGGGCGTGCGCGGTGGCATCGTCATCGACGACGCTTGCCGCACGAGCGACCCCGATATCTACGCGATTGGCGAATGCGCCCTGTGGCAAGGCCAGATTTTCGGCCTCGTGGCACCGGGCTACGATATGGCGCGCATCGTCGCAAAGACGCTCGTGGGCGACGCGGCAAGCGCGTTCGAAGGCGCGGACCTGAGCACGAAGCTCAAGCTGATGGGCGTGGACGTGGCGAGTATTGGCGACGCGCACGGCAAGACGCCGCGCAGCCGCTCCTACCGCTTCGCCGACGAGCGCCGCGAGGTCTACAAGAAGATCGTGGTGTCCGAATGCGGCAAGCATCTGCTCGGCGCGGTGATGGTGGGCGATGCAAGCGAATACGGCACGCTGCTGCAAATGATGCTCAACCGCATCGAGCTGCCCGAATCGCCCGAGTTTCTGATCCTTCCGCAAGCCGATGGCAAGGCCAAGCCCGCGCTCGGCGTGGAGGCGCTGCCCGAGGAGGCGCAGATCTGCTCGTGCAACAACGTCTCGAAGGCGCGGATCTGCGAGGCGGTGCGCGAAGGCGCGACGAGCATCGGCGCGATGAAGGCCGCGACCTGCGCGGGCGCGTCGTGCGGCGGTTGCGTGCCGCTCGTCACGCAGATCATGAAGTCGGAGATGCGGCGCCAGGGCGTGGCCGTCAACAATCACCTCTGCGAGCACTTCCCGTATTCGCGCCAGGAGCTCTATCACCTCGTGCGCGTGGAGAACATCAAGACCTTCGGCGCGTTGCTCGCGAAGCACGGCCAGGGGCTCGGCTGCGATATCTGCAAGCCGGTGGTGGGCGGCATTCTGGCCTCGTGCTGGAACGAGTTCGTGCTCAAGAAGGAGCACGCGAGCCTGCAGGATTCGAACGACTATTACCTCGCCAATATTCAGCGCGACGGCACCTATTCGGTCGTGCCGCGCATGCCGGGCGGGGAAGTCACGCCCGAGGGCCTCATCGCCGTGGGCATGGTGGCGAAGAAGTATGGCCTCTACACGAAGATCACGGGCGGCCAGCGGGTGGACCTGTTCGGCGCGCGTGTCGAACATCTGCCGTTCATCTGGGAGGAGTTGATCGACGCGGGCTTCGAATCGGGGCATGCCTACGGCAAGGCCGTGCGCACCGTGAAGTCGTGCGTGGGCTCGACGTGGTGCCGCTACGGCGTGGGCGATTCGGTCGGCCTCGCGATCGAAGTAGAGAACCGCTACAAAGGCTTGCGCGCGCCGCACAAGATCAAGTTCGGCGTGTCGGGCTGCACGCGCGAATGCGCGGAGGCGCAGGGCAAGGACATCGGCATCATCGCCACCGAGCGCGGCTGGAATCTCTATGTGTGCGGCAACGGCGGCATGAAACCGCGTCACGCCGAACTGCTCGCGTCCGATCTCGACCGCGCCACGCTGATCCGCTACATCGACCGCTTCCTGATGTTCTACGTGCGCACGGCGGACCGCCTGCAGCGCACGAGCGTGTGGCGCGACAACCTCGAAGGCGGCCTCGACTATCTGGTCGATGTGGTCGTGCACGACAAGCTGGGCCTCGCTGCGGAACTGGAAGCGGAGATGCAGCTCGTGGTGGATACCTACGAGTGCGAGTGGAAGAAGGCCGTGACCGATCCGCAAACGCGCAGGCGCTTCCGCCACTTCGTCAATAGCGACGCGGGCGACCAGCACGTGACCTTCGTCGAGGAGCGCGGCCAGATTCGCCCCGCCACGCCCGAGGAGCGCCAGCACATTCCGGTGCGTGCGCAGCACCAGGCGCTTGCCGAAATTCCCGTTGTCATCGAAGCGGTTTGAGTGTTACCGAGTCCCTTCACTTACGAGGAGTACGAAATGAGCCACATCGCCAGCCACGCAATCGCGCAAAACACCTGGGTTCCCGTTTGCCAACTCGACGACATCGTGCCCAACACGGGTGTGTGCGCGCTCGTAGGGGGCGAGCAGATCGCCGTGTTCCATATCGACGACGGCGACGCGCGCGTGTTCGCCATCGGCAACTACGACCCGAACTCGCAGGCCGCGGTGCTCTCGCGCGGACTCGTGGGCAGCCTGGGCGAGCGCATCGTCGTGGCGTCGCCCATCTACAAGCACCATTTCGATCTCTCGACCGGCGAGTGCCTCGAGGACCCCGTGCGTTCGGTGAGTGCGTTTGCCGCACGCGTGGAAAACGGCCAGGTTTGGGTTTCGGCCTGATTCTTTTATAGCCACGGATTCGAGCCGTACATGACCGAAAAAACCGTCAAGAGCGTTTGTCCGTACTGCGGCGTGGGCTGCGGGATGGTGTTGCACGTGCAGGACGGTGAAGTCACGAAGATCTCCGGCGACACCGAGCACCCGAGCAACTTCGGGCGTCTGTGCACCAAGGGTTCGTCGGCGCACGTGGCGCTGCGCAAGTCCGGGCGGCTCGAACGCGCTTTCGTGCGTCACGCGCGCGACGAAGACCCCGTGCCGCTGCCGCTCGCGCAGGCCATTGCCGATACGGCACGCCGCCTGCGCGAGACGCTCGATACACACGGCCCGGATGCGCTCGCGTTCTATGTGTCGGGCCAGATGTCGATCGAGGCACAGTACCTCGTGAACAAGCTCGCAAAGGGCTTCGTGGGCACCAACAACATCGAGTCGAATTCGCGCTTGTGCATGGCGAGCGCGGGCAGCGGCTACAAGCTTTCGCTAGGCGCGGACGGGCCGCCTGGCTCGTATCAGGATTTCGATCGCGCCAACCTGTTCCTCGTGATCGGCTCGAATATGGCGGACTGCCATCCGATTCTGTTTTTGCGCATGATGGACCGCGTGAAAGCGGGCGCGAAGCTGATCGTGGTGGACCCGCGCCGCACCGCGACGGCGGAGAAAGCCTCCCTGTTTCTGCAGATCAAGGCAGGCACCGATCTCGCGCTGCTCAACGGCCTGTTGCATCTGCTGCATGAGAACGGCCATACCGATGCCGCGTTCATCGAGCAGTACACCCAGGGCTGGGATGCGATGCCGGCCTTCCTCGGCGACTACACGCCGGAGAAAGTGTCGGCCATCACGGGGCTGGCGGAGGACGATATCCGCCGCGCCGCGCGGATGATCGGCGAAGCGCCCGAGTGGACGAGCTGCTGGACCATGGGCCTGAACCAGAGCACGCACGGCACATGGAACACGAACGCAATCTGCAATCTGCACCTGGCGACGGGCAAGATCTGCCGCCCCGGCAGCGGGCCATTTTCGCTCACGGGCCAGCCCAATGCGATGGGCGGGCGCGAGATGGGCTATATGGGAGCGGGTTTGCCGGGCCAGCGCTCGGTGCTCTCGGAAGACGACCGCGCGTTCGTAGAGGACCTCTGGCGCGTGCCGCACGGCACGCTCACGACGCGGCTTGGCGGCGGCACCATCGACATGTTCTCGCGCATGGCGGCGCGCGAGATCAAGGCGTGCTGGATCATCTGCACGAACCCCGTGGCTTCGGTCGCCAACCGGCGCACCGTGGTGGAGGGCTTGCGCGCCGCCGAACTCGTGATCGCGCAAGACGCCTTTCTGGACACCGAAACGAATCAGTACGCCGACGTCCTGCTGCCCGGCGCGCTGTGGGCAGAGGCTGAAGGCGTGATGATCAATTCCGAACGCAACATGACGCTCATGCAGCAGGCGATCGAGCCGCCGGGCGAGGCCCTGCCTGATTGGCAGATCATCGCGCGCGTGGCTTGTGCGATGGGTTACGAGGGCGCGTTCAGCTACACGAGTGCGACGGAGGTGTTCGACGAGATCGTGGCGTTTTCGAATCCGAAGACGGGCTACGACCTGCGCGGCGCGAGCCACGCGAAGCTGCGCGAGACGCCGCTGCAATGGCCCTGTGCGCCTGAGGAAGGCGCAGCGCAAAGCGACCGCAATCCGATTCGCTATCTGAACGATGGCGTCAGTCAAACCCTGCGCGAGGACGAACGCGGCAGCCGCCCGCGCATCGTTTTTCCCACGCCGCATGGCAAGGGCGTATTCTTCGCGCGGCCTCACGTGGCACCTGCCGAGTTGCCCGATGGCACGTTTCCCATCGTCTTCAATACGGGGCGCTTGCAGCACCAATGGCACACCATGACGAAGACCGGCAAGGTGGCCATGCTCAACAAGCTTAATCCTGCGCCGTTCGTCGAGATCCACCCCGAGGATGCGGGCGCGCTAGGCATCGCCGCCAAGGACCGCGTGGAGGTGCGTTCGCGGCGCGGGCGCGTGGTGCTGCCCGCCGTGGTGACCGACCGCGTGCAGCCTGGCAATTGTTTCGCGCCAATGCACTGGAACGACGTATTCGGCGAAGAGCTTTGCGTGAACGCGGTCACGAGCGATGCGATCGATACGCTTTCTCAGCAGCCCGAATTGAAATTTTGTGCCGTTGCGCTTGCGCGCGTGGCGCCTGAGCCTGACCGTCTCGTGACAGACAAGCACGATACCGGCGCGGCTCATCCGTCTCAGGAACTCGACATGTCACGAATCGATGCGTTTGCGAATCTACTCGACCTCGGCGCGGTGGCCGCGCCGGAACTCAACGATACGGAGCGGCGCTATCTCGCGGGTTTCGTCGGCGGGCTGCGTTCGTCGAAGACCGAGGCACAGGGCCGCGCCGTAGCGGTGCCCGTGCTGCCCGCACACGCGCCGTTTCCCGCGAGCACGCGCGCGTGGCTCGACGGTCTGCTGGCGGGGCTGTTCAGCCGGGGTGAATCGGGCATCGAGCCGGCGCTCGAAGCGGTTCATGTGCATAACGACAAGCCGGTCGAAAAACCAGGCGCCGTGCGGATTGCCCATACTCGCCCGAAGGTGGTTCTGCTGTGGGCTTCGCAAACGGGCAATGTGGAGTCGCTCGTCGAACGCTACGCCATGCAACTGATGGAGTCGGGCTTCGAGATCCGCACCGCGTGCATGGCCGACTACTCGCTCGCGCATCTGGAGAAAGCACAATACGCATTGTTGATGACCAGCACCTTCGGTGACGGCGACGCGCCCGACAATGGCGAGCCGTTCTGGTCGGCGCTCAAAGCAGAGCATGAGCCGCGCCTTGCCGCGTTGCGTTACGCGGTGCTCGCGCTAGGCGATCGCAATTACGACTCGTTCTGCGGCCATGGCCGCAATCTCGACGCACGTCTCGAAGCGCTGGGCGCGCAGCGCTTGATGGCGCGCCAGGATTGCGACACCGATTACCAGAACAGCGCGGATGCATGGCTCGACCGCGTGGTCGCCCGCATCAAGGAAGAAGACGCCGCGCTGCATGCCGTGCCTGCGGGCGGCTCGATTCCCGAGGTGCTGCCCGGCTGCGCCGCGACCAAAGCGCGCCCGGCCGCGTCGCGCCTCATTCACAACGTGCGTCTGAACATGCAGGGCGCGGTGAAGGACACGCGCTATTTCTCGCTCGCGACGGTCGGCGGCGACGGCATGGGACTCGAATACGAAGTGGGCGACGCGCTAGGCGTATGGCCGACCAACTGCCCCGCGCTCGTGGACGAATTGCTCGCGCTCACGCGCCTTCCCGCCGACGCGCCAGTCGAGGTGCCAGGCGTGGGCGATATGCGTCTGGCGGACGCGCTTGGCAAGCATTACGAGATCGCGCGGCCCGGCCCCGACGCGCTTGCGTTCATCGCATCGCGCACGCGCGGGCAGGGCCTGAACGAACTGCTGCGCGACGAACGCAAGGGTGATCTCAAGAACTGGTTGTGGGGACAACAACTTGCCGATGTGCTGCACGAATTCCCCATCGATCTCTCGGCGAAGGAATTGACCGGCATGCTCAAGCGCTTGCAGCCGCGGCTCTACTCGATCTCGTCGAGCCCGAAGGCGCACGCAGGAGAAGTGCATCTGACCGTCTCGGCGGTGCGCTACAACAATGGCCGACGCGAGCGCAAGGGCGTGGCCTCCACGTTCCTCGCCGACCGTGCGACGGCCGCCAGCGTGCCCGTGTTCGTGCAGAAGAGCACGCATTTCCGCCCGCCGCGCCACGGCGATACGCCGATGATCATGGTTGGCCCCGGCACGGGTGTCGCGCCATTTCGCGCCTTTCTGCACGAGCGGCGCGCGCATGGCGACACGGGCCGCAACTGGCTCTTCTTCGGCGAACAGCACGCGGCCACCGACTTCTACTATCGCGACGAGCTGGAGCGCATGCGCGACGATGGCCTGCTCAGCCGGCTCGATCTTGCGTTCTCGCGCGACCAGAAAGAGAAAGTCTACGTGCAGGACCGCATGAGCGAGCATGGTGCGCAGCTATGGGCGTGGTTGGAGGAGGGGGCGCATTTCTACGTGTGCGGCGATGCTAGCCGCATGGCCAAAGACGTGGATGCCGCATTGAAATCGGTCGTCGCGCAGCATGGCGGTATGAGCGACGATGCGGCCGGCGAGTATGTCGGCCAGATGACGCGCGAACGCCGCTACGTGCGCGACGTGTATTGAGCGTTAACCGCGATTGGCGCACGCTGGCATGCGGCGATCATGCCGGCTGCGCCGTGAACTCACATTCGTGAACTCACACCCGTGAACTCACATTAACGCGTGGCCGGCACGCCGGATGCGGCGCGAGCGCCGTGAGCGCGCGCCCCGCTGGCGCGTGGGCGCGTCGCCCAGTCCTGCGAATGGGCCGTTTGCAGCGCTCTTCTGCGCGAATTTTTCGGGCATGAGGAGCGCGCAGAGAAAAGTCAGGCTGGCGCCTGCCGTGACGGCAACGATGGACATTGTGAAGGCCTCGAACATCCTGTCCCCCAAACGGTAGAATAATGGCGCGCCGGCCAGCGCTCTAGCCATGCCGGCATTTAAGCGCAACTTTGCATCGATTCCATTCTGCGCATCGCGCACGAGCGAGTCCAAGACGATATTACGATCGTTGCTATAAGTGCGCCTTATGGAGGCCGCCGCCTTGTTGCTCCGTCCGATCCGCTACGTGCTCACCGTGGCCGAGTTGAAGAATTTCACGCGCGCTGCGGAAGTGCTGCACGTTTCGCAGCCGGCGCTTTCACAGCAGATTCGTCAGCTTGAAGCCGAACTGGGCGGCGCGCTTTTCGACCGCAGCGGCCGCACGATCAGTCTCACGGATTTCGGGCGCGTCTATATCGAACACGCCCGCATGGCGCTCGAACATCTCGACGCCGGCAAGCGCGCGTTGCAGGACGTGCGTGGATTGACGCGCGGCTTACTGCGGCTCGCCTACGCGCCGACCTTTGCCGAATACCTGATCGGCCCCGCGCTGCGCCGCTTTCACGCGACGCATCCGGCCATTGCCGTGGAAGTGAGCGAGCGGCCGCTCGACGAGATCGAAGCCGGCCTCGAGCGCGATGCGCTCGATCTGGGCATCGGCTTCACCGACGTGCGCTCGGAGAGTATCCAGGCCCAGCCGCTGTTTGCCGAGCATATTGCGCTGCTCGTGGCGAGCGGGCATCCGTTGGCGCGGCGGCGCAGCACGGTGACGGCGGAGCAGCTCGATGACATTCCACTCGCCTTGCTGAGCCCCGACTTCGTGGTGCGCAAATTCGCCGACGCCTACTTTCACGCTCACCAGTTGCGCCCGCAGGTCCTCGTGCAGGCCAATGCAGTCGGCACCGTGCTCAAGCTGGTGAAGGACGGCTCGCTCGCGACGCTGCTGCCTTCGACGGTGCTGCGCGAGCACAAGGGCCTCGCGAGCGTGCCCGTGACGCCCGCGCTGCCGCAGCGCACCGTGGCGCTGCTCGCGCGCCGCCGCGCTTCGCGCACGGTGGCGGCGCAGGCGTTCGAGACGCTGCTGTTCGAGATGATTGCAGAGGAAGGGCTCGCGACGGCCTGAGCCGTCGCGTTGCCGGTGAGCCGCCGCGCTGTCCATGGCGCGGCGTGCTGCTAATGCGCTTTGCGCCGCCAGATCTCGTGGCCCGCACAGACTGCGAGAAAGACGCCGAACAGAATTGCGGCCACTGAGGCCGATTGATCGCCAGCGCCGGCGTGAGTGCCCAGATGAATCGCGTGGAGCCACAGCCCCGCACCTGTCGCCACGGCCACGAGGCCCAGCACGACACCCAGCGCCAGCACCACAACATGTTCCCGTGGACGTTGCCGAATCGTCATATCGCTCCCCGACGAGCGTGTCCATGCTCACGCGGGCGGCGAGGTGCACCACCCGCATGGGATAACGATACGCTGCTCCAAACGGCGCGTCATCAGGAATCGGGGAGGGCCGCCTACGGCTTACGCCGCGTGGCCGATCCGCGCCCGCGCGGCCCGGCAAGCAGCCAGATCCCATGCGGCGCAGCCCACGCTTTTGAAAAAGACCGGGGCTGCGGGCGCGAGGCTTCCCTCGATGGCATCGGCAAGCGTGTGCACGTTTGCCCAGTCGAAGCCGGCCTGAATCAGATCGCCCGCTTCGTGCTTCGCGCCGGCAGGGTCGTCGACCACGACGAAACTGCTGTCCACGGTCGTCTTGCCGACTTCCACCATCGCGGGCGTGAATGCGCCCACGCCGACTACCAACCGCCCGGCCCGTGCGGGTGCGGTGTACACGGGCGATTGACTCGTCGTGACCGTCACGACGACATCGACCGAATCGGGAACGTCGCCATCGAGCGCGCGGAGATTGGGCGTAATCGCGCGCAATGATTCGACAAAGCGCTGCGCGCGTTCCGGCGTCGATCCCTTGATGAGCATCCGCGCATGCGGAAAGAGCGCCGCAAACGCCTCCACATGATTGACGGCCTGTTTTCCGGTCCCGATGATCAGGATCTCCTTGGGTGCGCCCGCATGCAGGCACATGACGCCCAGCGCACTAACGGCAGCCGTGCGGCGCCCGGTGACCGTGGGGCCATCGAGCACGAACAGCATTTCGCCCGTGAACGCATCGCACGCAATGACCTGCCCGTGAATGGTGGGGAGCTGCCGCTTGCCGTTGCCGGGGCAGACATTCACGAGCTTGTGGATCGCGATATCGCTCGCGCTCGAAGGCATCGAGAGCATCACGCCGCCTTCCTGCAATGGAATGACCAGACGTTCAGGACTCGCGATTTTTCCGGCGGCGTATTCCACGATGGTTGCGCGCAGCATTTGCACGAGCGCCGGATAGTCGAGCAACGCGGCAGTGGCTTGTGCGTCGAAGGTTTTGACGGGGGAAGGGGTCATGGCTTTGGAGAAGTCGCTGAACTGGATTCAAGTGGATTCAATTTAAACCAGATTTGGGCGATTATCAATCCATGAATCGAGCGTCTGGCGCAGAAGTGGTATATTGAAAACCAACGCATCGAAAGATCCAACATGGCCTCCGCACGCATCGATTCCCCCGCGAACTTTCGCCCTCTACAGATTTACGAGCAGGTCTCCGAAAAGATCCGCGCGGAAATCCGGGCTGGCAGGTACCTTCCCGAGTCGCGCCTGCCTTCGGAGCGCGAGCTCGCCGCTTTGTTCGGTGTGGGGCGTCCTGCCGTGCGCGAGGCGATCGGGGCGCTCCAGAATGAAGGCCTCGTTGTCACGCGCAGAAACTCCGGCACGTATGTCTCGGCGAATGCGCCTGAAGTTCTCGCGCGCGGCAGCGCGCTATCGGGCAGCGGGGAAGCCGGTTCGGTCGAGGCGGATTACAGCCCGTCGGCAACGCTGGATGTCCGCCTGATTCTCGAGCCCGCGATCGCGCGCCGCGCGGCGGCCCACAAGAAGCGGGATGCGCTCGCCGAGCACTATCTCGCCCAGATGGAAACGCTGACCGACGTTTCGGATCCCGAAGAACGTGCGCTCTGGAACAATAGCGACCGCCTGTTTCATCGCCAGCTTGCGGTGATGACGGGCGACGCGCTGCTGGTGAAGCTGGCCCAGGAGATTGCCGACACAATGGACCAGTCCTTGTGGAAGCGCCTCAAGGACGACGGCATCTACGATCCCGCCCGAATCCGTCTCTACGTTGCGGAGCATCGGCTCATTTACGAAGCCATCGTAACCGGCGACGCGGACGCCGCCGCGTTCTACGTGGAGCAGCACATTCACCGCGTCCAGCGCGATATCGCGCCGGCGTGATCCGGCGCGATATCGCCGCGCGATCAGCGCACGAGAAAACCGTACGTCAGCGGGTCGCGCTCGTCGATGATCCATTGTGCAAAGCCGCTGATATACGCTTCGCCCTCGACTTCGGGAATCACGGCAGGCATGCCTTGAACCGACGTCTCGCGCAGAACCCGGCCTTTGAACACCGTCCCGACGATGGATTCGTTCACGAGCGTCTCTCCGGCCTTGAGCTCGCCGCGCTGATAAAGCTGGGCGACGCGTCCGCCGGTTCCCGAGCCCGTGGGAGAGCGGTCGACCTCGCGGTCGGCGAACACGCAGCAATTGGCCTGGGTCGATCCAGCATGACGCGGCTCGTTGGCGATGATAGTGCCGTAGATATGATTGATTTCCGGAATCTCCGGATGCTGCACCGGGAAGGCCTTGTTGGCGGCTTCCTTGACCTCGGCGCCAAAGCGAATGAGCTTCTCGACCGCCGATTCGCGCACCGGCAGATCGAAAGGCGCGCCATCGACATAGAAATAAAACGCACCGCCATAGGCAATATCGCCCGTGACCTTGCCGAAGCTCGGCGTGTCCACGGTGACGTCGCGCTTCCACAGGAATGACGGCACGTTCACGAAGCGCACGCTGCCGGCGTGCTCGCCGTCCCATTTGACGAACGCCTCGATGAAGCCGCAGGGCGCGTCGATGCCCACCCGCGTTTCGGGCATCGTGCGCTGCACCCAGCCCAGCTCGACCGCCGCCGTCGAGAGCGCGATGACGCCGTGGCCGCAATGGTCGCTATATCCTTCGTTATGCAGAAAGATCACGCCGAAGTCGGCGCCCGGTGATACGGGCTCGGTGAGATAGCCGCCATACATGTCGGCGTGGCCACGCGGCTCGAACATCAACGCGCGGCGAATATCGTCGGCGTTGTCCTTGAGCCACGCGCGGCGCTGGACGATGGTGTCGCCGGGCAGGCGCGGCAGACCGCTCGTGACGATGCGGAAGGCCTCGCCGCCGGTGTGGACTTCGACGGTGGAAATGGTGCGGGTCGGTTTCATGAAAATCGGAAGGTCAGGCGGATTCAGGCGAGTCTAGTAATATTGGTTTTGGAGAGACCAATGTATTGCACTGGTGGTGCGATAGCAAGCACTTTTCATAAAATGCATCGATTATGGTCCTTGAAAAAACCAGATTGAGTTCCAGACGGCCGCCGCCAAAAACAAAATCGCCCTTGCAGCGACACACGCTGCAAGGGCGATTTACATGAATGAGGCAAGGGCGCCTCGTGCCGGGCGAGGCCCGGCAGGGCCTCCCGGCTTCGAGCGGGACTTACTTCGCCACGGCTTCGAGGGCGGCGTTGAACGTCTTGCTCGGGCGCATGACTTCGGCGAGCTTCGCGAAATCGGGCTTGTAGTAGCCGCCGATGTCGACCGGCTTGCCCTGCACCGCGGCGAGTTCGCTCACGATGGTCTTTTCGTTCTCGGCCAGAGCCTTCGCGAGTGGTGCGAAGTGCGCTGCGAGTTCCGCGTCGTCCTTCTGCGCGGCCAGCTCTTGCGCCCAGAACATCGCGAGGTAGAACTGGCTGCCGCGATTGTCGAGTTCGCCGGTCTTCGGCGAGGGACCCTTGTTGTTGTCGAGCAGCTTGCCGGTAGCAGCGTCGAGCGTCTTCGCCAGCAGCTTGGCCTTGGCATTGTTCGTCTTGATGCCGAGGTCTTCGAGCGAGACGGCCAGCGCGAGGAATTCGCCGAGCGAATCCCAGCGCAGGTGATCTTCCTGCACCAGCTGCTGCACGTGCTTCGGCGCCGAACCGCCCGCGCCGGTTTCGTACATGCCGCCGCCGGCCATCAGCGGAACGATCGAGAGCATCTTCGCGCTGGTGCCGAGCTCCATGATCGGGAACAGGTCGGTCAGGTAGTCGCGCAGGATGTTGCCCGTGACCGAGATCGTGTCCAGGCCGCGGATCACGCGCTCGAGCGTGTAACGCATCGCGCGGACTTGCGACATGATCTGGATGTCGAGGCCGTTCGTGTCGTAATCCTTCAGGTACGTCTCGACCTTCTTGATCAGCTCGTTTTCGTGCGGACGGTACGGGTCGAGCCAGAATACGGCCGGCATGCCCGAGTTGCGCGCGCGCGTGACGGCGAGCTTGACCCAGTCGCGGATCGGCGCGTCCTTCACGAGACACATGCGCCAGATGTCGCCTTGCTCGACTTGCTGCGTGAGCGCTTCGAGCACTTCGCCCGTGGCGTTGTCGACGATGCGCGCCGTGCCGTCTTGCGGGATCTCGTAGGTCTTGTCGTGCGAGCCGTACTCTTCAGCCTTCTGCGCCATCAGGCCGACGTTGGGCACCGTGCCCATCGTGCGCGGATCGAATGCGCCGTTGGTCTTGCAGAAGTTGATGATTTCCTGGTAGATGCGCGCGAACGTGCTTTCCGGAATCAGGCACTTCGTATCCGCGGGGCGGCCGTCGGCGCCCCACATCTTGCCGCCGGCGCGGATCATCGCGGGCATCGAGGCGTCGACGATCACGTCGTTCGGCGCGTGCAGGTTCGAGATGCCCTTGGCCGAATCGACCATCGCGAGCGACGGACGATGCTCGTGGCAAGCGTGCAGGTCGCGGATCACCTCTTCGCGCTTCGATTCCGGCAGCGCTTCGATCTTCGTGTAGAGATCGACCATGCCGTTGTTCACGTTGATGCCGAGCTCTTCGAAGAGCTTCGCGTGCTTCTCGAATGCGTCCTTGTAGAACACCTTCACAGCGTGGCCGAACACGATGGGGTGCGAGACCTTCATCATGGTGGCCTTCACGTGCAGCGAGAGCATGACGCCGGTCTTGCGCGCGTCTTCCATCTGCTCTTCGTAGAACGCGAGCAGCGCCTTCTTGCTCATGAACATGCTGTCGACGATCTCGCCGGCCTGCAGCTTGACCTTCGGCTTCAGCACGATGGTCTCGCCCGACTTCGTGACGAGCTCCATGCGGACTTCACGGTCCTTGTCGTTCGTGATCGACTTTTCGCCGTGGTAGAAGTCGCCGTGCTTCATGTGCGCCACGTGCGTGCGCGAAGCCATGCTCCACTCGCCCATGCTGTGCGGGTGCTTCTTGGCGTAGTTCTTCACGGCCAGCGGCGCGCGGCGGTCCGAATTGCCTTCGCGCAGCACCGGGTTCACGGCGGAGCCGAGGCACTTCGAGTAGCGCTTCTGAATCGCTTTCTCTTCGTCGGTCTTGGGGTCTTCCGGATAGTCGGGGACCTTGAAGCCCTTGCCCTGCAGTTCCTTGATCGCGGCAACGAGCTGAGGAACCGACGCGCTGATGTTGGGCAGCTTGATGATGTTGGTGTCCGGGAGCTGGGTGAGGCGGCCCAGTTCGGCCAGATTGTCCGGCGCGCGCTGCGCTTCGGTCAGGAACTCGGGGAATTCGCCGAGGATGCGGCCCGCAACGGAAATGTCGCTAGTTTCGACATTGACGCCGGCCGGCGCAGTGAAGGTACGGATGATCGGCAGAAACGCGCTGGTGGCGAGCAGCGGGGCTTCGTCGGTCAGGGTGTAGATGATGGTGGGTTGGGTGCTCATCGGTTTTCTTGGCGGGGTCCGAAAACGGGGTGATAAGACCACCGGCTGCACGCAGTCGGCGAAACACGTGAATTTTGCCTCAATTCGGGCGCGCCTGGGGGCTTACTGTCCATCAATTTCATATTATGGAAATGCGTTGCGCCACATAATTTGGCGCTCAAGCAGGCGCATCTGGCCATCGAGCGCGGCCCCGCGCTGAAAGCGTTGTCGCGCAGGAGGCCCGTGGCGCAAGGCTTTGGCGGGTGGAGCGGGTTATCCGGGAGCGGCTCGTGCGTTTTTGAATACATAAATAATATATTTGTCAATATGGTGAATACCCTTACAAAAATAGTGGGTGAGACGGCCAGTCTTATAGAAGAATTTCGCCCTCGCCGAGGTCATCAACGGCATGGGCGAAATCTAAAGTATCGGCTTTAGGTGGCCGATATCCCGGTAGTCGAGTGGAACAATTCGTGCCAGACGGGCAGTCCCGGACGGGCAGTCCCAGGCGGAGGGTCCCGGTCAATCCAGAAGTCGCTTCTCCACCCGAGGCGATCCATGAGGTGACTCATGAACCAGGCGCCGAACGCGCTGCTACATTCGCAATTCGATACCAGCGGTTTGCCTCGCTCCCAGCAATTCGCCGCGTGGCGAGAAGCGATCAATGTGGTGTTCGACACGCAGGCCACCGAGGCGCGCGATGCAGGGTTCCAGAGCCGCGTGAACGCGTATCTGTTTTCGGACGTGGTGCTGGGATCGATCAGCACCGGTGCGCAGCGCTACGACCGTTCGAACGCGAAGATCGGGCGCGACGGCCACGAGCAGTACGTCCTGCAGTTTTATCTGGGCGGTAGCTGCCGCGTGCGCGACGGCGGTTCGGAGTTGTGCACGCGGCCCGGCGACATGTTCATCGTCGATGCGGCCCAGCCGCTCGCGACCGAGACCACGCGCAGCGAATTCCTCAATCTGGCGGTGCCGCGCCGCATGCTCGCTCCGTTGCTCAATGCGCCCGATCAGCACGGCATGCGCGTGTTGCGCGGCACGCAGCCCACGGTCGCGCTGCTGCGCGAGCATCTGGGCGAACTCTATCGTCATGCGCCGCAAATGACGCAGGCGGATGCCCATGCCGTCCTGCCCGCGACCTTGCAACTCGCGGCGTGCGCAATCAATGCGAGCGTGAATCCGGAACACATTCCGGCGGTTCAGCAAAGCGTGTTCGTCTCGATCTGCCGCTACCTGGAGCAGCACTTGAGCGACCGGCAATTGAGCGTGGAGCAGGTGGCATTCGCGTTCGGCATGTCGCGCGCCACGCTGTATCGACTGTTCGAAAAGGAGGGTGGTTTCGCGACGTACGTGCGCGAGCGGCGCTTGCGCCGCTGTCGCGAGTTGCTCGTCGATCCGGCGCGCAGCGGCGTGTCGATTGCCGATATTGCTGCGGAGCATGGGTTCTCGAACGCCGCGAATTTTGCGCGGGCATTTCGCCGCTCGATCGGGCTGTCTCCACGCGCGGTGCGCATGCTGGCGCTCAGCGGTGGTGGTGGCGTCACGCATGCGCAAGGCGCGTCGGTGGACGACTGGCGCTACTGGATGACCTTGCTGCGTTGAACCCATCGCGCGGATCGCGCAGGGTTGGCGTGAGACGCCGCAACAAGTATTTGAGACGTATGGACAGGTTTTGCCGTTGGTCTCTCGCATTCGTTGCGCCCGCGCGCCGCCACCTGCAAAGTTGCCGGCATTCGCGAGATCAGCGAGATCTGCGCAGGACGGGGAAAAATGAAAAAAAATCCGAAAAAGCCTCCGCATGGTGGCGGGTGTCACTACGAGTCGGTCTGGTTGCTCGAACTCGCGCGCGGTGCGTCGCATATCGCCAGCATGCTGTCGGCCGAAACGCTGGACGCTGCCGTGCGTGAGGTCATGCAAGAGTTCGTCGCAGCGCAAGGCAGCGCGGAGCTCGATACCTTTTGCTGGCTGCTGGCCGAGCGGCTCGAAAAACGCGAATGCGCGGCGGGCGCGGCCAGGGTCAGGGAATTCGATGCATCCGGGCTGTCGCGCCAACTGCTCGGCGAGGCGTGAATTAGAAAAAAATTAAAAAACGCCTGTTCGAATTTGGGTTTCAACCAGGTGTCTCGATGCTCCGGTGCCAATAAGCTTCATGTTGTGCCGCGTATTCACGCGAGCGCGCGCCGTGGCACGAGAATGATGAGGCCGCAAGGATCTGTGCCGGGGGAATGCGTGAACAATGGTTGTGCACGCAAGTCACCGGCTTTTGCTTTCTTTGTGCTTACAAAAAATGGTTGAGGTATTCCGATGTCGATAGAAAAATCCGCGGAAATCGCCGCCCGATTCGACCGGCTGCCGCCGTCGCGCACGGTCTGGTCGATGGTGGTCCTGCTTTCGCTCGGCGGGGTGTTCGAGTTTTATGATTTGTTCTTCACCGGTTATGTCGCGCCGGGCATGGTGCATTCGGGCCTGTTCACGCCCGAATCACTCGGCTTCTTTTCTGCGCTCGGGCCGCTCAAGGTCGCCGGCTTCGGCACTTTCGTGTTCTCGACATTCGCGGGGCTGTGGGTGGGCGCGCTCGTGTTTGGCCAGGTCGCCGACCGGTTCGGGCGCCGCATCATCTTTACGTGGTCGCTGATCTGGTACATCGCGTGCACGGCCATCATGGCGTTCCAGACCACCGGCCTCGGGCTCAATATCTGGCGCTTCATCGCCGGCATCGGCATCGGCATCGAACTGGTCACGATCGACACGTACATCTCCGAACTGATCCCAAGCGCAGAGCGCGGGCGGGCCTACGCGGTCAATCAGTTCATTACCTTCAGCGTGGTGCCGGTGGTGGCGTTTCTCGCCTACATCCTCAAGGACACGCAGCCGCTCGGGCTCGACTACTGGCGCGTCGTGATTCTCATCGGCTCGGTGGGCGCGGTGGTGGTGTGGTTCCTGCGCCGCAAGATTCCCGAAAGCCCGCGCTGGCTCGCGCGCCATGGGCACGTGGATGAAGCGGAGCGGATTGTCGCCGACATCGAGCGCCGCGTGGCCGCCGAGAAGTCGATCGAACTGCCGCCGCCCGGCGCCATTCAAGTCGAAAAGGGCGGCCGCGGCTCGCTGGGCGAAGTGCTGCGTCCGCCTTATTTGCGTCGCACCGTGATTCTGTCGATCTTCAACATGGCGCAGGTGATCGGCTTCTACGGGTTCGCGGCGTGGGTGCCGACGCTGCTGATCGACCGCGGCATTCACGTGACGCAGAGCCTCGCCTATGCGTTCGTGATCGCCATCGCCAATCCGTTCGGGCCGTTGATTGGCGTGTGGTTTGCCGACAAGATCGAGCGCAAGACGCAGATCGTCGGCGGCCTGTTCGTCATGGCGGTCGTGATCGCGCTGTTCTCGCAGGCCTCGCAGCCTTCGGTGCTGATCGTGCTGGGCGTGCTCTTCACGCTTGCACCGAACGTGATGTCCTATGCCTACCACGGCTATCAGGCCGAGCTCTATCCCACGCGCGTGCGCGCTCGCGCGGTGGGCTTCGTGTATTCGTGGAGCCGGATTGCGGCGGCGTTCGCGGGACTCGCTATCGGCATCTTGCTGCACCACTACGGCGTGCCGGGCGTGGCGATCTTTATTGGCGTAGCGATGTTCGTGGGTATCGTGATGATTCTGCTCGGGCCGAATACGCGCGGCCTCTCGCTCGAAGATATCAGCCACTGAACGCGCAGGAAATGCCGCGCGCCGCTTCGTCACGCGGCGCGCGCGCCGAATTTGCCGCGACAATTTCCAAATACAACCGCATATCGGCCGGTATTTATAACTGAATATCGGCGGCTTATCCGCCGATATTCGGGAATTATTTCAACTGCCGATCCACGGCGCATAGGCTTGAAACTCCGCCTTGACAACGCGCTGCAATACCTCCTATTTTTCCTCTGCCAAGATTAATTACTAAATATTTCACAGGCATCTGTTTGAAGCGTGCGGTATAAATTTCCGGAATTTTTAAGCATTATTTAGTTTGTAATCCGAAATAAATACCATTTCGAACAAGCGGATTAACAGAGTCAGAATCAAGAAAGCTAATTGTCAGCCGCTGTGCGTCGACGATCCCGGCATGTGCGGTCCGTTTTCCCTATGCGTCTCTGCGGCGAAAGGCGGCCTTTGTGTAGCGGTACTTCACCATTCACAGGCACAAAAATGAACCCAGAAAGTAGCTTCAACTATGGCCGCCGGCGCAGTTTGGGGCGGCTGGCCGCGCCCGGCGCGCTGATCGCCGGCGTGCTGATGCTCGCGGGATGCGGTGGCGGCGACAGCAGCACCGGCGTTTCCGGCGCGAGCGCGATGAACGCGGTGGCTGCGAATCAACAGACGCCAAACAGCAGCACGCAGGCGCAAAACGGCAATCAGCGCTATGTCGACCCGATTGCATACTCGCCCTATGCCGCCGATGCACTGCCGCTAAAGACAGTCGCGGAGAAAGCGGCCATCATGCATTATCAGTGGACGGCGGGTAAAACGACGATCAACTACACGACAACAACGGGGCATTTGACGGCCTCGAATCCAGACGGCACGCCTGAGGCGACGATGTCGTACGTCGCCTACACCGCACCGGCCGCGAATGGCGCGCCCCGGCCCGTCACGTTCATCTACAACGGTGGCCCCGGTTCGTCATCGATCTGGCTGCGCCTGGGTTCGTTTGCGCCCACGCGCGTCGCCACGCCCGATCCGCTGATGACGAACTGGCCGAATTTCCCGCTCGTGGACAATGCGGATAGCCTGATCGACACCACCGACATGGTCTTTATCGATCCCCCGGGAACGGGGCTTTCGGAAGCGATTCAACCGTACAAGAACCAGGACTTCTGGGGCAGCGATGCAGACGTCAACGTGATGCGCGATTTCATCATGCGCTATCTCGCGGCGAACAATCGTAGCGGCTCGCCTATTTACCTCTATGGCGAATCGTACGGCACGCCACGCACGGACATGCTGGCACTCGCGCTCGAAACGGCTGGCGTGAAGCTCACCGGCATCGTGCTCCAGTCTTCGATCCTCAATTACTTCGCCGATGCGATCGAGGCCACCGCCATCACGGCTTCCACGGAGGGACTGGCGCTCGACACCGATACACTCGCGGGCTATTACCCCGGCTATGCCGAGGTGGCCGCGTACTTCAATCAGGTATCGCCGCCGCTGATCGACCAGGGGCTGTTTGCGTATCAGTCGGAAGTCTTCGCGACCGGGCAGTACAACCATTTCGGGCGGTACGCGCAATCGTGGGTGCTGAGCCAGCTTGGCATTCCCGATGCGCTCGGCACACCCGTGTTTCCGCCCGCGCGCACGCTCGACTCGTGGCGCTGGCCATCGGGCCTGACTTTGCAGGCGCTTCAGGGCTACTTCAATGCGAATCCCTTCAATGTCGAGTTGCTTCCGGGGACGACCATTGGGCGTTACGACGGACGCGTATCGTTGCCCAATTCGGACCCGCGCCTGCAGAACGATGGGGACCCCTCGGATATTCTGATCTCGCTGCCGTTCACGATGGCGCTCTCGACGCAGTTGCCGGGCTACCTCGGCTACCGGGCGCCGAACGCGACCTACATGCCGCTGAACGACAACATCATCAACGTCTGGGACTTCTCGCACGACGGCCAGCCGTTGCCGGACACACTGCCGGATTTGCTGGCGGCGATTCAGCTGAATCCGCAGTTGAAGGTGCTGGCCGAGAATGGGTATCACGATCTTGCCACGCCGTTCTTCAACACGGAGAAGCAGCTTGCGCGGTTGCAAACGGTGAAGGGGCTGGCACCGGATCTGCAGGTCAACTTCTTCCAGGGCGGACACATGATCTATCTGGACGATGTGGCACGGCCGAAGATGAAGGCCGATCTCGTGAACTACTACGCCGGGCAGCCGATTGCGCAGGCGCTTTCGCTCTGGACGCTGCCGGCGCCGTGGTCCGACGAGAGCCCGGCGGGCACGCCCACGACGGTCACTGCACAGGCCGCGGCCACGCGGTAACCGGCATTGACCTCATGTACACCTAATGAATGCGAGCGATCATGTCTGAATTCGATAAATTGCGGCGCCTCGCGCCGCTAGTCGTCCTCGCTGTCGTGGCGGGAAGCACGCAGGCGGCTGCCCAGGCCACTAGCGGGGCAACTACGCAGGCGACCACGAACGGAACCACTCAGGCCGTGGCGCCCGTCAAGCTCCCGCAGGGTGGGCATGGCGTGGACGGTCCGTTTTTCCCCGCCAACCGCCCGATGCCCGTGACGCCATCCACCGGAACGCAGTTGCAGAACGAGGCGCAAAAGCGCATTGAAGCGAGGCTCGGCGCGAATTCGGTGCTGAGCAACGGCGCTTCGATCACGAAGGAGCAGGCGCAAAGCAACGGTCTCGGCTATATCGCGCAGCACTTCGATCAGATCGATGCGGCGCACACGGGCCGCGTTTCCATGAGCGACGTGCGCCAGTACTTGCAGCAGAAGAAGGGGCAGTAATGCCTCGCGCCTCGGCGAGGGGGCCGCGTCGATCCGGCTCCCTCGTTTCGAGCGCGGATCAACCTGCGCCCGGGTGTTCCCGATCGTGCGCAATCCACTCGCTGAAGCGCTGCACCTTCTGTTGCCGGGCGACGCACTCGGGATAGACGAAGTAGTAGCGCCAGCCTGTCGCCACGGTCAGCTCGAAGGGCATCACGAGCCGGTTCGCGGCGAGATCCTCGCTTGCGAGCGTACGGTCGCCAATGGCCACGCCGAACCCTTGCATCGCGGCGCTGCTGGCGAGATCGAGCGACTCGAACGTGGGGCCCACGTGCGCATTCACGTGCCGCGCGCCCGCGTGCGCGAGCCATAGCTTCCAGTCGCGGTGGTCGCGCGTCGGGTGCAGCAGGGTTTGATGCGCGAGGTCATCGGCATGCGCGAAGCGGTGCTTCTCCAGCAGTTCCGGCGCGCACACGGGCGTGAGGTATTCGTCGAAGAGTGCAACGGCGTGAACGCCCGCGCCGGGCGCCTGCGCATAGACAATGGCGGCGTCGAACGGCTCGGCCTGGAAATCTGCTTCGTGTTGCCAGGTCGTCGTGATCTGCACCTGAAGATCGGGATGCTCGGCCTGAAAACGCATGATGCGCGGCAGCATCCAGCGCATCACGCAGGTGGGGACTTTCAACGCCAGTTCGGTGCGCTGGCGCGTGAGGCGCATCGAGGCTTCTTCGATGCGGGTAAAGCCGTCGCGCACGGCAGGCAGCAGTTGCTCGCCCTCGGGCGTGAGCACGAGCCCCTTGGGCGAACGGCGGAACAGCGGCAGCCGGTAGTATTCCTCGAGCGCGAGAATCTGCCGGCTCACCGCGCCTTGCGTGACGCACAGGTGTTCCGCCGCGCGCGTGAAGCTGCCGTAGCGGGCGACCGTTTCGAAGATTTGCAGCGCGTTCAGGGGCGGGAGATGCCTCATTGAAAGACCGTCGTGGGGCCGTTAATGCCGGAAGTGTAAACGACGCGCTGCATTCACGAATCCCGCGCTTTTCGTTCCGGAGCCTTCTGACCGGATTCCGCCCGCTTGACGAGATGCTCGACCATGCGCTGCGCGGCGGGCTGCAAGGCATCGAATTCGCGAAAGCAGACGATAAAGCGCCGGCGCGCCCAGGCGTCGGAGAGCGCGATCATGCGCACGTTCATGATGCGCGTGTACGTCTGGCCGACCTCTTGCGGCACGACGCTAATGCCCAGATTCGCCGCCACCACCCGGAACGCCGCGTCGAAATTCGACACCGTCGCGCGATAGTCGATGGTGCGCCCGCTGCGCGCCGCCGAGCGCTGCAGCAGCGTATGCACCGCCGTGGAGGGCGGCAGGCCCACGTGTTCGTAGTCGAGCGTATCGGCGAACGCGACGGACTTGCGGCGCGCGAGCGGATGGTCGGGATGCACCGCGAGCGCGAGCCGGTCTTCGCGCCACGGCCGCGACGCGAGGCCGGCTAGCTCGACGTTGTCCCAGCAGACGCCCACTGCGGCCACGCCGTCGCGCACGCGCTGCACCAGTTCGCTGGAAGTGCGCTCGTCCACGTTCACGCGAATGTTCTGGTGCGCCGGCATGCGCATGAACGAGGCGAGGTCGTCGAGCAGCGCCTCCGCTATCGCCGAGGCTGACGCGCACACGCTCACGCTGCCGCGCAAGCCGCTGCCGAACGCCGCGATGTCGCCGAGCGCGCGTTCGAGCGTGAAGATCACGCTGCGCGCGTGCTCAAGGAGCGCGATGCCCGCAGGCGTGGGCTGCACGCCGCGCCGCGAGCGCGTGAGAAGCGGCACGCCGAGGCTGGCTTCCAGTTGCGCGATGCGCTTGCTGATCGCCGAGGGCTCGATGTGCTCGTCGCGTGCCGCGCGTCCCATGTTGCCGTGCTCGCACACGGCCACCAGCAATCGCAAGGTCTTGAGGTCGATGTCGTGCATGCGCTGCTCCGCCTCTCTCCACAGTGTTTCCAGCTCGGAATGTCAACGGTTCCAAAATACCGCTTTATGTATCTCAAGGAATGACTAAAGTTAGCACAACGCCGGTTCCCCATATAGCTGGGGATGGACCGGAAAATGCCCCCGAATGCTGATGGAGACACTTCATGCCCTCATTCCCCGAGCGCGCCGTTATTCGTGAAGTCGGCTTGCGCGACGGCCTGCAAAGCATCCCGAGCGTGCTGCCCACGGAGCGCAAATGTGCATGGTTGCGTGCGGCGCACGCGGCCGGCTTGCGAGAGATCGAGGTGGGCTCGTTCGTGCCCGCGCGCTTGCTGCCGCAACTGGCCGATACGGCCGAACTCGTCGACTTCGCGCGGCGGCTGCCGGGACTGTCCGTCTCGGTGCTGGTGCCCAATCTCAAGGGCGCCGAACTCGCGATCGAAGCGGGCGCCGATCTCATGCTCGTGCCGCTCTCCGCGAGCGAAGCGCACAGCCTCGCGAACCTGCGCAGGACGCCCGCTGAAGTCGTGGCCGAAGTCGCGCGCATGCGCGCCGCGCGCGACGCGGCCGGCGCGAAGACGCTGATCGAAGGCGGCATCGGCACGGCGTTCGGCTGCACGTTGCAGGGGCAGGTGCAAGCGCAGAACGTGCTCTACTACGTGCAGGCGTTGCTCGATGCAGGCGCCGACCGCGTGAGCCTCGCCGATACGGTCGGTTACGCGAACCCGGCCGCCGTGCGCGATCTGTTCGGCGCCGCGCGCGCCATCGCGAGCGAGCGGCTCTGGTGTGCGCACTTTCACGACACGCGCGGCCTCGCGCTCGCCAACGTGGTGGCCGCGCTGGAAACCGGTGTCACGCGCTTCGACGCTTCGCTGGCGGGCATCGGCGGCTGCCCGCACGCACCGGGCGCGAGCGGCAATGCGGCGAGCGAGGATCTCGCGTTCATGCTGGCCGCGATGGGTATCCAGACCGGCATCGACATCGAGGCGCTGCTCGCATTGCGCGCACAAGTGGCGCAGTGGCTCGAACACGAGACGATGCACGGCGCACTTTGGCGAGCAGGCTTGCCGAAGATCTTTCGCGCGGCCTGCGTAGACTAATTCGTCATCCTGAGGTTATTGTGAACACAGCAAAGCGGCTTCCGCTCGATGGCGTGCGCGTCGTCGAATTCACGCACATGGTCATGGGGCCCACGTGCGGCATGATCCTCGCCGATCTCGGCGCGGAGGTGATCAAGATCGAACCGCCAGGCGGCGACAAGACACGCAATCTGCCTGGGCTCGGTATCGGCTTTTTCCGTTCGTTCAACCGCAACAAGAAAAGCGTCGTGCTCGACATCAACACGGAGGAGGGCCGCGCCGCTGCCATCGAGTTGGTAGGGCAGAGCGATGTGATGCTCGAGAACTTCCGGCCCGGCCTGATGCACAAGCTCGGGCTCGACTACGCCACGCTTTCGCAGCGCTTTGCGCACCTCATCTACGTATCGCACAAGGGCTTTCTTCCGGGCCCCTATGAGAACCGCCTCGCGCTCGACGAAGTCGTGCAGATGATGGGCGGGCTGTCGTACATGACGGGGCCGCCGGGCAGGCCGCTGCGCGCGGGCACCTCGGTCAACGACATCATGGGCGGGATGTTCGGCGCGATTGGCGTGCTGGCGGCGCTGCGCGAGCGCGATGCTACCGGGCGCGGCCAGGAAGTGCAGAGCGCGCTCTTCGAAAACTGCGTGTTTCTGAGCGCCCAGCACATGCAGCAATATGCGATGACGCACGAAGCGCCGCCGCCCATGCCGTCGCGCGTCTCGGCGTGGAGCGTGTACGACGTGTTCACGCTTGCCGAAGGCGAGCAGCTGTTCATCGGCGCGGTGAGCGACAGGCAGTTCGTGACGCTGTGCGAGGTCATGGGCTGTCCGGATCTTGCCGATGAACCGCAATACGCCACCAATGCTTCGCGCGTGGCCGTGCGGCCCGAATTGCTCGCACGGCTCGGCGAAGTGCTCAAGAGCGTGCGCGCGAACGAATTGACGCCACGCCTCGAAGCGGCCGGCATTCCCTATGCGCCGATCGTGCGCCCCGACCAGCTGTTCGATGACCCGCATCTGCGGGAAAGCGGCGGACTCGCGCCGATGCAGACCGACGACGGCGAGACCACCGAGGTCGTGCTCCTTCCGCTCCTGATGGATGGCCGCCGCCCAGGCGTGCGCCAGCCGCTCGCGAAGGTGGGCGAGCACACGGAGGAAGTGCTCGCGCGGCTGAGCAGCATTGCAGCGAAGCCATAGCGCGCCGGCTCGCCGTGACATCTTGCGGGCCGCAGCGGCTCGCGCAAGCCGCATAACGAAATTCCTGCGGCGGCAATCGCCCGAGCGATGCCGCACGCAAGGCAGACATGGAGACAGACATGCAACGCACCCTCACCACGGACGAGGCATCCAGCGTGGCTCTTGACGCGGCCGCTCACGGACTGGCTGCCGGAAACACGGCAGCACAGGCCTTGTCAGCGCGCCTCGACCGGCTGCCCGTCACGAGGCAGATCTGGAAGCTCGTCCTGCTCATCTCGCTGGGCGGCTTCTTCGAGGTCTACGACCTCATTTTCACGGGCTACATCGCACCGGGTTTGGCGAAGAGCGGACTGCTGCACACCACCACGGCGAACTTCTTTGGTTTCAATGGCATTGGCGCATTCGTCGCCGCGACCTTTGGCGGGTTATTCGTGGGCACGTTGTTTTTCGGCTGGCTGCCCGATAAATTCGGACGCCGAAGCGTATTCACATTCTCGCTGCTGTGGTATTCGCTCGGCTCGGTGGTGATGGCAATGCAGCATTCGTCCGAGGGGCTGATTCTGTGGCGCTTCATAACGGGAATTGGCGTGGGCATCGAGATCGTCACGATCGACAGTTACGTCACGGAGATGGTGCCTCAGCAGATGCGCGGGCGCGCCATGGCGTTCAACCAGGCGGTCATGTTCGCGGCTGCGCCGGCCTCGGCCTTGCTCTCGTGGTGGCTCGTGCCCAGCGCGCCATTCGGCATCGACGGCTGGCGCTGGGTCGTGCTGGCCGGCGCACTGGGCGCCGTGCTGGTGTGGTTCGTGCGCCGCGCGGTGCCGGAAAGCCCGCGCTGGCTCGCCAGCCACGGGCGCACGGAGGAGGCCGAGCGGATCATCGCCAGGCTCGAGCGCGCTGCGCTGCGCGAGAGCGGACGCGACTTGCCGGCGAGCGCCGCCGTGCCCGCGCTGCCCACGCATCGGCGCGCGTCGCTCGCCGAACTCTGGCGGCCGCCGTACCGTGCGCGGCTCGTCATGCTGATCGCGTTCAATCTGTGCCAGGCCGTCGGCTACTACGGGTTCGCTAACTGGGTGCCGACGCTCCTGATCGGCCAGGGCGTGACCGTCACGAAGAGCCTGCTCTATGCCTTCGTGATCGCCACCGCGTTGCCGTGCGGCCCGCTGCTCGCCATGCCGGTGGCCGACCGCATCGAGCGCAAATGGCTCATTGTCGGTTCGGCGCTGGCTGTGGTGGTTTTCGGACTGGGCTTTGCGCAGGCGCGCAGCACCGCTGCGCTGATCGTGCTCGGCATCCTGGTCAGCCTCGCCGGGCAGATGATCTCGGTCTGCTACCACGCTTACCAGGCGGAGCTCTTTCCCACCTCGGTGCGCTGCCGCGCGAACGGCGTGGTGTATTCAGCGAGCCGCGTGGGCGCCATGATGTCGGGCTTCATTGTCGCCGCGCTGCTGCGCGACTTCGGCGTGCAAGGCGTGTTCGCGGGCATCACGATTTGCATGCTCGTGGTGATGGTTTCGATAGGCGCTTTCGGCCCGCGCACCAATGGCGTGTCGCTGGACGAGTTGTCGAATTGATGGCGATGCGTGCGCGGCGTGCACCATAAAGCGCAACTAACTGTCAATCAGCCGCCGCATCAGCAAATTGGGAAAACGAAACGGGACTTTATTTGCGCACGGTGATTCAAGTGTCTTGCAGGGCGGGGGCATAGGGAGGCAATGCGGCAATGCGTCTCTGGATCGTTCGGACGCGTGTCCTAGAATTAATTTCGTTGCCAATTTGCCGTCTTACGCACCGCCATGGCCAAGAAAATCCCGCTGCATCCGAAGCATCCTGAACGCATCTGCTGGGGCTGCGACCGTTATTGCCCCGCCAGTTCGCTCAGTTGCGGAAACGGTTCGTCGCGCACCCAGCACCCCATCGAATTGCTTGGCGACGACTGGCTCGATTACGGCGACTGGGGCTTCGAGGCCTCCGAAGAAGACGTTTCGGCTACCGCGAGCGCCCAGCACTGACGCAAGACATAACGGAACGCGAGCGCTATGGCGCTCGCGTTTCTATTTGGGCGCGGCGTTTATCGCGCCAAATTCCGTGCGGCTGCGGCGCAGCCCGCGTCCATCAGCGGCTCGACCACGGCGCGCCGGTCGTCGGGCAGGAAATCGCTGATCCACACGAGGCGGCAGCGTCCGCCTGATTCGGCCACGATTTGCATCGATGCAGCGTGCTGCTCGAAGTTCGGCCCGCGCACGGCATAGGCCACGCGCATGTGCGCGTCATCCACGGCCACGATTCGTTCCTCGATCACGCTGCCGTTAGCAAACGTCACGGTGCGCAGGTCGCCTTCCACCCGCACGTCGGTTAGCACGCCCGCAAACACCCGCGCGAGGTTGCGCGAATCGCGCAGCGTTTCCCATGCACGGGCCGCATCGGTTTCGAGGGGAACTTCACGGTAGAGAGAAACCATCGCATTGTCTCCTTCGTCCATGCCTCAGGCGTTGATCGTCAGGCGATTGTGCTCATCCGCTCGTTCACGCGCTTGGGGAAAATTGCTGTGCCGTTCCGGGCGTCGTCAGTGCCGTCAATGCGAATGCCGATGATGCACATCCGGGTAATGCGCATGCGTGTGCGTGAGCGGCACATGGTGATGCGCATGCGTGTGCGGCTCGGTGCCGTCCCAGTCGAAGTCGTGCTCGTGCTGATGGTGCGCGTCGTGGCGGTGCCGGTGCGTATGGTCGAGCGCTTCATGCGTGTGCGTGTGCTCGTGGCGCTCACGCACGTGCAGCCAGACGCCCAGAGCCATGAGCGCGAGGGCGGCCCAGAACGTTAGCGCTGGACGCTGCGGCCAGAGCAGCAGCGAAAGCGCGACGCCGAACAGCGGCGCCACTGAAAAATACGCACCTGTGCGCGCCGTGCCCAGATTGCGCAGGGCGATCACAAACAGCACGAGGCTTACGCCGTAGCCCGCGAAGCCCACGGCCAGCGTGCCGGCGAGGCTCGCGGCGTCGGGCCAGTGCGCGCCCAGCCAGAACGCGACGGCCAGATTCACGGGGCCGGCCGCCAGGCCCTTGAGGCAGGCGATGGTCATGGCGTCGTTGGCGGAGACCTTGCGCGTGAGGTTATTGTCGATGGCCCAGCACAGGCAGGCTCCGGCCACGAATAGCGCACCCGGCGCGAGCCCCGCGTGCGGCCCGTTCCACGAGAGCAGCACGCCGCCCGCGACGATGGCCACCATGCCCAGCGCGACCTGCGCGTCGAAGTTCTCGCGAAAGCAAACCCACGCGATGAGCGCCGTGAGCACGCCTTCGAGATTGAGCAGCAGCGAACTGGTGGCGGCGGGTGTCGAGACCAGCCCGAGCATCAGCAGCGCCGGGCCGGCCACGCCGCCCGCGAGGATGGCGCCCGCGAGCCAGGGCGCTTCGGCCAGACGCAGCGGGGCGTGTGCGGGCGGCTCGTCCGCGCGCCGGGCGAGCCGCCGCACGAGCATGACGAACGCGAGCCCGGCGCCGCTGCCCAGATAGAAAAGTCCCGCGACCATGAAGGGCGGCAGCGTGCCGAGCAGCGCTTTGGCGAGTGGCGTGGCTACGCCGAACAGCGCGGCGGCCAGCAGTGCCGTGGCAATGGCGTGCAGATGCGATTTCATGATGGTTCAGCGTTTAGTACGAGCGTTGCTTGATGCCCTGGCGGCGTGCGTCGCCGGTCACGATCCGGGGGGATGGAGCGTGACGATCGAGCCGTCGGCGCGTTTGCGCGACGCCGTCATGGAGAAAGAGGGCGCATTCGATTATCGCCGATGCATGTGACGGGGAGCACGCGCAATCGTGTTTTATCGGCGTTGGCGTTCCGCGCGTGTGCATCGCGTATGGAATTCGTAGGGAACTCGAAGCGAATCTGCAATGTCAGACGTTCCAGTTTTGCCCATCCGGAGGATTTCGTCCCATGCGTCATTGATGCCGCCGTCGCCCTCGACGGCCCTTGTTTGCGCCCCCTTCGCAGGTTGCTTGTCGGCTTCATGCCGATCGTTTGCTGATCTCGAGCGAGGGGAATGTCTGGCATCCACGGCACGCATCGACCCATGACGAATTCCTCTTTGACGCTCGAAGGCGTTTCCTTTGTTCTGCCCGACGGCAGGCCCCTTTTTTCCGATCTCAACGCATCGTTCGATGCACGCCATGCCGGCCACACGGGGGTCGTCGGCCGCAATGGCGCCGGCAAGAGCGTGCTCGCGCGCATGATGGCGGGCCGGCTCGCGCCAACGACTGGGCGCTGCGCGCGCACGGGCGAGGTCTTCTATCTGGCGCAGCACATCCAGATCGGCGATGCTCGCGCGAATGTCGCCACCCTCGCGGGCGTGCAGAATGCGCTCGACGCGCTAACGCGCATCGAGGCCGGTGATGGAACGCCTGAAGATTTCGACTTGCTTGGCGAGCGCTGGGATTTGCGCCAGCGCTTGCAGGCCGAGTTCGAACACTGCGGTCTCGGACATCTGGATCCGCAGGCGCCGGCGCACGCGCTGAGCGGCGGCGAGGCGATGCGCGTATCGCTTGCGGGCGCTGCGCTTTCACAGGCCGACTGGCTGATTCTCGACGAGCCGAGCAACCACCTCGACCGGCCGAACCGCGAAGCATTGATACGCCAGTTGCAGCGCTGGCCGAAGGGGCTCGTGGTCGTGAGCCACGACCGGCGGCTGCTCGACACCATGGCGCGCATCGTCGAGTTGTCCGCCACGGGCTTGCGCAGCTACGGCGGAGGCTACGCGCTTTACGCCGAGCGGCGTGCGCAGGAGGAGGCGGGCGCGCTCGCGCTGCTCGAACGTCGCAAGCTCGAACACCGCCGCGCCGCGCTTGCCCTGCGCGAACAGCGCGAGCGCGCCGAGCGGCGCGAAGCGCAGGGGCGGCGTCATGGGCGCGAGGCCAATCAGGCGAAGATTCTGCTCGACCGCCAGAAGGCGCGCAGCGAGAGCACGGCTGGAAAGTTGCGCGCGCAACATGCTGCCGCGCGCGAGCAACTCGACATGAACGTGCGCGAAGCGGCAATGGCGGTCGCGGACGACGCGCGCATCGTCATGCGCTCAACGCCGGTAACCGGGATGGCGCGGCGCTGGATCGTGGAACTCGACGACGTCGTGCTGCCGCACGCGCCCTCCGTGACGCGAGCAATCCGCCTGGCATTGCATGGGCAACAGCGCGTGGGCGTGACGGGGGCGAACGGCAGTGGTAAATCGACGTTGCTCAAGGTGCTGGCGGGGCAACTCGCACCGCTTGCGGGGCGCTGCTCGGTGCGCGTAGCGAGTGCGTGGCTCGACCAGCGGCTCGCGAACCTGGCGCCGCAACGCACGGTCATCGAGCAGATGCGCGAGGCCAACCGCACGGCGAGTGAAGATGCGTTGCGCACCCGGCTCGCGCAACTGGGGCTGAGTGCGAGCAAACTCGCCGTGCCCTGCGGGGTGTTGAGCGGCGGCGAGCGGCTCAAGGCGGCGCTCGCCTGCGCGATTCACGCCGATCCCCCCGCGCAGCTTCTGCTGCTGGACGAACCGGGCAACCATCTAGATTTGTCTTCGCTCCACGCGCTGGAGGCGATGCTGTGCGATTATCGCGGCGCGCTGATGGTCGTGTCACACGACGAGGTTCTGCTGGAACGCCTCGAGTTGACCGACCGGCTGGAAGCGACGCCGGAAGGCTGGACGATGACGCCGCTTTGAATGCTGCCATTCGCCGCTCCTGCTTTGTTTGCCTGGACTGAACGCCGCGCTTCGCACTCGCAGGCGGCGTGGCCGTTTCCAGCAGCGCGTCGGCCGCGCCGAACGCGTCTGAGCCCGGCGATCATTGCATCTACAGACCTCCGACTCGCCAGCAGCTTTCGGCCAGTCGCGCTGACCGCAGTCGCGAAACGAAATCTGGGAGGTGTTGCGCGGGCGTGTCGATCAGCTCAATCTGGTTGCCGATGCGCGCGTCCAGCGACAGGCAACTGGCGATTCGCGAAGGCCACCTGGCGGCGCGATCGATCGTCTGAGGGGCGCGGTGTGTGGCGTCGCCGCCGACGCCGGGCACTTGGGTCGCTTCCGTGCGTCGGGAATGGCGTTGAATCATCGTTCCTGGCATGCGCGTTGGTCTGCTGGCTACAGCGGAGCCCCTGACACGCGGATCTGATTGTCGACGTCTTTGACGCCAGCGACCTGCTTCGCAGCCTCGACAGCGAGGGGGATTTGTGTCGCGTCCACCACCGAGCCGGACAGCGTGACGAGACCATCGTGCGCCTTCACGAGAATGCGGCCCGAAATGAGCCCGCGCGTATGAGCCAGTGCGCGGGCGACCTGACGCGCAAGCTTTCTGTCGGCCGTCTTCGTCGCGGGCGAGGGTTGCGCCGTGCTGGCGGGCGGTGCATCGTTCACGCAAGGATTGGGCGTCTGCGCGAACACATTGGCTGCAAGCACGGCGAACATCGCCATAGTGAGGGTTCTCAGGAGTCGAAAAGAAGTGTTCATGTCGTATCGAGCCATCAAAGCGGGAATGGGCGTTCGGTTGCCTAGAAGCGGGTCATGAGGCCGAGCGATACACCAGTCGTCGAGCGCGTGCCGGACGCCAGGCCCATCGCGGCGAGATTGGTCGGATCGAAGCGATACGCGCCTGAGAGGCCGTTGTAATCGGCTTCCGCATAGACCTCGGTACTTTTCGAAAGGAAATATTCGGCAATCGCATAAGTCGTGAACTTGTGGCCACTCGCTGATTGCGCATTGTGGAGATGGCTGGCGATGTCCTGATAGACCGCGGCGGTGAGCTGGAACGCCGAGGCGGTCGGCGTCCAGACAATACCGCCGCCGGGAATGTGGTCGCGCCGATTCGGTGCAGCGGCATTCGCCGCGCTGACCTCGAGGTCGGAGTAGCTCAGGTAGAGACGCACCGGACCAGCCTGCAGCGAACCACCGCTCCCGAACGTCTGCGCCCATTGGGTCCCTGTGGCGTTCCAGGTCTTCTGATAGGAGAGGCCGCCGAACGCCACGCCCCACTGATACATGGCGGCGCCGGAAAAGTTGGTGCCGGCCCGATTTTCTCCCGCGACACCCCCTGGCGAATAGCTCGCGCCGAATCGGAAGCCCCCAGCCTGCACGAGGTATTTGATCGTGTTGTTGAATCTCGAGTCGAGCGTGAAGTAATTGGCAGCCCATACTACACCGGGCTCGATCGCAAGCGTCTGGCCCCGGCCGAGGTTCGGGTCGACCAGTATCGAGAAGTTCTCGCTGGCGTTGAGTTGGCGACCGAATGTCAGGCGCCCGAAACGACCTGTCAAACCCACGAATGCAGCCTGAGAAAACAGCGTGCCGTCCTTCTTGAGCGCACCAGTGCCACTGTTAAAAGCGTTCTCCAGCTTGAAGATCGCTTGGACACCGCCGCCGAGATCTTCCTTTCCAGTGATGCCAAACGCATTGACGGCGATGACGTTGTTGTTGAAGCCGACAGTCGAGCCTCCCTGGAGTCCGTTGGCCCAACGCACGCCCCCACCGATAGCACCGTACAAGGTCACGCTCGACTGGGCATGCGATGCGACGGGAAGCACGCTGCCGAGCAGGGCGGCCAGCAGAATTTTCTTCATAAGTCTCCATGATTTTTTATTTGTATTGCTTATTAAAATAAAACTGCCGATTTCCAGGCCATTCTTTGCAGGCGGCTAGTCGGGGGCGGCGATCGTTTGGCTCACCTTCGTGGCTGTCACGCCGCATGCGATCCGGGTAGCGGAGCGCTGCGGATCGAGCCAGCATGCGCAAAGCCCACCGCAGGCGAGCAGCACAATGCCGGAAGCGAGGCTTGCCGATTCGAAGCCGTGCGCGGTTGCTCCCCCGGCCTGATCGATGAGCATGCCGGTTACGACGGGCGCCGCGAGACCCGCAAGCGACGAGAACCCATTGCTCAGAGCAAGAATGCCGCCGCGCTGCGTGTCGGGCGTTACTTCGCCGAGTATCGCGGGGCCGATCGAGTACATCGCGAGCGTCATGCCGCCGCCGAGTGTCAGCAGCACACACTTCACCACCGGAGGCGGGTCGAACAGTTTCAGCGCCGCGAGCAATGTGCCGGCGAGCATGAGCGCTACCGCGACGAACGCTCCTCGCCCGATCCGGGACGGTACGCCCCGCTCGAGCATGCGCTGCGAGAGCGTGGCAAGTCCGAGACTCATCGGTGCGGTGACCGCGACGAACAACGCGAATATGCGTCCGGCGGCATGGGCGTCGTAGCCCATGCCGAGTTGCAGCCATCTTGGCGTCCAGGTGAGCGTCATCGCGAGAATCCAGTTCGCCGCAAAATGGCCCGCAAACGTGCCCAATATGGTTCGGTCGGTAAGCAGGATTGCGTAGGGAACGCGTGCCTCGCTCGTGACGCGCGCGCGGGTCGTCAAACGACCTTCGGCACCGAACAGGAGCCAGGCGATGCACCAGAAGATGCCGAGCGCGGCCAGCGCGAGAAAGTTCGCGCGCCAGCCCCAGTGCGTGCTGATGACGGGAATACAGAGGCCGGCAATGAGCAGGCCAAGTGAGCTTCCCTGAAAAAGAACCGCAACCGGCAGATTGCGCTTTTTGTCGGGAAACCACTTATATAGTGCGTGCACGGAAACGGGTGAAGCCGGCCCTTCACTCGCGCCGAGCAACACGCGGCAGACGAGTACGCCCCAAAGGGAGCCGGCGAACAGCATCGGCAACTGCAGGATTGCCCACGCGGCACCCATCAGGAGCAGTAGCGGTTTTGTGGAGGTCCGGTTTGCCACGATGCCGCCAATCACGGCTGAAATGGAGAACAGCCAGTTCAGGCTGCCGCCGATCACGCCGAACTCCGTCGATGAAAGATGCAGATCCCGCATCATGGGTACCGAAACGAGTCCCAGCACCACCTTGTCGAGAAAATTCACCAACATCATCAACGAAAGCAGGATCGTTACGATCCATGCCCGCACTGGATTGAATGAAGGGGTTTCGCTTATCACCGTATCTGTCTCCGTCATTGTTTTTTCTGGTCGACGCCTTAACGTTCGTGCTCGCCGGGCATCGGAACGTGGTCGTCGCCGTCGGGCAGCCCGAGCGAGAACTGCACCGGAAAACGGCATGCGATCGTCTGGTCCGCCGATATCGCGCGGACCATGCCGCGAGCCTGCACATGCGGATCGTCGAACAACTCGCGTGCATCGAGAACCGGCGAGACCGGCAAGTCGAATTCCTGCAGCGCGGCCATCCATTGCGCGAGCGAACGGGTTGCAAAGATCTGCGCGAGCAGCGTGTTGACCTCCTGCTTGTGCTGCTGACGCCCCGCACGCGTGGCGAAGCGCTCGTCCTTCAAGGCGGGGAAATCCGCGCCAATCGCGTCGCGCAGATTCAGCCAGAACTTGTTCTCCAGAATGCCGAGCGCAAGGTGCCGTCCATCTCGCGTTTCGAAGAGGTCGTTCTCCGGCATTACGCCCGGGGAGTCCAGAGGATGATCGACATACTCGCGGGCAGCCCATGCGGCGGGCGCTGTCCATGCCATTACGCAATCGTGGATCGACACGTCGAGGTACTGGCCACGTCCCGTCGCGCGTGCGCTGAGAATGGCAGCGAGTAGCGCAACCGCGGCGTGGCTCGACGCGGCGTAATCGGCGACCCGCACGCGTGGACGCGCCACCCGCTCGCGCACCTGGACCGGAACGGACCAGAATCCTCCGAGCGCCAGATAGTTGAGATCGTGGCCGGGCGCGTGCGCATAGGGGCCGGTCTGCCCAAAGCCCGAGATCGAACACATCACGAGACGCGGATTCACAGCGGCGAGCGTCGCATAGTCGAGGCCGAGCCGCGCCATGACGCCTGGCCGGAAACCCTCGACGAACGCATCCGCGTCGCGGATCAGCTCGATAAAGGCATCCTTGCCCGCCGGCGTCTTGAGGTCGAGCGCCACCGATCGCTTGCCGCGATTGAGTTGTGCGAAAAGTGCGGGGCTGAGCTGGCGTGTGGGGTCGCCGGCGCCGGGGGGCTCGACCTTCACGACGTCGGCGCCGAGTTGCTGCAGCATGGACGTCGCGTGTGGCCCCGGCAGCAGCTGGCTCGCGTCGACGATCTTCACGCCACTGAGGCAGGACCAGCCCGTTTGCGGGTGAGACATGATTATGGCTTCCGTTCGTGATTCAGGCGGCCGGCTGGGCGGCCTCGAGGATGACGCGCGCAATCGTGTTGCGCTGGATTTCGCTGGTGCCCGTGAAGACGCGGAACATGCGCAGCTTGCGGAAGGTCTGCTCGATGGGGTGGTGGCGCGTCACGCCGACGTTGCCGTGAATCTGCACCGCCTTGTCGGCCACCTCGAAGCAGCGCTCGGAGACGAACAGCTTGCAGGCGGCGCCCTTCATGCGCAGATCGTCGCCGGCGTCGGCAAGCATCGCGGTCTGCGCGATCATGCTCTCGCAGGCCCAGAGCGCAGCCGCCATGTCGGCGAGCATGTGCTGGATCGCCTGGAAGCGCGCAATCGGACCGCCGAACTGGCGGCGCGCGCGGGCATAGTCCAGCGACGCCTCGTAGGCGGACGTCGCAAGGCCGAGCATGGTTGGGCAATGCAGCAGACGGTTCACGTTGATGCGGGACATGCCAAGCCGGAAGCCGTTGCCTTCGCCGCCGAACATGTTCGCGCGCGGCACGCGCACGTTGTCGAAGCGAATATCCGCATCGATATGCTGTCCTGACATGGGTACGTAGCGCTGCTCGACCGTCACGCCGGGCAAGTCGAGGTCGACGAGGACGGCCGTGATCGCGGGCGGACTCGTGTTTGCATCGGTCACGCACATGACGATTGCGAAATCGGCGAACGGGGCGCCGCTGATGTAATGCTTCGTGCCGTTGATCACCAGCGCTTCGCCATCCGCGACGGCGGTGGTCGCGATGCTTTGCGCGTCCGAGCCCGAATGCGGTTCGGTCAGCGCGAAGCAGGTCGACTTCTCGCCGTGTATCACCGGCTTGAAATAGCGCTCGACCTGCTCGGGTGTCGCGTACTTCAGCATGTTACCGACTCGCGGCGGGCCGCCCAAATCGCCCAGCACGTGCGGCGCGAGCGCTGCGCCGGATGCGGCAAGGTCGGCCTTGAGCGCGCATTGTTCGAGGATCGAAAATCCTTTGCCGCCGAGCGCGGCCGGCAGGCACGACGCGTAATAGCCGAGTTCGGCCGAGCGCCGCCATACGCGCTGCAGCGTTGGCTTCGGCCACGCGTCTTCGCTGCCGAGGCCGAGCTCGCGCTCCATCGGCAACAGCTCTTCAGCCACGAAGCGCCGGATGCCATCGCGTGTTTCAACGAACGCGGGTTGATTCAGGTAATCGAACATGAAGGCTCTCCGGTGGATTCAGTTGACGCGCCGCGCGGCGCCTTGCCAGTACTGTTCGCGCACGAGCTTGCGTGCAACCTTGCCGCTCGCGTTCTTGGGCAGGTCGGCAACGAAGGTCACCGAGCGCGGCAGCTTGTAGTCGGCGAGCAGCGCGCGGCAGTGCGCGACGAGCGTCTGCACCGCAGCTTCGCGTCCCGGCTTGAGCACGACGACGGCCTTCACCGCTTCGCCCCATTTGTCGTCGGGGACGCCGACCACGCAGGCTTCCAGCACGTCCGGATGCCGATAGATCGCCGCCTCGACCTCGTTCGGATAAACGTTGAAGCCGCCGGAAATGATCATGTCCTTTTTGCGATCGACCAGATAGATGAACCCCTCTTCATCGACGCGCGCGAGATCGCCGGTTCGCAGCCAGCCGTCGACCAGCACCTCGGCTGTGGCCTCGGGAGCGCCCCAGTAGCCGTGGAATACGTCGTTGCCGCGAATCACGATTTCGCCGATCGTATCGCCGCTCACCTCGCGCCCTGCATCGTCCACCACGCACACCTCGGTCTCGCCGAGCGGCCGCCCGCACGACGCAAGCCGCGCGGGCCGATGCGCAAGCGCGTGCGCGTGATCGGCGATGGACAGGCGCGTGACACCCGAAGTCGATTCGCTGGCTCCGTAGCCCTGTGAAAGAATCGGTCCGATGCGTGCCCAGGCCTCCTCGATGCGCGCAGGCGCCATGGGCGCCGCGCCGTAGCTGAGCATCTTCAGGCTGCTCAGGTCGGCTGTGTCGAGCGCGGATTCGCCGAGCACCATGTTGATCATCGCGGGCACCATGAACGCATGCGTGATGTGCAGGCGCGCGATATCGTCGATAAAGCGGGCCGGCTCGAACGCATCGAACAGCACGAGCGTCGCGCCGCAAAAAAGGTATGGCTGCATCAGCATGCCCGAAGCATGCGTGACCGGACCGATCAGCGCGAGGCGGTCGCCGGGGCGTGCCGGAGGATCCATGCCCAGCACGATCTTGCGCAGCGACGCGAGGCGATTGCCATAAGTCTGCATGGCGGCCTTGATGCGCCCGGTCGAGCCCGACGAAAAGTGCAGCACGGCGAGATCTGCGGCCTGCGGATGGTATTGCGGCGCGCTCGTGCCGGCGCGCTCGATCAGCGCTTCGTAGCTCGCGTATCCGGGCACCTCGATGCCGATCGCCACAAACGTCTCGATCGAATCGAATCCGGCCGACTCCCGCGTATAGGCGGTGTATCCCGGACCCGCGATCAAGACCCGCGGCGCGCAGTTTTCGACGACATCGGCTGCCTCGTGCGACGTGAAGCGCGGATTCAGCGCGGCCTTCACGAGGCCGGTCTTGTAGAGCGCGCACTCGATTTCGACCAGCTCCGTGCAATTGCGCGCCTGCACGGCGACGCGATCGCCTCTCGTCAGGCCCAAAGCCAGCAACGCGTTGCCGAGGCGCGTCGAGCGTTCGTCGAGCTGGCGAAAGCTCAGTTGCCGATCGTGATGAATGACCGCCGTGCGGTCGCCCCAATATCGCGCGGCGCGTCGCAAAAAGTAGGCAAAGCTCAATCTGGGTCTCCTGGTTCAACTGTCTGGCCGTAGTCTGTAAGATGTGAGGCATTACCTCAATACACCACTTGGCATATAGCCATAACCATGAGGAATGGCATTGGAAACGCGCGATCTCGAGTATTTGCTGGCCGTGCAGGATCACGGCAGCATCGGCAAGGCGGCTGAGGCGGTCGGTGTGAGTCAGCCGGCGTTGACAAAGGCACTGCGGCGAGTCGAGTCGCAGGCAGGGCTGGCGCTCTTCGAGCGCACGCCTAACGGCGTCACGCCGACGCCCGCCGGTGAGCTGTTTCTTGTGCGCGCACGGCGTATCGCGCTCGAATACGACGATGCGTTAAAGGAAATGGAAGCGCTGCAGGGCGGTGAGCACGGTCTGCTGCGGATCGGCTACTCGCCGACTGTGCCTGGCGCGCTCGTGCCTGGCGCCTGCCAGAAGCTGATGAAAGAACGGCCGGCCGCGAAACTGCGGCTGCGTTTGCGGCTGGCGCGCGACCTCGGAGAACTGCTGCGGGCGGGCGAACTGGACCTGATCGTCGCGCCGCAACTCAGTCGCGAAGACGAGACGTGCGTATTCGTCGAGCTCTTTCACGACAGCCTCGTGGTGCTCGCGGACGAGGCTCACCCGCTTCATCGAAAGCGTCATCTCACGCTCGCCGATCTGGCCGGTGAGGAATGGCTGTTGCCCGCGCCCCATATGCCGATTCGGCAGCAGGTCGACGACGTTTTCCGGCGGCACGGTCTCGCAGGACCGAAACTGCGCGTCGAGACCGATTTCGGCAGTACGTCGTTGCTGCATTTGCTGCTCGGTACGAAGATGCTCTGCGTGGCAGGAGCCGAATCGATGAACGCCCTGCGCGGCTTGCGCGCCTTGCGGCTGGACCCGGATCAACTCGACCTGCGTCGGGAGGTGGGCATTACGTACCGGGCAGGCTCTTATTTGCCGCCGCTCGCACAGCGCCTGATCTCGGTGTTGAAGGAGCATTTGGCGTGACCGCCGGGGGACGTGCCCGCCCCGACCCTGTTGCTCCGGATGTTGGCGGCCAATCGGTTTCCGCGCGGCCATGAAACCCGAAAGACGTTCAGGCGCTAGCCCAGCCAGCGCGCGTCAGGCCAGCGGCCCTGCTCGAACGTGCTCTTGACGCAGTCCAGCAGCACGCCGACCACGCAGCGCACGGGGGCGGTGGCCTGGCGGCTGCTGGGTGCGGCCAGCACGATGGTGCGCCGCAGCCCGGGCGACGCGAGCGGAGCCGCGCTCAGCAGACCCCGCTCGACCTCCTGCGTGACGCCCACAGCCGGAATGATGGTCCAGCCGTGGCCTTGCGCGACCAGTTCTTTCTGCACGCTCAGCGCATTGGTTTCGGCAAACACGCGCAGCGTCACGCCGGCTTCCGTCGCGGCGTGCTCGATCATGGCGCGCAGGCCTTGCGGCGCGGCGGGCAGCACGAAGGGCTCGCGCGCCACGCGCGAGAACGCGATCGCTCGCTTGTGCGACAACCTCGCGGATGGCGCGGCCACCGCCCACAAACTTTCTTCGATCAACGCCTTCACGTGCAGCGCGGGCGTTTCTTTCTGGCCATAGAGCAGGGCGGCGTCCACGTCGCCGGCTTCGAGCCAGTCGTGCAGATGCCCGGCGTAGCCGATGGTCAGCCGCAGGCGGATATGCGGGTAGCGCCGCGCCACCTCGCCGGCCAGCAACGTGGCCAGCAGATCCGAGGTGCTGGCGAGGAGCCCGATGCTCACGATGCCCGAGACCGGCCCTTCGGTGGGCTGGATTTCAGCCTTGGCGCGCGCCACCTCGTCGAGGATGCGGCGCGCGTATTCGAGCATGGTCTTGCCCGAAGGCGTGAGCTGCATGCCGTGACGGCCGCGCTCGAACAGCTCCGTGCCCATGTCCTCCTCGAGCAGGCGCAACTGACGCGACACGGCAGGCTGCACGAGGTTCAGCAGGCTGGAGGCGCGCGTGACGTTGCCGGTCTCGGCCACCGTGACGAAGGCGCGGAGTTGCTTGAGATCCATCGTAGATACCTCGATGCCAAATGCTGATGCATAAATCAAATAATTCTATTATTCCTCGGTGCCATCAAATATTACTATGGATCAACACAAGCCACTCACGAGACACCCGCCATGAGCGCTTCCATCTTTTGCGCACCCGACCAATATCAGGAGATCCGCGACGCAGTGCGCGCGCGGTGCAACCAGTTCCAGGCCGACTATCACCGCAAGATCGACGAGCAGCGGGGCTACCCCGAGGCGTTCGTCGATGCGCTCACCAAGGCAGGCTGGCTGGCCGCGCTGATCCCGCAGGACTACGGCGGCCCGGGCCTTTCGATGGCGGAGGCCTCGGTCATCATGGAGGAGATCAATCGCTCGGGCGGTAATTCAGGGGCGTGCCATGGTCAGATGTATGTGATGAACACCATCGTCTTCAGCGGCACCGAGGCGCAGAAGCAGCGCTATCTGCCCCGCATAGCCGCGGGCGAGCTGCGCGTGCAATCGATGGGCGTGACCGAGCCCACCACGGGCAGCGACACCACCAAGCTCAAGACCACGGCGGTGAAGAAGGATGGCCGCTGGGTCATCAATGGCCAGAAGGTGTGGATCTCGCGCGTGCAGCACAGCGACCTGCTGATCCTGCTCGCGCGCACCACGCCCATCGACCAGGTGCAGAAGAAGAGCGATGGGCTGTCGTGCTTTATCGTCGAGCTCGACAAGGCCATCGGCAACGGCCTCACGGTGCGGCCCATTCTCAACATGGTCAATCACGAGACCAATGAGCTGTTCTTCGACAATCTGGAGCTGCCCGAAGACGCCTTGCTGGGCACCGAGGGCAAGGGCCTGAAAGTGATCTTCGACGGCCTGAACGCCGAGCGCACGCTGATCGCGGCCGAGTGCATCGGCGACGGCTACTGGTTCCTCGAAAAGGCGCGCGACTATGCGAGCGAGCGCAAGGTGTTCGGCCGCGCCATCGGCCAGAACCAGGGCATCCAGTTCCCGCTGGCTGAATGCTTCATCGAGCTCGAAGCCGCCAATCTGATGCGCTGGCGCGCCTGCGAGAAGATCGATGCGCGCCAGAACGCGGGCGTGGAAGCCAATATGGCCAAGTATCTGGCCGCCAAGGCCAGTTGGGAAGCCGCCAACGCCTGCCTGCAAACGCATGGCGGTTTCGGCTTCGCCTGCGAATACGACGTCGAGCGCAAATTCCGCGAAACGCGCCTCTATCAGGTCGCGCCCATCTCCACGAACATGATCCTGGGTCATGTGGCCGAGCACGTGCTGCAGCTTCCGCGTTCCTATTGATGGCCGAAACAAATCGTAAGCAATCCTTTTGATGAAGCGACACCTATGAGCCAGGAAAACCCGCCTTCCTTCGAAGCCTGGGTGGGCCGCAGCGAAGCAAACGCTGACCGGATCACCGAAACGCCCGTGCGCTTCATGCAGGCCACGCTGGACGCCGCCGATGCCGGCACGCCGCCGACGCAACTGCCGCCGCTCTGGCATTGGCTGTACTTTCTGCCTGCCGCGCGCCAGTCCGACATCGGTGCGGACGGGCATCCGCAGCGCGGCGGCTTCCTGCCGCCCGTCACGCTGCCGAGGCGGATGTGGGCCGGCGGGCGCTTGCAGTTTCTGCAGCCGCTCACCATCGGCGAGCCGATCCGGCGTGTTTCCACCGTCAAGAGCATACAGAGCAAGTCCGGGCGCAGCGGCCAGTTGTTGTTCGTGACCGTGCTGCACGAAATCAGCGGCGCGAGCGGACTGGCCATCCGCGAGGAGCACGACATCGTCTACCGCGACGCCCCGGCCCCCGGCGCGAGCGCGCCGCAGCCCGTGGCGGCCCCCGTCGACGAGCAGTTCGGACGCACCATCACGCCCGACCCCGTGTTGCTGATGCGCTATTCGGCGCTCACCTTCAACGGCCACCGCATCCATTACGACCGTCCCTATGTCATGGAGGAAGAGGGCTATTCGGGCCTCGTGGTGCATGGGCCGCTGATCGCCACGCTGCTGATGGAGGAGTTGCGCCGCGCGCATCCGGAAAAAACTATCCGCAGCTTCGAATTCAAGGCGGTGAGCCCCTTGTTCGATATCGCGCCGTTCACCGTCAACGGCAAGCTCGAAGGCGACACCGCGCATTTGTGGGCGCGTGGTCCCGAGGGCCAGTTGGCCATGCAGGCCAGCGCAAGAATCGAATAAACGCATCGAATAACTGTGTCGAATAACTGCGCCTATAAAGTCGAGACAAACCATGTCGGAACCCAACCGCAAGGGCCCGCTCAGCGGCCTGACCGTCATCACGCTGGAGCACGCGATTGCCGCGCCGTTCTGCACCCGTCAGCTTGCCGACCTGGGCGCGCGCGTCATCAAGGTGGAGCGGCCTGGCGTCGGCGATTTCGCGCGCGCCTACGACCATCGCACGCGCGGGCTGGCCTCGCACTTCGTGTGGACCAACCGCTCCAAGGAAAGCCTCACGCTGGACCTGAAGCAGCCCGCGGCCCAGGCGGTGCTGGGCGAGCTGATCGCCGGGGCCGACGTGCTCGTGCAGAATCTCGCCCCAGGCGCGGCCGCGCGCATGGGCTTGTCGTTCGAGGCGCTGCACGCGAAGCATCCGAAGCTCGTCGTGTGCGATATCTCCGGCTATGGCGCCGATGGCCCCTACCGCGATAAAAAAGCCTACGACTTACTGATTCAGAGCGAAGCCGCCTTTCTGTCGATCACCGGTACGCCCGATGAGCCCAGCAAGGCCGGCAATTCGATTGCCGACATCGCGGCCGGCATGTATGCCCACACGGGCATCCTGAGCGCACTCTTGCAGCGCGGCATCAGCGGAGAAGGTTCGCATGTCGAAATATCCATGCTCGAAGCGCTGGGCGAATGGATGGGCTTTCCCATGTACTACGCTTACGATGGCCAGGAGCCGCCCGCGCGCAACGGCGCGGCGCACGCCACCATCTATCCCTATGGCCCGTTCAAGGCCGGCGATGACCGCGTGGTGATGCTGGGCCTGCAAAACGAGCGCGAGTGGAAGCTGTTCTGCGATCTCGTATTGCGCCGCCCCGAGCTTGCGGCAGACCCGCGCTTCGACGCCAATGTGCGCCGCACGGAAAACCGCTCGGCCCTGAAATCGACGATCGAGCAGACGTTCGCGAGCCTCACGGCGCAGGAGGTGATCGCGCGCCTCGATGAAGCGCAGATCGCCAATGCCGCCGTCAACCAGGTGGGCGATTTGTGGACCCATCCGCAACTGCACGCGCGCGAGCGCTTTACCACCGTCGGCTCGCCCGCCGGCGCGTTGCAGGCGCTGCTGCCGCCTGCCAACGTCAATAGCTTCGACGTCCGCATGGATCCCGTGCCGGCGCTCGGCGAGCACAGCGCGGCCATTCTGCGCGAACTGGGCCGCTCGAACGCCGATATCGAGCAACTGCAGGCCGATGGCGTGATCTGAGCCACGTCCGCAATCATTGCTTCCCCCCATCGCAGGTGGGTGGTGTGAAGCAGGCCTTGGGCCATACTCACGCCGAACTATGCTGGGCACGCCACGTCAATGGGCAGCCGGGGCGCATCCCATTACTCGAGAACACACGATGAATAGCGAAGACCTTTTGGCACAACACGGCCCGCGCGAATCCATGGAGTACGACGTGGTGATCGTGGGCGGCGGCCCCGGCGGCATGGCCACGGCCATCCGCATCAAGCAACTGGCGGCGGAGCAGGGCCAGGACGTCTCGGTGGTGGTGCTCGAAAAGGGCTCCGAACCGGGCGCGCACATTCTCTCGGGCGCGATCATGGACCCCATGGCGCTGACCGAACTGCTGCCGGACTGGAAGGCGCTCGGCGCGCCGCTGAACCAGCCCGTCACCGAAGATGCCTACGTGTTCCTCGGCGAGAAAACGGCCCGACGCGTGCCCAACCGGCTCCTTCCGCCGTTCGCGCACAACCACGGCAACTACATCATCAGCCTGGGAGCGCTTACTAAATGGCTGGGCGGACAGGCGGAGTCGCTGGGCGTGGAAATCTTTCCCGGCTTTGCCGCGACCGAGGTGCTCTACAACGAAGACGGCTCGGTCAAAGGCGTGGCCACGGGCAACATGGGCATCGGCAAGGATGGCGAGCCCACCAACAATTTCCAGCTCGGCATGGAACTGCACGCCAAATACACGATCTTCGCGGAGGGTGCGCGCGGGCACCTGGGCAAGCAGGTCGTCGCGCGTTACCAGCTCGACACGGGGCGCGATCCGCAAAGCTTTGGCCTTGGCATCAAGGAGGTGTGGGAGATCGACCCGGCGCGCCACCAGCCCGGCTTCGTCATGCACACGGCCGGCTGGCCCATGGACAGCAAAACCTACGGTGGCGCTTTTCTGTACCACCTGGACGGCAACAAGATGGCCGTCGGCTTCGTTACGGGCCTCGGCTACGCCAACCCTTACCTGAGCCCGTTCGAAGAGTTCCAGCGCTGGAAGACTCACCCGGGCATTCGTCGCTACTTCGAGAACGACAACGGCGAGGTCACGGCGAAACGCCTCTCGTACGGCGCGCGCGCGATCAACGCGAGCGGCATCAATGCGCTGCCCAAATTCGTGTTCCCTGGCGGCGCACTGGTGGGTTGCGATGCGGGCTTTCTCAATGTGAGCCGCATCAAGGGCAGCCATGCCGCCATCAAGACCGGCATGCTCGCGGGCGAGGCGGCCTATGCGGCCGTGGCGGCGGGGCGCCAGCACGACGAACTCGAAGCCTACCCGGAAGCCTTCGAAAAGAGCTGGCTGCATGCCGAGCTGAACAAGGATCGCAACTTCAAGAACTGGTTTCGGTACGGTCTCGCGGTGGGCACGCTGATGAACGGCTTCGAGCAACTCGTGCTGCGTGGACGGATGCCGTGGACGCTGCGCCGGCACAAGCCCGATCATGCTTACCTCAAGCCGGCTAGCGAGTGCGAACCTATCGTGTATCCGAAGCCCGATGGCAAGCTGACGTTTGATCGCCTTTCCAGCGTATTCATCAGCAATACCAATCATGAGGAAAACCAGCCCGCGCATCTGACGCTCAAGGATGCGGGCGTGCCGGTGGGGGTCAATCTGGCGAAGTATGCGGGGCCCGAGGCGCGTTATTGTCCGGCCGGCGTTTACGAGTTCCTCGACGACGAGCTGCGAGGCGGCCAGCAGTTGCGGATCAATGCGCAGAATTGCTTGCATTGCAAGACGTGCGATATCAAGGACCCGACGCAGAATATCGTTTGGGTCACGCCTGAAGGTGGTGGCGGGCCTAATTATTCGGGCATGTGATAGGGGCTGCCGCAGGGCCTTTTGAGGCGTGGTTTTATGCTGTCTTAGCTTACTGGCGCATGAGCGCCATCATCGCGCCGAAGCCGACGAACACGCCGCCCGTCACGCGGTTGAACGCCTTTGCCACGCGACGGCTCTTGAGCGTCGCACCGATGCGCGTGCCAAAACTCGCATAGACCAGATACCAGCTCACCTCGCATACCGCGAAGGTCGTCACCAGCACGCCGAACTGGGGCAGCGTGGGACGGCTCGCGTCGATGAACTGCGGCAGCAGTGCGGCTGCGAACAGGATGGCTTTGGGGTTGCTGCCGCCGACGAGGAAGCCGTTGCGAAACAGCGCGCCCGGCGAACGCGAAATACGAGTAGCGGGTGCTTCGGTCATGGCGTCGCTGGCGCCGGCGCTGCTTTCGCTCACCGGCGAGCGCCACGCCTTCACGCCCAGATAGACCAGATAGGCCGCGCCAACGATGCGCAGCGCATTGAACAGGGTCGGCCACGCCTGGAGGACCGCGCCCAGGCCGGCGGCCGAAACGGCCAGCATCAGCACGAGTGCGGAGAGGCAGCCGCCCATGGTCGCGCTCGTGCGGCGCAGGCCGTATTGCGCGCCGTGCGACATGATCAGCAGCATATTGGGGCCAGGAATGGCGCAGACGACGAAGACAGTAGCGAGGAACAGCCACCAGGTATGGAGACTCATAGCGACAACCGGCTTAAAAAGCAAAACCTGAATTATGCCAGCCCTCGTGGACTGAAAGGGCGCAAGCGGTTAAATGATTTTGTATTCGAGACGTAGGCAAGAAGAAAAAAACGAAAGTATCGTAAGTAATTCGAAGCATTATCAACCGTTAACCATTGTCAGTTCTTGAGCGATATGATTGCCGTGCGTACCGCGCGAGCCCAGAATGCATCAACGCCCGCTGCTCTGGGCATGCAGCCTGGATGCAGGCAAGCAGCGCGCGGCAGCAACGGCCTTTAACCAGGCAAAGCCTGGCAATTTCAGGCAAACGCACTGCAATCAACCGGAGGAATCAAATGGGCATTCTTGATGAAGTGGGCAAGGTCGCGGGCGCGATTGCGGCGGTGGAAGCAACGGAAAAGGTCGACGCCGATGCCGGCTTCCTGACCAAGGCGGCCGCGGCGATCGCTGGCTTCGAGGGCGCGGGGGCGCTCGAGAAAATGGTCGAGAAGAAAGAGGACGAGAAGCAGGCCGACGACACCCAGCAAGCCGATGCAGGCGATGCGGCACAGGATTCGCAAACCTGAGTGCAACGCTCGTCGTGATTCCCGCGTGTGCCGCCTGAGTAAGCGGCACACGCGGTCGATAAGCATCGCAGAAAGCTTCTACCGCGGTCCGATGACCGCGGTTTTTTTTCGCCGTTCGAATGCTCCGACCCGGTTCATGCACCCGTTTTGCCGATTGCGTCGAGCCGCGCGAGCACTTCGCCGTTCAGTTCGAGCGTTTGCGCCTGCATGTTCTCGCGCAGATGCGCGAGCGACGACGTGCCCGGGATCAGCAGGATATTGGGCGCGCGATGCAGGAGCCACGCGAGCGCGACCGTCATCGGCGCGACGTCGAGCGACTGCGCGATCTGCGCGAGCGCCGTCGACTGGATCGGCGTGAAGCCGCCGAGCGGAAAGAACGGCACGTAGGCAATGCCACGCGTGGCAAGCGAGTCGATCAGCGCGTCGTCGGCGCGGTTCACCAGGTTGTAGTGGTTCTGCACGCAGACAATCGGGGCAATGCGCCCGGCCTCGTCGATCTGCTTCGCCGTCGCGTTGGAGATGCCGATATGGCGCACGAGGCCGCGTTCCCGCAGCGCGGCGAGCGCTTCCATTTGCTTCTCGAGAGGACCTTCGGCGGGCTTGTGGACGTCGCCCATGATGCGCAGATTGACCACGTCGAGCGTATCCAGACCCAGATTGCGCAAATTGTCCTGCACGGCACGCTCGATATCGGCGGGCTCCTGAGCGGGCAGCCACGCGCCCGTGGCATCGCGCACCGCGCCCACCTTCGTGACGATCGTGAGATCTGCGGCATAGGGATGGAGCGCCTCACGGATGATCTGGTTCGTTACGTGCGGGCCGTAGAAGTCGCTGGTGTCGAGATGGTTCACGCCGAGCGCGAGCGCCTCGCGCAGCACGGCAAGCGCCGCCGCGCGGTCCCTGGGCGGACCGAATACGCCGGGGCCGGCGAGTTGCATGGCGCCGTAGCCCATGCGGTTGACGGTGCGGCCCGCGAACGCGAACGTGCGGGAAGGTTGGCTGGACGATTGGGGCATGTCGTGCTCCTCGTGAACGGATGGCGCCAGTATGGGCGCGTTCGCGTTGTTGGATAATCCCGCCTGATCCGCACGGGTTGTTCGAAATTCCGCACAATGCGTTATGGACCCCTCGCATGGACCCCTCCGCCCGCACCCAAACCGACATGACCCACGAGAACCCTCTGCCCGCGAATCCCTCACCCGCCGCGTTCGAAATGAACGATCTGGCCGCCTTCGCCGCCGTTGCGCGCGCGGGCGGCTTTCGCGACGCGGCGCGCGCGGGTGGCGTCTCGGCTTCGAGCCTGAGCACGGCGGTGCGCCGGCTCGAGGCGAAGCTCGGCCTGCGCCTCCTGAACCGCACCACGCGCAGTGTCGCCCCCACTGAAGCGGGCCAGCGCCTGCTCGAATCGATTACGCCGCTGTTCGCCGAAATGAAAGCCGCGCTCGATGTCCTGAACGGCTATCGCGACCGTCCGGCGGGCGTGCTGCGCCTGAACGTGCCCGCCAATGTGGCGCGCAGCATTCTGCCGCCGATCCTCACGCGGTTCGTGGCTGCGTACCCCGAGATTCGCGTGGAAGTGGTGGTGGAGGATGGCTTCGTCGACGTGCTACAGGCGGGTTGCGACGCGGGCATTCGCTATGACGAGCGGCTCGAGCAGGACATGATCGCGATTCCGATCGGCCGGCGCGTGCAGCGCTTCGCGACGGCGGCGTCGCCCGCGTATCTCGCCGTGCATGGCAGGCCCACGCATCCGCGCGACCTGCTCGGGCACGTTTGTTTGCGCGTGCGTTTTTCGGGAGGCGCGATGGCGGTCTGGGAATACGCGCGCGATGGCGAGACGCTGCGCGTCGACCCGCCCGGCGCGCTCGTGGTGAAACCCGCAGCGGCGCTCGATCTCGCGATGGAGATGGCGTTGCGCGGCGCGGGCGTGATCGCACTATTCGAGGACATGCTCAAGCCGCATTTTGCAAGCGGCGCGCTGGAACCGCTGCTGCCCGACTGGTGGCCGCAGTTTTCCGGGCCGTTTCTCTACTATCCGGGCCGGCGCCATTTGCCCGCGCCGCTTCGGGCGTTTGTCGATTTCCTGAAGGCGGACGACAGCGCGCAAGCTTAGGCGACTTGGTGTGTTTTTGCCGGAGCCGTATCAGGCGAGCGCGTGCGGATAACCCTGCGCGACGAGCCACTGGCGAATCGTGTGGGCGGCGTCGGCATCGAGGGATTTAAGCGCTTCGTGCGCGCTCTCATGTGGATTTTCACGCGCGTTCTCGTGCATGAGCGCCTGAACGATGGGCGCGAGCGGCACGCCCTGGAGATGCCAGACGCCAAGTGGTTGATCGGGGCACACGACGACGTCGGCCTCGGCGATGAGATCGCCGTCGATCACCGGCGCGCGGGCGATGGCAAGCTGGCCGAAATCGGGAACCTGATGCGTGCGCTCGTCGTCCGGCCATTGGCTGCGCGCCTGCCAGAAGGGGGCTGCGCCAAAGCGCTGCTCGAGCGCGTAGACGTCGCGGCCGGTGCGGGCGAAGTGCCTGAACAGGTGCTCGATGCGTTGTTGGTGAAAGCGCAGTGCGAGATCGGCGCGCTCGGGGCGGCTAATGAGCGTGTGAATCACGGCGGGCGCCTGCAAGGCCGATGAGAGCGACTGCAAGATGCCGTTGCCCGCGAGCGGATCGACGGCCATCGCGGCGTCGCCCACACGCAACCAGTTGCGCGCGCCGGCGCGCCCGCACAGCGTGGCTGTGCTGCTGCGCGCATGAAGCCGTGCGTGCGCGCCCGTATCGCTGGCGAAAAACGCGCTCGCGAGCGGCGAGCGCCGCTTGCGAGCGCAGAATGCGAGCAGCTCGTCGCGTTGCGGCAGCTCCGCGCACGCGACGTCGAGTGTCATCTGCCAATAGCAGCGGCCGTCCGGCAGGCGCGCCATCCACGCCCAGCCGTCCTGCAGGCTTTCCACGGCCGAGCCGGTACTAGCGGCAGAGGCGGCCGCGCCTTGCCAGACGTTGAGCAGGCTCAGCGTTTGCGGGCCGCGCGTGGCGTCGCGCATGAGCGGCGCAAGCCGGCCGCGTGCCTCGACGAGAAAGTCGGCATTCAGCGAGAGCGGCCCGTCGGCGGTCTCGATCATCAGGTCGTGCGTGTGCGCCGTGGTTTGTACCGAACGCACCGCGGCCTCCACGATTTCGACGCCTGCTTCACGCAGATCGTCGCGCAGGGCCGCATCGAACGCGTGCCGGTCGACCAGAAAGTCCGCGTTGGCCGTCTGCATGGCGCCGTTCCAGAGCGTGGTGCGCACGCTCGGTCCTTGTGCGCACAGGGCGGCACGCAACAGGCCAGCACGGCGCAGTCCGCCGAGCGCGTGCAGGGAGAGGCTTTCCACAGCGTCGAAACGGCGCCGTTCGCTCACCACGGTGACCGCGTAGCCGAGCGTGGCGAGCGCGCGCGCCACGCTGGCGCCCGCCGGCCCCGCGCCAAGCACGACGATTTGCGGGGCCGTCATGACGCGAGCGGGCGCGGTTCCGCGCAGAGGCTTTCGCCAATTTGATTAGACATGCAAAGCATGTGCAAAGGATCTGGAAGCACGGCTCCGGGAGGAAGAACGTCTTGCATGCTGTCCCCCTTGAGAATGGTTGGAGTTCCGCACCTGGAAAGGTGGCGTGCGCGATAGCGCCCGTTCAATCTCGCACAGAAGCAAGGGCGAATCCATCCGGTGAACAACGCATATTGGAAAATTGACGGGAGTGTTTTCCCTGTGTTTTGACCAGGTTTTACAGTTGCGCATTCACGCTGAATAGGGCGCGAAGCGCATGATCGTTCGTTCGCGTTCGGCTCGGTATGGCATGAGCGCAGCACGATCATTCGTACTGCTGCGTTAGATGGCGTGAGGAGCGTGGCCCCGATCTATCGCCGGGTCAGTTGTTGGCCGAGCCGCCTGTTTCGTCGGCGTTTTCTAGCGCCTTGCGCTCGCGCCGTTCCTCGTTGCCGCGGCGCGCGCGCATGCGCTGGCGCGAGAGGACGTGGATGACCTCGCCCGTGCTGGCATTCTCGGGAATTTCGTTGCGGATCACGTTGGCGACCATTGGCAGGCCCTGGCGCTGGCGTCGCAGCGCGCGGGCAATTGCGCCACGGCAGACCGGTCCGTGGCAATCCCACTCGTCGCGCATTTTTCCGCAGTAACGGCATGTGTCCATGAGTTGCAGTTTAACTGGAATCGCATGACGTTTTAGGGGCACGATTCGGAGCGAAGGCCAGAGTGGACGCGTTCATGCAAGCGCGTCGTTCGGGGCGGTCAAGCCTGCTGCGCAGGCTGATCTCGGCTGCCTCCGCAACTGGCCGCCGTGCCGCACGAAACGATTCTTCGTTGACGACGGCGAGGCGAACGTGCAAGGCGCGCAGGCCGCGGGCTTGCATGCGTGCCGTTTGGTTGATGTCGGAACACTCGCGCAAGACCTGCATCGCTATGGCGCGATTGATGCGTGAGCGGACGCATGAGGATGTGACGGCCATGTGAAAAATGCATTCGGCTCCCGGCGGATAAGATAAGTGCGATCCGCTTGAATGGGGAGTCTGCGATGAAAGGTTATCGAAGCGTGTGCGTTGTGCTATGTGTGGGCTTGGGGCTCGGCGTGGCTGCGCCGGCGCTGTTCGCACAGACGAACGGCCCAGCCGCAAGCGTGCCCGCGCTGGCGCCGATCGTCTACGTGAGCGATTTTGAGCTCGACGCAGGCAGCGCGACAGCCGACCAGAATCCCGTGGATAACGCGCGCCACCTCGCGGGCAGCCTGCTGCCCCGGCCGCTCGCGCGCCGCGACGACTCGCAGGCGCATGCGCGTCAGATCGTCGAGCAGATGGCCAATACGCTGGTCGCGGACTTGCGCAAGGCGGGCGTCGATGCACGGCGCTTGCCCGCCGGCGTCGCGCCGCCCGCGCAGGGCTGGCTCGTGCGTGGCGTATTTCTCGACGTCGACGAAGGCAACCGCTTGCGCCGCACGATGGTGGGCCATGGCGCGGGTGCGGTCGAGATCGATCTGGCGGTTGCCATCGACGATCTCGCGAAGCAGGCGCCCGCGCCGCTTTACCAGGTGATCGAAACGCATTCGAGCGAGAACAAGCACGGTGCTGGCGCGGCCATTGCACTCAATCCCTACGTGGCCGCCGCAAAATTCGTGCTTGCGCGCGGCGATCAGCGCATGAGCGTCGAGCATGCGGCGGGCGAGGTCTCGGACGCCGTGTTGGCGCGCGTGAAACCCGCCCGTTAAGACCGTTTCATGACCGTTGCGCGCGCATCAATTGCGTGCGGGAATCTCCAGTCCGCGCTTGACAGCCGGACGCGCGAGGAACGCGTCGAGCGCACGCGCGACGTGACGGAAATCCTTGAAGCCGACCAGATCGCCGGCCTCGTAGAAGCCGATGAGATTGCGCACCCAGGGGAACGTCGCCATGTCGGCGATCGTATAGTGCTCGCCCATGATCCACTGGCGATTCGCGAGATGCTGATCGAGCACGCCGATGAGGCGGCGCGATTCGGCCACGTAGCGATCGCGCGGGCGCTTGTCCTCGTACTCCTTGCCGGCGAACTTGTGGAAGAAACCCACCTGGCCGAACATCGGCCCGATGCCGCCCATCTGGAACATCAGCCACTGAATCGTCTCGTAGCGCTCGCGGCCTTCGCGCGCGAGAAACTGACCGCATTTGTCGGCGAGGTAGATCAGGATCGCGCCCGACTCGAACAGCGGCAACGGTGCGCCGCCGGGGCCGTTGGGATCTATGATCGCGGGAATCTTGTTGTTCGGATTGAGCGAGAGGAATTCCGGCGAGATCTGGTCATTCGTGTCGAAGCGAACCAGATGCGGCTCGTACGGCAGCCCCGTTTCCTCGAGCATGATCGACACCTTGACGCCGTTGGGCGTGGGCAGCGAATAGAGCTGGATGCGGTCGGGATGTTGCGCGGGCCATTTAGCGTTGATGGGGAAGGCGGAAAGATCGTTCATGCGAAGTCCTGTTGCAAGGCGCCGAGGTGCGGGCGGCGTGGCGGCGCCACGGCGCATGGGCTGTGCCCGGGCGCGAGAATTTAGGGGAAACGCCGCGCGCTTAGCGCTGCGTCCACAACGTGCGGCCCCAGAACGTGAGCGTGCGATCCCACGCGCGCTGCGACCAGACCGGATCGAACTGCGTGTGCGCGATGCGGCCGGGGCCGACGGCGGTCTCGTTCGCGAATCCGTGGTAAGCCAGATAGCGGTGGAACTCGACGTTCACGCCGCCGTCGCGCAGCTTCTTTTCGAGCTCGTCGACGGTCTCGATCTTGAAGAAGCCGTCCTGCGTGCCCCAATGGCCCAGCACCGGCGCGGTGATCTTGCTCGCGTCGAGATATTCGAGCGGCGGAAAGCCGTACCACACCACGACGCCCGCGAGGTCCGGAATCATGTTCGCGGCGAGCAGCGTGAGCGCACCGCCCATGCAGTAGCCGCTCACGCCGACACGATCGGTCAGCGTCTTGAGGTGATCGACCGCGCCACGGATGTCCTGCGAGGCGGCATCGGCGAAATCGAGGCCCGTCATCAGGTGGTGTGCCTCTTCCTCTTCGACGGTGCTCTTGCCGCGGTAGAGGTCGGGCACGAGCGCGTAGTAGCCCGCTTGTGCGAGGCGGTCGGCCACGCCGCGAATCTGGTCGTTCAAGCCCCACCATTCCTGGATCACGACGATGGCGGGCGCGCCCTCGGTCTTCGCGGGCGTGGCGAGATAGCCCTGGAGCGATTGGCCATCGGGGCGATTGAAGCTGATCATGGAGCCGGCGGGGTGTGTCATGGGGTTCCTCGATGTATGGATTGAAATGCGTTGGCGAGCAACGGGCAGCCCGTAGCATAGCGCCTGGCCGTGCGCTTTGCTTGCACGTCCCATCGCACATGCTGGTAGCATACCGGCCTTGCCGCCGCCCTGGCGGCCGACGTTAGACGACTTTGTATGGGACCAGCGTCAGTGCTGAAGCACTCACTCTGGCCGGCACAGGAGAACCCAGTTGAACCTCACCCGTTTCGCGAAAGCGCGCCATGCCACCAAGGCTTTCGATTCCGCCCGCAAGATTCCGGCCGCCGTTATCGATGAACTCAAGGAACTGATCCGCTTCAGCCCCTCTTCGGTGAACTCGCAGCCGTGGCACTTCGTGGTGGCCGAAAGCGACGCGGCGCGTGCGCGCGTGGCGAAGTCCATGCAGCCGGGCTACGCCTATAACGAACCGAAGGTGATGCGCGCTTCGCACGTTCTCGTGTTGTGCGTGCGCACCGACATGGACGAGGCGCATCTGAACGCCGTGCTCGCGCAGGAAGAGGCCGATGGCCGCTTCGCGACCGCCGAGGCGAAAGCGGGCCAGCAGAACACGCGCGCCTTCTACGTGAACCTGCATCGCGAGCGCGCGGATCTGCCGGCGTGGATGGAGAAGCAGGCTTACCTTGCGCTCGGCACGCTGTTGATCGGCGCATCGACGCTCGAAATCGACGCCTGCCCGATGGAAGGCTTCGATGCGAAAGCGCTCGACGAAGAACTCGGGCTGGCCGCGAAGGGACTGACTGCGCTCGTCGTGATCGGCCTTGGCTACCGCAGCGCCGACGATTTCAACGCGAAGCTGCCGAAATCGCGTCTGGCTGCGCAAGCGGTTTTCACCGAGCTGGCGTAAGCGTTCAGCATCGCATGTCGTGCACGGCGGCGTGCGATGTCACGGGCTTGGCGACTGCCCTGGTTTGTTGGGGTTTGCGGGTGCCGTAGCATTGGGCGCGGCGGCGGTATCCACGCTTGCTGCCGCAGTCTGATTGGATGCTGGATTCGCCGCCGCCCGATCGGGATGGCGGGGATCGTGCAGCACGCCCGTCCATCCGCCGCCCAGGTCGCCGATCAGCGCCGCCGCATTGAGCAGCCGCTGCTGCTGCACGTTGAGCGAATTTTGTTGCGTACTCAACTGGGTGGCTTGCGCTGTCACTACCGTGGTGTAGTCGACCGTGCCCGCCTCATACTCATTCAGCGCTATCTGCGCGCCGCGGATCGAATCGCGCACGGCGGCGTCCAGCCGCTCGCTCTGCTGCGCGAGAATGCGCAGCCCCGAGAGATCGTTCTCGACGTTCTGGAACGCCGTGAGCACGGTGCCGCGATAGTTGGCCACCGCCGCATCGTAGCTCGCGCGCGCCGCCGCCACTTCGCCGCTGCGCGCGCCGCCGTCGAAGATCGTCTGCGTTGCGCTCGCGCCGAGCGACCACACATAGTTGCTGATGTGCAGCAGGCCCGAAAGCGGCGCCTGCGTGAAGCCGTCGAACGCCGAAAGCGAGATGTTCGGGTAATACGCGGCCACGGCCACGCCGATGGACGCATTCGCCGAGGCTATCTGGCGCTCCGCCGTGGCGATGTCGGGGCGCCGCTGCAGCAGCGTGGACGGCACGCCAGCGGGAATCGCCGGCAGCACCGGGAGCCGCGCGCTGTGCGGGATCGTCATGTCCTCGGGATTGCGGCCCACCAGCACCGCGATGGCATGCTCGTACTGCGCGCGCGCGACGCCCAGCGCGATCAGGCCGGCCTGGGCGTTCTCCAGCTGCGTGCGTGCCGTGATGAGGTCGGAAGGCGGGATCGTGCCCGCGCTGTCCTGGTTGCTCACCACGCGCAGCGAAGCCTCGTAGGCCGCCACGGTTTGCGTGAGCAGATCGATGTCGGCATCCGTCACGCGCAGGCCGATCACGGCATTGGCGAGCGAAATCTGTTCGGATAGCTGAGCATTGGCGAGCATGGCTTCGCTGGCCTGCGCGGTGGCCGATTGTTCCTCGATCTGGCGGCGCACCTTGCCCCAGAAGTCCGGTTCCCAGCTCACGCTGGCTTCCAGCGAGCCCGAGTTGACAATGAGCGCCCGGTTGCTTTGCGTGGCGCGGGACGAACGCTCACGCGTGGCGGAGCCCGTCACGCCCAGCGCGGGAAAGAGGCTCGCGCGCGCGATGCGCACTTCGGCCAGTGCCTGCTGGTAGTTCGCGTAGCTTTGCCGCACGGTCTGGTTCGAGACGGCCACGAGCGGCTCGAGTTCGTCGAGCAGCGGATCCTGGAACGCGGTCCACCATTCGCCCTTCGGTCCTTCGGCGTCGGCGGGCTCGGCCTGGGTCCAGCCGGGCAGTTCCTTCCATTGCGTGGGCACGGCGACTTGCGGGCGCTGGTAGTCGGGGCCCACCATGCAGCCGCTCGCGAGGAACGTGAGGGATGCGGCCAGCGCAAGCGGCAGCAATCGGCCTGTTGCGCGCATGCGCGGCACGAATTCAAGCGAGGCTTTGCGCCGCCCCCGGCGGTGAATCGTCTTCATGGTGCACTCTCATCGGCCTGGCGGCGGTTCCAGGGCAGGCGCGCGGCCCAGCGTGCGAGGCGTGCGCGCAGGCGGTCGAGGAACAGATAGATCACGGGCGTGGTGTAAAGAGTGAAAAGCTGGGAGAGGAGCAGGCCGCCCATCACGGTCACGCCAAGCGGCTGGCGCAGCGAGGCGCCCTGGCCAATGCCCACGGCAAGCGGTGCCGCGCCCAGCACGGCGGCGAAGGTCGTCATCATGATCGGGCGCAGCCGCACCACGGCGGCTTCGTGAATCGCGTCGCGCGCGTTACGGCCTTCGCTGCGCTGCAACTGGATCGCCACGTCCACCATCATGATGCCGTTCTTCTTCACGATGCCGATCAGCAGGATGATGCCGATCATCGCAATGACCGAGAACGGCGTGCCGAAGATCAGCATCGCCAGAATCGCGCCGATGCCGGCCGAAGGCAGCGTCGAAAGAATCGTGAGCGGGTGGATGGTGTTCTCGTAGAGCACGCCCAGCACGATATAGACCACGCCGAGCGCCGCGAGAATGATCAGCGGCACCGTGCCCATCGATTGCGCGTAGGCCTGCGCCGCGCCCGCGAACTCGCCGTGGATGGAAGCGGGCATGCCGATGTCGCGCTTGGCCTGCTCGATGATCTTGCCCGCCTCGGAGAGCGAGCCGCCCTTGGGCAGGTTGAACGAGATCGTGCCCGCCACCTCGCCGCTCTGGTGATTGACCTGGGTGGCCGTGTGGCCGGTGGTCCAGTTCATGAGCGCGGTGAGGGGCACCATGGTTTCCGCGGCGGTGCTGTTCGCGCTGCCGCTCGAACTGCCTCCCTTGCTGTTGGCGATCGAGTTGTTCTGCACGTTGGCCACGGCGTTGGCGTTGCGTTCATTGGTATTGCTGACGGTGGTGCTGGCGGCGGCGATCGCGCTATAGGGTTTGACGCCCGACATCGTCGTGCCCGGCATTTGCGTGGTGGCCGCGCCGCTCGCGTTGCCTGCCGCCGTGCTCAGGAAGATGTGGTTGAACGACTGCGGATACTGCCAGTACTGCGGCGCCACCTCCATCACCACGAAGTACTGGTTGATGGGGTTGTAGATGGTGGAGACGGCGCGCTGTCCGAACGCGTCATAGAGCACGTTGTCGATCTGGTTCGGATCGAAGCCGTAGCGCTTGGCCGTCGCGCGGTTCACCGTGACATAGGTTTGCAGGCCGTTTTGCTGCAAGTCCGAGTTCACGTCGGTAAGGGTGCCGTGGTGCTTGTTCAGCTCGTCGATGAGCCTGGGCGTCCATTTGAAGAGCGCGTCGGCGTCGTCGCTCGTGAGCGTGTACTGATATTCGGCTGCCGATTGCCGCCCGCCGATCTGCAGATCCTGCTGCGCCTGGAGGAACAGGCGCGCGCCCGACACCGCGTTGAGCTTGGGCCGCAAGCGGTTCACGACTTCGGTGGCGGAAAGCTTGCGTTGCGCGAGCGGCTTGAGCTCGATGAAGACCGTGGCCGAGTTGAGCGCGCGTCCGCCCGTGAAGCCCGCGACCGATTCCACGGCCGGATCTTTCTGCACGATGTCCTGCAATTGCGCGAGCTTCTTTTCCATCGCCGTGAACGAGATGCTCTGGTCGGCGATGATCTGGCCGATCAGGATGCCCGTGTCCTGCTCCGGAAAGAAGGTGCCGGGGAGCAGGCGCGCAAGAAACACATTGCCGACCAGCAAGGCGAACAGGATGAAGATCGTGAGCCGAGCATGATTGAGCGCGACGTCGAGCGTGCGCGAATAGAACTGCTTGAAATGTTCGAACTGCGCGTTGATCCACTGGGCCGAGCGCGAGGGCTTGCGCTCCTTGCGCTCGCGCTCGAGCACATAGGCGCACATGGCCGGCGTGACGGTGAGCGAGACCACGAGCGAAATGACGATCGCGATGGAGAGCGTCATCGCGAACTCATGAAAGAGCAGGCCGACGATGCCCGGCATCAGCAGGATCGGCAGGAACACGGCGATCAGCGATAGGCTCATCGAGAGCACTGTGAAGCCCACTTCGCCCGCGCCGCGCAGCGCGGCTTCCTTGGGATCGAGCCCGGCCTCGATATGGCGCACGATGTTTTCGAGCACCACCACGGCGTCGTCCACCACGAAGCCGGTGCCGATGGTGAGCGCCATCAGCGAGAGCGAGTCGATGCTGTAGCCGAGCAGGTACATCGGCCCGAACGAGCCCACGATGGACAGCGGCAGCGCCACGGCCGGAATGAGCGTCGCGCGCGGCGAGAGCAGGAACACGAACACCACGCCGATCACGAGCAGTACGGCGATAAACAGCGTGCGCTCGGTGTCGGCCACCGAGTCGCGCACCGCCTGGGAGCGGTCGATCGCCACGTTCACCTTGATCGTGCCGGGCAGCGCGGCCTCGATATAGGGCAGGCGCGCCTGGATCTGCTGCACGGTCTTCACGACGTTGCTGCCCGGCATCGGGTAGACGATCACGAGCACCGCCGACTTGCTGTTGAAGAGACCGGCATTGCGGATGTTCTCGTTGGAGTCGTTCACGGCGCCCACGTCGCGCAGATACACGGGCGCGCCGTTGCGGTAGGCGATGACGATGTCGCGAAACGGCGCGGCGTTGCTGATCTGGTCGTTCGATGTCACCACGAAGCGCTGCTCGCCCTGATCGATATGGCCTTTTGCGCTGTTCGCATTGGCCGCGCCGATGGCGGCGCGCACGTCTTCGAGCCCGATGCCGTAGCTATTGAGCTTGCCGGGCTCCAGCTCCACGCGCACCGAAGGCAGCGCGCCGCCGCCCAGCGTGATCTGGCCCACGCCGTCCACCTGCGAGAGCTGCTGCATGATGACCGAATCGGCGGAGTCGTAGAGCTGGGCCTTGGTGAGCGTATCGGAGGTGAGCGCGAGCACCATGATCGGCGCGCTCGCGGGGTTGTACTGCCGGTAGGTGGGGTTGCTGCGCAGCGTGGTGGGCAGATCGGCGCGGGCGGCCTGGATGGCCGCTTCCACGTCGCGCGCCGCGCCGTTGATATCGCGGTTCAGGCCGAACACCACGACGATCAGTGAGGATCCCGTATTGTTGATCGAAGTGAGCTGGCTCACGTCGGCGATGGTGCCCAGGCGCCGTTCGAGCGGCTCGGCGACCGTGGCCGCCATGGTCTCGGGGCTCGCGCCCGCCATATTGGCCTGCACCACGATCACCGGAAAGGCGATGTTGGGCAGCGGCGCCACGGGCAGCCGGAAAAACGCCAGCGTGCCGGCGAGCAGGATCGCGATCGCGAGAAGCGAGGTCGCGACCGGCCGCCGGATGAAGAGCGCCGAGAGATTCACGGCGTGCCCTCGGGCGCGGGCGGTGCGCCGCCGCCATCTGCGCCGCCTGCTTCATCGCCGCTTGTGCCGCGCTTGCGCTTGCGCCCGAAGCGCTCGGCGAGCCGGTCGAAGAACAGATAGATCACGGGCGTCGTAAACAGCGTGAGCAGTTGCGACACCGTCAGCCCGCCGATGATCGCGAGGCCGAGCGGGCGGCGCAGCTCGGAGCCCGTGCCGGTGCCGAGCAGCATCGGCAGCGCGCCGAGCATGGCGGCGAGCGTGGTCATGAGGATCGGCCGGAAGCGCAGCAGCGATGCCTCGAAGATCGCCTCGCGCGGCGGCTTGCCGTGCACGCGTTCGGCTTCGAGCGCGAAGTCCACCATCATGATGGCGTTCTTTTTCACAATGCCGATCAGCAGCACGATGCCGATGATGCCGATCACGTCGAGGTCTTTGCCCGCGATCATCAGCGCGAGCAGCGCCCCGATGCCGGCCGAAGGCAGCGTCGAAAGAATCGTCACCGGATGGACATAGCTCTCGTAGAGCACGCCCAGCACGATATACACGGCCACGATGGCCGCGATCAGCAGATAGATCTCGCTGGAGAGCGAATCTTCGAACGCCTGCGCCGCGCCCTGGAACGACGAGGTGATCGAGGGCGGCAGCTGCACGGCGGCCTCGGCCTTGCGGATGTCGCGCACGGCGGCGGAGAGCGACGCGCCATCGGCGAGATTGAACGAGATCGTGACCGAGGGGAATTGCGCAAGGTGGCTGATCATCAGCGGCGAGCGCGTGATGTCGATCGTCGCGATGCCTTTGAGCGGCACCTGGCCCGAGGCGGCGGTCTGGCTCGGCAGATAGATGTCGCCGATCGATTCCACCGTGGGCAGCGACTCGGGCTTGGCCACGAGAATCACGCGGTACTGGTCCGACTGCTGGAAGATGGTCGAGACGATGCGCTGGCCGAGCGCGTCGTAGAGCGCGTTGTCGATGGTCGCCGCCGTGATGCCGTAGCGCGCCGCGAGCTGGCGGTTCACCTGCACGTTCACGGACAGGCCGTCGGTGTTCAGGTTGCTCGTGACGTCGGCAATCGAGGGAATCTGCTTCATTCGCGCGATGAGGGCCGGCACGTATTGCTGGAACGCCTGCTGGTTCGGGCCGCGCAGCACGAAGTTGTACTGGTTGCGCGAGACCGTGGTGTCGAGCGTGAGATCCTGCTCGGGCTGCAGATAGAGGCGGATGCCCGGTACTTTCGCGACCGACTGCTGGATGCGCCGCGCGATCTCCTCGGCAGTTTCGGCGCGGTCGTCATGCGGCTTCAGGTTGATCAGGAAACGCCCGTTGTTGAGCGTGTTGTTGATGCCGTCGATGCCCACGTACGAGGTGAGCGAAACCACATCGGGGTCCTTGAGAATTTCTTCGGCGAGCGCGGACTGGCGGCGCACCATCGCCTGATACGAGACCGAGTTGTCGGCCACGCTGATGCCCTGGATCACGCCCACGTCCTGCACCGGGAAGAGACCCTTGGGAATCGCCACGTAGAGCAGGCCCGTGAGCACGACCGTGGCCACCGCCACGGCGAGCGTGAGCGTCTGGTGATCGAGCACCCAGCGCAGGCCGCGCTCATAGGCGGCGAGCGTCTTGTTGAAGAGGCCTTCGCTGACGCGCTCGAAGCGGCTCGGATGGCGCTCGGCCTGGGCGCGCAGGATGCGCGCGCACAGCATCGGCACGACGGTGAGCGAGACCACGGCCGAGAGCACGATGGTCACCGCGAGCGTGACCGCGAATTCGCTGAAGAGCCGGCCGATCACGCCGCCCATGAACAGCAGCGGAATCAGCACCGCGATCAGCGAGATCGTGAGGGACAGAATGGTGAAGCCGATCTGCCCCGCGCCCTTGAGGGCCGCCTGCAAGGGTTTGTCGCCTTCTTCCAGATAGCGCACGATGTTCTCGATCATCACGATCGAGTCGTCGACCACGAAGCCCGTGGCGATGATGAGCGCCATCAGCGAGAGGTTGTCGATCGAGTAGCCGAGCTCGTACATGAGCGCGAGCGTGCCGATCAACGAGACCGGCACCGAGATGCTCGGAATGATCGTGGCGGGCAGATTGCGCAGGAACACGAAAATCACGGCCACCACGAGCGCCACGGCGAGCACGAGTTCGAACGCCGCGTCGTTGACCGAGGCCTGGATCGCCCCCACGCTGTTGGAGACCACCGTGACCTTCATGCCGGCGGGCAGCGTGGCTTCGAGCTGCGGCAACTGGCGCATGATCTGGTTGACGGTGGCGATCACGTTCGCGCCCGGCTGGCGCTGCACGTTCAGCACGATGGCGGGCGCTTTGTTGTACCACGCGCCGCGCTCGACATCCTGGGCCGCCGTGGACACGCGCGCGACGTCGCGCATGAACACGGGCGCGCCGTTCTGGTAGGCGATGACCGTGTGTTCGTAATCCTTGGGGTCCGAGATCTGGTCGTTCGAGTTGATCGTGTAGTCGAGCTCGGGACCGTCGAAGTTGCCCTTCGGCGCGCTGATGTTGACGTTGGCGAGCAGCGTGCGCAGATCGTCGATATTCAGGCCGTAGCCGGCAAGCTTTTGCGGGTCGGCTTCCACGCGCACGGCGGGCACGTGGCCGCCCGCCGTGCTCACGAGACCCACGCCCTGCACCTGGGAAATCTTCATCGCGAGCCGGTTGTTGGCCGCGTCCTGCAACTGCGTGAGCGACATCGACTTCGAGGTCAGCGCGAGCGTGAGAATGGGCTGGTCGGCGGGATTCACCTTGGCGTAGGTGGGCGGCGCGGGCAGGCCGCTCGGCAAGTAGCTGTTGGCCGCGTTGATGGCCTGCTGCACGTTCTGCTGCGCCACGTCGAGGTTGAGCGAGAGATCGAACTGCAGCGTGATGACCGAGGCGCCCTCGGAACTGTACGAGACCATCTGCTGCAGGCCCGGAATCTCGCCGAGCTGCACTTCGAGCGGCGCCGTGACCGTGGTGGCCATGACGGTCGGGCTCGCTCCGGGGTAGAAGGTTTGCACCTGGATGGTCGGGTAGTCGACCGAAGGCAGCGACGACACCGGCAGGAACTTCATCGCCAGCAGGCCGACCAGCACCAGCGCGATCATCAGCAACGAAGTCGCGACCGGCCGCAGGATGAAAAGACGCGAAATATTCATCGGCGCAAGGGCGGGGGATCAGGACGCTTCTGAGGCGGGTGCTGCTTGAGAGGCGGCCGGTGGCGCTGCGGCGCCCACGGTGCTCGCGCCCGATGCCGGCGGCAGCGGTCTCGAAAGCGGATGCGCAGGGTTGCCCATGCGCGCCGCGCTCGCGCCGTGCGGCGCGCCAGTTGCACCTGGTTTTGCCTCGGAAGGCTGGATTTTCGCGCCGTCGTTGAGGCGGTCGAGCCCGTCGGTCACCACGCGCTGGCCCGCCGCGAGGCCCGCGACGATCACCGTATGCCGGCCGTCGCCCGGGCCCTGCGTGACCTTGTGGACCGACACGGTGTTGTCGGCATTCACGAGATACACATAGTCGCCGGGTGCGCCGTTTTGCACGGCGGGCGTGGGCACGAGCACGGCGTTTTCCATCGTGTCCACCAGCAGCCGCACGTTTACGAACTCGTTGGGAAACAGCGCCTCGTCGTCGTTGGGCACGCTTGCGCGCAGCGTGACCGTGCCGGTGGCCGTGGCCATCTGGTTGCTGATCGCGTAGAGCATGCCGGTGGCGAGCTCGCGGGTGTTGTCGCTGCTATAGATCGTGACCGGCAGTTTCGCGCCGGCGTTCACGCGCTGGAGCACGCTCGACAGCGCGTTTTGCGGCACCGTGAATTGCACCGTGGTGGGCTTCATCTGCGTGATGACGGCGATGCCGGTCGAGCTCGACGCCGTTACGTAATTGCCCGGATCGACGAGGCGCAAGCCCACGCGCCCCGATACAGGCGCGGTGATGTGGCAGTAGGCGAGATCGAGCTCGAACTGCTTGATGTTGGCGAGATCGGCCTTCACGGCGGCCTCGTCCTGGGCCACAAGGAACTTCTGGTCGGTATAGGTTTGCTCGGCAACCGACTGCTTTTCGTGGAGCTGCGTGTAGCGCGCGAGGTCGGCGCGGGCCTGCGCGAGCGACGCGCGGTCCTTGGCGAGCTGCGCCTCGGCCTGCTCCTTGCTGATTTCATATTGGCGCGGATCGATCTGCGCGAGGAACTGGCCTTTCACGACCTCCTGGCCTTCGCGGTAGCCGACTTGGGTGAGGTAGCCGCTCAGTTGCGGCAGCACCGTGACGGTGGCGACCGGTGTGACGGTGCCGAGCGCGTCGAGCGTCACCGGCATCGAGCCGAGCGTGGCGGGCGCAACGGTCACGACCTGCGCGGGCGCGGCGTGCTCGGGCTTCTTGCCGCGCAGCACGTGCATGACGACGAGCGCGATCAGCACCAGCACGATCAGCGCGAGAATCCAGCGCCCGCGGCGCTTGCGCGGCGGCGGCGCGTCGGGTGCCTTGGACGTGGGCGGCGTGGGGGGAGTTGGGACTTGCGGGGCAGCGGGGTGGTTTGGCGTGTCGCTCATGCCAGTCTCCCAGTGGTGCCGACGGGATGCGCAGCGCGAATGCGGGGGGCATGAGCGGACCGCGGCGCCTGTACCGCGCCGGGCCGGTTATCGTCGGATTGCATACGCATAATCTTGGTTGTTGTGTGCCGCCGATGCTGGGCGCGGTCGGGCTGAGAGGGCCGGACCGCGAAGCCTGGAAACTCGCAGTCTAACCAACTCATGCGTTAATTTATAAACGTCAGGTATTTGAAAGATTTATTGCCATTACAAGGGGCGGATTTTGTCATCCGGCTTTACGTGACATTGAGCGGCTTTACCGGCAGCGGGTTTGCGCGGGGAGCGACAAGCAATGGAAAGCAGCGGCAACATGCAGTGCGCACGCTACCTGGGGATTCTTGCAAAAAGCTTTCGTGCGGTGAGAAGCTCTGCGCTAGCGCAATGGCGGGGGCGCGTAGGGTTTCGATCGCGCAGAGCGTGGCGTTGCGGGTCAGCCGGCCGTACCCGCATAGGCCGCTCTCAGCGCGGCGACGTCGAACTTCACCATCGACATCATGGCTTTGGCCACGCGGGCGGCCTTGACCGGGTCGGAATCGGCCATCATGCGCATGAGATCGTCGGGGACGATCTGCCATGCGATGCCGAAGCGGTCTTTCAGCCAGCCGCACTCGAGTGGCGCGCCGCCATCTTCGAGCAGGGCGTTCCAGTACCGGTCGACCTCGGCTTGATCTGCGCAGTCGACCATGAGCGAGATCGAGAGGTTGAACGCCTCGGGCTGCCCGGAGCCCATGGCAATAAAGGGCTGCCCAAAGAGTTCGAAGTCGACTACCTTGGTATCGCCGGCGCTCGTAATCGGCGTGACGCGGACGATGCGCGAGTCCGGGAAGATTGTCGTGTAAAAGGCCGCGGCTTCCTCGACCTGCGCGGCGGAATACCAGAGAAAAGGCGTGATTTTTTGAATCGCCATGACGCATCTCCTGTTGATGTCTGCACCCATGTGCGGGCGGCCGAAAGTAACGCATGTTGCCATCGATAGGGCGAATGCAGGCTAACAAAATAGATACCCGGCGCCGAAAAGTCTCGATTTTTTGCGCCAGTCTGGCGTGATATTCTCGAAGCCCCTTTCCCCAAGGCCAGCCGGTTCGTCATGAAGATCATTCGTAGCAGGCGCCTTACTGCTGACCGCCCTTGGGGCGCGCTCGATATTGCCAATATGCGCGGCATTACCACGAGGCTGCACTGGACGAATGAACCTTATCGATGGCACGTCAACGATGGCGAAGAGGTGTTTGTCGTGCTCGATGGCCGGGTCGACATGCGCTACCGCGAAGCGGGTATCGAGCAATCGGTGATCCTGGAAACAGGCGATATTTTTTATGCGTCCGTTGGGACCGAGCATGTGGCGCATCCGCTTGGCGAGGCGCGCATTCTCGTGGTTGAAACGGAGGGTAGTGTGTAAGGCCGGCGTGGCCTCCGGGCTGGCGGGCAACTATCCGAAAACCCGAGCCCAAACCGCACGAATGCGCCGCGCGCGATCTTCAAGGAGATATGGAGCGATCAGTGCGAGCAGCCCTGAGAGGATTCCCGTCATGATGTGCTCGACAACGGGAATACGGTAGTGGCTTTTGTGCGAGTAGGCATCGCCCAGCGTCGTCAGGCAGCCGACAATGAGTGCATTGCCGTATCGATGCGCGTAGAGTTTTGCAGCCGGCGTGAAAGTTAGCAGTACGGCCAGAATTCCGGTGAGCAGTCCGGTATGGAGGGCAATCGTCCAGTGGGCGAGACTCATGATATTGCCCCAGCTTCCCGGCATGCAGGTCATGCAGGCGCTGGTGGGCTGCCAGAAACGCTGGACGAACAGCCGGGCGCGGCGCTTCCATTCTCCTGACATGATGTGTTCCCCGTTGGGATCCCGTCATCGACATCCTCTTGACGTCACGCCAGCGTACTCTTGAGCTTCAAGGGCTGCATCGAGTGATTCGATGGTGAACGTTGATCGGACGGTGCCAGGCACCCCCCGTCAAACCCACTGGTCGTTCGCAACCGTGCGTTCGCTTGCGGCGTTCTCTCCGGTATTCACAACGCCGCGCGGCTCGATCAGCAGCACTTTCACTTCGCCCTGAGCGCAGGGTTTGTGCTCGACGCCTTTGGGCACGACCGCCATTTGACCGGCGTGCAGCACGATCGAGCCGTCGCCCTGTGGGCCACCGCGAAAATCGATGCGCAGTTCGCCGTCGAGCACGATAAAAGTTTCATCGGTCTCGCTGTGCTGGTGCCAGACGAAGTCGCCCTCGAGCTTGACGACCTTGAATTGGTAGTCGTTCATTTCCGCGACCACCCGCGGCTGCCAGTGGCCCTCGATCAGCGCGATCTTGCCAGCCAGGTCGATCGCTTCGCATTGGCCGCGCGCGGCGGGTGCAGTCTGGGAAGGCGTTGATGCGGACATCGTTCTCTCCGTGCAGGTGTGGATGTCTTGCCGAGAATATGCAACAGCCGCGGCTGCGCCTGCACAAGGCGCGAGCCAGGGCACCGAGAATGCCACATTTGCGCGCCGCGCGCCGCCGCGCTTGCAGCCGCGCTTGAACAGCACCCTCAAACAAAAAAAGCCGCTCCAGAGAGCGGCTTTCGTCCGGAAGGAAGGCGCCGGTTCGAAATCCACGGGCGCGCATCCAGCCTCAATCGTCGAGCAGCGAAAGGTCCCGCACCGCGCCCTTATCCGCCGACATCACCAGCTTGGCATAAGCCTTGAGCGCCGCCGACACCTTGCGCGGACGCGCCTTCGCCGGCTTCCAGCCCTTGGCGTTCTGCTCTTCGCGACGGCGCGCCAGTTCCTCGTCGGACACGAGCACGTTGATCGTGCGATTCGGAATGTCGATGCGGATCTTGTCGCCATCGCGCACGAGGCCGATCGCGCCGCCCGCCGCCGCTTCAGGCGAGCAGTGGCCGATGGACAGCCCCGAGGTGCCGCCCGAGAAGCGGCCGTCGGTCAGCAGCGCGCAAGCCTTGCCCAGGCCCTTCGACTTGATATAGCTCGTCGGGTAAAGCATTTCCTGCATGCCCGGGCCGCCCTTGGGGCCTTCATAGCGCACGATCACCACGTCGCCGGCCTTGACCTTGTCGGCGAGGATGTTTTCAACCGCTTCGTCCTGCGATTCGGTCACGTGCGCCGTGCCTTCGAACACGAGAATGCTGTCGTCCACGCCGGCGGTTTTCACCACGCAGCCGTCGAGCGCGATATTGCCCGTGAGCACCGCGAGGCCGCCTTCCTTCGAGAAAGCGTGCTCGTTCGAGCGGATGCAGCCTTCGGCGCGGTCCAGATCGAGGCTCGGCCAGCGCGTGTTCTGGCTGAAGGCCACCTGCGTCGGCACGCCTGCGGGGCCGGCCATGTAGAACGTCTTCACCGCATCGTCGACATTGCGGACGATGTCCCACTGGTCCAGCGCATGCTTGAGCGAGGGCGCGTGCACGGTCGGCACGTCGGTGTGCAGCTTGCCGGCGCGGTCGAGCTCGCCGAGGATCGCCATGATGCCGCCCGCGCGATGCACGTCTTCGATGTGGTACTTGTTGGTGTTGGGCGCCACTTTGCACAGCTGCGGCACGACGCGCGAGAGGCGGTCGATGTCGGCCATGGTGAATTCGATGCCCGCTTCCTGCGCGATCGCCAGCAGGTGCAGGATCGTGTTGGTCGAGCCGCCCATGGCGATGTCCAGTGTCATCGCGTTCTCGAACGCCTTGAAGCCCACCGAGCGCGGCAGCACGCGCTCGTCTTCCTGTTCGTAGTACTGGCGCGCGAGTTCGACGATGCGGTGGCCGGCGCGCTTGAACAGCTGCTCGCGGTCGGCGTGCGTGGCGACGACGGTGCCGTTGCCCGGCAGCGAGAGGCCCAGCGCCTCGGTCAGGCAGTTCATGGAATTGGCCGTGAACATGCCCGAGCACGAGCCGCAAGTCGGGCAGGCCGAGCGTTCCACTTCGGCCACTTCGGCGTCGGAGTACTTGCTGTCCGCGGCGATCACCATGGCGTCGATCAGGTCGAGCTTCTTGACTTCGATGGCCTTGGTGACGGGGTTGGCCAGGCGCGTCTTGCCGGCTTCCATCGGGCCGCCCGAGACGAAGATCACGGGGATGTTCAGGCGCATGGCGGCCATCAGCATGCCCGGGGTGATCTTGTCGCAGTTGGAGATGCACACCATGGCGTCGGCGCAGTGCGCGTTGACCATGTATTCGACCGAATCCGCGATGATGTCGCGGCTCGGCAGCGAATACAGCATGCCGTCGTGGCCCATGGCGATGCCGTCGTCCACGGCAATGGTGTTGAATTCCTTGGCCACGCCGCCCGCGGCCTCGATTTCGCGCGCAACGAGCTGGCCGAGGTCTTTCAGGTGCACGTGGCCCGGCACGAACTGGGTGAACGAGTTGACCACCGCGATGATCGGCTTGGAAAAGTCGTCGTCTTTCATGCCGGTGGCGCGCCACAGCGAGCGCGCGCCGGCCATGTTGCGGCCGGCGGTGGAGGTCTTGGAACGGTATGCGGGCATCGTGGTTGCTTGAGAGTGATTGTCGGGGCCTGTTCACACTAATAACAGGCTCGCGAACGTGCCTTTCCGGTCGCAGTGCGAGGAGCAAGGAGCGTCGTATGGCCGAGCCATACAAGCGACGCGCGACGCCGCAATGCGGCCGGAAAGACACGTTCCCCAAATTAAGAATTTCATTACGCGGGCTGGCCGCTAGAAGGGCCTGTTATTAGTGTGAACAGGCCCCAGGTAGCGGGCCGCGGGATTGAAGGCCCCCTGAGCCCGTGCGAACAACCTCTTGAGCTGCACTCTGGGCAAGCGGCGATTATCCCACACCCGCTCCGATCAGAAGATGTGGCGCATGCCGGCTGCCACACCGGTCTGGTTGTTGCGGCCGGGGAAGTCGGCCCTTGCCGCGCCCGAGCCGTGCGCGTAGTCGACCGTGCCGTAGATCTGCGTGCGCTTGGACAGCGCGTATTCGGCCAGCACGACAGCCGTGTAGCGAATGCCGGTGCTCAGCGTCGCGCCGTCCGCGTTCAGCGCGTTGCTGGCGTGGTCGTAGTAGTAGGCGGCCGTGAGCGTGAGCGGCGAGGTGACCTGCCACACGGCGCCGGCGTAGAGACCGTTGTCGATGCGGTTGGTCTTTGCCACGGGACCCGCGAAGCTGGCCGCCGGCGAGTTGGCCGAGGCCATGTACAGGTCGACGAAACCGGTGTTGTCCTGGCCCCAGAGCCAGCCGGCCAGCGCCTTGACCGGGCCGATCTGGTAGACGCCGCTCACGTTGACCACGCGGTACTTGTTGTTGTGCAGGTCGCTGTTCTGCTGGTAGCCGACGTCGAGCGAGGCCGGGCCCCAGGTGTACGCCGCGGTGAAGCCGTACATGTTGTTCGCGCCGGTGCTGCCCGGCACGCCGCCGAAGCTGTACATGCCTTCGAGTTCGAGGCCGCCGAAGTGGCCGTCGTACTTGACCGAGTTGTTCTGGCGCAGGCCGTAGCCGAGCGCGCCAGGCAGCCAGCCGTCCTGGTCGAAGTTGCCGACGGTCAGCGGGTCGTACACGTTGCCGAGTTGGTCGAACAGCGGCGTGTTCTGGCGGCCGAACGTGAGCGCGCCGTACTGGTTGCTCTGCAGGCCGACGTACGCCATCCGGTTGAACAGGGTGTTCTGGCTGGCCATCTGGCCGTTCCAGAGGTTGAAGCCGCTTTCGAGGCGGAATACCGTCGAGAGGCCGCCGCCCAGGTCTTCGGAGCCTTTCAGGCCCCAGCGGCTGCCGGTGACCGGGCCGACGCCCATTTGCACCTGGCTGTCGTTGTTGGCGTTGGCGTTGGTCAGGTAGCGGACGCTCGTATCGACGATGCCGTACAGCGTGACCGAGTTTTGCGCGAAGGCGGATTGCGCGGAAATCGCGAGCAAGGCGGCGCCGAGCGCTGCGGTGGTCTTCTTCATGTGTTCCCTGTTTTTTAGTCGTTTGGCCTGCATCGCACGGGGGCGTGGGGACCGTCCCGCGCGCGAACGCGGGCCATAATATTGCGAACCGTTCACATTCCTGCAACAACTTTGTCGGTGTGTCGCAGTGCTGCAACATTGGTTGACACCGGCTGCCGCAGGTCGCCGGGCGACCGCCGTGCGCCGCCCGGCGGGTAAGATGGTCAGTTCCTTCAATGGGTTGTGACCGCGCCCTTTTTGCCAATGAACGCTTCCCCTCTCGCAGTTCACGACGACGGCCCCGAGGGCGTCTACACGCGCGGTGCGGGCGAGATGCGCGAATGGTGGCGCGTTTCGCTCTCCGAGCGCGCCAACCTGTTCCGCATCGAGCATGGCCACGGCGACGCGGCCACCGGCAAGGTCGATATCGATACGGTGGTCGACCTCGATAATCTCGATGCGAAGCTTCTGAAGTGGCGTCGCGAGGGCTTCGCGGCCGACGCGGGCCGCGAGGACGAAGCACGGGCCGCCGAGGCGGGCAGCCGGTTTGGCGCCGAGTTGCGGCTCGCGGCGGCATCGGCGCGGGCCGCGCGCAGAGGGGCTCATGGAGCCGGCAGTGAAGTGCGGACCGTGCGCATCGGCACGGTCGATGTGCCGGTCGCGCAAGCCGCGTTGAACGGCGCGCCGGCCTCCCAAGCGCGGGTGCCGCGCATCAACGATGCGTATCTCTTCACGGCGCGCACCGACGACATCGCCATGGACATCGTCGAAAACCGGCGCGTGATGCTGATCGGCCACACGGGCTCGGGCAAGACCAGTTTCGTCGAGCAGATCGCCGCGCGCACGGGCCACGGCGTGCTGCGCGCGAACATGAACGGCCAGACCACCATCGGCGACTTTGTCGGTTTCTGGACCGTGAAGGGCGGCGAGACGGTATGGGTGGATGGCGTGCTGCCCATTGCGATGCGCGAAGGCGCCTGGCTCATCATCGATGAGCTCGATTTTGCAGAGCCGTCCATTCTCGCGGTGCTGACCGCCGTGCTCGAACCGGAGGGCAGGCTGCTGCTCAAGGAGCGCGGCAACGAGATCGTGACGCCGCATCCCGAGTTTCGCCTCTTTGCCACGGCGAACGCGGCGGGCGCGATGAGCGCGTATCGGCACCTGTATCAGGGCGCGAATCTGCTCAACGAGGCTTTTCTCGACCGCTGGCGGGTGTATTTGTTCGATTACCTGTCGAAAGATGAGGAAGCCGAAGTATTGCGGCGGACCTTGCCGCAACTTCCGCCCGCGCTCGCGCCGACGCTCGCCGCCATTGCCGCCGACTGCCGTGCCGCGTTCGCGCGCGAGGACCTGGCGAGCGCGTTCTCCACGCGACGCCTGATCGACTGGGCCGAGCTGATGCTGCGCACGGGCGACGCGGAGCGCGCCGCCGGCCCGTCGATCTACGCGAAAGTGAGCGCGGAGGACGCGGCGCTCATTCGCACCATCATCCGCCATCACGCGATCTTTGACGCCGATCAGGGCGCGCGCTAGAGACGGGCCAGCCATCATGGACAGCGCACGGACCGACGATCTGGAAGCGCGCCTCGGCAAGCTCGCGCGCGCGTTGACGGGCGAGCCGCGCCTTGGTGTGTCGATCGGCGCGGGCGGGCCGCGCGTGGAGCGGGGACGCTTCGTGTTGCCTTCGCACGCGGCTGAATCTGTCGAAGCCGATGAAGACTTGCTGATCGGCTACCTCGATTTGCTCGCGGCGCGCTGGCGGCATAGCGCGCAGCCCCGGCTCGACGCCGCCCAGGCGGGGGTGACGGGGCGCATTGCCCAGGCCGTCGAGGACCGGCGCGTGCTTGCCCGGCTCGTGGCGGCCTATCCGGGTGCGCACCGTTATGTCGAGCGCTTGCGCGCGCAGTTCGCACGCGATGCGGCGCGGCGCTGGAGCGCACTCGCCTGGCGGGAGCGGCTCGTGTGGGCCATCGAGCGTGCGCTGTGGGACGAAGCCCCTGGCACGCGCGAGCAAGACGCGGCTTCGCTGGCGGCCGCGTTGCGCGCGTTGGGTGACTGCGGTGACCGCGGTGGCCGCAACGGGCCGCTTGCGTTGGCGCGCGCGAGCCGGTCGACCGGCGAGAGCGTGCGGGCCGCGCAGGCCATCGTCGCGGCTGTGCGCTCGCTGGCTTCGCGCGGCGCGAACACTATGATGCAGACGGCGCGCCCGCTCGACACCCTCGACGAGGAAACGCTCGCACGCGAACTCGACGACTTCGGCGCGCACGACGACATCGATTTTGCGTCGACGCCAGACGATGCCGATGCAGCCGCCGCCGAGGCCGCGGGCTATCCCGGCGCGCCGGCGCTGGAAGCCGCAAGCGAGGCGCCCGGCGATGCGGCTTCGGCGCCCGGCGCCACGCTCTCCGAGGCCGATACCGTGCCGCCACGCGTAGCTCCTGGCGAAGCGCCGCGCGCGAAGCCGGTCCGCTCGATCCCGCTCACTACGGCGTTTGATGTCGTGACCGACCTCACCGGCAGCGGCGACGCCACGGCGTGGCGCAAGCTGCGGGCGCTGGCGCGCGCGGAGACGGGGGCGCTCAAGACCCAGCTGGAACGCGTGCTGAAAGCCGACGAACTCACGCACTGGAAGCGCGAGCAGGAGCGCGGCGAGATCGACCGTGGCGCGCTCGCCCGCCTTGCGGCCTCGCGCGGCTATCGCACGCCGTTCCGCGTCGCCAAGCACGCGCGTGGCCGCGACGCGGCCATGACGTTGCTGCTCGACCTCAGCGGATCGATGGCGGGGCGCAAGATCGAACTCGCGCGGCTGTGCGCGGCCGCACTGGCCGACGCGCTCATGCAGCTTGGTTTCGACTGCGAAGTGCTCGGTTACAGCTCGGTCGAGTCGCCCGACATGCGTGCGCAATTCGAGCGCGCCCGCGCGGCGGGCGCGGACCTGCGCGGCTACAACCGCTTCGTCGAGCGGCTCGATTTGCGGGTTTTCAAGCGCTTCGATGCGCTCGGCTCAAGCGATGCGAGCGGTCTGGCGGCGATCGAATGCGGCTACGAGAACCCCGACGGCGAGGCGCTCGCGTGGGCCGCTGCGCGGCTCGCCGCACGCAAGGCGCGGCGGCGCCTGCTGTTCGTGCTCTCGGACGGCTACCCTGCCACGAGCGACGGCGATCCCGCAGTCTTGCACAGCGACTTGCATGCGCGCGTGGCGGAAGCGGTCGAGCAGGGCATCGAGCTCGTTGGCATCGGCATTCAGGACGATGCCGTCGAGGCGTTCTATCCGCACGCCGTGGTCGTGCACAAGCTGCACGAACTGCCTGCCGTGGCGTTCGCGACGCTGAGCCGGATGCTGGCGCAGCGCGCGCGCCGAGGTTGAGCGCATCCGCCGCGATTCTTGCCGCGAGCGCCCGCGTGTTATACCTTTTCCGATAACACCGCCAACCGCACGGCGCAGTTGCTCAACTCAACGACTCAAGCACTTCACGGAATCGACACTCCGGTCATGCCCGCCTCCGACCCAAGGAACCGAGAAGATTACGACCGTCTCTATTACCGGCTCGATCTCGAGCCCGGGGCCAGCGCGGCCGATATCAAGCACAACTACCGGCAGCTGGCGCAGATCTTTCATCCAGACAAATGGCGGCATCCGAGCCCGGCGTCGCTGCACTGGTCCTCCGAGCAGTTCAAGAAGATCAAGGAAGCGCGCGAGGTGCTGGAGGCATACTGGCACGTGCACGACGAAGCGCCCGCGAGCCGTGTGGCACAGAGCGATGCGCATATTGCCCGCGTGCGCGAGCAGGTGCGCGAACTCCAGTTGAATCGCGAGCGGCTGCGCAGCGAACTCGATGCGTTGCAAAGCGCAAAGCTGCGTGGACTTGCCGAGTTCGCGCGCATGCAGACCGAGCGCGAACGCCTGATCGGCGAACTCGTGCGCTTGCGCGAGGACGCTACACGTGAGCGTGCGAGCGCCGCGGAGCGGCGCGAGCAGGCTCAGGCGGCCGGCTCCGCCAGTCCCGCCGGTTCCGCGAATGGCAACGGGAGCCACGCAAGCCATCATGATGCGGACCTCGCGCTGCCCGAACGGCACCCCGTGCGCGACTTCTTCTACTCGCGTTTCGACGACCCCGCACGCGGCTGGCTGATGACGTTGAGCGGTATTGTTGTGATGTGCATCGTCATTTTTGTGGTGGCGCACAAGATCGTATTCAGCATATTCGACGCGGGCGGTTCGTGGCGCTGGCTCGGCGAAACGCTGCAAGGCCTGCTGATTGCTGTGGGCGTGGTGCTGGCAGGCGGTTATGCGTGGGCGCAGCGGACCTTCTATCGCGCCGATCGTGCGGGGCGCGAGCATGGCATGCCGCTGCCCGCGCATGCAACGTGGCTGCGTGTGTGCGCCGCGCTGCGCGGCACGGGCCGGCATGGCGCGCAATGGAGCATCGAGACGCTCAAGCAATTGCCCGGCGACACGGGCTTCGAACTGCGCGCGGTCCTGCGCTATTCCACGGCGCGGCCAGGGCAGAGCGAGAGGGAAGCGCACCAGGCCGTGATCTTCCTCTGCCGCGCGCGCGCCGTGAGCGCGGGCGAGACGCGCATCGCCTGGGGCTTCGGCGTGCATGCGCCGGCGTGGTGGCTTTTGCCGGCGGCGAAAGTCGTGCGCGATTTGCGCAGACGGATCGAGATGGACTTCGCGGCGCGGCTATGAGATTTCTTTGTGCCGCGCGCTTTGTTCAGAAGAATTGACGGAACACCCAATAGAGCAGCGCAGAAAGCGCAATCGACGCGGGCAGCGTGAGCAGCCACGCAAGCGCGAGATTGCGCACGGTTCCCCATTGCAGGCCCGAGCCATTGGCGGCCATCGTGCCGGCAACGCCGGAAGCGAGCACGTGCGTGGTCGAAACGGGCAGGCCGTAGGCGTCGGCCATGCCGATGGTCAGCATGGCCACGGCTTCGGCGCAAGCGCCTTGCCCGTAGGTCAGATGCTGCTTGCCGATTTTTTCGCCCACGGTCACTACCACGCGCCTCCAGCCCACCATCGTCCCCAGCCCGAGCGCGATGGCCACCGCCACCTTCACCCAGGTGGGGATGAACTTGGTGGCGTGGTCCATCTGCTTGCGGAAGGCGTCCAGCGTGGCGGCGTCGGCGGCCGAGAAGGCGGGCTCGTGCGCTTTCTCCATCAGCCGGATGGCCTCGGAAGCGACATACATGTTGTTGCGCACGTTGTCGACGATCGCTTGCGGCACCTGCGCCATCGAGCCGGAGCTGCTCACCTGGTCGCCGATGGTGTCGGTGAGCGCGCGCAGCGCAGGCAGCGTGGCGGGGCGCAGGCGGTGCGTGCTCACGTAGGCTTCGACTTCCGCGCGCGGATTCGCGGGCAGCGCCTCGCGCGGCCCTTCAGGCACGTAGCGCGCGAGCGTGGCCGAAGCCGTGCGCGCGGCGGCCACGAAGGTCACGGTCTGCTCGGGCGTGACGGCCTTGTTGAGCGCATAGGCGGTGGGCACCACGCCGATCAGGATGAGCATGATGAGGCCCATGCCTTTCTGCCCGTCGTTGGAGCCGTGCGCGAACGAGACGCCCGTGCAGGTGAGAATCAGCAACGCGCGGATCCAGAGCGGCGGCCGCTCGTTCGACGGCGGCTCGCGATAAAGGCGCGGCGCGCGCACGAACAGCTTCAACGCGAGCAGCACGAGCGCGGAGAGCACGAAACCTGCCATGGGAGAAAACAGCAGCGCCTTGCCCACGCCCAGCGCCTGGGTCCAGTCGACCCCGGACGTGCCGGAGGGGCCGCTGATCCACTGGTTCATGATGCCCACGCCGATGATCGAGCCCACGAGCGCATGCGAGCTCGACGAGGGCAGTCCGAAATACCAGGTGCCGAGATTCCAGAGGATGGCCGCGATCAGAAGGGCGAACACCATGGCGAAGCCCGCGTGACTGCCCACCTGGAGGATCAATTCCACGGGCAGCAGCTGCAGGATGCCGAACGCGACCGCGCCGCTCGAAACGAGGACGCCAAGAAAATTCCACGCGCCGGACCAGATCACGGCGGTATGCGGTTCGAGTGAATTCGTGTAGATGACCGTGGCGACGGCGTTGGCGGTGTCGTGAAAGCCGTTCACGAACTCGAAGCCGAGCGCGATGAGGAGCGCGAGGCCGAGCAGGACGAACGGCAGCGCGGACCGGCCTTGCACCGTGCTCAGGTCGACGACGAGATGATCGATAACATAGACCGTGCCTGCTGCGATGACGAGGAAGAAGAGCGCGGCGGCCAGGCCGCGGCTGCGCGGCTGCATGGCGCGCGGCTGGCTGGGCAGGCGCGGCTGGCCCGGCTGGGATAGGGGAACGTCCGGCATGAATGTGCGCTGATGGTTGGGCTCATGAGCCTCGCGCGCAGCCGTGGAAACCTCATGTGCGATGACGCCGCGAACCGATGGCGCCAAGGGTGGCGGACGCGTCGAGCGCGCCAGAACCGGGGCGGCTCGATCGAGACGCGCCAGTGTCTCATAATGATTCGATCATCGGAGCCGGAATGACACCGCTGCGCGCTGCTGCCGTGCACAGACGCCCGCGTGACGCGGGAGCGCCGCGAATCGCGTCGTATAGACGCATGTCGGGCCGCAAACTGCGCGGCCCGACATGGGTGTCCCTACCTGGGTGTCCGCCTTAGAACAACACAGCAATGCCCGCCATGCCGACGAACTGCGAACGCGTGCTCGACGGCGTGCTGTTTTGCGAATCGCCTACGGAGGGGCTCGCATCGACGATGTCGCTCGCGCCGTGTACGCCCAGGGTCTGCCCGCTCGCGTGTTGATAGCCCTCCAGCGCGTAGAGCGAAGTGCGCTTGGAAAGGTGATACGTCTCCTTGAGCGAGATCTGCTGATAGCGTGCGGCGTCGCTGATGCCGTTGGCCCTGGAGGCCAGCGTATATGCATAGCCGCCGCCCACGTCGAACGCGGGCGTGAAGCGCCAGGTGGCAAGCGCGGCCCACGTGTTGAAGACAGCTGTGGAGCCGAACAGCGACTTGCCGCCCGCGAGGTATTCGACGTTGGAATACGACGCTCCCAACATCAGATTGCCGATCGTATAGTTGCCTGCCACCGCCACGTGCTGAACAGCGCGCGCCGAGACGTAGCCGGTGTTCAGCGACGATTTGCCGAAGCTTGCTGTCGACGCGCTGTCGAAGCCGCCCGTGATCGCGGCGTTGTCCATGCGCAGATAGCCCGCGCCGAGCGAGACCGGGCCATTCGTGTAGCGCAGCGCAGCGCTCCATGTCTGGCCTTTGCCGGTACTGCCTGCAATGCCGCCGAACGCATACATGGCGCTTGCCTGCACGCCGTACCAGCTGGGCGACGTGTAAACCGCCGAGTTGTTGATGCGCACGGTGGTGTCGAGTCCGTCGATATCGCCGGGGTGAGCGCCGGTTGCGCCCGTGAGCCAGCTACTGCCCGTGAGCGGCCCCACGAACTGATAGTAGGGCGTGTATTGGCGGCCGAGCGTGAGTTGGCCCGCGCTGCGGTTCTGCAATCCCACATAGGCCTGGCGGTTGAAAATCAGGCCGTTGGTCTGGAGCGCGCCGCTGTTCGGATCGAAGCCGTTCTGCAGGTCGAAGATCGCGAGCGTGCCGCCGCCCAGATCTTCCTTGCCTTGCAGGCCGAACTTCGACGCATAGAGGTTGCCCTGGCGCAGATACACATTCGAGTGGCCGTTCTGGTTGTTGACGTAAGTGATCGCGTCGTCGATTGCGCCGTACAGCGTGACGCTGGATTGCGCAAATGCGGGGCTCGCAATCAGTGCTGCGCCCGCAGCCACGAAAATCCCCGGGCCAAAGCCAGTCTTCTTCATCGTTGTAGATCTCCAATAATCAATAACAACAGGATTGCTTATTTATTGTCTGCGGCGCTGTCCTGGCTCGCCGCCCTTGATCGCTGGCGGGCTTGCGCGGCGAGACGTACTGCGGCGTTTGGCGCGCCGTATCCGTCGTAGCCGCCGCGCCGCTCCACCAGTTCCAGGAAGAAGCGCTGATCGAGTGTTTCGGTGTAAGCGTGCAGGAACTCGCCGCCTTGCTCGTCGCGGTCGTACAGAAGGTTGTGCTGGCGCAGCGCGTCGAGGAATTCAGCGGGTAGTGCGTGGCGCGCGTCCAGATCGTCGTAGTAGTTGGCCGGCACGCGCAGCAGCGGCACGCCGGCCGCTTCGAACTCCGTCACCGCGCGGAAGATGTCGGCGGTGCTGAAGGCCACGTGGTTCAGGCCGGTGCCGTGATAGGCGCGCACGGTCTCGGCGGTGGCGGTGTGCGGATCGACCGACGCATTGAGCACCATGCGCAAGCCACGGTCCGCGCTGAAGAGCGCGCGACTGCGCACGAGGCCATACGGATCGGGCAGCAGGACGGCGGCGCTCGCCTGCAGGCCGAACACCGCTTTCAAAAACAGCACCCACGCATCGAACGAACCGGCCGGCAGCGAAAGGCTCACGTGATCGATGCCGGTGATGGGGCCGACCTCCGTGGGACCGTCCACGTCGGTGAGGACGAAATCGGCTTCGAAGAGCGTCGGCTGGCCCGGCTGCTCGTTAACGAAATAGTTAAGACTTCCGTCCGGTGCCTGCACGGCCGGCACGACGCGCTCGTTAGGGCCGACGCGGCCCGAAAACGGTTGATAGCCAAAGCCCGCTGCGCGTTCGAGCGCGAGGCGCGCGTCGTCCACGCGCAATGCCGAGGCGCATAGCGAAAGCCCGTGGCGCTGGAAAAACGCATCGGCGAACGAATCGGGTTCGGCGTTCAGCACGATGGCCGCCGAGCCATGCCGATAGAGCGTCACGTCCTTCGATCGATGCTGCCCCGCGAGGCGGAAATGGAGTTTTTCGAGCCAGTCGGCTACGCGCCGGCGTGCGCCGTCGTCCACCGCGAACTCGAGGAATTGCCATCCCGCATGCGCCGGCGGCGCGCTCGGGTGGTAGAGCGGCGCGGCTTTGTCCGCGCTGTGCAGTGCCTCACGCGTGAGCGCTTCGAGCAGCAGCAGCGAGCGATGGCCATCCGTTGCCGTGGCCGCCGGCGGCGCGCCTCGAAAGCCGTCGTTGAAGATTTCCAGCGAGAGCGGGCCCGTGTAGCCGCTCTTCACCACCTGCGCCGTGAAGTCCGCGAGCGCGAAATCGCCCTGGCCCGGAAAGCAGCGGTAATGGCGGCTCCATTCGAGCACGTCCATGTTCATCTTCGGCGCGTCGGCGATCTGCACGAAGCCGATGCGCTCGCCGGGAATCGTTGCGATGGCATCGGGCGTGTCGTCGAGCGAGAGCGTGTGGAAGCTGTCGAGCGCAAGCGTGAGATGCGGATGATTCACGGCGTTCACGAGCTGCCATGCATGGCGGTACGTGCGCACGTGGCGGCCCCAGGCGAGCGCTTCGTAGCAGGTCACCACGCCTGCCTGCCCGGCGGCCTGCGCGAGCTGGCCAAGCTGATCGATGGCGAGCGCGTCGTCGCCAATCGTGTCGGGCGAGACGTTGCTGCACACCAGCAGCCGCTGCGTGCCCAGTTCGTGCATCACGTCGAACTTGCGCTTCACGCGCTCCAGATTGCGGGCGAGCCGTTCAGGGCTCACGCCCTCGAAATCGCGAAACGGCTGATACAGCACGATCGCGAGCCCGAGGTCGGCGGCCATGCGGCGCACATCGGCGGGCGAGCCTTCGAAATAGAGCAGGTCGTTTTCGAAGATCTCCACGCCCGTGAAACCCGCGGCGCTGATGGCGGCGAGCTTTTCCGCAAGCGTGCCGCTGATCGAAACGGTCGCGATGGAGCGGCACAACGGAGCGAGAGTGGGACTTTGAGGCAGCTTGGACATGGCGTGGCGCGGCAGCGGATGAACGATAACCAGGGGACCGGCAGGCCGGCGGTGCCGGCAAGACTGGAACACGCAAGCGCCGCCGGAGTGCTGCAAGGATAATAAAACTAACTAGTTAGTACAAATTCTCGAAAACCCCAGGGTGACCCGCGCGCATGAGCGGGGCACACTGGCGGCCATGCGTGGGGCGAGCGTATTTGCAGCAGTGCAGGCGAATGCGCCTGCGAATGCCTCGCCACCCGCGTTGTTGCAAAGCCGTTTTCGAGTTGTCGTTGTGTATTCTGGAGCGCCTGATGCTATTGCCGTCGGTACTGGTCCTGAACGGGCCGAATCTCAATCTGCTGGGAACGCGGGAGCCCGCGATATATGGGTCCGAAACGCTCGATGACGTCGAGCGCTTGTGCCGCGAAGCCGCCGAGCGGCTTCACATCGAAGTCGACTTCCGCCAGTCGAACGCCGAGCATCAGTTGATCGACTGGCTGCACGAGGCGCGCACGCGCATCGACGGCGTCGTCATCAACCCCGCTGCCTATACGCACACTTCGGTTGCGATTGCCGATGCGCTTTCCGCCATCGACAAGCCCGTGATCGAGGTCCATATCTCGAACGTCCACAAGCGCGAGGCGTTCCGGCACCATTCGTTCGTCTCGCCGATTGCCGAGGCGATCATCATCGGTTGCGGCACCCAGGGCTATGTGCTCGCGCTCGAACGCATGGCCGCGCTGCTGGCAGCGAAGATGGCAAATAAGGCGGCAACTACAGCTGCGAATAAGGGGGCGAAATGAGCGAGCACTCGAACAAGCCGCGCTCGTTTCTCTGCGGGCTGATCGGCAAGGGCATCGGCGGCTCGCTTACGCCCGCGATGCATGAGAAGGAAGGGCGCGAGCTCGGCTTCAACACCGTGTACCGGCGCATCGATCTCGATGCGCTCGGCCTCACCGTCGACGCGTTGCCCGAGCTGCTGCTCGCGGCGCAGCGCATGGGTTTCGACGGCCTGAACATCACCTATCCGTGCAAGCAGGCCGTGATCCCCCTGCTCGACGAACTCTCCGACGATGCGCGCGCGCTGGGCGCTGTGAACACCGTGTTGTTCCGCGATGGCAGGCGCATCGGCCACAACACCGACTGGTCGGGTTTTGCCGCCGCGTTCGAGCGCGGGCTGCCCGACGTCTCGCTCGAAGCAATCGTGCAACTGGGAGCAGGCGGGGCAGGCGCGGCAGTCGCCCATGCCGCGCTGCAGATGGGGGCTCGCGCGCTCACGCTGTTCGACGTGGACGCCACACGCGCTCAGGCGCTCGCCAGCGAATTGCAGGCACGCTTTCCCGCGGCGCGCGTGAGCGCGGGCAGCGATGGCGATTTGCAGCAGACGCTGGCCGCCGCCACGGGCCTTATTCACGCGACGCCCACCGGCATGGCGAAGCTGCCTGGCTTGCCACTGCCGGCCGAGTATCTGCACGCGCGCCTGTGGGTGGCCGACATCGTCTATTTCCCGATTCGCACGGCGCTGCTCGAAGCGGCCGAGGCGCGCGGCTGCCGTGTCTTGAGCGGCGGCGGGATGGCGGTCTACCAGGCCGTGGACGCGTTCCGGCTGTTCACCGGCCAGGAGCCGGACGCCGAGCGGATGTATGCGCATTTGCAGTCGATGCTGGCGCAGGACGCCGGCCAATAAGTTACCCGCCGCTCGAGCATAACGGCGGCGCTACACGTACATAAATAGTTGGTTTTACATGGGACCAGAGTTAAGCGCCAAACCGCCAACTCTGGTCGACAGGAGAGAGACATGGCACCACCTGTATCGACGGGGCGCGACGCGCCTACCCTTGCCGCCGCGCCCGCAGAAGGCGCGTTGCGGCGCTCGAAGGCGCGCTACCGCATCCTCGGCCTGCTGGCCGTGGGCACCATGATTAATTATCTGGACCGCACGGTGCTCGGCATCGCGGCCCCGCAGCTCACCAAGGAACTGGGCATTAACGCGGCGCTCATGGGGCTGCTGTTTTCGGCGTTTTCGTGGAGCTATGTGGTCGCGCAGATTCCGGGCGGCGTGTTCCTCGACCGCTTCGGCAGCAAGCTCACGTATTACCTCGCCATGACGTTCTGGTCGCTGTGCACGCTCGTGCAGGGCTTCGTGGGCAGCGTGGGCGCGCTCCTCGCGTGTCGGCTGGGGCTCGGGGTGGCGGAGTCGCCGTGCTTCCCCACCAATAGCCGCGTGGTGGCGACCTGGTTCCCGCAGCACGAGCGCGCGTTCGCGACCGGAACCTATACGGTGGGCGAGTATATCGGTCTCGCGTTCTTCAGCCCGTTCCTCTTCGCGCTGATGGGCGCGTACGGCTGGCGCTCGCTGTTCTATGTGGTGGGTGGCGCGGGCATTGTGTTCGGGCTGATCTGGTGGGCGTTTTACCGCGAGCCGCACGATCACCCGGGCGCCAATCGCGCGGAGCTCGACTATATCGAGGCGGGCGGCGGTCTTGCCAGGCACGACGCAGCCGCGGTCGAGGGCCAGCAAGGGGACAAGAAAGCGGGCAAGAAGGCCTTCGACTGGCGCATGGCCGGCAAGCTGCTGCGCAAGCGCCAGCTCGCGGGCATCTGCCTCGGCCAGTTCGCGGGCAACTCCACGCTCGTGTTCTTCCTCACCTGGTTCCCGACCTATCTTGCCACCGAGCGCCACATGGGCTGGCTCAAGATCGGCTTCTTCGCGATCATGCCGTTTATCGCGGCGTCGGTTGGCGTGATGTTCGGCGGCACGTTCTCCGACTGGATGCTGCGCCGGGGCTTCTCGGCCAACGTGGCGCGCAAGCTGCCGATCATCGCCGGCCTGCTGCTCGCATCGTCCATCATTCTCGCGAACTTCGTGCAGAGCAACGTGACGGTGATCGTGATTCTTTCGGTGGCGTTCTTCGCGCAGGGCATGGCCGCACTCGGCTGGACGCTCGTCTCCGATATCGCACCGGCCGGCATGCTCGGCCTCACGGGCGGCATCTTCAACCTGGCGGCCAATCTTGCCGGCATCGTCACGCCGCTCGTGGTCGGGCTGATCGTGGGCGCGACGGGCTCGTTCGTGTGGGCGCTCGCGTTCATCGGCGCGATTGCGCTGGTGGGCGCCGCGTCGTACATCTTCGTGGTCGGCGATATCAAGCGCATCGAGCTGTAAAAGGCACTCGGGCCTGGCGCTCCGGCGGCCCGCGCCGGGTCGCCGGGTCGCCGGGCGGCTCGCCAGACGGGCCGCGAGAAGGCGCAACGAAGGCCCTCAGGGAGGCCGGTCTGGCGCGGGCCGGCCAGCAAGGATGCGCAGAAGCCCATGCTAGAATCGGCCGCATTCCTTCCCACTCGCGTTCCTCAGAAAAATGGCAAGACCGGTGGCTTCGGCCGAAAGCAACGACGCTCAATCCGAAAGCCGGCGCAAGTACGACCCGGAGCAGACCAAGCGCAATATTCTGGAAGTGGCGACCGCCGAATTTTCGGCCATGGGCCTCGCGGGCGCGCGCGTGGATCAGATCGCCGAGCGCACCCACACCACCAAGCGCATGCTCTATTACTACTTCGGCAGCAAGGAAGGGCTGTACGAAGCGGTGCTCGACAAGGTCTACGCCGATATCCGTGCGCTGGAGCAGGACCTGCATATCGACGAGCTCGATCCCGAGGAAGGCTTGAAGCGTCTCGTCGAATTCACCTTCGACTATCACGACCGCCATCGCGACTTCGTGCGTCTCGTGACGATCGAGAACATTCACGGCGCGAAGTACCTCGAGCGGCTCAAGACGTTTCGCAGCCGCAACGCCAGCGTGATCCGCACCATCGAGGATCTGCTCGCGCGCGGCGTGCGCACGGGCGCGTTCCGCGACGACATCGATCCCATCGATCTGCACTTGCTCATCAGCTCGATGTGCTTTCATCGCGTGAGCAACCGCCATACTTTCGGCGCGGCGTTCGGGCGCGATCCTTCGCATCCGCGGCTGCGTGCGCGGCATCGCGAGATGGTGGTGGATGCGGTGGTGAGGTTTGCGCGCAAAGGTGGGTGATATCGCCGGGCGCAAGGGACCGTGCCCGGCTACGAATGCTTCTGCATGTTTTCTACGGCTCTATCGTGGGCGTTCCGAGCGTCCATCATCAGCCTCTACGCCGCGTAGCACCTTTAAATGTTGGCCAGCGTGAGCGGATCGAAGGCGTATTGGGCGCACAAGCGCTATCAGTTACAACCGTGACTGGCCGCGGTCCGATAACAGGTGGTCCCGCCGGGGCCTTTCACTACGCCTTTGCCATTGATAGTTTTCGCCTGCCCGCCACGATTGGTCTGCGTCGTCCGCACGCCATTCTGGTTCGCCTGGGATGTCCAGGCCGTGCCGGTATTGCGGTTATAGCCGCCGGCCGTTTGCCCGTTGCCGCATACCGTTTCACCTCGGGCATTCCTCGCGCATTCTGCGAATGCGTTCGCAGACAATGCCAGGCATGCCAGTATCACCAAAGTCTTCATGACGCTCTCCTGCAGGCGTTTCGTCGGTCTATTGCCCCGTGACGACTGAATCGCGACCGGGCTGCTGGTCCAAGCAGCACCGCTTGCTGGATCATCCCGCCGATCTCGCAGGACCGGTTGATCTTAATCAGCAAGATGGACTCAAAGTGGCTGGCCAGATGCACCGCTTTCAGCTCGTCATGCTGTCTCCGTTGATGTCCACGTGTCAGCCAGTTTCCCGGTGGGAGTTTGAATCTATATGCCGTCGCGCCCATTGGGTATCGGACCTTGGTCCGATCCTCGGGCGACGAATTCCGATGTCTCCCGTCGATGGCGAGCGCAGGCTTCCGATGGCCCCGGCCTCATGTATTCGGTATCCCTGCCGTAATCCCGTTATCCGCGCTGCATAGTGTGGCGTCGGCGCATCCTGTTCTTCCCTCATCCCATAAAAGTGCCGGGACGCATTACACTACGCCCCGGAAGCCCGGCCCACGGGCTTTTGCTGCGGCGTCTGTTCGTTTGCGCACATGGCGCGAGCAACGGGCGTCATTCTTCGTCACCCGGATAAGGCCACGCGTAATGAGCACAGCCATGCCCCGTTCCGGCTCCGCCGGACTGCCGCGCCAGACTCAAGGTCGCTATACCCTTGGAACGCGCATCGTCTTGAGCTTCGGCTTGCTGTTCGTGCTCATGCTCGTGATGGCCGCGATCTCCTACAACCGCCTGCGCACCATCGACGACGAAGCCGTGAGCCTCACGCGCGATTCCGTGCCGGGGCTGTACTATTCGACGGCGCTGCGCGCGTCCACCTCCGACGTGCACGACATCGTCGAGCGCGCCACCTTTGTCGAGCCCGATGCGGCCGGCATGGCGCGCGTGCTCGGCCAGTTGCCCGCCGCCGTCAAGCAGGTCGACGAGAACGGCGCGCACTACGAGGCCACGGTGTTTCGCGGCGACGACCGCGCACAGTACCAGCACTTTCGCGACGCTTACGCGCGCTTTCTGCCGCAACTGATGGCCGTCGCGCGGCAATTGCCGGCGCAACGCGCCGCCGCGCAGGCCGCGTTCCTCCAGATCGATGCCTCGTGGCAAGACGTGCTCACTGCCTCCAATGAGCTCGTCGACGAAAACCGCAGACAGGCCCACGAGTCCGCACAGACCATCCGCGGATCGGTCGCGGGCACCGAAATCACGCTCGCGGCGGCGCTCGCCGTCGTGCTGCTCGCCTCGCTCGTGACCGGCTATGCGCTGCATCGCGCGATCACGCGGCCGATGGCGCGCCTCGTCGAGGTGCACGATTCAATGCGCATGGGCAATCTCTCGCAGCGCCTGCAACTGAACCGTCAGGACGAATTTGGCGTGCTCGAGGACGGTTTCAACCGCATGAGCGACGAGCTCACGAGCCTCGTGGCCCAGGCGCAGAAGTCGTCGCTGCAGGTGAGCACCTCGGTGGCCGAAGTAGCGGCCACCTCGAAGGAGCAGCAGGCCACGGCGAGCGAGACCGCGGCCACCACGACCGAGATCGGCGCGACTTCGCGCGAGATCTTCGCGACCGCGCGCGACCTCGTGCGCACGATGGGCGAAGTGGCGACCGTGGCCGAGCAGTCGGCAGCGCTCGCGAGCACGAGCCAGAGCGGCCTCACGCACATGGAAGACACCATGCGCAGCGTGATGGAGGCGGCGGGCTCGGTGAACGCCAAGCTCTCGATCCTCAACGAGAAGGCCGTGAGCATCAACCAGGTGGTGGCGACCATCACCAAGGTTGCCGACCAGACCAACCTGCTTTCGCTGAACGCCGCCATCGAGGCTGAAAAGGCCGGCGAGTACGGACGCGGCTTCGCCGTGGTGGCGACCGAGATCCGGCGTCTCGCCGACCAGACGGCGGTGGCCACCTACGACATCGAGCAGACCGTCAAGGAGATCCAGTCGGCGGTCTCGGCGGGCGTGATGGGCATGGACAAGTTCGCCGAGGAAGTGCGCCGCGGCATGCACGACGTGCAGGAAGTGGGCGCGCAGCTTTCGCAGATCATCGGCGCGGTGCAGACGCTCGCGCCGCGCTTCCAGGTGGTCAACGACGGCATGCAGGCGCAGGCCACCAGCGCCGAGCAGATCACCCAGGCGCTCACGCAGCTTTCGGAAGCCGCGCAGCAGACGGCGGAGTCGCTGCGCCAGTCGTCGCAGGCCATCGACAACCTCACGCTCGTGGCCAACGAGCTGCGCACCGGCGTGTCGCGCTTCAGGATCGAGGCGTGAGCGGATTGATGCCGATGCTTGCGGGCATAAGTGCGGGTGTGGGCTTGGGCAGCGGCGAGCCTGGCTTGCCGTTTCATTGAACGGAGCCGCGATGCTGTTTCTCGTGTTCGAGCTGGACGGCGAACGTTACGCGCTCGATGCGCGCGACATCGTGCGCGTGCTGCCGCTGCAGCCGGTGCGCTCGTTCGCGGGCACGCCGCTGTATATCGCGGGCGTGATCGATCACGAGGGCGCGCCGGTGCCGGTGATCGACATGGCGATGCTGGCGCTCGGCCGGCCCGCGCGCATGCTGATGTCGACGCGGCTCGTGCTGGTGGACGACAACGCGCCGGCGGCTTCCAATACGCTTTCGGCCACGCCTGCGCTTACCCCCGGCGATGGCGTGCCGCCGCGCCGCATCGCGCTGCTGCTCGAATGCGCGACGCGCACCCAGACACTTTCGCCTGAAGCGTTCGCCGAAGCCGGCATCGCGACGCCCGAGGCGCGCTGGCTCGGCCCGGTGGCAAGCGACCCGCACGGTTTCGTGCAATGGGTGAAGGTCGAGCAGTTGCTCGACGAGCGGGTGCGCGCGCTGCTGTTTCCCGATCCGCCCACCTGGCGCGATGCGGCTTCCGGCAGCGTTTCGCCGACCGGGCGCGCGCCATGATGTCCGCCCCGCAGCAGGTGGACCCGCGCTTCGTGGCCTGGCTCGCGCAGCAGACCGGCATCGACGCCGAATCGCTGGGCGCTCACGCGCTGGCGCGCGCGGTGGCCGCGCGCGCGGCCCTGACCGTGACCGGGCACGACCACGGTGGCAAGACCGCGCCTCACGAGGCGAGCGCTGCGCGCGCAGGTGCGCTGCCGGCGCAATGGGAGGGCGGCGCGGCGCTGCCCGAAGCGGTGTGCGACGCTTATTGGGCGCGTCTGACGACCGATGTCGCCGAGCGCCAGGCGCTCATCGACGCGCTTGTCGTGCCCGAAACCTGGTTCTTCCGCGAGCGCGAAGCATTCGCAGCGCTCGCGCGCGGCGGCGTGCAGCGCCATGCGGCGGCACCCGGCGAACTCGTGCGGGTGCTCAGCGTGCCGTGCTCGACTGGCGAGGAACCCTATTCGGCGGCGATGGCGCTCATGGATGCGGGCCTCGCGCACACGCAGTTCGGCATCGATGCCATCGATATCAGCGCCACCTCGATCGAGGCCGCCACGCGCGGCGTGTATGGGCGCAATGCGTTTCGCGGCGATGCGCCGGCGCCTGGCGGGTTTCGCGAGCGCTACTTTCATGCGGCGCCGGACGGCTGGCAGCTCGCCGACGCCGTGCGGCGCGCCGTGTCGTTCGAGCGCGCGAACCTGTTCGACTGGCTCGCGGCGCATCCGGTGCGCTATGACTTCATCTTCTGCCGCAACGTGCTGATCTATTTCGATCGCGAGGCGCAGGACCGCGCGATCGGCCTGCTGCGCGCGCGCCTTGCCGAGGGCGGCATGATTTTCGTCGGGCCGGCCGAAACGGGGCTCATGATGCGTCATGACTGGATCTCGGCGCAGATTCCGCTGGCGTTTGGCTTTATCGCGCCGGATGAGCGCGCCGTGCGCCGGGCGCATGATTCGGATGCCTTACGGGTTGCCGGGGCGGGGGCAGCTGCTGCGTTGCCGAAGACGTTGCCAAATGCGTTGCCAAATGCGTTGCCCACCGTGGCGCTGCATTCCGCCGTGCAGGCTCCGCCGCTGGCGCGGCATGCGCCGTCCGTTGCGCTGTCCGCGCGCACGAGCGGCGTCGCGGGTGCCGCGGCTGTGGCGGCGGGGAAAGCGTTTTCGGTTGCGCGCGCCGCCGGCGCGCCGCTTGCAAGCTTGGGGGGCGCACGCGCACAGCCGGCGGTACAGGTGAATGGTGCATTCGCCGCGCCGGGCGTCGCTACGCCGGGCGTCGCTACGTCGGGCGTCGCTACGCTGGCGTCCGCGCGCCGCCTCGCCGATTCGGGCGCGCTCGACCAAGCCGCCCGCGCCGCCGCGCAAGTCGCGCAAGCATCCCCGCAAGATGCAGAGGCGTGGTATCTGCTCGGCTTGATCGCCGACGCTCAGGGCCGGCCCGCGCAGGCGCTGGAGCACTATCGCAAGGCGCTGTATCTGGAGCCCGGCCATTACGAGGCGCTCACGCATCTGGCCGCGCTGCTCGAAGTGCAGGGCGACGCGCAGGGTGCGCGCCGCCTGATGCGTCGCGCCGAACGCGCCGCGCCAGCCGTGTCGCGTCGCCACGGAGACGCGGATGCGTGACTCGACCTCCCCATACCTGAACGACATGCAAGCGAACCCGCCAGGGCATGACGCCATGCACGATTCGACTGCGCACGCCGTGCCGCTCGACGATTGCTGGAACCGCATCGGCACGCTCGGCGATGGCTCGTGCGAGCGTCTCGCGCACCATGTGCGCTGCCTGAACTGCCCCGTCTTCGAAGAGGCTGCCGCGCGCATGCTCGATCGCCCGGCACAGCGCGCGTCGCTCGAGACCGAAGCCGGGGACGTCCACACCTTGCAATCGACGGCTCAAACCGGCGCGGCGCGGCGGGAAGGTTCGCTGGTGTTCCGCGTGGGCGCGGAGTGGCTCGCGCTCAGCGCGCAGGCGCTGCGCTACGTGGGCGAGGCGCGGCCGATTCACTCGCTGCCGCACCGGCGCAGTCCGGCGGTGCTCGGCGTCGTGAACGTGCGCGGCGTGCTCACGCTGACGGCGTCGCTCGCCGAGTTGCTGCGGATAGGCGCAGCAGCGCACGCAACGGCCAATCACGCAACGGCAGCGGCCACGCCGCGTCTGCTCGTGGCCGAGTGGGAGGGCGAGACGACGGCGTTTCCCGTCGACGAGGTCGAAGGCGTGGCTTACTTCGGCTCGGGCGATTTGCTGCCCGCGCCCGCCACGCTCGCGCACGCAGCGGGCCGGCACGTGCGCGGCGTGTTCGCCTGGCGCGGGCGTTCGGTGGGCGTGCTCGAACCCGACGCGCTGTTCGGCGCGCTAACCCGGAGCCTGCGATGAGCGACGACGAACTGAGCCGCCGCTCGCTGCTCGACCTGTTTCGCGAGGAAGCGCAGACACAGACGCGCACGCTCTCGGCGGGCCTGCTCGCGCTGGAGTCCGCGCCCGCCGACGCGCCCACGCTCGAAGCGTGCATGCGCGCGACGCACTCGCTCAAGGGCGCGGCGCGCATCGTCGGCTTGCCCGAGGCCGTGGACGTGGCGAGCGCGATGGAGGACTGCTTCGTCGCCGCGCAGCACGGCGAGGTGACGATCGATGCGGCGCGCATCGACGCGCTGCTGGTGGGCATCGATCTGCTGCTGGCGGCAGGCGACGCGTCGGCACCGCCGCTCGCGCGCGAAGTCGTCGACGATTTCGTGGCGCGGCTGGCGGGGGCGGGGAGCGCGGCGGGTTCCGGCGCAGCGCCCGCCGGACTGGCCGACGAGGCGCGCGTGAAGGACGCAGCGCAAGCGGACGCCGCCGCCGAGGCGTTGCTAGCCGCGAGTCTCGCAGGCACGCTGGGGTCGGACGTCGCCACGGTCGAGCCTGCGCAATCCGATGACACCCGCGATGACACCCGCGATGACACCCGCGCTGACACCCGCGCCGACACCCGCGCCGACACCCCCGCCGCTCACCCCAAACACGCCGCCCAGGACCTCGACCGCATGCTGCGCGTGCGCGCCGGCACGCTCGACCGCCTGCTGGGTTTCGCGGGCCAGTCGCTGGTGGAGTCGCGGCGCATGCGCCCGTTTGCGAACCATCTGCTGCGCGCGCGCCGCGCCCAGGGCGAGGTGCTTGCCGCGCTCGGCCATTTCCACGAGCGCCACGCGCAGGCGCTCGGCGCCGAGGCGCGCGCGTCGCTCGCGGGCATTCGCGATCAGCTGGCGGCGCTGGAGCGCCAGCTCGCCGAACGTTTCGACGACCTCGATCGCATCGACCGGCGCGGCACGCAGCTTGCGCAACGGCTCTACGACGAAGCTCTGCAATGCCGCATGCGCCCGTTCGGCGACACGGCGCATGCGTACCCGCGCATCGTGCGCGACCTCGCGCGCTCGCTGGGCAAGCGCGTGCGCCTCGTCATCGAAGGCGAAGCGACCCAGGTGGACCGCGACATCCTCGAAATGCTCGACGCGCCGCTCGGCCACCTGCTGCGCAACGCGCTCGATCATGGCGTCGAGGATCCCGAGACGCGGCGCAGCGCCGGCAAGCCCGAAGAGGCGCAGCTCACGCTCGAAGCGCGCCACAGCGCGGGCAAGCTGCTGATCGCCGTGGCCGACGACGGCGCGGGCGTCGACCTCCCAGCGCTGCGGCGCGCGATCGTCGCGCGCGGCCTCGCGCAGCCCGAGGCCGTGGCGGCCATGTCCGAGCCCGAGCTGCTCGACTTCCTGCTGCTGCCCGGCTTCACGATGCGCGAGCGCGTGACCGACGTGTCCGGGCGCGGCGTGGGGCTCGACGCCGTGCAGAATTTCGCCAAGGCCGTGCGCGGCACGGTGCGCATCGAAAGCGCGGCGGGGCGCGGCACGCGCTTCGTGCTGCAATTGCCGCTCACGCTTTCGGTGGTGCGCAGCCTGATCGTCGAGGTCGCGGGCGAGGCCTACGCGTTCCCGCTCGCGCATGTGCGCCGCGCGTTGCGCGTGCCGCGCGAAGCCATCGAGATGCTGGAGGGCCAGCAGCACATCGTTCACGAAGGGCGGCCCGTGGGGCTTGTCACGGCGCGCCAGCTGCTCGGCGCGAGCGGCGAGCCGGCGAGCGCGGACGATGTGTGCGTCGTGCTCATCAGCGCGGGCCACGGCGCCGACCACGAAGCGGCGCTTTACGGCATCGCGGTGGACCGCTTCGCGGGCGAGCACACGCTGGCGGTGCAGCCGCTCGACGCCCGCCTCGGCAAAGTGCGCAACGTGGCTGCCGCCGCGCTGCTCGAAGACGGCGCGGTGGCGCTGATCGTCGACGTGGAGGATCTCGTGGCCTCGGTCGCGCGCCTCGTGCGCGAAGGGCAGCTCGCAGGCGTGGCGCGCGGCGGCGACACCCAGGCGCGCGAACGCAAGCGCATTCTCGTGGTCGAGGATTCCTTGACCGTGCGGGAGCTGGAGCGCAAGCTCCTCGAAAAACGCGGCTACGCGGTGAGCGTGGCGGTGGACGGCATGGACGGCTGGAACACGCTGCGCAACGGCCAGTACGATCTCGTGATCACCGATGTGGACATGCCGCGCATGGACGGCATCGAACTCGTGACGATGATCCGCAACGATCCGCAGCAGCGCGGCGTGCCGGTCATGATCGTCTCGTACAAGGACCGCGAGGACGACCGGCGCCGCGGCCTCGACGCCGGCGCCGACTACTATCTGACCAAGGGCAGCTTCCACGACGAAGCGCTGCTCGATGCCGTGAACGACCTGATCGGAGAGGCGACCTGATGAACATCGGTATCGCGAACGACATGCCGCTCGCCGTGGAGGCGCTGCGCCACGCCATTGCGGGGCGGCCCGGGCATCGCGTGCTGTGGGTGGCCGCCGACGGCGAGCAGGCCGTGGACTTCTGCGCCGCGCAGCCGCCCGACGTGATCCTGATGGATCTCGTGATGCCGAGGCTGGACGGCGTGGAGGCCACGCGGCGCATCATGGCGCGCTCGCCGTGCCCGATCCTGATCGTCACGAGCAGCGTGGGCGCGAACGCCTGGCGCGTGTACGAGGCGATGGGCGCGGGCGCGCTCGACGCGGTCGACACGCCTACGCTGGCGGGTCCCGCCGCGCGCAGCACGATGGACCTCCTGCTCGCGAAGATCGACCGGATCGGCCGCGTGAACGGCACGCTGGAAACGGCGCGCGCGCCCGAGGTGTTCGCGGCCGGCCCCGATGCGCGCACGCCGCTGGTGGCGATCGGCGCATCGGCGGGCGGCCCCACGGCGCTCGCGGAGGTGTTGGGCGCACTGCCGGCGACCCTGAACGCGGGCATCGTGATCGTGCAGCATGTGGACCAGTCGTTCGCGCGCGGCATGGCGGAGTGGCTCGACGGGCAAACCGCGCTCACGGTGCGCGTAGCGAATGAGGGCGACCGCGTGGTGGCGGGCGAGGCGCTGCTTGCGGCAACCAACGACCATCTGTGCATGATGGCTTCCGGGCGCCTCGCCTACACGCGCGAACCAGCCGAGACGCCGTATCGCCCATCCGTGGACACCTTTTTTCATAGCGTGGTCGAGCATTGGCCGGGCGAGGCGATCGGCGTGCTGCTCACGGGCATGGGGCGCGATGGCGCGATCGGCCTGAAGGCGATGCGCGCCAAGGGCTATTACACGATCGCCCAGGACGAGGCGACGAGCGCCGTCTACGGCATGCCGAAGGCCGCCGCCGCGCTGGGCGCCGCGCGCGCGATCCTGCCGCTTACGGCGATTGCCGGCGAACTGGCGAGCCGCCTGAGCATGGTAGCGATGACGAGCCCGCCGACGCCTTAAAGACTGCCGGCGAAGAAACCATAACTGCCGCCGATGGACGTACAGCCGGCATCGAGCAGACATCAAGCGTTAGAAACACCGACCGTAAAAGTGACAAACACCATGACCGAGAAGCCGAATCCATCGACCGCAGCCGACTCCGCGCTGGCCGAAGGCGGGCCCGACGAGGCATCGCTCGAAAGCGCGCTCGCTGCCGTGCGCACGGCGCTCGCGCAGCCGCTGCCCGGCTTGGAGGCGCCGATGATGGTGCTGCTGGTGGACGATCAGGCGATCGTCGCGGAGGCCGTGCGGCGGGCGCTGTCGAGCGAGCGCGAGATCGACTTCCATTACTGCGCGTATCCCGACCAGGCTGTGCGCATGGCCGAGCAGGTGCGCCCGACCGTGATCCTGCAGGATCTCGTGATGCCGGGCACCGACGGCCTCACGCTGGTGCGCGCCTATCGTGCCAACGACGCCACACGCGACGTGCCCATCATCGTGCTCTCCACCAAGGAGGAGCCGGCGATCAAGAGCGCGGCTTTCGCCTCGGGCGCGAACGACTATCTCGTCAAGCTGCCGGACAGCGTCGAGCTTATCGCGCGAGTCAAATATCATTCGCGATCCTATGTAAACATGCTCCAGCGCGACGAGGCCTATCGCGCGCTGCGCCGCTCGCAGCAGGAACTGCTCAAGGCGAATCTGGAACTGCGCCGCCTCACGCAGTCGGACGGCCTCACGGGGCTCTCGAACCGGCGCTATTTCGACGAATTCCTTGGCGCGGAATGGCGGCGCGCGCAGCGCGAGACCAGCGAAGTCTCGCTGCTGATGATCGATGTTGATTACTTCAAGCCCTATAACGACACCTATGGCCACGTGGCGGGCGACAACGTGCTGCGCTCCGTGGCCACCACGATCCGCCGCGAGGTGAACCAGCCGCGCGATCTCGTGGCGCGCTTCGGCGGCGAGGAGTTCGCCGTCGTGCTGCCGGGCGCGGGCAGCGCGCTTGCGCGCCTGCTGGCCGAGAAAATGCGCCGCGACGTGGCGGAGCTGGCGCTGCCGCATAGCGGTTCCGCGGTGAGCGAGCATCTCACGATCAGCGTGGGCGTGGCCACGCTCACGCCCACTGAAACGCTCGCCGAAACCGCGCTGATCGAAGAGGCCGATGCGGCGCTTTATCGGGCCAAGCGCGAAGGGCGTAATCGTGTGGCGTATTCGACGGCGGTGACGGGGCGGGGGGGAGATCACCCGTAACCCCCGCTGACTGCTGCCCCCCTTGACGTGATCGAAGTCATCTAAGCGCCGAAGTCGGCGCATTGAACGCGGCCGTCGCTCCGCGTATCGAGAAATTGCGTCCCCGCATGGAATAAGCGGCAAAGCACGCGTGTTAGTCCATCGTCCCCAACTCACGCGGTGGCCAATCATGGCGTTGCAGGGGCCGCGCGACGAGCGGCCGGTGTCCGAAGGCGATATCCACGCCTATACCGATGGCGCGCTCGCCAGCGAGCGGGTCGCGCGCGTGCGCCGCTATCTGGCGGTGCGCCCGGGCGAATGGCATCGGATCCTGTTTTATCGTCGGCTCAATGTCGAGCTTCGTCATGCGTTCCCGGAGTCCGGGGCCGAAGCCGAGGCCGCCATCCGTCGGCCCGCGTCGCTGCGCCGTGATCGGACCGGGCCCTATGGCGGCGGGCGCTACCGCAGCGCCGTGCTTGCGCTCGCGGGTATGCTGGCCGGCGCGGCGCTGGCGTGGTTCGCCGTTTCCGGGCCCTGTGTCCAGGTTCTCGACGACGCGGCGGTCATGGCGTTCATGGAGGCCGGCAACGGCGCTTCGGCGGCTTCGCCCGCGTCGTCCGTGCAGTTCACGCCGTTGCTGGCTGCGCCGCTACCCGATGAACGCGTGCCGCCGACGCCGGCCAGCATCTCCGCGCCGTTTGATTTCTCGCCGGCGGGCTTGCGGCTCGTGGCTTCCGGCACGGTCGAACTCGGGCCGTTTGTGCGGGTGCGGCGCTGGGTCTATGAAAACAGCGAGGGGAAACCGGTCGTGCTGCTCGCGTCGCGCGCGTGGTTCGCGCGCGCCGGGCGGCAATGGAGCGCGCGCCGCGCCGGCAATCTGCGCCTGCTCGGATGGAGCGGGCATGGCGAGCGCTGGGTGCTCGCGGGCGATGCGCGCACGCGCGGGTTGATGCGCGCGGCGGACCTCGCCACCCAGGAGCCGGCGGCACGCGTGGACGAGGCAGGCAATGCGGAGCAGCAGCGATGAGCACCCACGATGAACGGGCAGACGAGAATGGCGAGGACCGCGAGGATGGAACATGGATTTCCGTGACGAGCTGATAGAACACGTGCCGCGCCTGAGGCGCTATGCCCGCGCGCTGATCAACAACCGGGAACTCGCGGATGACCTCGTGCAGGACACGCTCGAGCGCGCACTCGCGCGCACGGCGCTGTTTCAGGCGGGTACGGATTTGCGCGCCTGGCTCTTCACGATCATGCACAACCTGTTCGTGAATCAGGTGCGCAAATCGGCGGCGCGCGGCACCCATGTGAGCGTCGACGACGAGAGCGTGCCCGAGACCGATTACGCGGTGCCGGCCACCCAGTCCGGCACCCTGGAAGTGCGCGATCTCGACTTCGCGCTGCAGCGGCTGCCGCTCGAGCAGCGCGAGGTGGTGCTGCTGGTCGGGCTGGAGGAAATGAGTTACGCCGACGTGGCGCTGGCGCTGGACATCCCCATCGGCACGGTGATGTCGCGGCTTTCGCGGGGACGTGAGCGACTGCGCGCGCTCATGGCCGGTGTCGTCCCGCGTGCGAATCTGAAGGTGGTGCGATGAGCGAGCAACGTAATCCCGTGACCGAAGACGAAATCCACGCTTACGTGGACGGCACGCTGGCGCAGGCGCGCCGCGCCGACGTCGAGCGCGAGCTCGAACGCAATCCCGATCTTGCTGCGCGCACGAGCGATTTCTTCGCGCTGAACAACCTGCTGCACGAGCGTTACGATCGTGTGCTGAGCGAGCCTGTGCCCGCGCGACTGCGCATCGAACCGGCCAGCCGCTCCGGTGCTTCGGACACCCTCGGCAATTCCGGCGAGCCGGCACGGCGGGGCGCGCGCGAAGCTGCGAACTGGCCGAAGTTCGCGGGTCTTGCGGCGGCACTGGTGCTGGGCGTGGGCATTGGCTGGGGCACGCATTATGGCGCGGACATGCTGGACGGCGCGGCGGGCCGCGGCGATCAGCATGCGAATCTATCCACGGCGAGCGCGGACTCGACCATGAACTTCGTGCACGAGGCCGCGCTCGCGCACGTGGTCTATATGCCCGAGGTGGATCGCCCCGACACGATGGGCGCGCGCCGGGAGCAGGATTTCGCGCAGTGGCTCGCGAACCGGCTCGGCACCAACGTGCATGCGCCGATGCTGGCAAAGAGCGGCTTCGAGCTCCAGGGCGGGCGTTTGCTGCCCGGCGCGAATGGCGACGTTGCGCAGTTCATGTATCACAACGCGCAAGGCGAGCGCGTGACGCTGTGCATCTCGCACCGCAAGGCAAGCAGCAATACGACTGCGTTCAAGCTCTACCAGGACGGCCCGGTGAATGTGTTCTACTGGATCGACGGCGATTTTGGCTATGCGCTGTCCGGCGGCATCGATCGCAGGGTGCTGCTGCAGCTCGCGCACGACGTCTATGCGCAGTTGACGCCAACGCCGGCGCCGCACTAGACGCGTTCGCGATATCCGCTTGCCAACGCCGAGCCCCGCTTTTCATGAGCGGGGTATTGGCGTTGCACGCTGTGGACGTTTGGGCTTCAACCACTCATTGTGCGCGCGTGCCCTCACTGGAGCTTCACCGCAACGAAGCTGCGCGCATGGTTTCTCTGGATCAGCACGTCCATGCTCCTCGTCGCCTTGGCCTCGAGCTCGGCGGCCTGGTCCTCGGTTTCGACCAGCATTTCGTTGAGCGTCAGCACGACGTCGCCGCGCCGCACGCCGGCTTTCGCGGCGGGGCCGGTCGAGTCTTCCACCATCAGCCCGAGCGGCAGCCCGGTCGAGCGCTTTTCGTCATCGGTCAGCGAGTGCGTGATGAGGCCGAGGCGATCCGCGGTATGGCGGGGCGCCTGGGCGTCTGGCGGAACCGGTGGTTTGGCGGGCGGTTGGACGGCCGCTTGCGTCATGGCCGTCTTCACGGCCTTGACGTCGTTCACCTGTGCCGTATTGGCGACGGCCGGGGTGGCGGCTGCGGCGGCCACGGCAGGCGCCGCAACCGCTGCTGCTGGCGCGGGCGCTGCCGCTAGTGCAGGGGCAGGGGCAGGCGCCGCCGCTAGCGCCGGTGCGGGTGCAGGAACCGCATGCACATCAGTTGCCGCATTGGGTGCATTGGCCGCCTGCGTCCCGGCGGCGGCCGCGTTCGTGAAGTGCGCCTGCGCCGGCTGCCGGTTGCGGATCACCGACAGTGGGATTTTCGTCGCGGGCGGCACGGCGGCGAGCTGCTCGGCGAGCGCAGCGGCACGGTCGACCGGTTTGTCACCCACCCCCACGATGACGTCGCCCGGGTTCACGCCCGCCGCTGCGGCGGGCGAGCCCGGTTCGACGGCGTCGACGAGCGCGCCGCTCGCGTGCGGCAAGCCGAGCGCCGCGGCGATCCCGGCGCTCACATCTTCGACGCGCATGCCGAAGGTGCGGGTCGCGTGCGTGCTGCCGGCGCGGCCCGCGCCTGGGTTCGCGTCGGCGTCGGCATTGGCGTCGGCATTGGCGGCGTGCGCTGCCGCGTGCGCGGCCTGCAACTGTGCGCGGAACTGGTTCGCGGCTTCGATCGGAATCGCGAAGGTCAGGCCGTCGTAGTGGCCGCTATCGGCGTACAGCTGCACGTCGATGCCGATCACCTCACCCGCGCGATTGAACAGCGGTCCGCCGGAGTTGTCGGGATTGACTGCCACATCGGTCTGCAGAAACGGGAACGCCTTGCCATCGGGCAGCGTGCGCGAGGTTGCGCTGACGATGCCCGTCGTCACGGTGTTCTGGAAGCTGTCGGGCGAGCCGATCGAGAGCACCGGTTCGCCCGCGCGCAGCTTCGACGAGGCGCCGAGCTTCACGAATGGCAGATTGCGCGCGCCGTCGATCTGCAGCACCGCGACGTCGCTCTGCGGGTCGACGGCCACCACCTGGGCCTTCAATTCGCGCTTGTCGGTCAGCCGCACGATCACTTCGTCGGCTTTGTCCACGACGTGCGCCGTGGTGAACACGAGGCCATGCGAGGTCACGATGAAGCCGGAGCCCGCGCCCGTCATCGCGCGCGGCGCGCCGGGCTGGCCCTCGGACGGTGGCCGCGGCGCACGCCTGAAGAACGCGAAGAACGGGTCGTCGGCGTCGATGGCTTCCTGCCCGGGCGCTTCGGACTGGTCGTCGGGGCCGCGCGCGATCACGTGCACGACGGCAGGGCCGTAGCGCTCGGCGAGCGCGAAGAAGTCCGGCGTGGCCATCGCGGAGGGCGTGACTGATGAAGCTCCGGCGATGGTCCCAGCGCGAGTGACGGCAGCGGGCTTGCCTGGCGCGGATTTGTTGGCGCTGGATACGCTGGACGCCGGCACGGGCGTTGCCGCGTTCGTCCGGAGGCAGAAAGCACTGGCGAGCGCCAGCGTGAGCGCCGCCGCGGGGCGCGAGGTGCGGGCGAAAATGAGGCGGAGCACAGCACACCTCCCAGGGCAATCGTGCTGGCGGACGTGGACCGGGATGCAATGGTGATGCAGCGGGCGCCGACAGAAATAGTTTAGTCACGCGGCGCAGCGAGTGGGGAGGAGGGTTTGTCCGGTTGCGCACGCAGAGGGCTTGGTGCCGGGCGCCGATGCGCCCGCAACGAAACCGGGCACAGCGCGTGCGGCTACGCCGTCCGGTTGAAAAATCGGCGCTGATATACTGGGCGCTCGATTTTTTCGTCCCCGCGCGCGCCATGCCCGTTCCCCAATCGTCAGCCGAATCTGCGTTCGTCCCGCCCACGGCGCCGGCTCGCGATGCGCATGGGAGCGTCCGCGTGCCCGGCGTGCATAGCGCGGGCTCGCATGCCGGGAACGGGCTCGATTCTCTGCTCGATGCGCTGATGCGGCTCGTGGCCCGCCATTTCGGCGTGGCGGCCGCGTGCGTGTTGCCCGGCGATGCGGCGGACGGCGCGCCGGCCTGGGCGGGCGCGGGTGTGGAAGCCGCGGGCGCCGCTGCATCGGGCGTTGCGTTGCCCTTGCGCGAGGCGCTGGCCGAAATCCGCTCTGCACAGAGCGCGCTCGCCATGAGCGGTCCGGCTGGCACGGCTGAGCCGCATGACATCGCAGGCGCGGGCGAGCCGTTCATCGTCGGCGATCTCGGGGCCGCCCCCGCATGGCAGGCGTGCTTGTCGCGGGCGAGCGCGCTACCGTTTCGCTTCGTGGCGGCCTGGCCGCTGCGGGGGGCCGGCGGGGACCCGCTGGGCAGCCTGTGCCTGCTCGATCATGCGCCGCGCAAGCTTTCGCCGGCCGACCGTGCGAGCCTCGACGACTTCGCGCGCGTGATCGCGGCGCTGGCGGCGCAGGAATCGATCATCGAAACCCGGGGCGCGCCGTCCCCAGCCGAAGCCATGCTGCTCGAGGAGCTTGAATCGCTGCGCGCCCGCGAGCGGCTTCTCGCGCTCGCCATCGCAGGCAGCGGCACGGGCATTTGGGATCGCGATGTAGCCACCGGGGAAATCCGCTATTCCACCGGCTGGAAAGCGATGCTTGGCTACGCCGACGACGAGGTGACCAACCGCATCGAAGACAGCTACCAGCGCCTGCACCCCGACGATATCGACTACGTGAAGGCCACCATGCAGGCCCACTTCGAGGGCCGCACCGAGCAATACGAAGTGGAGCACCGCATCCGCTGCAAGGACGGCAGTTACAAGTGGATTTGCAGCCGCGGCAAGGTCACCGCGCGCGACAGCGAAGGCCGCGCGCTGCGCATGATCGGCACCACGACCGATGTGACGTCGATGCACCAGATGGCGGAGCGCCTGCGTGAGTCGGCCAGCCTCGTCACCAATCTCACGAATGAAGTGCCGGGTCTCGTGTTCCAGTGCCGCCGCACGCCCAGCGGCCACATGAGTCTGCCTTACGCGAGCGCGGGCATCGCGGAGATTTACGAGCTCGCGCCGGCGCAGGTCGCGGCGCACGCACGCGCGATCGAGGCGCTCATTCATCCCGACGATCTCGACGCGTACCGCGCGTCGTTCGCGGCTTCGGCGGCCACGCTTGCCCCGTGGCACCTGGAATATCGCGTGTGCCTGCCGCGCCAGGGGCTGCGCTGGCGGCAGGGCGATGCGAAGCCGCAGCGCCTCGCCGATGGCGTGATCGTCTGGCACGGCTTCATTACCGACGTCACCGAGCGCAAGCGCATCGAGGCCGAGCTGCAGGAGTTCGCCACGACCGACGGCCTCACGGGCCTCGCGAACCGTCGCCACTTCATGATGCGGCTCGAGGCGCAGCTTGCGCTGTTACGCCATGCAGACAGCGTGGGCAACCCCGGCCATGTCGGCCACGCGAGCGCCGCCGTGCTGATGTGCGACCTCGATCATTTCAAGTCAATCAATGACCGCTTCGGCCATGCCGTGGGCGACGAGGCATTACGCCATTTCGCCGGAATCCTGCGCACGCATCTGCGCGCAGGCGATGTGGCCGGGCGCATCGGCGGCGAGGAATTCGCGCTCCTGATCGGCGGCGCCGATCTCGACGGCGCGTGCACGGTCGCGCGCCGCATCCAGGATTGCATTGCCCGCGCGCCGCTCGCGGGCGGGGCCGCCGGAGTGCCGCTCACGGTCAGCATCGGCGTCACGCAGTTGCGCGCCGGCGACCCGAGCGTCGAAGCCGCGCTTTCGCGCAGTGACGGCGCGCTATATCGCGCGAAGAAAGGCGGACGCAATCGCATCGAGCGCGCCTGAGCCGCATGGTGTGATCGGCCTGCGGCCGGCGCGGGCGAGCGGCACGGCCCACTCTTCATTCCGGCCCTTGGTGTAACGTTCCAGCAAGCCAATACTTTTCGCGCCGGCGCGCCAGGCGGCGTGTCGCCGGCCGCCGCCCAGTCGCAGGGAGGCGTATTTGCCGGAGCTCGATTCCAGGTTTTCGCACCAGCAGCAGACCGGCGCGGCTAGCGCGTGGGCGCGCGCCGCTCAGGCGGCGATGATGGCGCTCGCGGCGGCGCTGCCGGTGCTGCTATGCGCCGCGTTCCTGCGTTACGAAGCCGCGCGCCTCGTGCGCAACGAGGCCGGGCTCGTCTCCAATTTCGTCGTCAATCAGGTGGTCGCGATTGCCGAGCGCGCGCGCAATGCGGCGCGGGTCGTCGCGCCGCGCGCCGCCGAGCCGTGCACGAAGCTGGCGGTCGCGCTCACGCTCGGCGCGGCCATGGAGCCGTATATCCGCACGCTCAATGTCGTCGACGGCGATCGACTTGTCTGCTCTTCGGCGCTCGGCCAGCAGGCGCTCGCCCCGCACGCCGCCATGGCCGTCAATGGGCGCCTGCCGCGCGGCGACTGGCTCGCGATCGTGCCGCACACGCCGATGGTGGTCGATCGCCCGACGCTGCTGGTGGGCGTGCGCGCGCCAGGCGCACGCACCGTGGTTGCGGTGGTCGATTCGCAATATCTGCTCGACTTGCTGCGCGCGGCCGCTCCGCTTTCCGTGTATCGCCAGGCCGATTTGCGCGTGGGCACCGGCACCTCGCTGCGCGAAGCCCGTGACGATACCCCGCTGGCCTCGAGTCCGCTCGTGGCCGATACGCGCAAGCTGTTTGCGGGCAGCGTGATCGACCTGCAGCTTTACGGCGAGCCCGCGCACCTGAACGACATCTGGGGCGGCCTGCTGCTGCGTTACATGCCATGGGTGGTGGCGTTCTCCGCGCTGCTCGCGTGGCTCGTGCACCGCATGCAGCGCAGCCGCCAGTCGCGCCGCGAGCAGTTGCTGCGCGCGATACGCGCGGGCGAATTCCACGTCGAATATCAGCCGCTGTATGGCGTCGAGTCGGGCCGTTGCGAGGGGGCCGAGGCGCTGCTGCGCTGGGTGCGTCCGGGCATCGGCGCGGTGCGCCCCGACGAGTTCATTCAGGCCGCCGAGGAAGACGGCGTGATCGTGCCGCTCACGCAGCATCTGCTGAAGTTGATCGCGCGCGACGTCATGCGCTGGGGCACGCGGCCAGGCTTTCACCTGGGCATCAACTTCTCGCCGGAGCATCTTTCGGGCGAGGACCTGCTACCTGACGTGCGGCGCTTCATCACCCAGATCGAAGGGCGTCAGATCCAGACCGTGCTGGAAATTACCGAGCGTTCGATCATGCGCAATACCGGGCAGGCGCGGCACAATCTGGACACATTGCGCGGCGAAGGCGTGCAGGTCGCGATCGACGATTTCGGCACGGGGTATTGCGCGCTGTCCTATCTGGAGAAATTTCCATTCGATATCCTGAAGATCGATCGAGGCTTCGTGCTTACGATCGATGCCGAGGGGCGCAGCGCAGTCGTGCTAGACACCATCGTCGGCCTCGCTCACAGCCTGGGCGCGCGCATCGTGGCGGAGGGCCTGGACTCGCAGGCGCAGTTCGAGTATCTGCGCGCGCGCGGCGTGAATTACATGCAGGGCTTTCTCTATGCGAAGCCGATGCCGGCTGATGTCTTCAGCCGCTGGTATAGCCGCGCGGGCAGCGAGGCGTGCGCCAGTCCGGAGGCGCACGCCTGAATCATGACAGGGGCAACACCGAATAAAGCCACTCAATGCGGCGACGACCAGCCCTTGTAGCTGCCGATGTTGTCGCGCGTGATGAGCTGCGGCGTCATCTGGATCAGCGGATTGGCGGGCCTCTTGCCGTTCATGATGTCGTAGCCCACCTGCACGGCCGTCTGCGCCATCTTCCACGGATCCTGGCTTGCCGAGGCCTGCACCAGCGTGCTGGTCTTGAGCGCCGTTTCGATATCGGGCGCGCCGTCCACCGAGGTGATCACGATGTTGCTGCGATTGAGCTGCTTGGCGGCCAGATCGCTGCCCACGGCCTGCGGATCGTTGATGGTGAACACGCCGGCCACTTGCGGGTAGCGCGTGAGATAGCCCTGCATGGTGTTCATGCCGCCTTCGCGCGAACCCTTGCCGTCCTGGTCGTCGGAGAGGATCTTGATGCCCGGCGACTTCGCGAGCACCTGCTTGCAGCCGTTCACGCGGTCGATCACGGCCGAGACCTGCGGGCCGTTCTCGATGATCACGTTGCCCTTGCCGTTGATCTTCTTCGCCAGATATTCACACGAGATCTGGCCAGCCTTCACGTTGTCGGTCTGCACGGTGGCGTCGGCGCCCGCGGCAGCCACGTCCACCGCCACCACCACGATGCCCGCGGCGCGCGCCTTCTTCACGGCCGGCTCGATCGCCTTCGGATCGGAGGCGTTCAGCAGGATCATGTCGACGTGCGCCGAGATGAAGTTGTCGATCTGCGTGAACTGCTTGTTCAGGTCATAGTCGGCGGACACGGCGGTGACTTTCGCATTCGGATTGAGCTGCCTGGCCTTGGCTTCGGCACCCTGCACGATCGTGACGAAGTAAGGATTGCCAAGCGAGCCCACGGTGATGCCGATCGACTTCAGTTGCTTGTCGGCGGCATGCGCGCCCTGCAGCGCGAAACCGAGCGCGAGTGCGGCAGCGGCGCGAACAGCGAAAGCAGCCTTTTTCTTGAACATAACGTTGTCTCCAGAGGGGTCCGGTTGGTGTGTGTCATGCAGGGCGGGGGCAGGAGGACCGCCTGCTCCCGCTTTCAAAGCCGGTTCAAGGCCGGTTCACGGCCGGTCAAGCGGTTCAGGTGCGCGCCGAGCCGCGCTGGCGGTAACGGTCGAGCGCCACGGCACCGACGATCACGAGGCCCTTGATGATGTATTGCCAGATGTCCGAGACGCCCAGCAGCACGAGGCCGTTCGAGAGCACCGCGATGATGAGCGCGCCGATCAGCGTGCCGACGATCGAGCCCACGCCGCCCACGAAGCTCGTGCCGCCCAGGATCACCGCCGCGATGGCGTCGAGTTCGTACGACTGGCCGAGCTGCAGGCCGTTCGCGGCATAGAGGCGCGCGGCCGACATCACCGCGCCCAGGCCCGCGAGCAGGCCCGAGACCGCATAGACGAACATCTCGATGCCCCACACCTTGATGCCCGAGAGGCGCGCCGCTTCGGGGTTGCCGCCCACCGAGTAGATGTGCAGGCCAAGCACCGTGCGGCGCAGCACGAACCACGACACGGCCACCACCACCAGCGCGATGATCACGAGCCAGGGCACGCCGAACACCGTGCCGTTGCCGATGAAGGCGAACGAGAGTTGCGGATTGAAGACGGTGGTGTCGTGGCCGATGAGGCGGGCGATGCCGCGCACGGCCGTGAGCGAGCCGAGCGTGACGATGAACGGCGGCAGGCGCAGCAGCGAGATCAGCGCGCCGTTGACGATGCCAAAGCCGAGCCCCACGCCGAGCGCGGCGGGAATGCCCAGCCAGCCCCAGCCCGGCACGGTCGAGCACAGCATGGCCGTGACCGCCGAGGCGGCCAGTATCGAGCCCACCGAGAGGTCGATGCCGCCCGTGAGAATCACGAAGGTCATGCCGGCGGCGAGCACGATGTTGATCGACGCCTGCTGCGCGACGATCGAGAGATTCTGGAACGTGACGAAGCCATCGGTCAGGAAGCCGAAGCCGATGCATAGCAGCACGAGCACGGGCAGCATGCCTGCCGTGCGCATGAGGGATTTCATGCGGGCGCGATGGCCGTTGGGCGCAGCGCCCCCGCGCGCGGCCTGGGCCGGTTGGGCGGGCGACGCTGCAACGCCGTGGCGGGGAAGGATGTTCTTCATGATGTCGTGCTCCTCAATATCTCTTCGACTGGTGCGTCGGACGGGTGCGTCGGACGGGTGCGTCTGAATCAGGCGGCCTCGTCCAGCGCGTCCTGCGAGCCGGTGGCGAGTTCGATGATGGCTTCCTGGTTGATGGGCTTGCCGGTGTAGCCGCCCAGCTCTCCGGCGAAGACGCCTTCGCGCATGACGAGCACGCGGTCGGCCACGCCGATGATCTCGGGCAGTTCGCTCGAAATCACGATGATGCCCACGCCGGTTTTGGCGAGGTCGTTGATGATGCGGTAGATCTCCGACTTCGCGCCGATGTCCACGCCGCGCGTCGGCTCGTCGAGGATCAGCACGCGTGGTCTGGTTTCCAGCAGGCGCGAGAGCAGCACCTTCTGCTGGTTGCCGCCCGAGAGCGCGCCCACGTTCACGCGCGGGCTGGGCACGCGGATCGAGAGCGAGCGGATCGAGTCCTTCGCGCGCGACGCGCCGCGCGCGAGGTCGAGCACGCCGAAGCGCGCATCGCGCCCGGCCACGGCCACGTTGATGTTGTCGCGCACGCTCATGTCGAGAAAGAGGCCCTGATGCTTGCGGTCCTCGGTCAGATAGACGAGGCCCGCCTCAATCGCATCGCGCGGGCCATGCACGTGGAGCGTGCGCCCGTCGATGGCGATCTCGCCGCGCACGCGCGGCTCCGCGCCGAAGATCAGGCGTGCGAGCTCGGTGCGGCCCGCGCCCACGAGGCCGGCAATGCCGAGCACTTCGCCCGCATGCAGGTCGAGACTGCAGCCGCGCACGCGGTTGTGGTCGGCCACGTCGCGCACCGTGAGCACTGCCTTGCCGGGATCGTAGGGCGCGTGCTCCTTTTTGTAGAACCCCGAAATATCGCGGCCCACCATCATGCCCACCAGGCTTTCCGCGTTGAGCGCGTCGCGCATCAGCGTGCCCACGTAGCTGCCGTCGCGCAGCACCGACACGCGGTCGGAGAGCTCATAGATCTCGGCCATGCGGTGGCTGATGTAGATGATCGCGAGCCCTTCCTCGCGCAACTGGCGGATCAGCTTGAACAGACGCTCGGTTTCGCGCGAGGAGAGCGGCGTGGTGGGCTCGTCCATCACGATGATGCGCGCGTCGCCATGCACGGCGCGCGCGATTTCCACCAGCTGGCGTTCGGCGATGGAGAGCGAGCCCACCAGCGTCGCGGGGCCGAAGCTGGCGCCGAGACGCTTGAGCACGTCTTCGCAGCCGCGCTCCATGGCGGCCCGATCGACCATGCCGAAGCGGCGGCCGCCGCGGCGCAGCTCGCGGCCCGCGTGAATGTTTTCGGCAACCGAAAGGTTCGGCGCGAGGCTCAGCTCCTGGTAGATCACGGCCACGCCCAGCTCGCGCGCGGCGAGCGGCCCGTCGATCACGACCGTCTTGCCGTCGAGCACGATCTCGCCGCCGGCGTCGGCCTGATACGCGCCCGAGAGAATCTTCATGAGCGTGGATTTGCCCGCGCCGTTCTCGCCCATCAGCGAATGCACCTCGCCGGGCCACACCGAGAGGCGCACGTTGTCGAGCGCGCGCACGCCGGGAAACGTCTTGCTGATACCCCGCATTTCCAGCAGCGGGGGCGTCTGTTCAGAGCGCGACATGGCTCTCCTCCTGCGCTTGTACGTTGGCTTGTGCGCCGGCGCCCATCAGGATGCCCGCACGCGGCGAAAAGTTGAAGAACATGGGCAGCGTGGCGGCGCCCAGCGCGCCGGCGTCGGGGCCGAAGGTGCCGCGCACCAGCGCGGGCGTGCCGCGCGCCTCGGGCGCGGTGGCCGCCACGGCCACGCGCAGGCGCTGCATGAGCGTATCGATGAGGCCCGCGTCCACGTCGGCGTCGAGCACCACGGCCGGCACGTCGAGCACGCACAGCGCGGCGCGCAGCGCGGGCGCGAGCGCGTCGATGCAGTCGTCGAGCCATTCCCCGACGGCCGGATGGCCGCGTGCGATGCACGCCTCGATATCGGCGCGGTTGTCCACCGTCTCGCCGTGATATTGCAGATGGCGGCGCAGCGCGATGAGCGAGGCGCGCGAGAGCAGGATGTCCCACTTGCCGGCGGGCTTGTGCGCCGAGGGCAGGGCGCCCGGCGGCACGGGCATCACGGCGAAGTCGCCCGCGTTGCCGGAGAGGCCGCGCACGCAGTCGCCGTTGATGGCGATGCCGCCGCCAATGGCCGGGCCGAGGAACAGATAAAGGAAGTCGTCGCGCTGACGGCCGCAGCCGTAGAAGATTTCGGCGATGGCGGCGGCGTTGCCGTCGTTTTCGCTGAACACGGGCAGCCCGAGCGCGCGGCCCAGCTCGCCCGCGAAATCGACGTCGCTCCACACGCGGAACGCCTCGGCGGGCAGACCCAGCTCGCTCAGCCAGCTGCCAAGGTTGTACGGCTGCGCGACGCCAATGCCCGCGAGCCGGCTGCGCTCGGATTTATCCAGCAGGGCGGATAGTTCGCGGATGTCCTGCTGGACGATGTCCTGCGCCACCGAAGGTTGGGGGAGCAGCATGTCGTGCGAGCGCCGGCCGATCATCTGGCCCGCGAAGTCGACCAGCACGGTTTCGATATTGGTCCGGTCGAGCCGCACGCCGATGGCGAACGCGCCGCGCGGCGCGAGCCGCAGGAGCGAGGCGGGCTGGCCGCGTCCGCCGTCGAGGCGCCGTCCGCTCATCTCGATGAGGCCGTTTTCCGCAAGCGAGGTGATGATGCTGCCCACGGCGGTGCTGGTGAGATTGGCGAGGCGGGCGAGATCGGCCTTCGAGGCCTCGCCGGCGCGCCGCAGCGCCTGCAGCAGCAGTCGCTCGTTGAAGCGGCGGACATTGGCCGAGTTGCTGCCCTGGCCGACATGCGGACTTCTCACGTGTTTTCTCCGGTTGCGCCAGCAAAGGGTGTGACAGGGTTGGCGACTAAATAAATCAAGTTGATTTATTTAATGACGGAACGCGGCCTGTGTCAGCCTGGGGAAATCCCGGTCGCCGTGTAGCCGCCACGTCTTCCCCCTGAGCTATGCTTTCTTTGCTTTCAACGGCTTTCATCTGTGCGCGGCGATCGTGCACGGTGCACACAGGAACAAGAACTTCATGGCATACATGCTGCTCATTGCAGAACCGCGCGGCCAGCGGAACGCGCGCACCCAGGCCGAGGGCGAGGCGCTCTACGCCCGCATGCTGCGCTTTGCCGACGATCTTGCCGTGCGCGGCGTGTTGATCGACGCGCAATCGCTCGTCTCCGACAAGGAGGCCGCTCGCGTGCAGGTGCGCGAAGGGCGGGCCAGCGTGCTCGACGGCCCGTTCGCGGAGGTCAAGGAAATGATAGGCGGCTTTTTCATGGTCAATTGCGCAACGCGCGCAGAGGCCCTCGCCATCGCGCGCGAATGCCCCGCCGCCGAGTGGGCGAGCGTGGAGGTGCGCGAGCTTGGCCCGTGCTTTCGCTAGTCAGCGAAGGCTGATTGGCGGCATCGGCCCAGGTAGTTTCCCTGGGTAAGCAAAAAAATATTCAAGCGATGTCGATTTGCTGGGCCGTGACGCGTCTTGTGAATGAGCGCATCGAAACGATGGCGCCAACCCCGCACCCGAATGGAGACAGGAGAAAGCAATGCGATTCATGATCATGGTGCGCGCCAACGCGCTGAGCGAATCGGGCGACACCCCCAACGACCCGGAGATGTTCGCCCAGATGGCCACCTACCACGAGGAACTGGCCAAGGCGGGCGTGCTGCTCGACGCCTCGGGCCTGCAGCCGAGCTCGCGCGGCTTTCGCGTGCGCTACACCGACGGCAAGCCGGCCATTGTCGACGGCCCGTTCACCGAGACGAAGGAGCTGATTGCCGGTTACACGCTGATCCAGGTGCGCTCGCGCGACGAAGCGCTCGAATGGGCGCGACGTTTCCCGGCGCCGTTCGGCAAGCACACGGACGGCGAGATCGAAGTGCGCCAGCTTTATGAACTCGACGATTTCGCACCGTGCGAGGGCATCGAACGCTTTGGCGCGCTCCTCGAAAAAGAGCGCCGCGCCAAATAAGCGATTTATTCTGCAATCCAGACGATATCGATAAAGGAAACCATCATGCACAAGCATATTTTCGTCAATCTGGGCGTGCGCGACCTGAAGCGCTCGATGGACTTCTTCGGCAAGGTTGGCTTTACGTTCGAGCCTAAATTCACCAACGACAAGGCTGCCTGCATGGTGATCGGCGAGAACATCTTCGCGATGCTGCTCACCACCGACTTCATGCGCGGCTTCACTGACAAGGCGCTCGTCGATGCGCGCGAGCAGACCGAAGTGCTCGTGTGTCTTTCGTGCGAGTCGCGCGACGAAGTGAACGCGCTCGTGGAGAAGGCGCTGGCGGCGGGCGGCAGCTCGAAGCGCCCGCCCATGGATTGCGGCGATGCCATGTATGGCCGCAGCTTCGAAGACCCCGACGGCCATATCTGGGAGCTCATGTACATGTCGCCGGAAGCGGTCGAGAAAGGCGCGCACGGTTCGTGATGCGCGAGGCGCGCCGCGAGCATGACGAAGCAGCCGGCCAGGCGGCGACGCACCGCGCGATTGCCGCGGTCTGGCGCATCGAATCGGCCAGGGTGATTGCCCATGCCGCGCGCCTGCTCGGCGACGTGGGGCTCGCCGAGGATGCCGCGCAGGACGCGCTGCTCGCGGCGCTCGAAAGCTGGCCTGCGAGCGGCATCCCCGCCAACCCGGGAGCCTGGCTCATGACGGCAGCGAAGCACCGCGCGCTCGACCGCTTGCGGCGGGCCGCCTCGCATGCGCGTGCGCACGAAGCGCTGGGCGCCGATCTCGAAGCGCTCGAAGCGCACTTCGCGCCTGATTTCGTCGATGCGCTGGACGCCGCGCGCGAAGACGACATCGGCGACGACCTGCTGCGGTTATTGTTCGTGGCCAGTCATCCGGTGCTGCCACGCGAGGGGCGTGTGGCGCTCACCTTGCGGCTCCTGGGCGGGCTGACCACGGCCGAGATCGCGCGCGCGTTTCTCGTGGCCGAGGCCACCGTCGCGCAGCGCATCGTGCGCGCGAAGCGCACGCTGGCGGAGGCAAACGTGCCGTTCGAAGTGCCGGACAAGGCCGCGCGCACGGCGCGGCTTGCTTCGGTGTTCGAAGTCATCTATTTGATTTTCAATGAGGGTTATGCAGCGACGGCGGGTACGGACTGGATGCGGCCGGCGCTTTGTGAAGAAGCGCTGCGCCTCGCCCGCATGCTTGCCGAGCTGGCGCCCGAGGAGTCTGAAGCGCATGGGCTTGCCGCACTGCTGGAATTGCAGGCGTCGCGATTGCCTGCGCGCGTGGACCGGCAAGGCCGCGCGGTGCTGCTCGCCGACCAGAACCGCGCGCGCTGGGATACGCTGCTGATCCGCCGCGGCCTTGCCGCGCTGGCGCGCGCCGAACAATGTGCGAGGTTGGCGGGGGAGCGATCCGCAGCGCGGCCCGGCGCTAAGCCAGATGCGGGATCTGCGCAGCGAGAGGCCGACGCGGCGCTTGGGTCGTATGCGCTGCAAGCCGCGCTCGCCGCGTGTCATGCGCGTGCGCCGAGCACGCAGGAAACCGACTGGGCGCGCATCGTTTCGCTCTACGATGCATTGCTGCGCATCGCTCCGTCTCCCGTGGTGCAGCTCAATCGCGCCGTGGCGGTGAGCATGGCGCAGGGGCCACAAGCGGCGCTCGACATCGTCGATGAGTTATGCGAGGAGCCGGCCTTGCGCCAATACCCCTGGCTGCCTGCCACGCGCGGCGATCTGCTTGCGAAGCTGGGCCGCGCCGATGAGGCGCGCGCCGAGTTCGAGCGCGCCGCCGCGCTCACGCAGAATGCGCGCGACCGCGAGGTGCTGCTCGAGCGGGCCGCAACGGCACCAACCGATCAGCCGAACGTGAACGGCCAGGACCGGAATTTCAAAACACGCACCTAAACATTGCGCGGCGCAATGCGCTCGCCTGGCATCAGTTCATAGGGGGCCTTCCAGCCGGGCAGATGCGCGATTCGCTGCGCCCAGCGCGCGATGTTCGGATAAGCGGCGGGAAGATCGAAGCCCGTTTCTTCGGCTGGATAGAACACGTATCCGGCGAGCGAGAGATCGGCGATGGTGGGCCGTTCCCCCACCATATACTCGTTCCCCGCGAGATGGGTTTCGACAATCGAGTACGCGGCCTCGGCCCGGCCCTTCAAGAACTTCTGGACTTCGGGGTGCTGCGGAGTTGTCGCGAACGAGCGGAAGTAGCGATAGGTGGCGATATAGCTGGTGAACTTGTGGTTATCGAACAGGATCCACCGCAAGATTTCGCGCCGCTCGTGCTCGCTGCGCGCGGCGAATGTTCCGAGGCGATCGGCGAGGTAGTCGAGAATCACGCCCGATTGCGTCAGCGTGTTGCCGGCATGTTCGAGAACGGGCACTTCACCCATTTCATTGGTGCTTGCGCGCCAGTCCGCGCCGCGCGTTTGCCCGTGGAAAAAGTCGACGAACACCGGTTCCCAGTCGACGCCCGAGCAGGCGAGCATCAGCGCCACCTTGTACGCGCTGCCCGATTGCGCAAAGCAGTGCAGCTTGTATTCCGTGCTCATGATGGTCCTCCGGGGTGCGCCCTTGGGTTATGCCATCGGCAGCGTAGCAGCAAACCGGCGTGCTGTACGCAAGCGGCCACTAATTCGTTGGCAAGGGCGCGAGCGGCGTGGACGTGGTGCGTTGCTGAGGGCATCGCTTCAAGCGAGCCTCGCCGGCCTCAGCGCAGCGAGCAATTGAGCCAATGCGCGATGCGCATGCCGTCGAGGCGCGAGCCTTCGGCGCTCGCGCTGTCGAGCATGACGACAATCACGGGGCGCCGCCCGTGCACCATCACGCGCATGACCATGTTGTGCCCCGACTCGTTGATGAAGCCTGTTTTCTGCAGGCTCGCCTGGACGCGCTCGTAGCGCACGAGGCGGTTCGTGTTCACGTACAGGAGTTTTCCGGGGTCGGTGAATACGAGTTGCTGTTTGTCGGTCGAGTAGCGGCGGATCAGCGGATAGCCGTTGGCGGCACGCACGAGCCGCGCAAGCTCGCGCGCGGTGGAGACGTTGTGCGGCGAGAGGCCCGAAGCGTTGACTAAATGCGTGTGCGGCATGCCGAGCTTGCGCGCTTTGGCGTTCATTGCTGCTACGAACGCGGGGCGCCCGCCCGGATAGTCGCGGGAAAGCGCCGCTGCCGCGCGGTTCTCCGAGGACATTAGTGCGATATGGAGCATGTCGGCACGCGAGAGGCTCGAGCCCACCGGGAGCCGCGAATGGGTGAACTTGAGCGTGTCGAGGTCGGCGTCGGTCACGGCAATGTGGCGTGCCAGCGGCGTGTCGTGCTGATCGAGCCAAACCACGGCGGTCATCAGCTTCGAGACCGATGCGATGGGGGCGACGGCGTCGGCGTTGCGCGCGTAGAGCGGCGTGCGCGTTTTTTCATCGACGACATAGACCGAGCGTGAGAAGAGCTTTCTGCGCGAGGCCGGCGTGAAGCCGCAGCGCGTGAGCAGGCGCGGGCCGGCCGTGCTGGTTGTGCTGGTTGTGCTGGTTGTGCTGGTTGTGCTGGTTGTGCTGGTTGTGCTGGTTGTGCTGGTCGTGCCCCCGGGTGTCGCGCGTGCCGCGTGCCTGCTCTTTGCTGCGCGCGGCGGACGCGATGTATGCGGCGCGGCTTTTACCTTTGGCCGCTTTGCGCGGCGTTTCGCATCGGACGCTTCGCCGCTCGCCAAGGCCGGCGAAGTGCGTTGCACGGAGCGCCGCTTGCGCGTGATTTTTTTCTTTTTAACGGGCGCGTGCGCGCGCATTTCGGTGTGATGCCGCTGTGGCGTGGTGGCGAAGGCGGCGGTTGCGGTCAGGCTCGCAATGAGCAGGGCACAGAGAACCAATGGGAGTCGAGAAAGGGAAATCACCGGCGGACGCAGTTGAAGCTTGAGTTCGGATGGGCTGAATATCCAGGCGAGTTTCGGGCGTGAATTTCGCACCGAATGGAATCGGGACCTGGAGGTACGAGTCCGCGCCACGGTGTGCGCGAGGCCTCCATGGTACAGGCACGTTGCTGCGCGGTGTAGTTTGTGGCCGTGCAACGATTCGTGATGCAGCGTCACCCATGGCAGCGGGCTCGATGGCGAGACGCGGTTCGGAAGTATCATGCTGGTTTGCGTAGCAGCGCTCCTAACAAGACAATTCTGTTCCGGCCGCCTGGCCGCTTACCCACGCATGCAACTCACGGGCTCGACAGTTCCCATTTCCCTCGTACGCGGTTTTCTTGCTGCCGCCCAGGCGCGGCCGGAAGTCGTTGGCCACTATCTGGAACAGGCGGGCATTCCTGCGGAACTGCTCGACGAACTCGGCGCGCGCGTGACGGAGGAGCAGTTCTCCACGCTCTACCGCCTGCTCGCCATCGAACTCGACGACGAAATGCCGGGCATCTTCAGCCGCCCGTTTCGCAGCGGCACACTGAAATTCCTCTGCCTGAGCCTGCTGGATGCACGCAACCTCGAGACGGCGCTGCATCGCTTCGGCCAGTTCTTCCATATCGTGCTCGACGACTTCCGGCTCGAATCGCGCCGCAGCGAACTCGTGGCTCAGGTGGAGTTGCGCCCGCATGCCGCGTTCGGGCCGATCGGTCCGCTCGGCCAGGAGTTGATGCTCAAGCTGGTGCACGGTGTGTCGTCCTGGTTGATCGGCCAGAAGATCCCGCTGCTGCAAGTCGAACTGGCCTGTGCGCGGCAGCCTCACGCGCTCGATCACCGCTACTTCTTCTCCTGCCCGGTGCGTTTTGGCTGCGAGACCGCGCTGTTCCGCTTCAGCGCCGCCTACCTCGACATGCCGATCCGGCAGAGCAAGCGCAATCTCAGGCAATTTCTCGAGCGCTCGCCCGGCGAGTGGATTTTCGAGTCGTTCAGCGAGCAACTCGTGAGCCATCAGGTGCGCCAGTATCTGGCCAGCACGCTGCCCGATCTGCCGACCATCGAGGCGGCGTCCATGCATTTGCATTGCTCGGTGCGCACGCTGTGCCGGCGGCTCGCCTCCGAAGACACGTCGTTTCAGATGCTCAAGGACGATCTGCGGCGCGACGTGGCGATCCAGCGCCTCACCGATACGCAGGACACCATCGCCGCAATCGGCGCCGACATCGGCTTCGACGACCCCAGCGCCTTTCATCGTGCCTTTCGCCACTGGACCGGCAGCACGCCCGGCACTTATCGCGGGCGGCCCTGAGCAGCGCGTCCCGGTTCGAGCGATCCCGGGTGTGATTCCTGCTGCTTGACTGTCCGATGTGTCCAGTTTTGCACGCGATCCGCACCTGACCCGGTTCTGTTCCCCAGCACGATTTCCAGGCGGATTTCACGCCGGAAGCGGCCCCCCGCCGTAAGGGGGGCGCGTGCGCCGAAGGCACCAGGTTCAACCCTGGTCACCCGAGCCTCTCGTCGAATTCCGGCAAGCCGTGGCAAGATTTGTCACTAGATGGGCCGGTTTGGACAGTTTCGCGGGCGGGTTTTGGGGCTACGATCCATCGACATCGCCCCAGGTGCGCCGGCTCCGCAGCCAGCCCGCGCCGCGGCTCCCGAGATCCACGCGTGAAAAGAGGTTCGCCATGAGCTTTACCGCCCCCGTCAAAGACATGCTGTTCGTGCTGAAAGAATTGGCCGGCATCGACGAAGTTTCCACCTTGCCCGGCTTCGAGGATGCCGGATTCGACACCGCCCAGGCGGTGTTGGAGGAGGCTGCGAAGCTGTGCGGGGAAGTGCTCGCGCCGTTGAACGTGGAAGGCGACCGTACGCCGAGCAGCTGGCATGACGGCGAAGTCACGGCCTCGCCGGGCTTCAAGGCCGCGTTCGAGCAGTTCGCCGAAGGCGGCTGGCAAGGTTTGCAACACCCCGCCGAGTTCGGCGGCCAGGAGCTGCCGAAGCTCATCGGCACGCCCTGCAACGAAATGGTCAACGCCGCGAACCTGTCGTTCGCCCTGTGCCCGCTGCTGACCGACGGTGCGATCGAGGCGCTGCTGACCGCCGGCACCGAAGAGCAAAAGGCCCGCTACGTGCCGAAGCTCATTTCGGGCGAATGGACCGGCACGATGAACCTGACCGAGCCGCAGGCCGGCTCCGACCTCGCCCTCGTGCGCTCGCGTGCCGAGCCGCAGGCCGATGGTTCGTACCGCGTGTTCGGCACGAAGATTTTCATCACGTGGGGCGAGCACGACATGGCGAAGAACATCGTCCACCTCGTGCTGGCGCGCGTGCCGAATGCACCCGAAGGCGTGAAGGGCATTTCGCTTTTCATCGTGCCGAAGTTTCTCGTCAACGAAGACGGCAGCCTCGGGGCGCGCAATGACGTGCATTGCGTGTCGATCGAACACAAGCTCGGCATCAAGGCGAGCCCGACGGCCGTGCTCCAGTACGGCGACAACGGCGGCGCGATCGGCTATCTCGTGGGCGAAGAGAACCGCGGCCTCGAGTACATGTTCGTGATGATGAATGCAGCGCGCTTCGGCGTGGGCACGCAGGGCGTGGCGATTGCCGAGCGTGCGTACCAGCAGGCAGCGGCGTTCGCCAAGGAACGCGTGCAGAGCCGCCCGGTGGATGGCTCGGCGAAGCAGTCGGTGACCATCGTGCAGCACCCCGACGTGCGCCGCATGCTCGCCACCATGCGTTCGATGACCGAGGGCGCGCGTGCGCTCGCCTATGTCGCGGCAGGTCACTGCGATATCGCGCATCGTCATCCGGACGAAGCCGTGCGCGAGCGTCATCAAGCGATCTACGAATTCCTCGTGCCGATCGTGAAGGGCTGGAGCACCGAGATGGCCAACGAGGTTACGAGCCTCGGCGTGCAGGTGCATGGCGGCATGGGCTTCATCGAGGAAACGGGCGCGGCTCAGCACTATCGCGACGCACGCATTCTCGCGATCTACGAAGGCACGACGGCGATCCAGGCAAACGACCTGATCGGCCGCAAGACGGTGCGTGACCGCGGCGCGGTTGCGAAGGCGCTGCTCGGCGAAGTCGCGAAGACGATCGAGTCGCTCGCCCAGGCCGATGGCGCGGAAGCCGCTTCGATGCGCGTACAACTTGAACAAGGCGCACAGGCGCTCTCGCGTGTCGTCGACTTCATGATCGAGAACGTCAAGCGCGATCCGAACGGTACGTTCATGGGCAGCGTTCCCTATCTGAAACTCGCGGGCATCGTGCTGTGCGGCTGGCAGCAAGCGCGCGCGCTGCTCGCGGCGCAGCGCAATCTCGCCGACGATCCGTCGTTCTACGGCGCGAAGATCGCCTTGGCGCAGTTCTATGCCGACCATGTTCTCTCGCAGGCCAATGGCCTCGCGACGGCAGTGCTGGGTGCGCGCGGCGCGCAAGGCGTGCTGGCGCTCACGGAAGAACAGTTCTGATACCGGCCTGATGCCGGCCGAAACGGGAAACGCAGCATGAATACGAACGATTTGATCGCACAATACGGCCCACGCGAGTCGATGGAATACGACGTGGTGATCGTGGGCGGCGGCCCGGCAGGCCTGTCCGCAGCGATCCGCCTGAAACAGCTGGCAGCAGAAAAAGGCGCTGAGATCGGCGTATGCGTGCTGGAAAAAGGCTCGGAGATCGGGGCGCATATCCTCTCGGGCGCGGTCATGGATCCGCGCGCCATCGGCGAGCTCATTCCCGACTGGAAAGAGCAAGGTGCGCCGCTGAACGTGCCCGTTACCGAAGATCAATTTCTTTTCCTTTCGGAAACCAGCGCGAAAACGGTGCCCAACTGGGCGCTGCCGGACAACTTCAAGAACCACGGCAACTATGTGATCAGCCTTGCGAACGTCACGCGCTGGCTTGGGACAATGGCCGAGGCGCTGGGCGTGGAAATCTTTCCGGGTTTCCCGGCCGCCGAAGTGCTCTACAACGACGACGGCTCGGTCAAGGGCGTGGCCACCGGCAACATGGGCGTCGGCAAGGATGGCGAGCCTACCGAGATTTTCCAGCTCGGCATGGAGTTGCACGCGAAGTACACGCTGTTCTGCGAGGGTTGCCGCGGTCACCTGGGCCGTCAACTGAACGAGCATTTCAAGCTCGGCAAGGACGCGGATCCGCAGGTGTATGGCATCGGCATCAAGGAGCTGTGGGAGATCGATCCGGCCAGGCACAAGCCAGGCCTCGTGATTCACACGGCGGGCTGGCCGCTCGAAAAAGACACGTACGGTGGCTCGTTCCTCTACCACACCGACAATAACCAGGTGATGGTGGGTTTCGTCGTCGGCCTCGCGTACCAGAATCCGTACCTCTCGCCGTTCGAGGAATTCCAGCGCTACAAGACGCATCCGGCGATCCGCAAGTATCTGGAAGGCGGCAAGCGCGTTTCGTATGGCGCGCGTGCAATGACGGCGGGCGGGCTGATGTCGCTGCCGAAGCTGGTGTTCCCGGGCGGCGCTTTGGTGGGCGACGACGCGGGCTTCCTGAACGCTGCGCGCATCAAGGGCAGCCATGCGGCGATCAAGACCGGCATGCTCGCGGCTGAAGCGGCGTTCGATGCCGTACAGGCTGGCCGCCAGAGCGATGAACTTGCCGCCTATCCGGAAGCGTTCAAGCAGTCGTGGCTCTACACGGAACTGTACAAGGCGCGCAACTTCAAGCAGTGGATGAGCAAGGGCCTGTACCTGGGCACGCTGATGGTGGGCATCGAGCAGAAGCTCATGGGCGGCAATGTGCCATGGACGCTGCATCACCAGCACCGCGATCACGAGATGCTCAAGCCGGCGTCGCAGTGCAAGCCGATCGAGTATCCGAAGCCCGATGGCAAGCTCACGTTCGATCGCCTGTCTTCGGTGTTCATTTCCAATACGAATCACGAAGAGAACCAGCCGGCCCACCTCACGCTGAAGGACATCACCGTTCCGGTGGGCATCAACCTTAAAACTTACGCGGGTCCCGAATCGCGCTTCTGTCCAGCAGGCGTCTATGAATTCGTCAAGGACGATTCGGACGATGACCGCCTGCAGATTAATGCGCAAAACTGCGTACACTGTAAAACCTGCGACATCAAGGATCCGACGCAGAACATCGTGTGGGTCACGCCCGAGGGCGGCGGCGGCCCCAATTATCCGAACATGTGATGCACGCGGCGCAATCGCGAGCGAGACAATGAGCAAGGAGCGGAAATGAGCAAAGAAGTCGTGGTAGTAGGCGGTGTGCGAACCGCAATCGGCAAATTCGGTGGCAGCCTGAAGGATTTCGCGCCCACCGAGCTCGGCGCGATCGTGCTGCGCGAGCTGCTCGCGCGCAGCGAGGTCAAGCCCGAAGACGTGGGCCATGTGGTGTTCGGCAATGTGATTACCACCGAGCCGAAGGATCTTTATCTTTCGCGCGTCGCGGCCATCAACGCGGGCATTCCCGATTCGACGCCGGCCTTCAACGTCAACCGCCTCTGCGGATCGGGCTTGCAGGCGATCGTTTCGGCTGCGCAGACCATTCTGCTGGGCGACGCCGATGTCGCGATCGGCGCGGGCGCGGAGAACATGAGCCGCGCGCCGTATATCGCACCCGACATGCGCTTTGGCGCACGCATGGGTGATGCGCGTTTCATCGACATGATGCTCGGCGCGCTCCATGACCCGTTCAATACGGTGCACATGGGCGTGACCGCCGAAAACGTCGCGCGCAAGTTCGACATTTCGCGCGAGCGTCAGGATGCGCTGGCGCTCGAATCACACCATCGCGCGGCGCGCGCGATTGCACAGGGGCGGTTCAAAAGCCAGATCGTGCCCGTCACGCAGAAGGTGAGGGGGCGTGAAGTCGTTTTCGACACGGACGAACATCTGCGCACCGACGCAACGATCGAAGACTTCTCGAAGCTCAAGCCTGTCTTCGCGAAGGAGAACGGCACCGTGACGGCCGGCAACGCCTCGGGCATCAACGACGCGGCCGCAGCCGTGCTGCTGATGTCGCGCGAAGCGGCCGAGCAGCGCGGCGTCAAGCCGATGGCGCTACTCGTGGCCTACGGGCACGCCGGCGTCGATCCGCTGCACATGGGCATCGGCCCTGTGCCGGCCTCGCGCCTCGCGCTGCAGCGCGCGGGCCTGCGCGTCGAAGACCTCGACGTGATCGAATCCAACGAAGCCTTCGCGGCCCAGGCGTGCGCGGTTACGCAGGAACTCGGTCTCGATCCCGCCAAGGTCAACCCGAACGGCTCGGGTATCTCGCTTGGCCATCCGATCGGCGCGACCGGTGCGCTCATCACCGTGAAGGCGCTGCACGAGTTGCAGCGCATCGGCGGCCGCTATGCGCTGGTGACGATGTGCATCGGCGGCGGCCAGGGCATTGCGGCGATCTTCGAGAACCTCGCTTGAGGTTCGATGCGGGTTCGATGCGGATTGATACGGGTTCGATAAGGACTCGAAGAAAGCCTGCTCAAGGCTCGAAAACGCATCGATAGTGCCGGCGCGCCTCGTGAATCGAACGCGGCGCGCCTTTGTAGTTGTCACTTGTAATTGATACACCGACTGTTAGGGACTGCCATGTACGACCCGGCTAGCGAAGCAATGTCATCGGCTTATGCCTACCCTCTCTTGATCAAGCATCTGCTGCGCACGCCGATGGCACACGCGCCGAATCAGGAGATCGTCTACCGGGGCAAGGTCCGCATGACCTACACCCAGCTCCGGGAGCGCATCGCGCGACTCGCGAACGGCCTGCAACGGCTTGGCGTGGAGCATGGCACCACGGTCGGGGTGATGGACTGGGACAGCCATCGCTATCTGGAGTGTTATTTTGCAGTGCCGATGATGGGCGCCGTGCTGCAAACGGTAAACATCCGTCTCTCGCCGGCTGAGATCACCTACACGATCAACCATGCGGGCGCCCAGGTGCTGCTCGTCAACGCGGATTTTCTGCCGGTGCTGGCGTCGATTCGCGACAAGCTCGAACACGTGCGCGCGATCGTGCTGATCGACGACGAAGGCAATGCGGCGGCCTCGTCCGGGATTGAATTCGCCGATGAATACGAGCATCTGCTCGCGACCAGCGGCACGCACTTCGACTTCCCCGATTTCGACGAGAACACGCGCGCCACGACGTTCTACACCACGGGCACCACGGGCCTGCCCAAAGGCGTGTATTTTTCGCATCGGCAACTGGTGCTGCACACCATCACGGGGATGGCGGCGCTGGCGAGCCCTGCGTCGGGCCAGCGCTTCCATCGCGGCGATGTGTACATGCCGCTCACGCCGATGTTCCATGTGCACGCATGGGGCATGCCGTACATCGCGACCGTGATGGGCGTGAAGCAGGTGTACCCGGGCCGTTATGTGCCGGACCGGATCGTCGAGCTGATGCGCGAAGAAGGCGTCACCTTCTCGCATTGCGTGGGCACGATTTTGCACATGCTACTGAGCTGCCCGCAGGCCAAGACCGCCGACTTCAGCAAATGGACGGTCGTGATCGGTGGCGGGGCGCTGCCGCATGGTCTCGCGCGTACCGCACTGGAGCGCGGCATCGACGTCTTCACGGGTTACGGCATGTCCGAGACGTGTCCGTTACTCACGCTCGCGCAGTTGAAGCCGAGCGCCGAGCCGCGCGACATCGATGAGGAAGTCAGTCTGCGCTGCCGCACCGGTCTGCCAGTGCCGCTCGTGGACCTGCGCATCGTCGACGACGAAATGCAGGATCTCCCGCACGACGGCGTGGCGAGCGGCGAAGTGGTCGTGCGCGCGCCCTGGCTCACGCAGGGTTATCTGCACAATCCCGAAGCCTCCGCGCAGTTGTGGGAGGGTGGCTATCTGCATACGCAGGATGTGGCGCGCATCGGCACGGACGGCTATCTGCAGATCACGGACCGCATCAAGGACGTCATCAAGTCGGGTGGCGAGTGGGTTTCGTCGCTGGAGATCGAGAGCCTGATCTCGCAGCATCCCGCCGTGGCCGAAGTGGCTGTCATCGGCATCAAGAACGAGAAGTGGGGCGAGCGCCCGGCGGCCGTGGTCGTGCTGCGTCCCGGGTACGGCGAGCCGGTGAGCGAAGACGAAATCAAGCAGCATGTCCTGCGCTTCAGCGAAACCGGACAGATCTCGAAGTATGCGGTGCCGGAAGTCGTCAAGTTCGTCGACGCGCTGGAGAAGACCAGCGTGGGCAAGATGAACAAGAAGTGGCTGCGCGAGAACTTCGACTGAGGTGACGGCTTCGTCCGCGATGACCCGCGATGATTCAAAAATCCTGATAAGCGCGTGCCTGCTCGGCAGTCCGGTTCGTTATGACGGCGCGGCTAAAGCGCTTGTCCATCCGGCGCTCGATGCCTGGCGGCGCGAGGGACGCATCGTGTCTGTCTGTCCCGAGTTGAGCGGGGGATTCGGCGTGCCTCGTCGGGCCGCCGAAATTGCCCGCGCGGAGTCGGGCGAAACGGTTCTTGCGGGCGCGGCCCGCGTGGTCGATATCGCGGGCGTCGATGTCACCGCGCTTTTTCTGGCCGGTGCGCGGGCGGCGCTGCAACTCGCGCGCGAACACGATTGCCGCTTCGCATTGCTGATCGACGGCAGTCCATCGTGCGGCAGCAGCGTCATCTACGACGGGAGTTTCTCGGGCCAGCGCCGCGCCGGGGCCGGGGTGACGGCTGCGCTGTTGCGCCAGCACGGCATCGAAGTCTTCGCGGATTCGGAAATCGACGCGCTCAGTGCGCGGCTGGATCGCAAAGGCTGATTCCCAAACTCAGCCAGGCGTAATTGGTGCCGATCTCGGGGCGAATACAATCATCGCTCGCAATGAGATCACCTGGCGCCTCATGACACCCGTTAAATTCATTCTTCGCTACACCGCAATCCCGTTCACAGCAATTGTGGCAGTCGTTATCTGGACTGCGGTGCCATCCTCGAAGGAAGTCGATGCAAGGCAGTACGCGGCGTTGTCGCGTGCATATACGAGCTTTCCGGTTGCGCTCCGGCGTGAAATCTCCGACGCAATGGACCATGGCCGGATCAGCAACTGGCAGTACCAGACGCTGGTCCGCGACTCGCTCGCCAACGGCGTGGCGCTGGATTGGCCAGCATCCGGCGTGGATGACGTCGCGCTGGAGCGGCAAAAGCTGGCGACATTGATACACGCAGACCCTGATCTTCCAAAGACTTGATGTCGCTCGCCGGCAAGGAGTAGGAATTCAACGTTTTACGTTGTATTATTGATAATCGAATCGATCCTGCCCCTGCTCGCCATGTCCGACGCCACTCTCGATGAAGTCCGTCTCGCCGCCGAAATCGAGCGGCTCAAGAGCGAATTTCCCAAAACCCGCGAGCTGTATCGTGAAGTGTGCGCGCTGCTGTTCTTTCGCTTCGGCGTCACACCTACCGCCAACCGGCTTTATCAGCTGGTGCGGCGGGGCAGCATGGGCACGCCCACGGCGGTGCTTTCTGAATTCTGGGCGGAATTGCGTGAGAAAAGCCGCGTGCGCATCGAGCATGCGGACTTGCCCGAAGATTTGCAGGGCGCGGCGGGCGAACTCGTGGCCGCGCTCTGGACGCGTGCCACGGCAGCCGCGCAAGATGCGCTGGAGGCGCTGCGAGTCGAGGTCGAGCAGGCGCGCCTGGCGGCCCAGGCATCCGTTACCGCCATGGAGGGCGATCTCGCACGCACCGAGACGGCACTCGAGCAACGCACGAGTGCATTGCTCGCGGCACAGGTGCGCATTCAGGAGCTGGAGCAGGCGCAGGCCGCTGCCGCCGCCACTCGCAATGCGCTGGAGCGCGAAGTAGAGCGGCTGCAGCAGGACGGCCGCGAGCGCGATGGTGCGCTCGCGCAGGCGCGCGCCGATTTCGCGGTCGAGCTTGACAAGCTTCGTGCTGGAGCGGAGTTGGCCGAGACCCGCTTGCAGGCCGCAGAAAAGCGCGCGCTGCTCGAAATCGAGCGCGAGCGCGCGGCCAATGCGCGCCTGCAGCGTGACATCGAGGCGTCGAGCAAGCGCACTGCGCGGGCCGAAGAAAGTGCGCGGGCGCAGATTCAATCCCTGCAGGGACAGCTTGGTGATTTGCGCCATCAGGCAGGCATGCAGGAAGGGCGCCTGGAGACGCTGCGCGCGGAGCATGCGGCGCAGAAGCGCGAACTCGATGCGTTGCGCAAGAAGGTGGGTGAGGGCAGTGGCACGGGCGCGGCAACGGGTGCCGCGCCGGCCCAGCGCGTAAAGCGGCGCACGGGGCGCTCCGCGGATACCCCGGCGAAGCCGCTGCGTCCCGCGCGCAAGGCGATCGCGAGAAAGTGACTCTTGCACCGCAGATGCGACTTGGGGCGGGTTCGTATCGTGGCGCCAGGCGAATACGCAGTGCTGGGTCTACCCTTGGAGCCACCGTGTCGCTAACGTAATCGGCATCTGAACATGATCGAGGAGATGCCGAGGATGTCCGAAACCGATACCGTTTCTGCCAATGGCAAGGCACCGTCGCCGCGTACGCGGGTGCGCCGCATTGCCGAGCGCGCGAACTACGATCGCGACACGCTTTATGCAATTGTCGACGCGGCCTACGTATGCCATGTTGCGTTTGCCGACGAGCACGGCGTGCACTGCATTCCCACGGCATGCTGGCGCGAGGGCGATCATCTCTACATCCACGGCTCCAATGGCAGCCGCATGCTGCGGCTCGCGGCCGACGGCGCGCAGGTCTGCGTGACGATCACGCACCTCGATGGCCTCGTGCTCGCGCGCTCGGCGTTTCATCACTCGATGAATTACCGTTCGGCGATGATTTACGGCGCGTTCGAAGTGGTCGAGGCCGATCGCAAGGCCGCCGCGCTCGATGCCTTTCTCGACCATATTGCGCGGGGCCGCGCACGCGAGGTGCGTGCCAGTGACCGCAACGAATTGGCCGCCACGACAGTGCTGCGTCTGCCGCTCGACGAAGCGGCCGCGAAGATCCGCACGGGTGGGCCGAAGGATGATGAAGCGGATCTCGGCCGCGCCGTCTGGGCGGGTGTACTGCCGTTGGCGCTCACGCCGCTCGCGCCAGAGCCTGACGGCATGCGGCCTGGGGCTGTCGTGCCTGACTATGTGACCGCGTGGACGCGTCGCACGGGAAAGCAAGACTAGCGCTGTGTTCGATGCTGGATGGCGGCGATAGGGCGTGCCACCTTAGAGCAACCGATTTCGAGTCGCGGTGAAGCTTGAGCTCCCATTGTTACGATTGTGGCCGCGCATCGACTTTCCATACATCCTTCCCTTTGCCTTGCGACGATCGCCGCACTTATGGCATGAGCGCACATTGAATTTGCGTCACCCGATGCAAGTGGATCTGTGCGCCAGATCAATAACAATTAATAACTCATGCTGTAGCATTTTCCGGATTTAATTTTTCATAAAAAAGCCGCAATATTTTTCGGTATTCAAATCTGGAAAATCCGGTCTCAAGTTTTGCGTCGTCTTGATGCATCCCCCGGATTCATCGATTTCCTTGCCACTGCATTGGCTGAGTAAAATTATTTTATTTTGCATTGCATATCATTAAGAAAATCGTTTGAATATGACTGACTCATTCCTGAATCCAGACACACCCGGCACTCCATCGCCGGGCGCTGGCGCCTCCCATTCCGGTACGGCCCCGGCGCCGAATTTGCCACCGCGCATAATCGTGGGCTCGGGCCAAGGTCCGATGGTCTTCGATGTTACGAGCGAACTGATCTGCGTGAAGCAGCAGCCCTTGCCCGGCGTCGTCATTTTCGTGCACGGCGTGAACTCCGAGGGCGAATGGTTCGAAGCCGCCGAGGAAGGGCTGTGCCAGGGCCTCAACCGCCGGCTCGCGAGGCTGGACGACCAGATGGCGCACAGGGGTGTCGTCGGTGGGCAGCTTTCCCCCGTCTCGTACACCGAAAGCCTGACGCCGGATGGCTTTCTCAATCCGAAGCTGTGGGCCGGAACCTACATCAAGCCTGATCCGTCGTTCTCGCCGGTCATCCACTTCCGCTGGGGCTACAAGGCCAACAAGGAAGAACTGAAGGAGTACGGCGACAAAATCTTCCTGAACGAGCAGGACTACTGGGGCGGCGGCCCATTCGCCAATGGCTGCACCAGCTTGCCTGACCTGTGGCACGAAGGCATCGACGACCGCATTTTCGGATTCCTCTCCGTGCAGGCCCTGAATCCGACGCAACGTCCCCTGTATCGCACGCCGCCGCGCGGCTATGGCGTGCTGGCCGCGTTACGTCTTGCCAGGCTGGTGCAGTCGATCCGCCGGATGCAGGCCAATGTCCCGATCACGATCGTCTGCCACAGTCAGGGCAACATGGTGGGCCTCACGGCTGCGTTCTTCGGCGACGCGTTCCCGGAGGTTCAGGACCCGTGGGGCAACACGGGACGCTGCGTCGCCGATGCCTACGTGCTCGCGAATCCACCTTACAGCCTGGCGAACACCGACACCTTCCTGGAGAACTGGTCCCAGCGCGAAATGCGCGACGCCCGGAACCGGGGCGGCCGGCAGACCTACGCGGCGCGCACCCAGACCCTGCGCAGCTTCTTCGACATCATGCGCGCGCGCACGGCATTCGAAATGCCGGCCGCCAAGGTCGATGATGACATGGCCAACACGCGTACCTCGGAGACTGGCGGCAAGCCCTACACCGCCGGCGAAGACCGTACGGCTCACGGCCTGAACGGCTACACCTATGGCCGGGTGACGCTGTATTGCTGCCCGCACGACCAGGTGATTTCCGCCGCCACGGTTCAGGGCATCGGCTGGCGCGGGCTGGGCCGCGTCGTTGAAGATCCCGCCCAAGGCGGGCCGCGCGCGCGCAACGGGATGCCAAACGACGAACTGGCCGACGTCGGCGCCCATGGGGTGCTGACCCAGCGCGTCTTCGCAAGCGGCTTCGAGGTCGGCAGACAGGCTGACTATCACTACTGGGAAAACGACTGGCGCTACAGGGAGGGCAAGACGTCGGGGTTCTGGTTTCCGCCTTCGCCGCCGGCCAGATACGGCATCAAGCATGCATGGAGCGCCAACGAGAACTACGTGGCGAAGCTCGCCACGACCGCTACCGCGCCCATGCTTTATCTCGTGACGATGGCGACGTCAGCCTTCGGCCTGTGTCCGGTCAACGCCGAGCCGCCGAAGGGCTGGACGGTCACGGCCGATGCGCCGCCGCTCGATGAGCCGTTTGCGCCACAGGCCCTGCGGTACGGCAAGGAAGTTCACGTCACCGATGGCGAATTCACGAGCAACTTCAACGAGGGCAACGACCCGCTGGCCGCGGCCCGGAATGCGGACAAGCAGGACAGGAACGCCGACGACCCCTACGACAGCTACAAGCTCAAACAAGCCGACCAGGAAGCGGCCGGCGACGTCGGCAGCGAGGCGTCACAGCGCTACGAGGACCACGCGATCCTGCGCATGCGCGTGCGCAGGGACGGCAATTCGCAGTGGATCGACGGCGAAGGCAACGTGATCGGCGAGGACGGCAGGAGCGCCCTGCCCGAGGGGTACGCGCAGTGGCGCAACGAGCAGGTTACGGAGATCCTGGATGGCAGCCGGACGAACAACCCGACCAACCACTCGACCATCATGACGAACCCGATGCATGCGCGAAAGGCGCTTGCTTATGACGTGGCGATTGGGTTGTGCTACCTGTCGCCGGAGCAGATGGCTGCCTTGCGGATCGAGGCGGACTGGCGGCTGGGGGAAGGGATGAGTGATGAGAATCCGAATAAGAGGTATTCGAGATACTTCACGCGGGGAAAGATGGAGGGGCAATTCCTGAGCGAATGGATTGCCACGTCAGGCAGTGAAGCTCAAAAGCCCGAGAAGATCGTCGACGAACGCGAAGGCCAGTTCTATTTGAATCTGGGAGTTGTGGCATGAGCGCGCTCATTTCGACGTGGCCGCGCAGACTGGCGCTCGCCGTGCTGGCAATGGTGCTGGGCGCACTCTTCATGCTTTATTTGACCGTGGAGGTTGGCTACCCGCCGGCCGCTGAATTAACTACAGGAGCGTTGATGAAACGACTCGTTGCCATACCCGTCCTGCTGGCCATTGCAACCTTTGCATTCACGACGGCCGCCATGATGCCAACGCCCGCCCGGGCCGCCTCATCCCACACCGGCACACCTCAGATGGATCCCGCCAAACCCTTCATGGTGCAGGTTGTCGGGCTCGAATGGCTCAATCCGCTGCAGCGGCGCGACTACCCGACCGAGTGGCAGGTGTTGTGGACCATGGGGCTCGTCAAGCCGAACAAGAACGATGACATGGTGCGGACAGACCCGAAGTCATTCACCACGTTGCAGTCGGTGGCCGGGGTCGCATACGGCAATCACGGCAAGGAAACTTTCAAGGGTTTCTATCACAAGTATGTGGACAAATTGCTTGGCTTGTTCGGCACACGCTACGTGATGAACGCGAAATATTTCTACACGGTCAAGCCAGACAGCAAAAAGGACTGGCGGGAGTTAGCAGGGATTCATGTTGAATTCGCGATTCCCACCCGCCTTGATCCAACCGAGGCACAAACTTATTTGCGTAACGAAATCATTGACAATTACGAGATCGGGAACCCGTCAGCTAAAAGCCTCTGGAGCCGCGACACGCCTCCCGACGTGCACGTCACCCCCGGCGGTGCGAACGCGGGCTTCACCTCGCTGAACAACGCGCTGGACTACCTCCAGGCGAACCCAGACAAAAGCGTCTGGGTGATGAACTGGGACGCCCCGAGCTTTCCGCCAAAGGACGGCCAGCTCAACGAAAACATGGTGCTGCTGTTCCTCGCCGGCCCGCAGATGAAGACCGAACGCGCCCCGCTCGCCTGGATCGGCCGCGCGGCCACGGGCAACGCACAGGACTTCGAACGAAAGCCCGGCACGACGCGCGCGGTCGAAGCATGGAAGGCCACGATCGCCGCCGCCGCGCACAATGCGAACGTATCGGTGCCCGATATCCACTACACGATCCACGATGCGGGCAGGGGCAGCGAAGCCTCCTCCTCGCGCATCGGCTCGCTCGGCCGCACCCTGACCGAGACGATGCCCGACTTCGACTTCCAGAAGCAGACCTTCAACACGCCGGAGCTGCTCGGCGAAATGGGCGCCGGCACGGCGCTCACCGATGTGGTGCTGGCAATCGGCCGGGCGAATCATCTGGGCGAGACCGTGCTCGTGGCCGGCACCACGGACGCGGACCATCCCGTTGCGGTCGTCGTGACACCGCCGCCCCAGGTCGTGCCAATCGATCCAGACTCGGACTGGTTCCGCGCGCGCGGCGAAAACAACGCCTATCTGCCGTGGTGGGGCCGGCGCTACGACTCGAAGTATGGCCAGCAGGGCTGGTCTTGGTGAACCGGGAACGCAGGCCATGAAAAGCATCATTCTGAAACGACTCGTTACTGTACCCGCCGTGCTGGTCTTCGCGACGCTCTTGGCTACCCGCCGGCCGCTGAATTAACTACAGGAGCGTTGATGAAACGACTCGTTGCCATACCCGTCCTGCTGGCCATCGCAACCTTTGCATTCACGACGGCCGCCATGATGCCAACGCCCGCCCTGGCCGCCTCGCCCCACACCGGCACACCTCAGACGGATCCCGCCAAACCCTTCATGGCGCAGGTTGTCGGGCTCGAATGGCTTAATCCGCTGCAGCGGCGCGACTACCCGACCGAGTGGCAGGTGTTGTGGGCCATGGGGCTCGTCAAGCCGAACAAGAACGATGACATGGTGCGGACCAAGTCGCAAAAATTCTCGACACTCCAGTCGATCGGCGCACTTGCCTACGGCAATCACGGCAAGGAAACTTTCGACGGCTTTTATGAAAAATATATGGACGAGTTGCTCGTCAAGTTCGACACCCGCTACGTGACGAACGCGAAATACTTCTACACGGTCAAGCCCGACAACAAAAAGGACTGGCGGGAGTTAGCGGGGATTCATGTTGAATTCGCGATTCCCACCCGCCTTGATCCCATCGACGCGCAAACTTTTTTGCACAAAAGCATCGTCAGGCGATTCAACATCGGAAGCAGGAGCTTCCCCAGCCTCTGGAGCCGCGACACGCCTCCCGACGTGCACGTCACCCCCGGCGGTGCGAACGCGGGCTTCACCTCGCTGAACAACGCGCTGGACTACCTCCAGGCGAACCCAGACAAAAGCGTCTGGGTGATGAACTGGGACGCCCCGAGCTTTCCGCCAAAGGACGGCCAGCTCAACGAAAACATGGTGCTGCTGTTCCTCGCCGGCCCGCAGATGAAGACCGAACGCGCCCCGCTCGCCTGGATCGGCCGCGCGGCCACGGGCAACGCACAGGACTTCGAACGAAAGCCCGGCACGACGCGCGCGGTCGAAGCATGGAAGGCCACGATCGCCGCCGCCGCGCACAATGCGAACGTATCGGTGCCCGATATCCACTACACGATCCACGATGCGGGCAGGGGCAGCGAAGCCTCCTCCTCGCGCATCGGCTCGCTCGGCCGCACCCTGACCGAGACGATGCCCGACTTCGACTTCCAGAAGCAGACCTTCAACACGCCGGAGCTGCTCGGCGAAATGGGCGCCGGCACGGCGCTCACCGATGTGGTGCTGGCAATCGGCCGGGCGAACCATCTGGGCGAGACCGTGCTCGTGGCCGGCACCACGGACGCGGACCATCCCGTTGCGGTCGTCGTGACACCGCCGCCCCAGGTCGTGCCAATCGATCCAGACGCGGACTGGTTCCGCGCGCGCGGCGAAAACAACGCCTATCTGCCGTGGTGGGGCCGGCGCTACGACTCGAAGTATGGCCAGCAGGGCTGGTCTTGGTGAGTCCGGAGCGCCACACCCCACTAAACCCGCGTCAACGTCTTCGCCAGTGCCGACGTCGCGGCCACATCGCCCGAATTCATCGCCACGCCTCCGGTCGACAGAGCCTTGGTGACGTCGGTGGCATTGGCGGCCGCGAGTTGCCCGATCGTGGTGATGCCGCCTTTGTTCAACGCGGCGGCGGCGCTCGACGACAAGCCGGGCAGGTTGGTGATCGGCGCGCTGGACGCTGCACCGGTCGCCCCCTGGACGCCGAGTGCCGCGTTGACGACGGCGCTCCCGCCCGTCGAGCGAATCGCTCCAGCCTGGCGCTCAACGAGGTCGGAGGCTAGCGCGTCCGGGGTCGCATACGAAGCCGTATCCGGAAGAATGCTCACGGCATCCGCGACGCTCATGCCGTTGTCGAGCGTCTGCGTCCCGTAGTTCTTCACCAGGTCGGCCTTGCTGACCGTCTTGCCGCCGAACTGCTGGAGGAATTGCGGATTCGACGCCATGAACTTCGCGAGACTCGCCGGGCCCGACACGCGCGGATCGCTGGCCGGGTTCGACGGCGTCGGCGTTACGTTCGGCAGCATGATCGTGCCCTGGCTGGTCTGCCAGACGGCAACGTCCTTGTCGAAATACTTCGTTGACCCAACGAAGTGAGCGTTCGTGGCGTCGAAGGGCGGGATGAAAGGCGCCGGCTCGTAGCTCACGCGTCCCTGCGCGAGGTTGAACAGGTCCGCATTGATCAGATTGATCTGGGTCCGAATCTCGTCGAGCAGGCTGCGGATCTCGGCGCGCATGTTCGCGAGACACGCGAACACCTGGCCGAGGTCCGTGCGCACGGCGGCAAAATCCTGCTCGATCTTGTGCAGGCGCGAATTGAATCCTTCTTCTCCCGCCGTTTGCTGGGCCTGCACCACGCTCTCGCCGTCCACCCAGTCCGTGTGGTGGAAGGTCGGCGTGAAGGTTTCGACGCAGTCGTTCTCGACAGCCGGGAAATCGGTCTGATAGTTGAAGACGCGCTGCTGCCGCGCGCCCTGCTGGATTAGCCAGTTGCCGAGGATGATCGATGCTTCCGAATCGCCGACGCCCGTGTCGCGAATGGACTTCATCACATCGGAGATCGCCATTCCATCGAGTTGCAGTGTATCGACAGCCATTTTGGTCTCCTATGCGCCGGTGTCGGCGGGCGGCAGTGGCGGAACGACGAGACCGCGATGGCGGTCTTGCCGGAATGGGCGGAACGTGCGCGCGGCGCTGGGCGGGAGCGGATCGGCGTGGCCGTCGCCGTTCAGGTCGACGCTGCTCTGGCGCAGCGCGAAGGTATTGACCAGTACGCCGATCGGCAGGATTTCACCGAGCGTGTTCATCAGGTACTCGTACTGCGGGATCGTGAGCAGGGTGCCGCTCGGCACGCTGGCCCGGAATTCGTAGGGATCGTTCAGGCCGGGCCGGCGCGCGTAGCCGAGCACCACGACCGCCGTGAGTCCGGCAGTCGCGGAGGTGAAGACGGTGCGGCTGCCGATCGGCTTGACCTGGCCGCCGGTGCCCGAGAGCGCGACGGTGTACCAGCGAAAGCCGACCGAGCGGCGATCGGAGAGATTCACGCCTGCGCCGGGCAGGCCGATTGCGCCGATTGTCAGGATCACGCGGTGGTCGGTGGTGGTGAGCGGTAGCGCCGAGGCGAGCCCGTTCGCCGCGAACAGTCCGACCAGCCGCTTCAGGTCGTCGGCTGCAGATGGCGTGCCGGCGAGTACCGCCGAGGCCAGCGCGGCCGGCAGGGCGATCGTGGTGACCAGTTCCGGCGGAAGCGCCTCGAGCTGCGCGACGATGGGCGCGGGCGCCGTGAGATCGGCGAGGCCGGCGGCCCGGAACACGGTGAGCGGCGGGTCGGCGGCCGCGTGGGGCGCGGCGGCGTTCCACGCGGTGGTGGCGTCAATGGCCGATAGCGCGGTCCACGCGGCGCCGCCGGACGCCGTCCATTGCGCGAGCGTGGCGGCCAGGCCATCGTGGATCACGACATTCGCCGTAGGGTCGCCGGGCGCCTGGTAAGCCGCTTGCAGCGTGGCCGCTGCGTTCACGGCGGCGTTGGCCGGTCCGGCGATCACGAGCCCGAACGCGGGCAGGTGCGAAACGTAGACGGTTGCGGCGTCGACGGCATAGACGGTCTGCAGGCCGCACGCACTCAGGAACCACGCACCGGCCGGATCGCTCGCGGACGATACCGGCGTCATCGTGCTCACGAGCGCTGCGAGTTCAGCGTCGGAGATGGCCGGCGGGTGGGCGACGGCCGCCGCGAGCGCGTCGAGGTCCGCTGCGGCGGGCGGTTTGAGGTCGGCGCCCAGCCCAAGCTGATAGCGGCTGTTCGCAGCGCCATCCTGCGCGCGCGTGATGCTCCAGTGCGCAGCCTGGCCGAGCGCGCGCCGGCAGCGTCCGACGCGATCCAGCGCGGACGCGAGCAGCGGCGCCAGCGCAGCCTGAGCCGGAAAATCGAAGCTCTGGCGCAGGCTTGCGCGCAAGGTCTCGACACTGGCGCGGCGTTCCGTCGACAGCGCCCGCGCCAGATGAACGCCATTCGCCGTTGCTTCGTCCTGCGGCCAGATCAGATGGACCGCGCGAACGTAAGCGAGGAAGTTCGTGCGGACGGCGTCGCTGCCCGTGCTGATCAGATGAACCGCGACCGCGAACGGATTGACCCGTTCGTCGATCTGGAAGCGCGCCTGCACGCCCAGGCCGGCGAGGAGCCCCGCATTGGGCGCGCCGGCCAAGCCGGGGCCGTTCAGGGCATCGTCGAGCCGCGCGCGGGTCGCGCGCAGGAACGGCCGGAACAGGGCGAGCCGGCGCCGGTAGTGGTCGTCGGGTTCCGGAGCCGGTGCGCCGCCCGCGTCGGTCCACGGCTGGAGAACGATGTGGCCCGCATCGGCGGCGAGCCGGTCGGCGAGGCGCGGCACGGCCACTTCCGCGCCCACCCGGTCGAGCGCGTCGGCCGCCGCGCCGGCCAGTTGCCGCATTGCGGCCAACTCGCGCGCCTGACGCCGGATCGTGTGCTTCTCCGCCGAGAGCGCGTAGAGGAGCCGGCCGAAGATCCCTTCGATCAATTGAAGCTGGATCTGGTTGGCGATCTGATTGGCGGCGATGGCGCTCGTCGTGCCATCGGCCGCGACGGCGGCTAGCGTGAGCACGAGCGTGAACGGCGCGGCTGTCCGGACATCCGGATCGACTGTCGGCAGATGGAGCGGCACGAACGCGCCCGCTTCGGTCCACGGGGCGAACACGGCCGTGCCGAAGCTCGCCGGCGCATTGTCCGCGAGCAGCACGGCGCTGACCTGCAGACCGGTTGCGCCGAGCGCGGCGGCCGGCGCCACGACGAGCAGCGGGTCGCGGGTCACATCGGGAATCGCCGCGTGGCCGGTGGCGTCGCACGCGATGTCCCGCACCTGCGCGCCGCCCGCGAACGGCGCGGTGAGATTCGCGAACAGGTTGCCTTGCGACGACGCCGCCCAGCGGTCGGGCTTCAGAATGTCAGCCATGGCGCCTCCTTGCGGCGCAGCGTTCGCGCGCGGCCCATCACGGCGGTTGCGTGTCTCATATGATCGTCAGCACCGTTGCGGTGTCCACGAAATCGGCCACCTGGTTGATCGCCAGATCGATGTTCAGGCCGCAGCCGGGCCCGGCGGGGCCGTTCGTCGATGCCTGAGTGAAGTCGATGTTTTCCATCGCAGGCGGATAGCGGAGCAGCATGACGTTCTGCACATCGGTGATGCCGGGCTCGCTCATCAAGGCCCAGATCACTTCCGAGACCCGCACCGGCTCGCCGAACGACAGGCTGTCGATGTAGCGGCGCAGCCGTTCGTTGAGCCGCGCTTTCAGCGCCTGGGCCGGAGCCGATGCGTTGACGGAAGCCTTCGAGCCGAACGGCATCGGAATCCCGCGCACGACCAGGTCCGCGTTCACGCAGATGCCGATCTGCTCGGCCTGCTGAACCTGCGGGAAGATGCCGATCGGACGCAGATCCTCGATGGCCGTGAGCACCGAGGCTTCGAGGCCGTCGGGCCCGTCCCAGATCGCCGAATCCGTGGGCGACACGAGCACGGTGAAATAGTAAGGATTCCCGAGATCACGTTCGCTGCCGAATACGCGCTCGACAAAGTTGAAGTTGCCGAAGATCGACTGGTTGATGTCGAGTCCGCCCCATGCGTCGCGGATCAGCGCCTGGCGCACGCCCGGCACGAGCGATACGGCGATCTGGATCGCGTCGACGGTCCAGATCGAGCGCGGCGCGCGCAGCAGCATCGAGCGGTAGCGCGCGTCGGGCCATTGCAGCTCGCCGCCGGTCAGCTTCTCGCTGTGCGTGATGCTGATGAGTGCCTTGTTCGCGGCTTCTTCCGCCGCCCGCAGATCGGCGAGCTTGGTGTCGTATGGATTCCAGCGGTCGATTCGCTGCGGATGGCTGCCATCCGCCGCCGTGAGAGCCGGATCGAGATTGTGCGAAGGCCCCGGGTAGAACGCGACGACGGCGATATCGGCCTGGGGGCTCGCGGCGGTGATCGTCGCCGATTCGTCGGTCGCGACGTGATGCCCGCCCGGCGTAAGCAGCCGCGCGCCGCGCGGGATCGTGATCTGCGCGACGCCGGCCGGCAGCGTGCCCGTGAGCTTCAGCGTGATCTTGCCGGTCGCCTCGAGGCAGGGCCTCGGCAGGCCGAGCTCCGCGCCGAGGCTGCTCAATGCCTGGCCCTCTGCCGACACCACGAACATGTTGTCGTAGATCGCGCCAAGCGCCGTCCAGGTGCGGGCGTCCTCCAGCGCCGCGACCTCGAAGAGCTTGCGCACGACCGAGCCCGAGGTGAGGTCGAGGTCGGTGCCGAACAGCGCGCGGCCAAGCGCGAGCTTCTCGGCGAGCAGCCGCGCGAACGGCTTCGCGTAGAACCCTTGCGGCGTGACGCCGAACGGGGCCGCGCTGGTCGTCCGGATCACGGACGCGTCCACCGCCAGCACGTCGGCGGTGTCGATACTGGTGGGGTTCTGGTCAGCCATTCGTCGTCACCTGGCCCGCGCCGAGCGCGATTTGATCGATGTTGATGGAGTACGTGTCACCCGAAAGCGTTTCGAACGCCACGCGCACGTCGAGAATGCGGCTGCCGGACGTGACGGGATCGAGACGGCCGTCTTCGAGCTTGACGTCGACGATGCGCCGGATGCGCGGATCGGCGCGCAGCACCTTGATGACCGCGATGCGAATGCGCTCGCGCATCAGGACCGGGTTGGTCTCTTCGGCGATCGCGTTGATGCCGTCGAAGCCATAGCCGATGTTGAACAGGTCGCTGCCGAGCGCGGTGGTCAGCGCGATGGACAGCGACTGGCCGAGGTTGTCGATCAGCTCGACGCACGCGAGATCGAGCAGGCCGTTCGTCGTCACGAAGCGGATATCGCGTCCGATATCGGCGTTGGCTTCGGCTGGGGCGCACGCGACGCCCCAGCCCAGCACCCTGCGCCGCAATGGGTCTTTCTGTTGGTCGGTCATCGGTCCTCCCTGAGGGGTGCCCTGACGTACGTCCGTGTGCTTGCCTGTCGTTTGCCCTAACTGGCGGTGAGCTTCGTTTGCCCGGCGATGCCGGCGAGCAACTGCTGCGGGGTGGTCTTGGCCACCATGCCATCGGTGGTGCCGGCCAGCGTGTCGAGCATCACCGGCTGGCCACCGGCCTGAAGCTTGGCCGCTGGGCCGCCCGTCACCGAGGCGACCGTCGTGCACGGTTTCGCGGTCGGGCCGGACGCATCGGAAGCGGGCGGCGTCGAGCATCCCGCGATCGACTGGCCTGCAATGCCGCTTTGAAGCAAAACGGCCGCGCCATTCACCTGCAGCTTCGTGGAGCTCGATGTCGATACGTTGCCCGCGTGGCCACAGGTCACGTTGCTCGAAGTTGTCAGCACGCCTGGCATGGCGGTGCTCCTCAATGAACGTTCATGTTGGACTTCACCTGGACATCGACGCTGTTCGCTTTCATCGTGATGGTCCCGTCCCCGGCGTCGATGGTGATGTTCTTCGCGGTGATGGTCACGCTGCCGTCTTGCGCCATGACGATCGACGATTGCCCGCTGGTGTGCTCGATCGTCACCGCCCCCTGGTTTTTTTGCTCTGGCCGATCGGGCCGCTTGCCGGCGTTCCCGAGATGGTCGCTGCCCACTCGCACCGTGAGCTCGCCGACCTCGATGATGCGGTTGCCGTCTGCGTCGATCAGGTCGTTCGTGACCTTGCCGGCGTACTCGGCGGGCGTCTTCGTGTCGTCCACCTGGCTGCGGCTTCCCGGGTCGACGCCGGCGGGCAGGGTTAGCCAGTAGTCGCCCGGCTGAGATGCTGGCCCGTGCCCCGATGTCCACAATGCGCCGATTTCCACGGGATCTTCGGCGCGGCCGTTGCGATGGGCGAGCACCACGCGCATGCCGGGGTAGCGCGGCAGCACCAGCCCGCATTTGCCCCACGCGAACGGCGACGCGTAGCTCACGCCTTCGAGCGGCGCGGGGGTGTCGCGCTGGATGTCGAGGCGCCGGGCCTGATTGGCGCGCCCGTCCGGCCCCACGAGGCCGCGAAAAACGCGCTCGGTCTGGCCCGGCGGCTCGGTCGTGCCGCCGCCGGAAGGATGAAAGCCACGCACCTCGCCAATGTCGACGCTGCGCGGCGTTTCGGCGCCTTCGCGCACCACCTGGCGAATCGCGGAGGCCGCCGACGCGGCGCCATCCGCGCGGTCGCCCGTGGTGCCGGTCGCGCGGCCGGGCGCATGCGTACCCGCGCCGGAGGCCGTATCCCACGGCTGCGACGTGTCCTTGATCTCGACGCCCGTGACGGTCGTCACGAACCCCGACGCCCGTCCGAGCTGGTGCATCACCGAGGTCACGTAAAGATTGATCGGATTGGTGATGGAGTCCGGGTCCGTACTCATCCCGGGAAGAAGCGAGCCGGCGAATGCGCCGCCGAGCAGCGAATTCAGAAAGCCCGGCTGGGTCACCAACTCCTCGGGGGGGCTGTCGAAGGTCGCCATGTCGCCCGGTTTGATGTCGGGTCGGCCCTTGAGCGTGAGCCTGAACTGGCGGCGCGTTGGGGTAAGGGTGGGCGCGGGTGGGGTTGCGTCCGCGGCGGCGGCGGGTTTTGTCGAGTCGGATGAGGCGTCCGGATTGGCCTGAACGGCAGCGAGCGGCTCGGTGTTGAGCAGCCCGTTGCCGAGCGTCAGCGGCTTCGATTTATCGTTCGGGGCGAGCGGGAAGCTACGGATGCCGAAATATAATTTTCCGTCGCGGATCACCATCAAGCCGCGCCCATACTTGCCGCTCGCTTGTTCCATCCGTGTCGCGAGGTCCTTGAGCGCTTTGGCATAGGTGCCGCCCGAATCGATCGAGATCTGTTCGTCGCCGGGACTCGTCGCCGAATTGCCGCTTGCATTGCCGCCTGGGTTGCCGCTGGCCGTCGGCATCGAGCCGTCTTTGCCGAAGCCCTGCAGCTGGATGTCGACGTGCGTTTGCTTGCCGATCGTCGTGACCGCTTCGCTGAGCTTGTTCGCTTTCACCGGCTCCGCAATCTGTACGGTCGACAGGTTTTGATAGACCCGCTCCTTGCACTCTATGGTTGCCTCGTAGCGGCGCACGCCCACCGCACGCGACACCTTGACGATCCGCAGCACCGAGACCAGCGACGACTTCATCGACTCGGGATCGAAGCGCCCGAGCGTGTCGGTCAGGCCGCCGAGGTTGGCGAGATAGCCGAGCGGGCTCGCGTTCGCGTCGATCCAGTACAGATAGAGCTGCGCGACCGTCGGCTGCGACGCCGCGCCGGTCTGGGCGATCTTGGCGTAGTCTGCGTCGGTCATGCCTTCGACGGTGATCGAGCAGGCGCCGGCTTCGAGCCCGGCGGGCAGCGTTGCGCTCAGCCGCGCCTCGTAGTCGGCGGAGCACACGGTCCATAGCGCAGGCTGGATCGCGCCGTCGCTATCCTCCTTGTGGAAGGTCAGCGCCCAGCCGGCCGCGTTGCCGATCATCACCTGGTTCGAAGTCAGCGTCGGGAGGCTCATCGCAAGACCCTCGGGATCGTGATGCGCAGCCGGTCGTAGAGCGCCTGCGCGAGGTTCAGGCTGACCACCGAGCGCATCGCGATGTGCGGCGGCAGACGCAGGCGCAGGAAGGGATTGAGCGGCACCGGCCCGAAGGTCTGCATGCCCGTATCGTTGCGGCGCCATGCGAGCGTGAGTGTCGAGCCGTAGTCGCCGGGGCCGATCATCGAGCCCGCGCGCAGATCCCATGACAGCACCGATACTTCGAGACGGCCCGCTGCGTCGCCGCCGTCGGCGGGTACGCTGAACGTCGCGCCGGCCGTGAGCGGGATCGACGCGACATTCGTGCCGCCGCGCTGGATCAGCAGCCGCGCCGTCGCGCGCTCGACGTTGCAGACCGGCGCACTCACAGCAGGATTGGCCGACGGATCGCATGGATCCGTCTGCACGGTGCTAACCGACACCACCGCGGCCGGGTCCGCCTGCTGCCACTCGCCGGCGAGGCCGGTGGGCACCGCGAGCACGGCGGTGAAGTCGGCGTCGAGCGTGATGGGCTGCGGAATGCCGGTCATGATCTTCTGCGCGAGCGTCGCGAAGCCGTCGGGGGCGGCTGGCGGGTCGGCGGGCGTCAGGTAGCGGTCGACGGGGATGGGCGGCGCGGGCATCGTCAGTTCCCTCCTGCGTCCATCAGCGCGCCCACGCCGACGCTCGCGAGATCGAGCAGCTTGCCGAGCGCGCCGGGCAGCGGCATGTAGGCCAGCTGGATCGACACGTCGAGCGCTTCGCGCTTCGTCGTGCTCGCCGTGAAGGACAGCGACTGGATCTGCATGTCGGTGCGGATCGTCATCGCGGTGATCAGGATCAGGCCCGACACCTTGCCGCCGGTGAACGAGCCGAGCGCCGTGCCGCGCTTGCTCGACTCGGCCAGCGTTTCGAGCGCGAGCTTCCACGCGAAACGCTCCATGCCGACCAGCACGCCAGTCAGGTCGATGGTGTCGTCGTGCACGCCCACGATCGCCCGCGCGCCGGTGGAACCGATCGGCGGCAGGTGGTAGGTCTCCGTGAGCTTCATCGTCGTGACGGCCCAGATCGGAATCGGCAGGATGCCGTCCGAGATGATGGCCGACGGGATGTTCGCGTAGTTCTGGTAGCTGGAGGCCATCTATTTCCTCCCGGTGGTTGCTTCTTGCAGTAACGCGGCGATCGCGTCGTGCACGGGCGCCGGCGTGCCTTCCTCGGTTTCCACCGACCACGACGCTTCGCCCGGCTGCAAACCGATGGCGCTCGCGCAGTGCGCGAATGCTTCGATCACGCTGCGCCGGTTGCGCTCCACGAGCTGCGCCGGCTGCTGTCCGAATGGCCGGCCTTCGCTGTCGAAGCGCGGGAGCTGGCCGCTGAGCGGATAGCCGAGCATCGGCAAGCAGAGGCGGATCTCGCGCCAGTTGCTGGACCAATGGAAATCGATGTACGCGAGGGTGAGCAGCGTCGGCGTCGGGCGTGCCGTTCCATCGGCGGCGACCCGCCCGTACCACGCCGGCGCTGGAGACAACTCCGGCGCGACGTAGCGCAAGCCGCCTATGAGCTGGACCAGATAGTCGTCGCCGGCGGGAAGATCGTCCACGACGCTCGCCTTCATGGCCGCACGCCCGTCGAGTTGCGTGACCGGCGACGTGGTCGCGGTCTCGCCCGGCCACGGCGCTCGGTCGATCGCCGGCCCGGCCGGCAACCAGTCGTACGCTTGTCCGGAGACGAACGCGTGGCACTCCATCGGAAGAAAGACTTCCGGCGACCAGCGCTCGATCAGGCGGCGCAGCGTCCCGGTCGGGCCGCCGGCCACATCGCCTGTCGACGAAAAATCCAGTATCAGATCGATTGCAAGCATGGTTTGTTTTGCCTTGTCCAATCCAATCAGCCTATGGCGTCCAGCTATGGATCAGCGCGCCTTGCGAATTGTAGAAGCGCACCCGGGCGATGCTCTCCGAGCCTACGGCCTTCACAGTCACACGATCCAGAAAGGGCGCCAGCGAGCCGTCCGCCTGCATTTGCGCGAGCAGGTTGTCGAAGGAGAAGCCGTCCGCGGACGGATCGATGCGGACATCGATCTCCCGGCGCAGCCAGCGTATCTCCGTGCGACCGCCATAGACGCCGCCGGGGCTGTATTGGACGACCTTCTTTCTCAAACTCGACGAGCCCAGGCTCTTTTCCAGCGTGAGCAGCGGATTGGCGGGATCGACGGCTGGAATCTCGGTGGCCACCGACTCGCGCCCGATAGTTTCCCCCGTAACTGTCGTGAGCATGACGTCCGGGCCTTTCACGCCTTCACCCGCGACTTCGACTGTAGCGACATTGACATCGGTTGGCAGCGTCAGCATCGTTTGCGCCTGGGCCGGCGAGACGTTGTCGCCCAGCAGCCGGACATACGCGCGCGCTTCCTCCGCTGCGGACGGGAAGGTGGTGGCCCTCGGACCGGTGCCGACCGTGCGGGTCGGAAATCCGGACTGGCCGATATCGGCGGCGATCTGGTCGATTTCGGCGATCGGCGTCGGTCCGCGTGTCGTCACCGACTGGAGCGCCTGGATCAGGTCGGTCATCTCGAAGCGCTGCAGGCTGCCGCCGCTCAGCGCGCGCACGCGCGCGAGGAGCCGGCCGAGCGCGTCGATCGCCGCGCCTTCGTGGCCCGGGTAGCGGCCCACGAAGGCGCGGAAAGGCGTGCGATTGGCACGCTGGCGCAGCATCTCCATCACTTCGTCATGGCGGATGATGGCCTCGGCGTGTCCCAGTTCGTTCCAGTACGGCAAGTCGTCGCGATACAGCCCGCGCAGCGCGGAGTCGAAGCGCGCGCCCGTGAGCCGCTGGAATTCCTGCACGGTCATGCCCGAGCGCTCGACGTACACGTTGTCGAGCGCGCGCTGGAGTTCCGTGTCGAGCGTCAGATGCTGCTGCAATACGAACAGCAGCGAGTCGGACGGAACGCGGTTGCCGGCGCGCAGCAGTGTGGCGATTGCGAGGTCCTGCTGGTCCTGCGAGAACGCGCGCAGCGCTCCGGCGAAGGCGTCGAGGCCGGCCACTGCATCGGCAATCGTCGTGCCGAACGGGCCGTGCGCGGCCGCGAGCGTGCGGAACGAGTCGAACCCGTTGCGGCCGATGAAATCGAGCGCATTCGGCGCGCTCGCCAGCGGCTCGAGAAAGCCGTCCTGCGCGATCCGATTCACGACTTCCTGCCGCTGCGCACCGAGCCAGCGCAGGTAGCCGGGCGCGTCGGCAGCCGGGATCGCGCGCATCAGCGTATCGGCTGCCGCCGACTCCAGCGCGCCGTACAGGCGGTCGAGTCCCTCGCCGACGCCCGCATTCAAGCCGCCTTTTTCGAGCGCCTGCGCGACGCCCTCGGGCGTCACGAGTTGCTCGGGACGACGAAGCATTTCCAGCGCCGAGATCTGCTGTTCGTCGGTAAAGGGCGCGAGCCGGCCGAGGAAGGCTTCGCAATCGGCCGTCGAAAGGCGGAACGACGGCCCGGCCAGCACATCCCAGATGCGGTTGATGTCCCCGGTCGTCAGGTGGTGCAGCAGATTGGGCGACGACGCCAGGCCATCGAGCTGCCCGCCGCCGATCAGCGCGCCCGCGCGTTCATCGGTAAGCCGCCCGAGCGCGTTCAGCAGTTTCTGCGCGCGGCCGCGGTCGACTGCCACCCGGTTCAGGAACGCCAGCAGTTCTTCTTGCGACATGCGCGCCGCGCCGGCCTCGGTCGTCGACAACAGCCGTTCGAGCCCGTCGGTCTCGACTGGACCCATGCCGATGTCGGCGAGCTCGAAGACCCGGCGGAACATCGAGAACTCGAAGCGCCGCCCGATGGCGCCGAGGCTCAGCCCTTCGCCGAGCGTCGCCATGCGCTCGCGCAGGCCGGTGATGATCGTCTGCACGCTCGATGCTTCGAGAAAGGTCGCGAGACGTTCGCGGATCGCGGACAGCGCCTGCGAGATTTCGGCCGCATAGCGGGCGGGCGAGACGCCCGATCGGCGGATGACCCCGATGGCTTCGTCGGCGGTGTTCAGCACGGTTTGCCCGCCGACCCGGAACGCGCCCTGCAGCGCCGGGCCGATCACGAACTCGCCGAACAGCCCGAACACGGCGCCCATCGTCATGCCGCGCACATACTGGCCAAGGCTCGGGCCCGGCCCGTTGCGCAGCAGCGTGTCGGCGAGCCCATGCGAGAACACGACCGCGCCGCCGCCGAGCGAGCCGCCGACGATGCCCACGAAGAGCCGTTCCGCGACCCAGCCGCCGACGATGTCCGACATCGTCGCGCGTCCGATGCGCAGCGCGATCGCGCGCCCGCCGATGCCCGCGAAGCGGAAGGTCAGCGCGAACAGGTAGCCGTCGATCGCGGCCATCACGAAGCCTTCGAGACTGTAGTGCTTCGCAGTCGCGAGATAGAGGATCTCCGAGACGAATACCGAGGTCAGCACTGCCCCCGTGCCGCCGGCCGCCTCGACCAGCGCGGTGACGATGCCGGCTTCCCACGCGACGGCAATCACCGCAATGCCGCCGATCACGAGCCCGACCGTCTCCAGCCGGTCACCCATGCGGCCCAGATCCCAGCCGAACAGGAGCCACTCGAAGTCGAGTTCCGTGGTCGTGCGGCTCGTGCCGGCAAGATCGGTCCAGCTCGATTCGCCTTCGATCTTCTGGACCATGTTGAAGGTCACGTTGTAGCGCTCGATGCCGCGGTCGACGACAAACTCGATCGCGGTCACGCGCAGCGACGTGATCTGGGTGACGGTTTCGAAGTCGTCGTTCGAGAGGTGGATCGCGGCCACCGCCCGGTTGATCGCTTCGTTCGCGAACTCCTGGTTGTTGAAGTCCCTGGCGACCCGGCCGGCCATGATGTCCCCGAGCAGCTGATTGGCCGCGGTCTCCAGGGCAGCGTCGAACTCGGCCCGCCGTTCTTCGCGCAGATGCTTCACGCGCGCGTGCGACGCATAGTCGGCGTAAGCGTCGGCGACCACGCCGTTGTGCGCCACGCGCCGGTCGGCGTCGTGGAACAGCCACATCGCGCCGCTGTCCGGGAAGTAGGCATTCTTGAGCGCTGCGCGCGTCGCGTTGTTGTAGTCGCTGCGCATCTGGCTGATGCGCGGATGCGCGTTGTAGCGCGCCGACGCCGTGGCCGCCTGGATGAAGTGCAGGGCGGCGTCGCCGCGCGTGCTCGCCATCTTGTCCAGCAGCGCGTCGAACCACCGGCCGCCGTCACGCCGCTGCAGCGCCTCCATCCAGAGGTCGAACATCGTGAGCCTGCCGGCCCCGTTGGCGCGAGCCCCGAGGTCGCTGGTGCAGAGCGCGTCGAGCCGGCTCCACCACGGGATTTCAGCCAGCGAATCGCCGCGCGGATAACTGCCGAGCAGCGTAACGATGGCATCGGCGATTTGCTCGGCACGCGCGCGGTGACTGGCCGCGAACTGCTGGTCCTCGTTCAGCGCGAAGGTCGCGGACAGCAGCGCGCCGCGCCAGCCGACCCGCCAGCGGCCCCAGCGGCTGTCCGCATCGAGCGCCAGCGTGGCCGGGGTCGTCAACGGCGCGACGGTTGTGCGCACGGCATCCGGCAGCGTGTCCAGCGTGTCCTGGTTGAGCAGGCGCAGGTCCCGCCTGGGGTAGACGAGCGGGCCTGCAGACGGCAGTGGGTCGCGCGTTTCGACGAGTTGCTGCAGCGTCGTCGGGAGCACCGGCGCGGTGACCTCGACCGGCGACACGTGCAGCATCGTCGTTTCATCGCCCATCGCGGCGATGAAATCGGGCCATGACACGCCCAGCGCATCGCGAAACCCGTCCTGGTAGACGAGGAACTCCAGCTCGCGGTTACGGACCTCGACGTCGACCGGCGTGCCGGGCCGCGCATAGGTCTCCAGCGAGATGGTCGGCAGGACCATCATCGTGAAGATGACCTGCGCGCCGGGCATCAGGTAGACCTCGCCGCCGTAGATCCTGAGGTAGCGGCTGTTGCCGCTCAGGTCGGATGTGGCGCCCGCAACGAGATTGTCTTGATCGAGTTCGATCACGCGCTGCCGGTCCCGCTCCGACAGGTTGATCACCCAGAACCCGTCTTCGCGTCCGGGGTGCGCACGGCTCAGCTCCAGCGCGCGTGCGGACAATTCCGCCGAGAGATCGTCGCGCCGGTACGGCCGGTCGACCCGCACGACCCACAGCGAGACCCATTTCAACTGCTCCTCGTAGTCCGCATAAACGGTGGCGTAGTCGGTGTGGCGGTCGTGGATGGAGGTATCGAGGAACGCGAGGTACTCGCCGACCTTGGCGTGAAAGTTGATGCTCGTCAGCGTTTGCCAGCCGCGCCACGGCCGCCGGCGCAGGCTCGTGCCGGTCGTTGCCGTCGTGCCCGTGGTCGGGGTGCTCGCCTGCGTGCGCGCCGAGCGCTGGATCACGCGCGCGAGGCGCGCCTCGGTGTCTTGGCGCGTTTCGGCCGGGACGCTGCGCAGGTTCGCGCCGCGCCACGAGAAGGTGGGGTCGTGCACGACGATGGCCGAAGGGTCGCCGGAGCGCGCCGTCGCCGCCGCCGAACGCCGCATGGCGCGCGCCATCGCCGCCGCGAGCGCGGCGTCGAGGTCGGCCGGGCGATGCTCGATCGCGTCGAGATCCACCGACAAACGCACCGGAATGTTGACGTTGATCCGCATACGCGCAGAGAAGCGGGTATCAGCCGGTCAGCTCGCGGGCGAGCCGTTCCAGCGTGGCGTGAATCAGGCGGTCCTCGTCGATGGCCGCCACCGTGTTGCGGACCTCGATCTCCACCGGGAAGTGGTAATGGACCTCCGGCGGGCCGCTGCCGCTCGTTTCGTCTGCTTCGGAACCGAGCGACCAGCCGACCGAATGGCCGTCGTGCACGAGGGTTCCCGAGGTCGGATCCTGCGTGTCGTGTCCGCTGTGTCCATCAGGCATGGTCGGTTACTCCGGGCGGGGCTAGGGCAGCGTGGCGGTGGTGTTGCTCTTGTCGGTCTCGGCGGCGCTGAGACAGAAGCCGGTGAACGTTGCCGTGGGCGCGCCCGAGACGGTCGCGGTGGACGGCACCGCGCTCGTGATGACGCAGTTGCTCATGACCACCGACGCGTACGCCCAGTCGTTGCCGTTCATCGACTCTTGCAGCGTGACATCGAACGGCGTGCGCTTGATCGCCAGCGCGGTCAGCTCGGCAGCGACCGTGCCGATGGCCTTCACGGTCATCGTGAACGTCATCGACTGCGGCGAGTAGATCACGCCGATGTGCGTGTGCTCGATCGAGTGCAGCGGCTCCGCAGTCAGCGTGAAGGTGGGGGTGAACGAGTCGATCGGCGTGATCGTTCTAGTCTGGTTGTTTGCCGTATAGGACACGGCCAGCCGGGTGTTCCAGTCAGGCATGTTGGGCTCCTCTTCGGTAGGCAGCGCGGGAAACGAAGCGGTCGGTCAGAAGCTCGGCGCCAGCGTGACGCGCAGCTGGTGCACTGCCGGGCCATAGGTGATCGACACGAACACGTCGACGGTCCGGTTCGCGCGCGCGGTCACGATCAGCGCGCTGTCCGTCGCGCTCCAGGCCGACTCGGGCGTCATCAGGATGTTGAGCACCGGGATCGTGGTCGAGTAGTCGTCGATCACGGCAGCATTGAGCAGCGGCCCGAGGATCGCATCGATGCGCACCTTGACCTGCGTGAGGCCTGCCTTGGTAATGCGCGAATCGCCGATCAGGCCGATCAGGCCCGCCTTGAGCCGAAAATCGATGTCATCGAGCACCCGCACGATGTCGATGTAGAGCAGGCTCGCGTCGGTGGTGTAGCAGCGGCCCTCGCCGAAGTAAAAGCCGCCGCCGACGATCAGCGAGGGCTGGATGATCGGCACGATGCCGGCCTCCGAGAGCCCCTTGATCTCGCTCGGCCCGTACTGGCTGGCGGTCGGCACGCTCACGCCGCGCACCTGCTTGAGCACCATCGAGACCTGCGGCGCGTAGCCGGCGATCGCGCCAGTGGCCGCCGAGGCGACGTCGACCGTCGCGCCGCGCGCGGCCACCAGCACCATGCGGCTCACGTCGCTCTTCAGCGGCGTGGCCGTGGCGTCGACGTCGTGAACGTAAGTGGGCGACTTCGCGGTCGCCGGGTTGATCATCGCCACGCCGAGCCGTTTCTGGCCTTGCGACGACATGGTCTCGACGTGCGCCTTGAGCGCGAGCAGGTTGGTCGGCGGATTGCCGCCGGCGGCGGGCACGCCGACATCGGTTTCGTTCGCGAGGCAGACGAAGTCGACATCGTCCGCGGCTTCGAGCGACGCCAGCGCGCCGGCGTAGTCGTTGCCGTTGACCTTGACGCCATACACTTTCGAGGGCGTCGGACTTTGCAGCATCGCGAGCTTGAGCGAGGTCGACAGTGTCGTGTCGGCCACGCTGCCGTCGGGGTTGACCTTGGCGAAGTGCTGCGACACGTCTGACGCCGTGTCCACGACGGTCGGCATGTCGAATGCCGCATCGCCGCCGTCTGCGCCGGCGGGGGTCTTGCCAACGATCGCGATCACGCCGGGCGAGCGCTGCGCGATGGGCATCAGCGCGGACGTATCGATGTTGACCAGGATGAAGGGAAACGCCGCAGGGACGGTTGCTGACATAAGTTGCTCCTTTGATGTCAGTTCTGAACACGAAACGGGCGATCCATGCTGGCCCGGTGAAATTTCGCAATGCCAGGTTTAATGGCTCGAATCGATATGGATTGCTAACATGCTTGTTTAGACGACCGCGAGGCCGATTCCCTGGAGCACCAGCCAGCCAGCGGCCGCCGCACGCCGCGCGCTTCGCGCGGCGTCGGCCGCCATGCCTGCGGCGGCGCCCGGCCAGCCGGTATCGTCGAACGCCGCGGCCGGCACGATCCACGTGATCGGCAGCGGCTCGCGGATCGGCAGCGTGGCGTCTACCGCGCGGGTGAGGCCCATCTGGCCAAGCTGCTGCCGAACGATCCGCGATTCCGTGAGCAGGTCGCCAACCGAAAAGCCCACGTCGCGGATCATCAGCGCGGTCCCGATCGGCAGCGGCTCCGGCAGCGACGGCACGTCGTTGGGCGGCGAAAAAGTGATTTGCAGGGGATAGGCATGGAGCACGCCGCGCAGGTTCACGATCAGGTCGCTTACGGACGATGCGCCGTTGTCGTGCAGCCACTGGTCCAGCAGCGCGCCTGTCATCAGGTCGGGCTGCGCGAAAGCTGCACGCAGATGCGTGAGCAAGCGCGTGCGCCGTTCGTTTTCGAGCGCGGCGGAATCGGCCGGCAGTGCACCGAGCGCGGCCACGATCTCCGCATCGATCCGTCCAGCATCGACCACGTTGCCGCGCGCCGCGCTTACGTGTCCGGTAGGCGGCGTCGAGCGGGCGATGATCGCGCCGCGCCAGAATGCATCCACGCGAATCGCGCTTTCGCCGAGCCCCGACAGCACGAACTGCGAGTCGGTGCGCTCGCCCGTGGCCGAGCGTCCCCAGTATCCATCGAGAGTGGCAACGCGCGGGACCGCGAGGCCGAGCTGGATATCGTCGAAAACCGCGCTGTACGGTCCTTGAATGGGCATCGCGCTGGTGTCGTAAGCCGTCGACGCGATTTGCGCGAGGCTGTCGCTGTCGAAAACACCACCGCGAGCCGCCGGATCAGCGAGCCTGATGAGGAGCGTATCGACGAAGTTCACGCTGGCATCCTTTCTTCGCTAGCCTGCAGACAATCGTGGCACTACGATGAAAACAGACAGCACTGTTTTGAATTGAAATTCAAAAGGCTTTGCCGTGCGTTGAGCGTAGACGATGGGTGAATCTTGTCAAGAAACGGCGAGATTGCGCATCGCTCATTCCTCAGGTGTGAGGCACCTTACGCGCGAATCGTTCGTTGGAGATTATTTAAGCATCTCAGTATCGAATGTTTATTCACGTTTGGACGGATGAAAGCGCTTTCGCAAAGGTCGAAAACAAACTTTGGTATCCGAAACGTGATTGCGCGCGAGGATCGATGGCAATGCGTTTTGCATGCGTAAAGTTTTTCCCGTCGTCCTCGGTTGCATTGCTGATTTCCGGATACGGCGCGTTATCGGCTTGCCAGCACACTCAGAACTTGTGGCGCAACCCGGCCACCACCACGGTTTGGCTTGCAGAACTGGACGGAGAGAACATGTAGACGTCGGCGTTCGCACCGCTGGCCCGCTGGTAGTCGCAGAAAAGGTAGATATCGGTGCGCTTCGAGAGGAAGTAATCCGCACCGGCCTGGATGTTGTTCCAGTGCGGCGCGCGGTTATAGCCGCCATATCGGCCGGCAGTGTACACATAGCCTGTCGAAAGCAGCAGCGACGGAGTTACGCTATATGACGCGCTCACATCGACGTTTACAAGATGCAGGCTGGTCGTGTCGAGATAGTCGTACCGCACGTCGGTCACGAGACCGGAGGCGCGCAGTTTCCCCGCCGTGTATTGCGCGCCCGCGCCGAACTCGCGCTGACGCCGTACGCCCACTGAGGGATCCAACGGACTCGAATGGAAGAGCAGGAAGGGGGCACCTGCGTAGTCGTCGGTCAGCGCACCCGAAGGGTTGGCACCCGCGCCAGGGCGATCGTTCTGCAGGTAGATGGCCGCAAGCCTGAACTGGCTTGCCTCGTAAGCAACACCCGAGCTCACCGAGCGATTGAGCGCCCACTGGCCGGCGGCGTTGCTCATGGCGTACATGACCTGCGCGCGCAAACCGCCGACCGTAGGGCTTTGGTATTTGAGCGAATTGTTGTAGCGATAACTGCCGAACACGTCGTCGTTGTCGCCCGGGTGCACGGCAAGCCCCGTTGCGGCAATGGCCGATTCGAAGGGCGCGAGGTAATCGTAAGCGGTGTCGTACTGCCGCCCCGCCGTCAACGTGCCGAAGCGTTCGCTGCTCAGACCCACGTAAGCCTGGCGCCCAAACATGCGGCCGCCCTGTTGAAACTTTCCGGTCGTGATGTCGAAGCCATTCTCCAGCGTGAAGATCGCTTTCACGCCGCCGCCCAGGTCTTCCATCCCGCGCAGCCCGAAGCGGCTGTTCTGGTTCGTACCCGAGACGAGTTTCAGGTTGGCATGGCCGCCCTCGTTGCTGGCCCACGCGAGACCCTCTGAGAGAATGCCGTACAGCGTGATGGAGCCTTGCGCCTGCGCGGGCGCATGCAGGGCCAGCAGGCCGAATGTCAGGATGAAACCGGTTCTCAGGCGCACGAACGCCTTGCATGGGGTTGCAGTCATTGTTCTTTCTGATGGTGATGGGAATACGTTTCCAGCGGCGCTACGATTGGCAGTCCAAAAAATAGTGGACAGGAAAGACGATTCGATTGTCGCGGGACGGGCAGGCCGTCCCGGTGCGGTCTAAAGGAACTTGGGCGGCGAGCCTAGTCGAACGCGCCTGCGAGCAGCGCCCCGTAGCCGTGCGGCCGTTGCGCGAGACCGAGCGTGCGCAAGCAATGCCAGAGCAGCGCCTGGTTGCTGGTCACCACCGGTTTGCCGCGCGCTTCGATGGCGTCGATGACGGGCGCGAGCTGAATGCCCGCGCAACTGATCAGGAACGCGTCGACGTTGGCGAGGTCCACGCGGTTGGCGAGCTCCGCCCAATGCTCCGGCGGCAGCATGCCTTGCTCGACCGGCGTGGATCGCGGGTCCGAGATTTCACTTACGATCTCGATGCCCGCGCGCGAGAGAAACGCACGCTCCATCTCGACGACCTCGGCCGGATACGGCGTCATCAACGCGACGCGTTTCGCGCCGCAGGCGGTCAGCGCGGCGAGCACCGCGTCGGTGGTGGTGACCGAACGAATGCCGGTTGCCGCGAGAATGCGCCGGTTGATCGCATCAGCCCCGACCGCCATGCTGGCGGCCGTGCAATTCATGGCGATGAGCTCGACAGCGGCTGTGGCGAGCAACCCTGCGTGCGTTTCCACGTCGGCAATGACAGCGGTGTCGCTCTCCAGCGAAGTCCGCGAGAAAGGCATGCGCGTGGTGACGAACTGAACTCCCTCGGGCGCCATCAATTGCACTTCAAAGTCGCACAACCCGCCGGACGGATACAAATGCCCAATGCGGGCCCGAGTGCCAAAGCCGAGACTCATAACCAGTTCCGTGACAAGAAAACAGATTTGCCGAAGCACGTGCGCATCATGCGTCGCGCGCGCGCCGCACGTGTTCCGGCGTGGGCGTGAGCAGCACGGCAAGCGATGCGAGCAGCGCGGTCGCGGCGAACATCACGAAATTCCAGAAGGGGGAGATATTCAGACCGGCAAGGTAGCCGCCGATCACCGGGCCGCACATCGCCCCGAAGCGTCCCACGCCCACTGCCCAGCCCGTGCCGGATGCGCGCGCGTGCGGAGCGTAGTAGTTCGCCACGTAGCCGAGCAGCACGAGCGCCACGGCGATACTGCCAAACCCCGCACACGCGACGAGAAGGTAGTTCACTACCATTACGCTTTTATACGAGAGCGCGGCGATCGACACTGCACCGACGAGAAACGCCGAGGCGATCGTGAGGCGCGGGCCGAAGCGGTCTGCAATACGCCCGATCGCCACGCCGCCCATTGCCGCCGCAAGATTGAACACCGCGAAGAACGACAGGCTCGAGCCAAGATCGTAACCGTTCTTGCGCATGATCTGCGGTAGCCACGTGCCCAGGCCGTAGACAAGCATGATCGCCATGAACTGCGCGGCCCATAGGCAGAGCGTGCCCATCGCGTTCTTGCGCGAGAACACTTCATGCAGTACCTCTCGAAACTGCGCCTTTTTCTGCTCACCCGGTGCGCCGCGCGCCGGTTCGCTCATGCCGAGCCGCACGGCAAGCTTACGCGCATCCTCATGGCGGCCTTTGCGCACGAGGAACTCGAGCGACTCGGGCAGCCACATCATCAGCACGGGCACGAAAAGCAGAGGTGTTGCGCCGATGGCCACGACCGCGCGCCAGCCAAAACTCTCGATGAACGCCATGCCGGAGAGCGCCGAAACGAGCGCGCCGATCGGATAGCCCGAGTACATGATCGCGAAGTTCAGGTTGCGCCGCTTCGGCGGCGAATACTCGATGGTCAGTGCTGCCGCCACGGAAATGACGCCGCCGAGTCCAAGGCCGCCTATGCCGCGCATGAGCGCGAAGATGGCAGGGGTTGGCGCCCACACCGCGCCGAGCATCGACAGCGAAAACAGGGCGACGCAACCAATGAGGAGTTGCTTGCGGCCCGCGAGATCGCTCAGAAGGCTGATGAAGTAAGCGCCGAAAAGCGTGCCGACGAGCGCAGCGCTGCTCATCTGGCCGATTTCCAGCGGCGTGAGGTGCCAGTGCGTATCGGCCAACAGCGAGGGGACGATCGTGCCCATTACGCCGATGTCGTAGCCCTCGGAGACGATGGCGACCCAGCATAGCGCGAGGACGAGGCAGGTTGTGCGCAGCGGGATGGTTTGGGCGGGGCTTTCGGCCGCCGCATCGGCAACGTGCATGACATCTCCGGGTGATTGGGAAATATGGAATCGGAACGGGCGCTATGCGGACCGCCCAGGCGATGCCATGGCGCGTCAGACTCAGCGACTCGAATAAATAGTTGCATTCATTATTTTTGAGCGCAAACCAGTGTTAACCCTGATTAATATCAAATTGCTCCCTGCGTGGCGCGATAGGGAGCAGGAAAAAAGCCGTAAATTCAGGGGAATTGTGGAGTCTGCGCGGGAGGCCGTGCGCCGCGGTAAACGCGCGGCGCTGGAATTGTGTGAATCGTATTAGTTATACGCTTTCCGCACGCTTTCGACGCGTGCGTGGCGCCGGTACCTCCGGCCCCAGCACGAGGTCGACCATGAGCGCCGCAACGGCTTCGAGGTCGCGCGTGTCGCCGATGCGGCTGTTGATCGCAAAGCCGTCGTGCGCCATCCACAGCACATGCGCGAGCAGCTTGTTGGTTGCCACATGGGCGACCTCGGGCGGCAGGCTCTCGACGATCAGTTCCGTCACGAAGTCTTCACAACGCGCGAGCAGGTCGTTGGGCTTGGGCGTGCCGCGCGGCGCGCTCGCGAGCGCTTCGATCATGGCGTTCGCGAACGAGTAGTCGGCGGCCGGAATATCGCCCCAAAGCCCCAGTACGATGCGGCGTAGGCGCGTGCGCGGCGTGGGGAACTTGCGTACCGCGTCGCGCAGCGTCTCGAGCTGCTGCATCAGCCACGGCGTATAGATCTCATAGAAGATCAGCAGCTTCGAATCGAAATATACATACAGGTTCGCGACCGTCATGCCCGCAGCGCGGGCAATTTCCGTCATTGTCGTCGCCGTGTAGCCCTTGCGGCAGAACAGATCGAATGCCGCGGCGACGATTGCGTCGCGCACGTCTGCCTTTTTGACTTGTGCCATCCATGTCCCCTGTGCGGCCGCCGCTTCCCGCGCGGCCCTGTTGTTGAGCGGTCGATCCCGGAGCGTGTCATGACCGGGTTGCATTCGTTATTTTACCAGGCCTCCCGGGCTCGGCATGTCGATCAGCGTTAAGTCTTGGTCCGGATAAATTGATACTTGACAAGGCTAGTGCTTCAAAACAGAATGGCATTTAATTTTGAGAGTTGATTGAACGGAGGCATCGCACCATGAAACCCGAAACGTTTTTCCTCACGGACCGCTATCCCGAGCTTGGCAAAGGCCCGGTGCCGCTCGAACCCTATGTCTCACCAGAGTATTACGAGCGCGAGAAGACGCAGATCTTCAAGAAGACCTGGCTGCAAGTTGGACGTGTCGAAGAGATTCCGCATCCGGGCGACTATTTCGTAAAGGAGCTGGCTGCCTGCGATACCGAAATCATCGTGGTGCGCAACAAGGCCGGCCAGATTCGCGCCATGCACAACGTGTGCGCGCACCGCATGAACCAGCTCGTGTACGACAAGTGCGGCCATACGCGCAAATTCTTCTGCAAGTTCCACGGCTGGGCCTATGACCTCGACGGCAAGCTCACCGGCGTGCCCGACGAAGACTGCTTCTTCGACATGAGGCGCGAGGACTATGGTCTCGCCCAGGTATCGTGCGATGTGTGGCAAGGCTTTATCTTCGTGAACATGGACCCGCAGCCAGCGCAATCGCTGGCCGAGTTCATGCAGCCGGTTTATGGGGAGGTGGAGGGCTACCCGTTCGACAAGCTCACCTGCGGCTTTCAGTGGACGAGCGTTGTGAACTGCAACTGGAAGCTCGCGCTCGATGCATTCCAGGAGGCTTACCACGTTGCCTATGTGCACGGACGCTCGATTGCCGATGCCATTGACCGCAGCGAAGGCGGCAGCATGCGCCCGCTCGACGTGGTATGCGGCGACCTGCACCGGCGGCTTTCGCTCGCCGGCAACCAGAAGTCCGTGTATGGCAACCCCAAGGCCGTGACCTCGGGCGGCGCCGCGGCCGAGCAGGCGCTGGCCGAATCCGCACAGACTCGCCCGATTGCGGCAGCGGCCTTGCGCGCGGCGATCGGCAGCGCGAAGCATGAGTTTCCGCTCGACGCGCTGCCCAAGGGCGTGAACTGGACGAAAAGCGAAAACTGGCTGTTCGACATCAACGTCGTATTCCCCGACTTCTACGTCTCGCTGCGTCCGAACTATTGCCAGGCGTACAACTTCCGGCCCATCGCTCACAACAAAACCCTGTTTGAAGGCCGCGTGTATTACCCGGAGATGACTACCGCGGGCGGGCGCTTCTTCCTCGAGTACATGAAGGTCGCGCTGCGCGACGTCCTGCTGGAAGACATGAGCACGCTGGAGCGCACCCAGCGCGCCGCGGAAACAGGGGCGAAGTCTCACATGATTCTTCAGGATAGCGAAGTTCTGGTCCGGCATGGCGCGCACGTCGTCGACCGGCTTGTCGCTGCTGCCATCTGAACTCACGCCCGCCTTTAAATCCTGAGGATTTTTTTATGGAAACGAAGACCATCAATATCGAGGCGCTGCGCGCCACCGCCGCGCCGGTGCCCGAACTGCCAGCGGAATTCGCAAGCCTGCAGTCGTTTGCCGGCTGGGCGCTCGACACGGAAACTGCGCGCAACGTGCGCCGCCACGCCGTGACGATGGACGAGATCCACGCGTTCGTTGCCGCGATGCTGCCCGAAATGGAGCGCATTTTCGCGTGGCTCGATCGCTTCGACATGAACGCCCTGCCTGCCGACGCGCGCGCGCTGATGTGTCTGACGCTCTCACTGGCCGAAGTCGCGCCGGCCGTCGAGTTCTACGCGCAGCAGGCCGTGGTGGACGGGTTCGACCCGCGCCGTTTCGCCGCCGATGAGGCGTTCGTCATGTCGCCCGCGCTGTGAGCGACGCAAGGAGACAAGCATGAGTCAATGCCGCGTTTTCGCCATCGACGACAACCTCAAGGAAGTCGTGGCAGATGGTCTCTACATGAAGCATCTCTTCGGGCAGACGATGAGCGTTGCGGTCGTGAAGTTTGTCGAGGCCGCTGGTCACGCCCTGCCGGTCAAATCGCACCAGCACGGTGAGGAAGCATCGCTGCAGGTGAGCGGTGGCTGCTCGGTGTTCACGGGCGAGGGCGCCGCCACGGACACCGAATTTCCCATGCACGCTGGCGAAGCGCTGCTGATTCCCGCCAACACGCCGCATTACGGTCGCAACCGCTTCGAACCTGCCGGCATGAGCCTGCGCCTGAACGCGGTCACGCCGCCGCGCAAGGAGTATGGCGCGGAAGACACGGTGCCTTACTATCCGCTTGCCGAGCGCAAGGAGCAGCCGTGAGCGAATCATCCTTGCAGCCCTGCCGGCTCGTCAGGCAAGCAGAGTCCGCCACGCGCGGTTCGGCGTTCGACATGAGCATTCGCGAGTTGCGGGGCGGCGAGCGGATCGAAGCGGCCGCCGGACTCGCAGGCGAAGAAGTGGCGGCAATTCTCGAAGGCAGCTTCAGCATTGAAGCGGCTGGCGAGCACTATCGGCTCTCGTCTGGCGAAGCCATCATCATTCCGCCTGGCGCGGCGCGGGCGTGGACCTGCACGTCCGCCACCGGTGTGCTGTATCGCGTGATCAATCAGGGCGGCTTCGCGGCCGGCGAGGCGGGGGCATCATGAGCGCCGCGCGGCATGTAGTGATCGTCGGCGCGGGGCATGCAGGCGGTCGCGTGGCCCAGCATCTGCGCGCGCTCGGCTATCGCGATCGGCTGACGCTGATCGGCGAGGAGACGCACGCGCCCTATGAACGGCCCGCGCTCTCGAAAGAACTGCTGCTCGGCGAAAAGCGCGGCGACGAACTCGTGCTCGGCCCCGCTTCGTTCTGGGATGACGCCAGTACCGTCGAGCGCGTGCATGCGCGCGTCACAGGCGTCGACAAGCAGGCGCGGCGGCTCGCGCTCGACGACGGCACGAGCCTCGGCTTCGACGAACTCGTGATCGCAAGCGGCGGCGCACCGCGCATGCTCGACGTGCCGGGTGCGATGCTGCCTGGCGTGATCGGTCTGCGCACGCTCGACGACGGCCTCGCGCTTGCCGAAGCGTTGCGCAGCGTGAAGCGCATCGCCATCGTCGGCGCGGGCGTGATCGGCATGGAGGTGGCGAGCAGCGCGCGCGCGCTCGGTATCGAGGTCACGGTGCTGGAGGCCGGCGAGCGCATTCTCGCGCGCAGTCTGCCGCCCGCGCTTTGCGCATGGCTGCGCGAGCGACACGAATCACAAGGCGTGCGTATCGAGACCGGTGTGCAGGTGCGCGCCATCGCGTCCAACGAGGGCGAGTGCGGCTATATCGTGCAAGCCATGCGAGAGGACGGTACGACGTTCGCATTGCCGGCCCAGCGCGTGCTCGTGGCCGTCGGCATTGAATGTGCGGTGGGCTTTCTGGATGGCACAGGCCTCGCCTCGCGCGAAGGGGTGAGCGTTGACGAGCGCTGCCGCAGCCCGCTCGCGCCGTGGTGCTACGCGGCGGGCGATGTCGCGCAGGCCTGGCATGCGCTTTACGGAAAGCCTGTGCGCCTCGAAACATGGCGCAATGCCGAAAACCAGGCAGCGGCCGTGGCGGGCTTCATCATGGGGCGCAATGAACCGTACATGGAGATCCCGTGGATGTGGACCGACCAGGCTGGGCACAACGTCCAGGTTGTCGGCCTGCCTTCGCGCGACGACGAGGTATGCGTTCGCGCAACGCGCAACGGTCATCCGTCTACGGTGCTGCTGCTGCGCGAAGGATGCGTCACGGGAGGTGTGCTGATCGATAACGGCCGCGAGCGCCGCCATCTCGAAGCACTCGTCGCCCGGCGTGCGAAGCCGGCGCCCGAGCGGCTTGGCGACGCGTCGATTCCGCTCAAGGAGCTTGCACAATGAACGACGCAAGCCTGCACGAGCGCGTGGCGCGCCTCGAAGCCGTCGAGGCGATTCGCGAACTCAAGGCGCGCTACGCGGCACTTGCCGACGCAAAATACACGAGCACCCACGAACGCCAGCCCGCCGACGTGCTGGCACGGGTGGCATGGGACCAGGCACTGTGCTTTACCGAAGACGCCGTGTGGGAAGGTGGTGCGGGATTCGGCGACTCGCTGGTGGGCCGCGCGCAGTTGCACGAGTGGTTCAAGCGCTCGCCGTGGTGCTTTGCGGCGCACTACTACGGCAGTCCACAGTTCGATATTCGCGCGGATGAGGCGAGCGGCACCTGGCGGCTGTGGCAACTCGCCATGCGCGAGGACACGCGCGAGGTCGTGCTGCTTGCCGCCGTCACGCGAGAACGATATCGGCGCGACGCCGATGGCGCATGGCGTTGCGCTTACATGAATTTCGCACAGATCCACCTTGCGCCGCTCGGCGCCGGTGCGAGCGCGCTCGCCGCGACGCTTGCGGCGCTCGACGCTGCTCGATCAGTGCGCGCGTGATTACGTGAATTTTCAACAGGAAACCGGAATATGTGTACCCTGACAATCGCACATGACGAAGCCCACAGCGAAGCCAACCCGGCCGCCCAGCCGGTGCATTGGTATCGCGCCGGCGAGGTGGCCACGCTCTTCGCAGCCGGCCCGAGCTGCGGCGTGCGCATCGAGCATCATGAGCTGGCGCTCTTCGAGATCGACGGCACGGTCTACGCCCTCGACGACATCTGCACGCATGGCCACGCACGCCTTTCCGAAGGCGAGTTCGAAGGCCATGAGGTTGAATGCCCGTTGCACGCAGGGCTGTTCGACGTGCGCAACGGCCGCGCGCTATGCGCGCCGCTCTCGCGTGACGCTCGCTGCCACGCCGTGAAGGTTGAGGACGGCGTAGTGTTTGTCAACACCGAAGCACTGCAGGAGAGAGCGTGATGCAGGCGCCAGGCAATCGCGCCGCGCTGGCTGTTCGTGGCAAGCCGCGGGTCGCCGTGATCGGCACGGGCGGCACGTTCGCGATGCAGGCACGCCATCGTTTCGACTGGATCGAATATGGCGAAAGCGGCGTCGTCCGATCGATTGACGAACTGATGGACGAGATGGGCTCGCTCGGCAACGTTGCAGACACTGTCGAACTCGTACCCGTTCCGTTTCGGGCGCTGGGCAGCACGGCCATCGCGCCAGCCGACTGGCTGGCGCTGGCGAAGCTGATCCGGCGCACAGCCGCCGCGGACCCTGGCATTGCAGGCTTCGTCGTCACGCATGGCACCGCCACGCTCGAGGAAACCGCGTGGTGTCTCGATCTGCTGCTCCATCTCGATGTGCCGGTGGTCATCACGGGCGCGCAGCGCCCGTTGAATACGGCCGGCAGCGACGCGCCCGGCAACCTGCGCGCGGCGCTCGCGCTCGCGCAGTCAGATGAGGCCCGTGGCGCGGGCGTGCTCGTGGTCATGAACAGCCAGGTGTTTGCCGCACGCGACGTGACGAAGGCCGCAAGCTTCGAGCTTGGCGCATTCGAGGCGCCGCAGTTCGGTCCGCTTGGGCGCGTCGAGGCTTCGGGGCGCGTCGTCATGCGGCGCGGGCGCGTCGGCGCCGGACCAAGTCTGCCGCTCGACATGGAAACACTCGGCACGCTGCCGCGCGTCGATATCGTGCTCTCGTACGCGGGTGCCGACGCCGTGGCGATCGACGCCTTCGTTGCTGCGGGCAGCCGCGCGATAGTAAGCGCCGGCCTGGTGCCGGGACGCCCTGCAGCGGCGGAGCAGGCCGCGCTCGCCCGCGCGGCGAAAAGCGGCGTGGTGGTGGTGCAATCGAGCCGCGCAGCGCGCAGCGAAGTGCCAACCCAGGCGTTCCTCGAAGCAGCCGGCGTGCTCGCGGGCGGTGACCTTGCCCCGCAGAAGCTGCGTGTTCTGCTGATGCTCGCGCTGAGTTGTACGAACGATCGCGCGCAGATCCAGCGATGGATCGATGAGGCGTAAGACGGATCCCTGTGAATCCGCCAGGAGCGGTATTAGCCGTGACCGCATCGACGATGTTCACGGCAACGATGCCTGGACCAATTTTCCCTAATTTCAGGAGACAGAATGATGAGCGCACAAGTATTCGGCTCGAAGGAAGTGCACAGCCTGCTGATGGCGGCCGCGAATCTCAATGGCGGCAGCGGCAACGCGCGTTTGCAGCAGATCGTCCATCGATTGCTGCGCGATCTCTTCATGGCCATCGACGATCTCGACATCACGCCAGATGAAATCTGGTCCGGCGTGAACTATCTGAACAAGCTCGGCCACGATGGGGAAGCGGCGCTGCTCGCAGCCGGGCTCGGTCTCGAGAAGTACCTCGACATTCGCATGGACGCCGCGGACAAGGCAGTTGGTCTGGAAGGCGGCACGCCACGCACTATCGAAGGCCCGCTTTATGTGGCGGGCGCGCCGGTGCGCGAGGTCGTATCGGCCATCGCCATCGATCCGGATGAGGACGCAGGGCCGCTGGTGATTCACGGCACGGTCACGGATATGGCCGGCAAGCCACTCGCTGGCGCCCTGGTGGAATGCTGGCATGCGAACTCGAAGGGCTTCTATTCGCACTTCGATCCGACCGGCGTGCAGAGCGATTTCAACTTGCGCGGCGCGGCGAGGACGGGCGCGGACGGCAAATACGAATTTCGCACGCTCATGCCCGTAGGCTATGGCTGCCCACCGCACGGTGCGACGCAGCAACTGCTGGACGGGCTCGGCCGCCATGGCAACCGCCCGGCCCACGTGCACTTCTTCGTCACGGCCGAAAATTCGCGCAAGCTCACTACGCAATTCAATATCGAAGGTGACCCACTGACCTGGGATGACTTCGCCTACGCTACGCGCGAGGAGCTTATTCCGCCCCTGGTCGAGAAGACCGGCGGTACGACGCTGGGTCTGAAGGGCGATACGTACAAGGCCATCGAGTTCAATATCACGCTCACGCCGCTGGTTCAGGGTAAGGACAACCAGATCGTCAATCGGCTGCGCAAGGCCGCTGCGGCGTAACGTCCAAGCCGCAAAGCCCGAAAAGACGATTGCATCCGTGAAATTGTCGTGCTAATTTTTCATGAAATTAAGCCGATTAAATTTCACGGATGCTGCCATGTTCGTCGAATCGACCCGTCATGTGGAAAGCTATTACGCCCGCACGCTGCCCGGCGAGGCGCCGGAGCGCCCGTCCCTCGCGGGCGAGTGCGACGCCGACATCCTGATCGTCGGTGCGGGTTTCAGCGGGTTGCATACGGCGCTGCGGCTGGCGCTAGCGGGCCGGCGCGTGGTGGTCGTGGAGGCGAGCCGCGTGGCATGGGCCGCGTCCGGACGCAACGGCGGGCAGGCGCTGCTCGGCTGGTCGTGCGATATGGGGCCGATCGAGCAGTCGCTGGGACTCGAGGGCGCGCGCGAGCTATGGGACAGCATGCGCTGGGCGGCGCGCGAGGTGCGCGAACTGCCCGCGCGCCACGGCTTCGATATCGACTACCGGCCCGGCAGCCTCTGGACCGCCGTGAAGCGCAACCGCATTGCGCTGCTGGAAGAGGCACGCGACGAAGCCGCGCGCACATGGGGCTACGACGCGTTGCGCGTTATCGCCGAGCCGGACATGTCCGAATGGGTGGGCAGCCCGCGCTATCTCGCGGCGCTTTACGATCCCGAGGCCGGCCACCTCAATCCGCTCAAGCTGGGGCTGGGCATTGCCGCCGCGATCGAGCGCGCGGGCGGGCGCATCTTCGAGCAGACCCGCGTGCAGCAATGGCGCGAAACGCCAACGGGTTTCGTCGCGACCACACCCCATGGCCAGATCCGCGCGGGCACGCTCGTGCTCGCCTGCAACGCTTATATCGACCGGCTCGACCGCGAACTGGCGCGCCGTGTCCTGCCGGTCGGCACGTATCAGGTGGCGACCGCGCCGCTCGACCCGCAACTCGCGCATACGCTCTTGCCGCGCAATAGCTGCGTGATCGATAACCAGTTCGTTCCCGACTACTTCCGGCTGAGCCCCGATCATCGGCTGCTGTTCGGCGGCGCGTGCACGTATCTCGGCGGTATTCCCCAAGACATTCGCGCAGCGATCCGGCCGAGCCTCGAACGCGTTTTCCCGCAACTGCGTGGCGTCGAGCTCGAATACGCGTGGGGCGGCCATATCGATATCAGCATCCGGCGCACGCCGGACGTGGGGCACGCGCGCGGGCGCTACTGGCTCCAGGGTTTCTCGGGGCACGGCGTGCTGCCCACGCTGGCCGCGGCGCGAGCCGTGTCCGATGCGATCCTCGGCGACACGCGCTTGCTCTCGCGCTACGAGGCCATCCATAATCCGCGTTTTCCGGGCGGCGACGCGCTGGCCGCGCCGCTCGAAGCGCTCGGCAAGCTTTGGTATCGCATGCGCGACGTAGTCTGAATGAGGTATTCGGCATGGACAAGGAAGAAGAGATCGAGGGCCTCGCGATCCTCATTCGCGATCTGCGCAAGCACAAGAAGGTGACGCTGGCCGATCTCGCGCAACGGATCGGCCGCTCGGTGGGTTTTCTCTCGCAGGTCGAGCGCGGCATGTCGCGGCCCACGGTCGCCGATCTCACCGCCATCGGCGAGGCGCTGCAAACGCCGACCACGTACTTCTACAGCGTGAGCAAGCCGCGCGCGCTACCGTGGGTCACGCGGCCCGGCGAGCGGCGCACGCTTTACTACGGTGGCGGCATCACCGATGTGCTGGTTTCGCCGAGCATGTCGTCGGGCTTTTCGATGCTGGAGAGCCTGCTGGAGCCGGGCGCCACGAGCGGCGAACGCCCGGTGGACGACAGCGACGAGCAGGGCGGTTTCGTGCTCGAAGGTGAGCTCACCATCTGGCTCGATGGCGAGGATGAAGCGGTCACGCTCAAAGCCGGTGACAGCTTCCAACTGCCGGCGCGCTGCCGCTTCAGTTACGCGAATCGCTCGGACAAGGACGCGCGCGTGCTTTGGGTGTTCACCTGAGACCCGATTCGATGACTGCCTCGACGCCTGCCTGATACGTCGCTACGAGAGACACGCGCTTTGCCGGCGCGCGCGTGTTCATCATGATTTGGAGTCCGGATTAAATGGCAGGTCCGCCATTTCCCGCTAAAGAGGAACTCGACGTGAGCACCACCGCAACTGACCTCGTGAGCGAAGTACGCGCCTTTCGTGCGGCCCATTCCGACGTGCAATACGTCGACCTGATCTGCCTCGACATCCCCGGGCATTTCTACGGCAAGCGTTACCCCATCGCCATGCTCGAGAAAGTGGCCGCCGGCGCACTGCTCAAGCTGCCGCAAAACTGCATCTTGCTCGGTGCGCAAGGCGGGGTGTATCCGATCGGCGAATACTGCTTCCACGACGGCGATCCCGATGTGCCGCGCCGCCTGGTGCCGGGCACGCTCAAGCGGGTTCGTTGGGAGCAGCAGCCGCTCGCGCAAATGCTCATTACCTCGGACGGCACCGCGACGCCCATCGGCTTCGAACCGCGCCAGGTGCTCGCCCGCGTGCTCGACCGTTTTGCGAAGCGCGGCCTGAAACCCGTGGTCGCGTTCGAGTTGGAGTTCTATCTGTTCGATGCGAAGCTGAGCGAAGGGCTGCCCCGTCATGCGCGCGATCCACTGTGCGATGACGAAGACAATCAGCCGAACATGCATATCGAGCGCCTTTCGCGTTTCGCGCCCGTGCTGCACGAGATGGTCGAGACCGCGCGCGAGCAGGGTGTGGACGCAACGGTCATCACCGCCGAGCTCGGGCCGGGGCAATTCGAAATCAACTTTGGCCATTGCGACGATGCATTGCGCGCGGCGGACTGGTCAGCGCTCTTTTGCCGGAGCACGCGCGCAGTGGCGCTGCGGCACGGCTATCGGGCGAGCTTCATGTCGAAGCCATTTCTCGATGCGCCCGGCAGCGGTATGCACGTGCACGTGAGCCTTTACGACGAGGCGGGCCGCAACGTGCTCGCCGCGCGAGAGCAGCGCGCGTTGCGGCATGCCGTGGCGGGCTGCCTCGCGCTGCTTCCGCATTGCATGCCGGTTTTTGCGTCCAATCACAATGCATTCCGGCGCTATGGCGCGATGGTCAACGCGGCAAGCCGGGCGAGTTGGGGTTTCGAGGATCGCGATGCCTGCATCCGCATTCCCGAATCCGATGAGGCGAATCTGCGCATCGAGCACCGGCTCGCGGGCGCGGATGCCAATCCGTATCTCGTGCTCGCGGCCATTCTCGCGGGCATCGAATATGGCCTGGAAGCGGGCCGCGAGCCGATCGCGTCGCTCAATCGGGACCGCACGAGCGGTGTCGATTTTCCGTGCGACATGCTTTCGGCGGTGGCCGCCATGCGCGGGCATGCCGGCGTGCGGGAGGGGCTCGGCGACGATTTCACCATGGTTTATTGTGAAAATAAACGTCAGGACCACCTCGATTTTATGAATTCGATCGGGGCGCGAGAATATCGCTGGTTTTTGTAAAATAACGCGAAATAGTGACAAAATCGGCGAGAAAATCGCCTGCAGGAATCATTCCCGGCAGTCGCCCAGCCCGTAAGCCCCGTGTGCTTTGCGTTTCGATATGCAACGTAATTTGCCTGTTTGGCCCGTGTGAGGTAGGGTATGCAGGTTTTCTCAACTCAACACAGGTAGCAGATGAACAAACAGGAACTCATTGACGCAGTCGCCGCAAGCACGGGCGAGACCAAGGCAGCCACCGGAGCCGCAATCGACGCGATCCTCGAAGTGGTCACCAAGGCGGTCACGTCGGGCGATTCCGTGCAACTCGTCGGCTTCGGTTCGTTCTCGACCGGCCAGCGTGCTGCCCGCGTGGGCCGCAACCCGGCAACGGGTGCGGAAATCCAGATCGCTGCGGCAAAGACGGTGAAGTTCACGGCTGGCAAGGCATTCAAGGACGCCGTCAACGCGTCGTGATGCGGGCTGCCGCCGCGTGAGGTTGCGGTGGCGAAGCGCATCATAAACCGGGAGCAGGGCGCATGACGCCTCGCTCCCGGTATTCTTTTTGCTGCGCCGAATCGCCAGGTGTCCGTCTGGTTATTTCAGTTCATTACAGTGACCGTCGTTGGCTGCCGGGCTGTCCCGGTCCGCATCACCCGCATCGCCTGCATCATTCGCCCCAGTGCGCTGCAATTCGTTGCGCCGCCGTTTGGCCTCATACATGGCTGCGTCCGCGGCACGCAACATCGCTTCCACGCTTTCGCCTTCCTCGCAGCTTTGCCAGCCCAGCGAAAAACTCAATCGCGGTCCGCCGTAGAACTGGTTGTTCAATTCCACCAGCTTGGTGATGCTTTGCGCAACGACTTCGGCGTCGCGCGGACCGCTGCCGGGCATCAGCACCACGAATTCATCGCCGCCGATGCGTGCGGCGTGGTAAGGCTTTTGAATCGCTTTTGTCAGCACCTCGCCTGCGCGGCGTAGCAACGCGTCGCCGGCGGCGTGGCCCAACTGGTCGTTGACGGCCTTCAGGTTGTCCATGTCCACGACGATCGCGCTCACCGGGAACGGCCCCTTGCGCTGCAGGCGGTTCATTTCATCCACGTAGTACGAGCGGTTCTTCAGTTTCGTGAGCACGTCGTGCTTGCCGAGGAATTCGAGGTAGGCTTCGGCCTTCTTGCGTGCGGTAATGTCGGTGAGCGCGAGCAGTACGAGATCCCACGACTCTTCGTGACCGGGAAACACCGAGAATTGCAGATGCACGTTGAGCGCGCTGCCATCAAGTGCGTAATTGACGACCTCGCGCTGCTGAAAGAGACGGCCTTCCCATAGATCGAGAAGCTGCTCGCGAAAATACGGGCGCATGTCGTCACGGAACACTTCGGGCAGGCGCGAGAGCAGCGTGTCCTTGTCGGGTGCGCGATACATGCCGAGTGTGTAGTGATTGACGTCGATCACCTGGATCTCGTTCATGCAGCGCTCGACGAATTCAGGGTGCACGTCGGTAAATGTTCTGAAATCGACGATGCCTTGCATGCGCACTTCGTCCAGCAGTTGGCGAATCGCCGTGAAATTCTCGACCCATAGCGATACTGGCGCATGCTCGAAGATCCCGTGCGCGTATTGCTCGCTCATGGCGGCGCGATGGCGTGCATCCTCCAGTGCGGAGACGTCTTCGATCGAGACGAGCACGCGGCTCCAGTCGCCTTCGTGACCGGGCAAAATCACGCCGCGCAGCAGGATGTCCATGCGCCGGCCACCGAGCGTGTAGTTCACGCTCTTGCTCCGGAACGTCGTGCGGCCTTGCCACATTTGCTCGAGTTCGCCCACGTGCGCCTGGAACATGTCGTCGCGCAGCACGTCGGCAAGACGCGCGGTGAGCTCCTCATGGCTGCGCGCGCCGTAAAGCGCAAGCGTATGCCGGTTGACCTTCAGCACGCGGATGCAGGCCGAGCATTCGGCTACGCGGCGCGGGTCTTCTTCGAGCCACGCGCGCAGATTCGTGACGCCCGCTTCGCGCCACCGGTCGAACAGGGCGCGCAACTGGCTATAGTCTTCGAGCCAAAGCGAGGTGGGGGTGACGTCGAAGAAGTCGAGCAGGTCGACGCCCATGTTGGCAAAGCTGGCGGCGGTTGCCTGTGTGCCTTGTTGCATGTTTCGTGCGTTGAGAGAGGGATGGCGCGAGCGCGGGCGGCGCGGCGGATAACTCGCATCCTACCCGAATACCGGGTGCATGAAACTGCGTTCGTGGCTGACTATGCAACGTGTATCGTTTGCGTATTGAAAGGCGGCCCGGCAGGCAGGGTCGCTTTGCGATTGCGTCCGGCCAGGCGGTAGCGAGCGATGACGTAGCACAGGGAGCAGGTGATCATCGGCCGAGTGATGGGGCAAAGGATGGTTGGACGAACCCGTGTAGCGGACACCGGGTTCGTCGAGATGCCGTGCTCGAGTGGCGCGCGACGCTAAAACTCCGCTTCGCCTGCAGCCAGCTCGAACCCTTCGTTCAGCCACCCCGTGATGCCGCCGATCATGATCTTGACGGGCCGCCCGAGTCGAGCGAGCCGGATCGCGCCGCGTGTTGCGCCGTTGCAATGCGGGCCCGCACAATAGGTCACGAAGAGCGTGTTCAGCAGGTAGCCTTCGAGCTTCGAGGCGACGATCTTGCCGTGCGGCAGATTCACCGCGCCCGGCACGTGGCCGCGCGCAAAAAGCGCGGGGCTGCGTACGTCGAGCAGGACGAAGTCCGCCGAGGACGGACTGCCGGACAGCGACGCATACACGTCGGCGCAATCGGTTTCGAAGGCGAGTGAGGCGCTGAAATGCGCGAGCGCCTCGGCGCTCGGTGCAGCGGGGAGTTCGGATACAGGTGACATGCCGGTTGCTTGTTGTGGTTTCGATGGCTTTATTCTCTCGCCTCGCACGGTGATGTCGACAGTGGCGCGATCGACAATTTCCGGTAACATCGCGCCATGTCCGATTCCACTTCTCATCTCGTCGTTGCGCTCGCCTACGACCGTCTTTGCACTTTCGAATTCGGTTGCGTGACGGAGTTCTTCGCACTCGAGCGGCCCGAGCTCGACGTCGCCTGGTATCGCTTCGCCGTGTGTGCTGTCGAGCGTGGGCCGCTGCGCGCGGCAGGCGGCATTACCGTGTCCGCACCCTATACGCTTGCGATGCTCGATCGCGCGCAGACGGTCGTGATACCTGGCTGGCGCGATGCCGGGGAGCGTCCGCCCGAAGCGCTGCTGAGGAAGCTGCGCGCGGCGCATGCACGCGGGGCGCGGCTGTGCTCGATCTGCTCGGGTGTGTTCGTGCTGGCTGCGGCTGGCGTGCTCGACGGCAAGCGCGTGACTACGCATTGGCGTTATGCCGAACGGTTGCAGCAGTGCTATCCGCAACTGCATGTCGAACCGGATGCGCTTTATATCGAAGAAGGGCAGGTGTTGACCTCGGCGGGGTCGGCGGCGGGCATTGACATGCTGCTGCACCTCGTGCGCCGCGATCACGGCGCAGCTGTGGCCAATCGCGTGGCGCAACGGCTGGTCGTGCCGCCGCATCGCGAGGGCGGCCAGGCGCAATACGTGCCGCGTCCGATGCCGCACGACGAAGCCAGTCCGCTTGCCAAGCTGATGGATTGGGTTCGCGCCAATCCTCGCCTCGACCACAGCGTGGCTTCGCTCGCGACGCGCGCTGCGATGAGCGAGCGCACGCTGCAGCGGCAGTTTCTCGATGCGACGGGGATGGGGCCTTACGCCTGGGTGGTGCGGGAACGTGTGAGCCTCGCGCGCGATCTGCTCGAATCGCGGCCAAACTTGCCCATGGACCGTGTGGCGGATCTGGCGGGCTTCGGCTCCGAGGAGTCGCTGCGACGGCATTTCCGGCGCATCGCGCTTACGAGTCCCGCCGCGTATCGCGAGCAATTCGCCCACGGTGCGCAAAGCAAGCGGCCGCGCGCCCCAGGCGCAAAACGGCGCGCTTCCCAGTCCGGGTAAATCATCCACTGACGCATCAGTACTCCAGAACAATCTTCCCGAAGTGCCCACCTGCCTGCTGCAGACGGAACGCATCGGCAATCGCCTCCAGCGGGAACGAGCGGTCGATCACGGGCTTGATGCCGGTGGCGTCGATGGCGCGCACGAGCTCGATCTGATGCTGCCGGTTCCCGACGATCAACCCTTCCAGGCGCTGCTGGCGGCGCATCATTGTGCCGGTGGGCACCGGGCCCGCGATACCGGTCAGCACGCCGATCAGCGCAATATGCCCGCCAACGCGTGTAGCCAGGATCGACTGTTCGAGCGTTCCGGGTCCACCGACCTCGACCACGTGATCGACGCCGCGTCCATTCGTGAATTCCAGCACTTTGCCCGCCCATTGCGGCTCGCTGCGATAGTTGATGGTGTGGTCCGCACCGAGTTTCCGCGCGCGCTCGAGCTTCTCGTCGGATGACGAGGTGGCGATCACGGTCGCGCCCATCGCCTTGGCGAATTGCAGTGCGAACACCGACACGCCGCCCGTGCCCAGCACCAGCACCGTGTCGCCGGCCTTGAGCGCGCCGTTCACAACCAGCGCACGCCATGCGGTCAGCCCCGCCGTGGTGAGCGTGGCCGCTTGGGCGTGACTGTAGCCGCGCGGGCTGTGCGTGAAGGCCGTGGCGGGTGCGACCACGGCTTCGCGCGCGTAGCCATCGACGCCGTCACCTGGTGTGGCGGAGAAGTCGGCAAGCGTGGGCTCGCCGTCGAGCCATGGCGGGAAGAACGTGGACACCACGTGGTCTCCCACGGCGAATTCGCTTGCGCCAGGACCCACGGCTTCGACCACGCCCGCGCCGTCGGACATGGGAACGCGCCCGTCGGCGGCGCCCATTTTCCCGAGCACCACGCCCAGGTCATGGTAGTTCAGCGAACTGGCGTGCAGACGCACGCGAATTTCACCAGCCTGCGGCTCGCCTGGCGGGGCGAGATCCACGAGCTTGAGATTGTCGAGCCCGGCGGGCGCGATCAGCTGGATGGCTTTCATGACGATCTCCTGGTACGCGCCGCAGCGCGGCGTCGCGGGTGTTGGCGAGCTTGCCGTTGCGAACAACAGAACGAAGCATAGACGCGTGCGCGTGACGGAGTTCGAGAAGAGGCCTGCCTGAAAGCCATTGTTGCCCTGGAGGCCGGTGGTTCACTTTAATCGTTTACGTTTGACTAATTGATTAGCCATTGACAAATAAATTACGTCGCTCCTATGATGCGCCAACGGTAGTCGCAAGAGGCACGGCGGCGCAGCAATCATCCGTACCAGAATCCGGGCGGCCGTTAGTGGAGATTTCATCGAGTCATTCCGAAGGCGCGTCAGACGCCACTCAACGGAGATCCGCGTGGCGCGGATTTCCCAAAAATCTGGAGACAGGCACATGCCGCAATCGATCATCACGGACCGCGCATCCGACCCCACGCTCGCGCCGTCCGCCGCCGCTTCCCCGACCAGCGACGACCTGCTGTACCGCAAAGTCGCGTGGCACGTCATTCCGTTTTTATTCGTCTGCTACGTCGTATCGTTTCTCGATCGGATCAACATCGGCTTCGCGCAGTTGCAGATGAAGCACGACCTCGGCTTCAGCGACGCGATGTACGGACTCGGCGCGGCCATTTTCTACGTGGGGTACGTGCTGTGTGAGGTGCCGAGCAATTTGCTGCTCGCACGCTTTGGCGCGCGCCGCACGTTCATGCGCATCATGCTGCTGTGGGGCATCGCTTCGACCTGCATGATGTTCGTGCATACGCCCACGCACTTTTACGCGCTGCGTTTCCTGCTTGGCGTGTTCGAGGCGGGTTTCTTCCCCGGCATCGTGCTGTACCTGACTTATTGGTTTCCGCCGCGCCGCCGTGCTGCGGTGCTTTCGATCTTTTTTGCCGGTGTCGCGGTGGCGGGCGTGCTGGGCGGGCTCGTCTCCGGATGGATCATGCGCGACATGGGTGGCGTCATGGGTCTGGAGGGCTGGCGCTGGATGTTCGCGATCGAGGGCCTGCCCGCTGTGCTGCTGGGCCTCATGGCGGCGTTCTGGCTCGTCGACGGTCCGGAGCAGGCACGCTGGCTCAGCGATTCGGAAAAAGCTCATCTGCTCGCGCAGCGCGACGGAGCGACGCTGGACGCGCGCGCGAGCAAGCACGCAAAGGCGTCGTCACATTCGTTCGGCGCGGCGCTGCGCAATCCGCGTGTCTATCTATTTGCGTTCATCTATTTTTCGCTGACCTGCGCATCACTCACGCTCAACTTCTGGATGCCGCTGATGATTCGCGACTTCGGCGTGCATGACGTGCTGGCGATCAGCCTCTACACCGTGATCCCGAACGCGATAGGCGCGGTGGGCCTCATGCTGATCGCGCGCCGATCCGATCGACGCGGCGAGCGCCGCTGGCATTTCGCGGCCTGCACCATCGGCGGGGGCGTGGCGCTTTCGCTGCTCACGCTGCACCTGGCGAGCTTTGCCGCGATGATGGCGATTCTGTCGCTGGCTGCCGTGCTGATCTTCGCCGCGCTGCCGATTTTCTGGGCCGTGCCGCCTGCTTACCTGACGGGCAAGACAGCGGCTGCTGGCATCGCGCTCATCAGCAGCATCGGCATTACGAGCGGAATCGTGAGTCCGTGGGCGATCGGGCTCATCAAGGTGCATACGGGCAGCATGGACAATGCGCTCTTTATGCTTACCGCGCTGCTGGTGGCAAGCGGCGTCGCGTTGCTGGCGGGGGTGCCCCCTGTGCAAAAGGCACGTTGAGCGCGGGCGGGCGGCGCCTCGAGAATCTCCTCGGGCGCCGTTTGGTTCAGATGTCCAGTTCTTCCATGGAGTCCACCCGGTCGTGGTAGAAGGCCAGGTGGTCCTTGATGGGTGCGACGGCGTCGTGCGGCGACTCGTAGGTCCACACCGCGTTGATCGAGCGTTCACCGCCCGGCTCGATCGAGTAGTAGTTGCAGTTGCCTTTGTAGGGGCAATACGTGGCATGGTCCGTGCGCGCGAGCAGCGACATGTCGGCATCTTCGCGCGGCACGTAGAACACGGCCGGATAGTTCGCTTCGCGCAGCATCAGCGCCCGTCGCGTATCGGCGACGGTCTTGCCCGCGACCTTCACGACCACGCGCAATGGAGAAGGCTCGATCGTGATGGGATGATCCGGGCCAGGAATCTTCACGGTTTTCGTGTGCATGACGGCACTCCTTGCAGGCATGAATCCGGGGCCGGAGCCGGCTGATGCGGCTCGGCCGATGCCTTGCAGTGTAGGGCGAAAACCGGTTTCGCCGCCTGGTGCACGCAGTGTGTCGTGCTGCATCGAGTGGTATCGGTGATAGTGATATTCCTTGTTTATGCTTATGAGCGATATTGGCAAAATATCGCCTACAGGCATATACTTGTTTTATGCTTTTCAGGAATATCCCATGAAGATCATCGTCCATACGCCGACGGGGCTCGCCGAGATCCTGCAGTCGGCCAGAAAGGCGTGCGGCATGACCCAGGCGCAGGCAGCCGCCTCGCTCGGCATCGGGCAGCCGCGCCTGTCCGCGCTCGAAACCACTGGCACAGCGAGTATCTCGCTTAATCAGATGCTTGCGCTGTTTGCGCTCTACGAACTCGAACTGTGCGTGCAGTCGCGCGATCACGGCGAGTTGTACGAGGCGCGAGAAGACCGGCCGGAGTGGTAGGAGATGGGGCGCAAATCGCACTCCCGCACACTCTCGATCTGGGCCAACGGCGAGCGCGTCGGCACCTGGACAGTACCGCCCTTGGGTGAGACCGAACTGCGCTATGACCCCGCCTGGAAGGCATCGGCGGCGGGGCGGCCGCTTTCGCTCTCGCTGCCGTTCGGCCTGGGCGAGCGGCCGCTGCGCGGCGCGCGAGTGTACAACTACTTCGACAATCTGCTGCCCGATAGCACGCAAATTCGCCGACGCATCGCGGCGCGCTTTAGCACCGGGTCACTCGGCGCGTTCGACCTGCTCAAGGCGGTCGGCCGCGACTGCGTGGGCGCCGTGCAGCTGCTGGAAGAGGACGAGACGCCGGCGCGCATCGAACGCATCGAGGGCACGCCGCTCGACGATGCGGCCGTCGAACGGCTCCTGCTGGAAACTTCAGGCGCGCTGCCGGGCGGCATGGGCGCCCCGGACGAAGAATTGCGCATCTCGCTCGCGGGCGCGCAGGAAAAGACCGCGCTGCTTTATCACGAGGGCCGCTGGCATTTACCCCACGGCGCCACGCCCACGACGCACATCCTCAAGCTGCCGCTTGGCCTGATCGGCCATCGCAAGGTGGATTTTCATACCTCGGTGGAGAACGAGTGGCTGTGCCTGGCCTTGCTCAAGGCCTATGGGCTGCCGGTGTCGAACGCGCAGATCGTCACGTTCGGCGCGCAGAAAGTGCTGGCGGTCGAGCGCTTCGACCGCGCGGTGTCGCGCAGCGGCATGCTGCTGCGCTTGCCGCAGGAGGATTTTTGCCAGGCGCTCGGCGTGCCGCCACATTTCAAGTACGAATCCCAGGGCGGCCCGGGCGTGCGCGAGATCGCGGACCTTTTGCGCCAGTCCCAAGCCGCGCGCGAAGACATCGAAACTTTCCTCGCCGCGCAGATTGCCTTCTGGATGCTGGCGGCGCCCGACGGCCATGCGAAGAATTTCAGCCTGCGTCTCCTGCCGGGCGGGCGCTTTCAGCTTGCACCGCTCTACGACGTCATGTCGATCTGGCCCGTCGCGGGCGACGGCGGCAATCAGTGGTCGTGGCACAAGGCTACGCTGGCGATGGCGGTGTGGGGCAAGGGACGGCACTACCGCATGCGCGACGTGAAGCGCAGCCACTTCGACGCCACCGCGCAGCTATGTCACTACGGCGCCGACGCTGCTTCGATCGTCGAGCGTTTCGTTGCTCGCACGCCGACAGTCATCGACGAGGTGGCCGCCACGTTGCCGGAAGGCTTTCCGGAGCGCGTGGCAGCGAAGCTGTTCGACGGGCTGCGCTTCTCCGCGCAACGGCTCGTGTCTTAGCCGTTCACCTCAGGCTGCGTGATGGCAGCGCTCAGCGGATGGAAGAGGGATGCTTCGCGAGCGGCGTGACGTTCATCGTCATGTACGGGAACAGCGGCAGCCCGGAAAGCAGCGTGTGCAGCTCGTCGTTCGATTCCACGTCGAACAGGCTGTAGTTCGCGTATTCACCCACGATGCGATACAGCGCCAGCCATTTGCCCTGACGTTGCAGGTCCTGCGAGTACGCCTTCTCACGCGCCTTGATTTCCTCGGCCTGTGCAGCGGGCATATCGGTGGGAATGTGCACGTCCATACGAACCATGAAAAGCATGTTATGTCCTCGTCAAAATCAATTAATCAGGAAGCCAAAATACACGTGAATGTTATTTACGGCGATAGTGAGCGAGCTTGTCTTCATCGATTGCGATGCCAAGCCCGGGGCCTTCCGGCAGATGCAGACAGAAGTCGCGATACACAGGCCGCTCGACCACGATATCGTCCTTCACGAGCAGTGGTCCAAACAATTCCGTGCCCCACGCGAGCCTTGGCAGCGTCGCGAAGCAATGCGCCGCCGCGAGCGTGCCCACACTGCCTTCGAGCATCGTGCCGCCATAGAGCGCCATGCCGCCCGCGTCGCCCACGGCGGCCGTGCGCAGCGTGCCGTAGATTCCGCCCGATTTCATGATCTTCAGCGCGAACACATCGGCGCACGCACCGCGCACGAGGTCGAGCGCATCTTCCGGGCCCATCAGCGTTTCGTCGGCCATGATCGGTACGACGAAGCGCGCCGCAAGCCGCGCCAGCGCCGCGCGCTGCTCGCGGGGCACCGGCTGCTCGATCAGGTCGATGCCGGCGGCTTCGAGCATGGCGATGCCGGTTGCCGCATCGGCTTCGTTCCAGGCCTGGTTGACGTCCACGGTCACGCGCGCCCGGTCGCCCAGCGCGCGCTTGATGGCTGAGACGTGCGCCACGTCTTCGCGCACGCTGCGCCGGCCGATCTTGAGCTTGAAGGTGTCGTGGCGGCGCTCGCCAAGCCAGCGCTCCGCTTCGTCGATGTCGCGCTGCGTGTCGCCGCTCGCAAGCGTCCACAGCGTGGGCAGGGCGGTGCGCACCGCGCCGCCGAGCAGCGTGGCGAGCGAAACGCCAAGGCGCTTGCCCTGGGCATCGAGCAGCGCCGTTTCCAGTGCGCATTTCGCGAAACGGTTGCCGCGTGCGACCTTGTCGAGCCGCGCCATGGCCGCGTGAATATTGGTTGCGTCCACACCTTTGAGCGCGGGTGCAAGATAGGTGTCGATAGTGAGCTTGATGCCTTCGGGGCTTTCGTCGCCATACGAGAGGCCGCCGATCGTGGTCGCCTCGCCGATGCCTTCGACGCCGTCGCTGCAGCGCAATCGGACGATCACGAGCGTTTGCTGCTGCATGGTGGCCATCGCGAGCTGGTGCGCGCGAATGGTCGGCAGATCCACGAGGATCGCTTCAATGGAGCTGATGGTTGCGTTCATACCTGGCAGATTTGATCAAGTGAGTTGGACCGAGTATGCAGGCCGTGCGGGCGATGTGTCCAACACCGAAAATGTCTGAATCGATACTTGCCAGGTATGGTGCCAGTGGCGCATGCGCATTGAATGGCGAGCAGGTTTAGCGCTCCGGCGGCGCGAGGTGCTCCATTTTCTCTTCTGCGTAGAGCACATAGATGAGTTCGAGCATGCGGCGCACATCCTCGGATTCATCGAGCATGCGCGTGCTCATGATGATGGGCGAGGTGAGCTTGGCATCGTCGAGATCCTTGTACGACACGTCATCGCGCTTGAGGCCGTAGACGCTGCTCGGCACGATCGAAATGCCTTCGCCCGCCGCCACGAGTCCGAGTGCGATCTGCAGTTCGCGCGCCTCGTAAAGGTGTTGCGGTTCGAGCGCACGGTCGTGAAAGGCCGCGAGCACCTGGTCGGCATAACTGGGGCGCGGGTGCTTCGGGTAAATGATGACGGTCTCGTTGACGAGCTCGCGCAGCGAAAGCGTCGGCTTGGCATCGACGAGCGGATGCCCGAGCGGCAGCGCAACGATCAGACGCTCCTCGCGCAGCACCACGCGGCGAATACTCGGATCCTCCAGACGAATGCGCCCGAACCCGACGTCGATGCGGCCTTCCTTGAGCGCCTTGATCTGGTCCGTTGTTGACATTTCGATGAGGCTCAATTCGACCGCGGCATTCTCCTGACGATAGCGCCGGATGATTTTCGGCAGCATGCCGTAAAGCGTCGAGCCGACGAAGCCCACCGAAAGGCTGCGCTCAATCTTGCCCACGCGCCGCGTCATGGACTCGAGCTCGGCCGTCTGCGCGAGTAGCTGCACCGCATGCTGATAAAAGAAGCGGCCGGTGTCGGTGAGCTTGAGCGGGCGCGAGTCGCGCTCGAAAAGTTGCACGCCCAGCATTTCCTCGAGCTGCTGGATTTGCCGCGAAAGCGGTGGCTGGGCAATATGCAGCCGCTGAGCGGCGCGCGTGAAATTGCGCTCTTCGGCGACGGCCACGAAGTAGCGCAGGTGTCTCAGCTCCATGTTCATACCTGCCGGATATGGTCCTGATACTAATTCAGTGTTGGACGCGCCTACTGCCTGCCAACTATGCTTCTCTCACAGCATTCGACGCCATTCATTATACCTTCGGAGCATGAAAACTCCGGTCCGATTGAAGCGGCGAGAAATGCCGAGTTATTTTCCCTGAGATAAAGAAGTGGAGACAGTAGCCATGAGCGCGAAGGTATTCGACACCCAGGAAGTGCAAAACCTGCTGAAAGCAGCCACCAACCTCGGTGGCGCGGACGGCAATCCCCGCTTCAAGCAGATTCTCAATCGTTTGCTGGGCGATTTGTTTCAAGCCATCGACGATCTCGACATTTCGCCCGATGAAGTCTGGGCCGGCATTCACTATCTGAACAAGCTCGGCAAGGATGGCGAGGCTGCGCTCCTCGCGGCGGGGCTCGGCCTGGAGAAGTACCTCGACATCCGCATGGATGCAGCGGACAAGGCTGCAGGCATCGAAGGCGGCACGCCACGCACCATCGAAGGCCCGCTGTATGTGGCCGGTGCGCCCCTGCGCGATGGCGTGTCGAAAATCGACATCAATCCCGACGCGGACGCGGGCCCGCTCATCATTCACGGCACGGTTACCGGTCCGGATGGCAAGCCGGTCGTTGGCGCCGTGGTCGAATGCTGGCACGCGAATTCGAAGGGCTTCTACTCGCACTTCGACCCGACGGGCGCGCAAAGCGACTTCAACCTGCGCGGCGCAGTGAAGACCGGTGCCGATGGCAAGTACGAATTCCGCACGCTGATGCCGGTGGGCTACGGCTGCCCTCCGCAAGGCGCCACGCAGCAGCTTCTAGACGAAATTGCCCGTCACGGCAATCGTCCCGCGCACGTGCACTTCTTCGTCACCAGCGACAGTCATCGCAAGCTCACGACGCAGTTCAACATCGAAGGCGATCCGCTGATCTGGGACGACTTCGCCTACGCCACGCGTGAGGAGTTGATTCCTCACGTCGTCGAGAAAACCGGCGGTACGGCATTGGGCTTGAAGGCTGACACGTACAAGGACATCGAGTTCAACTTCGCACTGACCACGCTGGTGCAGGGCAAGGACAACCAGATCGTCAATCGCCCGCGCGCTTCAGTCACGGCGTAATACCCCGCAACATCCCGCTATGACGGTGGCCAGCTAGTTCTGCTGCCATAGCGGGATCCCGCAAAAATCATTCGATACCGATGCGCGAGTTCTGTGCAGGGGCCAGTTCGCGTCCACGGAGAGGAACCATGTCCGCCATTATCGACAAAGCTAACGAACTGGATCATCTGCTCGCCACGGCGGTGCAGGATGACAAAGAGGCCGGTATCTTCCGCTGCCGCCGCGATATCTTCACCAACGCCGATTTGTTCGAACTGGAGATGAAACACATCTTCGAGAACAACTGGGTGTATCTCGCGCACGAAAGCCAGATTCCCAATAACAACGATTACTACACCACGTGGATTGGCCGCCAGCCCGTGGTCATCACACGCGACAAGACTGGCGAATTGAACGCCGTCATCAATGCCTGTGCGCACAAGGGTGCGATGCTGTGCCGGCGCAAGCACGGCAACAAGGGCAGCTTCACCTGCCCGTTCCACGGCTGGACCTTTTCCAATACCGGCAAGCTGCTGAAAGTCAAGGACGAAAAGACCACCGAATATCCCGTGCAATTCAATACGCACGGCTCGCACGATCTGAAGAAGGTTGCGCGCTTCCAGAACTACCGTGGCTTCCTGTTCGGCAGTCTCAATGCGGATGCCGTGCCGCTCGAAGACTACCTCGGTGAAGCCCGCGTGATCATCGACCAGATTGTCGACCAGGCTCCGGAAGGTCTCGAAGTGCTGCGCGGCAACTCCTCGTACATCTACGAAGGCAACTGGAAGATGCAGATGGAGAACGGCTGCGACGGCTACCACGTCAGCACTGTTCACTGGAATTACGCCGCCACAATGGGGCGCCGCAAGGAAGACGGCACCCAGGCCGTGGACGCGAATAGCTGGAGCAAATCCGTGGCCGGCGTCTATGGCTTCGACTACGGGCACATCTTGCTGTGGACGAAAACGATGAACCCCGAAGTGCGGCCGGTCTATCGTCAGCGAGACGAAATCAAGGCGCGCGTGGGCGAGGTGAAGGCGGACTTCATCGTCAATCAGACGCGCAATCTCTGCCTGTATCCGAATGTGTTCCTGATGGATCAGTTCAGCACGCAGATTCGTGTCGTGCGTCCGATCAGCGTGGATAAAACCGAAGTCTCCATTTTCTGCTTCGCGCCGAAGGGGGAAAGCGCTGCCGACCGCGCGACACGCATTCGCCAGTATGAAGACTTCTTCAACGTCTCCGGCATGGGGACCGCCGACGATCTGGAAGAGTTCCGTGCGTGCCAGAACGGTTACGCCGGCATCACGGCAATGTGGAACGACCTGTCGCGCGGTGCGCCGTTGTGGGTCGAAGGCCCCGACGAAAACGCCAGCAAGATGGGGCTGAAGCCGCTCATTTCGGGCGAGCGCAGCGAAGACGAGGGATTGTTCGTGTGTCAGCACGAATACTGGGTGCGCGTGATGCGTGACGCACTGAAGAAGGAACAGCAAGGGGCACGGGCATGAGCTTCGATTACCGGAAAATTTGCGCAGCGCTCTACCGTGAAGCGCGACTCCTGGACGACCGCCAGTGGGACGAATGGCTCGCCTGCTATACGGACGATGTCACTTACTGGATGCCCGCATGGGACGACGACGACCAGTTGACCGACGACCACGAAAGCCAGATCTCGCTGATGTATTACCCCGATAAAGGCGGGCTCGAGGATCGCGTGTTTCGCATCAAGACCGAGCGCAGCGGCGCTTCGACGCCCGAGCCGCGCACCAGTCACAACGTCACGAACGTGGAAGTGCTGGCCGAGCGCGAAAACGAAGTGGACGTGCGGTACAACTTTCACACGCTGAGCCACCGCTACAAGGTGAATGACCAATACTTCGGCACGATGTTCGTGACGTTGCGAAAAGCTGGCGACGACTTGTTGATCGCATACAAGAAGATCGTGCTGAAGAACGACTATATCCGGCAGGTTCTCGACGTCTACCACGTTTGACGTCGAGCCAGAAGCCATCAGAGGCAAGTATCACAGGCAGTGGAGGAGGTTCCCATGTCCAGTTTCAAGGTTGCACTGAATTTCGAGGACGGCGTCACCCGTTTCATCGACTGTAAGGCGGGGGAGAAGGTGCTCGACGCTGCCTTTCGCGCGAAGATCAATTTGCCGATGGATTGCTCCGATGGCGTGTGCGGTACCTGCAAGTGCCGCGCGGAGAGCGGCAGCTACGATCTCGGCGACGATTACATCGAAGATGCGCTGACCGAGGAGGAAAAGAACGGCGGTCTCGTGCTGACCTGCCAGATGGTGCCGCAAAGCGATTGCGTGATTGCGGTTCCCACCTCGTCTTCCGCGTGCAAGACAGGGCACGGCAAATTTGCCGCGACCGTCTCGAAGGTCGAGCAGCACAACGATGCAGCCGTGGTGCTCGAAATGAATGTGGATGCGAACGCGCCGGTGTTCCTGCCAGGGCAGTACGTGAACATCGACGTTCCCGGCAGCGGGCAGCGTCGCTCGTACTCGTTTTCATCGGCGCCGGGCGAAGCGAAAATCAGCTTCCTGATCAAGAAGATTCCCGGCGGCGTCATGAGCACGTGGCTGGAATCGGCTCAGCCCGGCGAAAAGCTCGAGTTGCACGGGCCGCTTGGCAGTTTTTATTTGCGCGACTTGCAGCGGCCGTTGCTGTTCCTGGCCGGCGGCACGGGCCTCGCGCCGTTCCTTTCGATGCTCGAAGTGCTGGCGCGCACGAATCCGCAGCAGAAGGTGCATCTGATTTACGGCGTCACGCGCGATCTCGATCTGGTGCAGGTGGAGGAGATCGAGGCGTATATGGCGAAGCTGCCGAATTTCAGCTTTGCGACTGTCGTGGCCGAAGCGGAATCGAATCATCCGCGCAAGGGCTGGGTTACGCAGCACATTCCGGCCGACGCACTGAACGACGGCGATGTCGACGTGTACCTGTGCGGGCCGCCGCCGATGGTCGACGCGGTGCGCAAGTATTTCGACGACGAAGGCGTGAAGCCGAACAGCTTCCAATACGAGAAGTTCACTCCCAACGCACCGGCGAAGGCGGCATGAACATGCAACGATTCACAGGCAAGGTCGTCGTCGTCACGGGCGCGGCGCAGGGCATCGGGCGGGGCGTGGCGCTGCGTGCGGCCGCCGAGGGCGGCAAGGTGGTGTTCGTCGATCGCGCCGATTTCGTTTCTGAAGTCGCCGCCGAGGCTGAAGGCGCGCAGACCGCGGGATTCGTCGCCGATCTGGAGACCTACGAAGGCGCGCGGGCGACCATGGCGTTCGCTGCCGAGAAGTTCGGCGGCATCGACATTTTGATCAACGGCGTGGGCGGCGCGATTCGCATGCGTCCGTTCGCCGAATTCGAACCGGCACAGATCGACGCGGAAATTCGCCGCTCGCTGATGCCCACGCTGTATGCGTGCCATGCGGTGCTGCCGCATTTGCTCGCGCGGGGTGGCGGAACCATCGTCAACGTTTCGTCGAACGCCACGCGCGGTATTCGCCGCGTGCCGTATTCGGCGGCCAAGGGCGGCGTCAACACGCTAACCCAGGCGCTGGCCATGGAATACGGCGAGCACAATATTCGCGTGGTCGCGAGCGCCCCGGGCGGCACTAGCGCGCCCGCACGCCGCGTTCCGCGCAATGCGGCCGGAGATAGCGAGCAGGAAAAAGCGTGGATGAACGAAGCGGTGCAGCAGGTCACCGAATCGACGTTCTTCAAGCGCTACGGCACACTCGACGAACAAATCGCGCCGATCCTCTTTCTGGCGTCGGACGAGGCCAGCTATATCACCGGCACCGTGCTGCCGGTCGCGGGCGGAGACAACGGCTGACACATGAACGCCATGCGCCAGTTGATCAAGGATTGCTCGCTGCCTGCCGTGCTCGCCGGATGCATCGCCACGCTGATCTCGTTCGCCGGGCCGCTCGTCATCGTGTTCCAGGCGGCGCAAGGCTTGCCCCATGCGCTGCTTGAATCATGGGTGTGGACGATCGCGGTGGGCTCCGGCGTGCTCGGCATCGTGCTGTCGTTGCGCTACAAGGTGCCGGTGGTCATCGCGTGGTCGGCGCCGGGCTCGGCGCTGCTGATTTCGCTGCTGCCCACGGTCGATTATGCGGCGGCAGTCGGTGCGTATCTCGCGGCAAGCCTCGTCATTTGTCTCGTGGGCGTCACCAGAACGTTCGACAAGATCGTTTCCAGATTGCCGGCGGGCATTTCCGCAGCGATGCTCGCGGGTATTCTGTTCGGCTTCACATCGAAGCTGTTTGTCGTGTTGCCCGCGCAGCCGGTACTGGTCGGCTCGATGTTCATTGCGTTCTTTATAGGCCGTCGCGCGTTCCCGCGCTATGCCGTGGCAGGCGTGCTCGTGGTCGGTGCGTTGATCTCGGTCGCGCTCGGAAAGCTCGTCGGCCACGTACCGCCAATGCAGCTCACCAGCCCGGTCTGGACCACGCCGCGTTTGGACTGGCAGGCCATCGTCAACATCTCGTTGCCGCTGGTGGTGGTGGCGCTCACGGGACAGTGGGTGCCGGGCATGGCGGTGATGCGCAACGCGGGCTACACGCGGCCCAGCGCCGGGCCGGTCATAGCATGGTCGTCGGCGGCTTCCGCTTTGCTCGCGCCGTTCGGGTGCCATGGCCTGAATCTGGCCGCAATCACGGCGGCCATTTGCACGGGCCACGAGGCGCATGAAGATCCGGGCAAACGCTATGTCGCCGGGGTATCGGGCGGTGTGCTGTATATCGTGCTTGGCGCCATCGCCGCGACAGTGCTCTCGCTGTTTGCCATGCTGCCGAAGGAGTTGATCGCCGCGCTCGCGGGGCTTGCGCTGTTCCCGACTGTCGCAAGCGCGTTGGCCGCATCGATGGCCGATGCCGGCGATCGCGACGCCGCATTGGTCACATTTATTGTTTCGGCATCGGGCATGTCGCTGTTCGGTTTAGGTGCGGCTTTTTGGGGGCTGCTGTTCGGTCTCGCGGCGCACGCGTTGCTGCGATGGAAGTCTGTGCGCCAACCCCGCATGAGCGTGATTCAAAAATGAACCGGGCGGCCACACGCGCGGCGCCGCGTCATTTGCAGGAATCTGGTTGAAATTTTCAACTAAATAACTATACTCCCATGCGTCACCGGTCTTGCCGGTGCACGCCACGGGAGTACGCGCTTGTCCACAGGACTCTATTCCGGTTTTCTCACCTTCAGGCTCGACCTCGCGAGCGCGCTGCTGATCGAGCGCGCCAACGCCGTCTACCGCGAGCGCTGGGGTCTCGACGTGCGCGCGCTGCGCGTGCTGCGGCTCGTTTGCGGCGAGGCCGGCATCACGCCCAAAGCCGTTTCGCAGCGCGCCTTGATCGAAAAAACCCTGCTCTCCAAGACGTTGGCCGAACTGGAGGGGCGCGGCCTGATCGTCCGCGATACGCATGCTCAGGACCGCCGCAGCGTCGCACTGAGCGGCACGCCCGAAGGCGTCAAGGTGGCGAGGGCCTCCGCGAAGGCGGGCGCCGCGCTCGAAGCCGAGCTCTCGGCCGCACTCACGCTTGGCGAGCGCAAGATACTTGACCGCCTGCTGGAAAAACTTTCAGATAGCCTGCTGGTGAACGCCAGCGGCGCAACCTGACCAGGAGTGACTCATGCACAATCTGGCTTCATCGTTCGCACCCGACATCGACGCGCTTTTGCCCGAGCTTGAGTCGATCTACAAGGACCTGCACGCGCATCCGGAACTCTCGATGCAGGAGTTCCGCACTGCGCAAATCGTCGCCGATTACGTGGAAAAGCTCGGCTTCGAAGTCACGCGCGAAGTCGGCGTGACCGGGGTGGTGGCGCTGCTGCGCAACGGCGAGGGCCCGGTGGTGATGCTGCGCGCCGACATGGACGCGTTGCCGGTGACCGAGTCCACGGGTTTGCCCTACGCGAGCAAGGTCACCGTGAAGGACGAGGACGGCGTGCAGGTGGGTGTCGCGCACGCTTGCGGCCATGACATGCACGTGACCTGGTTGCTGGGCGCCGCGCGTTTGATGGCGGCGCATCGCGACGGCTGGCGCGGCACGCTCATGGCGGTGTTCCAGCCCGGCGAGGAGGTGGGCCGCGGCGCGCGCAGCATGGTCGACGACGGCATGATCGCGCGCTTTCCGAAGCCCGACGTCATCCTCGGCCAGCACGTGATGGTGGGCTCGGCGGGCACGGTCGGGTATCGCAGCGGCACGATTCTCTCGGCCGGCGACAGCATCAAGGTAAAGCTCTTCGGCCGCGGTTCGCACGGCTCGCAGCCGCAGACGTCGATCGATCCGGTGATCATGGCGGCCTCTACCACGCTGCGCCTGCAGACCATCGTTTCGCGCGAGATCGCGCCGAGTGATCGCGCCGTGCTCACCGTCGGCTCATTGCAGGCGGGCACGAAGGAAAACATCATTCCCGACGATGCCACGCTCAAGCTCAATGTGCGCACCTACGACGAGGACGTGCGCGAGTACATGCTCGGCGCGATCCGGCGCATTTGCTGCGCGGAATGTGCAGCTTCCAATGCGCCGCGCGAACCTGAGTTCACCACGATCTCGACCCTCCCGCTTACCGTGAACGACGACGCCACCACCGCGCGCCTGCGCACGGCATTCGAGGCGCATTTTGGCGAGCGCGCCTACGAAACGCAGCCTGCGGCCGCCAGCGAGGACTTCAGCGTGTTTGGCCGCGAATGGGGCGTGCCATACGCGTTCTGGTTCGTCGGCGGCACCGATCCCGAGATTTACGCGAAGGCCAAAGCGGCAAAGAAGATCAACGAGATTCCGAGCAATCACTCGCCCTTGTTCGCGCCGGTTATCGACACGACGCTGCGTGCGGGCGTCGAAGCCATGCTTTGCGCCGCCGGCGCGTGGCTTGGCTACGAGAATCAGCGCGAGTGCACAACCGGACAGGAAAGCGAGGCAGCGTGAGCGCAGCACTGGGTGCGCACGTCAGCGCGCATATGAACGCCCATACGGCGTACACGGTCCTCGATCTGGTCGGCACCTTTGCATTCGCGATCTCGGGCGCCGTGGCCGCGCGGCAGCGGCGGCTCGATCTGTTCGGCATCATCGTCGTGACCTTCATGGTGGCGTGCGGCGGCGGCATCGTGCGCGATGTGAGCATCGGCGCGATTCCGCCCGCGGGGCTGTCCAACTGGGCGTATCTGGCGGTGTCGCTGCTCGCGGCGGCGCTCACTATTGCCGCTTATCCAAAAGTGCGGCGGCTGCGCCATCCGGTGCTGTTTTTCGATGCGATCGGGCTGGGACTGTTCGCGGTGTCGGGTGCGCAGAAGGCGTGGATCTGGACCAACAGTGCAGAGACCGCGATCCTGCTCGGCATGGTGAGCGCGGTGGGCGGCGGCGTGCTGCGTGACATTCTGCTTTCGCGCGTTCCCGCGATTCTGGAGCGCGAGATCTATGCGTCGGCTGCGCTCCTGGGGGCGGCGTTACAGGTCGGGCTCAATGCGGCCGAGTGGTCGTCGTCCTGGACGCCATGGGTCGCGACTGCGGCCTGCGTGGCGCTGCGGCTCGCGGCGCTGCATTTCGGCTGGCGTCTGCCCGTGTTTCATGCGCGTGAAGGCGCGAGGCACACGCATTCCCGTACCAATCCGGCCGACGATCGGCAACACCAAAACGAACGATAGCGTGTTCAAGGGCCGATGAAGCGCGGCCGTCCATGCCGCGCATGATGGCGGCGTGCAGCGAGAAAGCACTCGCTTCAATGACGCGCTATATTTTTCCAGACGCAGTGCGGTTGGATCAGTGTGCATCGAACGATGCCTGGCCCCTGGCGCCGCGTGAAGCATCCCCAGCGGTACGGAAAAGCGAAGCAAGAAACCCACCTGGGAGCTGAGATGGGAAAAAAGCAACTGGGCGCGTGTGTCCTGCTCGCAGCCAGCACGGCTGCCTCGGCACAATCGAGCGTGACGCTCTATGGCCGCGTCGACGGCGGCATCGAATACCTGAACCATATCGCCAACGGCACGGGCGGCAGCTCGACCCGCTGGAGCGCGGAAGGCGGAGATTGGGGCACCAGCATGTTCGGCCTCAAGGGCAGCGAGGATCTGGGCGGCGGCACCCGTGCGCTGTTCGACCTCGAAACCGCCGTGCAGATCATGAACGGCACCACGGGGGGCGGCCGGTTGTTCTCGCGCCGCGCCTATGTCGGCATGAAGAACGAGACGTGGGGCCAGTTGCAGGCGGGCCGCAATCTCTTCATCGACAGCGATGGCGTATGGGAATTCGATCCGTTCGTGCAGCAGGCGGTGTCGTCGGCTTCGCTCGTGCGCGGCCGCAACTGGCAGCAGACCAGCAACAACGTCGAATATCACAGCCCGGTCTGGCATGGCTTCGACGTGCAGGGGCAATATGCGTTCGGTAATCAGCCGGGCGCATGGAACAGCGGCGCGCCGGGCGAGTTCGGCCGCTCGGACGGCATCATGCTCACGTATCACTCGTCGCTCTTCGACGTGCGCGGCATCTACGACGAGCTGCGCGATCAGAACGGCCGCCTTTCAAACATCTTCACGGCCTCGCGCGAGTATTTCGCGGGCGGCAATCTGCGCGTGCAGAAGTTCAAGATTCAGGCTGCCTACACGCACTATTCCGCGCCCGACTCGCCCGTGGGCGTGGCGCATAGCGCCGACCACTACTGGTTGGGCGCGACCTACCAGGCTACGCCGCGCTGGGCCATGACGGCGGCGGGTTTCTATATTCACGTGGGCGAGGGCGGTGGCGACGCTGCGCATGATCCGTCGAGCCATGCCATGCTCTATGCGCTCGGGACCACTTACAACCTGAGCGCGCGCACCTTCCTTTACGGCACCGTTGCGTACGTGGATAACAGCAAGAACGGGACCTTCTCGGTGTTCGCCACGCCGCGCGATTCGGGTTCGCCCACGAGCCCGATGGCCGGCGAGTCGCAGACTGGCGCGTACATCGGCATGATGCACGTATTCTGATCTGATCAAGAGCGGTGAAAGCGGCGCCCTCAAACGGAGGTTGAGACCATCATGTCCAGGCAAGCTGCATCGTCGACGTCGCCGGGGTTCATCGGCGGCATTACGCTAGTTTTCATCGCGCTTACGGCGCTCTATCTGCTGGCGGGCGGCGCATGGCTGCTTTCGCTCGGCGGCTCTCCGTACTACGTCGTGACCGGCGTCGTGCTGCTCGGCGTGACGTGGCTGTTGCACCGGCGCAGTCCCGCCGCGCTCGTGCTCTATGCGCTCGTGCTGGTGGGCACGGCAATCTGGTCGCTCTGGGAGTCGGGGCCCGACTTCTGGGCGCTCGCGCCGCGCTCCGGCGTGCTGGTCGTCTTTGGCGTGTGGCTCCTGCTGCTCGTGAGCTGGCGGCTCGAAGGCGCGAAGAAGCTGGGCGTGAGCACGCTCGTCGCCGCGCTCGTGATCTGGGCGGGCGTGCTGGTCTACGCGTGCTTCAACGATCCGCAGACGATCAACGGTTCGTTCGGCGCATCGGCGGGTACGACGCCTGCTGCGAATCCCGACGGCATCGATCCTGCCGACTGGCCCGCCTACGGTCGCACTCAGGAAGGCACGCGCTATTCGCCGCTGCAACAGATCACGCCGGAAAACGTGAAGAACCTGCGGGTGGCCTGGACCTTCCGCACGGGCGACATGAAAGGCCCGAACGATCCGGTCGAGATCACCAATGAGGTCACGCCGCTGAAGATCGGCAAGCTGCTCTATCTGTGCTCGCCGCACCAGAAGCTTTTCGTGCTCGACGCGCAGACGGGCGAGCTCAAGTGGAAATTCGATCCGAAGCTGCAGGCCGATCCGTCCTTCCAGCATGTGACTTGCCGCGGCGTGTCGTATATCGATCTCGCGGCGAATGCGGCGAACGCGGCAACAACGCCCGCCGCCGCCGCGAGCGACGTTGCAGCCAGCGCTTCGTCCGCGCAAGCCGCGGCATCGGACGCCATAGCCACTTCGTCGACGCAGGGCGCTGCGCCCGCCAGCGACGCAGGCGCATCGGCCAGTCAAGCTGCCGCGCCGGCGAGCGATGCCGCACCGGCCGCGCCAGCGACCACCGCATCGGCGAACGGCGCCTGCACGCGCCGCATCCTGCTGCCCGTGAACGACGGCCACCTCTATGCCCTCGATGCGATCACCGGCGAGCGCTGCGCGGGCTTCGGCAACAACGGCGAGCTCGACCTGCAGCATGCGATGCCGGTCAATACGCCGGGCATGTACGAGCCCACCTCGCCGCCGGTCGTCACGAACAAGGTGATCGTGATGGCGGGCGCGGTGGAGGACAACTTCTCGAACCGCGAACCGTCGGGGGTGATCCGTGGCTTCGACGTACGCACGGGCGAGCTGCTCTGGGTGTTCGACACGGGCGCGGAGAGTCCGAACAAGATTCCAGGCCCGGGCGAGCATTACACGTGGAATTCGCCGAACTCGTGGGCGCCCGCCGCCTACGACGCGAAGCTCGACATCGTCTATCTGCCGATGGGCGTGAAGACGCCGGACATCTGGGGCGGCGACCGCACGCCGCTGATGGAGCGCTACGCGAGCGGCATCCTGGCGCTGCACGCGTCCACAGGCAAGCTCGCCTGGTTCTACCAGACCGCGCACCACGACCTGTGGGACATGGACATGCCCTCGCAGCCCACGCTCGCCGACATCGCCGACAAGGACGGCAAGACCGTGCCGGTGGTGTACGGCCCTGCGAAGACGGGCAACCTGTTCGTGCTCGACCGCCGCACCGGCCAGCCCGTCGTGCCGGCGCCCGAAATGCCGGTGCCGCAAGGCGCGGCGCCTGGCGACCACGTCGCGCCGACGCAACCGTTCTCCTCGCTCACGTTCCGCCCGAAGAAGCTGCTCACCGACGCCGACATGTGGGGCGCGACGATGTACGACCAGCTCGTGTGCCGCGTCATGTTCCACAAGCTGCGCTACGAAGGCACCTTCACGCCACCTTCGCTGCAAGGCACGCTGGTATTCCCGGGCAACCTCGGGATGTTCGAGTGGGGCGGCATTGCCGTCGATACGGACCGCCAGATCGCCATCGCCAACCCGATCGCGCTGCCGTTCGTCTCGCGGCTGATCCCGCGCGGCCCGGGCAACCCGATGGAGCCGGAGCCGGGCGCCAAGGGCAGCGGCACGGAGTCGGGTATCCAGCCGCAATACGGCGTGCCCTACGGCGTGACGCTCAACCCGTTCCTCTCGCCGTTCGGCCTGCCGTGCAAGCAGCCGGCATGGGGCTACATGGCCGCAATCGATTTGAAAACCAACGAGATCGTGTGGAAGAAGCGCATCGGCACGGTGCGTGACAGCTCGCCTGTTCCGCTGCCGTTCAAGATGGGCATGCCGATGCTGGGCGGCCCGATCGTCACGGCGGGCGGCGTGGCCTTCATCGGCGCGACGGCGGACAACTATATCCGCGGGTTCGACGTGAACACCGGCAAGGAGATCTGGCGCGCCCGTCTGCCGGCAGGCGGCCAGGCCACGCCGATGAGCTATTCGGTCAACGGGCGGCAGTACGTGGTGATCGCGGCGGGCGGGCATGGCTCGTTCGGCACGAAGCTCGGCGACTACGTGATCGCCTACGCGTTGCCGCAGTAACGCGTGCGGCTTTGTGTGTGGTTTTGTGTGCGGCTTCGCGCCCGCTTTTGCGAGCGGAGCGCGCCGCCAGGCGCGCTCGTCTTGCTCTTCGTGCTCTTTGTGCTGGCGGCGCACCCGCGTGACGCGCATGCCCAAAGCACCGTCACGCTCTACGGCTTGCTCGACACGAGCATCGAAGTCACCAACCCTGGCGCGGGCTACGTCGCGCGCATGGACTCGGGCGCGTATCGCGGTTCGCGCATGGGCCTGCGCGGCGCCGAGGACATCGGCAACGGTGTGCGGATTCTGTTCGCCCTGGAGAACGGCTTCGGCTCGAACGACGGCACGTTCGCGGTGAATAACACGATTTTCAACCGCCAGGCGTGGATCGGCCTGGGCACGCCGTACGGCACGCTGCGCGTGGGCCGCCAGTACTCACCCATCTACATTCCATTCAAGGGCGGGCTCGATGCGTTCGGCGCGGGCACCATCGCCTCGGGGCTCAACAATCTCTCGAAGATCACGCCGTACGAGAGCAACGCCATCACCTGGCTTTCGCCCGAATTCCACGGCTTCTCGACGACGCTGATGATCGCGCTGCGCAATGCGAGCGATGGCGATGGCAACGGCATCGCGGGAAACATCGAAACCTTTGTGTATCGCAACGGCCCATTGCGCATTTCATACGCGCACCAGCAAACGCATGGCAATGGCGCGCTGCGTGCGAATCTGGGCGGCGTTTCGTATGTATACGGCCCGATCACGGGTTTTGTTTCGTTCTTCAACGGCGATGGCGGCACGCCGCGCTATCACAACGATGGCGTGTCGATATCGGCGCGCTATGCGGTGAGCGCGCGTTTTCGCGCTGCGCTGGGCTACACGTTTATGCGCGACCGCTCCGGCGGCGACAATGACGCCGACCAGTTCAGCGCGGCTTGCGAGTACGACGTCTCGGCGCGCGTATTGCTTTACGCGAGCGCTGGTTGGCTGCGCAATCACGGGCAGGGCGAAATGACGTTGCGTGGCGTGAGCGTCACCGGTCTTCCGCCATCGTGGCCGGGCGCGACGGTGCGGGGTGTGCAGCTCGGGATGATCGACCGGTTCTAGCCGCCGGCCCTTGCCTTTGCGGCGCGCTTTGCGCTTTCTGCCCGTGGCAATCAGCGCTCGACCTGGCAGGACGACTTCGACAAGTTCAGGATCGGCTAAACCGGTGACGATGCGGGCCGGCTGTTGCACGCCTCGCCCAGCTCGAACGAGAAGTCGAGGCCCACTGCCGGCCGCCTGCGCCCATAGCCGCCGTCGATGAAAGGCATCACGCGCGGCGGCGGCGTCTTCGATTTTCCGGATGAATCGAACTGGGGAATGGCGAGATTGTCGACCTTTGCGCTGTCGACGATGTTGCGCGTGGCCTTGACCGAAACGCTGGAGCCGTTGAATAACGCGCCGCTGAGCGCACTGCCCGTGGCGCCGAGGTCCTGCGCCTGGGCAAGCACCGGAGCCAATAGCGCTGCGCACGCGATCATCGCGCGCAGCGTCAATTGCCTCGTATTGCTAAACGAATCCACCGCATCTCTCCTGAAAGCCGGGAAGCGCTGGCAGCGGAGCTGCTCCGGCAGATTCGACTTTACGCCGGGAGTATACGAATCCATTAAACGAAATGCAGCCATTTTCAGGCGTTAATTGTCGCTTTCTTGTAACCCGTATTCGACCCCGTAAATTGAAAAGGGCACTGCCAATAGGGTCCTGTAAATGCTGCAATGCGGCGCGCCACGCTGTTCAGCACCGCGCGCAACGCGCACATCCAGCCCTTTCCAGCGTGAGGCCGGTGCATAATGAACTCCCGCCGATGCAGTCCATGGCCGTCCTTTCTGGAGTCCGCCATGCAAGTAAGAAACGAGGAATTCGTCACCCATCTGCTCTCCGATCTAGTGGAATTCGCGCGTGGGCGTTTACCCGAACCGACCTTCCAGATCGTCGAACCTTTTCTAAGGCATTACTACGACTTCGTCGACGCCGAAGACCTGCGCAGCCGCAGCGTGGCCGATCTCTACGGCGCCGCCATGGCGCACTGGCAGGCGGCGCAGCGCTTCGTGCCGGGCAGCGAGCGCATGCGGGTCTACAACCCGATCCTCGAGCAGCACGGCTGGCACTCCGACCACACGGTGATCGAGATCGTCAACGACGACATGCCGTTTCTCGTCGACTCGGTCTCCATGGCCGTCAACAAGCTCGGGCTCGCGCTGCATTCGGTGATGCATCCGGTGTTTCGCATCTGGCGCGGCCAGGACGGTGCGATCGTGCGGGTGGACATGGGCGGCGCGGGCGCAGACGACGGCCAGTCGCAACTCGCCTCGTTTATCCATTTCGAAGTCGACCGCTGCGGCGATGCAGCGAAACTCGAGGAACTGCGTGGCGCTATCGCCAAGGTGCTAGGCGACGTGCGCGCGGCGGTCGAGGACTGGCCGAAGATCGTCGAGGTGGCGCGCGCCACGATCAAGGCCATGAAGGCGCGCGAAAGCAGCGCCGAAGACGTCGAATCGCGCGCGTTCCTCGAATGGATGGCGGCCGACCATTTCACCTTCCTCGGCCAGCGCGACTACGCGCTCGTCGAGCACGGCGATGGCTTCGCCCTGCGCGGCGTGGAAGGCTCGGGCCTCGGCATCCTGCGCGAGTCGCTGCGCGCGCCCGGCACGCCCGATACGACGCCGCTGCCCAGCGCGGCGTCGGAAATCATCACGGGCGCGTGGCCCATCTTCCTGACCAAGGCGAATTCGCGCGCGACCGTGCATCGGCCCGGCTATCTCGACTATGTGGGCGTGAAGCTCGTGGGGCAGGACGGCAAGGTGAGCGGCGAGCGGCGCTTCGTGGGGCTCTACACCTCCACGGCCTATATGGTCTCCAGTTCCGAAATTCCCATCGTGCGCCGCAAGTGCGCGAACATCGTGCGGCGCGCGGGCTTCCTGCCCAAAGGGCACCTCGGCAAATCGCTCGTGACGGTGCTCGAAACCTGGCCGCGCGACGAACTCTTCCAAGCCGACGAAGACGACCTTTTCGACGTTGCCATGGGCGTATTGCGCTTGCAGGAACATCAACGCACGCGCCTGTTCGTGCGGCGCGACCGCTTCGGCCGTTTCGTGTCCTGCCTCGTGTACGTTTCGCGCGACAAGTACAACACGGATCTGCGCCTGCGCGTCGCCAATCTGCTCAAGGAAGCGTTCAACGGCGAATCGGTGGAATTCACGCCGCTGCTGTCCGAATCGGCGCTCGCACGCATTCATTTCGTAGTCCATGCGAAAACCGGCGCCATGCCCCAGGTGAACACGCGCGAGCTGGAGGCGCGGCTCGTGCAGGTCACGCGGCGCTGGCAAGACGATCTGGCCGACGCTTTGCTCGACGCTTTTGGCGAAGAGCAGGGCACGCGGCTCCTGCACCGCTACGCCGATTCGTTTCCCGCCGGCTATCGCGACGACTATCCGGCGCGCACCGCCGTGCGCGACATCGAGCTGATCGAGCGCGTGCAAGGCACGCGGCGCATTGCCATGAATCTTTACCGCCCCATTGAAGCCGGACCGCGCGCGTTCCGCTTCAAGGTGTACTGCACGGGCGAAGCCATCGCGCTGTCGCGCAGCCTGCCGATGCTCGAGCATCTGGGCGTGCGCGTGGATGAAGAGCGTCCTTACATCATCGAAGCGCCGGGCTGCGAACCCGCATGGGTACACGATTTCGGCCTCGAGCTCGCCGACGACGCGGAGTTCGACATCGAACGCGTGAAAGACCTGTTCGAAGACGCATTCGAAGCCGTGTGGAGCGCGCGTATCGAGAATGACAACTTCAATCGCCTCGTGCTGCGCGCATATTTGAGCGCACGCGAAGTCACCATTTTGCGCGCGTATGCAAAGTATCTGCGCCAGGTGGGATCGACATTCAGCGATGCCTATATCGAGCGTGCCCTCACGGGCAACCCGGCCATCGCGCGCCAACTCGTCGAGCTGTTCGTCATTCGTTTCGATCCCATGGTCGGCGATGTGGGAGAAGCGCGTGAGGTGCGCACCGAGCGCGCGCTCAAAGCCATCGAAAGCGCGCTAGACCAGGTCCCCAATCTCGACGAAGACCGCATACTCAGGCAATTTCTCGGCGTCATCAACGCGACGCAGCGCACCAACTATTACCGTCGCGATGCGGACGGCGCGCTGCTTCCGTCGCTGTCGTTCAAGTTCAATCCGGCAAAAGTGCCCGGGCTGCCCGAGCCCAAGCCGATGTTCGAGATCTGGGTCTACTCGCCGCGCGTGGAAGGCGTGCACCTGCGCGGCGGGCGCGTCGCGCGCGGCGGCTTGCGCTGGTCCGACCGGCGCGAGGACTTCCGCACCGAAGTCCTCGGCCTCATGAAGGCGCAGATGGTGAAGAACGTGGTGATCGTGCCGGTGGGCTCGAAGGGCGGCTTCGTGGTGAAGAATCCGCCGCCGCTCACCGACCGCGAAGCGTGGATGCGCGAAGGCGTGGCGTGCTATCAGACCTTCCTGCGCGGCCTGCTCGATCTCACCGACAACCTCGTGAACAACGTGATCGTGCCGCCGCCAGACGTGGTTCGCCACGACCCCGACGATCCGTATCTGGTGGTTGCGGCGGACAAGGGCACCGCGACCTTCTCCGACTACGCCAACGCGATTTCGCACGAATATGGCTTCTGGCTCGATGACGCCTTCGCTTCGGGCGGCTCGGTGGGCTACGACCACAAGAAGATGGCGATTACGGCGCGCGGCGCGTGGGAGTCGGTCAAGCGGCACTTCCGCGAAATGGGCGTCGATACGCAGGCGACCGACTTCACCGTGGTCGGCATCGGCGACATGTCGGGCGACGTGTTCGGCAACGGCATGCTGCTCTCGCCGCATATCAAGCTGGTTGCCGCGTTCGATCATCGGCATATCTTTCTCGACCCCAATCCCGATCCGGCAACGAGCTTCGCGGAACGCAGCCGGCTCTTCGCGCTCGAGCGATCGAGCTGGGCCGACTATGATCCCGCGGCCATCTCGGCGGGCGGCGGCGTGTTCGCGCGCACCGTGAAGACCATTCCGCTTTCGGCGGCCGTGCAAAGCGCGCTGGGCATCGAGGCGGCGTCGCTCGCCCCAACCGAATTGATTCGTGCGATCTTGCTCGCGCCCGTCGATTTGCTCTACAACGGCGGCATCGGCACCTATGTGAAGGCCGCGCGCGAGACCCATGCCCAGGTCGGCGACAAAGCGAACGACGCGGTGCGCGTGAACGGCGCGGAACTGCGCTGCAAGGTCGTGGGCGAGGGCGGCAATCTGGGCGTCACGCAGTTCGGCCGCATCGAATTCGCCCAACGCGGCGGGCGCATCAATACCGACGCCATCGACAATTCAGCGGGCGTCGACTGTTCGGATCACGAAGTCAACATCAAGATCTTGCTTGGCCTCGTGGTGGCCGATGGCGAGATGACCATGAAGCAGCGCAACACGCTGCTCGCCGACATGACCGACGAGGTCGGATTGCTCGTGCTCAGCGACAACTACTACCAGACCCAGGCGCTCTCGATCGCGGGCCGCTACAGCGCGGAACTGCTCGATGCGGAAACGCGGCTCATGCGCTGGCTCGAACGCGCGGGCCGCTTGAACCGCGCCATCGAGTTCCTGCCGACCGACGAGGAAATCGCGGAACGGCAGGGGGCGAAGCTCGGTTTCACGTCGCCCGAGCGCGCCGTGCTGCTCGCCTACAGCAAAATGTGGCTCTACGACGCGCTGCTCGAATCGGACGTGCCGGAAGATCCGCTCGTCGCCAACTTGCTGATCGATTATTTTCCGAAGCCGCTGCAGCAGCGCTACAGCGAACCGATGCAGCGCCATCCGCTGCGCCGCGAGATTCTCGCGACCCACCTGACGAACGCGCTCGTGAACCGCGTGGGCTGCGCGTTCGTGCATCGCCTGATGGAAGAAACAGACGTGCAGCCCGGCGACATCGTGCGCGCATGCATCATGGCGCGCGACGTGTTCGACCTCAACGATGTGTGGCGCGACATCGACGCGCTCGACAACCGCGTGCCCGACGACGTGCAGGCACGCATGTTCGTCGACGTTGCGCGGCTGCTCGAACGCGCTGCGCTCTGGTTCCTGCGGCATCTGCAGGCGGGCGCGGTGGACAGCGAAGGGGCGCTGCTCGCGCGTTGCCGCGACGCGGCGCAGCGGCTCGCGCCGCAATTGCCGATGCTATTGCCTGCCGGCGATCTCGAGGCGTTGTCGGCCCGCCAGGCGGCGCTCGTGAACGCGGGCGTGGAGAGCGCGTTGGCGGTGCGGGTGGCAAGCGGTGAAATTTCCATCGCACTGCTCGATATTGCCGATGTGGCGGCGGCGTGCGACCGGCCGCTCGAGCACGTGGCGGCAGCGTATTTCGCGCTGGACATGCGCCTGAACTATGGCTGGATCGGCGAACGCGCGGCGGCGCTGCCTACGCCCACGCATTGGGACACGATGGCGCGTGCAGCGGCGCTTGCGGAGGTGGCGCGCCTCAAGCGCGCGCTCACCACGAATGCGCTTGCCGCCGCGCCCGACAGCGCCGATGCGCAAGCCCTCGTGGATGCCTGGTGCGAACAGCACGCAGCGGCGCTCGAACGCTACGGGCACCTGCTAGCGGAGTTGCGTGCGACGAGTGGCGTGAGCCTTTCCGTGCTGCTGGTGATCGTGCGCGCGATGGCGGCGCTGGAGCGACCTTGAGGTGCAAGACGTCACGCGGGAACCATCGGCTAAATGCGGGTGGTTCCCGTGCTGAACATTTCGCGAATTGGCATTGCGTCAATCAATAGATTTAATCTCCGGAATTGATAATCTCGAGTCAATGTGGATGTCCATTCCGATTCTTTCAATAATTAATAAAGCCTTTCATGAATGAATTGCGTCAATTACACGCATTCATTTATTCGCATCGACTCGATCTCTTAACGCTACTTCCTGCCCGCGTGCAAGCACAACGCTTGTTCGCGCGTCTTCGTGCGCTCCACGGGGAGCCGCTCGCCCACCGTGTCTACGCCCGCTGGGAACGGCCCGTCGGGTTCGGAAACACCGGGTCCTTCAGCACGCGGCGCTATATCGATCAACTGAAATTCGGTTAATTTTCACAAGAATTAGAGCGCTATCAAAGCGCCAATTTAATTGCATCGGAATTTGACAGAAACGAGAGTCTTTAAGAGAGGCCTGTGCGATGCTTCCGCTCAAAATCCGAAGGCATGAAATTCGCCATGCCCGCGCGATGCGTGCCTTTCGGCAAGACCATGAAAAGGAAACACTATGTCGTGGCTGACAGACACACTTCGGCAGTACCCCGAGATCGCCATCTTTCTTTCGTTAGGCATTGGCTACTGGGTGGGGGGCAAGAGCTTCAGGGGCTTCAGCCTCGGGGCCGTTACGGCAACCCTGCTTGCGGCTATCGCCATTGGCCAGCTCGGCATCACGGTTTCATCCAATGTCAAATCCGTGTTCTTTCTGATGTTCCTGTTCGCAGTCGGTTATGGGGTGGGGCCGCAGTTCGTGCGCGGCATCGCGAAGGACGGCCTGCCGCAGGCCTTGTTCGCTGTCGTGCAGTGTCTGTTGTGCCTCGCCGCTCCCATCGTCGCCGCCAGATTCGCCGGCTATGACCTGGGATCCGCTGCGGGCCTGTTCGCCGGCTCGCAAACCATTTCCGCCTCGATGGGGCTCGCGACCGATGCCATCGGCCGGCTCCATCTTCCGCCGGAGCACGCCAAGGCGCTGCTCGACGCCATGCCGACCGCCTATGCTGTCACCTACATCTTCGGCACGATCGGCTCCGCGCTCATTCTCGCGACGCTCGGCCCGCGGCTGCTCGGCATCGACCTGCCGGCCGCATGCAAGGAATACGAAGCAAGCTTGGGCGGCAAGCGTGCCGGCGCGCAGGAGGGCCGCGAATGGCATGACTACCAACTGCGCGCCTATCGCATTGCCGGCAACAGCGCGCTCATCGGCAGCACGATAGGCCAGATTGAGGCTTCCGAGGCGGCGGGTGTGCGGCTTTTCATCGAGCGCGTCAGGCGCGCGGACGCCGTCCAGGAAGCCACGCTGGACTTCGTTGTGCAAGCCGGTGACGTCATAGCCGTTGCCGGGCCGCGCGACCAGCTCGTATCGCAACTCGGCCCGAGCGGGGCAGAGGTGGAGGACGCGGAACTGGTCGCCGTCAGCACCGAGGGCGTGGACGTTTACGTCACCAGCAAGTCGGTTGCCGGCAAGACCTTGCAGGAACTCGCGGACCTGCCCGGCGCACGCGGGGTGTACCTGAAGAAGATCAAGCGCGGGCCCACCGAAACGCCGATCCCGGTGTTGCCCAATACGAAGCTCGAACGCGGCGACACCGTCACGATCGTGGGCCGCACCCAGGACACCAGCGCCGCCGCCAAAGCACTGGGCGTGCTCGATCGCCCCAGCACGGTTGCCGACATTGCCTTCGTGAGCCTCGCCATCGCGCTGGGCGCGTTGATTGGCGCGATCGTGATCAACGTGCACGGCATTCCGCTAACGCTGTCCACGGCGGGCGGCGCGCTCATCGCCGGGATCGTGTTCGGCTGGCTGCGCGCGATCCACCCGACCTTCGGGCGCATTCCCGAACCTACCGTGTGGTTCATGAACTCCGTGGGTCTCAATGTGTTCATTGCCGTGGTGGGCATCACTGCGGGCCCCGGATTCGTCGCCGGCTTGCAGCAACTCGGCGTCAGCCTGTTCCTCTGGGGCATTTTCGCCACGGCGGCGCCGTTGGTCGTCGGCATGTATATCGCGCGCTACGTGTTCAAGTTCCACCCCGCGATCCTGTTCGGCGTATGCGCGGGGGCAAGAACCACAACGGCGGCACTGGGGATGATCTGCGACGCCGCACGCAGCCAGGTGCCCGGACTCGGCTATACGGTGACCTACGCGGTCGGCAACACGCTTCTGACGATTTGGGGAATGGTGCTCGTGATGATCCTGAGCTGATGTCTGGACCAATTAGATATTTCGCTAACTAATGAAATGGAGCACAAATTGACGACTTCAAAAGACAACCACGCAACCCAGGCGCAAAAATTCTCGGCGCTCAGTCCGTTCGAACTCAAGGACGAACTGATCAAGGCGGCCGGTGGCGGCGCAACGGCTCGTTCGGCTGCAAACCTGCCCATGCTCAACGCCGGCCGCGGCAATCCCAACTTCCTCGCGACGATTCCGCGTCACGGCTTCTGGCAACTGGGCCTGTTCGCCATGCGCGAGTCGGAGCGCTCGTTTGCCTATATGCCCGAGGGCGTGGGCGGCTTCCCGCAGCGCGAAGGCATTGTCGAGCGCTTCGACCTGTTCGTGCGCGAGAACAAGGGGCAAGCCGGCGTCGATTTTCTCGCGGGCGCGGTGTCGTACGTGCGCGACCAACTGGGCCTTCCCGCAGGCGACTTTCTTTACGAAATGTGTGAAGGCATTCTCGCCTGCAACTATCCGGTGCCGGACCGCATCCTCAAGAACACGGAAACCATCGTCGGCCAGTACCTGCGCCGCGAGATGATCGGCAAGCATCCGTTCGTGGGGGAGTTCGACGTGTTCGCGGTGGAGGGCGGCACCGCGGCCATGACGTACATTTTCAACACGATGCGGGAGAATTTTTTCATCAAGCCGGGCGACACGATCGCGCTCGGCATGCCGATCTTCACGCCATACATCGAAATTCCCGCGCTCAACGACTACGAGCTCAATATCGTCAACGTCCAAGCGGATGTCGCGAACGGCTGGCAGTACTCGAAGAAGGAACTGGACAAGTTGCGCGATCCGAAGGTCAAGGCGTTTTTCCTCGTGAATCCGAGCAACCCGCCTTCAGTGAAGGTGGACGCGGCGAGCCTCGAATATATCGCCGAGATCGTCAAGACGCGCCCGGACCTCATTATCCTCACCGACGACGTGTACGGCACCTTCGCCGACAACTTCGTCTCGCTCTTCGCACTCGCTCCGAAGAACACGATTCTCGTGTATTCGTATTCGAAATACTTTGGCGCAACGGGCTGGCGTCTGGGTGCAATCGCGACGCACCGCGAGAACGTTCTGGACAGCGCGCTTGCGAAGCTGTCGAAAGAGCAAAAACAGACGCTGCACAAGCGCTACGAGTCGATCACGACGGAGCCGGAGAAGCTGAAGTTCATTGACCGGCTGGTCGCGGACAGCCGCACCGTCGCGCTCAATCACACAGCCGGCCTTTCGACGCCGCAGCAGGTGCAGATGGTGCTGTTCTCGCTGTTCTCGCTCATGGACACACCGGACGCGTACAAGAATGCGCTCAAGCGCCTCATTCGCAGCCGCAAGCGTGCGCTCTTCGAGACCATCGGCATTCCGTTGAAGGAAGGGGATCCGAACGTCGTCGACTACTACACGGTGCTGGATCTCGAGTATTTCGGCGAGCGCGCCTATGGCCGCGATTTCGTCGAGTGGCTGCTCAAGAACACCGAGGCTTCTGAACTGCTGTTCCGTCTCGCCAGGGACGCACATGTCGTGCTCCTGCCTGGCCAGGGCTTCGGCACGCCTCATCCGTCGGGCCGCGTGTCGCTCGCCAATCTCAATGAGTCGGACTATCGCGCGATCGGCAATGCGATTCGAACGCTGCTCGACGAATACCTGGAGCGCTATTGCGCGCAGACGGGTAAGAGCGTAGCGCGCTAATCCAGGCGCTGCCTCAACCGTCCGCGCAGCCGGTTGAGGCGGTGCGTGGGAATGAAGCGTCCAACCCGAGGGCGCGTACCGAAAGGAGCATTCAGATGTCTTTGGATTTCGAGAAGATCACTCCGTACGACGAATTCAATTTACCGGTTCCGCAGGACGAATTTCCGGCAACCGGAATGTCGGCCAGGGCCGCAGCCGCGCTTGTCGAAAGCGACGAATGGACGGATACCAATCCTGTTCTGAACATGTCGTCGTTCGTGACGACCTTCGCCGAACCCGAAGCATTGGAGACAGCGAAGCGCAATATCTTCAAGAACTATATCGACCACGACATGTACCCGCAGTTGTTCGCGATGGAAACGCGAATGGTGCGCTGGCTTCACAAACTGTGGAATGGCCCGCGCGACGCGGAGCCTTACGGAACTGCGACGGTGGGCTCATCCGAGGCGTGCATGCTCGCGGGTCTCGCGCACAAATGGAACTGGAAGCAGCAGCGCGAGAAAGCGGGTAAGGACGCAAGCCGGCCCAATCTGGTGACGGGCGGCAACGTGCAGATCGTCTGGAAGAAGTTCATGCGGTACTTTGACGTCGAACCGCGCATCGTGCCGCTCAAGCCGGGGCAATATAGTTTGACGGCCGACGATCTCGGCCAGTACGTCGACGAGAATACGATTGCCGTCGTGGCCATTGCCGGGCAGACGTTTACGGGGGAAGACGACGACTTTGCCGGCATTCATGCCTGGCTGGACGACTACGAACGGCGCACGGGAATTTCGGTTCCGATGCATATCGATGGGGCGTCGGGCGGCTTTATTCACCCGTTCCTCTATCCGGATTACCAATGGGACTTCCGGCTGCCGCGAGTGCAATCGATCAACGCATCCGGACACAAGTACGGCCTCACCCCGCCGGGGCTCGGCTGGGTGATATTCCGCGACCGCAAGGTATTCAATGAAGACCTGGTGTTCTACGTGAACTATCTGGGCGGTGAAATGCCCACCGCGACTTTGAATTTCAGCCGCAATGGTTTCCAACTGGCCGTTCAGTATTATCAGTTCCTGCGCCTTGGATTCGATGGCTACAAGCGCGTCATGCAGCACACCCTCGATAACGCGCTCGCGCTGCGCGAAATGCTCGTGAAAAGCGGCTATTTCACGATCATGAACGATACGCAGCGCATTCCGGTGGTGGCCGTTACGCTGGACAAGAAAATCACGCGCTTCAACGAATTCGACGTGTCGAACAAGGTGCGCGAGAAGGGCTGGGTGCTATCGGCCTATACGATGCCGCCAGACGCGGAGTCGGTGAGAAGCCTGCGCGTTGTGGTGCGCCCGCACATCAACCGCAACGTCGCGAGCAATCTCGGGCGTGACATCATCGATGCCTGCCGCTATCTGGCGGAGCACGGCGGTAATGCCACGCCGCCGGCGCTGCATGGCCACGCGCATCTAAAGGGCTCGCCGGCCAAGTGCTGAAGCGGGGCGCGCGCATGGCCTGGCGCGTGTGATCACGTGCCAGGCCGCGCCGACGCCCACGTTGATTGAGGAGCGCATCTGGAGTCAGGCGACCACCCGCGAAGTTTTCGCGCGCGGCGACGGGTCGACTGCGGAGGACGCGGTGGCGCAGGCGCGCTGAGCGCGTCTTGCGGCTTCGTTCACGTGCAGGCTTGTTCGATGTGTGTCAGTGCGCGGCGATGGACGCCGCGATACGGTCTGCGAGCATCCCGAGCACGCGGCTCATCGCGGCAGCCTGGGTCGTTGCGGCGTCGGCTGCTTCGTCGTCCGCTGCGCTGGCCGGGGCCGCGGTTTCGAGCGTCGCCTCGCGAGTCAGCGTGGCACGCGTGGGCTGACCCGACAACAACGTCCACGATGCCTGCATCTTCAGTGCCCCGCGCGCATCGGCCTGAACACCGAGTATCGTGACGACCAGCGTGCGCGTGTCCGCGGGCACCGGCGCGTCGGGGAAAACGAAGGCGCCGGCGGGCAATCGCATCACGAGGTCCTGAGCGAGCGTGCGCCTCATCATACGCGCGAGCGGCGCACCCCATCGGTGGTTGTCATCGATCGCCAGCCGGTTCGGTGCGATCTGCGTGACCACTTCGGGCCGATCGAGTTCGGCGGGAATATGCACCGCGGTCAGTTGCACCGCCTGCATTGCCGGCATGGCGCCCGCTGCTTGGCCCGGCGCCGCGCTCAGCGTCACATAGTGCATAGGCGGGCTGTGTCCGCAACCCGCGAGTATGAGCATCGCGCCCATCCGCGCGGCCGCCCCGGCCGCTGCCCTGAAGCGGGCGAGGCGGGCATATGACGCAGAGTGCACGCCTGTGCGTGTAGCCGGTCGCCGGGAGCGGCGCATCATGGGCCTACTCCTCGGGCCGGCCGCGCGCCAGCGCTTCAGGGTGACGGTCGAGATAGTCAGCGAGCGTTCGCACCGAGCGCGCCGCGTCGCTCAACTCGCGCAGGGCAGCGGGCAGATCGTCCTGGCTTGATACATCGCCCCCGAGCGTGCGGTTCGCAGCGGCGACAGTGCTATCGACCGCCTTCGCGGTTTCGCGCAGTTGCGCCACGAGCGGCCCAACTTGCGGCGAGACCTGTTGCAGCGTGCGGTCGATCTGTGCCACCGAGCGGTCGATGTGGGTGAGGCTCTCGCGGATCTGCGGCGAGTTGCTCAAGGCATCAACGTGGGCCGCGATGCTGCGGACCTGGTCGCCCGTTTCCTTGATCGGCAGTGCGTCGATCTTCGCCACGACGTCATTGGCTTGCGCGGCGATGGCGTCGAGATCGGCGGATGGCGCATCCGGAATCACCGGTACGCCGTTTTCGGCAGTGAGGGTGGCGGCGGGCGCGGTTTTCACGAAGTCGAGCACGACCTTGCGCGGTCCCACGAGCGGCGGGTCTTGCATCAGACGCGCGCGTAAGCCCCGAGCGATGAGGCGTTCGAGCATGGTGTCGACGATCGGCCGCCAGTCGCCGTTGGCTGGCGCCGCCACGCCTGCGATGCCAAGCCGCGATGGATCGAGCGCCAGTTGCGCGAGCGTGCTCAGTGCGCCCGTGCCGGCGTCATAGTTCAGGCGCACACCGGTGACCGTGCCCACGCAAAATCCGCGCAATTGCACATTGGCGCCGCTTTTGAGCTCGCCGGCGGCACCCTCGAAGCGCACGGCATAGCTCACCATCGGCCCATGCAGCGGCGCGAGCGCGGGCCGGTGCTCAGCGCCATCGAAGTGCGTGGCGGGCTTGCCGCGGCCTGGCTCCATGACGATCTCGGGTCCGGAGAGCAGTGCTTTCATCGATGCCGGATCGCTCAAGTCCAGCTCGGCGCCGCGCAGAAAGAACTGCGTACCGGCGCGCAGGTATGGCGCGTCCTTGCGGTCGATTTCGAGTTTCGCCTCAACGCGCCGCCCGTCGGGCGTGAGCGCCACGCTCGACACCTGGCCCACCTTGACGCCGTGCAGCGTGACGATCGTTTCGTCTGCGGCCATGCCATAGGCGTTGTCGAACCCGACCGTGACGGTCTCCCCCTTGTGAACCAGCGCCTGCACGCCGAGCCATCCCGTCACGCAGATCGCCGCAATGGGGACCGCCCAGATCCAGCCTGGCCAGGCGCTGCGACGGACCTCGGCCTGGGTGCGCCGCGAGCGCGCGTCTGTCATGGCCAGCTCCGGAGATGCACGTCCCACATCATGCGCGGGTCGAACGCGTGCGAAGCCGCCATCGTGAGCATCACGGCGAGCGCGAATGCCGTCGCGCCGATCGCTGGGCGCGCTTGCGCCATGCCGCCGAAATGGATCAGCGGCACGAAGGCGGCAATGGTGAAGACATCGACATTGGACCAGCGGCCCAGCTCGTCGATCCAGCGGTACAGATGGGTTTTCGTGCGCAGATGCCGGCGCGAGCGCCGCCGCACGGACGCGATGAACCAGCCCATGCCGACGATCTTGGCCACGGGAATGACGATGCTCGTGCCAATGATAAGTATGCCGAAGGGCCAGAGGCCCGCGAGAAAGAGCTCGTGGACGCCATCGGCGATGCGGTGAGAATCGTGCTGGCCGAGTTGCAGCGAGACGGTCATCGGATAGAGGTTGGCGGGCACCGTCAGCACGAGCGCCGCGAGCGAGAGTGCCGCCGCGCGCACGACGGCGTCGGGTTTGCGCACGTGCAGCTTCAACCCGCAGCGCGGGCAGGGCCGGTTTTCGTGCGACACGGGCACGACCAGATCGCATACGGTGCACGACAGGGCGCGCTCGCGCGGGTGCAGCGTGTGTTCCGCGGCGAGCGCGCGCCACACGGTGCGGCGATCGAGCGATGCACGTGCGAGCATCGACATCAACGCTGCGACGATGAAGCAATATCCGCCCACGCCTATCGTACCCGTAAGGTTTTGCGTTACCCGCGCATAGCCGACGCAACAGCCCATGAGATAAACGTCGGGCATGGCCCAGGCGTCGAGCCGGATGGTCCAGCGAAAGAGCCGTCCCATGCCCCTGAAGCGCCAGCCGAAGCGCACCGCGGCCAGCACGAGCACGAGGCCGCCGAAGCGCACGAAAGGCAGCACGATGCCGCACGCCCCGAGCAGCAGCGCGAGGATCAGCGAGCCGTCGCGCCAGATCGCCACGACGCCCGAGGCGAGCACCGACGAGCGCTCGGCGCCCAGCACGTGTACCGTCATCAAGGGCGCGAGATTGGCCGGGAACAGCAGAACAAAGGTGCAGACCGCACAGGCGAGTGCCGCGTCCACGCTACGGCCGCTGCGCCGCTCCAGCGGGTAATGGCAGGTCCGGCAACGCGCGATACCGTGCGGGGAGAGCGGCGGAAGGTCCTGAAGCGCGCCGCATTCGGGGCAGCCGAGTGTCATGCTGGTTTATCCGCTCGATTGTTCGCTGGTTCGGTCGCTGGCTCGTTCATCAGGCGCTGGCAGCGGGCCGTTCATCGCGTGTCCGCGCGCGCCGGCAACGGCGCCGCTTTGCCGCCCGTTCGAGCAACGATTGTGCCCAGCTCGAGAAGATGCGCGGCGCCCGCACCGCGATTCGCAAAGGAACGCAGGCTGCTGCAATGAGAGGGCGACTTGCCGCGCTCGCCATCCGCGCAGAGCGTCGCGCCAACCGCGCGTCGTCAAAGGAGGACGTCATGAACAGCACGCTGGACCCCGACAACGAACCGACACAGCAACCTGCCGCACCGGGCCACGACAACGAGGCACTGGGCCCTGGGGACTCGTCCGATACGGGCAGCGACAGCAGAGGTGCGAAGCGCCACGACTTCGATCGCGACACGGAACTCGACAATCACGCGCTGGAAGCCGGCGCCGACGAAGCGCAGAGCGACACCGACCGCAGCGGCACCGGTGAGCGCGCCAGCGCCGATGGTGACGAGACGCTGCGCCCCGGCAGCGATGTATTGCCGGACGACATCGAGGAAGAACAGGCGCAAGAGGGCGCGGACGAAGAAGAGGACGAGGACGAAGGCAAGACTTGAGGGCCGCTCGCGACGCTCAATGGAAGCGAAGGGCGTAACGCATCGAGCCGTCGCGAAGTGAGCGCGAGAGAAACGTCGAACCGCGCATGTAGAAGCTACAGGTAAGCGATGAAACGCCGCGTGACGTGACGGCGCGTGGCTGCGCGACGCGTGGGCGCGCTTACGGCACATCCGTTGCACGGTTTCACTACGCCAACGCAACCCAGGAGGTGACGATCATGACTCAGCATTCCCGAGGGCACGCCTCATCGCACGACAGCAACGCTGGACATCGTTTCATCGACGTGCAAAAAGCGCTAAAGGGCGCGTCCTATCCGGCGGACAAGCAAAGTCTGCTCGAATGCGCACGTTCGAACGGCGCGAGCGAGGAGGTCGTGCACGCCCTCGACAGCCTGCCGGAGCGCGAATTCGCGAATCCCGCCGATGTGTCGAAAGGCGTGGGCAACGAGGCCTCCTGACGTATGCCATGTCGAGCCGTCCTCTTCCGGAGGGCGGCAGTAGTCACGAGTGTCTCGGGCGGCGCCTTGCGCCGGCCGGAAGCAGCACCTGTTCGGCGATCGTCTGCGATACGTCGTAATGCTGGCGTCGGGGATGCACCCGGCTCGTTGTAGTGCAGCTTCGCGAGCAGCGCTTCGGGCCGACCGCACTGGCCGCGCCGATGGCGTTGCTGCGGGTTTTGACGGTCAGCCGTCTCGCGGACTAGCGTTCGCGGCGGCGCTCATGCGCATGTTAGTCCGTTAGTGCGAGGTCTCGCCGACATGTAGCGCGTTCGTGACCGAGGTGAACTCCGTCCAGTTCTTGAATGGATTGGGCGGCGCGATTCTTCTGTGCATCGTCGGAGACCGTACCCGTGAGCGTCACGACACCGCGATTCGTCGTAATGTGCACATCGTTCGAGTCGAGATCAGCAGTGCCGAGCAACGCCGCTCTCGCTCGGGCGGTGATGATCGCGTCGTTCGTCTCTGAGCCGACCGACGAACTCCCGGCGACCAGGCCGTGCGGTGGAGGAACCTCCGGGCGCGCGGCGCCAGAGCCGGACTGGGCAAATGCACCGGCAGCCATCGTGCCTATGGGGACCCCGGGGGAAAAGCAACGGCGCTACCGTTGCACGCCCATTTTTCGTGCACGAAATAGGCGAAGGGGAAGCGCCTGGCCGGATCATGTACCTTGATGTTTTTCTTCCCTTTTATTTTACATAAGATAAATTATCGACGTTTTAAGTTGTACGGGCTAAGTTGTAGTGTCCGCTTTTAGCCAAGTTCAGATGTCGTACCTGGGTCCGATTTGAGGCGCACGCGCGCGTCGACGTCCCGCTCTTGCTCCGCCACGACAGGAAGCTGTACAGCAGCGCGGCACCAATGGCGGCGGACTTGCATTTAGTCCGTTTGCTACCTTCTGCGGTATTCGAGCGTCAGAGCGAAAAGGATCACGGCGACGTTGAATATCGCCCGTGCGAAGCCGTGTATCGCGCTGGTAGCGCCACCAAAGGCAAACACCGCGGACACCGATGCAACAACAAAAAATACGAATGCAACAATCACCAACTTCTCCAGGTGAATTTGTGGGTTGCGGCGACGTTCCGGAACTTGCCACGTCCTGCTTCCACACCTCGCGGTTTCGGCTCAAACAGGCAATACCTCGCTATCGCGCAACACAACTTCGCGCTGGCGAAATTCACGTTGCGCTTCGGAACGAATAACGGGCCGATCGAAATGCGAGACCGCCTGATCGACAAATGCGCGCACCTTGCCCGGTAGGAATTCCCGCGCCGGGTAGACGATGTTTATGGTGACGTCGTCGTTGCCGATTCGATATTCATCCAGCACCCGGATCAGCGTCCCGAACCTCACGTCGTTGGCCACCACGAACTCGGGCGCGACGGCGATACCGGCGCCGGCAAGCGCGATATGCCTTTGCATCAGCGCGCTGTCTACCGCGAAGCTTGCTTCGTGTGGAACGCTGTGATCAATGCCGTCTCCGTCGGTTAAATGCAGTACTTTGCCGTGAGCCGTATGGGTGATCAGGCGATGCCTGGCGAGATCAGCCGGCCGCAGCGGTGCTGGCGCCCCCATCAAATATGCGGGTGAGGCGACGGCCACGAGCGGTGCGCGCGCAAGCGCGCGCGAAACCCACGATACGGAGGTGATCATCCTGTCGGCGACCATCCCGACATCGAAACCACCTGCGAGCAGGTCGACTTCCGCTTCGGTCAGGGTGATGCGCAGTGCAACGTCGGCATAGCGCGCCCTGAAATCTGCAAACAGCGCAGCGAGTTCGGGCGACATGAGGCTCCCGAGCACGACCACGTGCAGGTCCCCGCAAACGCGGCCAGACTCATGCATCGCGCAGGTTTCGATTCTCTCGAGGTCGGCCAATAGCGCGCGGCACCCATCCGCATAGCGCGCCCCCACCTCGGTCAGCACAATTCGGCGTGTCGAGCGCTGGAAAAGCCGCACGCCGAGATGTGCTTCCAGTTCGCTGACATGGCGCGTCACTCTTGCAGGTGAAAGCTGCAATTGCTCAGCGGCTCGTGTAAAGCCATGCATATCAACAACTTTCAGAAACGTACGCATGGCAGCGATGAGATGGTTCAAATTGACACCTGAATCAGCATGGAAAATCGGACGTCGACCGGCGTCTGGACACCGCCTTTGCGGCTTCGGATAGACGCCATTCAGGAATGGGTTCAGCTGCCGAGATAGATATTGCAGAAACTTGCAGGGCCGACGCAGGGAGACGGGTTTTGATTGCCCGCGGCAGGCGTAGCCGCTTTGGCTGCGTCCTTGCTGGCCACGCCTTGCGTGGCCGCGACCTGCAACGGGTGTGCCTGATTCGCAGCTACAGCAGGGTCCTTCTCAGTCGGGCTTTGTTGTGCGAACGCGCCTGCGGCGAATCCGAACGAAGCGATGGAAAAAACGATGACTTTGGCGGACGAAACTTTAAACATGATTGAACTCCAGAATGATTAAATTCGAACTACGAATCATTGAATGAAGATGCCTGCTTCGCATCGTTCTGTTTCCCTGCTTCGCTGTCGACGGATGAATCATGCGACAAACTCGGGCGACTGTCCAAATCGTTTTTTCGATTCAGTCTATAAGGATAAACGATTAGTTTCGGGCTTTTGCCGGCCAATGGAGTCGAAGGCGCGCAACGAAGCAAGGCGCGCCGGATGCTGCGTGGCGCGCCAATGGGAAGGTCCGTCGGGAGAGAACGATGGCCGCTCGAACGAGACTTCCGTACGGAACGATTTCAATGCGGAACTAGCACGAGCGAGGGACAGACGCCCGCTCGCGCAAATGGCTCAACTACCGAAGAACACCGAACAGAAACTCACGGGGCCGACGCATGCATTTGCTGCCCGATCCTGCGCAGCCTTCGCATGTTGAGCAGCGACAGCTGCCGGCGCGTGGTTTTCTGCCACTTCACGCTGTACGCCTGCAACCGTACCCTGAAGATCAGCCACTAGCGTGGCGCGAGCGCCGCCGGGGTGCCCCTGTGCGTCGGCTACATCAGTCTGCGCATAAGCCTGCGCCGATACGGTCGCAAACGCGCCCATGGAGACAAGCGCAATTGCCGCGAGGCGGGTCATCGATTGCTTCTTCATTTTCAGTTCCTTGCAAAAATCCAGATACGATTTTGTCGATCCATCCGGCCCGCGTACCGTAAGCCGGTGAGGCGGCGGATCGACGGACCGAAGCATGCAGCGTCTGGCGCACGATGTCCAAGCCGAAAAATCGATCTGCTCCATAAGGGAAACCGATGATCTCCTCGTGACCATTTCACGGATGGTGCCGCGCTCCTGCGTGACCGCCCAGCATTGCCATAAGTAAAACCGATCGGTTCTTTCAGAAATCCGACTTGGACGCGCCATCGGGCGGCAGGCACAATTTGTCGCGTCCGCAATAGAGTAAAACCCGGATCCATTCGTTGGATCTATCACTGACCCTGATTGTCAGAGCGCATATCGACATGCCCTGCCCCGGCGCGGCACGTGGTGCGCTCGCGCCAAAAATGCCTGTATATCCAGTACTTTCCGTGTGGAACTTTTTTCCCCACACAGATCATCCCCGCCATTTCCTCTGCCCTCACCGTTTGGCAAGTGCCACCGCTTGTCACCCAGGCGACCCGCATCGACGCACACCACCCGCTGTGACGATGCAGACCGCGCTTCGCGCCTGATATCACCGGCCGTTGTATTCGCAGAATTTCACAGGATTTCCCGTGCCGCATGCCTCTGCCGCGCCGCTTCGGTCGCGCGACGCATTCACCATTGATTCTGGAAAGGTGCTTTTCTCGCTGAGCACTTATCTAGCTGCAGCACTTGTGCTAGTCATCGCGTTCACGGCCAGTCTGCCGCGACCATGGTGGGCACTCCTTACGGTCTATGTTACGGCGCAGCCCATGGCGGGCGCGTTTCGCCCGCGCGTGCTTTATCGCCTGGCCGGCATCGCTACCGGCGCGCTCGTTACGATCGCAATCGCGCCGAATCTGCAGAATTCCCCTGTATTGCTGGTTCTCTGCCTGGCCATCTGGATCGGTCTATGCATCTATCTCGCGGTGCTGGATCGCACGCCGCGTGCCTTCCTTTTCCAGATGGCGGCATTCAGTTCGGCCGTCATCTGCTTTCCATATCTGGATGATCCTTCGTACATTTTCACGACGACGATTTCGCGCGTCGAGGAAATGACGGTGGCCATTCTTTGTGTGACCACTGCACACTGGATTTTCCGGCCTGTCGATATTCGCTCCGTCATTCACCAGCGTGCATTGTCGTTCCTGAACGATGCCTGCCGCTGGACGGGTGAAGCCTTCGGCGTTCAGCACACGCGCCTCGAATACGAGCACCGTCGCAAGCTCGCGGCCGACGTGACCGAACTGGGCATGATGGCCGTGAATCTGCGCGCCGAACATCGCTTCGCCTATGCGACGCGTTCCGCCGTGACCGAATTGCAGCATCGGCTCGCTACGCTGCTTTCGATCGCATCCGCGGCCGCGAACCGGCTCGATCTGCTTCGCTCGCTCAACGCAGTTGACAGCGAAACCGAAGCGCTGATCGATTCACTGGTGAGCAGCCTGAGCGCCTCGCAGGAAGTGGGTGATGCGTGTGACGACGGCCTGGTCGCCCGCTGCCGCGCCCTCGCTGCAGAGCGTCTGCACAGAAGGCAATGGCAGTCCCTGCTCGCCGCGAACCTGCTGGAGCGCACCGCAGAGTTCATCGAGACACTGCATGCTGCGCGCGGCCTGGTTCGCGCGTTCGTCGAGGACAAGCCCGTGCATGGCCCCACCATGCAACTCGCCTCGAGCAACGACAATTTCCCGCTAGCGCGGGACCATGGCGTGGCACTGCTCGCCGGCGCAGCAATGACGACGGCCATCATGATCTATTGCGCCGTATGGATTCTGCTCGCTTGGCCCAGCGGCGCTGCAACGGCTGCATTCGCCGCACTCGTCACCTGCTCGTTTGCCGCTCAGGACGACCCCGCGCCGGTGATAGGCCGCTATCTGATCGCTACGCTCATGACGTTTCCGCTGGCTGCGCTCTACCTCTTCGTGATCCTGCCGCGCGTGGATGGAGCCATCATGCTCATCGTGACGCTCGCGCCGGCTCTCGTATGGATGGGTTATCTCCAGGCCGATCCGGCGCACAGCGCGCGCGCGCTGCCGATGCTTTCCTGCTTCATCGTCGCGATGGGTTTTCTCGACCGCTTTCAGGCCGACTTCGCGGGCTTCCTCAATACGGGGCTTGCGCAAATTGGCGGCATCGTCACCACCCTCGTCGTCACCCGGCTGTTTCGTTCTGCCAGTTCACGCTGGACCGCTTATCGGATTGTGCGCCAAAGCTGGGCGGATCTCGCGCAACTCGCGGATATGGCTCATCCGCTGGATGCGCAGGCTTGGACGGCACAGGCTGTAGACCGTCTTGGCCAGGTTGCGGCACGCATGGCGCTCGCCAGTGCCGACGATGTGCTGCACGCCGCCGATGGTCTCAACGACCTGCGTATCGGCCGCAACCTCATTCGCGCGCGCGAGGGTCGCGCGAGCCGCGATGCGGCCACGCACATCGCCATCGAAACGGCGCTGCGCGAAGTGTCGAAGCTGTACCGCGCGAGGCTCGCGGCCCATCATCCGCTGCCCGGCTCGCCCGAATTGCTCGAAGCGCTCGACCGCGCGATCGACTTTGTCGCCGGCCAGCCTCTGGAACGTGCGGACCCCACACTCATGGCGCTCGTTGGCTTGCGATGCAACCTGTTCCCGCAGACATATCAACACCGAGAGGTCGAACGATGATTGAAGAGATCCGCATTCTGGGGGTCTATATGCCGGCGGCGCTCTTCTGGGCCGCCATCGCACTGGTCGTCACGTTTCTGTTGCGCGGTGCACTGTTGCGCTTGCCTCTGCGGCAAGTGCTGTGGCATCCCGCGTTGATCGATCTCGCCGCCTTCTTCGCACTTTGGTGGGGACTCACCCGCCTCGCCGACGCCTGTTGCCCCCACGGTTTCATTTCCTGACATGCAGCGATTTTCCAGCCTCTTGCGCACCGGCCTCACCGTAGCGATCATCCTCAGCATCCTGGCCGCCATTTACGCCCTATGGGTTCGCTACCAGATCGAGCCGCTCACGCGAGACGGCAAGGTGCGCGCCGACATCGTGCCGATCGCCCCCGATATCAGCGGACTCGTGACCGATGTGCGCGTACACGACAACGAAACGGTCAAACAGGGGCAAGTTCTGCTTGTGATCGACCCGTCGCGCTATCAGATTGCACTCGCCCAGGCCGACGCCAATCTCCAGAGTGAACGCGCCGACCTCGATGAGGCCGTACGCGAAGACCGCCGCAACCGCTCCATGCCCGACGTGGTCGCAACGGAGTCCACAGAACAAGGCACGGCCCGTGTGCAGAAGCTGCGTGCCGCCGTTGCGCAGGCGCAGGCTGCCCGCAACCTCGCCGCATTGAATCTCGATCGCACGCTCGTACGGGCGCCCGTCGACGGCACGGTGTCCAATGTGGGCCTGCTGCCCGGCACGTATCTGACTGCCGGAAAGGGGGCGATGGCGCTCGTCAGCAACCAGTCGTTGCGCGTGGAAGGCTACTTCGAAGAAACCAAGCTGCCGGGTATTCACGTTGGAGATCCGGCCAGCGTCTATCTCATGGGCGTCGCCACCGCCATTCGCGGCCACGTTCAGAGCATCGCCGGCGGTGTGCAGGATCGCGAACGCGAAGGCGGCGACGCGCAGCTCGCCAACGTGAACCCTTCGTTCACCTGGGTCCGTCTTGCGCAGCGTATCCCGGTGCGCATTGCGATCGACTCGGTGCCCGCTGGCGTGCGTCTGGTGCCGGGTCAGACGGCTTCCGTCGAAATTCAAGCGCGTGCGGGCGATGTCGCGGTACGCCGGAGCTTGCCATGGTAAGCACGCGAGCCGTTGCGGCTGTAGCGATCAGTGTGCTTCTCGCGGCTTGCGCCGAGGTGGGTCCCGATTACAAGGTCCCGCCACAAGCGCTCGTCAACGCGCCGGTGGCGCAAGGTACGTTCATTTCCGGGGCGACCGTGGCCTCGGATGATGCACTGCCCGATCACTGGTGGCGCCTCTACAATGACCCTGTGCTCGATCGCCTGGTCGAAAACGCGCTTGCCAACAACGTCGATCTCAAGGCCGCAGAGGCCAATCTCGAACGCAGCGATGCGCTGCTCGCGCTCGCACACACGGCGCGCGAACCGTCTGTCGCAATCGGCGCGTCCACCAGCTACACCCAGCAGTCTGCGCAGGCCGTGCTTTCGCATGTCCAGCCGCCCAGGCACGAGATCTACGACATGGGTGTTTCGATCAGCTACGACCTCGATCTCTTCGGCGGCATTCGCCGCGGCATCGAGGCAACTGCAGCCGATCGCGACGCGGTCGTCGCGGCCCGGGACCTCGTGCGCGTGAACGTCGCCGCGCAAACGGCGCACGCCTATTCGGATCTGTGCAACGCCGGCAATCAGATCGACATCGTGCAACAGCAGATCGCCGTGCAGGAGCGACGCCTCGCACTCACGCGAGAACTGATCGCGAACGGCCGCGCCCCCGCGTTCAGCCAGGACCAGCAGCGAGGGGAAATCGAGAGCAGCCGCGCACAACTCGCTCCGCTTGAAGCAGGCCGCATGAACGCCGCGTTTCGTCTAGCCACCTTGATGGGCGAGCCGCCCGCCAACTACGACAAAGCCCTGCTCGCCTGCCACACGCCGCTACAGTTGAAGGCGCCGCTTCCCGCGGGCGACGGCCGCGCATTGTTGAGCCGCCGGCCCGATATTCGCGCAGCCGAACGCCATCTGGCCGCAGCGACTGCGGATATCGGCGTGGAGACGGCGGCGCTCTATCCGGACATCAAGATTGGAGCGTCGATCGGATCGACCGGTGCGGCCACCAGTTTCCTTTCCCCACTCACGAACCGCTTTGCTGTGGGCCCGATGGTCAGCTGGGATCTCCATCGCAGCGCGATTCGCGACCGGATTGCGGCTGCGCGTGCGCAGAGCCGCGCGAGCCTCGCACATTTCGATAGCACGGTGCTCGCAGCGCTGCGCGAAACGGAAACTTCGCTCGACAATTACGCGAGTGCACTCGCCAGGCTGGAGCGGCTCCAATCCGCTCGCGACGAAGCGCGTGAAGTCGACGCCCGCACCAACGAGTTGTGGCGCGGCGGCAAGGTCGGAGGTCTGGCAGCGCTGGATGCACAACGCACGAGGCTAGCAGCCGAGAGTGCCGTCGCGCTTGCGCAGGCCGATGTCAACAACGATCAAATCGCCACCTTTCTGGCGTTGGGAGGCGGATGGCAGTGACCCTCCGCTAGTCACGCCGCATTTCACCCAGCCAAACCTGTTATTTACCTGACTTCCAATCGATGCTCGAAAATACCAACGCAACACCGCAGCACACTGATCTCGGGACCGCTGCTTGCGCGCAACCCTCGATCCAGGCCGGGAAAGCCATCGTTGCCAATCACGGATTCAACCTCCGCAACCGAAATCTGATGCATCGCAATCCGCTCCTGCGAAACATCAGCTATCTGCTCGCCGTCGACGAACATCGAAACTTCACGCGTGCGGCGGATGCACTATTCGTTTCGCAGTCGGCCCTCTCGCAGAAGGTTCGACAACTGGAGGACGAGCTTGGCGCGCAGTTGTTCGATCGTGGCGGTCGGGCCGTGCGCCCGACCGATTTCGGCACGATCTACCTGGAGTACGCGCGCCGCGCATACTATGATCTTCTTACGGCGCAACGCGCCGTACAGGACGTACAGGACCTTTCGCGCGGACAGTTGCGTCTCGCCTTTACGCCAACGTTCACCGAATATCTCGTCGCCCCTGTCGTCGAGCATTTTCATGAGCTGTATCCCGGCATCGTCATCGAAATGATCGAGATGTCGCTGGACGCCGTCGAAACCGCGCTGGTCGAGGACCAGGTCGATCTCGCATTCGGCTTTACAGACGTACGCTCCGAAGAGATCGAAGCGGAACCGCTTTTCTCCGAGCAATTGATGCTCGTGGTCGGCAACAGTCATCCACTGGCTAAACAGCGTGTCGCGGTCGCACCGGAGGAATTCGCGAAAACGCCGCTTGCGCTGCTCACCACGAGCTTCGTTTCGCGCTTTTATGTCGACAGCTATTTTCTGTCGCGCGATTTGCAGCCCACGGTTGCATTGCAGGCGAATTCGATCAGTGCCGTGCTCAAGATCGTGAGCCGCGGAACGATTGCGACCATATTGCCCAGCTCGATCGAATTCGAGCACCGCAACCTGCAGTATGTGTCGTTGAACCCGGCTTTTCCGGTAAGAACCGTCGCGCTGCTGCGATGCAAGCGTGCCTACCGTTCCGTGGCATCCGCCGCGTTTGCGGCGTCGGTTCTCGAGCTGCTTGGTGACGGATGCCTGTCTTCGCTTAGAACATCCATACAAGGCGCCGCTTGAGCCCTAGCCGGGTGTAACGCATCAGTAACCCGGACGGCACGTCCCGCCCGTTCCGGTTTTGTGGATTACCGCATGTCAGCAAGAAACAGATCAATATCCCTCGCCAACGAAGTCCCTTCATGCACACGTGCTGGAAATGCGCCCGTCGAGCGTACGACGGCCGAAATGCAACCACCCATTGCCGTCCGCAAGAACAAGGTGAGGGTCATCGTCTCAATCGATCCCGATCTGCTCGCGTCCCTCGACTCCCTTGCAATGCGCAAAGGCCTCAGTCGCGCCGGTGCTATTTCGCTAGCCTGTGCTGATCTTCTCGAGGTGCATCGCCACTCCACCAGGCCGGCGGAATAGCAGCTCGCAGACTGCACTCGGCGCCGAAGCCGGCTCCGCGCGATCATCGGCCCCCAGCCAATCAATCGTCCACGACTCTTCACGACGACTTTGCTAACGCGATTACCAGGAAACGCGCAGCGTTCTCATATTGAATCCAGTGTCCTCCGGGAAGAACCGCCCACTTGCGGCCGCGACGACTCCGTGAGAGCCAATTTGCGACCTTGGCCGGGTAATTCGCGGTTACGTTGCCTTCACCCCAGATGAACAGAATGGGATGGCGAAGTACTCGATCACGGCGGCAATGTCATTCCTGGCCTCTTCGCATGCGGCAACGATCTTGCTTCGATCTTCCGCGGCACTTACCCAGGACCCGGCACGACACTCGGCCCGGCTATCGTGTTCGGCTGGCGCATTTCAGGCCCATATTTTGGCCTTGTGCGCGCCCTGTGGGGTCGCGGCTCCGCCCTGGGCGACGAACTTTGCGAGGTGTAACTGGCGAGCGCCCAGAAAGCGATTTTGTTCAGTACAAGATCAAAAATCACTCGACTGGCTCGTACGGCAAACCCACGTAATTTTCCGCAATCGTCTTGAGTCCAGCTTCGGACGTCGTGTAGTAGTCGTAGTCTGTACCCTGCATGCGCTTGTCGAAGGTGTCTCGCTCCGAGAACTCGTGCAGCAGGTTCGTCATGAACCATGAAAAGCGCTCTGCCTTCCACACGCGGCGCAGCGCGATCTGCGAATATTTTTCCAGCAGATCGGTGCGACCGTCGCGGTAGACCCGATTCAGAATACGATACAGCGTGCTCACATCGCTCGCGGCAAGATTGAGCCCTTTCGCGCCGGTCGGCGGTACGATATGCGCCGCGTCACCAACTAGAAACAGCTTACCGTACTGCATCGGTTCAACTACATAGCTGCGCAGCGGTGCGACGCTCTTCTCGAGCGACGGACCGGTGACCACCTTCTCAGCCACGTTCAGCGGCAGGCGCGCTTTCAATTCTTCCCAGAAGCGTTCGTCGGACCAGTCTTCGGCCTTCTCGGTCAACGGCACTTGCAGGTAGTAGCGGCTGCGCGTCGTCGAACGTTGGCTGCAGAGCACGAAACCGCGTTCGTGGTGCGCATAAATCAGTTCGTGATTGACCGGCGGTGTGTCGGCGAGCAGGCCGAGCCAACCAAAAGGATAGACGCGCTCGTAGTGTGTGAGCACCTCGACCGGGATCGTCTTGCGTGAAACGCCATGAAAACCATCGCAGCCGGCGATGTAATCGCAATCCAGGCGGTATGTTTCGCCGTTCCTTTCGAATGTGATGTAGGGCGCGTCGCCTTTCACGTCGTACAACTGAACGTTGGCCGCTTCGTAAATCGTGGTTGCACCGCTGGCCTCGCGTGCCGCCATCAAATCACGCGTCACTTCGGTCTGGCCATAGACCAGGACCGACGAGCCACCTGTGAGCGCTTTGAGATCGATCCTGTCACGTCGCCCGCCGAAAATAAGTTCAATGCCGTCGTGAACCAGTCCTTCCGCATCCATGCGCTCGCTCACCCCCGCCTCGCGCATCAGATCGATCATGCCCTGTTCGAGCACGCCCGCGCGGATCCGGCCAAGCACGTACTCGCCGCTTTGACGCTCAAGAACGACGTTGTCGATGCCCGCCTTGTGCAGCAACTGCCCCAACAGCAGGCCGGACGGCCCGGCGCCGATGATCGCTACCTGGGTTTTCATAACCGATGTCTCCTGTATTCCTATCTACACCGTGACCTTTTCACTTTTGCTCTTCGAGCCCGAATCATTGGCGTCACGGTTGAATTGCATTTTTCTAGAAATACAGAGCGCTGGTAAGGCAATTTTTTCGATTAAAATTGGACTTTTAGAAAGTCTCCTGCGGGCCGACAACCGGCGACAGATCCATGAAGCAACCGGCACAGCACAACATCCCTGTATTCAAGTTATACGGAGAAGGACCTGACTGGAGCACGCTCGACTTGCTGCACTGTGAGTCGATACCTGAGCGAAGCAGTTTGCACGACTGGGAAATCAGGCGGCACACGCATGCCGACCTCGCGCAGCTGCTGTACGTGCAGAAAGGAGTTGCACTGCTCGAAATTGAGGGCGAAAAGACCAGGATCGACACGCCTTCGGTCCAGGTCGTCCCGCCGATGTGCGTACACGGTTTCCAGTTTTCTCCGGAAGTCGACGGCTACGTGATCACGATCGCCGCGCCCCTGACGAACTGGCTTCAGCAGCAAATCGATGCGCCTCGCCGCGTACTGGAGCATCCAGCGTGCTATTCGGTCGGCAACGATCTACCCTACCTGAATACCCTGTGCAGCCAGTTAAACCAGGAGTACGGCCTTCCCGCGCCTTCGAGGGACTTATTGCTTCGGTCGCTCGTGAGCGCGCTAGTCGTGTGGGTCAGCCGTCAGGATCAAGAAGGCGAGGAAAGGGACGCCCCCCAGGATCGCGGCCAAGCGCTCCTGAAAGCGTTCTCCGGGCTGATCGAAAAACACTACCGCGAACATTTTCCCATTAGCCGCTATGCCGAACGCCTCGGGGTGACGCCGGTGTATTTGAATATGGTTTGCCAGCGCATTGCAGGCAAGAGCGCGCTCGCTCTCGTCCATCAGAGACTGCTGCTCGAAGCGAAGCGAAGCCTGACTTACACCTCGCTCAATATCAATCAGGTGTCCGACTTTCTGGGCTTCACGGAACCGGCGTATTTCACGCGATTCTTCAAGCGATTCACGGGTGCTACGCCAAACGCATTTCGCAAGCGAGAATGATTTCTCCGCTTTCAATATCCGGCCGTGTACGGAAAAACCACCCCACATGCTCTCGCGCTAACACGATCCGGCCGGATCGGTCGTATACAAGCAGGCTTTGTCGCAACAAGCGATCTTCACCATTGCCTGGCGCGGAACTGCTCAACATCACACAACCGTCGTCGAATACTTTCCGGGCCACAGTTCCAACCACGGTGCAAGGGCGCGCGCACGAGCACGTGGCCGCAGTTCGACGAGTCGTCCGCGTTGCCCAGGGTGGCCACTGCCGGCGTGCCTGTGGACCGGGCGCCTACGACACTAACAAACGGCCCTAGTGCATGGGCACGCTTCCCTGAACACCCGACTGAACCACGCTGCCGCCTCGCCCGATCATAGCGAACAGTGCGGACGCGGACACGAGGGCCGGGAGCGCGAGCAGGCCGAATACCGAGCCGAACTGCCAGCCGAAGCCCATCAGTGCTGCGCCGACCAGCGCCCCCGCCACCCCGCCGATACGGCCGACTCCGAGCATCCATGCGACGCCCGTCGCCCGCCCGTGCGTCGGATAAAAGGCGGCAGCAAGCGCGGACATCGACGTCACTGCGCTCGTCACCAGTGTGCCAGTCAGAAACACAAGCGTGCCGAGCCACAACTGATGTCCGACACCGCGCCCCACCAGCAGGACCATCAGTGCAGCAAGCACATACGTGGCCGCAATCACGCGGTTGGCGTTGAGGCGGTCCATGACCCAGCCCACACAGAGGTTGCCGACTACACCGCCGAGCGGGAACAGTGACGTCATGAGCGCAGCGCGCTCGCCGGAAAAGCCAGTGTCGCGAAAGAGCGTAGGCAGCCAGCTAGTGAGCAGGTAATAGATCAGCAGGCCCATGAAATACGCGAGCCACAGCATCAGCGTCCCGAAGCGGTACTGTCGCGACAGGACGACGCGAATCGCCGATTCGTGCTTCGTGCTCACGCCGCGCTCCGGGGCAACGAAGCGACAACCTTCGAGCGTTGTACCGTGCGCAATACGCCCGAGGATGCTCGCGATTTTCGCGTCGGCACGTTGACGTACCGCCATGAACTGAACCGACTCCGGCAAGAGCAAGATCAACAGAAAGGTAAGCACGATCGGCCCGATGCCGCCAGCGATCAGCACGCTTTGCCAGCCAAAATGCGGAATCAGCCATGCAGACGCGAATCCCCCGAGCGCGAGGCCGGTGGAAAAGCCACAAAACATCGTATTGACGACAACCGCACGCACGCGTGTCGGCGCATATTCGGACATCAGCGTGACGGCGTTCGGCATGGCTGCGCCGAGTCCGAGGCCCGTGCACAAGCGCAGGATGGTTAGCGACTCGACCGAGCTGGCGAATGCCGCTGCAAGACTCCATAGTCCGAAAAAGGCTACCGAAAGCACCAGCACCGTCTTGCGCCCGAGGCGGTCGGCGAGCGGACCAGCCAGAACTGCACCGATGCCAAGCCCGACCAGAGCCGCGCTCATTACCGGACCCAGCGCGACTCGCGCAATACCCCACTGCTGCACGAGCGACGGCGCGATGAAGCCGATGGCAGCCGTGTCGTAGCCGTCGGCCGCCACAACGAGAAAGCACAGCACGAGAATGATCCACTGAAATGGGGAGAACCGCTGGCTGTCGATAAAGGCCTGGGTATCGACGACGCGTTCCAAGGTCTTCATTACAGCCCTCCAGCGAAGTGATAGACGAGCGGGGGCAACGCGCGGGCGGAGCCGGCGCGATCGAGCGCTTCCATTGCAATGTCTCCAAGGGTCGATGTCGTTTTATTGCTGCGCCGTACCCGCGGACGCGGAACGGCCAGGGTGACAGGGTCGCTTCCCGCCCCATCTTAATCAGGCATCCGAATCTCTTCCGTAAAGAGCGGACACAAGACATGTTCTGCGTCTTCCACGAAAGAATTTCTGTCGATTCCGCCTGCCTGAAGTATAGGCAGACGGCGTCGGCCGATCATGGACAAAACTATGTAAAAACAGGACAATCTGCACATGCGAGGGAAGACATCATGAGGAAAATCCCTAATTACGAGCTGTACGGCGAAGCCTCGTCCGCCCGGCCCCCGTGGCACGATGCATTCAATTTCGAGTGGATTCCCGAGCGCAGCCGGCCGAATGACTGGAACATTCCCGCGCACCGCCATGACGCACTCCTGCAGTTTTTGTACATCCGCAACGGCCACGGCCACGTCGTCGTCGAGAGCGAAAAAACCCCGTTTGACCCGCCGTGCCTCGTGATCCTTCCCGCGACGGTGGTGCACAGTTTCGTGTTTTCGCCGGAGATCGACGGCCTTGTCGTGACGGCGGCGCAGCGCGCGCTGGAGTCCATTGCGAAGTCTGTTTCGACGACGCTTATCACGGTTCTCCAGCGCCCCGCCGTGATCCCGGTGCGCGGGCCGGCGGCCAGCGACGAAACACTGATGCCGCTATTCAATCTGCTCGAATTGGAATTCCGCCGTGGTGCGGCAGGTTATACGGCGGCGGGGATGTCACTGTTAATGGCACTTTTCGTACAGGCGGCGCGACTGGTCGAACATGCCGACATGCCGGTGGCCGCCCTCGCCGCGCGACGCAGTTTGCAAATCAGACGCTTTCGTGAACTGATTGCCCAGCATTTCCGCGAGCATCGTCCGGTCGAGTTCTATGCAGACGCGCTCGATATCACCGCGCCACAACTCGGGCGCATCTGTCGCGACGAGCTCGGCGCGTCACCCACCGCGCTAATCAACGACCATCTGATTCGCGAAGCGCAGCGCGACCTCGTCTATTCGGGAATGACCGTCAAACAGATCGCGCACAGCCTGGGATTCGAGGACAGCGCCTATTTCAGCCGCTACTTCCGCAAGCAGACCGGCGCGACACCCCGCGAGTTCCAAAGCTCGGCTCATCGCGACCTTGCACTGGGTACGTCGTAGTTGGCTTACTTTGCGACGCTACTCAGCGCGGCCGCACGAATGAGCCGCGTCTCCTGTGCCGTGATCAGATGGCCCGATGCCTCGAGATAGGCCGGGAAATCTGGATGCGTATCGCGTGCAAGGCATCGTCGTTCGTAGTCTGCCAGATCGTCATATCCCCACAGGTGCGTGAACTGGTTCTGCGCCCCGACCAGGCTTGTCCAAAAGCCGAGCGGATGTCCAAGCGTCTCGAGCAGGATCGGCATGGCGAGCCTGTCAAACACTTCGAGAAACTCCGGCATTTTGCGCAGCGCGATCGTGTAGACCCGGAAGTCCACGAGGGGCTTTGCCAGATACATTGGTTGGGTGCTCATGCGCGTACCTTCTCTTTGCAGGTCATGGCCTTGGTGGCGATGGCGTTACCGGTGACATAGCCGAACGTCATGTTGGGTCCATGGGTGATGCCGGCACCCGGATAGTTGCCGCCCATCACGCTGCGCCGGTCATTGCCGACCGCGTAAAGGCCCTCGATCTCGCTGCCGTCGGCACGCAGTACCTCGCCGGTGACGCTGGTCCTGAGGCCGTCGAACGTGCCCAGATCGCCCATCACCACCTTCACTGCATAGAAGGGGCCGGTCGCGATCGGCGCAACGCAAGGGTTGGGCTTGTTATCGGGATCGGCGAGATAACGATTGAACGACGTGCTACCGCGATGGAACGCCGGGTCTTCTCCGCGCGTGGCGTCGAGATTGTAGGCGCTGACCGTCGCTTCGAGCGCATCAGGAACAATCCCGCAATTGCGCGCCAATTCGCTGATCGTCTCGCCCTTGATCAGGTAGCCTTTGCGCAGCAACGGACCCACCGGCATCGGCGCGGGCTTCGCGTACCCCAGTCCATACTTGGCCAGCGCGACCTTATCGCAGATCAGCCACATCGCCGTCTCCCGTTCACCCTCGCAGGCGCGGATCAGCGCCGCGCCAACATCATGGTAAGAGTTCGACTCGTTGGTAAAGCGCTGACCGCTGCGCAGCACACCGATCACGCCCGGCTTGTAGCGGTCGAGCAGGTGCGGAAACACGCCTGTGCGGCCCTTGCCGAAGGGCACCTCGGAGACAGGCATCCAGGCCGCCGCATCGGGAAAGCCAAGTTGCACTGCGCCGCCCACCTTCTCCGCCATGGTCAGCCCGTCGCCCGTATTGCCGACGGGCGTGGGCGAGAGATGCTTCCCCCCACGCTTCACATGCGGATAGACCTGCGCAATGCGCTTGCGATCATGCGGAAAGCCACCGCAAGCCAGCACGACGCCGTGCCGGGCAGTGATGCGAAGATCGCCGTCCGCAGCGGTTGCGCGCACACCGACCACCGTGCCGTTCTCGCTCAGCAGTTCCTTCACGGGCGTCGAAGTGCGGATCGGAATATCGATTGCCAGCGCCGACTTCGCGAGCCTCGCAGCAAGCGCGTTGCCGCTCGTGACGTTGATCCCGCGCCGGTAGAGCGCCAGTTCCTTGAGGTGCGTGGCCAGACGCCGGGCCACGTAGCAAAATGAAACAAGGGATTTGGTCGCGCGGAAGAAGTGTTTGAGGTCAGCGTTCGAGGAATTGAACATCATTCCCATGAAGGTGATCGTCTCGAGCGGCGGCTTGAGGCGCTGCATGTCCTTGCCCAGACCGCGAATGTCATAGGGCGCGGCGAGGATCGAGCGGCCGATGTCGACGCCGCCGGGCGCATCCGGGTGGTAGTCCGGATAGAGCGTGGGCACGAACTTCATCTCGGTCTCCCGCTCGAAGAACTCGACCATTTTCGACCCGTTCTCGATAAAGCATTGGACCGCAGCAGCATCGTAGTTGCGGCCCGTCTCGCTCATCATGTATTCGCGCACGTGCTCGACGGTGTCCGCCGGGCTCTGCTGCCGGCCATATTTGCTCAGCGGAATCCACAAGACCCCGCCCGACAGCGCGGTGGTACCTCCGAACACGGACTCCTTTTCGAGCACGATGACATCGAGGCCGCGCTTCTTTGCAGTGATCGCGGTGGCGAGGCCTGCGGCACCCGATCCGACCACGACCAGATCGCAAGTGATCTCCTTGGCCATATTCACTCTCCTTTTCGTTATGGTGTGAGGGTGCTCACACGGCCGGGGTGGCGTTAAAGCCAGGGCGCGGAACCATGTCCATCAGCATGCAATCGAGCCCGCCGTCGACAAGCACTTCGGCGCCATTGACGTAGGCAGCCAGGTCAGAGGCAAGGAACAGTGCCGGACCGGCGAGATCCTCCGGCTCGCCAATGCGGCGGCTCGCGGTAGCCGCAGCGCGGCGAGCCTCGAATCCAGGCTCCTCGTAGAATTTCGCGGACAACGCAGTGCGGATCATGCCGGGCAGCACGCAGTTGCTGCGCACGCCGCGCGGGCCCCACTCCGCCGCCAACTGCCGCGAGAGCAGCAGCACGCCGGCTTTGCTCGGGCTATAGGAGCCACTATTGGTCTGCGGATTGAGCGCCGCAATCGAGGCAACATGAACGATACTGCCCTTGCCCCCTGCCAGCATGTCGCGCCCGAACGCGCGGGCACACAGCAGATAGCCGGTGAGGTTCACGGCGATGGCCTGATTCCAGTCTTCGATCGAGACCGTCTCGAGCGGACCGGAGCGTAGCAATCCTGCATTGTTGACCAGCACGCTGGCCGGACCGAGCGCTGCGCGAACTTCGCCGGCGGCTGCGGCAACCGAAGCTTCGTCCGACACGTCGCAGCCGATAGCGTGCGCCACGGCGCCGGCTTTCCGAAGTTCGGCGGCAACGGCTTCAGCGCCGGCAAGATTCCGGTCTACGAGCGCCACACGTGCTCCAACACCGGCGAAGGCGCGCGCAATACCGGCACCAATACCGCTACCCGCGCCCGTGATCACGCAGACCTTGCCGTCGAGGTTCAAACCGTAGGGGGCCGAAACGGCGGCGAGATTTTCCATTTGCTGTGCCATGTAATTACTTTCCCTAAAATTTTCCGTGCAATTACGCTTCCTGAAATCCGTATCGCCATTGAACGCCCCAGGCGCCTGTGGAACAATGGACAGAGACTACATATAACAGGACATACCGTGCATCATGGCCCATGACCCAAAGCGCCGCCGGACCGTTCTGCACTTCGCGCTCTACGGCGCGGAAGCCGGCCAATCCTGGGTCGACATGGTCCATTACGAGCCGATTCCCCTGCGAGCCGGACGCTTCGACTTCGAGATCAAGCCGCACGTCCACGACGCGCTGATCCAGGTGCTCTACGTCACCCGCGGGGGCGGCGAAACCTTCATCGACGGCAAAACATGGGCAGTCGTTGCACCATGCCTGATCGTCGTGCCCGCTCACTCGGTCCACGGCTTTCACTTTCGCAGCGACATCGACGGGCACGTCATTACAGCCGCTCAGCCCGCGCTGGAATCGCTGGCGATGACGGCCGCGCCCGAGTTGCTGGAATTCATGCGCACGCCAACGGTGCTCACGGTCGATCCCGACGTCGAACGCGGCACACCGCTGGACACGCTTTTTCAGTCGATCGGGCACGAGGCGGAGAGCCACGAGCGCTGGCAGTTCACCGCAGGCGCGGCACTGGCGATCGCCCTCTTCGTCAAGATCGGACGCCTCAGCGAGAGCGCCCGGCTTTCAGCAAGCTCCGAGCAGCGGACAATGGCGGCGCGCATCGAACGGTTCCGCGCCCTGCTCGACCGCCATTGCCGCGAGCGGCGGCCAGTGGCGAGCTACGCCGACGAGATGGGTGTAACCACCGGCCAGCTCTCCCGAATCTGCCGCGCCACCTTCGGGGTCTCGGCAATCGAGGCAATCGACGCACGCTCGATCCACGAGGCCAAGCGGCTGCTCGGCTATTCGACGCTCAGCGTGAAGCAGATCGCCAGTGAACTGGGCTTTCAGGACGAGGCCTATTTCGGCCGATTCTTCCGCAAGCAGACGGGACTGCGGCCAACCGAATACCGCTCCGCGGCCCACGATCGATCCTTGCCGCCTGAAAAGGGGGAAGCGGACTGACCCGAGCGCCCCTCCTCCGGTTCAGGCCGACAATCTGTCCAGCTTGACGAACAGGTGCTCGGGCCCTGAGTTGGTCAGATTGTTTCCCCGCACATACTGGATCGGCCTTGCTGGATCGAGCGCAATACCGCCAATCTTGCGGGCCAGCGCCTTCGTCGCAATCAGTGTTTCCAGCTTGGCGAGCGGCGCGCCAAGGCATTTGTGCATGCCGTTGCCGAAACCCAGGTGGCCGCTGGAATCGCGGTCGATGTCGAACGTCTCACCGTCGACAAACTTGCGGCTGTCGCGGTTCGCGGCCGACAGCAGCAATCGCACCACCGCCCCCTTGGGCAGATCCACGCCCGCGACCGTGGTTGCTTCGGTGGTGATGCGGCTCACACGCTGGACTGTTCCGCGATAGCGCGCCACCTCCTCGACGAAACGGTCGGCGTCGGCGGAGTTTTCGCGGATCCGTCCCAGCAGATGCGGCTGTTCGGCGAACATGCGGAAAGCGTTGGCGACAAGGATGGTCGTCGTGTCATGCCCGGCGATGAAGACGAAGGCACACAGTTCCTTCGCCTCCTTTTCCGAAAGCAGACCGTCCTTCCACATGCGCGCGATATGCCCGCCAATCGACTGGCTGTCGGTGAGTGCAAGCCGCTCCATCGCTTCCTTCAGGTATGCGAAGAAAGCCTGCGCGCTTTGCTCGTCGGTGCCGGTCCCCGGTGCATTGCGGGCGAGCCGCCCGAAATAGCTAAAGGTCTCGTCCGACCAGAACTTCATCTTCTCCTCATCCTCGTTCGGCACGTCGATCATCGTGGAGATGGTCGAGATGCTGAGCGGGATGGCGAAATCGTTGACGACATCACCGCCGCCTTTGTCAATCATCGCGTCGAGCAGGTCCTCTGCCCTTTGCGCGATCTGTTCGACAAAGGGATCGAGCGACAGCGGCAGGAAAGACGGCTGGACGACCTTGCGTAAGCGCGAATGATCGGGCGCATCGAACAACGTGAGGAACGTCAGTGGCGGCGGGCTGACAACCTCGGATGAAAACAGCTTTGGATTACGAATCGCTTGATAGACGTCGTCATAGCGCGAGAGGAACCAGACGTCCGAAGTCGCCGACTGGCAACGCAGCACCGGCGCGTGCTCCCGCATCCAGCGGTAGTGCTCGTAAGGGTCGCCTTGCGAGCCGTCATCGACCACCTTGAATGGCTCCAGCCCCTCGGGCCAGTCCAGTTCGTGTGAATAGGCCGGAAGAGTCCTGGCGGTGAACGGGCAAATCTGCGGTGCGCTCTGCGGCACGGCAAACGGGGCAGCGGTGGGCGCTGCGACCATGGGTGCGCTCTTGCCCAGCGCCATACGCTCCAGCGCCCGGCTCATCGTGGCCCTGGAATGGTGAGCATGCAGCGCAATCACGTCTCGCGCCGCATTCAGGTCCCCCAGTTCGAACGCGGCAACAATGTCCCGGTGCTGCTGGACGATATCGCCGACGATCTCGATCTGGTCGGTCAGCGCGCGGGCGATGTAGTCCTGCACAGCCAGTTGCCGGTAGAGCGCGATCAGCTGGGTATTGCCAGAAGCTTCGATCGTGAACATGTGGAAGGCGCGGTTTGCCTCGATGTAGCGCGCCACGTCGGTAAAGCGGTGCCCGCACACGAACTGCGCCGTCGCTTCGGCGAGTTGGCGAAAGTTGATCAATTGCTCGCTCGACAGCCGGCCCATCGTCAGTTGAGCCGCTCCCAGTTCGAGAGCCATGCGCAGGTCGAAGGCTTCATCGACATCAACAGGCGCGATGCGCTCCTCGCCGGTCTGCACCACCAGGCCAGTGCCGGCGAATTTCTCATAATAGAAGTTACGCGGCGTCAGCCCTTCGGACGAGAGAAAATTGCGCACTGCATCGACCATCGGCGGCGGGCCGCAGAGATAGACATCCGCATCGCCATCGTTGAGCTGGGAGGCAACGATGTGGTGAGTTACATACCCCTTGTTGGGATAGGCACTGTCGGGGTTGGAGACGGTGCAGGCATAGGTGAAGTTCGGCAGGCGCTGCGCATAGGCTTCGAGCCGGTCGAGGCCGACCAGATCCTCATCGTTGTTCACGCCGAGGATCATGTGGACTGGATACGGGCTGCCGCCGTCCTCCACAATCTTGTCCAGCATCGAGAGAAACGGCGCGAGGCCCGTGCCACCCGCCAGGAACAGCACCGGGCGCTCGATGGAGCGCAGGTAGAAGCTCCCCATTGGGCCACGAAATTCGATTGGATCCCCTACTTTGGCGGATTCGCAAAGCCAGGTCGACATCGTGCCTTGACGCACGTTGCGCACAAGGAAGGACACGTGCCGCGCGGACGGCCCCGAACTGAACGAGTAGGACCGCGTCTGATCGGTGCCGGGCACCCGGATGTTGACGTACTGCCCAGGAAGGAAGCTGAGATCCACACGATTATCGAGTTCGACCGAGAAGACGATCGTGCTGTCCGACGCTCGTTGGCAGGTGATGATCTGTCCACTGAAGGAGGACGGGCCGGTGCCCGAAACATCGGAGTTCGTGGCGATCTGAATCACGCAGTCCGAACGCGGGCTCATCTGGCAGGTGAGAACCTTGCGGGCGCTCGCCTCCTCAGGACTAAGCGCATCTTCCACGCAGTCGCCCAGAACGTACTCGCCAGACTCGCAAACCGCCTTGCAGGTGCCGCACACGCCATCACGGCAATCGAGCGGAATATTGATTTTCGCGCGAATGGCGGCATCGGTGATGCGCTCTGTATCTTCGCATTCGATGAAGCGGGTCACTCCATCCTCAAAACGTAGGCTTATCTGGTGGGCCATGGCGGTGTCTCCTCTAGAGCCGCCCGAACATGGCGCTCCGCTGGCGGCATGCTCGGGCTGGGGCGGCGCGAGCTAACCGTGTTTCTCGCAAGCGCCCGGTGGGGTTAATGCCGCCAATTTAGAGCCTGTGCCGCATTCCCCTCAACGGACAGAGACAACGTTCACCCGGACAAAACGTGCATCGCGATCGATGCCAAAGGAATGTAGCAATTTGCGCTCCACCCGCCTTCCGCGGGCACTGTCAGGTTGAGGGAGATGTAACGGTAGAACGCTATAATCAATTCAACCCCGCCTGCCCCCGTTTGCATTGGCACGTTCGCGACGCGGTCCTTGCCCCCAATCCGATGACAACGCAACTATCAGCCCAAAGTCCGGAAGCGACGCTCAAGATCATTCCGCCGCGCGCGCCGAGGGACATGCTGGCCCGTACCCGTCTGAGGTCGGACAGCGAGCAGTTTCGCGATCGCGCCGTGACCGTTGTGCAGGCGCCGCCGGGCTTCGGGAAGACGTCGCTCCTGATCCAGTGGCGACAGGAATACCTGAGACACGGCAGCGCTGTTGCGTGGCTCTCGCTCGACGGGCACGACGATCCTCAACGCCTGCTCGGAGGTCTCACGCTTGCCGTGCGCGCCGGGTCCGGCAAGGTGACGTTCGGCAAGCGCCTGCTAGAGGGCGGCGCGATTGCGGAGTCGCCACTGGAGGCGCTCACGGTATGGCTGGCGGAAGTGGCCCGCACTGCGTTCGATACCGTGCTGATGCTCGACGAAGCCGAAAAGCTGCCGCAGGCGAGCCAGGACGCGCTTGTCTATCTGCTCGAAAACCTGCCGCCCAACCTGCGTGTGGTGATTGCCGCGCGCGCCGGCTTCGACAAGGTAATCAGACGCCTGGGGGCGGCTGGACGGTGCGTCACGGTGGATGCCGCTGCGCTTCGCTTTCGGCTGGACGAAACCATTGCCCTGATAGGCAAGCGGCTCGACGCAGTTGTCGATGCTGAAGCGAGCGCACGATTGCATGACATCGCGGAAGGCTGGCCGCTAGGCCTGCAACTCGCCCTTGCCACCATTGCCGACTCCGGTGACCCCGTAGCGAGCATCGACGCCTTTGCCAGCAGCACCGCCGGCATTCGCGAACAGTTCGTCACCGCGCTGCTGGAGAGGCTAAGCACTGAGGACACGGAATTCCTCGTGCGCGTATCCATTGTCGAGATTCAGCACGAGGATCTTTGCGCGGCACTCACGGGGGAACACGACGCAGGTAAGCGCCTCCTTCGGCTTGCGCGGGAGACGCCGCTCTTCGTTGTCGGCGCGCAGGGGCGTGGCCAATGGTTCCGCATGCACGCGATGGCGCGCGAAGCGCTGCGCGCGCGTCTGGGCGCGCAGCCACAGTCCGCACGCGAAGATCTGCACCGCCGCGCGATGCAGTGGCTGGCCGACAACGGCATGGCCGAAGCGGCCGCGCGCCACGCGCTCGCGTGCGGGCAGGAGGAAACCGCATATGTGCTCGCCCAGCGGTCGTTGCATGAGGCCGTCACGCAGGGCCATGTCGTGGCCGTGCTCGAGTGGCTCGAATGGTTGCCTGAGCCTGTGCTGGAGCGACATCCGCGACTACGGCTTGCGATGGCATGGGCGCTTGCGCTCAGCGACCGGCAGCGACAGGCCGAGGAGCAGGCGCAGGCGATCTTGCGCAGCACCGAGCCGGATGACGCAATGCGCTTTGAGATCGACCTCATTCTGAGCGCGGCGGCCTACTTCGCGGATGAGCCGGACCGGGCGGCGCACCTGCTCGAACGCTGGGGCAACGCTCCGCCCGTTGGCGATCCTTGGTTGCAACAGGTGCAAGCCAACCGGCTGTCGGTGCGCGCCATCATGGCCGGTGAATACGCGGCGGCGCGTCAGTACGGACGACATGCGCCGCGCGGGGGTGCCAGTGCGGCCGACCGTTACGTGGTTCGCTGGCGCACGTGCTTTACGGGCTTCAGCTACCTGCTCGAAGGGCAGGTCCTGCTGGCGGAGCGCACGTTGCGCCCGTCGCTCGTGCAGGCGGACGACGATCTCGGTCGCCGCCACCCGTTTTCCTGCATGCTCGCGGCCCTGCTCGCTGCAACGCGCTACAACCAGGGCGACCTCGACGAAGCGGCGGCGTTGCTTGCAAACCGGCTGGACGTCATCGAGCGCAGCGGTACGCCCGATGCGGTGATCTTCGCCTACCGTACCGCCGCCCGGGTCGCAGCGGCTTGCGGCGCGGAGCACCGGGCCTTCGATTTGCTCGAAACGCTCAATGCCATCGGCGCCGCCCGCCATATGCCGCGGCTAAGCGTGGTGAGTCTGGCCGAGCAGATCAGGCTGCACAGCGGCCGTTTCCGTTCGGCGAGCTGTCACACGCTTGCCAACCGGCTGGACGATCTGGTCGCCGCACACGCCACCGAGGATGCACCGCTCGCGCGCGGCGTCCTGCTCATGCACCAGCAGATCGCGCGAGCGTTTGTCGCATTCGCTGCTCAGGACTGGCGAAGCGCAGACGAGGCACTGGCACTTGCGCAGCGGTGGACCGATTCGATGAAGCTCGGAGTCGTTGGCGCCGAGATCATGGCTTTACGGGCGTTCGCGCGGGACCGCTGCGGGGAAGACGGCACCGCTCTGCTGCGGGAAGCGAAAGACCTGGCGGCGACTTATGGAATGAATCTCGCCGCGCTCGCCCTTCATCCTGCGCTCGTCGACTGGTTGCGCGAGCGCGCGGCCGACAGCGACGCACCGCCCGTGCGCGTCCGCTCGACCATGCCCGCGTCCGCTGGCGCGTTGCAGGATGCCGAAACAGGAGACGGCCCGCGCGTCATGCCCAGTACAGCGCTTACGCCCAAGGAGCGCACCGTGCTCGAACTGGTAAGTCGCCACCTCACGAACAAGGAGATTGCGCTTGCCATGGGTGTCGGCCAGGAAACGGTGAAGTGGCATCTCAAGAATCTCTTCGTCAAGCTCGACGCGACGTCGCGCAAGCAGATCGTTCGCCGCGCGCAACTGATGGGTTTGATTCAGGAAATCGCCTGAAGGACCCAATGAACCCGTCAGCGTCTTAAAGGCTCCCCGCGTTTTCCCTATGATGAATGACAAGATTCAAAGTTCTACGTTGAAGTACGGCATTTTCAAACGTTGAACGATTAGCCTCTCGATAGATGACATATCAATCTAATACCGAATCGAGCGGGACTCCATGATTTTGTCAACAGGATGCAACGCGAATAGGACGTCACCCGGTGTCATGGACCTGAAAAGCGCCTGCTGATCGGGCCCGGAAGTCCGACCCGCAAGGCTTTCCGGCTTATACCACGTCACGGAATTACGGAAAACCCGCCCACCCACTGATGGGGGGAAGGATTTGTACGCTCGCACGTATCCTTCTTAATCAGTTGCAGCGTCATCTTTTTTGAGCGCTGTCACCCGGGTGATAGAACATAGTTACGCAGGAGACCACATGAAGTTGAGAATCACGTGCGCCGCGGCCATTTTCGCATTTGCAGGCGCAGCACACGCGCAATCGTCGGTGACGCTTTACGGAGTCGTGGACTCTGGTTTGCTTTACCAGAGCACGTCGGCATCGTACGCAGCGGCGCCCTTCCTGCCGAACACCAAAATAAACGGCAACGCAGGTCATGTGGTCCAGCTCAAGGACGGTGGCATTTACTCGAGCATCTTTGGCATGAAGGGCTCGGAAGACCTTGGTGGCGGATACGCCGTCAACTTCAAGCTTCAGGGCGCGTTCAACAGTTCCACGGGCCAGTCGCAGAAGACCGGCACGCCCACTGGAACCGCGATGTTCACCCAGGTCACGTCCGTCGGCGTGTCGGGTCCGTTCGGCAAGATCGATTTTGGCCGTCAGTTCGCTCCGATGGCCTATGCAATGGCCGAAACGGACGTGCGCAATGCGCAGTACTTCGGCAGCGTCCTGACCGCCTGGCTGACCATGAACACGATGTCGGGCTGGACCGGAAGCAACACGAACGGCCAGATTGGCGCACTGTATGACGACAATGCGATCGTCTACAACTCGCCGTCGTTTTACGGTGTGTCCGCTGCACTCGAGTTTGCTCCCGGCGGCGTGGCGGGGCAGGCTCAAGGCGGCACGCGCGAGTCGGCCGTGCTCAAGTATTCGGGCTTTGGTCTGAACGCCGATGCCGTCTACTACAACGGACACGATGCCAACCCGTACTCGTATGCCTCGCTCGGTAACCCTGCGACTGCCACGACCGGCATCCAGCCGACCGGCCTGAACAACAACCGCTTCGTCTATTTTGGCGCGAAATACACGTGGCACGGCATCTCGATCTCCGGTTCGTTCAGCAACGGGCGCAATCCGGCCAACCCGAATGGGGTACCGAAGGCATTTGTGGTCTCCGGTGACTTCGACATGTGGACTGGCGGTCTTGGCTACCGCTTCTCCCCGGCGCTCAATTTCACCTCGGGCGTCTACTACCTGAAGGACAACAAGAACAACTCGAACCAGTCGACCGCCTACGCAATCGGCGCCGACTACAACGTATCGAAGCGCACGCTGATTTATGCGCAGGCTGGCTACGTGTCCAACCGCGGCCAGATGAACCAGGAACTTATTTATGGAACGCCTGTAGCCCCGGGCAAAAACACCACGGCCTTCAACATCGGCATGCGCCATACCTTCTAAGACGTATCCGCTCAACCCGAAGCCGCCGAAAGGCGGCTTTGTCATTTTCTGCTTTGTCGTTTCTGCGCCGCCCACGATCTTGTAGCGCGCATCCACGAAACGTCGGACCCGATCCACTTCCGCCACCAATCTGCATGGCCCGCCGGCAGGCTACAGCCTGCGGCGTGCCTTGCATGCTTACATACCGCCCAGGGGCTTCTGGACCGTCAGCTTGTTTGTCACCGAGGTCACGCCGGGAACGCCCCTGGCGATCTCAGCGACCTGCTCGACCTGTGCGGCATCCGTAACCGAGCCATTCAGCGTCACCGCCCCATTCTTCGCGGTGACACCAATACTGCCGCCGTGGATCTCCTTGTGCCTCGCAATCGCCGCGTACACCGCACGGCGCAGCTTGGTGTTGCCTGGTGCAGCGGGCGCCGCTGTGCTGGACGCCGTCGCAGCCGCAGTGCCAGGTGCGCTGGCCGAGGTTTGGGCCGACGCGTTCAGGGCCGCTGCGGCGAGCAGTGCGCAGAGCGCCAGGCTGAGGGTCTTCGTAGTCGTGTTCATTACATACTCCTGTGGTTATTGCTGCTGGGTGAAACGCGGTAATCCAGCCGGCCATTACGCCGCCCGGTAGATTCATGCAAGCGCTCTGTTTTGCGCGATGTCGAATCTCTTGTCTTTTACTCGGACGCAAAAAGCAATTCGCCTGTGGCGGAACTGGCTCGTCCCTGCCCCAGGCGTCTTTCCCTGATCTGCATTTGCTTGAATTGCAAGGCACGCGGCGGCACCCATGACTACGAGAAGTGTTCTCGTGCAACTTTTAAAAACACGATGTTAAATCAATTATACAGTTGCAAAATCAATCACATTTAGCGCACGGCCTCTTCGCGCAACCTGTTCACGCGATCGAGATCGACGACGTAATTGCGCCTGCCGATCAGGAACACGGCTGCTGCAACCAGCGGCGCGAATGGCACGAGCTGCAGCGCACCGAGCAACCCGATGCGATCGGCCATGAAGCCGGTCAGCACGGCGGCGGGCGCGAGCCCCAGCAGGTTGTTAGCCAGCGTCAGCGTGGCAAACGCTGAGGCGTGGATCGACGGCGGCGTGAGGTTCGCCACCATCGCGCCCGAGGGGCCGGCCGCGCCTGCGCAGAAGAACATGCCGGCGCCGATCATGGCGAGTTGCGCCGGACCTGCCGGCATGCGCAAGCCAATTGCGAGCAGTGCGAAGCAGATCAGGCAGTACGCTATCGCGATGCTCCATTTCCGTTCGCCGACGTGCCTGCTGAAGCGGTCCGCAAGGTTCCCGCACACCACCATGCCGAGGCCCGTCACCAGGACGAACGCCGCGGCAGTCACGGCAGCCTTGCCGGTGGCCATGCCGTAGTAGCGGTTCAGGAAGCTCGGCATCCAGCTCCAGATGGCGGCCGGAACCAGCAGATGAACGCCGCTGCCCACATAGGCACATACGACCGAACGCGTGGAAAACAGCCCCTTCATCAACGCGCGCAAGCTCGTGCGCATACCGATGTCCTGCGCTTGCCTGCCCACGCTTTCCAGCTGCAGCGGCGCAAGCCGCTTTTCGGTGACAACGATACGATAGAGACCGACCAGCACGATCCCCATGGCCGCCATCGCGCCAAACGAGGCGCGCCAGCCGAGATGAGCCGCAACCGCACCACCGAGCGCCATGCCCAGCACCGAGCCGAACGCGCCGCCCGCCATAAAGGCGCCGGTGATCGTGGAGCGCAGCCGCGCCGGGAAAATACTTAGGACCACCGCGATTCCGACGCTGCCATAGGCGGCTTCGCCAATACCGACAAAGGCGCGCGCGAGGAGCATTTCGCCATAGTTGGTCGAGAGCGCACAGCCGAGCGTCGCGAGGCTCCACATGGCCGCCATCAGGGCGATGCTCTTCACGCGGCCCCAGCGGTCGGCCAGCACCGAAAGCGGAAAGGTGAGCACGCCCACCATCAGCGCGACCACACTGCTCAGCGAGCCGAGCCGGGTGTCCGAGAGGTGCCATGTCGTCTTGAGCAGCGGGAATACGGCATTCAACACCTGCCGTGACATGTAATCGGAAAGCAGCAACCCGACGGTCAAGGCGAACACGACCCACGCATATGTGCGCACGTTCGTTTGTTTCACCGAAAAATCGCCCGCAATGGGCTCGGCATGCGTGGTAAGCATCTTGGGTCTCCTTACGTCGCGCTCGAGGTCGGGCGCTGTTGTGACATGCTGCACATCGGAAAAATGGCGGCAGGTTATCGATACTGGCTGGGCCGTCACCAGCCCGCCGAGAATTGCATCGTGTTCTTCGATATGGGTGTCCCGGCATTTCGCGCCGCGGCTGGTCGCATGAAACACCCGGAACATGACTGACCCATGGCGATGGCAAGATACGCCTGAATCGCGATACACTTTTATGATTGGACGCCATCGTTTTAGGGCTTCGTGCCACCAGGCGTTAACACCAATCCATGCGAAAACGCGGCCGCTGCCGAATGAAGACAGGCGGCAAGCCAGATGCGTGGGGGAGACGTAATCATGGAAACGATGCTGCGCGCGGGCGCAATGAGCGGATATCTCGACGTGGCGCGGCGGGCTGGGCTGAACCCGGTCGAGCTTGCTCAGGAAGCCGGAATCGACGCCGCGGCGCTCGCAAATCCGGACGGGCGCATTCCCGCCTCCGCCGCTTGCCGGGTCCTCGAGCTCACGGCCGAAAAGGCATCGTGCCCGACTTTTGGCCTGCGAATGGCCGAAACGCGCCAGAAGTTCGGCACGGGCCTCATCAACGTGCTGCTCGCGCACAAGCGCACGTTGCGCGAAGTGCTGCTCGCCGCGGCCGAATACCGCCATCTGTTGAACGAAGCCCTCGCGATCTATGTCGAGGATGCGGGTGACACGGTGACCATCCGCGAGGAACTGGTCGTCGATCCGGGCATTCCGACGAATCAGGCGATCGAACTCGCTGTTGGCGCGCTTGCGCGCCACGCCAGCGCCCTGCTCGGTGATCGCTGGAAACCCCGTTCCGTTCATTTCGTCCATCGTGGGCCGGCTGATCTCACGTTTCACCGCCGCTTCTTCGGCTGCCCGCTGGAGTTCGGCAGCGACTTCAATGGCCTCGTATGCGCCGCCGCCGACCTCGACTACCCGAACCCCGCCGCCGACCCTGAGTTGGTGCGCTATGCCGAGAGCCTCGTCGATTCGCTCAATGTGGCGGGCGTCGGCTCCGTCGCGCTCGAAGCGCGCAAGGCGATCTACCTGCTGCTGCCGCTCGAGCAGGCCACTGTTGAACGGGTGGCCGCGCATCTGCATCTGAGCGTTCGCACCATGCAGCGCCAGCTTGGGCTCGCCGATACGAGCTTCACGCGACTCATCGAGGAAGTGCGCTCCGAGCTGGCTGTGCGCTACATGAATAACCCACGCTATCCGATCGGGCGGGTCTCCCTCCTGCTTGGCTATTCGCAGCAGGGCTCATTCACGAACTGGTTCAGCGCTCGCTTTGGCATGACGCCGCGCGACTGGCGCAGTAGCCACCTGAAATGACCGCGTGGCGATCGCGTTGCGCGCAGGACAACCACTCGGCAACGGCCTTCGTCATGGTCGATGATTCAACTTCATGATTGATCCATCAACCTTTTGCAGCTCGTGGTTCGATCGCCCGCACTGGGCCATGCAACGTAACGGCCACGATGGGGTCCATGTAAAATAAGGCCAGATTGAATGTCAAGTCCACAAACAGAGAGTAGTCATGGCAATCACTGCAGCGCCCGATCAATCCCTGACGTACCGGCTAAAGGCTTTAAGCAAGATCGCTGACAAGAAGAGCGGCGAAGTCGCGCGCGACAGGCTTGGCCTGAGCTACCCCGAGGCGATCGTGCTCAGCGTCGTTGGGACGTTCGGTCAGCAAACCATCAGGGATATTTCCCGCCGTGGCAATCTCGACAAGGGCCAGGCAAGCCGTACCGTGGAAAGCCTGATCGCCCAGGAAATGCTGACGAAAACAAGCAACGACGTTGACGGGAGAAGCGTGGTGATCGGGCTGTCGGCTGACGGCCGGAAGATTTTCAAAAAAGTCGGTCCGGCGATGGAGAGACGGGACAAGGAACTCTATAAGGGCATGGAAGAAGAAGAACTTCTGGCTTTGCGCTACCTGTTGGACAAGGCGCTCTCCATCAACGGATGGGACGAGTCCTGAAAGGGCTGCCGCGAGCCGGCGAATTCCCTGCCGCTAACGGGCGCATGGAGTTCACCGCGCGCGGCTGCCGCTCTGGCTGCCATCAATTACCCTATCGCCCCGTCATCCAGGACACCCCTTGAAGCAAACCCGCCAGATTCAAACGTGGCGGGTTTTTTTTGCCTGCGTGGGCCTGGTTGCCGCCTTCCTCGCTGGCTGTTTCGCGGCCGTTGCCGCAACCCGAGGGCTACGCCGCGCATTCCGCTCGGGTGTCTTGCTACGAAAGTCGATGCCCGCTTTATCGAGGATATCGATAGCCAGCTTGCCTTTGTCCGCGCTTGCGCTCGCGGATGCCAACTGTGCGGCCTCGGTCGAGGCGGCCGTCTTCGGGGCCGCTGCACTCGCCTTCCCGGCCGCGGTGGCAGGCTTGCGGCGGACGACGGGATTTTCGACTTCAGCGCTTGCGCTCACCTCTTCAAGCGTGATGCCAAACCTGGCCATCTCCGCGCGGATTCTCACGATCGCCTCGGCGCGCTCGCGCTCCAGCGCTCCCTGCGCCTCTTTCTGCAGATTCTGGATGTCGAACATGATCTCATCGTATGTACGCGGCATCGCCAACTCCGGATTTTTTGCCTCGCCATTATAGGCCGGGCTGATGCCGAGATTAGGCGATTGGTCCACGATCTGCATCGGATCCCATCGGCATTCGTTGGCGACGCGATACGAACAACATCTTCATCGCAATTGAACATAGTTGATTTGTCATATAAATGACGATGACAGATTGCCGGCTCGTACTGGTGTTAACACCGAGTGTCACGAAATACCAAAACTCTGGCGTCCAATCATAAAAATATGATGCGGGATTGTCGTATTGTTCATAGCAACAACGAATACCCATCCTTTAGATTAAAGAAACCCATGAATGAGCTTTCTGGTTACGACTTCGAAGACTTGAAACCCGGTATGGAGGCAAGCTTCGCAAAAACGATCACTGAAGCAGACATTGTCCTGTTTGCTGGCGCGTCGGGCGACAACAATGCCGTCCATATCGACGAAGAATTTGCGCAAGGCACGCAGTTCGGGGGCCGCATAGCACACGGAATGCTGACTGCAAGCGTCATCTCTGCCGCGATAGCTGGCCGGCTGCCGGGACCGGGCACTGTCTATCTCGGGCAGAATCTGCGCTTCAAGGCGCCCGTCAAGCCCGGCGATACGGTACGGGCAACCGTGACAGTCCGCGAACTGATTCCGGGCAAGTGCCGCGTTGTTCTGGATACCGTGTGTACGGTGGCAGGAAAAGTGGTCATCGATGGCGAAGCCGTCGTCATGCCCACATCACTTCAGAAGCGCAGTAGCGCCAAGTTGAGCGTGGTGAATCGATAAATACTCAACGAGCGCGCAAATGATTACTCAACCCAATGTGGCGGAAGGCGCCGTTCAGGCGTGGTCCAACGCGATGCTGGAGTTCCTGAAGATGTTCTCCGGCGTCGCATTTGTTGCAGACGCTCTCCCGGGTCCGCAACTTGACGCGAGCACGCAATACTTGCAACAACAGTTGACGCTGTGGGCCGCCACGCTAACCCGCTCCGTTGGCATGGACACGCTGCCTGCGATCAGCCCTGAGCGGCACGACCGCCGGTTTCAGGCGGACGATTGGTCGAGCAATGCCTGGTACAGCTTTCTCAAGCAAAACTACCTGCTCAACGCCCGCCTCCTCGAACAGTACGTCGAGGCAGTATCCCTTGATGATAAGGAAAAGCAAAAGCTGCGGTTCTTCACGCGCCAGTTCATCGATGCTGCCAGCCCGGCAAACTATGGCGTCACGAACCCGGAAGCCCTGCGGGCGGCGCTCGAATCCAACTGCGAAAGTCTATGGGGCGGCATCGCCAACCTGCAAGACGACTTCGCTCGCAAGACCATTTCCATCACCGATGAGACCGCTTTCGAAGTTGGCCGCAACGTCGCCGTATCGGAAGGGGCAGTCGTATTCGAAAACGATCTCTTTCAGTTGATCCAGTACGCACCCCTAACCGCACAGGTCGCGAAGCGGCCATTGCTGATCGTGCCGCCCTGCATCAACAAGTTCTACATTCTCGATCTGCAGCCCGAAAACTCGTTTGTGCGCTTTGCGGTCGAGCAGGGACAAACCGTATTCATCATTTCCTGGCGTAATCCCGACGCCGATCTGGCACGCACGAGCTGGGACGACTATCTGGAATCGGGCGTTATGCAGGCGATCGACGTCACGCTGGCGATTACGGGCGCAGACAAGGTCAACACCGTCGGCTGGTGTGTGGGCGGCACGATCCTCTCGTCGGCGCTGGCGGTGACGCGTGCGCGCAACGAAGACAAGGTCGCGAGCCTGACGCTGCTCACAACGATGCTCGACTTCACCGATCCCGGCGATCTCGGTGTTTTCATCAACGAGCAAACCGTTTCACAGCGGGAGCTGACCATTGGGCGCAGCGGCATCTACCCTGGCCGCGAACTCGGCTTTACGTTTCAGATGCTGCGCGCCAACGATCTCATCTGGCCTTATGTCGTCAACAACTATCTGAAAGGCAAAACGCCGTCGGCTTTCGATCTCCTGTACTGGAACGCCGACAGCACCAACCTGCCGGGACCGATGTACACGTGGTACGTGCGCAATATGTATCTCGAGAACAATTTGTGCGAGCCCGGCAAGCTGAGCATGTGCGGCATGCCGGTGGATCTTGGCCTGATCGACACGCCCGCCTATGTGCTGGCCACGCAGGACGATCACATCGTGCCGTGGCAATCGGCATGGCGCAGCACGCAGCTGCTTGGCGGCGACGTGAACTTCGTCCTCGGGGCTAGCGGTCACATTGCCGGCGTCATCAATCCGGCAACGAAGAACAAGCGCAGTTATTGGGCCGAAGGCGATCTCGGCGGCGACGCCCAAGGCTGGCTGGCTTCTGCGGAGGAAATGCCTGGGAGCTGGTGGAATCATTGGGCCAGTTGGCTGGCGACTCACGCGGGCGGCCGGGTCAAGGCCCGCGCGCGGCTTGGGAATCGCAAGCACGAGCCGTTCGAGCCGGCACCGGGCCGTTATGTCAAGGTGCGGGCAGACTGAGCAACGCCGGGCAAGGCGCGCGGGTTTCCGCGCTCGCGCGCCTGAATACGCGCTCGCATCGGCGCCATCTGTTGGCACGCCAAGCCGTGCCCTCCCCTTTGGCGGGCAAGTTGCACTAGCCGGCGAGGGACAAGCGCTGCGCCATTTCACGAGACCTGCATTGCGCCTCGGTCATGATTTCATTCTGCTCGACCAGGCATGCCGCGCCATTTTCAGCGATCTTGATGCCCATATCGGTGCGCAACGCGTCCACCTCAACGTGGCCTTTTAGGTTTCGTTTCCATCGACAGTCTTCGCGCTCGTGTCGAACGGCTTGGGGATTTCACTGCTGACCGCCAACTCCCGGCTGAACCGCCTGAATGCGAATGGCCGCCATCAAGGCAACGGCCGGATGTTCTGATTCATGCGAAAGAAGTTCGTCTGATCATACCGGGCCTTGATCTGCTGAAGCCTCCGGTAGTTCGGACCGTATGCCGCGGCAATGGGCTCGCCCGCCTCGTCGTCATCAAGGTAGTTGACGTAGCGGCCGGAGGCGAAGAATGGCTGCATTTTTTTGTAGGTCTCACGCGCCCAGGCCACACATGCCCCGGTCTCGGCAGGCTGCATCCATTGGCTGAGCACGAGGAAGTTGTAGCCTTCGCGGCGATGCGGGAAAGCCGTATCGCTCACATCGACACGGGTGACCGCGCCGTGAAAATGCTCGAGCAGCAATTGGCCCATAGGCGTCGGGCAACGCGCGAAGCAATCGATCATGGTGTCGATCACGGCATCGCTTAGTTCAGCAAGGAAGTTGGATTTCCAGTAGTTGAGCGCGCCTTTGGGGTAGTTGGCGTCGAGCATGCCATTGAGTTGCGTGTAGGGCATGGGCCCCACAGCATCCAGCAGGGGCGCGGCGAACTGCTTGAGCGGGCGCATGGCCGTTTCGGCGTCCGCCAGCGGCCCGCAGTGGCAAGTCACCATGGCGGTCACCGGCAGGCCTGAGCCGTCCGGCGCATGCGTCAGCGTCGCGAACAGCGTGTGCTCGTCGGGCAGCGCGCGTGTGCGATCGCGGAAAAATTCCAGCAGATCGCGAGCGCGCTCGATCGGATGGACGATTGGCCCGCCGGTGATGGTCGGGCCTACCGGGTACAGCGCATACTCGAAACCCGTGGCGACTCCAAAGTTCCCGCCGCCGCCGCGCAGCGCCCAGAACAGTTCGGGCTCCTGCTCCCTGCTCGCTTGCAGGACCTTGCCGTCGGCTGTGACGAGTTCCACCGCCAGCAGGTTATCGAGCGCCAGTCCGTATTTGCCCATCAGCCAGCCGATTCCACCTCCGAGAGTCAGCCCTGCAATGCCCGTGCTGGAGACCACGCCTCCGGTGACCGCCAGGCCGTGCAACTGCGTCTCGCGGTTGAGTTCGCCCCAGGTGACGCCGCCTTGCGCCCAGACCGTTCTATGCTGCGGATCCACGCGGATTCCCTTCATCAGCGACAGGTCGATGACCACCCCGCCATCGATCGTCGCCCGTCCCGCCACGTTGTGGCCACCGCCTCGTACGGCGACTTCGAGGCCGAGTCTGCGGGTCAAGTCGAGGGCGGCCACCACGTCGGCCACGCCAAGGCATCGGGCGATCAATGCTGGCCGCTTGTCGACCAGACCGTTGTGAACCTTCCTCGCATCGTCATAGCCAGCGTCCGTGGGACACAGCAGCTGCCCGCGGAAAGTGGTTGCAAGCTCGGCCGCGGCTTCGGCCAGGGACCCAATTGGCAGCATGGCGTTTTCTCCTCGAGTTCGCTTCAAGTCTCCATCGAAACGACCCCAGGAGCAAACGCGAAGAATTCAGCTGAAGGTGAAATAATTTCATCTACACTGCCCATATGCACAAGCTGCCGCCTCTCGTCGAGCTCCGCACCTTTGAAGCTGCCGCGCGCCATATGAGTTTCCAGAAGGCCGCGCTGGAATTGTGCGTGTCGCCCACCGCGATCAGCCACCAGATCCGGCTGCTCGAGCGCTACTGCGGCTGCGCGCTGTTTCGCCGGAGGCCACGGCCTCTTGCGCTGACCGAAGCCGGCGCTCGGCTGCTCCCTGGCGTGCGTAACGGACTGGAATCTTTCGCAGTTGCCATCGCGGCCGTGAAACGGGATGGCGACCAGCAGCCCCTTCGTGTAACGGCCACCAACGCCTTCGCCAGCCGCTGGCTGGTGCCCCGACTGCCGGCATGGCGGAAATTGCATCCGCACGTGCCGCTGGAAGTGATCGGCACCGATGCCGTGCTCGATCTGCAGGCCGGCGATGGCGACGTCGCCATTCGTTATGCGACCTGCCGGAAAACGCCCTCGGACGGGATCGTCGATGCACTCGTGAGCGATACCTTTTGGCCCGTCTGCAGTCCGCACCTGCTATTAGAAGGCGAACTAAAGCGGCCCGCCGATCTCGCGAGGCATGTCCTGGTCCACGCCTGGTGGGGGCCGGCCGACCGTGACCCACCCACGTGGCAGCGATGGCTGGCCGTGGCTGCGCGAAGGTGGCGCGGCGTACCCGAGTTCAAGGACATGCAGCACCTGAGTTTCCGCGAGGAACTGCATGCGATTGAGGCGGTCATCGCAGGCCAGGGCATCGGCATTTTCAGCGACATGCTCGTGGCGCCCGAACTCGCCGCCGGTACGCTGGTAAAAGCCTTCCCACTGAGCTTGCCTGGCTATGGCTTTTATGTAGTACGCAGACCAAACCATCCGCGCGAGCGAACCATTGCGGCGTTTTCTGAGTGGTTGCGCTCGGTCGTTTAAAAGGTATTGATTCGCTTCTGGGTTACTGGTTTTGCCAGTTTTGATACTCGCGAATCGGCATATCGGCCTGATTCAGCTGCGACCTCTGAAATGCCATAAAGGGCAGGCTGCAGCGTGAGCAGGCCGAGCGAAAAATACGCCATAATCTGTCGCCAGATAATCTTGTTTCGAATCACGGGTATTGCCAGCGTTTCCACCATAGCGAATCACGGTTTGTCACGAATCTTGACGCGATAAAACTGGAGAAGCGAGTCACGGATGTCCAGACCCAATCCCACGCTGCATCGCAGCCAGAAACCGCCCATGACCCGGGCGAAGCGGCGCCTCTTGATCTTTGGGACAATCGCTTTGTTAGCGGCGCTTGGCGCGATACTGGCGAGCGTGATCGCCCCAGCCTTCCAGCACACCATCGTCATCACCACGGGCGCGGACAACGGCATCTATCGCGGCTTTGCGGATCGCTATGCGCCCATCCTGAAGCGCGCAGGCATCAAACTCGACATCCGCAGTTCATCCGGCTCGGTGGAGAACTATGAGCGGCTGCGGGACCCGAATAGCGCCTATGAAGTCGGCTTTATCCAGTCGGGCACGACCAGTCCGCAGGCAACCGACGGTCTGCAGACGATTGCTGCCGTGTCGTACGAACCGATCTGGGTGTTCTATCGCAGCGACACCACGGTCGACCGGCTGACGCAACTGCGCGGCAAGAGGATTTCCATGGGCGTGCCCGGCAGCGGTCTGCTCAACGTGGCAAAGGTATTGCTCGGTTATAGCGGCATCACGAGCGAAAATTCCACGCTGCTGCAAATGGATGCGCCTGCCGCTTATCAGGGACTCCAAAGCGGCCAGATCGATGCGGCGTTCTTCATTGGCAGACCCGATGCCGATATGCAGAAAGCCCTGCTGAATAACAAGACCCTGAAGTTGATGAACTTCGCGCAGGCCGACGCGCTGGTTCAGAAATTCCCGTCGCTTTCGAAAATTGTCTTGCCGCGCGCCTCCACCAGTGTCGCCGAGGACCTGCCACGCACCGACGTCACGCTGCTCGCGGCAACGGCACTGCTCGTATCGAAAGACACGATGCATCCGGCGCTTGCCTATCTGCTGCTCGACGCGGCTCACACCATTCACGGCGGCGAAGATTACTTCACGCCGATTGGCACGTTTCCGAACCTGCGCACCGAGGAATTTCCGATCTCCGATGAAAGCATCCGCTATTTCAAATCCGGCCAGCCATTCCTTTACCGCTATCTGCCCTTCTGGCTCGCGAGCCTGATTGAACGGCGGTTATTGATCCTCGTGCCATTCGCGGCGCTCCTGATCGGTCTGATTCAGGCATTGCCACGCATGGTGGAAGCGCGGATGAAAAAGCGGCTCGTGGTCTGGTACCGCGAAATCAAGGCGCTGGAAGACGAAGTGTGGAACAACCGCGAGCCGTCTCGCGCACAAATTGCGCAATGGCGCGATGAGATCGAAAACATCGACGCGAATGCCAGCCGGATACGGATTCCCTATCGCTATTTTCAGGACGTTTACGCGCTGAAGCAGGCGATCGGTGTCGTGCGCGACCGCATTGCGCAGGTTGCCCAGAGGGCGAAGGAATAGGCAATAAGCCTGTGCGCAAAAATTTACGCCCAGGGCTTATTGCCCGCTTTTGCCCCGAAGCAGTGATTCAGGATGGCGCTCCAGGTAATCCGCCATCGCGTTGAAATATTGCAACGTGGGCGTCAGACCTTGCAAGGACTGATGCACCTCCACATGGAATGGCGAGCCTTGCTGCAAGAAGACCCCGGCTCCAGCAAGCGATTGCTGGGTGGCGTCCAGAGCGTCGCTTAATGGCGGCAGGACATCATTGCTCAAAGACGTCATCTTTCGGTTCATGCCTTGCAATGACGTATTCAGGTTCGTGCCCATTTCATCGAGCGGCACCTTGTCGAGCTTTGCCGCCATCTCGCCGGCCTGGTTTTGCAGCGCGAGGACCTTGCTTGGCACGGTCGGCAATTCGATTACATCGTGATCGAAATCTGCCTTGGCGGGCTTCGCCTCCGGGAACAGGCTCAGCGCCACATAGAGCCGCCCCGTCAGCACGTTGGCGATGCGCAGTTGCCCGCGCAAGCCGCGCGCGACCATGGCTTTCATCGCGGCTTTACCCTCGATCGAGTGCGTTTCAGGAAATTCGCCGCGCGAAAGGCGCCGCAGGCGTTGCGGGTACACATTCATGCTCACCGGCATGATGAGAGTACGCGCCCGGCGATCGTAATCGATGCCGATGTTCGTTACCTCGCCGATCACGATTCCCTGAAAGTCCACCGGTGCGCCCACCGCGAGCCCACGAAGCGACTGATCGAAATACATCACCACGCGCAGCGGCAAACCGTCCGGCTCACGCATTGCTTCGGCCTGGTTTGCAGCTAGGGTGAACGCCGTGTTGTCGGGGGCTTGAGGCTGCGGCGGACTATCGGGCCGCGCTTCGAATGCCAGCCCTCCCGCAAGGATGCTTGCGAGCGACTGCGTATCGATATTGACGCCGTTCGAGGCGATTTTCACCTTCACGCCACTCTCGCGCCACCATCGCGTGTTCGTCATCACGTACTGATCGAAGGGGGCCTTCACAAACACGTCGACGTTGACGCTCGCCCCGTCCTTGCCGATCGAATAGCCGATCACCTGACCAACCCGATCTCTCCGGTAAAAAATGGGCGAGCCGACGTCGAGGGCGCCGAGCGTTTCGGCGTGCAGCCGGTAGCGATGGCCCTTTTCATCGACAGTCACGGCGGGCGGCGCTTCCAGGCCGACGAAATCGCTTGCCTGCTGTTTCGATCGGCCGGCGTCGGCTTCGATATACGGGCCGTTCAGCAGTGCGGAGAGTCCCGACACGCCACTTGCGCCAACTCGTGGCGCCACCACCCAGAACCGGCTGTCCTTCGCGGTGAATTTTTCCGCGTCCCTGGTGAGTTCAACGGTAACCAGCACGCGGGAGAGGTCGTGAGAAAGCCTGATCGCGCGGACAATGCCGATGTCGACGGACTTGCATTTGATGCGGGTCTTGCCGCGCTCGAGGCCTCCGGCGGCAGCAAAGCTGATCGTGACGGTGGGACCGCGCGAGTTTGCCGACCGGACGATCAGCACGACGCCAAGCAAGGCTGCGACGAGCGGAATGGTCCAGACGAGCGAAGGCAGCCAGCGCGCCCGGGAACGCGACGCCCCCTCCCTCATTTCGCCACCGGCTCGCGACGATATAGATCGATCAGATGAATGAGCCGCGCTGGAACCCGTTCGACACGCATGGAACCACTCCGTACGTTGGACAAACGACGATAGCTCGACATTGAATCGAGCGACTGCAATGTGCGCAACGGCCCCGGATTGCTGTCCGTTCCGCCAATACCACTCAACCGCACACCAACTCCCCCTCAGTGAAACCCCTGGGCGGTTCGCCAAGTGGCCTGCGCTATCATGCGCACACATTTTTTAGAACGACGTTCTGCTAGATAGAACATCGAGACAGCAAAGCCCTTATTCCGCCCCCAGGAGGCGCCCCATCATGTCCAGCCTGCCGCTCGACGTCATCCACGAATCGCCCCCAGTTCACGCCCTTGCAGCCAGCGCCGCGCAAATCAACGCGCGCATCGACCGCCTGCCCGCCACGCGCGCGATCTGGACGCTCGTGCTGATGCTCTCGCTGGGCGGCTGGTTCGAGTTCTACGATCTGTTCTTCACCGCCTACGTGGGCCCCGGTCTCGTGAAGAGCGGCCTCTACTCGACCACCACCGCGTCGTTCTTCGGCTTCTCGGGGCTCGGCGCCTTCGTGGCCGCCTCGTTCGCGGGCTTGTTCATCGGCACGTTCTGCTTCACCCGGCTCGCCGACCGCTATGGCCGCCGGACGATGTTCACGGCGTCGCTGCTCTGGTACTCGGCCGCGACCTTCATCATGGCGTTGCAGACCACCGCGCCGGCCATCAACGTTTGGCGTCTGATCGCCGGCATCGGCGTGGGCGTCGAGCTGGTCACCATCGATACGTATGTGAGCGAGCTCGTGCCGATGCACATGCGCGGCCGCGCGTTCGCCTTCGTCCATTTCGTGCAGTACACGGCGGTGCCGTCGGTGGCGCTGCTCGCGTGGTGGTTCGTGCCGCGCGCGCCGCTCGGCATCGACGGCTGGCGCTGGGTGGTGCTGCTCGGCGCGTGCGGTGCGCTCATCGCCTGGGCGATCCGCCGCCGCGTGCCGGAGAGCATGCGCTGGCTCGCGCAGCGCGGCCGCACCGAAGAGGCCGCGCGCGTGCTCGCGAAGCTCGAAGCCAAGGTCGAGGCACAATACGGCCGCCCGCTGCCCGCGCCCGACTACGCTCGCGCAAGCGCCAGCGCGCCGCAAAGCAAGGCGCGCTTCGCCGAAATCTGGCAGCCGCCGTATCGCCGCCGCACGCTCACGATGCTCCTCTTCAACCTGTTCCAGGCGATCGGCTTCTATGGCTTCGCCTCGTGGGTGCCCACGCTGCTCGTCGCCAAGGGCATTACGGTCACGCACAGCCTGCTTTACGCATTCGTGATCGCCGCTTCGAATCCGTTCGGCCCGCTTATCGGCATGACCTTCGCCGACCGCATCGAGCGCAAGTCGCTCGTGGTGCTCTCGGCGCTCGCCATCGCCGTGTGCGGCGCGCTGTTCGCCATGCAGACCGCGCCCGCCATGCTGATGCTGTTCGGCGTCCTCATCACGTTGGGCGGCACGCTGCTCTCGGTCGGCTATCACGCCTACCAGGTCGAGCTGTTTCCTACCCGCATGCGGGCGACGGCGGTGGGCTTCGTCTACTCGATGTCGCGGCTTTCGGCGATGTTCTCGGGCTTCATGATTGCGTTCGCGCTGCGCCACTTCGGCGTTCCCGGCGTGTTCGCGCTCATCACGGGCGCGATGGCGGTGGTTATGGCGGCAATCGGTTTGTTCGGCCCGCGCACCAACAATCGCGCGCTCGACGATATTTCTCATTGATCAAGAGGCTGGAATCACTGTGACTATGCTGCCTTTGGCCGGAGTGCGCGTTCTCGATCTGTCCAACGTACTCGCGGGTCCATTCTGCGCCTATCAACTTGCGCTGCTGGGCGCCGACGTCATCAAGGTCGAGCATCCCGAAGGCGGCGACCTCGCGCGGCGCCTGGGCGCCGACAAGGATGCCGCCGCGCGCAATATGGGCGCCTCGTTCGTGGCGGTGAACGCGGGCAAGCGTTCGATTACGCTGAACCTGAAGGACCCGCGCGGCAAGGAGATCCTGCTCGCACTCGTGAAAGACGCCGACGTGCTGGTCGAGAACTTCCGCCCCGGCGTGATGGATCGTCTGGGGCTCGGATACGATCGGCTATCCGAAGCAAATGCGCGCCTCGTGTATTGCGCGATTTCCGGCTTCGGCGATAGCGGCGAGCTTTCGCCCCGCCCGGCTTACGATCAGATCATCCAGGGCATGGCGGGCGTGATGAGCGTGACGGGCGATTCGACGAGCGCGCCGCTGCGCGTCGGTTATCCGGTCTCGGACACGGTAGGCGGATTGACGGCGGCGTTCGGCATTTGCGCGGCGCTAGTCGATGCGCGCACGAGCGGGCGCGGCCGGCGTCTCGACGTTTCGATGCTCGAAGCCACGCTCGCGACGATGGGCTGGGTGGTGTCGAACTACCTGAACGCAGGCGTCGAGCCCACGCCGATGGGCAACGAGAACTTCACCGCCGCGCCCTCGGGCACGTTCAAGACGGGTGACGGGCTGCTGAACATTGCCGCGAACGAGACGCGCCAGTTCGAGAGCCTGTGCGAGACGATCGGGCGTCCCGAGCTGGCGCGCGACGAACGCTTCGCGGCACGCCATGCACGCAAACACTACCGCGCCGAATTGAAAGCCGAGATCGAGGCCGCGCTTGCGGGCGACAGCGCCGAGAGCTGGGAAACGCGTCTGCTCGCGCGCGGCGTGCCGGTGGGCCGCGTGCTCTCGGTGCCGCAGATTCTCGCGCATCCGCATCTGGCCGAGCGGCGTTTCGTACGCGAATTCGCTCCAGCCCAAGGCGAGGCTGCGCAACGCGTAACCCGCGCGGGCCTGCGCCTCTCGGACGGCGACGCCGCGCCCACCGCGCCCGCGCCCACGCTGGGCGCACACACGCGCGAAACGCTCGCTCAGCTCGGCTACGACGCCGCGCGCATCGACGCGCTGCTCGCGCAAGGAGTCATCTGAACATGTCCACGACAAACGACGCGACGGGCCAACCGGCATCGCTCCGGGCAGAGCACCCCGACGCCGCTGCGCTATGCGCCGACTACTGGCGCACCTCGATCATCGACATTCATCCGGGCTCGATTGCCGTGCGCGGCTACCCGATCCAGGAGCTCATCGGCCGCGTGAGCTTCCCGCAGATGATCTGGCTGATGCTGCGCGGCGAGTTGCCCGATGAAGCACACGCGTCGCTGCTCGAAGCGGCGCTGGTGGCTTCGGTGGATCATGGTCCGCACGCGCCGTCGATCGCGATCTCGCGCATGGCGACGAGTTGCGGGCTGCCGCTCAATGGCGCGATGGCTTCGGCGCTCAACGCACTCGACGACGTGCACGGCGGCGCGGGCCAGCAGGCGGTCGAGCTTTACGAGGCGATTGCCGCGCGCATCGATGCGGGCAATGGGCTCGAAGAAGCGGTCGAAGCAGGCGTGGATGCGTTCGTCGCCGCACACGGAAAATACTTGCCGGGCTTCGGGCATCGCTTCCATCCTGTCGATCCGCGTGCGGGACGGCTGCTCGAGCTCGTGGATGCGCGCGTGCTGGCGGGCGACATTGGCGGACGCTACGCGCAAATCGCGCGCGGGATCGAAGCCCTGCTGAAAATGCGCAAGGACAAGCCGGTGCCGATGAACATCGACGGCGTGACCGCCGTGATCTACGCGGAGCTGGGCTTCGCGCCCGAACTCGCGCGCGGCGTGTTCTGCCTGTCGCGTGCGGTGGGCATTCTCGCGCATGCGTGGGAGCAGCGCGCACGCGGCGAGCGCAACAAAGGGCCCATGCCACGGCAGATTCCTTATGCGTATGCGGGACCGGGCGAGCGCCACCTCGAAACCGGCGGCGCCTGAAAACAGCCGCTAAAACATACGCCGGGCTCAGGCGCCCATATTCGCGGCGCGGGCGCGCTGTGCGGCGCGCAACGCGCGCGAGTCGCCGCCCAGCGCGTCGGTGGCACGCGCGGCGCAGTCGAACAGCGCGTCGAGATGGGCTTCGATGAACGCACGGTCGATGCGCGAGCTCGGCCCCGCTAACGTGAGCACGCCGCGCAATGCGCCTTGCACGCCGAATACCGGCATCGACACGCCGGCGGTTTCGCGCTCGCGCTCGCCAATCGACATGCAGTAGAAGTCCCGCCGCGTCTGCTCGAAAATCTCGCCCGGCTCGCCGCTGAACGCGAGCAATGCGCGCCCGCCCGAACCCGTCTCCAGCGGCAGCACGTCGCCTTCGCGCACGTGATGGCGCACGACGTGTTTCGAATCGACGCGATGAAGGCACACGCGCACCGCATTCTCACGCACGTAGAACGAAACGCTCTCTCCGCTCGCGTCCATGAGTTCGCGCATCAGCGGCACGAGGATATCCCCCAGATTCAAACTGCGCTGATAAAGCGCGCCGAGCGTGAAGGTGGCCGGCCCGAGTTGATAGCGGCCATCGTCGAGACGCAGCAACAGCCGGTGCTGGATCAGCGCGCCCGCCAGGCGCAGCAGCGTGCTCTTGTAAAGGCCCGTGCGCGCCGCGAGTTCGGCGAGCGTGAGCGCGCCGTCGTCGGGGCGAAACGCGAACAGGATGGCGCACGCACGGTCAATGACGGCAACGCCTTCTTCCTTCTTGAGCGGCTTTTCCGCGGGCATGAGTGTCGATGCGGGAATGAGAACGAAGCCGATTTTACGCGATGTCGTGCGCTATTCGGGCCGCGCGCCAAAGCCGTCTCAATGCGCGCCGTAGTCGACTCTGGTTGCGCCCAGAATACTGCCGTCCGGCGCCTGAACCAGCACCGCCGCCAGATCGCCAGAAGGCACGCGATGACTGAGCGTCATCGAAGCGCCGTTCCACTCGCCGATGGGCTCGATGGAGCGAACGATGTTCGACTCCTTGAGCGCGCGGCCGGTGTTCTCGCCGCGTCCAACCGCTGTGACATGCTCGCGGTCGTAGCCGATGAGAAGGATCTGGCCTTGTCCGTTTCCGGCTCCCAGCGTAATCGACAGCGTGTTGCCCGAGCGCATGCCCTTGACGGACACCGGGTCGGCGTCACTCGTTTGAGCCGCGAGGATGGCTTTCTCTCCGGCGTGACGGTCCCAGCCGACGAAGCTCTTGCGACCGTCCACGACCATTTCCGGCGTGTAGGAACTGCTGCCGAAATGCGAACTGTAGGCGGCCTGTCGTCGCGTGGCCGCTTCCAGCGAATACGGATCTTTCCAGCCGAGGCCGTCCCACCAGGTCACGTGAAACGCCAAAGGAAGCACGTCCTGGCGGCCGCTCGAAAGATCGGACAGGTAGGCATCGGCAGGCGGGCACGAAGAACATCCTTGCGAGGTGAACAGTTCGACTACGACAGGCCGGGCCGACGCGGCGACAGGCACTGCAACAAGCAAGGCGAAACCGGCAACAAGACGGGCGTACACGATGGACCTCCGAAACGTGGCGTGCTCGCTTCTAGTTCGTCCAGGCCATCTGAAAAGTTACACCGTGATCAAGCCGCTTCCGTAGCACCGCACCTCGCCCGACACATGCCGGCACGGCGGCTCGTGCGAATCGAGCGCCGCGCCGGCAGACTTGCGGCGATTTACATCGACGAGCCCTGGCCCGAGCCCTTCACGCCAACCGATGCGCCGCCTTGCGCCGCAGCCGCGCCGTCGAGCGTTTCGCCAGCCTTCGCCTTCGCGCCGCCTACGGCGTCTTCGGCGCTCGACGTGGCCTCCTTCGCTTGATGCTTCGTCTTTTTAGCGACGTGCTTCGCGTGCTGCTTCGTCGAATGAGTCGCCGACTTCGCGGTCTCCTCGGCGGTATCAGCCGTCGCGCCCGCGGTATTCGCCGCGCCGTTGGCGACGTTGCCAGCAGCTTCGCCAGCGCTGCCCACCGCCTTGCCAGCGCCATTCACCGCGCCGCCGACGAGACCGCCGGCACCCGCGCCCGTGCCAGCGGCGTTCGCACCGGCGCCTGCCTGCGCACCTGCGCCCAGAACCGGCGTCTGGACATTCGCGCCCACGCCGGCCGAACCCTGCGCGCCCGCCTGGTTGGTTTGCGCAAAAGCAGCCGTGGTAGCGAAAGCGGTCAATGCGGCGCCGAGCAACATCGTGCGAATCGTGTTCATGGTTTTCTCCCTAAAGTCACTAAAGGCATCAATCAAGCTTGGATGATCTTGGCCGAATCGTCCCGGCCATTCATCTTTTGCTCACCGCACCGTGCGGCAGGCAGGGCCACTTTAGCGAGCCTTGGGCAAGAAATCGTCGATTCTTGAGGACTGTTACTCCGGTTGCAATTGCTGACGATTGGCTGACTTTCTTTAACAGTTGCCGCGTTGTGCGCGGCGAGGCATCGTGTTCAAGCCGTCTTTCATGCCGCCGGAGCAACCGAAGCGCCCTCGATGCCATGGCGTGCCAGTGCTTCGGCCACGAAGCCCGACGCCTTCATCGTCTCGACGAATTCGCCAAGCACCGCAGCCGCGTGCGGCCCGCGTTGCTTCGCTACGCCCATCGCCTGGCGGATCACCATGAAGCGCTCGTCGAGCAAACGCAGCCCCGGCGCCTTGCGTGCATCCGCTTCGAGTTGCTGCTTCACGCCTGCCGCCACTTCGAGCCTCTGGTCGAGGAACGTTTGCACGACCGCGGGCGACGACGGCGCACGCACGATTTGCGCAGCCTTCAACTCGCGCGTGAGAAAAAGATCGTATGCACTGCCCTTGCCGACCGCAACGCGGTTGTGCGGCTGGTCCACGTCCGCGTTGACGCGCACCGGCGAGTCGTCGCGCACCAGATAGAACCCTTCGATCAGCACATAGGGCGCGGTGAAGGCGATGGTCTCTCCGCGTTTGGGATCGACGGCGAAGAAACCGAAGTCGGTGCGCGCCTCGCTCACCGCTTCCACCGACTGCGCCGCCGTGTCGAGCACGACGAGTTCGAGCGGCACGCCGAGTTGCTGCGCGAACGCCCGCGCAAGATCGACGGACACGCCAGACGCTTCGCCCGAAGCCGGGTCGCGCCCCGCGAGAATGGGATTGCCGAGATTGATGGAAGCGCGCAGCGTGCCGGTGGGCGCGAACGCGTCGACGATGGCGGAATCGATGTTCATGAGCGTGGCAAGGTGAGCGCCGCGCGCGTCGCGCGCGGCTCGGTGTGAGGGTGCGGAAGTTCAAAGAGGTCGCCGGAGCCCCGGCGAAGGCATTATCACACCGCGGCAGCCAGCCGTCGAAATCTGGCGCCGCGCTCCCGGCCTTGCGCCGCGGAGTTAGGTCAGTGCCGTGCGCTCATGCTGCTCATCGCACCCATGCCGCGCATGCGCCGTGAAAAATGCGCGCGCTCGGCGTCGTCCATCAGCGCGAGAAACTGATCGGCGTCCATGTGAATCAGCGCTTCGTGGTCGCCGGCTTCGAAGTAGACATCCGGTTGCCCCGCGAGGCTCGAATCAAGCCAGGTTTTCATGCCATAGGCCATGCACACCGGCGGCAAGGCGCCCGCATCGCAATCCTTGAACAATTCGCGCAGCTCGACCTCCGTGGCGAGCGCGAGGCGGCGTCCGGTTTTGCTCCATAGCTCGGAGAATTGCACGGCGTGGGTCGAGGGCAGCACGGCGGCCACATAACCGTGCTCGTCTTCGAGCAGCACGGTTTTTGCGAGGCGGACACCGGGAATGTGCGCCGCGGCAGCCGTTTCCATGCTGGAATGGCTGTAAGGGTGACGCACGATTTCGTAACGGGAGCCCTTGTTGCGCAGGCACTCCTGCAAAGTTGGCGAGATCGACATGGCATACCTCCTGTCGAAAACCAGAAAAGAAATGAACGTCTGGTGTCTCTTCAGAATAGGTCACGCGGCGCCAGTCGGCACAATGAGCTCGCATCGAATTGCAGCACCTCAGGCGGCGATTTCGCGCACGAAGTCGAGAAAAACACGGACCTTCGCTGAAACGAAATTCGAGCCATGATAGTAGGCATATAGCGGGAATGTTTCGTCCACCCATTCGGGTAAAAGAAGGATGACTTTCCCGTCGGCAATCAGCTCTTTCGCATAGAGTTCCAGCAATTGCGCAATGCCCGTGCCGCCGAGACAGGCGCCAAGCAGCGAACCGGTATCATTGACCATCAGTCGGCCGGCGACGGCGAGCGGAATCACTTCGTTGCCACGATGGAATTCCCATTCGAAAGCGCGGCTGGTCTTGGGATCGCGCATCAACACGCACTGGTGTCCTGTCGCGATATCGTTGGGGTGCCTGGGCTCACCGTACCGAGCGACATACGCTTTCGATGCGCAGGTGAGCACGCGCGTTTCCAGCAGCAGTCGCGCGCGATACGAGGAAGGCTCGGGAATGCCGAAACGCACCGCTACGTCGAACCCGTCGGCAACGAGATCACCCATTCGGTCGCGAACGCTGATCTCGACGGAAAGATCGGGGAAACGCTCGAGGAACTCCGCCAATCTCGGGGCCAGTGCGTAATGTCCAAACGTTCCATCCACATTGACCCTTAGCTTTCCCCTCACGCGCGCCCTGGATTGCGCGGCGTCGACTGCGGCTTCCTCGATGCCGGCCAGGTGCGGCGCCACGGCTTCGTAGAAGCGACGCCCTTCATCGGTTAGCGAAATTGCGCGCGCCGTGCGGTTGAAAATGCGGATGCCAACGCGCTCTTCGAGTCGGGCCACGGCGCGGCTCACCGCAGGCTGCGTCAAGCCCATGGCCTCACCCGCCCGCGCAAAGCTGCCAGCTTCGATGACTGCCGAAAGTACGCCGATTCCACCAAGGAGTCTGCTGTCGAACGCCATGAGACATACATTTGGTCATTGTTCAAATAATCATAATTCATTTTTTTAATTTATCGAGCCGATCTACATTGCTTCTTGTCGCCGGATGCACGGCATGAGTAGACATAAGGAGCAGCAATGAAGACGCTGGAAAAGAAAGTCGCCATCATCACCGGGGCGTCGCGCGGTATCGGGGCGGCACTCGCCCTTCGTCTCGCAGCGGATGGGTTCAAGGTCGTCGTGAACTATGCGGGCAGCGCCGGCCCGGCGCAGGCAGTCGCCGACAAGGTCAAGGCCGCGGGCGGCGAAGCGATCGTCGCTCAGGCCGACGTCGCCGATCCGGCGGCCGTCATCGCCATGTTCGACGCGGCAGAGCGCGCCTTTGGCGGCGTGGATGTTGTCGTCAACTGTGCCGGCATCATGAAGCTCGCACAAATTGCCGAGTGTGACGACACGACTTTCGATCAGACCGTCGCAATCAATCTCAAAGGCACCTTCAACGTCTGCCGCGAAGCGGCAAAACGCCTGCGCAACGGCGGGAGAATCATTAATCTCTCGTCCAGCGTCATTGGCGTTCGCTTGCCGTCCTATGGGATCTACATCGCCACCAAGGCGGCTGTCGAAGGCCTGACCCAAGTCCTGGCTCAGGAAATGCGGGGGCGCGGCATCAGTGTGAATGCGGTCGCGCCCGGCCCTGTCGCCACCGAGCTTTTCCTCGACGGCAAGAGCGCTGAACTCATCGATCACATGGCGAAGATGAACCCGCTCGAACGGCTTGGCCAGCCAGACGACATCGCGCAGGTCATCGCTTTCCTCGCTGGTCCCGAGGGCGGCTGGGTCAATGGCCAGACGATCCGCGCCAACGGCGGCATGTGCTGACTCAGCTTTTCACGCGCAATGCACGCGGATCGTAGGGGGCGCTCAGATGCACGTTGACCGGAACCCGTTCCCCGGCCACGTCGATCGCATAGCGCCCGTCAGCGAGCCACGCCGCATCGACCGCGCCATCCTCGCGCGAGACGAAGCCCATCGCGACCGGGCAGCCGAGTGTGTGGCCGAAGGCCGCCGAGGTGACCGAGCCCACCGCCTCGCCATCGCGCAGAATGGCCTCGCCGCCCCACAGCATCTGCTCGCTCGCGCCTTCTGCGGTGAGCACGACCAGGCGGCGCTGCAAGGGCTGCTGGCGCAACCGCAAGAGCGCTTCGCGGCCCCGGAACGCAATGTCCTTGTCGAGCTTGCACGCGAACGAGAGACCAGCCTCGAACGGATTGCAATCGGGCGAGAGCTCGCGGCCCCACGCACGATAGCCTTTTTCGATGCGCAGCGAATCGATCGCGTAATAGCCGGCATTGACGAGCCCGAAGGCCTTGCCCGCTGCATGCAGGGTTTCGTATACGCCGACCGCGAATTCGACCGGCACGTACAGCTCCCAGCCCAGTTCGCCCACATAGGTGAGGCGAGTCGCGCGCACCGTCGCATAACCGATGTCGGCCTCGCGGCTTTGACCGAACGGGAACGCTTCGGCGCCCCAATCGGCCTTCGACACGCTTTGCAGCAGCGCGCGAGAATGCGGCCCCATGACGGCGAGCACCGCGTACTGGCTCGTCACGTCCACGAGCACGCAGTGGCGATCGGCGGGAATCGCTTTCTCCAGGTAATCGAGATCGCGCGTTGCCTGGGCCGAGCCGGTCACCACGAGGTACTGATCGTCGGCGAGACGCGTGAGCGTGAGGTCCGACTCGTAGGTGCCGCGCTCATTTAGCAACCCTGAGTAAATGGTGTAGCCAACCGGTACCGCCACATCGTTCGCGACGATCGATTGCAGCACCGCTTCCGCATCGCGCCCCTTCACGAGCAGCTTCGCAAACGAACTCATGTCGAACAGCGCGACGCCTTCGCGGCACGCGCGGTGCTCCGCGCCGCTCCACGGCAGCCAGTTTTGCTGACCGAATGCGTAGTCGATGCGCGCTTCATGCGGGCTCGGCGCGAAGAAGTTCGCGCGCTCCCAACCCATCTTGCTGCCGAAGCACGCGCCATCCGCCGCGAGTTGCGCGTAGATCGGCGAGCGGCGGAACGGACGCGCCGTGTCGAGCTCGCGGTTCGGCCAGGGCATCGCATAGTGCAGGCCCAGCGTTTCCTTCACGCGGTCATGCAGCCAGGTGTCGTTGCCGTTGAAGCGCGCGAAGCGGCGAATGTCCACGGGCCACAGATCCATGGTCGGCTCACCCGCGACGATCCACTCGGCCAGCGCCATGCCTGCTCCGCCCGCCGAGGCAATGCCCATCGAGTTGAAGCCCGCGCCCACGAAGAAGCGCCGCAACTCGGGCGCCTCGCCCACGATGAAATTGTTGTCGGGAGTGAACGATTCCGGCCCGTTGTAGAACTGCCGGATCTGCGCGGTTTCGAGCGCGGGCACGCGCTGCAGCGCGTTTTCCATCAGGATTTCGAACTGATCCCAGTCGTCGGGCAGTAGCTGGAACTCGAAATTCTCGGGGATACCGCTCATGCCCCACGGTTTCGCGTTGGGCTCGAAGCCGCCCATCACCAGGCCACCCACCTCTTCCTTGAAATAGATGAAGCCGTCCGGATCGCGCATGACCGGCAGATCGGGATGCACACCGGCGATGCGCTCGGTCACGATGTAGTAGTGCTCCGCCGAATGCAGCGGCACGGTCACGCCGCACATGCGGCCGACCGCCTTCGCCCACTGCCCCGCGCAATTGACGACGATCTCCGCGTGCAGCGTGCCCTCCTCGCCGTCCTTGTTGCGCCACGATACGCCGGTGGCCGCGCGGCCCGAGGGCGTCGCTTCCGTATGAACCGCGGTGATGCGCGTGTTCTCGACAATGCGCGCGCCGCGCTGGCGGGCGCCGCGCGCGAGCGACTGCGTGAGGTCGGTGGGGTTCGCCTTGCCGTCGCCGGGCAGCCAGACCGCGCCCAGCAGGTCGTCGGTGCGCATCACCGGCCAGAGCTCGCCGGCCTCGCGCGGGCCGATCACGTCGCACACCACGCCGTAGGCCCGCGCGGAGGCCGCTGTGCGCTTGAGTTGCGTCATCCGCTCCCCGGTGCGCGCCACCGAGAGCGAGCCGCACTGCTTCCAGCCCGTGGCCAGCCCCGTCTCGGCCCCCAGCTCGGCGTAGAGCGCCGTCGAATAGCGGATCAGCTTCGTCATGCTCTGCTGCGAGCGCAACTGGCCGACGAGACCTGCGGCGTGCCAGGTGGTGCCGCACGAGAGCGCGCCCTGCTCGAGCAGGACGACGTCGCGCCAGCCGAGCTTGGTGAGGTGATACGCGACGGAGCAACCGACAATGCCGCCGCCGACGATGACGACGCGTGCGTGCGTGGGGACAGAGGTAGACATGGGCATGAGCCTCGATGCAAAGAGAGAGGACGTGGCGGGCAATTCATACCAACAGCGGACAGGCCAAAGAATGCAACACAAAACAACAAAAAACAACATCAAAGTCACATCCAGGGATTAACGGAATTGCCCGGCCCGAACGCCACATCCGCCTGCTCCGACAAGGGTTCCCTATCCATCTCATCGGGAATTCACCGTATCGCGCCGTCTCCTTCGGGGTACCGCACACCACGCCGGATCGAGTCACACGGTATTTTGTGGTATTTTGTGACTTCAGCTGTTTCATCCGGGAACCCCACCATGGCCGATAACCACGCCGCTCCGCCCGCTGCATCCGTTACGCCGGCCACGCTGCTCAGCCGGCGGCTCGCCGTGGGCCGCATCGACTACATCCTGCAAAGCCTCGACGCGAGCGGCTCGGTGAGCGTCGCGGACATGTCGGCCACGCTCGGGGTCTCGCGCGAAACCATCCGCCGCGACCTCAAAGCGCTGGCCGAGCAGGGCCGCCTGAGCCTCGTGCACGGCGGCGCCGCGAAGCGCGCGCAAGACGAGCCGTCGCTCGCCACGCGCGAAGCGGCGAACGCCGTTGGCAAGGCGGCCATCGGCGCGGCGGCGGCGCGCCTCGTGACCGACGGCATGGTCGTGCTGATCGATTCGGGGTCGACCACGCTCGGGCTCGCGGCCTCGCTCGCGAACCATAGCGACCTCACCGTGATCACCAACAGCCTGCCGATCGCGCTGCTACTGTGCCGCTCGCCGGGTGTGAAGGTCATCATGCTCGGCGGCGACATCGAGCCCAACGACGAGGCAGCGTTCGGCGTCGAGACCATGGCTGCGCTCGCGCATTTCCGCTGCGATCTCGTGTTTCTGGGCGTGGGCGGCATCTCGCCCGAAGGCGAACTCACCGACTATTCGCGGCTCGCCGCCGAACAGCGCCATCTCATGATGAAGGCCGGCAAAGAGGTCTACGTGCTCGCGGACCACAGCAAGTTCGAGCACGGCACGCCGGTGCGGATCGCGCCTGTGCCGCACATCGCCGGGCTGATCGTCGATGCGCCGCCGCCCGCGCATATGTCGCGCGTATTCGCGCAGAACCAGTGGAACGTGATCGTCGCCACCAGCCAAAGCTGACGCGCCCTCGCGCATCCCCGCTCCGGGCGGCCCAGGCCGCCCGTCTCTGCTTCCCCCCGATCGACTTCGCTGCCTGCACTGCCATCGATTGCCGGCGCGCCGCACGCCCTCCCCGACACATCGGTATATTTCCTGGGTATGTGGCAATTTATGGCGTATTGACTGTTTTTGTTGCGAGGCCTAAAGTGGCTTTAACAATGCAGTGACGCAGTGTCAGAACCGAAGTCAGAACCAAACTTCACGGAGACACCTCATGACAGCTTCCACGTCTTGCCCGCCCGCCACTTCTGAAACTGGCGATCCGCTGCTGCTCACCCCCGGCCCGCTCACGACCTCGCGCACCGTCAAGGCGGCGATGGTTCACGACTGGGGCTCGCGCGACGCAAACTTCATCGAGATCAACCGCTCGGTGCTCGCGCGTCTCGCCAGCATCGCCAACGGCGCCGACGACTGGGTGACGGTGCCGATGCAGGGCTCCGGCACGTTCGCCGTGGAAGCGATGCTCACCACCTTCGTGCCCTCGAACGGCGAGGTGCTGGTGCTGATCAACGGCGCTTACGGCAAGCGCGCAAAGCGCATCCTCGATATTGCCGGCCGCAAGACCGTGGTTCATGAAACGCCCGAAGACACTCCGCCCGATCTCGCGCAGGTCGAGGCCATCCTCGCGGGCACGCCGTCGATCACGCATGTGTTCACGATTCACTGCGAAACCACCTCGGGCATCCTGAACCCCATCGCGCAGATCGGTGCGCTCGCACACAAATATGGCAAGCGCTTTCTCGTCGATTCGATGAGCGCATTCGGCGCGTTGCCGCTCGACGTGCAGACCATGCATATCGATGCGGTCGCCGCCTCGTCGAACAAGTGCATCGAAGGCGTGCCGGGCCTCGGCTTCGTGATCTGCCGGCGCAAGGCGCTCGAGCAGACGCAGGGCAACGCCACCACGCTCGTGCTCGACCTGCACGAACAGTGGGTCAACATGGAGAAGACGAGCCAGTACCGCTTCACCCCGCCCACGCATGTGATCGTGGCATTCCACCAGGCGCTCGAGGAATTCGAAGCCGAAGGCGGCGTGGCCGGACGCGGCGCACGCTACCGCAACAACTGCCGGATCCTGCTCGAAGGCATGCGCGCGCTCGGCTTCAAGCCGCTGCTGCCCGATGCCTTGCAGGCCCCCATCATCGTCACGTTCCACATGCCCGAGGACCCGCGCTTCGTGTTCAATCAGTTCTACGAAAGCCTCAAGGCGCGCGGCTACGTGATCTACCCAGGCAAGCTCACGGTAGCGGACTCGTTCCGCATCGGCTGTATCGGCCGCATTGGCGAGAAAGAAATGCGCGCTGCGCTTGTTGCGATCGGCGAGGTGCTCGACGAGATGGGTGCGGCCGGCGTAGGTGTGACGAGTCCGGTCGCTAAAACCGCTTGAAGGAAAACGCAATGAGCACGCTGAACGACAACGCACTGGCCGTGAATGGCCGCGAATACCGCTTCCCCACCGCGCCCGTCGTGGTGATCTGCCTCGACGGTTCCGAGCCCGCCTATATCGAAGAGGCCGTCAAGGCCGGATGCGCCCCGAACCTCGCGAAGCTGCTGCGCACCGGCACGAGCCGCATCGCCCAGTGCGTGATCCCGAGCTTCACGAACCCGAACAATCTCTCGATCCTCACGGGCCGCCCGCCGAAGGTGCACGGCATTGCGGGAAACTACTTCTACGACCGCACGAGTGGCGAAGAAGTCATGATGAACGACGCGCGCTTCCTGCGCGCGCCCACCATCTTCGAGACCTTCTTTAGAGCCGGCGCGAAAGTGGCGGTCGTGACCGCCAAGGACAAGCTGCGCACGCTGCTGGGCAAGGGGCTCGATTTTTCGAGCGGCCGCGCGATCGGGTTCTCCGCCGAAAAGGCCGACCAGGCCACGCGCGAGGCCAACGGCATCGGCGACGTGCTGGCCTTCGTGGGCAAGCCGCTGCCCGACGTGTACTCGGCCGACCTCTCGGAATTCGTGTTCGCGGCGGGCGTGAAGCTGCTCGATACCTTCCGCCCCGACCTGATGTATCTCTCGACAACGGACTACGTGCAGCACAAGGCCGCGCCCGGCGCGCCGAAGGCCAACGACTTCTACGCGATGTTCGACCACTACGTGGGCCAGCTCGACGCGGCCGGCTGCGTGCTCGCGATCACCGCCGACCACGGCATGAACGACAAGCATCGCGCCAACGGCGAGCCCGACGTGCTCTACCTCCAGGACCTGTTCGACGAGTGGATTGGCAAGGGCAAGGCGCGTGTGATCCTGCCGATCACCGACCCTTACGTTGCGCACCACGGCGCGCTCGGCTCGTTCGCCACCGTCTATCTGCCCGAAGGCGCGGACGCGGCAGCGCTCCTCGAACGCCTGCGCAAGACCGATGGCGTGGAGCTCGCGCTCGACAACGCGGCCGCCTGCGAGCGCTTCGAGCTGCCGCCCGACCGTGTGGGCGACATCGTGGTGGTCGGTACTCGCAGCAAGGTCTTCGGCACGAGCGCGGCGCGCCACGACTTCTCCGGACTCACCGAGCCGCTGCGCTCGCACGGGGGGCTCTCGGAGCAGGACGTGCCGCTGCTCGTGAACCGCAAGATCGACTGGCCGCAGGGCCGCGCGCTGCGCAACTTCGACATCTTCGACGTCGCGCTGAACTGCGTGGTGCAAACCGCCATCGCTTGATCCACTACAGGCGCGACCAGCACCACAAGCAACGGCCCCACCCTGCATGCCGCCGCGCCTGGGCGAACGGCGCATGCAGGCCAAAGCACAGCCAACGAAAAACTCACCGAAACCGAAACACGGAACGAGGTAGCGATGAACGTCATGACGAAACCCGCATTCAAGCAGGAGTCCATGCGCATCGCCGGCCGGCAGGTCGCGACCGACGAAGTGATCGAAGTCCTGAACCCATACAGCAACGAAGTCGTCGGCACCGTGCCGGCGGGTCGTCCCGAGCATGTGCAAGAGGCCTTTGCCAAAGGCCATGCCTACAAGCCGACGCTCACGCGCTTCGAGCGTCAGCGCATCCTGCAAGCCACGGCCGAGGCGCTGCGCGATCGCAAGGAAGATTTCGCGCGGCTCATCACCGCCGAATCGGGGCTCTGCTGGAAGGATTCGCTCTATGAAGCGAGCCGCGCCTACGATGTCTGGTCGTTCGCCGCGCAGCTCACGATCAAGGACGATGGCGAAATCTATTCGTGCGACATCAGCCCGAACGGCAAGAACCGCAAGATCTTCACGACGCGCCTGCCGCTGCTCGGCGTGATCTCGGCCATCACACCGTTCAATCACCCGCTGAACATGGTGAGCCACAAACTCGCACCAGCCATCGCCACCAATAACCGCGTCGTGCTCAAGCCCACCGAGCTCACGCCGCTCACCGCGCTCGCGCTCGCCGACGTGCTCTACGAAGCGGGCCTGCCGCCCGAGATGCTGAGCGTGGTCACCGGCAATCCGCGCACCATGGGCGACTCGATGATCACGGACCCGCACTGCGACCTGATCACCTTCACGGGCTCGGTGCGCGTGGGCAAGTACATCGCGCAGAACGCCGGCTATCGCCGCACGGTGCTGGAGCTCGGCGGCAACGACCCGCTCATCGTGATGGAAGATGCCGACCTCGAGCGCGCCGCGCAGCTCGCGGTCACGGGCGCGACCAAGAACTCGGGCCAGCGCTGCACGGCGGTCAAGCGCATTCTCGTGGTGGAGAGCGTGGCCGACGAATTCGTCGAGCGTGTGCTCGTGCACGCGAAGAAGCTCAAGTGCGGCGACCCGATGGATCCGAACGTGGACGTGGGCACCGTGATCAACGAGGCCGCCGCGCAACTCTTCGAGCGCCGCGTGGCCGACGCTGAAGCGCGCGGCGCACGCGTGCTGTACGGCGCACCACGTCGCGGCGCCCTCTTCGCGCCCACCGTGGTCGACCACGTGCCCTACGACTGCGAGCTCGTGCATGAAGAAACGTTCGGCCCGGTGATTCCGATCATCCGCGTGCCGGACAACATCGAAGAGGTGATCCGCATCTCGAACTCGACGGCATACGGCCTCTCTTCGGGCATCTGCACGAACCGGCTCGACTATACGACGCGCTTCGTCAAGGAGCTGGAGGTGGGCACGGTGAACGTCTGGGAAGTGCCGGGCTATCGCACGGAGATGTCGCCGTTCGGCGGCATCAAGGACTCGGGCAACGGCTACAAGGAAGGCATGGTCGAGGCCATGAAGAGCTATACGAACGTGAGAACGTGGTCGATGCCCTGGGAATAAGGCACTCACGAAGCACGTGTTGCGCGGCCTCTGCTGATGCTCCAGGCACGGCCGCGCAGTAACCCTGGCTGGTCCCCAACAAATCGAACAGGCAACATTGCCACGCTGTTGTCACACGGCAGAACTGCAAGAACACACGAGATTTTCCCAGCATCCAAACCCAACGCAAGGAAGGATGGATATGAAGACTCAACTGATCGCCGCGGTGACTTGCGCATTCGCGCTCGCAGCGGGCGCTGTCCACGCGCAATCCAACGTCGTGACCATCTATAGCGCGGACGGCCTTCATGACGGCACGCCGAGCTGGTACGGCAACCAATTCGAAGCATTCACGAAAGCCACCGGCATCAAGGTGCAATACATCGAAGCCGGTTCGAGCGGCGTGGTGGACCGCCTCGGCAAGGAGAAGTCGAACATTCAGGCCGACGTGCTCGTGACGCTGCCGCCGTTCATGCAGAAGGCCGCCGCCGATGGTCTGCTGCAGGCCTACACGCCGGCCGGCGCGGACAAGATCGAGGCACGCGACAAGGATCCGAAGGGCATGTATGTCGCGATGGTCGACAACTATCCGACCTTCATCTACAACTCGGCGGTGCTCAAGACCCCGCCTAAAGCCTATTCCGATCTGCTCGCGCCGCAATACAAGCAGAAGGTGCAGTACTCCACGCCGGGCCAGGCCGGTGACGGCACCGCGCTCATGCTGCAAACCTTTCACGCGTTCGGCAGCAAGGACAGCGGCTTCGATTATCTGCGCAAGCTCCAGGTGAACAACCTCGGGCCGTCCGCCTCCACGGGCAAGCTCACGGCGCTCGTGAACAAGGGCGAGCTCTACGTGGCCAACGGCGACCTGCAGATGAACCTCTCGCAGATGCGCGAGAACCCGAATATCCAGGTGTTCTTCCCCGCCGGTCCCGATGGCAAGCGCACGACTTTCTCGCTGCCCTATTACGTCGGGCTCGTGGCCGGTGCGCCGCATGCCGATAACGGCAAGAAGCTGATCGACTTCCTGCTGAGCGCCGCCGCCCAGCAAGAGGTCAGCAAGACCGCCTACGGCATGCCGGTGCGCACCGACGTGCATCCCACCGACGACAACTTCAAGACGCTCAACGCCATGATGCAGGGCGTCGACGTTTGGTCGCCCGACTGGAATCAGGTCATGCGCGACCTGAAAGCCGACGTGGCGAAATACAACCACGCGATTTCCAGCAACTGATCGAGCGACTCATGGCCAATTCCCTCACCATGGAACGGAGGCAGCAGCAAGCCTCCCCGGTGCCGGCTTCTCTCGCGCAAGGCGCGAGCGGCATCGGTTTCGAAAATGTGTCGGTGGCATACGGCGGGCAGACAATTCTGGATTCGCTCACGCTCACCGTGAAGCCTGGCGAGATCGTCGCGCTCATCGGCCCTTCGGGCTCGGGCAAGACGACCGCGCTGCGGGCCGTCGCGGGCTTCGTGCAGCCGAGCGCGGGACGCATCGTGATCGGCAACAAGGACGTGACGCAGTTGCCGCCCTATGCGCGCAATATCGGCATGGTGGTGCAGAACTACGCGCTGTTTCCGCACATGCGCGTGGAGGACAACGTCGCCTTCGGGCTGCGCGCACGCGGCGCCGAAGCTGACCTGATCCGCGCACGCGTGCCCGAGTGCCTCGGGCTCGTGGGGATGTCCAAGTATGCGAAGCGCTACCCGCGCGAGCTCTCGGGCGGCCAGCAGCAGCGCGTCGCGATTGCCCGCGCGCTGGCAATCCGGCCGCAGGTGCTGCTGCTCGACGAGCCGCTCTCGGCGCTCGACGCGCAGATCCGCCGCTCGATGCTCGACGAGCTCGCCAAGCTGCACCGCAGCCTGCCCTCGCTGACCGTGCTGTATGTGACGCACGACCAGACCGAGGCGCTCACGCTCGCGAATCACATCGGCATCATGCGCGACGGCAAGCTCGTGGCCTATGGCGACACCCAGGGGCTGTACCGGCATCCGCCGAACCGCTTCGCAGCCGAGTTCCTCGGCCGCGCGAACGTGCTGCCGGCGCGCCAGCTGGAGCCGCTCGACGATGGCTTCGCACGCGTGCGTTGCGGCGATTTCGTGATCGAGGGACGCAACCATCACAACCTGGCCGCGAGCAGCGCCTGCTACGTATGCGTGCGGCCGCACGACCTGCACTTCGAGCCGCGCGCGCAGAAGTCCAACAGCGTGACGGGCGTCGTGCGCAGCGTGCAGTGGCTCGGCGAGCTGCACAGCGTGATGCTCGAAGTGGGCGACGAGATGCTGCGCCTCACGCGAGCGCCGCTGTCGAGCCCACCCGAACCCGGCGCCGTGCTGCCCGTGCACTTCGATGCGGCGGACGTCACGCTCGTACCGGAGGGCGAAGGCCATGTCTGATATCGCCGATCTCGCGATAGCGCCGCCGCCGGCGCGCGCCGGCGCGGCCAGGGCGCTCGCGCGCAACCTGTGGATCGCGCCGCCGCTCGTCGTGCTCGCGGCCATCTTCTTCTACCCATTCGGCCTGATCGTGGCGCAGGCGCTGGGCGGCGACACGCACACGCTATCGCTCGAGAACTTCACCACGGTGCTGCATTCGCGGCAGTTTCTGAGCGGCCTTTATCACACGATCGCGATTGCGGTGTGCGCATCGGCGGGCTGTCTCGTGCTCGGCTTCGTGTTCTCGCTCGTGATCGCGTTCGTGCCGTTTCCGGGGGCGCGCTTCGTGGGGCGCCTGATCGACACCTTCATCGCGCTGCCGACTTTTCTGGTCGCGCTCGCATTCACGTTCGTGTACGGATCGGCCGGTCTGCTGAACCAGTCGCTGATGGCGATCTTTCATTTGAACCTCCCGCCCTTCGACTTCCTGTACACGCAATGGGGCGTCGTGCTCTCGGAAATCACGGTCTATACGCCGTTCATCATGCGGCCGCTGCTCGCCTGCTTCTCGCAGATCGACAACGCGCAGATCGAAGTGGCGAGCAGCCTCGGCGCGAAGCCGCTGCGCATCATCCGGCAGATCATCCTGCCGGCGGCGCTGCCCGCGCTGCTTGCGGGCGGCAGCCTCTGCCTGCTGCTCACCGTGAACGAGTTCGGCATCGTGCTGTTCATCGGCGCGAAGGACGTGATCACGCTGCCGCTGCTCATCTACGGCAAGGCGATTCAGGAGTTCGACTACACCACCGCATGCGTGATCGCCGTCATCAACATCGCGCTGTCGCTTGGGCTCTATGCCTGCTATCGCACTGTCCTGTCACTTTTCGGAGGTCGCCGTGCTGCTCTGGGCTAGATGGGCAAGAATGTCGACGTGGAGCGTCGCTGCGCTGCTGTTTTGCGCGATCTACGGGCTGCCCGTCGCGATGATCGCACTCGCGAGCGTGAGCGGGCAATGGAACGGCATTTTGCCGAGCCACTTCACGCTTTCGCACTACACGCGGGCGCTGCACGGCGATTCCGCCGAACTGCTGCGCGTGAGCGTCTTCACCGGCGCGCTGGCGAGCGCCGCGGCACTCGTGAGCGGCACGTGGGCCGCGCTCGCGCTCAAGCGCATGAAGGGCATGTCCAAGCGCGTGCTCGACGTGATCTTCTTCGTGCCGAGCGCGGTGCCCTCGGTCTCGATCGGTCTCGGACTGCTGGTGGCCTTCAGCCAGCCGCCGGTGCTGCTCAACGGCACGGCCACGATCGTGTTCCTCGCGCATTTCCTGCTGATCTCGGCGTTCACATACGGCAACGTCTCGGCAGGGCTCGCGCGGGTCGCGCCCGAATATGGCGAGGTGGCCGAAAGCCTCGGCGCGAAACCGTTCTACCAGCTCACGCGCGTGACGCTGCCGCTCGTTGCGCCCTACCTGCTCGCATCGTTCAGCCTGAGCTTCGCGCTCTCGATGGGCGAGCTAGGCGCTACGCTGATGATTTATCCGCCGGGATGGGTGACGCTGCCCGTGGGCATCTTCGCGCTCTCCGACCGCGGGGCGATCTTCGATGCATCGACGTTCACGATGGTCCTTGGTGCAGCCACGCTGCTCGTGCTGCTCGGGCTTTCGCGCATCTCGAACAAGGCCGCGGTGCGCTAAGACGCTCAGGATACCCAGGGAGATAGCTGGCAGGGAACGCAAAGGGCAATCACGGCGGGCACGCAGGTTGCTGCAGGCACAAAAAAAGCACAGGGAGGAACCCGTGATTCTGATCGTCCTTCATCTCGCAGGCGGCGTCGCGTTGCTGACGTGGGGCCTGCACATGGTCGAATCGGGACTGATGCGCGCGTACGGCGCATCGCTCAAGCGCTTCATGGGGAAGAGCCTCGGCAACCGCTTCAACGCTTTTTTCGCGGGGCTCGCCATCACCGGCGCGCTGCAGAGCAGCACGGCGACCGGCATGATCGCGTCGTCATTCGCAGCGCGCGGGCTGATGCGGCCCGTTACCGGCCTTGCTGTGATGCTCGGCGCGAACGTGGGCTCGACACTGATCGTGCAGGCCTTCTCGCTCGATCTCAGCTGGATCTCGCCGGCTTGCCTGCTGGTGGGCATGGGCATGTTCGAAAAGGGCAAGGGCTCGCGCAACCGTGACATCGGACGCGCCTTGATCGGTCTCGGCCTGATGCTGCTCGCGCTCACCCTGCTCGTCTCCACGGTGCAGCCCGCCGAGAGCGCGCCCGCGCTGCGCACGGTGCTGGGCGCGCTGGCCGGCGAACCCGTGCTCAACGCCGCGCTCGCCTGCCTGCTCACATGGGCCGCGCATTCGAGCATTCCTGTCGTGCTGTTCGTGATGTCGCTTGCGAACCTCCATTCGGTGCCGATGGACAGCGCCATCGCCATGGTGCTGGGCGCGAACGTGGGCAGCGCGCTCAACCCGTATTTCGAAGCCGCCAAAGGCGACGACCGCAGCCGCCGCCGGCTGCCCGCCGGCAACCTGCTGCTGCGCGGCGGCGTGTGCCTGCTGTTGCTCGGCCTGTGCACACCGCTTGCGCAACTGCTCGAGCGCATGCCCGGCGACGCGAGCCACGCGATCGCCAACTTCCATACCGGCGTGAACGTGGGCATTGCGGTGCTGTTCATCGGCGTGCTTGATCCGGTGTCGCGGCTGCTCGAGCGGTTGCTGCCCGCGCCCGGCGTAGCCGACGATTCCGATTCGCCGCGCTACCTCGACATGGATGCCTTGCAGGCGCCCTCCCAGGCGCTTGCGTGCGCGGCGCGCGAAGTCATCAGAATGAGCGAAATCGTCGACGCGATGCTGAGCGCGAGCGTGCCGGTGCTGCTCGCCAACGACCGCCGCGCGGTCAGCGAACTGGCGGACCGCGACGACTCCGTGGACATGCTGCACGATGCGATCAAGCGCTACGTCACGGACATCACGCGCGAACCGTTGACCGAGGAGGACCGGCGCTGGGCTTCGGCGATCATGACAGCCGTGATCAACCTCGAGCATATCGGCGACATCATCGACAAAAACCTGCTGGAGAACGCGCAGAAAAAGATCAAGATGCAGTTGAGCTTTTCACCCGAGGGCGCGGAGGAACTGAGCATGATGCACCGCTCGGTGACCGACAGCTTCCACCGCGCCCAGGCGCTGCTGGTCTCGGGCCGCACGCAGACCGCCGCGCAACTTATCGCCGACAAACAGGCGCTGCGGCGGCTCGAACGCGCGGCGCGCGACCGGCACCTCGAACGGCTGCGCGATGGCCTGCCGGACAGCATTGCGTCGAGTTCGCTGCATCTGGACGTGTTGCGCGATCTCGTGCGGATTCAGTCGCATATCTGCGCGCTTGCTTATCCGCTGCTTGAGCGGGAACGGGAGGAAACGCAGGTGCTGGAGGCGGCGGAGGTGCAGTTGCGCGACGTGAATTGAGGGGGGAAGACGGGCTGTCCTGAAGGCGCCGTTGCGGCGGCGCCTGTTTCGAAGCCACCGAGCGTGACACCCAGCATACGACCATGCAATCCGGTCTGCAATCGCGCAGACCACTTCTCACTCGCTAGCCGTGACGGCTAGTGGAATAGTGACGACAACGCCCCACAGCGGCAATCATTATCGACCCAAGCATAGGGTTGAATACAATTCAACGATTTCCATTATTTATTTTGTCATGGATATAATTATTTTCGCTTTGCTTGGCATGCCGCAGTAATTGAGGATTATCTATCCGGAGAATATTGATCGCCTGGATAAATGATTCGTACTATGACGCCAGATATCGCACGATATTAATAAAATTCGATTAACTGCTCCCGGCTGTTCCAGGGTATTCCTCTGCCGTGTTCCGGCAACAAGACCATGCGCTTCGAACCAGACCTGTTTGACAAGCTCTTTTATAACGCGCCCGATTCATCTACGGTACGCAAGATATCGCTCGATGAACTCAAGAATTCGGTGGCGCGGAATATCGAATCAATTCTGAATACGCGCATGATATTTTCAGAGGAGTACATGACCCGATTTCCCGAATGCACCAAATCGATTCTCACCTACGGTCTGAACGATTTCACCGGGCTCAGTCTCTCGAACTCCGCAGCTCGCGATGCCATCGGCGAATCCATCAGGGTGGCCATCAAGCGGCACGAGCCCCGTCTGGTGGGGGCCGAGGTAACGCTGGAGCAGCGTCCGCAGTCTATCGGTGGATTGCAATTCGCCATCAAGGCCATGCTGGTGGTTCACCCGGCGCGGGAGCCGGTCAGCTTCGACGCGCAATTTCAGGCCACGACGGGCCAATACTCGGTCAGCCGTGCCGGCGGCAGGCGCCCTGGTGCTATCGATGGATGAACTGCTGCCTTATTACGAGCGTGAACTGGCGTTCCTGCGGCGCTATTCGGCCGATTTTGCGCGGCGCTACCCGAAAACCGCGGGCCGGCTCGGGATCATCGGCGAGCATGTAGAGGATCCACATGTCGAGCGCCTGATCGAATCGTTCGCGTTTCTTGGCGCGCGCATCAGCAAGAAAATCGAGGACGACTATCCCGAGTTTACCGATGCGCTGCTCGAAGCACTTTACCCGCATTATCTTCGGCCCTTTCCGGCGTGCTCGATTGCGCAGTTCGCCGGCGCCCGGCGGCTGCCGCAACGGCGCCGCCGCCCGTTATCGCGCGCGGATCAGAGCTGAAGTCCGACAAGATAGGCGAAACAGAATGCGTTTTCCGCACCGTTCATGACGTCGTGCTGGCCCCGCTGCGGGTGTCGGAAGCGCGCCACGCCCCAATCACCGTGGTGCCGGGTCTCGAGGTCGAGTCATCCAGAGCCGCGGGGCAATGGTATGAACTGATGAAATGGCGCGCGGTTTAGACAAACTGAAAAGGGCACAAGACGATGACAAACCGGAAATTCCGTGTATGGCTGGCGGCGCTCGGTATTACGTTGCTGGCTGGGCTGGCAGCCTGCCAGTCGGCCGGAAAAGAAAAGAAATTTGGCTACTCCATGGGCGGTATCGACCACCTCGCCGATAACCTGAGCGTCACTGACTTTTGGGTCAACGGCGCGGCGGGTCAGCAGGCCGGCACCGGTAATGCAGGTGTGTCTGCGCCTCTCCTGCCGGTCAAATGGCGTCCAGGGATGACGGTGCATGTGGTCTGGGACGTGCGGGATTGGCAGCACGACAAGGGCAGCACATACGTAGCGGATGTGCCGGTCGAACCCTACCCGGAAGACGGCGGCGACCTCTGGGTGCATTTTCTTGCCAACGGCACCGTGCGTGTGGTGGTCGCCGATCATGGGCCGCGCGCACCCGATTACCCCGGCCCTCACGATCCGATTCCGATGAAGGAGCCTTGGTATATGTATCCGGCACGAACTGAAAGCCGTGACTGGGATGAGCGGCTACTGGATGCCCGGATCATCAAACAGCGGTGTGCCAGCGTGTCCGATCCGGCGACCTGCATGAAGCAGGAGAATGAAAAAATACTCGATGACCAACGCGCGGATGCGCGCCGTTATCTGCCTCAATGCGCATCGATAAAGACCAGCTACGAATCCCAGGAATGCTTGAGAAATGCCGATCAAAGCATGCGTGCCGCGCGCTTCGCCCGACGCTGCCAGGTGTCGCCAGGCTTGCCTGAGTGCGCGCCTCAAAAAAGCACCACGACTACTTCTCATCGTGACGCAGGAGCACCCAGCCAATGAGCGACGATATCAGCCTGTTGCAGGCCGCCGCGCACCCGGGCAACACAGAAGGTGTGACCGCAACGACACAAACCATGAGATACCGTCCGGAAAAATGCGAATTTGCACTCCATATCGGTGTGTTCTTCGATGGCACCGGCAATAACCAGGACTGGGACGAGTCAGGTAAGGGAGGGGGGACGCAACTCGCGCTAAAAAAGACAGCAACGTCGCGCGCCTGTACCGGGCATATCCGACAAACAAACTGAAAGGTTACTACCCGGTCTATATTCGCGGCGTCGGCACGCCATTTCCCCAGATCGGCGAGAAAGGGCCAAGCATGCTGGGAATGGGCTTTGGCGCGGGTGGCGACGCGCGCATCGTATTCGGCCTGCTACACGTGCTTAACGTCATGCACCAGTCACTCGACAACTATGACACGCCCATGATCGAGCGGCAAACCGTCCAGGCGCTATGCAGCAACGCATGGCTGTCGATCCAGACCGGCGTAGAAGGCGGCACTCCCAACACCCTTTCGCCAGCCGATCAACGGGCGCTGGACAAGGTAGGCATGAAAGACCAGGGCGGACTGCTTACCCTCAATGGCCATTCTCACCGGACAACGTTCCTGAAACAGCAGTTCGCACAACTCGCGCAAAAAATCGACGAAATACCCTCTCCGAAGCTGGTCGAGGTCTTTATCGATGTGTTCGGCTTCAGCCGTGGCGCGGCTGAGGCGCGCGTGTTCTGCAACTGGCTCGATGAATGTTGCGACGGCGACACGCTCGCGCAGGTCAATACGCATATCCGTTTTCTCGGAATCTTCGACACGGTGGCCGCCGTCGGCCTCGGGCCGGCAGCGAGCCGCTGGACCAACGGCCATGAGGCTTGGGGCGAAACAAGGAATCTGCGTATTTCTCCACGTGTACGTCACTGCTAGCACTATGTCGCGATGCATGAGCAGCAGCGCGAATCGTTTCCCTTGGAGGACGTGCACACGCCTGGCGATGTGATGCCGCCGCGCTGCCGCCAGTTCCGCTTTCCGGGGATGCACTCCGATCTCGGTGGTGGGTACCTGCCTGGAGAACAGGGCAAGAACGGCGGAGACGATGAGAACGGACCTATCCGGCATTTTGTGGGTGAGGCATATCATGAGAGGTAAAAGTCATGGATATGCCAATGAAAAAGAAACGTACGGTGGCGTCTCAGGCAGCGGCCCGAGGGCCGCTGCCTGAACTGCCCAAGGCGCTGCTGGACGAGCTGGTCAAGGGGCCGATGACGCCGGCCGAGGTGCAGGACCTGATGCTGGCGTTCAACAAGGCAGTTATCGAGCGGGCAATGGGTGCAGAGATGAACCTGCATCTGGGCTACCCACCGGGCCAGTCCAAACCGGCCGGGCAAGCCAACGAGCGCAACGGCGCCAGTGGCAAGACAGTCATCACCGATCGCGGCCCCGTGCGCGTCGAGGTGCCTCGCGACCGTGACGGCAGCTTCGAACCCATCCTGATCCCCAAACACGAACGCCGCTTCACCGGATTCGACGAGCGCATCATCGCGATGTACGCGCGCGGTATGAGCGTGCGCGAGATTCAGGCCTTTCTGGCCGAAAGCTACGGCACCGAGGTGTCGCCTGATTTCATCAGCTCGGTCACCGACGAGGTGATGGCCGAAACGCTGGCCTGGCAGAACCGTCCGCTCGATGCGATGTACCCGGTGGTGTTCTTCGACGCCCTGCGCGTCAAGATCCGCGACGACGGCGTGGTCAGCAACAAGGCGGTCTATCTGGCACTGGGCATTCAGGCCGATGGCCAGCGCGATGTACTGGGCCTGTGGATCGAGCAGACCGAAGGCGCGAAGTTCTGGCTCAAGGTGTTCAACGAACTGAAGGCCCGTGGCTGCCAGGACATCCTGATTGCGGTGGTTGACGGCCTGAAGGGACTGGCCGACGCAATCGGCACCGCTTACCCCCGCACGGCCGTGCAGACCTGCATCGTGCACCTGATCCGCAACAGCCTGGATTATGCCAGCTACAAGGACCGCAAGGCCCTTGCGGCGGCGCTGCGACCGGTCTACTCCGCCGCCAGCGAGCAGGCCGCGCAGCAGGCGCTGCAGGCGTTTGCTGATGGTCCCTGGGGCCTCAGATACCCGATGATCGTGCAGTCGTGGCAGCGCGCGTGGGAGCACGTCACGCCGTTCTTCGCGTTTCCGCCGGAGATCCGGCGCGTTGTGTACACAACGAACGCCATTGAGAGTCTGAACATGCAGCTACGCAAGATCATCAAGACCCGCGGCCACTTCCCGAACGACGAGGCTGCCATCAAGCTGCTCTGGCTGGCGCTACGCAATGTCCTGGCAAAATCTGTTCGCGCTGCCTTCGATTGGAAGTCGGCCATGAACCAGTTTGCTATCCTGTTTGGTGATCGATTCACGCAGGCGCGCGGGTAACGATTCCTTTAACCGCCTCGCCCACAAAAATGCGGACAGGTTCATGAGAACAAGCTGGCCCGCATACCACTGAACATGATGTATCTGGCGGCCAAAGCGGCCAAAGTACCAATCGATATTCGAAACGCGACCATCCGTGACGGCTGGGACGCATTCGTGATCGGTGAGCAGCTTCAATCCGACTACGACGCCTTCATTCAGGCCAACGGCACCGGAATGCGCGCTATCACCGACTGCCTGATCGATATTCTCGCGTGGCGCTACGAGTACCGCCATGCCTACGACACGCTGCCGTTCGTGCAAAGCGCCGGCTGCGCCGACCAGAATGATCTGCTCGGCGCACACAAAATATTCCTGAAGAACATCGGCGAAAACGGCAGCGCAACTACTCAAGCCGACAACGCCCAAAACGAAGCCTGCTCCCGGAAGCCATCGCTGCGCAGCCGGCTCTTCGGCAAGAACGGTTCCAAACCCGCACGCACACCACTCTCCCAGGACATGCCGATCCCGCCGAAGGAGCGGCGCGAGATCCTTGACCGGATCATGCAGCGCAGGCCCGGCGAGGATGAGCTGAAATTGTTCAGCACGTACTGCCACGACTCATACGCCGGCTTCAAGCCATTCACATCGAAAGCCGCCGCGCCTCTGCGCAACGCGCCATGGGAAAGCGGTGGCTATCTGCAATACCGCACGCGTTACGCGGGCGAAAGCCTGCGGCTCGCAATGCTCGAATCCCTCCAGCAGGAAGAGGCAATAGCCTCCAGCGCGTAACACGGAGAACCGCAAATGAAAGACGAACACGGTCGAGGCGTTATTCGCCTTCACGACAAAACCACGCATGGCGGTGAAGTCATCACCGCGTGCGACGAGATAATGGCGATGGGGGTCCCAGTTGCCTTGCAGGACGATTTGACGTGGTGTCCTAAATGTAACGGGAAATTCAGAATCCTGCCTGAGATCGGTCAACGTAGTCACCACGGCAAGCGGGTTGCATACCACGATGACCCCACCGAATGCGGCGCCCGTCTGATTTCATCGGTGTAGCCAGACACAACCGCAGTCCGTCGGCCACTGCTGCTGCACCTCGAACCATTCAAAGGCTGACACCATCGCCCAAAGCTCACCCGCCTGAACCAATACACCCCATGCCACCCCAGCCCCAAGCCCCCTCTCCTCTCGACCACCTACTAACCGAGCCCTGGCGCTTCGAGTTCTTCAACGCGGTGCGCCTGCTCGAACGCTGGTTCGTCGAGCACGGCGGAGCACGGCCACGCGACGCACTCGCCTACCGAATCACGTTTCGCACGACGCTATCGACCACATTTCCACCCAGCGAGATCAAGCAAATCGTGTCGTATAACGTCGCTGGCGAACGTCTGACCGACACGTCGCAACATACGGCCTCCGAGGTATTCCGCGTCGACCTCACCCCAGCCTTCTTTGGCCTGCTCGGCAGCCAGGGCGCACTGCCCCTACGCTATACCGAACAAATCACGAACGAAGAGCATGCTAACCGCGACCGTTCCGGCCGTGCGTTTCTCGACATCTTCTCAAACCGCGCGACAGCCCACTTTTACGCCGCATGGAAGAAGTACCGGCTGCCCCACCACTACGAACTCGACCGAAACGAGCGCTATTTGCCGATTCTGCAATCGCTGGCCGGCATCGCCGACGCCAGCACGCAGCAGATGCTGCACAGCCAACCCGGCGCGCTCATCGGCGATGCGGTCGCAGGACACGGCACAGTGGCACGCCATCGCGCCGTCTCGGCGTATTACCTGCAGCGCACGCTGTCCGATTACTTCGATGTGCGCGTCCGCATCGAGCAATTTGTCGGCCATATGTACGATTTACCGCCCGTTCGGCAATCGCAACTCGGGCAAATCAATATCGTCCTTGGCGCGACCGCGTTAGCCGGAGAGCGGATCTGGCTGCGCAACCTGCGCGTGCGTCTGGTCATCGAGCCGCTAACGGCCGCGCAGTACGACAAATTCCTCCCTGGTTCGGAGCGCTCGCTCGCGCTTGCCCGCATGCTGTATCTATTGGTCGGCATGACGCTCGAGTATGAGGTCTGTCTCGTACTCCATCGCGAAGGCGTGAAACCGATTGAACTCGGCAGCCATGGCCGGCTCGGCTTCAGTGCCTTCCTCTCCACGCGTCCCTCCGGAATCAATCGCCCCGATATGTCTTACAGGTTACGCAGGCCACGTTGAACTTGCCCGAGAATCATTACCAACATGAATGCTCACTCATTCACCAAATAAACTTCATCAATACCACCGCCACCCACTAAGCTAGCCCTACTCCTCCAATAGCTAGCGAAGCGATGGCTGAACTCTTTCTGATCAGGCACGGGCAAGCGTCTCTAGGCGCGGACGACTACGACCGCCTCTCCGCCCGAGGCGAGCAACAAAGCCTCTGGCTCGGCGAACATTTCGCTCGCGACGGCATCCAGTTCGACCGCATCATGACCGGTACGCTGCGCCGCCACGCGCAAACGCTCGACGCGATCCGCCGCGCCATGCCCGGCCTTCCCGCCCGTTGCGAAGTCCATGCCGCGCTCGACGAATACGATTTTTACGCGCTATTTGCCGCGCTGCCCGACGAGCATCGCCACCTTGCCGATACCGCGAAGCATGATTCGCGCGAATTCTTCAAAGCCTTGCGGCAGGTTCTGCACCTATGGACCGAAGGCGCGCTCGACGAGCGCGCGCCCGAAACGTGGAGCGCATTTCAACAGCGCGTTGCCCACGCCCGCGCCGCCATTCAGCAAAGCGTCGCGCAGCGCGTCCTGGTGGTCAGTTCGGGCGGCGTCATCGGCGCATTCGTTCAGCAGATCCTGCAAGCTCCCGCTGCAACGGCCATCGCGCTGAACATGCAAATCCTCAATAGCAGCGTGACGCATTGCTATTTCAACCGCGAGGCGCTGCAACTGTCGAGCTTCAACGGCCTCGCCCATCTCGACGATCCGCAGCGTCACGCGTTTCGAACCTATGGCTAGACCATTCGCAAGATCAGCCCCGAACCCGTCAAGCATCGAACGATATGACCACTGAACTCTCCAGCCCGTCGCTCGACCTCGACCGGCTCACGCCCTACCTCGAACAGCATCTCTCGGGCTTTCGCGGCCCCGTGCGGGCCACTAAGTTCCCGGGCGGCCAGTCCAACCCCACCTGGCTGATCGAAGCGCCAAGCGGCCGCTATGTGCTGCGCCGCCAGCCTCCGGGGCAACTGCTCAAATCCGCGCACGCCGTCGACCGCGAATTTCGTGTGCTGAGCGCGCTGGCCGAAACGCCGGTTCCGGTGGCACGCGTCTGGCACCTCTGCGAAGACCGCGACATCCTCGGCAGCCTGTTCTATCTGATGAGCTACGAGGATGGGCGGATCTTCTGGAACCCCGCGCTGCCCGAAATCGACCGCGATGCACGGCGCGACTATTACGCGGCCATCATCACGACGCTCGCGGCGCTGCACGATGTCGATCCCGAACGCGTGGGCTTGAGCGACTACGGCCGGCCGGGCAATTATTTCCAGCGCCAGATCGAGCTCTGGACCAAGCAATACCGCGCCGCCGAAACGGAGCGCATCGTGCCCATGGAGGCGCTAATCGAATGGCTGCCCGCGCATTGCCCGGCCGACACGCAGCGCCCCGCGCTCGTGCACGGCGACTTCCGCATCGACAACCTGATCTTCGACCACGCTGCCCCGCGCGTGCGCGCCATACTCGACTGGGAGCTTTCGACGCTCGGCAACCCGCTTGCGGATCTCGCGTACTTCTGCATGTGCCTGCGTCTGCCGTCGAAGGGGCATATCACGGGGCTGCGCGGCCAGGACCGTGCCGCGCTGGGGATTCCCGAAGAAGAAGAAATGATTGCGCAGTACTGCAAACTACGCGGCCTGCCCGGCATCGCCAACTGGAACTTCTATCTGGCGTTCAGCTTCTTTCGCCTCGCATCGATTGCGCAGGGCGTGAAAGCGCGCGCGCTGCAAGGCAATGCTTCGAATGCGAACGCACACGAAGTGGGCAGCATGGTCGAACCGCTCGCGAGTCTCGCAGCGGAACTGATTGCGTGACGCCTCACCGCGTCGAGACACTCACACCGAATTAAGGAGACGAGATTGACCACGAACCCGTTTGACCTCTCGGGGCGGATCGCCCTCGTGACCGGCGCGAGCCGCGGCATCGGCGAAGCCATTGCGAGGCTGCTGGCCGAGCAAGGCGCCCATGTGATCGTGTCGAGCCGCAAGCTCGAAGACTGCGAAGCCGTTGCCGCCAGCATTCGCGAGAACGGCCACAGCGCCGAAGCGCTCGCCTGCCACGTCGGCCGCATGGAAGACATCACCGCCACGTTCGCCCATATCCGCGAGAAGCACGGGCGGCTCGACATTCTCGTCAACAACGCGGCGGCCAATCCGTATTTCGGCCATATTCTCGATACCGATCTGGCTGCGTACAACAAGACCGTCGAAGTGAACGTGCGCGGCTATTTCTTCATGTCGATCGAAGCAGGCAAGATGATGAAGGCGCAGGGCCGCGGCGCCATCGTGAACACCGCTTCGGTCAATGCGCTGCAGCCCGGCGATCAGCAGGGCATTTATTCGATCACGAAAGCGGCGGTTGTCAACATGACCCGCGCGTTCGCCAAGGAGTGCGGCCCGCTCGGCATTCGCGTGAATGCGCTGCTGCCCGGTCTCACGAAAACGAAGTTTGCCGGGGCGCTGTTCGAGAACAGGGACATCCACGACAGCTGGATCAGTGCGATCCCGCTGCGCCGCCACGCCGAGCCGCAGGAAATGGCCGGCACCGTGCTCTATCTGGTGTCCGACGCGGCGAGCTATACGAACGGCGAGTGCATCGTCGTCGATGGCGGACTGACGATCTAGCTTACGGAGTGAACCCATCATGAATTTCGCTTATAGCCCCAAGGTCGATGACCTGATCCGCCGCGTGCGCCACTTCATGGACGAGCACATCGTGCCGCGCCAGCGCCAATGGCACGAGGAAGTGCACGCGGGCCGCTACCCGGTCTCGTTCATGGAAGATCTCAAGGCCCTCGCCAAAGCCGAAGGCCTGTGGAATCTGTTTCTCCCGCATTTGCACGACGACGAACCCGGCACGCGCCTGACCAACCTCGAATATGCGCCGCTTGCAGAAATCATGGGACGCGTTTCGTGGGCGCCCGAAGTCTTCAACTGCAATGCGCCCGATACCGGCAACATGGAGTTGCTGCACATGTTCGCGACGCCGGCGCAGCGCGAGCAGTGGCTCGTGCCGCTGCTCGAAGGCAAGATTCGCTCGGCGTTCGCCATGACGGAGCCCGACGTCCCCTCGTCCGATGCGACCAACATCACGACCTCGATCCGCCGTGACGGCGACGACTATGTGATCAACGGCCGCAAATGGTTCATCACGAACGCGGCGCACCCGAACTGCAAGATCTTCATCGTGATGGGCAAGACCGATCCCGATGCCGAAACCCACCGCCAGCAAAGCATGATTCTCGTGCCGGCGGGCACGCCCGGCGTGAAGATCGTGCGCAATATCACGGTCATGAACCACGTCTCGCCGGAAGGTCACTGCGAAATCACGTTCACCAATGTGCGCGTGCCGGCATCGAACCTGCTCGGCGAGGAAGGCAGCGGCTTCGCGCTCGCGCAGGCGCGCCTGGGACCAGGACGCATTCACCACTGCATGCGCTCGATCGGCGCGGCGGAACTCGCGCTCGAACTGATGATCGAGCGCGCGCAGGAGCGCAAGACCTTCGGCAAGTATCTGCATCAGCACGGCACGGTGGGCGAAAGGATCGCGAAGTCGCGCATCGAAATCGATCAGGCCCGGCTGCTCGTGCTCAAGGCCGCGTGGCTGATCGACGAGGTGGGCGCCAAGGCGGCGCGCAAGGAGATCTCGATGATCAAGGCGCTGGTGCCGCAGGTTCATACCGCGGTTTGCGACCGTGCGATGCAGGTATTCGGCGCCATGGGTGTGAGCCCCGACACGCCGCTGGCCGATCACTGGACCTGGGGGCGCGCGCTGCGCTACGCCGATGGCCCCGACGAAGTCCACCTCCAGGCCATTGCGAAAATGGAGCTTGCGAGCGGCAAGGAACGGCTCGGCGCGATGGCGGCCTACCTGAACGCCCCGCTGCGCGATTGATCACTCGCGCAGCACGGCGAAAGAAGACCGAAGCGGAACGAACGCATCGTCACCGCACCTCTCGTTTATGATGACGGCAAACGGAGACTGTGAGATGCGTTCCCCCAAACTGGATCTGAATCTATTCGTCGTATTCGAATCGATCTACGAAAAGCGCAATCTGACTCGCGCAGCCGAGGCGCTCTTCATCACGCAACCCGCGGTCAGCAATGCACTGGCCCGCATGCGCAAGGCGTTCGACGATCCGCTTTTTGTGAGCACGTCGACGGGCATGGTGCCCACGCCGCTCACCGAGAACATCATTGGCCGGGTGCGCGAGGCGCTGCAACTGCTCGAAGCGAGCGCGACCGAAGGCGATGTGTTCGTGCCCGCCACTTCGGAGCGAACCTTCCGCCTGAGCATGCCCGACTTGAGCGAGGCCATGCTGCTGCCCGCACTGGGCGAGGTGCTCCAGCAACAGGCGCCCGGCATGAGCATCGAATGCTATTTCACGCCGCGCAGCGAAATGTCCACGGCGCTGGCCACCGGCAAGATCGACTTTGCGATCGACGTGCCGCTCGTCGACGACCCGCAACTGCATCAGGCACCGCTCGGCAACGACCACTATGCGTGCATGCTGCGCCACGATCACCCGTTTGCGGGCGAGACGCTGACCATGGACGATTACCTCGCGCTTGGCCATATTCAGGTGTCGAGCCGCCGCCAGGGGAGCGGCTTCGTCGATGCGGAATTGAAGAAACTCGGCCGGCAGCGGCGCATACAAATGCGCGTGCAGCACTACATGGTGGCGCCGCTCGTGGCGCTGCGCACCGACCTTGCGCTAACCGCGCCGGTCGAGCTTCTGCAACGCCACGACGCGCGCATTTTCGAACTGCCGTTCGAGCTTCCCGATCTGCAATGGCATCTGTACTGGCATCGCAGCAGCGAGCAGGACCAGGCCAGTCTGTGGCTGCGCGCCCAGATTCTCGAGCTCATGAACGGCATGAGCGGCGCGCCCGTGCAGTCCGCGGCGAAGCGCGCGGGGCGCCGGCCCGCGCGCTTCGCCCGCTCATAGCGTCTGCACCTGAACCGGCGCGCCCGGCTTGCCCTCCACGAGCGGGACCACCACCAGATAGCGGCGCTTGTCGCCGGACGTGCTCGTTTCCGGCGTGACCAGTTGGCGAATCTGCCCGAGCGCGTTGACGATTGCGGAACCCGCAGGGTTGGTCATGAAGTTCGCAAGCACCTGCACGTCGCCGGTGCCATCGGGATGATCGGCAAGTCCCAGTGCATAGTGCTGTTTCGGCTGCAAGCCGGTCACGGCGGCCTGCAGAACCTGCACGAGCCCCTGGTCGAACAAAGCAACCGTGGTAGGCGAGTGCGCGGCGTCCGTTGCGCTGCCCGAAGCCGCAGAACCCGCCGGCACCAGCGCAACGTGGGCGGTCTGCCCCGCGAGTCCCAGCGGCTGCAGGTTCTGCGTGCCATCGCCTTGTGGCACCGCGTCCGGCACGTAGGTCACAGCCTGCGGAGCCTGGCCGATCGGCACCGTGGCAACCACGGTGTTCGTGAGCGTGTCGATCGCCGCCATCGCATCGGCGTTTTCCAGGCCGACATAGATGCGGCTGCCGTCGCCCGATGGCCAGAGGCCGTGCGGCAAGCTGCCGACCGGAATCGTCGCGACTTGCGAAAAGTCGTCGGTCCGGAACACCTTCACAACATTCAGTCCTCCTACCGTTACATAGGCAAACGTGCCCTTCGCGTTATGCACGATGTTCACGTGATTCGTGATCGGGCCCGTGTCGATGGTCTTGAGCACGGCAAACGGCGGCTTGGCGTCGAACACCTGCACCTTGCCCACGTCCTTGAGCGTGAACCAGACCTGCTTTCCATCCGGCGTGGCGGCAAGATCCGGGCAGAACGGGCTGGCCTGCTTGACCGTGCCCACGATCTTGTGGTCGGCCACCGAGATCACCTCGGTCTGCGGATTGAAGGACGAGCACACATAGCCATACTTCCCGTCTGGCGAGAAAATCTGCATGCCGGGGCCTGCCGGAACGGTAATGCGCGTTTTCTCCTCATACGTCGTCCCGTCGAGCACGGCGACATAGTTTTCGCCGCGCACGGTCACCCATACTTCCTTGCCGTCAGGCGTGAAGAACGCCTCGTGCGGCGAGCGGCCCACGTAGGTGACGTGCTTGACGGCGTTGGTCTGCGTGTCGATGAACGAGACCGAGTTCGAACCGATCGACACCACCGCGATCGTGCGATGGTCCGGCGCATAACCCATGCCATGCACGAGCAATTGCCCCTTGTACAGCGGGCTGAAGTTACCCGGCGACGGATCGCCGAGACGGATCAGGCCAAGCAGCTTGTTATCGGCCGGGTCGATCACCGAGACGGTGTTGGAAAATTGCTCGGCGGCATAGACGCGATCGTGGTGGCTTACCGGAATGTCGGGGGCGGATAGCAATCCTGGGGCCTGCCCGGCCCAGACCAGCTGCGCGGCTGCCATAGCCGCCGCCGACATGGCGACGGTGCAAAACGATATGCGTTTCATCACGGCTCCTTCTGTGTGGGATTCGGCATGCGCATCGGCATGCCCTGATGTGTCGACGGATCAAGGTGGGCTGCGGGTCCGGAGGCTGGCCCTTGCTGCTGATCGGGCGTGCTTGCAGGAGGAGGCAAGGGTTGCCCGAGCGCGAGGCGCATGGCAACGATTTCCTGCTGTTGCTCGACCACGATCTCTTGTGCAATGCGGCGCAATTGTTCGTTGTGCCCGTGGCGCAACTCGGCCTGGGCCATGTCGATGGCGCCTTGATGATGCGGGACCATCATCGCGACGAAATCGCGGTCGATGTCGCCGGTCGGTTTGACCGACATGCCGTCCATCATCCTTGTCATGGCGGCGTCGTTCTCGGCCATGAAGGACGTTTCGTCGGAAGATGCGGCCTGCGAGCCCGCCGCGAATGCAGCCGGACCGCACAACCCGAGAATGACAACGCCGGCCGTAAAGGCGCGCTGGACTATTCGCACGATGGTTCCCCCTGCAAGTCATTGAGTCTTAATGGGGTGAACCAACCGCGTGCGAGATTATTCCGGGTGAGCCGGATATTTCTTGCGTAATCACGCCGACGGCAGGCAAGCAAACGCCGTGGGCGCCGTGCGCCAGGGCGTTATTCCGCTGGGTTTGCGTTGGTCGTGCTATCGGCTCGCATCGGCGTGCTCATCGGGCACGTCCTGGCGCTTGCGCGTGGGCGCAAACAGCGTGCTGCGCGGAATCCATACCTGGCGGAAGTGCTCCAGTTCGCGCTCCTCGGCGAAGACCTGCATCGAAGGCTTGACCAGGTCGTGCCGCGACACCACGCCGAGCAGGCGCAAGGTTTTCGCGTCATCCACGACCGGCACGCGGTCGAGGCCCGTAATGGCGAGCCGCGCCGCCACATTGCGGCAAGTCTCGCCGGGCAAGGCGATCTCGGGCTGCGTCCGGGCAAAAGCCGAGCCAATCGGCATCCCGGCCTTGCCCGGCGCAATCCGGTCGAGCAACGTGCGATCCACCATGCCCACCAGCACGCCGTTCCTGAGCACCGGAAACGCGCGAAACTTCTGCCCCTTGCCGAAATAGTCGTCGAGCACGTGGGCAACCGTTGTGGCCGCATCGATCGTTACTACGTTGCGCGTCATTACCTCGTCGACATAATGGCGCTCGAGCGGATCGATGCTGTATTCGCGGTAGATGTGATAGCCGCGCCGCGCAATTTTCTCGGTCAGGATCGAGCGGCGCATGAACATGACCGTGAAGCCATAGGCCACGGCGGCGGCAGCAAGCAGCGGCAGCAACGCGTTGGCGTCGCCGGTCAGCTCGAAGGCGAACACCGCAGCCATCACGGGCGCGCGCATCATGCCGCCAAGCGCGGCGGCCATGAAGATGAGCGGCCATAGCGCGGGGTCATGGCCCGGCATGTAGGGCCCCATCAGTGCCCCCACGCCCGCGCCCATCATCAGCAGCGGCGCGAGCACGCCGCCCGACGTTCCCGAGGCCAGCGCGATCACCCAGATGATGGCCTTCACCACGACGATGCCGATCACGGCCTGCATGGCCAGATGATTCTGCAGCAGGTCGCCGATCACGTCGTAGCCGACACCGAGCGTGCGCGGCTGAAAATATCCGCCGATGCCCACGGCAATCGCGCCCAACGCGGGCCACCACATCCAGTGAACCGGCAACTTGCCGAACAGGTCCTCCACCTTGTAGAGCCACGTGGACAAGGCCCACGACAACGCGCCCGCGATCACGCCCGCAATGGCCGCCGAGACGATGCCGATCGGCCCGATGGGCAGCGTATGCAGCGGAAACAGCGGGCCGCTGCCCAGAAACAGCGGGCGCGCGAAGCCCGCCACGGCGCAGGCGATGGCAACCGGCAGGAGGCTGCGGGGCCGCAGTTCGAACAGCAGCAGCTCGATGGCGAGCAGCACGGCGGCCACCGGCGTGCCGAACACGGCGGTCATGCCGGCGACGGCGCCCGCCACCAGCAGCGCCTTTCTTTCGGCGCTCGACAGATGGAAGAACTGCGCGATCAGCGAGCCGATCGCGCCTCCCGTCATGATGATCGGCCCTTCCGCGCCGAACGGCCCGCCGCTGCCGATCGCGATGGCCGAGGCGAGCGGCTTGAGCACGGCCACCTTCGGCGACATCTTGCTCTTGCCGAACAAGATCGCCTCGATGGCTTCGGGAATACCGTGGCCGCGAATCTGCTCCGAGCCAAAGCGCGCGATCAGCCCCACCAGCAGCCCGCCGATCACGGGCGCAGCCACCACGAACCACCCTAGCGTGTTCTGCGCAGGCGAATGATTCCCGGTCGACAAGGTCTGGAAGAAAAACAGGTTCGTAAAGAAGCGGATGAGGTGCAGCAGAAAGTCGGCGGCAAGGGTGCTCAGTGCACCGCCCACCGCCGCGATGGCGCTGATGCGCAGAAGCCGGACATCGGTTGCGAAATCGCCCTTGTGCGCGCTGTGCTCGCTCATGATTCCCCTTGGCGGGTGCGGGAGGGTCGGTGTCACCCACGGGGATATTTATATCACAACGTGATGGAACAAATCTGGTCGTTCCTCTCGCCGGCGCAACGTCTTGCGGCGAGAGGGACGACACACGGCAGGTGGAAATGGCCGTTTGCTTACGCGCTCGCGGCCATGCGCACCGGGTTGCGGTATTCGCGCAGCCATTGCTCCCGCTTGCTGGCTGCAGCGCGAATATTGTTCTCCTTCACGTGACCGAAACCGCGAATATCGTCGGGAATGCCCGCCAGCTTGAGCGCCATCGCAAGACGTTCGGCATCGAGCGTCGCGCAGAATTCCTCCACCAGCGCGAGGTAATCGGCAATCAACTGACGTTCGCCGCGCCGCTCCGCCGTGTGGCCGAACACGTCCAGCGCCGTGCCGCGCAGCCCCTTCAGGCGCGCGAGCGCATGCAGGGCCGGAAGTACCCACGGACCAAATTGCTTTTTCTTCAAGCGGCCCTGTTCATCGCGCTTTGCGAGCAACGGCGGCGCGAGATGGAATTTCAGCTTGTAATCGCGGCCCGGCTCGCCTTCGAATTGCTCGCGCAGCTTCGCAAGGTAGACTGGATCGGCATAGAGACGCGCAACTTCGTACTCGTCCTTATAGGCCATGAGTTTCGCGAGATTCACGGCAACCGCACGCGTGAGCGGCAGCTTCGCATTGCCGGTGGCTTGCGTTTCTTTTGCGCGAATCCGCTCGACGGCATCGCGATAGCGCCGGGCATACGCCGCGTTTTGATACGCGGTCAACAACGCTTCGCGCGAGGCGATCACCGTGTCCAGCGACTCGGGCATGCGCACGACAATCGCCTGCTGCGCGGGCTTCGCATGCGCCTGAATGGCGGCTTCGCCGTGATGCGCCACATGGCGGCCCCAGTTGAACGCAAGACGATTCTTCTCGACCGCCACACCGTTGAGCTCGATCGCGCGCAGCAGGCTCGCAAGCTCAAGCGGCAGCCAGCCCTTTTGCCACGCAAAGCCCAGCAGCAGCGGATTGCTGTAGATGGTGTCGCCCAGCAGCGTCAGGGCGAGTGCATTGGCGTCGATGAACTCGCAGCCCTCGCCGATGCTCTCGCGCAGGCTCGCTTCCGTCTGCGCGCCAGGGAATGCCCACTTGGGATTGCGCACGAGGTCCGCCGTGGGCGTCGCGCCGCTATTGACCGCGGCCACCGTCACGCCGTGCTGGGTGCGCGAAAGCACATCGCTCGATGCGCTCACCAGCGCGTCGCAACCGATCACGAGCCGCGCTTCGCCCGTGGCGATGCGCGTCGCATGCAGCGCGCTGGGCGCGGACGCAATCTGCACGTGGCTGAGCACGGCGCCGCCCTTCTGCGCGAGGCCCGCCATGTCGAGCACGGTCACGCCCTTGCGCTCGATATGCGCAGCCATGCCGATCAGCCCGCCGATGGTCACCACTCCCGTGCCGCCCACGCCGGTGACGAGAATGCCGTAAGGCCGTGCAAGCGCGGGCAGCGTGGGCGCGGGCAACGCGTCGAAATCGGGCGCGGCGGCATTGCGCGCGGCTTGGGGCTTGCGCAACTGCGCGCCTTCCGCCGTCACGAAGCTCGGGCAAAAACCCTTCACGCACGAAAAATCCTTGTTGCACGATGACTGATTGATCTTGCGCTTGGTGCCGAGCGGCGTGTCGAGCGGTTCGACGGACAGGCAGTTCGATTGCACCGAGCAATCGCCGCAGCCCTCGCAAACCGCGTCGTTGATGAACGCGCGGCGCGCAGGATCGGGATACGTGCCGCGCTTGCGGCGGCGGCGCTTTTCCGTCGCGCAGGTCTGGTCGTAGATCAGCACGGTCGTGCCCGGCACTTCGCGCAGCGTGCGCTGCACGGTGTCCAGTTCGTCGCGGTGGAAAATGTCCACGCCCGCGGGCAGCGTGATACGCGAATCGTATTTCTCCGGCTCATCCGAAACGATCACGATGCGCTTCGCACCTTCGGCATGGACCTGGTGCACGATCTGCGAAACGGTCAGCACGCCGTCGATAGGCTGGCCGCCTGTCATGGCGACGGCATCGTTATAGAGAATCTTGTACGTGATGTTCGCGTTGGCCGCGATCGCCGCGCGAATGGCAAGCAGTCCGGAATGAAAATAGGTGCCGTCGCCGAGATTCGCAAAAACATGCTTGTCGCCGGCAAAGTGCATTTGCCCGATCCACGTCACGCCTTCGCCGCCCATCTGGCTGAAGGTTTCGGTCTTGCGATCCATCCAGATCGACATGTAGTGGCAGCCGATGCCCGCGAGCGCGCGTGAGCCTTCGGGGACGTTGGTCGAGGTGTTGTGCGGGCAGCCCGAGCAGAACCACGGCTTGCGCTCGACGCCGACCTGGGGCTTCGCGGCCTCGCGCTCCTTCGCCTCGATAATGGCCACGCGCGCCAGCATGCGCGCCCGCACATCGTCAGGCAGATCGGCGCGTGCAAGACGGCGAGCGATGGCCTTCGCGATCAGCGCCGGCGACAGTTCGTAATGCGCGGGCAACAGCCAGTTGCCGCGCGGCACCGACCATTCGCCGCCTTCGTTGTCGCGTTCGTCGAACTTGCCGTAGATCTTCGGGCGCACGTCTTCGCGCCAGTTGTAGAGCTCTTCCTTCAGCGCATATTCGAGAATCTGGCGCTTTTCCTCCACCACGAGAATTTCTTCGAGGCCGGTGGCGAATGCGCGCGCGTCCTGCGCATCGAGCGGCCACACGCAACCCACCTTCATGACGCGCAAGCCGATCCGCGCGCACGTTTGATCGTCGAGGCCGAGGTCGCTGAGCGCCTGGCGCACGTCGAGATAGGCCTTGCCCGCGGTCATGATGCCAAAGCGCGGCTGCGGCGAATCGATGACCACGCGGTTCAGCTTGTTCGCGCGCACGTAGGCAAGCGCCGCATACCACTTCTCGTCGAGCAGGCGGGCTTCCTGCACGAGCGGCGTATCGGGCCAGCGGATATTGAGGCCGCCCGCGGGCATGGCGTAATCGTCGGGCGTGACGATCTCCACGCGGTCCGGATCGAGATCGATCGATGCCGTGGATTCGATCACGTCGGTCACGCACTTCATGGCCACCCACAGGCCCGAGTAGCGGCTCATCGCCCAGCCGTGCAGGCCGTAGTCGATGTACTCCTGCACATTGGACGGATAGAGCACGGGAATGCCCGCCGCGATGAACGCGTGCTCGGACTGATGCGCGACCGTGGACGACTTCGCCGCGTGGTCGTCGCCAGCGAGCACGAGCACGCCGCCGTGGGCCGCGCTGCCCGCGGAATTCGCGTGTTTAAAGACGTCGCCGGTACGGTCGACGCCCGGGCCCTTGCCGTACCACATGCCGAATACGCCGTCACGCGTCGCGCCCGGCCACAGGTTGACCTGCTGTGAACCCCACACGGCGGTGGCAGCCAGATCCTCGTTTACGCCCGGCTGGAACACGATGTCGTTGTCGTGCAGATGCTTTTTGGCTTTCCACAGCGACTGATCGAGCGCCCCCAGCGGCGAGCCGCGATAGCCCGAAATAAAGCCCGCGGTGTTCAGCCCCGCCTTGCGGTCGCGCGCCTTTTGCAGCATCGGCAAGCGCACCAGCGCCTGCGTGCCACTGATGTAAACCCGCCCGCGTTCGAGCGTGTATTTGTCGTCGAGCGAAACCGGGGTGGCCGGCGAGTCGATCGTTACGTCCTGTGCATCGTGTGCAATCGGGTCGCGCGCATTCATGGGGGTTGTGTCTCCAATGGATGATCGTTTTCCGGCGAGTATAGGAAGCCATATTCGTATCGTAAAATCACAAATAGGCAACTCTGATATGCGAAAAACAGATGGCGTTCGATCTCACTCTGCGGCAGCTCCGCTACTTCGTGGCGGCGGCGCAAACGGGCCAGTTCTCGATGGCGGCGGCCAACGAGCACGTCTCGCAATCGGCGATCACCAATGCCGTGCTCGCGCTGGAAAGCGGGCTGGGCACCCGACTCTTCGAGCGCCTGCCCCATGGCGTCGTGCTCACGCCGGACGGTCAGGATTTCTACAATCACGCGCGCCGCGTGCTGGACGCCGCGCGTGATGCGGTGCACAAACCACCGTTCCGCGCGTACGACATGCGCGGGACCGTGCGCATTGCCGCGACCTATACGCTGCTCGGCTATTTCCTGCCCGAATTGCTCGCGCGCTTTCGCGCGACTTACCCGTTCGTGGATTTCGACTTGCAGGACCGCGAACGTCCCGATATCGAAACCGCGGTGCTGAACGGCGAACTGGATCTGGGCGTGGTGCTGCTATCGAACGTCGAACGCCTGAACCGCTTCGGCAGCCATGTGCTCAATCGCTCGCGGCGGCAGTTGTGGATGGCGCCCTCGCATCCGCTCGCGCAGATCGACGCGCCGTCGCTCAAGGACATCGCCGCGCATCCCTACATTCTGATTACAGTGGACGAAGCCGAGCAGTCGACACTGCGCTACTGGAAAAAGAAAAGCGCCAAGCCGAATATCGCGTTCCGCACGTCTTCGATGGAGGCGCTGCGCGGGCTCGTCGCGCATGGTTTTGGCGTGACGGTGCTATCGGATATGGTGTTTCGGCCGTGGTCGCTCGAAGGCAAGCGCATCGAGGCGCGCCCCGTGCTCGACGCGATTCCGCCCATGGAAGCCGGCATGATCTGGCAGAAGAATGGGCAGATGAGCGGGCCCGCCGCCGCGCTGCAACAGTTTCTGATTCATGCGTGCGGAACTTGAGCCCGCGCGTCATCGGCTGGTTGTGCATCGGCGCAAGTCTTTCAACCGGTCGAGACGCGCAAGGAGGTCTTTGGCCTGCTCCTGTGCGTGCATCGGCAGCGCCGGCGTGGCCAGGATCGCGCGGATCCTGGCCTGCCAATAGTCGAGACTCGTCATCGGGCCAGTTTCAGGCACGCGTCCTCCCACCGCCGACTGCTCCAGATAGCAGAGAACATTGCCAATGTGCGCCAGATCTCTTTCGGCGAAATCGTTGCTCAAGATAGATCCCCGTCGCTTGTTGCAGGACTACATGTCCTGTCGGCGTCGCTGCCAATTCAACCTCGTTGCCGCTCGAAAGACGCCGTTGCCCCTGCCGTCTTTTTGATTCGTGATACTTAGCGTATGAATCGAATCTATCGGTACCCATCGTGATGATCGAGGCTGCGCAGCCGCTCTCCTAGCGCACGCGCGCCACCGCGCGCAATAGCGCATCGCCACGCGGCGTCACGCGCGGTAGCGGAACGCCGAATTCCGGCGGGCCGATATCGATCAACTGAAGCTCGCGAAGCGCGCCGAGCTCGATCCGGTCCGGCTCGATCCATTCGGGCGCACTCTTCACCAGCATCAGCGTCGCAAGCTCGTGAGGACTCAACATGACCCTACCTCCACCCGTAAAGCCGAAAACAGAATGAACAAATACCTGCAGCAGCGGCTGCAGGTCAGCGCTGTCGATGGAGCGCCGTGCGGCGCTGGGAACGTTGGCTATCGAGCCGATACGTCACGCCCCCGAAAAGGGCGTCGTCGTTTTTGCGGAGCCAATACCGTTGCAGGCGCAACGTAGCCGGCCAGGGCGAGCAGGACGGCCGCGCTGGATTCCGGCGTAGTGGCAAAAGACGTTCTTTCAGGAACCGTCACGCATCGTCTCCCGTTTTCATCGACAGGCTGGCCGTTGCCACAGCGGCCAATGACCGGCGTCACGGCAGCCAGAAGCTCTGCTGCCTGCATAGGGATGCGCCGCTCAATTTAGAGACTTCATTCTAACTTTGTTAAATCTGTCCCGTTCATTCAGGATGTTTGGGGGTTTCCCCAATTCATGGCGGCCGCCTAATCGTGGTTCGAACACGCCGGTACGTCTCTCGCGGCAGCGCGTTCCTGCGGGGTCGGAGCGAATCGGGGCACAGATGAACTGACATTTCAATGTGCATTGGGCATCACCAGACAGCATTATTGCGCCGGCATCCTGAATAATATGCAGCCCGTTTTCATGCGGGTTTAACACTATCAATCAACGGTTTGTTGTGCCGTCAGTAAAGGTGCGGAATGGGTAATCTCACGACCGAATCCACGGTACAGCTACCAGGAAATATTCTCCGATGTACACACTCAGCTTCCGGCAAAAACTCTGGCTGCCGCTCGTAGTCAGCCTGACTGCATTGCTCCTTGTATCGATCGGCTCCGCATGGCTCTCCTATCAGACACGCATGGAGGAACGCCGCAATGATCTGAAGAATATCGCGCAGGTCGGACTGCGCATCGTCGAGGAATATGCCGCGCTCGCGCACGGCGGCGCGCTAACGCTGACGCAGGCGCGCAAGGAAGCGCTGGAACGGTTGCGCGGCCTGCGCTATGGCAGCGACGGCTACCTGCTCGTGATCGATTCGACGCCCCGCATGATCATGCATCCGATCAAGCCTGGCACCGAGGGCAAGAACCTCTCTGAGGTGGTGGATGCCGATGGCAGGCGCCATTACCTGACCTTCGCGTCCGTCGCCCAGTCCCCGGAAGGCGGTTTCGTCGACTATGTGTTTCCGCATCCGAACGTCGTGCCGGCCAAGGCCGTCGACAAGCTCGGCTATGTCGTTCGCTACGCGCCGTGGGACTGGATCATCTCGACAGGCGCCTACATCGACGACATCGAACGCGCGTTTATCCAGTCGCTCTATGTGTCGGGCGGCGTGTTCGCCGCGGTGGCCGCGCTGCTCGGGCTGATCGTCGTGTACACGAACCGCAGCATCGAGCACACGATCGGCGGCGATCCTCGCACGGCAGCGCACATGGCCGGTGCGATTGCCGCCGGTGACCTGGCGACACCTTTCGCCATTCGCGAAGAGGACTCACGCAGCCTCATGTTCGCGATCAGGCAGATGCGCGACGCACTTGCGATGACTGTCGCGCAGATACGGGCAAGCGCCGGCAACGTCGCGGCCGCTGCGGGAGAAATCGCCAACGGCAACATGGACTTGTCCGCGCGCACCGAAAGCCAGGCCGCTGCGCTGCAAGAAGCGGCGTCGAGCATGCATGAGTTGACTGGAATGGTCCGCAACACCTCGGAAAACGCGCGAGCAGCGAGCGAACTGGCCGGCACCGCCGCGCAGATCACGAACCGCGGGGGCGACATGGTCACGCGCGCCGTCGCAACCATGCAGGAGATTCGCGACGAATCGCGCAAGATGGTCGACATCATCGGCGTGATCGAGGGCATCGCGTTTCAAACCAACATTCTTGCGCTGAATGCCGCCGTGGAAGCGGCGCGCGCCGGCGAGCAAGGCCGGGGCTTCGCAGTGGTGGCGGCCGAGGTGCGCACGCTCGCGCAGCGCAGCGCGAACGCGGCAAAGGAAATCCGCGCTTTGATTGGACAGGCGGTCGAGCGCGTGGGCAACGGTGCGGAACTCGTCGAGGCCACCGGCGCGACGATCAGCGAAGCACAAAGCGCGATCGGACGCGTGAGCAGCATCGTTCACGAGATCGCGGCGGCGGCAGCGGACCAGAGCAATGGGCTGGAACAGATCAATGCCGCCGTCGCACAGATGGACGACAAGACCCAGCAGAACGCGGCACTCGTCGAGCAAGCGGCTGCGGCCACGCAATCGCTCGAGGAGCAGTCGCATCGTCTTCAGGAAGCGGTCGCGGTGTTCAGAACGACAGCGGACGCGCACGGCTAACGTTGCCTCGGACAGGTCTTGCAACTATGCTGATTTCTGCATCGGCAGAGTTTATTTCCCACAAGACCCGACAAGCTCCGGGTTCGTATATTGGTGACAGCCGACCGTAAAGAACGGAACGCGAGGAGACATGTGCCTGCAAGGCTGTCGTGGGTGCGGGCACCTGCACGATTTACCATCGAGGAGCACAACAAGAATGACGTTTCATCGCACTGCCCTTTCCGCCGCATGTATCCTGGGTTTTACCCTGACGAGCGCTTCCGGCGCCTTTGCAGCCTCGCCGGTCGACGTGAAGATCGGCTTCGCAGCACCGCTCACGGGTGGCCAGGCGCACTACGGCGCCGACTTCCGCAGCGGTGTGGAACTCGCCGTCGAGGACATGAACGCCACCAACCCGGTCATCGGCGGCAAGCCCGTGCATTTCGTCCTTGACGCCCAGGACGACCAGGCCGACCCGCGCACCGGCACGACGGTCGCGCAAAAACTCGTGGACGACGGCGTAGCCGCCGTGATCGGCCACTACAACTCGGGCACCAGCCTTCCTGCCGCGCCGATCTACGCCAAGGCGGGCATCCCCGAAATTGCCATGGCCACGGCGCCTACCTACACGCGTCTTGGCCTGCCCACCACGTTCCGTCTGCTGACTTCGGATACGCAGTTGGGCAGCGTGCTTGGCGACTACGCAGTGAAGGGTCTCAAGTTCAAGCGCATTGCGATCGTGGACGACCGCACCGCCTACGGGCAAGGCGTGGCCGTGGAGTTCGCCAAGGCCGCCAAGGCAGCGGGCGCGACCATCGTCGATCAGGAATTCACGAACGACAAGGCCGTGGACTTCCGCTCGATTCTCACGAGGATCAAGTCATCGAACGTGGATGCGGTGTTCTACGGCGGCGCCGACACCCAGGCCGCGCCGATGCTCAAGCAGATGCGCTCGCTGGCGATCAAGTCCACGCTGATCGGGCCGGACATGGTGCAGTCGGAAAACCTGATCAAGATTGCGGGCGATGCGGCGGAAGGCACGCTGGCCGCATCGGAAGGCAGCCCGCTCGACCAGATGCCGGGCGGCAAGGCGTTTGCCGAGCGTTATGAAAAGCGCTTCAATCACCCGGTGGAACTGTATGCGCCGTATGCGTACGACGGCACGATGGCGGTGTTCAACGCCATGAAGAAGGCGGACTCGACTGATCCGCATGTGTTCCTCACGGCACTGAAGGCGACCAACATGAAGGGCGTCACCACCAGCGAGCTCTCTTACGATCAGTACGGAGACCTGAAGTATGGCGGCGTGACGGTGTACAAGGTCCAGGGCGGCAAGTGGGTGCCGTTGCAGACCGTGGGCACGAAGAAGTAACTGCTCGGGAAATTTGCGCGCCGCGCTCGTGTGTTTCGCGAGCGCAGCGCGTTTTAGGCCGATTGCGGATGCGGCAGCCGTCACATCCCTATGGTGAACGGCTGGATGCATTCTCTTAAAATGCAGTGGACTAGACTAAATCTGACAGTGGTTGGTTTCTCATGCTGGCGCGCGTTGGCGCGGAGGGCGTAGCCCGTAGCGCAATGCGCGCCGCGAACAGCAAGGAGTCCGCCATGACTCAGGAGCAGAAGGTAATTCGTGCCAAGGTCGGCATACTTGAGTTGGCCCGGCAGCTCGGCAACGTCAGCCAGGCGTGTCGCGTGATGGGTTACTCGCGCGACAGCTTCTACCGATTTAAGGAACTGTACGATCGAGGCGGTGAGGCTGCGCTGCAGGAGATTTCCCATCACCGGCCGTTGCTCAAGAACCGCGTAGATCCGCAGATCGAGGCCGCCGTTGTCGAGCTGGCCCTCGAATTGCCAGCCTACGGCCAGATCCGTATCGCCAACGAAGTCCTCAAACGACATGCCCTGTCCGTTTCGCCCCAAGGCGTCCGTAGCATCTGGTTGCGCCACGATCTCGAGACCATGTCGAAGCGCCTGAAGGCCCTGGAAGCCAAATCCGCCCAGGAGGGTTTGGTGTTGACCGAGGCGCAGCTCGTCGCGCTCGAACGCGCCAAGCACGAGAAGGAAGTGCACGGCGAATTCGAGTCAGAGTGTCCAGGCTACTGCGGCGCGCAGGATACGTTCTATGTCGGCAACCTCAAGGGCGTAGGCCGTGTCTACCAGCAGACTTTCGTCGACACCTACTCGAAAGTTGCATTCGCCAAGCTCTATGATCGCAAGACGCCCTTGCCGGCGGCGGACCTGCTCAACGATCGCGTGGTCCCGTTCTTCGACGGCTTCGGCATCCCGCTGCTACGCGTGCTGACAGACCGCGGTACCGAATACTGCGGCAACCCCGAGCATCACGAATACGAGCTGTACCTGGCTGTGGAAGACATCGACCATACCCGAACAAAGGCCAAGTCGCCGCAAACCAACGGGATCGTCGAGCGACTGCACAAAACCATGCTCAACGAGTTCTACCGCATCGCTTTCCGCAAGAAGATCTACGAATCGATCGCTACCTTGCAGACGGACCTTGATGCGTGGCTCGACCAGTACAACAATGAACGGGAACATCAGGGACGGTGGTGTTACGGCAAGACGCCGATGCGCACCTTTCTCGATTCGCTGGAACTCGCCAAGGAGAAACTCATTCCCCATTGACCGCTTCCTCTCTATCGGCCCGACTACCTGTCAGATCGAGTCCCGGCTAATACACTTAAAACGTTGCCCACTCGCCGCTTGCCGCAGTGATCGCGGCCTTTTCCGGCTTCGACGGTTCCGGACGACGCGTGGTTTTCTTCACCGTGCCATGCACCTTAGGGGCTACAGGCTCCTTCTGGGACATAGCGTCGACCCGGAAGATGGACACCGCTGCTCGCAGGCTTGCCGCCTGATCGGCCATCGACTGCGCCGCGGCGGTTGCCTGCTCGACCAGAGCCGCGTTCTGCTGGGTGACCTCGTCCATCTGGGTCACGGCGACGTTGACCTGTTCGATTCCGGTGCTCTGCTCCGCGGACGCAGCGGCGATTTCACCCATGATGTCGGTGACGCGCTTCACTGAACGGACAATCTCGTCCATGGTCGTGCCAGCGCCGGCAACCAGCTGCGAACCAGCAGCAACATGCGATACCGACGTCTCGATCAACTCCTTGATCTCCTTGGCCGCCACCGCACTGCGCTGCGCCAGGGTGCGCACTTCCCCAGCGACGACAGCAAAACCACGCCCCTGCTCTCCTGCGCGCGCCGCTTCGACTGCCGCGTTGAGTGCCAGAATGTTGGTCTGGAAGGCGATGCCCTCGATAACTGAAATGATCTCGGCAACCTTCTGGGAACTCGATGTAATGTCTTCCATCGTACCGACTACCTGCCTGACCACTTCACCGCCGGACAAAGCGGTCTGCGAAGCCGTTACCGCGAGCGTACTTCCCTGACGGGCGTTGTCGGTGTTCTGCTTCACCGCCGACGTGAGCTCTTCCATGCTGGCAGCGGTCTCTTCGAGCGATGCGGCCTGCTCTTCGGTGCGTTGGGAGAGGTCGACATTGCCCTGCGCGACTTCATTAGCGGCAACGGATATGGACTCGGCAGAGGTCTTGATCCCTTGAACGATAGACGTGAGCCTTGCGCGCATGGCCTCCAAAGACGCCATAAGGCTGGTTGAGTCACCGCGCCTCAGGTGCAGATCCACCGTCAAGTTGCCATTGGCGATCTCCGACGCGACAGACTGGGCGAGTGCTGGTTCACCGCCAAGCTGCCGCAGGATGCTGCGGGTGATGAGGATCGCTGCCGCGGCCCCCGCAAGCATGGAGCACGCAACGATGACCGAGATCAGTACCCGAACGCTCGAGTAAGTGGCAACTGCGTCCTGCTGAGCCTGCACGCTAAGCTGGTCCTCGAAATCCGCCAGCTCTGTCGCATGTGCCAGCCATACCCCCTGGGGTGGTCTGACATTCTGCAGCAGCTCTGTCCTCGCACCGACCGTATCATTCGACAATCCTAGCTGCGCTGCTTTGCGCAGTGGAGGCATTGCCGCCGCCTCGTCCTGCCTCAGCTGTGCAATGAGTGTCCTTTCCCGCTCGGTAGTGCCCGGTTCATCTGCAAACATCCGGGAGAGCTTCTGGTATGCGTCTGCATAGATCTGCTCCTGTTTGCTGATGCGCTCGGCTTCCTTCGCCATTTCCTGCGCATCCGTAAGCAACGCCAGGTTTCGCACGGCAATCGCACGATCCTGTATCGTTGAGCGCAGGCGATTAGCCAAACGCGCTTCGCTGTTATTCACCCGCGCGATCGCGTCCAGCTGTACGTTCAACTGCCACAGCCCGTAAAAAGCGGTCGCCGCCACGGTCAGCAATAGTGCTGCCAACAACCCAAACCCAGTCATCAGGCGGGTGGATACTTTCATGTTTTTCATTGCGGCTCCCAGACCGTGTCAGAACATCCTTCCTTTTGTTTACGGTTGGTTTGCGCGATTGCTGAAGGGATGGGCAGGCCCTGCGACTGCTTGCTCGGGCGAGCTTTCAAGGGACAGAGACGCAGCCAATGACGGCGATGATCTTGAAAGCGGACTCGTGCGAGACGGTGAGCCGAATGGCGGTTCAGGGACGTGTTATGCCGCTTGCATGAGGGGCGCACCCGATACGATCGCCGCACCGGCGCTCAGGCGCCAGTGGGCCCGACAGGAGATGTTGTGGCAGGTTCTCCGGTTGTCAGTCGAACGGCTGGCAAGCCCGGGATACGACCTGCCTGCGCGGATCCCTGGTTAGTGGCATTACTGTGCGCAAGGCCACAGAAATTCGCGAGTATGTCCTGCATGGTCATGGAGAAAAGGATCTTGTCGCGACAGACAGGAAGTCGCAACCGGCAGACCTCCGCAGAATTCGGCGACGTGTAATCCACAGATTGCTCAGGGCGAACAGCGTATGCCGTTGCTGCGTGCTCTTCATCAACCCGCGATTACGCACCGTCAGGTGGCCGAACTGCGTGTCCTTGTTCAATGGAGACAACCATGTCAGCAATTAAAGTCCTTAAACTTATCACCCCTCCGCTGATTACCATTGGAGTCAGGAAACTACTCGCCCCCGAAAAAAGGAAGGGTCTTTTCGATGGCGATGACGCAATGTTCAAGCGACTCACAGCCTCGTCGAGCCTCTATTTTGAGTACGGCTGCGGAGAAAGCACGATTTGGGTAGCAGAGAATACCAAGGCAAAGATCCATAGCATCGACACGAGCAAAGAATGGATTGATTTTGTGCGGAATAGAATCGGCGAAAAAGACGCCATAATTGAGTGGATCGATTGCGGAGAACTGGGGGAATGGGGCGCTCCAATTAGCTATAAAAGGAAGGAAAATTTTTTTAGATACGCCAATGCCCCATGGACAGGCCACCACAACCCCGACATTGTTCTTATTGACGGTCGGTTTCGCGTTCTATGCTTTTTAACAACACTGAAATTATCCAATGAAGGGACGAAAATCATCTTCGACGATTACACGAATCGCCCTCATTATCATATAGTCGAGGACTTCATTCCTCGTGCCGACACTTTCGGCAGACAGTGCCTGTTCATAGTCCCCAACAAGAAAAATATTGACATGAAGCTTATCGACCACATGATTACTAAATTCGAATATGTTATTTCATAATGCGTGACTCCACAACAATTGCAAATCCTCGCCACAGATGCGCACGAGACCAAGCCGTTTCGATACGGCAGATTCATCGTTGAACGCGTCCCTGGGCCGCGTGCTCCCGCACAAGTCACCACGTGGCCAACGATCCTGCAATGCGCACCTTCACGGCCGCCACGCAGTCAAGCGCTGTCGCCAGTACGGGGTTGGGTGACGTATCGCTGTAATAGAGGCGCACTGTCTCCAGAAATCGTGCGCCCTTGAGCGCGAGAATCGCCAGCGCACCGCGCTCCACGCCGCGTCTTGCCACGGTCAGCGGCATCAGCGCAAGAAAGGGATAAAGGCCAAGCATCGTTTCATTCGCCTGGAGCGAAACCGACTGCACGCAACCGGCCGGCAGTTCGAGGCCGCCCTGCTGAAGCCAGCGTTCGAGCGCAATGAACGTGGGCGCTTCACGCGGCGGCAAGATCCACGGCAGGCCTGCCAGATCGGCACGCGCGACGGCGCGGCGTGCGGCCAGCGGATGATCTCGTCCGCACACGATCACAATCGGATCATCCAGCAGCGCGCGCGACGCAAGCCCGGCAACGTCGTCCGAAGGCTCATTGCGGCTCAGCACGATGTCGAGCCCCGCCGCTGCGAGCATCAAAAAGAGCCGGTCGCTCGTCGCCTCGAAGAACGACACGTTCACGTGCGGCGCGCGCTTTTTCAGTTCGAGCACGAGTTCGGGCGCGAACACGGACAACACCGTCGGCACGGCACCCACCGCAATGCGCCCCGACAGGCCGCTGGTGAGCACATCGACTTCATAGCGCGCCCGTTCGATCTGATGGAACACCTCGCGCGCATGACGAAGGAGCACCTCGCCCACAGCAGTGAAATGAAGCCGGTTGCCCACCCGCTCCAGCACCGGCGTGCCGAGTCCCGCCTCAAGGTCGGCGAGCTGCTTCGACACCGCAGGCTGGGTCAGATTCAGCCGTTCCGCGACAAGACGGATTTGCCCGACGCTGTCAAACAGCGTCAACAGGCGCAGGTGGCTCAGCTTCAGGCCTGCCTCGAAAAAGCGTTCGATCGGATCCATGGGGTTCTGGCGCGGAGGGCGGTTCTTTTACGAATAACTAAAAGTTATTCGTACAGCAAAAATGGTCACTTGCTTCTCATGCGCAAGCGTACCACCATTGACGGCAGGAGACGCAGCCCGGCCATCCCACGGGCTGCCAGCGAAAACATCCATCATGCGACCGACCAACGTCCTTTTCATTCTTTCGGATGAGCACCAGCACGGCCTCATGGGCTGTGCGGGTCACCCGTTCATCCGCACTCCGAACCTCGACGCGCTGGCCACCCGTGGCACGCGCTTTTCCAACGCCTACACGCCCTCGCCCATCTGCGTGCCCGCGCGCGCGAGTCTCGCAACCGGCCGTCACGTCCACGACATCCGCTGCTGGGACAACGCACTCGCCTACGACGGCGTGCCCAAAGGCTGGGCGCATCATCTCGCCGAGCACGGCGTGCTCTGCGAATCGGTCGGCAAGCTGCATTACCGTTCGGAAGATGCGCCAGTCGGGCTTCATCGGCAGCATCATGCCGTGCATATCCTGGAAGGCATCGGGCAGGTGTGGGGTTCGGTGCGCGAGCCGATGCCCGAGACGATGGGCCGCTCGCCGCTCTACGACAAGATCGGCGCGGGCACATCGAGCTATAACCGCTTCGACATGCGGGTCGCGGACACGGCCGCCACCTGGCTCTCCGGGCATTCGCGCGACGAGCAGCCATGGGTGCTTTACGTCGGACTGGTTGCGCCGCATTTTCCGCTCGTCGTGCCGCAGGAGTGGCTCGATCTTTATCCGCCCGAGTCGCTCGATCTCCCGTTGCTGCATCCTTCGACGGGTTATGTGCGTCATCCGTGGGTCGAACGGCAGGCGCGCCACATGGACCACGACGCGGCCATCGGTGGCGAGGAACGGCGGCGTCTCGCGGTGGCCTGCTATCTCGCGCTCGTCTCGTTCATGGACGCGCAGGCGGGCAAGGTGCTTGACGCGCTGCGCGAACACGGCCTCGAAGAGACAACCACGGTCATCTACAGCAGCGACCACGGCGACAACCTGGGCAAGCGCGGCATGTGGAACAAATGCCTGATGTATCGCGAATCGACGGGCGTGCCCATGATCCTTGCCGGCCCCGGCATTCCGGCGGCCAACGTGAACGAGACGGCGGTTTCGCTGGTCGACGTTCAGAACACGCTGCTCGATCTGGCCGGCTGTCCGCCCGGCTTGATGACGGGGCCGGGAACGTCGCTGGCGCAGCTCGCTAATGAGGCCGCGCAACCCGATCGCCTCGCCTTCAGCGAGTACCATGCCGTTGGATCGGAAACGGCGGCCTACATGCTCGCCGATGCACGCTACAAGTATCACCACTACGTGGGCCTGCGCCCGGAGCTGTTCGATCTCCAAACCGACCCCGAGGAGCTGAACGACGTGGCGAACGATCCCGCCTACGCCAGCGTGCTCGCGCATTACGAGGCGCGATTGCGCGCGCTGCTCGACCCCGAAGCCATTGATGCCGCCGCGAAAGCCGATCAGGCGCGCCTCGTGGAGGCATTCGGCGGGCGCGAAGCGGCCCTGAAAACCGGCACACCGGCGGCAACGCCCGTGCCGGCTGCCTGAGACGCGCAACCAGGCCCACAACGAGGCACACAGCGCGCCTGCATAGACCACAACGACAAAACAGACCGGAGACGACGATGCACCCAGCCCAACACACCACCGTGGCCGCGCCGGCCGCTCGCGACGGCCTGAGGCGCAAATGGAAGACGGTGATACTCGCGAGCCTCGGCGGCTCGCTCGAAATCTACGACTTCATCATCTACGGCGTATTCGCACGCGAGATTGCGCGGCAGTTCTTTCCGGCCGCCGATCCGCTTGCCTCGCTCATCAGCGCTTTCGGCGTGTTTGCGATCGGGTACGTTTCGCGTCCGCTTGGCGGCATCGTGCTCGCGAGCCTCGGCGACCGCTTCGGGCGGCGCGTGATCTTTCTCGTCTCCGTGCTCGCCATGTCCGCTTCGACGATCGGCATCGGCCTGATTCCGGGCTACGCGAGCATTGGCGTATTCGCACCCGTGCTGCTGGTGCTGCTGCGTCTCGCGCAAGGCTTCTTTCTCGCGGGCGAGCTGCCCTGCTCGATCACCTACGTCGTCGAAGAGATACCGCAGCGCGCGAGCCTCGTGGGCGGACTCGTCGTGTTCTGCCTGAATTCTGGAGTGCTGACGGCTACGCTGATGAGCCTCGCGCTCCATGCCACCCTCGATGCCGCCGACGTCGTGACTTATGGCTGGCGCATCGCGTTCATCTTCGGCGGTCTGATCGGCCTGCTGTCCTACTGGCTGCGCACCTCGCTCGAGGAATCGACGGAATTCCAGCGCCTGCGCAGCCACAAGTCCAGGCGGCCGTTCCGCACGGTCCTGCGCGCGTGGCCGTGGCACATCGTGGCGGGCGTGGGGGTGGCGGGTATCGTGAATGCCGCCAACAGCTTACTGTTCGTCGTGCTGCCTTCGTATCTCACGACTGTGCTGCACGTGGCGGCGCCGCTCGCGAGCGCGGCGCAGAACGTTGGTATCGCAACGATGTCGGCGTCGCTGCTCGTGTGCGCGTGGCTCGGCGACCGCATTGCGCCGCGTCTCGTCCATCGCGCGGGCGCGCTCATCATGCTTGCGGGCAGCTATCCGTTTTATCGCCTCGTTGCCGCGCACGCAATCGATCCTTTCACGATGTTCGCCGTAATCGGCTTCGTCGGCGGCTTCGTGAACGGAACATACGCGTTTTTGCTCGCGGACCTGTTCCCCACGAACGTGCGCTTCTCCGGCATCGCGCTCTCGCTCAATCTCGCGACAGTGGTCTTTACCGGCATTACGCCGCTCGTCGTCACCGACCTGCTGCATCGCATCGGCCCCATTGCGCCTGGCATCTACATGACGGCGATTGCGTGCATCGGGCTCGTCGCCGGTCTCGCGCTAAAGCGACTCGGCGGCAAGGTCGAGCGCGTGAGCCATGCCAACTGAGACGCCCTGCACGCACTTCCCTCCCGCTCCCGATTAAACGATCGCCATCCGAACCCATGCACGCTTCGCCCACCATCTCCCTGCACGACGCACTCGCGAACGCCATTGGCGCCGAGCGCGTGAGCGCCGACCCGACAATCGCCGACGCGCACGCCGCCGACTGGAGCGACGCGCCGCGCTGCGCGCCGTCGCTCGTGATTCTGCCGCGCACTCCCGAAGAGGTTGCCCGCGCACTAGCGGTGCTTGCCCGCTACGGCCAGCCGGTGGCCGTGCAAGGCGGCCTGACCGGCCTTGCCGGCGCGGCCACGCCGCAGGCCGGTGAGGTCGCGCTCTCGCTTGCGCGCCTGAACGCCATCGAGGCGTTCGATACGACGGGCGGCACCGTGACGGTGCAGGCCGGAGTCGTGCTCGAGCAACTGCAAACGCAGGTGGAAGCCGACGGTTGGTTCTTCCCGCTCGATCTCGGCGCGCGCGGCTCGTGTCAGCTCGGCGGCAACGCGGCGACCAATGCGGGCGGCAATCGCGTCGTGCGTTTCGGGACCATGCGCGAGCGCATCCTGGGCCTCGAAGTCGCGCTGCCCGACGGCACCGTGCTTTCGATGCTCAATCGCGTGACAAAGAATACGACGGGCATCGACCTCAAGCAGTTGTTCATCGGATCGGAAGGCTTGCTCGGCGTGATCACGCGGCTCGTGCTCAAGCTCGAACCGAAGCCCGCCGCCGCGCAGACGGCGCTCTGCGCCCTGGGATCGTTCGACGCCGCCGCGCGGCTGCTAAAGGCGCTGCGCATGCGCCTGCCAGGCCTCTCATCCTTTGAACTCATGTGGGACGACTTCCTGGCGGCGGCGTGCGAGGTAGCGCGCCTGAAGTCGCCGTTTTCGACGCGTTATCCGATCTATGCGCTGGTCGAAACGCTCGGTGACGCCGATGATGACGCGCAACGCGCGCTCGAAAGCGCGCTCGGCGACATGCTGGAAACCGGAGTGATCGACGATGTGGTCGTCGCGCAATCGATCGAGCAAGCAAAGCAGCTGTGGGCCGCACGCGAATCGGTCGGCGAATTGCTCGCCGCTACGCGCCCGCACGCGGCATTCGACGTGGGCGTGCCGATGGACGAAATGGAGCACTGCGTCGCGACGCTGCGTGCGCGCCTTCGCGAGCGCTTTCCTGAGCAGCGTCATCTGTTTTTTGGCCATCTCGGCGACGGCAATCTGCATGTCCTGAGCGGCCCGTTTGCCGGCGAAGCCGCGCTGCTCGAAGTCGAGGCACTCGTTTATGAAGCCGTGCGCGATGCAGGGGGATGCATATCGGCGGAACACGGCATTGGCGTGGTCAAACGCACCTTCATCGGTCTGACGCGCTCCGAAGCAGAACTCGATCTCATGCGCAAGATCAAGAGCGTTATCGACCCAGCTTCCATTCTGAATGGCGGTCGAGTCATTCCTTGACTGCAATAGTGCTGCCTTGATCGGGGCGACGTTCGATTGCTCTGTTTTTCGCGCTTCAGTGGAAAACCCATCTAGCGGTCAGCAACGCGGCTCTCCCTGAGAACGCGCCGCCGAATCCGATCTAACGCACTCCGATTCGTCCCATGGCCTGATCGAGGGCCAGGAATCAATCCGAACAGAACGCGCGCCGCAAGCCGGGGCTTTATCGCTCGCGGCCTTTCGCTCCGCCCCCAATTTGTATTGATTAGACAACTTCAAGCAGGCTTACGCCGAGTAAGCCGCAAGAAATCCCCGCAAATTCGGCTACAAATCACCTTTGCGTAAACCCTCATATCCGCAAAGTTGTCTATACAATATGCTTCGAGCGTGGCAGTAAACCTACTTGCCTTAGCGATCAATTTTCTATGTGGAGGAAGTCCGTGACTTCGCGTTGCCAGGATACCCATCAAGTTACGGCGCTGTGCATCACCCCCGGAACGCTCACGCTCCCGCAGTTGCGCACCGTGCATCAGAACCCCGTGCGACTCTCGCTCGACGCCAGCGCCAATGAGGCCATCGAGCGCAGCGTGGCCTGCGTCGAGCAGATCATCGCGGAAGACCGCACGGCCTATGGCATCAACACCGGCTTCGGTCTGCTCGCTTCGACGCGCATCGCGCGCGAAGACCTCGAAAATCTCCAGCGCTCGCTGGTGCTCTCGCACGCCGCAGGCGTGGGCCAAGCGCTGGACGATGCGCTCGTGCGCCTGATCATGGTGCTCAAGATCAACAGCCTCGCACGCGGGATTTCGGGCATCCGCCGCTCGGTGATCGACGCGCTCATCGCGCTCGTGAACGCCGAGGTGTATCCGCGCATTCCCGTGAAGGGTTCGGTGGGCGCTTCGGGCGACCTCGCGCCGCTCGCGCACATGTCGCTCGTGCTGCTGGGCGAAGGTGAGGCGCGCCACGACGGCCGCTGGATGCCGGCGCGCGAAGCGCTCAAGATCGCCGGTCTCGAGCCGCTCAGCCTCGCCGCGAAGGAAGGTCTCGCGCTCCTGAACGGCACGCAAGCCTCGACCGCCTACGCGCTCAAGGGCCTGTTCCTTGCCGAAGACCTCTACGCCGCCGCCAGCGTGTGCGGCGCGCTGAGCGTGGAAGCCATGCTCGGCTCGCGCGCACCGTTCGATCCGCGCATTCACGCCGCGCGCGGCCAGCGCGGCCAGATCGACGCTGCCGCGGTGTATCGCCACCTGCTGGGCGCATCGAGCCCGGTGGGCGCATCGCACGCGAACTGCGAAAAGGTCCAGGACCCGTATTCGCTGCGCTGCCAGCCGCAAGTCATGGGCGCGTGCCTCACGCAGATCCGCAACGCCGCTGAAGTGCTCGAAGTGGAATCGAACGCGGTGTCGGACAACCCGCTCGTGTTCCCGGAGGAAGGCGACGTCATTTCGGGCGGCAACTTCCACGCCGAACCCGTTGCGATGGCCGCCGACAATCTCGCGCTCGCGATTGCGGAGATCGGCTCGCTCAGCGAACGCCGCGTCTCGCTGATGATGGACAAGCACATGTCACAATTGCCCGCGTTCCTCGTGGCGAACGGTGGCGTGAATTCGGGCTTCATGATCGCCCAGGTGACGGCCGCGGCGCTCGCCTCGGACAACAAGGCGCTCGCCCACCCCGCCAGCGTCGACAGTCTGCCGACCTCGGCCAACCAGGAAGACCACGTGTCGATGGCGCCCAATGCCGGTCGCCGTCTCTGGGAAATGGCCGACAACGTCAAGGGCATTCTCGCGATCGAATGGCTTGGCGCGTGCCAGGGGCTGGACTTCCGCGAAGGCCTGAAGACCACCGACGCCCTGGAAACCGCACGCTATATCCTGCGCAAGGATGTGCCGTTCTACGAGAAGGACCGCTACTTCGCGCCCGATATCGAAGCAGCGAGCGCGTTGATTGCCCAGCGCCACCTGAGCGCACTGCTGCCCGCCGCCACGCTGCCGAGCCTGTAAAGGCCGCATCGCGTATCAAGCACGCACGGCCCTGAGGAATCCCGAGCAATTCCCGGTGATCCTCTGCGGCCGTGTCCAGGAGAAGACGAAGCGGGCCGGCGGTTAGCCAGGTTGGCGCCAGCCACCGGGGCCGGCCCGCTCAAGGAAAGAGACATTGGAAAATCTTCAACGTAATCTCGGCGCCCGCCACATCCGGTTCCTCGCAATCGGTTCGGCCATCGGCACGGGACTATTCTACGGATCGGCATCCGCGATCCAGCTCGCAGGCCCGGCGGTCATCCTCGCCTATATCTTCGGCGGCGCAGCGGTCTATATGGTCATGCGCGCGCTCGGTGAGATGTCCGTGCGCAATCCGATATCGGGCTCGTTCAGCCGCTACGCCGGCGACTACCTCGGCCCGCTCGCCGGCTTTCTCACCGGCTGGACCTATATCCTCGAAATGATCATCGTGGGCCTTGCGGACGTCACGGCCTTCGGCATCTACATGGCCTTCTGGTTTCCGCACGTGCCGCAATGGATCTGGGTGCTGGCAATCGTGCTGCTGATTTGCGGCCTCAATCTGTGCAATGTGAAGATCTTCGGCGAAATGGAGTTCTGGCTCGCACTCGCGAAGATCCTCGCCATTGGCGCGATGATCATCGGCGGCGCCGCCATTCTCGTGCTGGGCATCAGCATGAATGGCGAGCAGGCGCACGGGCTCTCGAATCTCTGGACCCACGGCGGTTTCGCGCCGCACGGCGTGGGCGGCCTGATCGCCTCGCTCGCGGTGGTGATGTTCGCGTATGGCGGGGTCGAGATCATAGGCATCACGAGCGGCGAGGCGAAGAATCCCGAAGTGGTCCTGCCGCGCGCGATCAACGCGGTGCCGGTGCGTATCCTGCTGTTCTACGTGCTCACCATGGTGGTGCTGATGGCGGTGTTCCCGTGGAGCAAGATCGACGGCCAGGGCAGCCCGTTCGTGCAGATCTTCTCGGGACTCGGCATCAAGTCCGCGGCGACGATCCTGAACGTGGTCGTGATTTCCGCAGCGGTTTCGGCGATCAATAGTGACATCTTCGGCGCGTGCCGCATGATGTACGGCATGGCCGCGCAAGGCCAGGCGCCGCGCGTCTTCGCGATCACGTCGCGTGCAGGCGCGCCCTGGGTGACGGTGCTCGTGATGGGCGTGGCGCTGCTTGGCGGCGTGCTGCTCAACTATCTGATCCCTGACCAGATCTTCCTGATCATCGCTTCGATCGCGACGTTCGCCACGGTATGGGTCTGGCTGATGATCCTGCTTTCGCAGGTGGCCATGCGCCGGCGTCTGTCGAGCGACGAAGTGCGCGCGCTGAAATTCAAGGTGCCGCTGTGGCCCGTCGGCCCCGCCGTGGCGATCGCGTTCATGATTTTCGTGATCGGCATTCTGGGCTACGAGCAGGACACGCGCATTGCCCTGTTCGTCGGCATCGGCTGGATCGCGCTGATGACCGTGGGCTGGTGGGCGTGCAGCAAGCTCAATGGCGAGCCCGCTTCCAGCGAGGAAAAACGCGAGCTGGTGAAGCAGAGCTAACGCGTTATTGCAGACGGTATTGCAATGCGCCCCGTATCTGGCATATCCGGATACGGGGCGCATTTTTTATTTCACCATGATTCCAGCCCGGTACTTCGCTGGACGAGGCCGAACGGCGCTTCCAGTACAGGTCCGCAAGGCTCCCGCAGCCGATGTGTGACGCGCAACGGCCTGGTGCCCTCATTCGTCGCGAGTCGGATCGTACGGCACGACCTGCTCCTGTTCCTCCGGATGATTGCGCGCGACGATTGCCCTTGCGGGCGTCGTCGCACTCAAATTGAACGGCTGATGCGGCACATCGGGCGGAATGAACAGAAAATCGCCGGCTTCGGTGATTACCGACTGACGCAGCCCCGGGCCATAGCGCGTCTCGACGCTGCCCTCGAGCACGTAAATGCCGGTTTCGTAGCCGCAATGACTATGCGGCTCGGCGTGCGCGCCGGGCGGGATGACGACCAGATGCATCGACAATCCCTTCGCTCCGGCCGTCGTGGAGGAAATGCCGACGAAGTAAGGCAAGCGCTGAGTCGTGGCGAGTTCCCTTGCGGGATGAACCGTAACCACAGCGGCCTGTGCGTCATTCGAATCGCGTTGCATGATGTGCCCTCTGCATCGTTCAGCCCGAATTCTCCTGCGTTTCGGTCCGACCGCGCTCCTGGTCGCTTTCCTGGCCGCCCCGGTTTTCGTCCGCCAGTTCAGCGTCGGGCCGCCAGGCCCACGCCTCGAACTGCTCGGGTGGCACGGGTTTCGAATAAAGAAAGCCCTGAGCGAAGTCGCATCCCACCGCTTTAAGAAACGCCTCTTGCTCCGCCGTCTCCACGCCCTCGGCAATCACCTGAATACCGAGCTTGTGCGCGAGCACCACCATCGCTTCGCAAAGCGCCTGATTATCTGCGTTCACGCTCAAGTTCTGCACGAACGACCGGTCGATCTTTAGATAATCAATTTCGAAGCGCTGGAGATAAGCCAGCGACGAATAGCCCGTGCCGAAATCGTCGATCGAAATGCCGATGCCGGCACGGCGCAAGGTCCGCAGCTTTTCATCGATATTCGATTCCGACTGCAATAGCAGGCCCTCGGTGATCTCCACGGCAACGCTGCCGCCGGCCGCGCCTTCGCGCGCGAGATATTCGGACCATCGCGCACATTGCATGCTGTCCTGGCGGACCTGCACCGGAGACACGTTCACGCTCACCTGAAACGCGCCGTGATACCGCTCGCGCCAACGCCGCGCGTGCTGCATCGCCTGCAGGAATACCCAGTCGCCTATCGGCACGATCAATCCCGTGTCTTCGGCCAGCGGAATGAATTCGAGCGGGCTGATCATGCCGCGCACCGGATGGAACCAGCGGATCAGCGCCTCGGCTTTGCACACCGTGCCGGTCGCCAGTTCGATGATCGGCTGGTAGAAGAGTTGAAACTGATTTTCCGGCAAGGCGGCGCGCAAATCGCTCGTGAGCCGCAAGCGTCTTTCCGCCTCCACGCGCATGGCGGGCGTGAAGTAGCAGAAGCGATTGCGTCCAGCGTTCTTGGACGCGTACATGGCCTGGTCGGCGTTCTTGAACAGCATGTCGAGTTCGCCGGCATCGTCGGGATAAAACGTAATGCCGATGCTCGCGGAAATGAATTCTTCGTCCGCACCAAGCTTGAATGGCAAGGCCAGGCCCGCATTGATCGTTCGCGCGATCCGCTCTACCTGCTCATCGTCGTCGAGTTCCGGGAGAATGACCGTGAACTCGTCGCCGCCCAGGCGCGCCACCGTGTCCGTTTCGCGCACGTACGCGTTGATGCGCCGAGCCGCCTCCACCAGCAGCACGTCGCCCGTGTCATGTCCGAGCGAGTCGTTGACCTCCTTGAAGCGGTCGAGGTCGATCAGCATCAGCGCCATGCGCCGGCCCGAGCGGCGTGAGCGCTGCGCTTCATGCTCGAGACGCTCATGGAACATCTGGCGGTTCGGCAAGCCCGTGAGCGCGTCGAAATTGGCCTGCCGCCAGATTGTCGCCTCGAACGCCATGCGGTCCGAGAGGTCGCGCCCGACAGCCATCACCGAATTCACCTCGCCAAAGAGGTCGATTTCCGGCGTGATGCGAATATGCGAGCATTGCTCGGCGCCTTCCTTGCCGATCCATCTCAGCTCGAATTGCGCGCTTTTCCCGCTGGCAATGACTTCGCGGATCTTCCTTTCGTAAATGAGCGCGTTGGGGCCGCCAGGGAGTTCCGATGGCCGCTTGCCGAGCGCCTCGACAAGACGGCTCCCGGACGACGCGCAAAACGCAGGATTCGCATAAATGCGGCGAACGTCGCGATCGTAACGGGTAATGGTATCCGGCGAATTTTCGATCAAGGTGCGCGACTCGCGCTCGCGCGCCACGAGTTCGGCCGTGCGCTCGACAATGGTCTGTTCGAGCGAGGCGTTGATCTCGTTGATCTTCTGTATTTTCTGGCCGATCGCGCCGCGCATTCGCTCGAAGCGCAATTCGAGCCTCGCGAGCTCGTCCTGCCCCCGCGCCGCTGTTCCCGTCGGCGCGCCGTCCTCGAACGGCACGCCCGCATCGTCGCCGGCATCGTGCATCTTGCGCACCAGCTTGCTGAGCGGCTCCGAAATGCTGCGCGAAATGAAATACGCCAGAAAGAGCGAAAGCAGAAAACCCGAGATGCCCACCAGCACGATCTGGTTGCGCACCGCGCGCGCCTCGGTCGTCAGGCTCGTTTCCGCAATCGTGCTCACCACGAGCCAGCTTGTGCCGGGAATGCGCGTATAGGCGACGAGGTAGCGCTCGCCCTGAATGCCCGGCACGCTCAGGAAGCGGCTTGCATCGCCTGCTGGCCCGTTGGCTTCGATGCGCCCTGGCAGGCCGGACACCCATGGCTTATCGCCGTGAACTGTGGCATCGTCGGCGCGGATAATGACGGCTTTGCTATCTGCATCGAGAATGCAGATCTCCATGCCGCTTCGCGAAGCCACGTTGCTGAAGATCGTGGAGAAGTACTGCGGTCTCACCACCAGAACCAGATTGCCGATTTTCCGGTCGTTGCTCTTGTCGAAGATCCCGGTGACCACACCCAGGTTTTGCTCGCCGACGCCGTTATCGTAGCTGCCCCAGTAAGTGCGTTCGTTCTGGGCCCCGGCGCGCTCGACGAGGCTGGTGACGCCGCGCGTCAATTGCGCGAACGCCTGCGTGTCGAGAATGCGATTGTTCTTGTCGAGCAGATATTTCTGGTTGATGAAATCCACCGAACCGAAATGTTCGAGCAGCAGGCGCGCGATGTCTTCGCGTGCCTCGCTGCCGCGCCCGGCGCTCGCCGCGCCGGCAAGCGCACCTTGCAGCCGGCTCGACACCACGAGCAGCCTGCTCTCGGTCTCGATCTGCTCCATGCGCATGCGCACGTTCTTGGAGACCTGCTCGACCACTTCGCGCGAAAGGACCTCGGCATTCTCCTTGATCGCCGCGACCGATTTCACGTACGAGATGCAGCCCGAAATGATCACGGGCAGCAGGCACAGCAGCACGAACGCCGCCATGAGCCGGTGACGGATCTCGACGCGACGAAGCAGATCCTGCGAGAGGTAGTCGAATGCGGGTCGTAGCGGAGCGGGGATCAAGTTCATTATTTGTATTGCATTTTCGCTTCGTTCTTGACCGACCGGTCCAGTCGCTTCGCGGCTTGCCCTGGTGTGATCTTGTGAAGCAGCACATCCTGCATGAGCCCATGCACGTATTCGATGGTATTCGACGGCAGCGACGAATAATACGGACTCGCCGTGACGGGATAGCGGCGGACCGCGTTGGTGTAATCGACGATCACCGGGTCGCTCACCGCGGTGCCGGCATTTTCGCGGAACGGTGAAATGTTATGCCGTTTCTTTTGCAGAATCAGGAAGCCCGGGCCCGCCATGAATTCCAGAAAGCGCACGGCTGCGGCCTTGCGCGGCGTTTCGCACACGGCAAACCCGGTTTCGCTGCCGAGCACCGGCACGACCTGCGCGCCGCGCGCATTCCACGGCGGCACGAATACGCCGGTCCGAAAGGCGTTACCGTGCAGCATCGAGCCAGCCGACCAACTGCCTTCGAAAGCCATTGCCACCTTGCCCTCCTTGAAGAGCCGGATGCCTTCGTCGTAGCCCGTCGTCATGAAGGCGGGCTGAACGTATCCGCGTTCGGGAATCAAAGCCATCTTGGCGAAGATGTCCGCCACCGCCGGGGTGTCGAGATTCAGCGTGCCGTCAGCCATTTTGTTGCGCCAGTCCGCCTCGTTGGCCACTACGTCGTTGGCAAAACCCGAAGCAAAGGGCCCGTTGCCGAGCATATTCGGAAATCCGCCGCTCCACATGATGGGCGTGAAGCCCGCCCGCTTGAGTTGCGCGCACATCCGCAGGAAAGCATCGAAGTCGGTCGGCGCCTGGGTGATGCCGGCCTTTGCGAACATTTCCCGGTTGTAATAGATCATGGTCGTCGCAACGCCGCCCGAAATGCCAAACCCCTTACCGCGGCGGCTGGTCCAATCCGCCTTGAGGGGAGCCAGCATGTTATTCCACGCGCCGGTCCGCCGTAAATCAGCAAGAACGCCCTGGTCCGCGAGTTCGGCCGAGTAGCCGTTGGGATTGACGCTCACGAAATCGGGCAGCGTGCCCGCCGCCACGCGCGGCTTGATATTTTCCTCGACCGAATTGCCGATCATGAACTGGACGTCCACGCGCACGTCGGGATTGAGCTTGCTGAATTCGGCGGCAATCTGAAGCATTTCCTGCGGCCAGTCGGGCGCCCACACCAAAGCGGTGATGGTGGTCCGGGCGGCAGGAGGCGTGGCTGGCGTAGCATCTTTGTGCGCGTGGCAGCCGGAAAAGAGAAGCAGGACAGCCAGGCCAGTCAAACCGTATCGCCACCACCAGAAGAGCTTGGCTCGTCCCATGCAAGGCTCGCTTTCAGATTGATGAGGATGGCACTTCATCGGAAGCCGGGCCGGTTCACAATGATGCCTCATCTGTCTATCGGCGGGAAAAATCGATCCTTTAATTTACTCGCTGCAATCGTGACAATTGCCATGCAGCGTCATTCGAATCGCCTTCAACGGGTAATCAAAGTGCGTTCAAGCGATTGAGAATCTCATCGAACAATGGCCGCACGTCGACGTGCTCGTTCAGACAATCCGCTATCAGCGAGTCGAATCCGGCCGCGCCATCGGTGGAAACCGGGGCTACGCGTTGTGCAAGCTCTTGGAGCAGGCAGCCGAACGCGCGCACCTCGATCCGCTCGAACGCCTGCGCCCGTGCCGGATCGTCCGTTTCATGAAACGATGCTGCGCCGAAGTCGCCGAGTAACGCGTGGCCCGCGCCGTCATGAAGGATGTTGTGTGCGTAAAGATCGCCATGCATGATCCCGCGCCGGTGCAAGTGCCGCGCCGCGGAAGCAATCCCTCGCGCGATCCGCAATGCGGCTGACCGGGTGAACGACACATCGTTTGCATACACGTCGCGCGTGCATGAGTCCAGGCTCGGCGGCCCCGCGAGATTGCCGAACGCCGGGTCGATCAGCGCCATCGCGAGACCATGCTCGTCGAGCGGATGCCCCGTGATCTTGCCCAGCACCGGAATCAGATTGGGATGCTGCCCGGCTTGCAGGCAAGCCGCCATTTCGAGGTCCGGCAAGCCATCGCTCGTTACCGCGCCCTTGAACAGCTTTACCGCAACGGCGCCGGACGGATGGCCGTCCTGCAAAAGACGCGTCGCGCGATGAATCACGCCCGATGCGCCCTCGCCCAGCGTCTGCCCGAGCGCAAGCGTATGCCAGTCGATATCGGGCACCGGCGCGCCAGCCAGCGCCGTGCGCTCGCGCGCGGCATTCAGCGGGTTGCCGGCATAGGCGAGCCACGCGAGCCGCGGCAGGCGCAGCAGCCAGTCCGGCAACGCATCCAGTCGATTCGCGGAGATCCGCAGCAGTTCGAGGCAGCGCAATCCGGCCATGGTTTCCGGCAGCGCGCGCAGCCGGTTGCCGGCGAGCATCAGTTTCTGCAGATTCGCACGCTCGCCCAATTCCTGCGGCAGTGTCTCGATGGCGTTGTCGGTCAAAATCAACCAGCGCAATTGCGGCGGCAGCGCACTCGCCGGCACGTGCCGGATCTGGTTCGACTTGAAGCCGACCATGCTCACCGAGGCACAGTCGCCCAGCATGTCCGGCAACGCCGTGAACGGATTGTTCGAGGCAAACAGAATGCGCAGCTTGCGCAGCCTCGGCAAATCGTCGGGCAGCGCGCTCAGTGCATTGCCGGAAAGGTCGAGCACTTCGAGCGTATCGGCAAGCTCGAAAATTTCGCGCGGAAATTTGGTCAGCCCGCAGGCGAGCTTGATCTGTCGTGCGCCGGCGAGCTGGCCCGCGCGCAGTTGTTCGAGGGTGGAGGTCGTCACGCGTGGAATGAACCGGCCATGGCAAGGAATTCGGAAAGCGCCGGCGCGCAACGCGGCGCCGGTCGTGCGCAATTCTAACGGGAGTGCGCCGAAGTGCGGCCCTTCGCGCTGGGCATTGCGCCACTCATTGCGCCATTTCCAGATCCTTGATGACGGCGGCCAGAAAGCGCGCCGCCTCTCCGCCGGTGACCACCCGATGATCGAACGTCAGGCTCAGCGGCAAGATCCGGTGTACGGCGGGCGCGCCCTCGTGCGCCACGACCTGATCGTGCATGCGTCCCGCGCCGAGGATCGCCACCGTGGGCGGCACCACCACGGGCGCCGCATATTTGCCGGCAATCATGCCGAAGTTCGATAACGTGATCGTATTGCCGCGCATTTCCTCGGGCGGAATCTTGCGCGCCCGGATATCGGCGCGCATGCGGTCGAGTCCGGCGCGCAAGTCCGCCGCGTCGCGCTGCGCGACGTCGCGCAGCACCGGCACGAACAGGCCCTCGGGCAAATCGACGGCAATGCCGAGATCGATTTTCGCGAGCACATGGCGCCGCTCCATCTTCGCGTCGAACCAGGCATTCAATCCCGGCTCCGCACGGCACCCGGCCACCAGCGCACGAACCAGACGGATCGTGACATCGGTGTGCGGCGGCCATGCATGGATGTCGGCATCGTCGATGACGGTGGCGGCCGCCACCTCGTTCTGCGCGCGCGCCATGTTCTGCGCCATCGCCCGCCGCACGCCGCGCAGCACTTCGGGCGGACCGAGTTCGGCGAGCAGCCGCGCCGCGCGTTGCACATCGGCCGCCGTGATGACGCCTTCGGGGCCGGACGGCGTCACCATCGCCAGATCGACATCGAGCTTGCGTGCCAGCGCGCGCACCGCGGGCATCGCCTTGATCGCCCCATGCCCCGCTCCCGCGCCACTGCCGAGCGCGGCGGCCGCCTCCTGCACCGTTTGCCGGCCCACCTCCATGTGGCCGACCACGGTGCCCGCATCGGCATCCTCGGCGCCCGCGCCATCGCCTTCGAACGCACATAGCGGCGCGCCCAGGTGCACGATGTCGCCCGGCTTGCCGAACAGCTTCGCGACGCGCCCCGCTTGCGGCGACGGAATCTCGACAATCGCCTTGGCCGTCTCGACCGAGACGAGCGGCTGATCCGCGAGAATCTCGTCGCCGCTCTTGACGTGCCATTCGACGATTTCCGCTTCCTGGAGGCCTTCGCCCAGATCGGGCAGCTTGAAGATTTTCATGGCTTCACTGCGCCTCCAGCGCTTGCCGCGCCGCCGCGACGATGCGCGCCGTGCCGGGCATATAGTGGCTTTCGAGCCGATAGAGCGGAACCACCACATCGTATCCCGTGACGCGCTGCACCGGCGCCAGCAGCGAATAAAGACCGCGCTCCGCAATGCCGGCGGCAATTTCGGCACCCACGCCGCCCGTGCGCGAACCTTCGTGCACGATTACGCAGCGGCCTGTTTTGGATACCGAAGCAAGAATGGTGTCCATGTCGAGCGGCTTGAGCGTGGCCACGTCGATCACCTCCGCACTCACGCCTTCGAGCGCCAGCAGGTCGGCCGCCGCCAGCGCTTCCTGCAGCGCACCGCCCCAACCAACCAGCGTAATGTCCGCACCGTCGCGCAGCACGTAGCAGCAGTCGAGCGGCAGCGCCTCGCCGTTGTCCTCCACCGACTGCCTGAAGAGACGATAAAGGCGCGTGGGCTCGAAGAAGATCACCGGGTCCGGATCGCGAATCGCCGCGAGCAGCAGGCCGTAAGCGCGCGCGGGCGACGAAGGGGTCACCACGCGCAAGCCCGGTATGTGCGCGAACAACGCTTCGGGGCTTTCGGAGTGATGTTCGGGCGCATGGATGCCTGCGCCGCTCGGCGAGCGCACCACGAGCGGACACGCCAGCCTGCCGCGCGTCCGGTGCCGCAAACGCGACGCATGATTGAGCAGATGATCGATCGCGGGGTAGATGAAGCCGCTGAACTGAATCTCCGCGACGGGCTTCAAGCCCATTGCAGCCATGCCGACCGCCGCGCCGCCGATCGCCGTTTCCGCAAGCGGCGTATCGATCACGCGCTGCGCGCCAAAGCGTGACTGCAAGCCCGCCGTGGCGCGAAACACGCCCCCGTTCACGCCGATGTCCTCGCCGAGCAGCACCACGTCCGGGTCATGCCCGAGCGCCCACGCGAGCGCCAGATTGATCGCCTCGACCATGTTCAGATCAGCCATGATCGTTCTCCGTGGCCGGACCCGCCGGTGCAAACCGCTGCGCCATCGAAAGTTGCTCATGCATGGCGCGCGGCAGCACCTGGTAGAGATGGTCGAACATCGACGCCACCTCGGGCGGCGCAACCGCGAGATACGCCGCAACCGCCTGCTCGACCTGCTCGTGACAAGTTTTGCCGAACTGCTCGTCTTGCGCCTTGTCCAGCACGTTCATGCGCATGAGGTAAGCGCGCAGGCGGCGCAGCGGCTCGTGTTCCCATTGCTGGCTGAGCACCTCGGCGTCGCGGTAGCGCGTGGCGTCGTCTGCGGTCGTGTGATCGCCGAGGCGATAGCTGAGCGCCTCGATCAACGTCGGGCCCTCGCCGCGCCGCGCCTTCGCTAGCGCCGCCCCCACCACCTGGTGCACGGCAATCACATCGTTGCCATCGACCTGCACGCCGTCGATGCCGGCGGCGATGGCTTTTTGCGCGAGCGTTTGTGCGGCGCTCTGCTGGCTGCGCGGCAGCGAAATCGCCCACTGGTTGTTATTGATGACGAGCACGAGCGGCGCGCGCCACGCGCCCGCGAAATTCATCGCCTCGTAAAAATCGCCTTTGGAAGTGGCGCCGTCGCCAAAAATCGTGACGGCCACACGCGGCTCTTGCCGAAGCAGGAAAGCATAAGCCGCGCCCGCCGCATGACAAACCTGGGTGCCGATCGGCACGCAATTGGGAAAGTCGAAGCGCGGCCCGGCAAAGTCACTGCCCCGCTCGTCGCCGCCCCAATAAAGCAGGCTTTCGGTCATGGTGACGCCGCGCAGCAATTGCGCAGCGTGATCGCGATAGGAGGGAAACAGCACGTCTTCGGGCCGCATCGCGCTGGCCACGCCCACGCCGATCGCCTCCTGGCCCAACGACGAAGCAAAGGTGCCGAGCTGGCCCGTACGTTGCAGGGCCACGGCCTTGGTATCGAACGCCCTGGTGAGCACCATGGCGCGATAGAGCGGCAACAGCGCGGCGGGGTCGCTTGCGAAGGGCGGCAGTGGATGAACGGGTTCGCCGTCGTGCCCGAGGTACTGCGTGTAGCCGATTTGAAAACTGGCAGCCGTGGTCATGACGGCCTCCTTGGTGTTTTCAAATATCGTAGGTCTTATCGCGCGGGTGTGCTGTGACGAAGATTTTACGCAGCGCTGAAAACCACCGCGCCCCGATGGGAAACCTCGGTGAATGCCCGCACGAAGCGATAAGTCTGCCCGCCAATGGTGAGTTCATTGAACCCCGAACTTGTCACGCCCAGCACCGCGCTCGCCACGGCATTGCGGATTTTCCCGTACCGTGTCCAGTCCTCTTCGGGCTCGCCCGCGTCGCCGAGGAACACGTCGCTGCTTTCCGCCTGGCTTCGAACCAGAATCAGGCTCTTGCCCTTGTCGAGCAGAAGCTCGAGATATTCGGCCAGCGTGGCCAATGCCTCGGCATCGGCGTCGTGAGATTCGCGAGAGGTTGAAATCATGAGGGCACCTGCGCTGATTGGAACTGCACGGCATTACGGCTTCTATCGTACACGGCCATGACGCAATTGCGCGCCGACTTGCCATTTCATCCACACGATCGCTGAAAAAAGCGGCACGCCACTTCGCTGCAGCAGGCGTACCATCAATGCTTACCCTGCGGCGAACACCGCTTGATCAAAGGGGAGCCAACATGAGACGTCTTTACTTCCTGGCACCTGACATACCCACGGCGAAAGCCGTCGTGGACGACTTGCTGCTGGCGCGGATTACGTGGCGGCATCTGCACGTTCTCGCGAATCACACCGTCCAGCTCGATCAATTGCCGGGCGCCTCGTTGCTGCAAAGCAGCGACGTCGTGCACGCGCTCGAACGCGGCGTGGCGCTAGGCGGCGCGGCCGGCGCCATTGTGGGTCTCGCGGCGCTGGTTTTTCCGCCGGCCGGACTGGTCATCGGCGGCGGAGCGGTCGTGACGTTGACGTTGGCGGGCGCGAGCTTCGGCGCGTGGACCGCCGCCATGATCGGCGTGGACGAACCGAACGCCCGGCTCCAGCGCTTTCGCGAAGCGATCCGCAACGGGCAATTCCTGATCATGGCCGATGTGCCCGCCGCGCGCGAGGAGGAAATTGCGCAGACGGTCGCAAAGCATGTCCCCAGAGCCGATCCGGAAGGCGCCGAACCGACCACGCCGATATTCCCATGAGCGCGTGGCCGAGTCTTCGCGCGGCCGCGCAAATCATGCAGAGGCCGGATTCCGGAATGTCACGGAATGCGCGAAACCCGCGAAACATGCGAAACGCGATAGCTGCCCGCGCAACTACTGGTCTTGTGCCAGCGCGGTGAGACGCGCATCACCCGCGTCTTTCGCCGCGCGTTGATTGACATAGGTTTCGTCGGATACCAGTACGCGGCGCACGTCTCGCGCGGCGAAGTCGACCAGCGAGATAACCCATACCCAGCCGCCAGTGCGCTCGGCGGTGTGCACGAATGCGCGCACGTCGGCGTTGTTGCTAGCGTTCATGTGACCTCCGTGGAAAAAGATCGAATAAGCACTACCCGTTCCTGCCATCCCGGACCCGCTTGCGCGCATCTCCGTGATGAGCATCCGGTGGACGCGCGCCGTCTTTGCCTGGCTGCCCGCGTTGCCTGCTGCGCCAGCTCATCAAGTTGACCACCAGCGCCGCAATGAACGTCACGACAGTGGAACTGGACGACGCAATGAGCGTCATTTGCGCGGATTTCAGCGGCGGCGCTGAACGACTGGATTGGGTGGCCGCGGAGAACGACATGATCGCGGTGCCGCGCGGCAAGGCAGGCGAGGCACCGCTCGACTGCACCGCGGCGACCTGCGGGAGCGGATGCATCGATTTATATCGGACAAAAAGGGCTGTCGTTACACAAAAGAAACCCACAAAAAGTCCGATAAACAATCGGCAAAGCAACTCTAGCCGCGTGGGGATGGCCATGTCCGCCTCCGTCGTCTTCAACGGTTGCCACATGCTTTATATTGCGCCGGAATACGAGGAAACGCGAAAAACCCGCCAAAAAATAACCCTCGCCGATTTGCCGATCGCACACGGCGGCAATCTCAATCGTCGAACTTCCCGGCCTGAAGCGCCTCATCGAAATCGGTGATCCACGGAGCGAAATGGTCGGTGTCGTAGATCTCCGTCTTGCCGTTGACTATACGTGTCACCGAAACCTGCCGGATTACCGCCTTCCCGGCGCCAGCAGAATCGCTTTCCTTATCCGTGATCCTGAATTCACCGAGTTCGAACCCTCGGCTTAGAAGAATCGCCTTGACGTCCGCCTGTTCATCCCAGGAAAACTCGGCAAAGTCGTGGTCAGCCATGTTCATCTCCTCGGCGCGGCGGGCGCGAATGTCGTGGCACGGTGACAAGGTGAATCCAATCTTAGCCGACACATTGCCATTGTTCGGCCAAAGTTGCCATCATGCATCCGCGTCAAAATTCAGACGTTTGCAGATGTGTTTGCAGATGTGCCGCTTGCCTCGCACGCCAACGATTGCCCATCTGCACCCGGAGGCGAAACGCAACGCGCTATGCTTGCCGTTTCGACAAGGACCTGGCAAGGAGGCCAGTAGGCATGGAAAGAACGGTGACGGTGGCGGGCGTGGTCGGCACGGGGCTGATGGGCGTCGGCATTGCGACGCAATGTGCGCTGCATGGCCTGCGCACGATCGTGCATGACGTCGATCCCGCCCGGCTCGCGAGCGTGGCGGCGAAGGCCGAGGCCGTGCTCGACGAACTCATCGACGCCGGGCGCATCGATGCCGCCGAGCGTGCAGCCGCGCTCGCGCGCATCGAAACCACGGGGCAGCTCGACGCCATGGCGCAGGCACAGTTCGTTTTCGAAGCGGTGCCCGAAGTGCTCGACCTCAAGCACCGGCTCTATGCGCGGCTCGGCGCCGTGCTAGCCGCCGATGCGATTCTGGGGAGCAATACGAGCGGCTTCGAACCCGATTTGCTAGCCGGCCCCCTGCCCGCGCCCGAGCGCTTCGTGATCGCCCATTTCTGGAACCCGCCTCATATGATTCCGCTCGTCGAGGTGGTGCCGGGCCGCGCGACCGCGCGCGAGGTCACGGCGCGCACCGAGACGCTCATGCGCGCGATCGGCATGGAGCCCGTCGTGCTCGCCAAGTCGATTCCCGGCTTCGTCGGCAACCGTCTGCAATTCGCCGTGCTGCGCGAGGCGCTCAACATCGTGCGCTCGGGCGCAGCGAGCCCCGACGTGGTCGATCGCGTGATGAAGGCGTCGCTTGGCCGCCGCTGGGGCATCGTCGGGCCGCTCGAAAGCGCGGACATGGGCGGCCTCGATACCTTCGTCGATATCGCTTCGCATCTCATGCCCGCGCTCGCAAAGGACGAAGACGTGATCGATCTGCTGCGCGAGCAGGTGGCCGCCGGACGCGTTGGCGCGCGCAGCGGCGCGGGCTTTTACGACTGGGACGAGGCGCATCTCGCCCGCGTGAAGGCGGCGCGGCGCAAGCTGATCGCGGGCGATTGAACTGTGATTGCGCTGCGATTGAATGGCCAATCGAGTGATCGATCGAGCCGCCAGTCCGGCTCAATCGATCGGGCTCATGCCGCCTTGCGGGCGTCGGCAATGCGCGGCGGCGCTTCGGAGCGTGCATAGAGCCGCTCCAGATAGGCCTGCAAACGCGGAAAACCACCGAGCATCTGGAATTCGTTGGCCCAGTCCATCAGGTACACGGTCACGCAATCGGCCGCCGTGAGCCGGTCCCCCACGATGAATGCGCGTGTTTCCAGATGCTTTTCGAGCACCGCCGCCATGGCTGCGAATTCGTCGCGTGCCAACTCGATATCGGCGGGCAGGCGCTTGTCCGCCGGATAAAGCATCGAGTGCTTCGTGATGCGCCACAGGGGCTGCTCGAGTTCCGTCACCGCAAACAGGATCCAGCGATAAGCCTGCGCCCGCGCGTCCAGATCGGCCGGCATCAAGCCTTTCTCCGGATATTTGTCCGCGAGGTACAGCACGATCGCCGCCGATTCGGGAATGACCCGGTCGCCGTCGATCAGCACCGGGACCTTGCCGGCCGGATTGACGCGCAGGAATTCCGGCCGCTTATGCTCGCCTTCGAGCAAATTGACCGATATGAACTCGAAATCTGCGTCGACTTCCTTGAGACCCCATAGCGCACGCTGCGAACGGGTTCCACCAAATCCGTAAAGCTTCATCACGATTCTCCAAAGTAATCCGTCGAAAAGCGCCTGCGCGGTTCAGCCCGGAGGAATCGGCAGCACCGGCATCACCTCGACCGCATCCCCGGGAAAGATCGTGAAATGCGGATGGCCTTCGAACAGCTTCATGGCCTCGTCGATGGAAGCGCTGCGCACGACCGTGAAGCCTGTTAGCGCATTGGTGGTGTCCTTGATGCCGTCCGGGCCAATGCGTTTGGTCTTGCCGAGCGGTCCGCCGAGTTCGACGATGTCCGCCTTGTGCTGCTCCACCCACCCCTTCCATGCCGCGATGCCCTCGCGCTCGCGGGCGTGCCGCTCGTCTTCGGGAAGAGCCCACCACGCCTGCGCGCGCGGGTTGTCGTGACTGCCGAGAAAAACGGCGAGAAACAATTTCTGGTCGCTCATGCGTCCTCCGTCTGCTATTGCGAGCAACGGGATGTTGCTCATCCGGCCTTGACAATATAGGTTGATATCAACATAATTGCAACATGTCACGCGCAAAGAAAATCCCTTTCGAAACCACGCTCATGGTGCGCGATTGCTGCCTGTGTCTGCACATGCAGCGCGCGGCGCGCAACCTCGCGCGCATTTTTGACGAAGCGTTGCGCCCGCTCGACCTCACGAATGGTCAGTTCTCGCTGCTGATGTCGCTCAACCGGCCGCATCCACCAGCCATCAAGGATGTGTCCGCGCTGCTGGCCATGGACCGCACCACGCTCACGGCTGCGCTTAAACCCCTGGAGCGCCGCGGCCTCGTCAGCATCGAACAAGACCCGGACGACAAACGCAGCCGCCTGCTCAGCCTGACACCCGAAGGCGAACGCCTGCTCGCCGAAGCATTCCCCGTGTGGCAGCGCACGCACGCCGAGATCGAGCAACCGTTCTCCTCTGCAGAGGTCGACCGGCTGCGCAAACAGTTGCGTGCGCTTTCATAAACTCATTATGCATGACTACGCAATTCGTTGACAAATCAACTTTATTGCGCCTGATTTCTCCCCTCGTTAGCCGGAAAGGCTTTCCGCAGACGTTATAATTCTGGCCGCGGTGGCAGGTAGAAATTTGCGTTTCCGACCCGCATTTTCATATGCCAACGCAAATCAGCGAAACGATCGGCAAGAGCTACCGCGCGCGGTCAAATGAGTGAGATGCCGGCACGAATTACCTCTAATCCCCCAATTGATGTTCATACAGAAAGATAGACTGGGTTCGCAATGCTGAAGCGGAGTATTTCCGCCAGCGACATGGGGGGCGGACGGTGATCGAGGTGCGAAGAGCCATTGTTGCGGAGCGGCGCCGCTCGCTGCTGGTCTATGGAAGCATCGTCGCCGCCCTCCTTGCCAGCGCCGTGGCTTCTGCCTGGCAGGCAAGCGCGGTTGTCGCCGATGCCCGCGCGCAAAACCGCGCGGCCCTGCTCGTGAGTACCAGCAACGCCTTGCTCAGCGGCATGAAAGACGCGGAGAGCGGGCAGCGCGGATTTCTTCTGACCGCGGACGAACAATATCTGGCGCCCTATGTGCGCGGCAAGGCGGCGGCGCTCGACGCGCTCGCCCGGCTCTCCGGTTTGATTCGTGGCCCCGAGCAGGTTGCCGCGCTACGGAACGTGCGCGACGACATGGACGAAAAGCTCGCTGAACTGGCCTTGACCGTGCAGCTCGAGCGCAGCGGCCAGCATAAGCGCGCACTCGCCGTGGTCAAGACCAATGCCGGCAAGGCGGCGATGGACCGGCTGCGCGAAAGCGTCAGCGCGATCGCCGCCGATTGCGACGCCAAAGGCGCGGCGGCGCTGCGCGACGAAACCTTCCGCGTCGAGCGCGCGGGCTACGCATTCGCCGGTTTACTGCTGGGCGTCCTCGCGCTGCTGGCGTACACCACCGTCATGCAAAGAAAGGCGTTCACCGGTGTCGTGCGCGGCGCGGAGCGCATGACGCGCGCCGCGTTGCGCGACGCGCTCACCGGCTTGCCGAACCGCCGCGATCTGGATCTTCAGCTTCGCGCGCTCGAAGGCCACGCGGCAAGGGCGCACGCCCCTGTCACCGCACTGTTCATGGATCTCGATGGCTTCAAGCTCATCAACGACACCCAGGGACATGCAAGCGGCGACGCGCTGCTGCGCCGTGTTTCGGAGCGGCTGCGGCAAGTGAAGCGCTCCGGCGACCTGCTCGCGCGCGTGGGCGGCGACGAATTCGTGCTGATCGCGCCGGGTCTCGCCAACCGCACGGATGTCGATCAGCTTTGCGCCAGGCTGATTGCGGCGGTAGCCCCGCTTGCGCGCGAGTTCGGCTTTGTGGGCCTGAGCATCGGCATTGCAATCCGTGAAGCGGCGAGCGAAACGCTTGCCGATCTCGTCGTACGAGCCGACCAGGCCATGTACGACGCCAAGCGTTCGGGCGGCGGCTACCGGTTCAGCCCGAAGGACCGGGAGATTGGTCCAACCGAGGCGCTTGCCTAGCGAGTACCGCAAGCGCCTCCAGTCAGCAGACAGCCTGCAAACCCTCGCGAGTTTTTTCAAACTCGCAGCAAGGCCCTGCGCATTACCCAGTTCCGTTTGATAAGGATAACTGATTGTGAAAGTGAAGAACCTCGTTGCCGGCCTGATGACCGGCGTCGCCCTCAATGTGTTTGCCGGCGCCGCCGGTGCAGCTTGCGTCACCAACCCCGCCGCCCAGCCCGACGGTTCGTTTCCCGCCACGCTCACGGGCAAGCTCGTCTATCACAGCTACGTGACATATGGCGACGGCACGAGCCAGATCTTTCTCTACGATTTTTCGGCACGCTCGCTCACGCAGCTCAGCAAGGCCTCGTGGGGCATCAAGGACCCGATGAACGCCGTGTTCAGCCCCGACGGCAAGTGGATCGCCTTCATGGGCGTGACCAACAACGCGTGGAATGTGTTCATGTATCAGCTCGGCACCAGCAACCCGCCGGTGAACATGACGAACAGCACGGGCGCCACGCGCAATGAAGATCCGAAATTCAGCAAGGACGGCAAGACCCTCGTGTTCAAGCAGAACGGCGACGTCAAGCAGGCCACGCTTTCGTACACGAGCGCGGGTCCGGCCTTCACGTCGATCGTGAGCCTGACCAACGCCCCCTCTGGCGCCGAGTATTCGATGCCCTATCTCGCGCCTGATGCAAGCGCCGTCTACTACGCGACCGGCACGGGCGCGAACATGGGGCTCATGAAGCGCACGATCGCCACCGGCGTCACGGCCGTATTCGATCATCCGCCTTCGCTGCAAACCTACTATCCGATCGTGCGCGCGGACGGCAACGTGTTCTACGCGCGCTGGAAGGACACCGGCGGTCTCGACCAGATCTACGAGAAGACGTCGGACCCGGCTTCGACGCCGAACCAGCTGTCGCTCAACGACTGCATCAGCAACAACTCCGACCCGGCCCCGGTGAACGGCACGAACTACCTGTTCTTCTCGTCGACGACGGCTGGCGGCTATCAGCTCTACATGGCCGACGTGACCACGGGCCAGCGCTGGAGCCTCACGCAGTTCGGCGTGAACGCTGACTCCACCAAGGCCAAGCTAGGGTCGAACTATTACGGCGGCCCGGCCGCGAGCCAGACCGCGCTGCTTTCGCAGGGGCATTCCGCCAGCGCGTCGGCCAGCTACAACACGTCGCTCACGCCCGACAAGGCCTTCGACGGCAACACGACCAGCACGCGCTGGGACTCGCCCGAAGGCGCGGGCGTCGATCCCCAATGGATCTCCGTGGATCTGGGCGCGGTGAAGAGCATCAGCGGCGTCGACCTGTATTGGGATGCGGGCGCCAGCGTGTATCAAATCCAGACCTCGAGCGACAACGTCAACTGGACCACGCTCTACTCGACGACCAACGGTGTCGCCTACGGCCACGTCAAGCTATCGAATCTCAACGGCCAGGGCCGCTATGTGCGGATGTACGGCACTAAGCGCGCAACACAGTGGGGCTATTCGCTCGACGAAATGCAGGTGTGGGGATCCTGAGTCAGGCCTCCGCGCGCCAGCGGGCCGTGAATGGTTGATTGGCTGCCACCCACTCACGGCTCGTCCGGCACCGCAGAAAGCGGCGCGGCCACGTGCTCCAGCGACTTGCGCTCGGCGTCCGCGCCCCACACCGCGGCAACCAGCGCCGCGCCCACCATCAGCGCGGACCCCACGAGGTAGCCCGTGAACACCGCGCCGCGCTGATGCGTATCGATCAGATGTCCGAAGAAAGCCGGCCCGACAATTCCGCCCAGCGCGGTGCCGAACGCGTAGAACACCGCAATCGCCAGCGCGCGGATTTCGAGCGGGAAGGATTCGCTCACGGTCAGATAGGCGGAACTTGCCGCCGCCGATGCGAAGAAGAAAATCACCATCCACGCGAGGGTTTGCGTCATGACGGTCAGCATCCCTTGCGCGAATAGATAGCCGCTTCCCGTCAGCAACAGGCCCGAGAGCGCGTACGTCGTGGCGATCATCTTGCGGCGTCCGATCACGTCGAACAGCCGCCCCAGCAGGAGCGGCCCAAGAAAATTGCCGAGCGCGAACGGCAGCAGGTAAAGGCCCACGTCGCCGCCCGGCACGTGGTAGAAGTCCGTGAGCACCAGCGCGTAGGTAAAGAAGATCGCATTGTAGAAAAATGCCTGGGCCGTCATCAGCGAAAGCCCGACCGCCGCGCGGCGGCGGTGCTGCACGAAGATCGCGTGCAGCACGGTTGAGAGCGGCGTATGGCTTTGCGCGCGCAGCCGCAGCGGCTTTCCCGGAGGATCGCCAAGCACATGCCCCGTCTTCCGGAAGCGTGCCTCGATGGTCTCGACGATGGCGCGCGCTTCGTCGTGCTCGCCGTGCGTGAGCAGCCAGCGCGGGCTTTCCGGTATCCATGCGCGCATCGGCAGGATCACGAGCGCGAGCACCGCGCCGATGAAGAAACACACGCGCCAGCCCCAGTCGGGCGGCAGCAGATGCGGCTCCAGCACGATCAGCGAGCCCGCCGCGCCAATGCCCGCGCCCACCCAGAATGTGCCGTTGATGCCGAGGTCGGTCCAGCCGCGCACGCGCGCGGGCGTGAATTCCTGAATGGTCGAATTGATCGCCGCGTACTCGCCGCCGATGCCCGCGCCCGTGAGCGCGCGAAACACTACAAAGCTTGCGAAGCTCCACGAGAATGCCGTGGCGGCGGTGGCGGCCAGATAGACCGTGAGCGTGATGAAAAAGAGCTTGCGCCGCCCCAGCCGGTCCGTGAGCCAGCCGAAGCCCAACGCGCCGCACACCGCGCCGGCAATATAGGCGCTGCCGGCAATCCCGACCTGAGTGTTGTCGAAATGGAGCACCGGGCTCGTCTTCAGCGCGCTCGCCACGGCGCCCGCGAGCGTCACTTCGAGCCCGTCCAGCAGCCACGTGACGCCCAGCGCCACCACGATCAGCACATGAAAATGCCCCCACGGCAGGCGGTCGAGGCGTGCGGGAAGGTTGGTTTCGACGATGGATTGCGTTTCGGTCGTGTGCATCGCGCAGGCAGGTCTCGGGTCGCTGTATCTCGCGTAAAAATGCATCGCGAGCACATGGCATGCCCGCCCGACCAGGGAACGCGCGATGCTGTCGTCTTGGAAGACCAATGGAGCAACCATGAAAACTTTCGATTTCGACCAGCGTCTTGAAGAGATCCAGATGTCACTGGCGAATCTCTTCGAATCACCCAAGGCGTCGACCGTGAACTGCCTCAAAGATGAAGACACCGTCGTATTGCGTTTGAGCTGGGTCGTGGAGTCGAAACGCGATTCCACACTCGATGCGCGTTGTGCGGCCACGATCCACGCGACACGCGCACAGCTCGAACGTTACGCGGGTCTGGAGACCGCGCAACGGCGCACCATTCAGCAACGCATCCGCCAGTGTGTGCGCACGCAATTCGAGGAACGCCAGGGTCCCTCCCAGCATGGCGGCGCCTGCGCATTCGATGTGGTGCTGGACGATGCAATCTTCCACGCCGACAAGGACGACTACTTCCCGAGCATCGAGTAAGCGCGGCGCGCAAAGCCGGTGGTCGCCCGGCGCGGGGTGGCGCGCAGGGACACCGCAACACGCGCGTGTTAATGCGCCGCCGCGCTGCGATGGCGCTTCGCCGTGCCGCTCAGCAGCAAGGCGGTCTTCACCACGGCCATATGCGTGAGCGCCTGAGGAAAGTTGCCCGCGAGGCGCCGCTCATGCACATCGTATTCTTCGGCAAGCAGGCCCAGATCGTTTGCCACGGCGAGCACGCGCTCGAACTGGCGGCACGCGGCATCTTCGTCGCCTCGCAGGTACAGGCAGTCGGCCATCCAGCACGAGCACGCTAGAAACGCGCCTTCGTTCGGCGCTTCACCGCCGCGTTTCCAGCGGCGGATCAGGCCGCCGTCGCCGAGCTCGGCGCGAATGGCATCGAGCGTCGTCGACATGAGCACGTCGTCGGCGCGCATGAAACCCACCAGCGGCATGAGCAGCACGCTCGCGTCGAGCTCCGGGTCGGCATAGCCGCGCACGAACACGCCGCGCCCGGCATGCCAGCCGCGCGTGCAGACTTCGTCGTGCAGCGCGCGGCGCAGTGCGACCGCCTGTTGCATGAGGGCGTCGCCCCGGCCGGGTCCAGCATCGCGCCAGTGCGAGATGAAGCGGTCGAGCGCCACCCAGGCCATCACGCGCGAACTGGTGAAGTGGCAAGGCGTGCTACGCGATTCCCAGATGCCCGAGCCCGGCCGGTCGCGATGATCGAGCAGCCAGCGGACGATGCGCGCTTCGAGCGCCGCCTCGCCCTCCGCTGGCGGGAGGCCAGCCTTGCGCGCGAGATAGAGGCAATCGAGCGCCTCGCCGAATACGTCGGGCTGATACTGCCTCGCCGCCGCATTGCCGATGCGCACCGGCTGCGCGCCGCGCCATCCCGTGAGTGCGGATACACTGCGCTCGCGCGGCACGTGCCCGCCATCGACGCAATACATGATGTGGAAGGTGTCCAAAGTTTCGCCGAGCGTGTCCAGCAGCCAGTCGCGCCACGCCATCGCCTCGCCGTGAAAGCCCGCTTCTATGAGCGCCTCCATTGCGAAACTCGCGTCGCGCAGCCAGCAGTAGCGGTAGTCCCAGTTCAGGCTGCCGCCCGGCGCCTCGGGCAGCGAGGTCGTGGGCGCGGCCACCATCGCGCCGCTCGGGCGGTAGATCAGCGCCTTCAAGGTAAGCAGCGAGCGACGCACGGCCTGTGGCCAATGCGTGCGGCTGTCGTCGAAGCCGTCGATCCAGCGGCGCCAATGGCGGCGCGTGTCTTGCAGCGCAAGCGCAGCCGCAACCGTATCGACGCCCGGCTGGTCGCCATGGCACAGCGTGAACACAGCACGCTTGCCTTCGCGCAGCGTGAACGAGGCCTCGAGCGCGTGACCGTGCACGGCGAGCGGCAAGTCTGCGCGCAGCGTCATCGCACCGCTCGCCGTGCGCACTGTCACGGCGCCTTGCTCAGGGACGATCACGGGCGGCGGTGCATCCGCATCGGCACGCGGATGCAGAACCGACCGCATGGCGACGCTGCCGTGCAGTCCTTCGGCCATACGCACGATGCACGGCTCGCGGGTGTCGGCCGTCATGAAATCGGTCAGCCGCACGCAGCCGCTGCGCCCCTCGAAATCGGTTTGCAGCACGAGCGTGTCCTCTTCGTAGCGGCGGCTGATGCTGTGTGCCGGCTCGGCGGGCGCCATGCGCCAGTGGCCGTTCCCGGCTGTACCGAGCATGGCTGCGAAGCACGGCTCGCTGTCGAAGCGCGGCCAGCAGAGCCACTCGATCGTGCCGTCACGGCTCGTTAGCGCGGCGCCACGGCCGTCCGCGAGCAGCGCGTAGTCCTCGATGCGGCGGCTCATAGGCAGCGCTTCCCGCTCGGCCCCGGGCGCACGTCGACGAGCGAGTGAGTTGCAACCGCCTGAATCCGCGAGCCAACGAAGCCGACGAATGACGTTTCGTACATCGTATTTTTCTGGTTGATATCGAGTCGAGGCCGGCCTGAGCGGTGGCCCCGGGATTGGCATCACCCATAAAGGCATATCGCCCCATTTGAGCAAGCCGGATGCCTGATGGCCTATGTGAGGTTCCTGCTCGTCGTGGCAATCACGTGGCTGCACGTTCCTCCGCGCTCGTGATCGGTTCCCTCAGCCCGCCGCACCCATATCGCGTCCTACAATGACCCAGTAGAAGCACGCCCCAATGGCGCTACACTCCACCCGTCAGATCACCGCCCGGGGGCGAATCCCATCAGGAACACGCGAAGGAGCACACGATGCGCAAGATGCAGGCAGTGCAGGTAACGAAAGCAGGCGGCCCGCTGGAACTGGTCGAACGGGACATACCCGAGCCGCCCGAACGACATGTGCTGATCAAGGTGCAGGCCTGCGGGATCTGCCATAGCGACTCGCTCACGAAGGAAGGACTGTGGCCCGGGCTTCAGTATCCGCGCGTGCCGGGACACGAAATCGCCGGTATCGTCGAAAAGCTCGGGACTGGCATAGAAGACTGGCAGGTCGGGCAACGTGTGGGGGTGGGCTGGCACGGCGGGCATTGCGGCCACTGCGAAAGCTGCCGGCGCGGCGACTTCGTGCTCTGCAAAAGCGCGCTCGTGCCTGGCATCAGCTACGACGGCGGCTACGCGCAGTACATGGTGGCGCCGCAGGAAGCCCTCGCCCGCATGCCCGACGATCTCTCCGACGTCGACGCCGCCCCGCTCCTGTGCGCGGGCATCACCACCTTCAATGCATTGCGCCGCAGCGGCGCACACGCGGGCGATGTCGTGGCGATCCTCGGCATTGGCGGGCTGGGCCATCTCGGCGTGCAGTACGCACGCAAGATGGGCTTCGTGACCGTGGCCATCGCGCGCGGCAAGGACAAGGAGCCGCTCGCGAAGCAACTCGGCGCCCATCATTACATCGACAGCGAAGCGCAGAACGTGGCCGAAGCATTGCAGGCGCTCGGCGGCGCACGCGTGATTCTCGCGACGGCCACGAGCGGCAAGGCCATGAGCGCCGCAATCGGCGGGCTCGGTGTGAACGGCAAGCTGATCATGGTCGGCGTGTCGGAAGAGCCCGTGGAAGTGCCCATCACGCAGTTCATCATGGGGCGCAATTCGGTGCAGGGCTGGCCGTCCGGCACGGCGGCCGACTCCCAGGACACACTCGCGTTCAGCGCGCTCTCGGGCGTGAAGCCCATGATCGAGGAATATCCGCTCAGCCGTGCAGCAGAAGCTTACGAGCAGATGATGAGCGGAAAGGCGCGTTTCAGAGTCGTGCTGGTGCCTGGGAAATAAGCGCGAAAACAAGCGGGAAAAACCCACTGTGCGATGAATCGTGCGCTCAAACCGAGCGCTCGATCGCCTGCCCCAGCATCGAAACACCCAGGTCGATCTCCTCCTCGCTCACAGTCAGCGGCGGCGCAATCCGGAACACGCCACCCATGCCGGGCAACTGTACGATGTTCATGCTAAGTCCGAGGCTCATGCACTCGCGCGTGATCTTCGCGCCCAGGCCATCGGCGGGCTCCTTCGTGCGGCGATCCTTGACGATCTCCATGCCGAGAAGGAGCCCACGCCCGCGCACATCGCCGATGCACTCGAAACGCTCCATCAGATCGAGCAGGCCACGCCTTAACCGATCGCCCATGACGTTCGCGCGCGCAACCAGTCCCTCGCGCTCCACCACGTCCAGTACGCGCAGGCCCACGGCGGCTGGCAGCGGATCGGACACGTGCGTCGTATAGAACAGATAACCCAGTTCGTGCGCACGCTCTTCGATCTCCGCGGAAGTCACGACGGCCGCGAGCGGCAGCCCGGCGCCCAGCGTCTTCGAGAGCGTGAGAATGTCGGGCGTCACGCCGTCGCGCTCGCAGGCGAACATCGTGCCGGTGCGCCCCACCCCGGTTTGCGCCTCGTCCAGAATCAGCAGCATGCCGCGCTCTTCGCATTTACGCTTGAGCGCCGCCATGTAGCCTTCGGGCAGTTCGATGATCCCGCCGGAGCTCAGGATCGGCTCGGCGATGAAGGCGGCGAGATTGCCGCTGGACTGGCGATCGATCAGGTCGAATGCGTAATCCAGCTCCGCAAGATAATCGTAATGGCCGTTGCGCTCGAAGCGCGGCCGGTACGTGAATGGCGCCGGTATCGCGAACGAGCCGACCGCCGCGGGCCCGACACCCTTGCGGCCCGCGCTGTAGGTCGCGGACGCCGCGCCCCCCGTCATGCCGTGCCACGACTGCGCAAAGCCGACGATCTCGTACTTGCCCGTGACCAGCTTCGCCATGCGGATAGCGGCCTCGTTCGACTCCGCGCCGGTGCTGAGCAACAGCGCGCGGTCGAGCCCCTCCGGCGTGACCTCGGCCAGACGCGTGGCGAGATCGACCACGGGCCGCGAGAGCATGCCGCTGAAGAGATGGTCGAGCTTGCCGGCGTACTCGTTGATGACCGAGACGATTTCCGGATGGCTGTGCCCCAGCACCGCGCTCATCTGCCCCGAGGTGAAATCGAGGATCGCACGGCCATCCGCATCGTAGACAAAGCTGCCTTTGGCGCGCTCGATGATCATCGGCTCGAACGTGCCGCCGTAGCGGATGAGGTGCTGCCTGGCATTGCGCCAAAACGTTGCGTCGTTGTTCCGGGACACCGTGCTTCTCCTGGTGGTTGGCTGCCAAACGAGGGCCTGGTGGGAATGACTTGCAGTGTAGGCGCGCCTCTGGTTTTATAGAAACGAATAGTTTTAATGCGAGCCAGCAGTCTGGCTAATATCGGCGGCCAATTTCTGCGGCCATCGTCGGCCGTTAATATCCGGGGCGAATATCGTGACGAATACCGTGAGCCGGTCGCTCGAAATCGATCTGCTGCGTTCGTTTGCCGTCGTTGCGGAAGTGCGCTCGCTGAGCCGTGCGGCCAGCCGGGTCGGCCGCACGCAGTCCGCGCTGAGCCAGCAGATGAAGCGTCTGGAGGAGATCGTCGACCAGCCGCTGTTTCAGCGCACTGGGCGTGGCGTGGCGCTGACGAATCCCGGCGAGCGCCTGCTGATTCACGCGCAGCGCATGCTGCGGCTGCACGACGAAGCCATGGCCGATTTATGCGGCAAGGGATTGACGGGGACGATCCGCTTCGGCTGCCCGGACGACTATGCCGCCGTGTTTCTGCCCGCACTGCTGCGCCAGTTTTCGCGCCAACATCCGCAGGCTCTCGTGGAGGTCGTTTGCGGACCTACGCCGCGCCTTATCGAGCAACTCGAAAGCCGCGCCGTGGATCTCGCGATGATTTCATTGCCGGAAGATGCGAACGGCCATGCGGACGAGGACATCATCCGCCACGAGCAGCTCGTATGGATCGGCTATCCGGGGCTGGAACCCGTGCACTTCGATCCATTGCCGCTCGCGCTCTCCGACCCGGACACGCTCGACCACATGGCCGCGTGCGAGGCGCTGCAGCGTATCGGCCGCGCTTACCGCGTGGCCTATGCGAGCAGCAGCCTCTCCGGTCTGACCGCACTGGTGCGCTCCGGGCAAGCCTTCGCCGTGATGACGCAGACGGCCGTGCCCGCGGACCTTGCCATCCTGCACGGCGAACCCGGTCTGCCGCCCTTGCCCAGCGTCGGCATTACGCTGAAGTTCGAACGCAAACGCCCCTCACATCTCGTCGCCGCGTTTGCCGGACACATCCGGCTGACGCTGCCACTGCTGTGAGGGGCGCTGCAAACCTGCGCAGCTAGCGCAGGCGAACGGGTTCGACGCTCTCAGCCCGAAATCTTCGCGATCTGGAGCAGGTTTGTCGTGCCCGACTCGCCGAACGGCAGGCCGGCCGCAATTGCCACGAGGTCGCCTTCGCGGCCGAAGCCCTCGGTCACGGCCGCACGGCATGCGAGACCGATCATCTCGTCCACGTTGGACGCTTCCACGCGCGGCACGGCATGCACGCCCCAGGTCAGCGCCAGACGGCGCGCCACCTGCTCCGAAGGCGTCAGCGCGACGATGCGCGACGGCGCGCGCTCGCGCGCCGCCCGCAGGCTCGTGAAACCCGAGCTCGTGTAGGTGACGGTGACAACCGGTTCGATCAACTGCACAGCCTTGCGCAGCGCGCAGCAAATCGAGTCGGCAACGGTCGCTTCGGCACGCGTGTGCGAAGCGTCGATCTGCTCGCGGTAAGCGGGATCGCCTTCCACGCGCTCGATGATGCGGTTCATCGTGCTGACCGCTTCGAGCGGGAACTTGCCGCTCGCCGATTCGGCCGACAGCATCACCGCGTCGGCGCCTTCGTAAATCGCGCCGGCGACGTCCGAGGTTTCCGCACGCGTGGGCACCGGCGAATTCGTCATCGATTCGAGCATCTGCGTCGCCACCACCACCACGCGGCCCACGCGGCGGCATTCGCGAATGATACGGCGCTGCAGTTCCGGAATCTGCTCGGCCGGCAGCTCAACGCCGAGATCGCCGCGCGCCACCATCACGCCGTCGGCGCGCTGCACGATGCCCTCGAGGTGATCGATCGCCAGCGGCTTTTCGAGCTTCGCCATGATCCATGCGCGCTCGCCGATCAGCTCGCGCGCTTCTTCGATATCCTCCACGCACTGGACGAACGACAGCGCCACCCAGTCGACGCCGAGTTCGAGGCCGAACGCGAGGTCGGCGCGATCCTTCTTCGTGAGCGGCGAGATCGGCAGGTGCGAGCCCGGCACGTTCACGCCCTTGCGGTCGGAAATGCGCCCGCCCACCAGCACGACGGTCTCGGCGAAATCGTCGCCCGAGGCTTCCACGCGCAGACGGACCTTGCCGTCGTCGAGCAGCAGCTCCGAGCCCGGCTTCACAGCCTTGAAGATCTCGGGATGCGGGAGCGGCGCGCGCTCCTGATTGCCCGGCGTCGTATCGAGGTCGAGACGAAAACGCGCGCCCACGGCGAGTTCCGCAAAACCCGTCTCGAACGTACCGAGACGCAGCTTCGGCCCCTGGAGATCGAGCAGAATGCCGACCGGACGGCCGTATTCCTGTTCGAGCCGGCGGATTTGCGCATGACGCTGACTATGGTCGTCGTGCGTGCCGTGGCTGAAATTCAGTCGGAAGACGTCGACGCCGGCCTCGAAAAGCGAACGGATAACCTTCGGGTCCGAACTGGCCGGCCCGAGCGTGGCGATGATCTTTGCATTACGGTTTCGCTTCATTTCCTCTCCGCGGACTGCGTGGCGCGCCGCCCCCACCCATGAGGGGCGCGCGAATCTCATGAACTGCCAATAGCTTATGGATCAATGCCCCAACAAGGTTATCCCTCACGCGCAATACTGATTTCCCGCGAAAGGCATTCCAGGCGCGCGCACGATCTCCTATGATCTCCGGCCATATAAATTGCCGATCTAAACATCCGCATAACCAGGCTGATATAACAGTCGGAAAAACGAAACTCGAACGTTCGTTTGATTGTTCCATTCATGAGACACAGTGGCTTACCGGCGCCCCCTACCGGTAACACGGTTCCGGTCCTATCTTCCATGCATGTCAACGAGGCCATTGCGGCCGGAAGATAAGGATTCGCACCATGAAGAAAATTATCGGCAAGTACAGCAACCCCAGCCAGCATTGGGTCGGCGACGGATTCCCGGTGCGCTCGCTGTTTTCGGACCGCACGGTGGGCCGCCAGCTGAGCCCGTTCCTGATGCTCGACTACGCGGGCCCCGCCCGATTCGAGCCGACCACGCAACGGCGCGGCGTCGGCCAGCACCCGCATCGCGGCTTCGAAACCGTGACGATCGTGTACGAGGGCGAACTCGAACATCGCGACTCGTCGGGCGGCGGCGGCAAGATCGGCGCCGGCGACGTGCAGTGGATGACCGCGGGCGCGGGCATTCTTCACGAGGAGTTTCACTCGGAGGATTTCGCGAAGTCGGGCGGCACGCTGGAAATGGTGCAGCTTTGGGTCAACCTGCCCGCGAAGGACAAGATGACGCCGCCGCGCTATCAAACGCTGCTCGCGAGCGCGATTCCGACTGTTGAATTGCCCGGGAACACCGGCAGCGTGCGCGTGATTGCAGGCGAGTACGCGGGCCACGCGGGTCCTGCGCTCACGTTCACGCCCATGGACGTGTGGGACATGCGCGTGAAGGCCGGCCACGGCACGCGCCTCGACTACCCCGCCGGGCGCTCGCTTGCACTGATCGTGTCGCGCGGGCGCATCGTGGTGAACGGCAGCGAGCACGTGGGCGACGGCGAGATGGTGCTGTTCGAGCGCGCGGATACCGGCGTGCAAATCGACGCGTCCAGCGACGCGACGATCCTGCTGCTCGGCGGCGAGCCGATCGACGAACCCGTGGCGGCGTATGGCCCGTTCGTGATGAACACGGCCGATGAAATCCGCGAGGCGGTGCAGGACTTCAATAGCGGCCGTTTTGGCCAGATCGCGCGGGAAGCGGCAGGCGCGCGATAACGGCATGATGGCCACGCTGCGGGTTGCTTCGGCAAGCCGCAGCGCGCGCCATATCGATCAAAACCGCGTCGATCAAAGCCGCGCCGTGGCCGGCAGCCCGACCGTCACACTCGCGGTCGGAAAACCTCTGGGCTTGTAGATCGGCGTTCCGATAAACAAGTCGTAGCTGAAGCTCGCATATTTCGCCGGCAGGCCGCCCCGAATGCCGATGACCGCGCCCGCGAGCTGGGTGCCCGCGAGGAACTCGGTGGCGGGCCCGAACACCCGTCCGTAATCGAGCCCGGCATAAAGCGTCTGCCCGGTCTGGAACACCGGCCATTGCACCTCGTTGCGCCAGTAGAAGCCCTTCTCCGCGGCAAGCATCGTGTGCCGTCGAAGCCGCGCACGGTGTAGCGGCTGCCGATCGTCAGATCGTCAATATAGAACAGCGCGTCGTTGGTGTACTGGCCGTGAAATGTGGTCACGTAAGCGAAACGCTGGTTCGCGATCGCAAACGGCACGGAGAGATTCGCGTCGAGCACCGCCATCTGAAAGCGGTAAGTCGGATTGTTGGAGAAGGGCGTGCCATCGCTCTGCACCGGATCGGCGGTCGCGCCCAGCCCGCCGATGCCATGACGCCAGGCCAGCGAGCCGTCGAGCTCCGAGGCGCCGATGTAATGCCGGTCGGTCAAGCCCGCTTCGATGAACGTGTTGTTGCGCGCCTGCGCAGCAATGCTCGCATCTTCGATAAAGCTCTCCCCAAACCGCTTCGAGAGCTGGAGACGAACGTCTGGTTCACACCCGCGATGTTCTGATAGTAGGTATTCGTGTAGCCCGAGAGCGTCGCGCTCCAGTAGCCCCGGGGCACCGAATATGAACCGTTGAAGCCGTGCGAACCCAGCGACTTGTTGCTGAAGTACAGGTCCTGGTTCGCGCCCACGGTGAACATGTCGTTCAGCCCGAGCGGATTGTCGATGCCGAGGCTCACGTTGCCCTGCCACTTGCCCGTGCCCTCGTTGCCCGAGTTGTCGACCGATGCCACGAAGGTCCATGGTTTCGTGCGCGTCACGCTCACGACCACGTCGCTTTCGCCGGGCAGGTCGGTAGGCTCGATCTTCATGTCGATGTCCTGGCTCGCGACGCGCTTCATCTACTCGAGGCCCTGTTCGAGGTCGCGCAGGTTCAGCAAGTCGCCGCCGGTCACCGGGAAGGCGGTCTTCCAGGTACCCCGCGTGGACGGCTCGGCAAACCGCACCTGCCGCACCACGCCTGGCGCGAGCGACAGCGTCGGCACGCCCGACGACAAATCCCGCGGCGGCACAAGCACACGCGTCGTGACATAGCCATGACCCAGGATGGTCTGCTGCACGCCCTTCGTGAGCAGGTCCACTCCCGCCTTGCCCACGCACTTGCCCTTATAGTAGTCCAGCCATTCGCGCGCGAATGCAAACGGATCCTGCGGCAGTGCCGACGCGCCCTTCGCACGCGCCGTCTCCGGCAGCGTGGCCGGCACGTCGAGCACGAACGCGTCGATGCGCAGGCATGGCGTTTCGTCGGGCAGGTCCGGGCGCGCGACTTGATTCGGCAAGGTCGAACGCACTGAACGGGCCTGCACAGCCGCCTCGCGCTGCTGCGCGTCGCGCTGTTGCTGGAGTTGGCGATTCTACTCGGCGTTCGCTCGTGCGGCCGCAGCCTCGTCAGCCGGGCCCGGTGCGTGCTGCGCGGGCGACGCGAGCGTAACCAGGGCTATGAGCGGCAGCGCCGCCAGCCGCTTGTGGATTTTCATCGTGTGGTTTGAAGCCGCTTATCGGCTGTTCAGCGCTTTGCTTAAAGATCGACAAAATTGCCGTAGCTGTCCGCGAGTATCGGCATTTCGAAACACGGGCTGCTCAAAATGGAGACACCGTCGAGCAGTTCGCTTTTCAGTCCCATTTCACGCATCAATTCGGCCTGTTGCTCCGGATGCAGAATAAGCGCCGCGGGCTTGCGCCCGTGATCGGCCACGTACTGCAGAATGCCGCTCTCAACGAGTTTCCAGACACCACATGCGATTTTCTTCTGCGAAATATTAATCATGGCTAGGCTTTGGTCTTCCTGTTGTATTGGGACGGTATCCGACTCGATATCGCCCTTTTTTTAACGCTCGATCACTGTTCCCGTACAAGCGATTTTCTTGCACTTCGTATCTCGGAATGGACAAACATTGTCAATCCAGCGGCGATTTCGGGACTTTTAGGAATTATCCGAAGCAAAATCACCCGTAACGCATAAATCGTGTCGTGCCCAGGCGACGCAGACTTCCGCGCAGGCCGTCCGGCACATGCCGTGAGTCGATGGCACAATCGTCGCTGCCGCCGCACTGCCACAAAAACCCCTGCCCCGAGGAGTCGACCATGCCGCTCGCCACCGCCACCGCCCGTCTTGCCGCCGAGGCGCCCAACTATGTCGTCGCCCTCGAGGCCGGCCGCCATGCGCTGACTGGCGACGAAGGCCCGCACGAAGGCGGCGAGGATCGCGGCCCGGCGCCGTTCGCGCTCGTGCTTTCGGGGCTGGCCGCCTGCACGGCCGCCACGCTGCGCATGTATATGCAGCGCAAGGCGTGGCCGAACGCGGTGATCGACGTGGAAGTCAGCCTGCACGCCGACCAGGACGGCACGCAATACATCCGTCGGGGCGTCGCCGTGGCGGGCCCGCTCGACGAGACGCAACGCGCGCGGCTTGCCGAGATCTGCGAGAAAACGCCGGTCACGCGCTTCATCAAGCGCGGCACGCGCATCGACACGACGCTGCACATCGCCTGAGGCGCAGATCGCCATTGCGCCTCGGGCGCGCGCAGCGCCGCCTGATTATTTGGCATCCTTAGTATCCAGCACATCACCAAATAGTCTGCCGCCCGGCTAGCGCGGGTAGACGATCGTTCCGTCCTGCTGGACCACCGCGCCTTCGGTCAGCGTGGCGGGCACGATGCGGCCCGGCGCCATGATGTGGAAGACGGACTCGCCGCGCGCGATCAGATAGTCGGCGATGATGCGCCGATGGCAACGCCACCACACGGCCTCGGAGCACATGACCGCGCAGCGCCGCGACCGCCCCAGTTCGATCAGATGATCGAGGCCCGCATGAAATGGCGCGGTTAGCGCGTAATCGGCGTAACGATGAAAACTCTTGTTCGTCCAGAAGCCGTTGACGTCCTCGGCAACCGTGCGCGTCCTGCCGCGAAGGCCACCCAGTGCAGCCTCGTGCTCGTAAGCAATGCCGAATGCCGCCAGCGCATCGGCAAGCGTCGCCTCGTTGAACTGCGGATGGGTTCTCGACCCCGGCATTTTTCTCACGTCCGCGAGCAACGAGATCTCCGCGCCGCTCAACAACCCCATGAAGTCGTCGAGGGTGCGATTCGAGTGGCCGATCGTAAAGAACGGGAGCGTCAAGGGCTGCCTCCGGTTCAAATCCGTTGAAGAACGCGGCCGCGATGGGCGGCAATGTGATCGGTCTTGTCGCTCTTGATCTCGTACTGCGGGTCGTCCGGCGACGTACGATGCGTGTGCCCCTTATAGTCGAAGTCCGCCGTGTGCACCGCAACGATTGTGCCCGTGACCCAGCCCGCCTCAGAATTCCAGCCGACCCGGTCACCGGGCCTGAACCTGTTCGTCATGTCGTTCCTCCTGCCGGGCGTTTGCGACGCGGCTTGCGGCCAACGCAATCATATGCGCCGGCTTATTCGACGCATCGCGTTGCACGAATAGCCGGCTCCAATCTTATGCCGATCGTTGATTTTCGAGGCGAATCCGTGGTCTTGCCGTTAAAATCCCGCACTTCCCGCACTTCCCGCGCTTTTCCGTGTTACCCACATTGTCCGCCGTTTCCACCTTCGGCTAGGCCTCCCTTTCCCTTTTGACCTTCTCGACCCGCTGGCCCTAGATGCAACCCGCTTCCTCCGCTCAACGCACGTCCCACGGCGCCGCCGATGACGCCGACCTCACCCGCGACCTTGTCTACGGTCCCGACGACCGCCCCGCCCCCACGCTTGCCTTCGTGGCCGCCCTTCAGCACCTGCTGGCCATCATCGTGCCGATCGTCACGCCGGGTCTGCTGATCTGCCAGGCGCTGGGCGTCTCGAGCCGCGACACCACGCTGATCGTTTCGATGTCGCTCGTGATCTCCGGCATCGCCACGTTTCTCCAGTGCAAGCGCTTCGGGCCGCTGGGCGCGGGCCTGCTTATCGTGCAGGGCACGAGCTTCAACTTCGTCGGCCCGCTGATCGCCGGCGGCAGCCTGATGGTCCATGAAGGCACGCCCGTGACCACGGTGATGTCGGCCATCTTCGGCGTCGTCATCGCCGGATCGTTCGTCGAAATGAGCGTCTCGCGCATCCTGCCCTTCATCAAGCGGCTCATCACGCCGCTCGTCACGGGCGTCGTGGTGCTGCTGATCGGCCTCACGCTCATCAAGGTCGGCCTCATCAGCATGGGCGGCGGCTATGGCGCCATTGCCAGCCACAGCTTCGCGAGCGCCGAGAACCTCACGCTTTCGTTTGTCGTGCTCGGCACCATCATCGTGCTCAACCGCGTGCCCATCGTCTGGGTGCGCAGCACGGCGCTCGTCATCGCGCTCGCAATCGGCTATATCGTGGCCGGCCTCATGGGCCGGCTCGACTTTACGGGCGCCCGCGAAGCCGCCCTGTTTCAGATCCCGACTCCGCTGCACTTCGGCCTGAGCTTCTCGTGGTCGCTGTTCGTGCCGATGCTGATCATCTATCTCGTCACCTCGCTCGAAGCCATCGGCGACGTTACGGCCACCAGCAAGATCTCGAAGGAGCCCGTGGAAGGCCCCGTGTGGATGCGGCGCATCAAGGGCGGCGTGCTCGTGAACGGCGCCAACTCGCTGATCGCCGGCGTGTTCAACACCTTCCCGAGCTCGGTCTTCGCGCAGAACAACGGCGTGATTCAGATCACCGGCATCGCGAGCCGCCATGTGGGCATCTGGATCGCGGCCATGCTCGTGGTGCTCGGGCTGTTCCCGCCGGTCGCGGGCGCGCTGCAAGCCGTGCCCGAACCCGTGCTGGGCGGGGCGGCCATGGTGATGTTCGGCGCAGTGGCCGCTTCGGGCATCAACATCCTCGCGGGCATCCGGCTGGACCGCCGCGCGCTGCTCATCATCTCGGTTTCGCTGTCGCTGGGCCTGGGCGTCTCGCAGGTGCCGGAGATCCTCGCGAACCTGCCGCATGCGCTCAGGAACGTGCTGGAATCGGGCGTAGCCACGGGCGGCATCTGTGCGCTCGTGATGAACTGGTTCCTGCCTGAAAAGGCTTGATGGTGTGTTTTGGGGCGCCAGGGTAATGAAACCTGGCGCCTTTGTCTGCCTCGTCTCTCCAGAGTCTGGTCACCACCGACCCGCTCCATCCGCTGACATGCTCGCCCGACAGGCCGGCGCCAACTCATCCCGCTTCGCATTCTGACCATCGCCACGGTGCAGCCGTGCGCGCCGCGCCGTTTCGGTCCCTGTGTCGTCCGTTCCTTCGTTTCAACCTTTGCCGCTCCGATGGCGGCGGCGGGAGCTATTTCAACAGCCTCCCGGGAACAGTTGTTTTTCCTTTATTTCTCTAAAATTCGTTATCTTCAACTTGATATCTGCACATAACATAGCGAACCTTACTGGAAAGCTGCGAATTTGCAGTTTCGATGTGACATGCGCGTGATGGCTCGATACGTCCGCCCGGCCCCGCGCCCGAAGCAGTGAACGCGATGCCAGGACGCATGGGGACAAAACCGGCTGCGCTGCCCCCGTTGCGCGTCGGAACTGCGGATAAAAGCGGTGCGATCACGCCGCGCAAGACGCCTTCCCAATCTGATCGATGGGAACGAGATTTATGTTCAAGAGGAGACACCTGTGAACGAGAAGGAAGAGACATTACATCGCGGGCTGGAGGAGCGGCACATCAACATCATGGCGCTCGGTGCAGCCATTGGTGCGGGCTTGTTCCTGGGCTCGGCCAGCGCCATCAAAATGGCCGGTCCGGCCATCATGCTGTCCTATGCATTAGGCGGCCTCGCCATATTCCTGATCATGCGTGCACTGGGCGAAATGGCGACTCACAACCCGGTGGCCGGTTCGTTCAGCCGCTATGCGCAAGACTATCTCGGTCCGCTCGCCGGTTATCTGACCGGCTGGAACTATTGGTTCCTCTGGGTCGTGACCTGCATGGTGGAAATCACCGCCGTCGGCATTTACATGGGGATATGGTTTCCAGGCGTGCCGCACTGGATCTGGGCACTGTCCGCATTGACGATCATGGGCTGCGTCAACTTCATCAGCGTGAGAGCCTACGGCGAGTTTGAATTCTGGTTCGCGCTGATCAAGGTCGTCACGATCGTGCTGATGATCGTCTCCAGTCTCGGCATGATCTTTTTTGGACTGGGCAATCACGGCGTGGCGACCGGCATTTCAAACCTGTGGAGCCATGGCGGTTTTATGCCCCACGGTGTCAAGGGTGTGTTGATGTCGCTGCAGATGGTGATGTTCGCCTACCTGGGCGTGGAAATGATCGGACTGACCGCCGGTGAAGCGAAAAACCCGAAGAAGACATTGGCGCGCGCCATCGACTCTGTGTTCTGGCGCATCCTGATTTTCTATGTTGGCGCGCTGTTCGTGGTCATGTCGCTCTATCCGTGGGACCAGATCGGCACGCAGGGCAGTCCGTTCGTGATGACCTTCGCGCGCATGGGGATTCCCGCGGCCGCTGGCATCGTCAACTTCGTGGTACTGACCGCTGCACTGTCCTCGTGCAATAGCGGCATCTTCAGCACTGGCCGCATGCTCTATAACCTGGCCGAGCAGGGGCAGGCCCTGCCGCTGTTTGCAAAAGTGGACAAGAGAGGCGTGCCGGTGCCGGCCGTGCTGATGTCGGTGGTGGTGCTGCTGGGTGGCGTGCTGCTCAACTACCTGGCGCCCAAAGAGGTGTTCAGCTGGCTGACGGCCATTTCCACTTTCGGCGCGGTTTGGACCTGGGCCGTCATTCTGCTGTCGCAACTCAAGTTCCGCCGCAGCCTCAATCGTCATGAGCAGGCCAACCTCTTCTACAAAATGCCCTTCTGGCCGTATGGCTCTTACATCGCGTTAGGCTTCCTGCTAGTGGTGATCGGCTTGATGGGCTACTTCCCGGATACCCGCGTGGCGCTCGTGGTTGGCCCGGCCTGGCTCGTGGCGCTGGGGGTGCTTTATTACGTGCTGGGGTTCAACCGCAAGGCGGCGTCAGACGAGCGGATCGCGCAACGTCAGCGCGCTGAAGAACTCGTGTAGCAAGCCGAACGTTTGGGCGAAGACGAAGATTGAACAAAACGGCCAGGCGTTCTGACGAGCGCCTGGCCTCTCAACTACCCTGAACGGGATCTGACCACCTGCGTTCGAGTTCGGAACTCAGATATTCGCTTTCCAACCTTCATGGGTTGAAGCGCCGCCGTGCAAACGCCTTAGCGACGCCAGATCCACCCATCCACCCTCCGCGCCTGCCACGCTCTCCGGCAACGGCTGTCGCGGGTCGCCCAAATGCGGCAGCACGCGCAGCGCACCGTCGAAGCACTGCGATTCCGTATAGGCATTCGTGGTGATCACAGCAGGAATACCCGCGGCGCACGCGGCGCGCAGGCCGTTTTCCGAATCTTCGAGCGCGAGGCATGCGGCCGCCGGCACGCCGATCTGCTGCAAGACCGCGTAATACACGTCGGGCGCCGGCTTTTTCACGGGTGCGCTCGATGCATCGCACACCGCCGCGAAACGCTTGCGCCAGCCGGCGCCGAGCGGGCCGCTGAGCAGCGCGTCGAGATTGGTCGTCGTGGTCGTGGTGGCAATCGCCAGCGGCAAACTCGCCGCGTTCGCCTCGTCGATCAGGCGCGCGATGCCCGGCCGCAGCGCCACCGCGCCGCCCTGCACGCGTTCGGTGTAATACCGCGTCTTGATGGCGTGGATCGCGGCTATCGTCTCCTTCATGCGCTTGCCATCAGTCTCTTCCGGCTCGACGCAGCGCCAGTAGCGCTCGATGCGCTCCTTGCCGCCTGCCACGTTGAGTAGACGCGTGTACAAAGCCTCGTCCCAATGCCAGTCGAGCCGGACTTCGGCAAACGCGGCGTTGAACGCTTCGCGATGCACCGCCTCGGTGTCGGCCATGGTGCCGTCCACGTCGAATATGAGCGCCTGCATGGGTCGCCTCTCCTTGCTGTGTTGCGCCATGACGCCATGAGCGCCGGTCACGGCGCCGTTCGCGAACCGGCCACACCAGGTTCGCGCGCTCGTTCTCTCGCGTGTTCACGCGCCTGAAGCCGCGCGTGCTCCGCGCGGCTGCGCAGCCCTTCGATCACGCTCCGGTAGTCCGGCGCGCCGAACACCGCGGAGCCGGCAACGAGCGTATCCGCGCCCGCCGCCGCCACCTGCGCCACGTTATCGAGCTTGATGCCGCCATCGACCTCGAGGCGCGGCCGGCGACCGGTCTGCGCCGCCGCATGGTCGATGAGCGTGGCCACCGCGCGAATCTTTCCGAGCACCGGCTCGATGAACTTCTGCCCGCCAAAACCGGGATTCACCGACATCAGCAGCACGAAGTCGAGGTCGCCCAGCACCTCGTCGAGCCACGCGAGCGGCGTGGCCGGATTGAGCGCGAGACCGGCGCGGCATCCGCGCTCCTTGATCAGATGGAGCGTGCGGTGGACGTGATCGCTCGCCTCGGGATGAAAGCTGATCGAGTTCGCGCCGGCCTGAGCGAACTCGCCGACGAGCGCATCGACGGGCCGCACCATCAGATGCACGTCGATCGGCAATGACGTATGCGGGCGCAGCGCTGCGCACACCATGGGGCCGACCGTCAGGTTCGGCACGTAGTGGTTGTCCATCACGTCGAAATGGAGCCAGTCGGCGCCGGCCGCTTCAAGCGCGCGGACCTCTTCGCCGAGCCGCGCGAAATCGGCGGACAGGAGGCTCGGCGCGATGAGCAAGGGATTGAGCGCGTCCATGGCGTCACCCCTTCTTGCTGTAGCGTTCGGCCATCCGTTCGAGCGGTACCGGCTTGATGCGCGAGGCCGCCCCGGCGCAGCCGAATGCCTCGAAACGGGCGGCGCAGATGCCGCGCGCCGCCTTTCTCGCCGCCGCGAACGCCTTGCGCGGATCGAATTCCGCAGGCTGTTCGGCGAACAGCTTGCGCATGGCGCCCGTCATCGCGAGCCGGATGTCGGTGTCGATATTCACCTTGCGCACGCCGCTGCGAATGCCGCGTTGAATTTCCTCCACCGGCACGCCGTAGGTCTCCTTGATGTCGCCGCCGTAGCGCCGGATGATTTCGAGCCATTCCTGCGGCACCGAAGACGAGCCGTGCATCACCAGATGCGTATCGGGAATGCGTTCGTGGATCTGGGCGATGCGGTCGATGGCGAGAATGTCGCCGCTCGGCTTGCGCGTGAACTTGTAGGCGCCGTGCGACGTGCCGATTGCAATCGCCAGCGCATCCACGCCGGTGCGTTCGACGAAGTCGCGCGCCTCGCCGGGGTCGGTGAGCAGCATGTCGTGGGAGAGCTTGCCCTGTGCGCCGACGCCATCTTCCTCGCCGGCCTCGCCGGTCTCGAGCGAGCCCAGACAACCGAGCTCGCCTTCCACCGACACGCCTACCGCATGCGCCATCTCACAGACGGTGCGCGTGACGCGCACGTTGTACTCGTAGCTGGCCGGCGTTTTCATGTCCTCCTCGAGCGAGCCGTCCATCATCACGCTGGAAAAACCGGAGCGGATCGCCATCTGGCACACGGCGGGACTGCCGCCGTGGTCCTGATGCAGCACGAGGGGAATGTCGGGATGCGCTTCGATGGCCGCGAGCACCATGTGGCGCAGATAAGGCTCGCCCGCATACTTGCGCGCGCCGGCGGACGCCTGCAGGATCACCGGGCTTTGCGTGTCCTCGGCGGCCTCCATGATGGCCTGGATCTGCTCGAGATTGTTGACGTTGAACGCCGGTACGCCGTAGCCGTGCTCGGCAGCATGATCGAGCAACTGGCGCAGTGAGATGAGTGCCATGAGAGTCTCCTCTATAAAAACGAATGCGGCCCGAACCGCGAATCAGCCCGCGCGGCGCTGCAAGATGTCGACGGCCGGCAGCACTTTGCCCTCCAGCACTTCGAGAAAGGCGCCGCCGCCCGTGGAGATGTAGCCCACGTCGGCGGCGATGCCGTATTTCGCAATCGCCGCCAGCGTGTCGCCGCCGCCCGCGAGTGAAAACGCGGGCGATGCGGCGATGGCTCGCGCGATCGTTTCGGTGCCGTGGCTGAACGCGTCGAACTCGAACACGCCGACCGGCCCGTTCCAAACGACCGTGCCCGCCCGGGCAAGCCGCTCCGCCAGCATCGCTGCGGTCTGCGGTCCGATGTCGAGAATCAGGTCGTCCGCTTCGATATCCTTAACATCCTTCACGGCGGCCGGCGCCGTTGCACTGAAGGTCTTCGCGCACACGACGTCGACCGGAATCGGCACCGACGCGCCGCGCGCCGCCATCAAGTCCATGATCTCGCGCGCCTCGCCCGCCAGATCCGGCTCGGCGAGCGACTTGCCGATCGGCAGCCCCGCTGCCAGCATGAAGGTGTTCGCAATGCCGCCGCCGACAATCAGCTGATCGACCTTCGTCGCGAGCGACTTGAGGATCGTCAGCTTGGTCGACACCTTCGAGCCCGCGACGATCGCGACCAACGGGCGCGCTGGCGCATCGAGCGCTTTGCCGAGCGCATCGAGTTCGGCGATCAGCAGCGGCCCCGCGCAGGCGACGCCCGCGTGACGGGCAATGCCTTCGGTGGTGGCTTCCGCGCGGTGCGCGGTGCCGAACGCGTCGTTCACGTAGATGTCGCACAGGCGCGCCATTTTCTGCGCGAGCGCATCGTCGTTGGACTTCTCGCCCGAGTTCGCGCGGCAGTTTTCGAGCAGCACGACTTTGCCCGGCGCGACGTCGAAGCCGCCATCGACCCAGTCTTGCACCAGCCCCACCTCGCAGCCGAGCAATTCCGATAGACGCACGGCGACCGGCGCGAGCGAGTCCTGCGGCCTCAGTTCGCCTTCAACCGGACGCCCGAGATGCGATGTCACCATCACCGCCGCGCCGGCTTGCGCGCACATTGCGATGGCCGGCAGGGACGCGCGAATCCGCGTGTCCTCGACCACACGGCCCTGTTCGTCGAGCGGCACGTTCAGGTCCGCGCGGATAAATACGCGCTTGCCGCGCAATGCGCCGCGCGCGGCCAGATCGTCGAGCTCAGGCACCGATGCGTTCATTGCGACGCCTCCATCCAGGCGAGCGTCGTGTCGAGCATGCGGTTGCTGAAGCCCCATTCGTTGTCGTACCAGCTCAACACCTTGACCAGCGTGCCGCCGATCACGCGCGTCTGCGTGGCGTCGAAAATCGACGAACGCGGGTCGTGATTGAAATCGACGGATACCAGCGGCAAGTCGTTGTAGCCGAGAATGCCCTTCAACTCGCCATGCGCGGCATCCCTGACGATCTCGTTGACCTCTTCGACGCTCGTTGCCCGCGCGGCCGTGAAGGTCAGATCGACCACCGACACGTTGATCGTCGGCACGCGTATCGCAAAGCCATCGAGCCGGCCGTTCAACTCCGGAATCACGAGGCCGACGGCGGCAGCGGCGCCCGTTTTGGTGGGGATCATCGAGTGCGTGGCCGAGCGCGCCCGGCGCAGGTCCTCGTGATACACGTCGGTGAGCACCTGATCGTTCGTATACGAATGAATCGTCGTCATGAGGCCGTGCTCGACGCCAAGCGCCGCATGCAGCGGCTTGACGAGCGGCGCGAGACAATTGGTGGTGCACGACGCGTTCGAGACGACCGTGAACGACTGGCGCAGGAGCGCATCGTTGACGCCATAGACGATGGTCGCGTCGACGTCCTTGCCGCCCGGCGCTGAGATCATGACCTTGTGCGCGCCTGCGGCCAGATGTGCGGACGCCTTCTCCTTGCTCGTGAAATGTCCCGTGCACTCGAACACGACGTCGACATCGAGCGCGCGCCACGGCAGTTGCGCGGGATCGCGCACGGACAGCACCTGGATGCGGTCACCGTCGACCACGAGTGCGTCGCCGTCCACCTCGACGGTGCCCGAGAACGGGCCGTGCACAGTGTCGTAACGCGTGAGATGCGCGTTGATGTGCGCGTCGCCGAGATCGTTGATCGCCACGATGCGGATTTCACGCGTGCGCTTCGACTCGTACAGCGCGCGCAACACATTGCGCCCGATGCGGCCATAACCGTTGATCGCCACGTTGACAGGCATGTCGTCTCCTTGATGTTGTGAATGGGCATCGCCCAATGCTGATTCAGTTCTGATTATGTTCGGATTCCAAATGGTTTCATTCCGGCGGCAGCACGTGGTCCGCCATCTCCGCAATGGACGCGAACACGCGGTCCGGATGCGCCTGCGCGATGGGCGCGCCGTGGTTGTAGCCGTAGGGCACGGCCCACGCGGCGACGCCCGCGCGGCGCGCCGACTGCACGTCGGTGCGCGAATCGCCCAGGTGCGCAGCCGCGTCCGTGGACACGTCGAGGCGCTCGACGCAATAGAGGATCGGTGCGGGATGCGGCTTCTTGTCAGGCAGGCTGTCTCCGCCGAGCACGACGTCGAAATACTGCGCAAATCCCGCGCGCTCGATCAGCCGCTGGGCGAAGCGATGGTCCTTGTTCGTGACCACGGCCATGCGCATGCCGGCAGCGCGCAACCGCGCGAGCGCGGCCGGCACGCCCGGATAGGGCATCGCCGTCGTACCCGCCGTGGCGTCGTAATGCGCGTCGAATACGGGCATCATCTCGTCGAGCGAGACCTGTGCTTCCAGACCGTGGCGCGCGAGCACCTGGCGCATCAGCTCCCGCGTGCCGTTGCCGATGTAGCCGATCACGGTGTCGAGCGAAACCGGCGAGAGACCGTGGGCCTCAAGCGCGCGGTTGACCGCAAGCGCAATTTCGGGTGCCGTGTCGAACAATGTGCCGTCGAGATCGAAGGTGATGAGCTGTGTCTTCATGCCAGGCACGCCTCCACGATGCGCTCCACACTCACGCCGAAGTGCGCGTACAGATCCGAAGCGGGCGCCGATTCTCCGAACGACGCGAGGCCGATTACCTTGCCGTCCGGGCCCACATACTTGTGCCAGAAGTCGCCGTGCGCGGCTTCCACCGCCACGCGGCGCACGTCCGCGGGAAGCACCGCTACTCGATATGCGGCGTCCTGCCGGTCGAACACGGAGCTCGACGGCATCGACACCACGCGTACGCGCACGCCCTGCTGCACGAGCCGCCCCTGCGCTTCAACCGCCAACGACACTTCGGATCCCGTAGCAATCAGCACGACTTCCGGTGCGCCATCCACCGAGTCGCTCAGCACATAGCCGCCCTTGCGGATCTGTTCGGTCCGTGCGTCGTTGGATGGCGCCTGCGGCAGGTTCTGACGTGACAGCACGAGCGAGGTCGGCCCGTGCGCGCGCTCGATGGCCATCTGCCACGCAACCGCGGTCTCGACCGAATCGCATGGGCGCCACACATCGAGCCCCGGAATCAGGCGCAGGCTGGCAACGTGCTCGACCGGCTGATGGGTCGGCCCGTCCTCGCCCAGCCCGATCGAATCGTGTGTGAGCACATGGATCACGCGCAGCTTCATCAGCGCGCTCATGCGAATGGCGTTGCGTGCGTAATCGGAGAACACGAGGAACGTGCCGCCGTACGGAATGAAGCCGCCATGCAGCGCCATGCCGTTCATCATTGCCATCATCCCGAACTCGCGCACGCCGTACGAAAGGTAGTTCGCATGCGGATCGGGCGTGCCGCGAGGCACGAACGCGCGGGACGCATTGACGGCAGTGAGATTGGAGCCGGTCAGGTCCGCCGAGCCGCCGAACAGTTCGGGCAATGCAGGCACCAGCACTTCGAGCGCAAGCTGCGACGACTTGCGCGTGGCGCACGGCGCGGTGGCGTCACATGCCGCGCGAATCAGCTTCCCGGATATACGCGGCCAGTCCTCAGGAAGCTCGCCGTTCGTCCGGCGCTCGAACTCCGCCGCCTCGTCCGGATACTCGATGCGATACGCTTCGAACAACGCCCGCCATTCGCGCACACGGGCCGCGCCGCGCTCGACCTCACTCCAGCTCGCGCGGATCGCCTCGGGAATCTCGAACGGCGCGTGATCCCAGCCGAGCGCGCGGCGCGTCGCTGCGATTTCATCGGCGCCGAGCGGCGCGCCATGCACGTCGTGCGTGTCGGCCTTATTCGGGGAACCCCAGCCGATGGTCGTGCGGCAGACGATCAGCGTCGGGCGTGCTTCGTCGGCGTGCGCCTCGCGTATTGCGGCCTCCACGGCCGCCGCGTCGTGGCCGTCGAGCGGCCCCACCACCTGCCAGCCATACGCGCGAAAACGCGCCGCCGTGTCGTCGGTAAACCAGCCGCTTACGTGGCCGTCGATCGAAATGCCGTTGTCGTCGTAGAAGGCGATCAGCTTGCCGAGCCCGAGCGTGCCGGCCAGCGAACACGCCTCATGGCTCACGCCTTCCATCAGGCAGCCGTCGCCCAGAAACACGTAGGTATGGTGATCGACGACGGGAAATCCAGACCGGTTGAAGCGCGCGGCCAGCAACTGCTCCGCGAAGGCCATGCCCACGCTATTCGCAAGCCCCTGGCCGAGCGGTCCCGTCGTCGTCTCGACACCAGGCGTCAAGCCATATTCAGGATGGCCAGGCGTCCTGGAATGCAGTTGCCGGAAGCGTTTCAACTCATCGAGCGGCAGATCATAGCCCGAGAGGTGCAGCGCCGCGTACAGCAGCATCGAACCATGCCCGTTCGAGAGCACGAAGCGGTCGCGATTCGGCCAGGACGGATTGCCCGGGCTGTGCCGCAGATGATCGCGCCACAGCACTTCGGCAATGTCGGCCATGCCCATCGGCATGCCGGGATGCCCCGACCTGGCGACCTCCACAGCGTCGATAGCGAGAAAGCGCAGCGCATTCGCGAGCTGGCGGCGGCTTGGCGGCGCCGCGCTCTCGCGGCCCGCATGACTAGGGTGATTCATAGAGACACCTCTTTCGTGAGCGTGCGTTACAGCAGCGCCTGCCGGCGGTTGCTCATCAGACGCAGGATCATCGGCGTGAAGATCAGCTGGATGGCGAGCCCCATCTTGCCGCCCGGACACACAATCGTGTTTGGCCGCGACATGTACGAGTCGTGCAGCATCGAAAGCAGATACGGAAAATCGATACCCTTCGGGTCCGCGAAGCGGATCACGAGCATGCTTTCGTCGAGCGAAGGAATGTCGCGCGCGATGAACGGATTCGACGTATCGACGACCGGCACGCGCTGCACGTTCACGTGCGTGCGCGAGAACTGCGGGCAGATGTAGCTCACGTAGTCGGGCATGCGTCGCAGGATCGTGTCGACGACCGCTTCCTGCGAATAGCCGCGCAGGTTCTGGTCGCGATGCAGCTTCTGGATCCATTCGAGATTGATCGTGGGCACCACGCCCACGAGCAGATCCGCATGCTGCGCGACGTCAACGCGGTCGGTCACGACCGCGCCGTGCAGCCCTTCGTAGAACAGCAGGTCGGTGCCTTCCTGCAGATCGGCCCACGGTGTGAACGTGCCCGGCGCCTGGCCGTACTCGGCGCCTTCGGCCTCGTCGTGCAGATACTTGCGGCAGCGGCCCGTGCCGTTCTCGCCGTAGGCCGCGAACAGTTGCGCGAGTTCCTCGAACAGGTTCCCGCTCGGCCCGAAGTGGCTGAAGCCGTGCTCGCCGGACGCCTCGGCCTCCTTGAGCTTCTGGCGCATCTGCAGGCGATCGTAGGCATGAAACGAATCGCCTTCGATGATGGCGGCGTTCACACCCTCGCGCCGGAAAATGTGCTGGAACGCACGGGTGATGGTTGTCGTGCCTGCGCCCGACGAACCCGTGATCACCACAATCGGATGTTTGGTCGACATGTCTCCTCCTGATGCTCGATCTCGTTGGCGCGCGCCTCAGTGCGGCGCGCGGAACAGCGAACGCGTATTGAAAAGCGGTGAATCGAAGGGCTCGCCGGCACCTCGGTCGAACTCGCTGTGATAGTGTTCGATGCGCTCGACCTCGCGCAGTGAGCCGAGGATGACCGGCACGCGCTGATGCAGCGCATCGGGCTCGACTTCGAGAATGCGTCCGCGCCCCGTCGATGCACGCCCGCCCGCCTGCTCGACGAGCATCGCCATGGGGTTCGCCTCGTAGAGCAGCCTCAGCCGGCCGGGTTTCGCCGGATCCTTCTTGTCCTTCGGGTACATGAACACGCCGCCGCGCATGAGGATGCGGTGCACCTCGGCCACCAGCGACGCAATCCAGCGCATGTTGAAGTCCGTCTGGCGCGGACCGGCCTTGCCTTCGAGGCATTCGTCGACATAGCGCTGCACGGGCGGTTCCCAATAGCGCATGTTCGACGCGTTGATGGCGAACTCGCGCGTTTCCTCGCAGATCCGCATATCCGGGTGCGTGAGGATATACGCGCCGATTTCCGGATCGAGCGTGAAGCCGTGCACGCCACGGCCGAGCGTCAGCACGATCATGTCGGCGGGCCCGAACAGCGCATAGCCCGCGCAGACCTGCGCCGTGCCCGGCTGCAGAAAGTCCTCCACCGTCGGCTCGGTCACGCCGGGAGGCGCCATGAGCACCGAGAAGATGGTGCCGACGGTCACGTTGACGTCGATGTTCGACGAGCCGTCGAGCGGGTCGAACAGCAACAGATAGCGCCCGCGCGGATACCCCGAAGGAATCTCGTAGGCGTGCTCGAGCTCCTCGGAGACCATGCCCGCGAGCTGGCCGCCCCACTCGCAGCACGAGAGCATGATCTCGTTGGAAATCACGTCGAGCTTCTGCTGCGTCTCGCCCTGCACGTTCTTCATGCCCGCCGCGCCTATCGCGCCATCGAGCGCGCCGCGAGCGACGCGCGCGCCGATATACTTGCAGGCGGTCTGGATATCGTTGACGAGCGCGGCAAGCTGCTCGTCCCGCGCCGGATGACGGCGGTGCTCCTCGATGATGAACTTCGAGAGCGTCGTTCGGCCATGTTGCATGGACGTCTCCTTTATCGATCTGTCTTTTATGCGTTGTCGCCGAACACGCGGCTCGCGCGAATGTCGGCAGCCACGAGGGTTTCGAGTGCTTCCCGCGTCACGGGCGCATGCGACGAGAACACGCGACTGGCCTGGCGCAGCCGCGCACGGTCGAGCGCATTGCGGATCGAGCGCGCATTCGCGAAGTTGGGCTGCGCCTTGCGCCGCGCAATGTAGTCGTGGAACGCGGCCTTCGCCTCGTCGTCGAGCCGGTAGTGCATGTCGTGCAGCATCCGTTCCGCAATCTCGAAGAGCTCCGTGTCGGTGTAGTCGGGAAAATCGATGTGATGCGCAATGCGCGACTTGAAACCTGGATTGCTCTGGAAAAACGTATCCATGCGCTCCTTGTAGCCGGCGAGGATCACAACGAGGTCGTCGCGCTGGTTCTCCATGATCTGCAGCAGGATCTCGATCGCCTCCTGGCCGTAGTCGCGCTCGTTCTCGGGGCGATACAGGTAGTACGCCTCGTCGATGAAGAGCACGCCGCCCATCGCGCGCTTGAGCACCTCCTTCGTCTTGGGCGCGGTGTGGCCGATGTACTGGCCCACCAGGTCGTCGCGGGTCACGGCCACCACGTGGCCTTTCCTCACGTAGCCGAGGCGATGCAGGATCTCGGCCATGCGCATCGCGACCGTGGTCTTGCCCGTGCCCGGGTTGCCGGTGAAGCACATATGCAGCGACGGCGCAGCGGTCGCCATGCCGAGCTCCTTGCGCGCGCGCTCGACCACGAGAAACGCGGCAATCTCGGCGATGCGGGTCTTAACTGGCTTCAATCCGATCAGCTCGCGATCGAGGCGCTCGAGCACATCGTGAATCTGTGCGTCGCGCACGATGGCCTGCAGATCGATGGCGGTTTCAGTGCTCATGGCGTCCAGTCCCGTCAATAGTGAGGATTGCCTGGCGCGCGGCTTGCGCCGCGCGCCGCTCGGGGTATCGACATCAAGCCGTTTGGCGTACGCGCATCACGCGTAGCGCTCGCCCGACGGCTTGTCGTCCGCGTAGGGGTGCAGGCTGTAGTGGAGCTTGCGCGCCGCGCCGTCGTCGCGTCCGAGGCGGAAGCCCGGCTCGTTCGCCGGCCGCGCGACGATGAACGACAGGCGTGTCGTCTCGAAGCCGAAGGTGGAATCGAACGCGTTCACCTTCACGTAATGGCTCGGCTTAGCCTTGCGGCACGCATCGACTTCGAGCATCACGCCGGCGGCGTCCCTGAGATCGAACATCGGCAGGCCCCACATTTCCCAATACGCGTTGCGCGGGTGCGGATCGTCGGTGAATTCCACGGAGCAGGCCCAGCCCTCGCGCAGCGCGTAGTCGATCTGTGCGCGGATCTCGTTGTCGGTGAGATCCGGCAGGAAAGAAAAAGTCCCTTGTGTGAGTCGCATATCGTTCTCCTATCCTTGTGGCGTGCGTTACGAGGCCGTTGCCGTGGTCACGAAGTCCGGCGTGTCAGTGGACGCGTAGTTGAAGGTCACGTCGCGCCAGGTGTCGAGCGCCTGCTTGAGCGGCGTGCACCAGCGCGCAGCCTCTTCGAGAATCTGTGGCCCCTCGGCCGCGATATCGCGCCCTTCGTTGCGTGCCTTCGTCATCGTTTCAAGCGCGACGCGATTCGCGGTCGCGCCGGCCTGAATGCCCATCGGGTGGCCGATCGTGCCGCCGCCGAACTGCAGCACGACGTCGTCGCCGAACAGCGTGAGCAATTGATGCATCTGCCCCGCGTGGATGCCGCCCGAGGCGACCGGCAAGACCTTCTTCAGCGCCGCCCAGTCCTGCTCGAAGAACAGGCCGCGCTGCAGATCGACTTGGTTGCGCTCGTCGCGGCAGACGTTGTAAAAGCCCTGCACGGTGAGCGGATCGCCTTCGAGCTTGCCTACCGCCGTGCCCGTGTGCAGGTGGTCGACGCCCGCGAGCCGCAGCCATTTCGCGATCACGCGGAACGACACGCCGTGGGACTTCTGCCGCGTATAGGTGCTGTGGCCCGCGCGGTGCATATGCAGAATCATGTCGTTCTTGCGCGCCCAGTTCGAGATCGACTGGATCGCGGTCCAGCCGATCACGAGGTCAACCATCACGATGCACGAACCCAGCTCCTTGGCGAATTCGCCGCGCTCGTACATGTCCTCCATCGTCGCGGCGGTAATGTTCATGTAATGCCCCTTGATCTCGCCGCTCATCGCCTCCGCGCGCTTGACCGCTTCCGTGCAGTACAGAAACCGGTCGCGCCAATGCATGAAAGGCTGCGAGTTGATGTTCTCGTCGTCCTTCGTGAAGTCGAGACCGCCGGCGAGCCCCTCGTAGACGACGCGCCCGTAGTTCTTGCCGGAGAGGCCGAGCTTGGGCTTCATGGTCGCGCCGAGCAGTGCGCGGCCGAACTTGTCGAGCCGCTCGCGCTCCACGACGATGCCGGTCGGCGGCCCCTTGAAGGTCTTCACATAGGCGACCGGAATGCGCATGTCTTCCAGGCGCAATGCCTTCAGGGGCTTGAAGCCGAACACATTGCCGATGATCGACGCGGTGAGGTTCGCGATCGATCCTTCCTCGAACAGCTCGAGCTCGTAGGCGATATAGGCGAAGTACTGCTGCTCGGTAGACGTGCCGGGGCCCGTGTTGGGCACCGGGTCGACGCGGTACGCCTTCGCGCGATACTTGTCGCAGGCGGTGAGCCGGTCGGTCCACACCACGGTCCATGTCGCGGTGGACGATTCGCCCGCGACGGCAGCAGCCGCCTCGTCCGGGTCCACACCCTCCTGAGGCGTGATGCGGAACAGGGCGATCACGTCCGTATCCTTGGGTTCATAATCCGGCTGCCAGTACCCCATCTGCTTGTACTTGAGCACGCCGGCCGCATAACGTTGCTTGGCGTCCGTAATCACACCGCTTTCCACAGGCTTGGTCATCGTCTCGCTCCTTGGTGGCTGACCTCATGGACACCAAGGTTATGCGGCGGGATAATTCATGTACATTCACGAATTTCTTTTCGTCGATTAAGGATTTCTTAATGAGAGGCGTGACGCTCCGGCAGATCCGTGTCTTCGTCGCAGTGGCACGCCATCTGAACTTCTCGCGCGCAGCCGAAATGCTGAGCCTCACGCCGCCCGCGGTCACGATGCAGATCCGCGAGCTCGAAGCGCAGATCGGCTTGCCGCTCTTCGACCGTGAAGGCAGGAATGTCTCGCTCACCATCACGGGCGAATATTTCCTCGTCTATGCGCGCAAGATCCTGGCGACGCTGAAAGACGCCGAGGACATGGTGGCCCGCTTCAAGAAGGTCCAGACCGGGCGGCTCGTGATCGGAATGGTCAGTACCGCGCAGTATTTCGTGCCGCCACTGCTCGGACGCTTTTGCAAGGACCACCCGGGCGTCGAGGTGAGCCTAACCGTTGGCAATCGTCAGACGCTGGTGGAGCAATTGCAGCGCAACGAAGTGGATCTGGCCGTGATGGGACGCCCTTCCAGGGAGCTTGCCACGCGCGCGGAGCCGTTCGCGGCCCACCCGCTCGTGTTCGTCGCGGCGCCGGACCATCCGCTGGCGCGGCTCGGCCACGTGCCGTTCCAGGCGCTTGAGGGCTATGACTTCATCGTGCGCGAGCCCGGCTCCGGCACCCGCGCGGTGCTGGAGGCCTACTTCGAGAAGCACGGCCTGACGCCGCACATCACCATGGAAATGTCGGGTAACGAAACGATCAAGCAGGCCGTGATGGCCAATATGGGCGTCAGCCTCCTGTCCCTTCACACGCTGGGGCTCGAACTGAGCAGCGGACGCCTGGTCGTAGTCGACGTCGAAGACACACCGGTATTGCGCCGGTGGTATATGGTAAACCTGCTGTCGAAGATATTGTCGCCGCCCGCCGAGGCGTTTCGCTATTTCATGCTCGAGCACGCGGAAAATTATCTGTCGCAAGAATTCGGACAGACATGAAAAGCGTGGGCGTAGCCGATATTTAGAATCGGATTTGAATCGACTACGTCGCCGATACTTGTAATCGGATTTGAAACGACGAAACCGCCGTTGCCCGGGACCGGCGCAACGGCGTACATTCGTTCGGATAACTCAGGTACCGGCGCCTTCCGACGCCGGTGTGGCCGCATTCGAGGCGTGGCCGATGCCGCCTTCCTGCAGCCAGTAGCCGAGGCCCATGAAAACCGCTCCGCCGGCGATATTCCCCGCTGTCACGAAAACTTCGTTGTGGATCGCTCCGGCGAGCGTGATCGACGCGGGGTGATCGGCCATCAGCGCCAGCGCGAAGGCAAACATGTTGGCCACGCTGTGCTCGAAGCCGCAGGCCACGAATGCGAAGATGGGCCAGAAGATGAGTCCGAGCTTTGCCGCATCGTTCTTCGTGCGAGCGGCCATCCAGATCGCGAGGCACACCAGCCAGTTGCAAAGCAGGCCCTTGGAGAAGAGCACGAGGCCCGGGGCCGCCATCTTTGCCTCCACGGCCTTGAAGAATACCGCTGAGCCATCGGTCAACAGCACGCCGCCGCCGCCCGCAAGCAAGATGGCCGAGAGCACAATGGCGCCACACAGGTTGCCTGTCCACGACGCTATCCATACCAGCAGCAGGCCGCCCACTCCGGTCTCCCCGCGCAACAGGGCCAGCGGCATATACATGGCCGTTCCCGTGAACAGATCGGAGCCGGCGAACACAACTATGGTGAGCGCGCAGGCGAACACCGCGCCCATCACGAGATGCACGAAAGCCGGATCGACGTGCGCACCCACCGTAAACATCAGAATGTCACCGAAGCCGATATAGGCGCCTGCCATCGCAGCACCAATCAGAAACGCCAGAGGCGCATGCAGCGCCGTCGACGCACGGTTGGCGCCTCTTTTCGCAAACAGGTCGATACTTTCCGCGTACATTGCTGCTCCCAATAAGGATCGGTCTCCGCCGCCGGAGACGGGCCGGGTCATGCACCGCATGGCCCGATATTCACCCCCCCTCTTTCTCTTGCCTGCCATCGATTTATGGAGTGCAAGGTTAGGTGGCACAGCAATCCCTGTACATTCAGCTTTTTATTGCCTGAACTTAAGAAGTTCTGAATCGACCGCAACCCGGTGCGTTACGTTGCTCGCCGTCTGGATTGCCTTCGCAACCGTGCGCTGTCTCGCCAGTTTTTAAAAAATCGACCTGCTATTTTCCGATACTTCAAATCGCCTGAGCAAAGCCGGCAATTCAAAGCCCGTTCGGTTCGATGCGATTGATCGGCCGCGCACGACGGTGCCATAATCCCTCTACGGATGACGAACCAACGGGAGCCGAAAGTGACACGTGAACATAAGGACCGGCGGCACCCGCTTCTGCGCGACCTGAAGTGGACGGTCATTCTCTGGTGCGTTGGATTCGGCGCAACCGCTTTACTTACGCTACCGTTTCACTTTCTCGTGATGGCCATGATGAAGAAGTAAAGGCGCGTGCTTACGCCTGGCGCGCGCACGATGCTGCAAGCTTTCCGACCGTGATGACCGCCTGCTCGATTTCCGGCGACCATGGCGTGCTGTAATTGAGCCGGATGAAGTTGCGATAGTTGTTCGACACGGAAAACATATAACCCGGTCCGATCGTGATGCCGCGCGCCAGAGCGAGCTGGTAGAGGTTCATTGAATCCACTTGCGCCGGCAACTCGATCCATAGCACGTACCCGCCCATCGGCGTCGACGTGCGCGTGTCCGCCGGAAAAAAGCGCGTGACCATCGACTTCATCAGATTGGCCTGCTGCGCGTAGTTCTTGCGGATACGCCGCAAATGATGCTCGTAGCCGTCGCGCTCGAGGTATTCGGCAATGGCCAGTTGAGGAATCACCGAAGTCGTCAGGGTATTCAGAAACTTCAGCTTTTCGACCTCGTCGCGATAGCGGCCCGGCAAAGCCCAGCCGATGCGATACGCCGCTGTCAAACTTTTCGAAAATGACCCGCAGTGCAGCACGGTGCCTTTCTTGTCATAGGATTTGAGCGTAGTGGGATGCGAGTCGCCGAAATACAGCTCGTTGTAAACGCCGTTTTCGATCACCGGAATGCCCGCCTTGGCGAGCAGATCGACGAGTGCGCGCTTGCGCTCGTCAGGCATCTGAAACCCGAGCGGATTCTGAAAATTCGGCATCACCATGCAAGCAGCAATCGGCCCCGCTTCAATGATTTTCGTCAGCGCCTCGATTTCGATGCCGTACTCGGGGTGCGTCGCCACCTCGATCGCCTTCATGCCCGATCGCTCGATGGCGTGCAGCATGGCGTAGAACGTGGGCGACTCCACGGCGATCACGTCGCCCGGCTTGGCGACCGCCTGCAGACACAGATTGATCGCCTCCGTCGCGCCGACCGTCACGATGATCTCGTTGGGGTCCACGGCCATGCCGTTCTCGAGGTAGCGTCGGGCGATCTGGCGAACCAGTTCCGGTGTGCCCGGCGGCAGCGCGTTGGTGACGCCCCAGAGTGACTTCCTGCGTCCCGCTGCCGACGCATAGCGATTGAGCTTTTCGTAGGGAAAAAGCTGCGGATCCGGATACGGCGAACCGAGCGGCACGGCGTCGTCGGTGCCAATGGAACGCAAGGTGGACAGCACGAGGCGGCTCACGTCCACCGTGGCCGACACCGCGATCGGCCGGCTCGTGCGCAGTTCGTCCGAATGCACGTCCGCTGCGCCCATGCGCGCGCTCACGAAATAGCCGGACTGCGGGCGGCTCTCGAGCACCCCCCGGCTTTCCAGCAGCAAGTACGCCCGAATCACGGTGGTGATGCTGATGCGGTGCTGCTGGCTCGCCTGGCGCACCGAAGGCACGCGGTCGCCTGGCCCATAAACGCCTTTGCGAATCAGCGTTTCGATATCGTCCGCGAGCTTTTCGTAAAGTTTCACTGCGATCTCCCCAGTGGTCGCTTGCAGCACAGTTCGTGCAGTGTACTGTGCCGGGCGAAACTGTACTCAAGGTTGCAGATGAATTCTGTATGTCATGGATGCCGCTTTTAGCGCCTATGCTTGTGCATAGATGTTTCGCGACCGATAACCGATAACTAATATCGGATCGGCAACCGTTCACGCCAGCACGCCGCCTCCCTAGAATGAGCTGGACAATGTTCACCTTAACTCAATTCACGCTACAGATTCTCAGACCTGTGAGGTCCCGATGCAGCGTGGCTCCGGCCTTGCGCCGCATGCATAGAAAACACAATGGAGTTTCCCATGACGAAACTACGTGATGTGCCCGGCGTCCATCCCTACACCGGTCCCGCAGGCGGATGGGGCGCACTCAAAGCAACCGCGCAGGCGATTCACGATCAAATGGAAAGCATCGCGGCGCCTATTACGCTGATGCGGACCAATCAACCCGACGGCTTCGATTGCCCTGGTTGCGCGTGGCCCGACAAAGAGCATCGCTCCACCTTTCAGTTCTGCGAAAACGGCGCGAAGGCCGTGACCTGGGAAGCCACAACGAAGCGCGTGACGCCGGAATTCTTCGCTGCGAACACCGTTGCCTCGCTGCTGCAAAAGACCGACTATGAGCTCGAAGACATGGGCCGGCTCACCCACCCGCTGGTCTACGACCGCGCAAGCGACACGTTTCGCGCCGTCGACTGGGAAGACGCGTTCGCACGCATCGGCGAAATCCTGCGCTCGCTCCCGCCGGATCAGGTCGAGTTCTACACGTCGGGGCGCGCGTCCAACGAGGCCGCGTTTCTGTACCAACTCTTCGTGCGCGAGTACGGCACCAACAATTTCCCCGATTGCTCGAACATGTGTCACGAGCCAACCAGCGTTGGCCTGCCGCGATCGATCGGCATCGGCAAAGGCACCGTCTCGCTCGAAGATTTCGATTCGACCGAACTCATCATTTCGATCGGCCACAACCCGGGCACCAACCATCCGCGCATGATGGGCACCTTGCACGAAGCATCGCGGCGCAACGTGCCCATCATCGTCTTCAATCCCCTGCGCGAGCGCGCGCTCGAACGCTTTGCCGACCCGCAGAGCATGATCGAAATGGCCACGTTCGGCTCGACCCGCATCGCATCCACCTACTTCCAGCTGGACGCGGGCGGCGACGCGGCTGCGCTCAAGGGCATCATGAAGGTGTTGCTGCAAATGGAGGCCGAGCAGGGCGGCGTAATCGACCAGGCGTTCATCGCGCAGCATACCGAAGGTTTCGACGCGTTCGCCGCAGACCTCGAAGCAACCTCGTGGGAAGACATCGAGAAAGCCAGCGGCCTCACGCGGCCCGACCTCGAGCACGTGGCGATTGCCTATGCGAAGTCGAACGCGACCATCGTCACGTACGGCATGGGCGTCACCCAGCACAACAAAGGCACGGCCAACGTGCGCCTGATCGCCGATCTGCTGTTGCTGCGCGGCAATTTCGGCAAGCCTGGCGCAGGCATTTGTCCGCTGCGCGGCCATTCGAACGTGCAAGGCAATCGCACCGTGGGCATCACCGAGAAGCCATCGAAAGATTTCCTCAAGCTGATCGAGAAGGCCTGCGGATTCACGCCGCCCGACGGACACGGCCACGACGCGGTGCAAGCCATGCAGGCGATGATCGACGGCAACGCCAAGGCGCTGCTCTGCCTCGGCGGCAATTTTGCGGTTGCGCTGCCCGACTCCGAACAGTCGTTTCCCGCGATGGCGGCGCTCGACTTGAGCGTTCATGTCGGCACGAAGCTCAATCGCACGCATCTGCTGGTTGCGAAGGAAACCTACATATTTCCGTGTCTCGGCCGCACGGAGCTCGACATGCAGAGCAGCGGGCGTCAATCCATCACCGTGGAAGATTCGATGTCCATGGTTCACGCGTCGGCGGGAAAACTCACGCCCGCTTCCGACCAGTTGCGCTCGGAGCCCGCTATCGTTGCAGGCATCGCGCGCGCCACGCTGCCCAATACGAAAGTCGCATGGATGGACCTCATCGCCGACTATGACAAGATCCGCGACCTGATCGAGCAGACGGTCCCCGGCTTCGAGGACTTCAACCGGCGCATTCGCGTGCCTGGCGGGTTCCGCTTGCCGCTACCGCCCACCGAGCGCCAGTGGCACACGCCATCGGGCAAGGCCGAGTTCTCCGTCTATGGGGGCGTGAAGGAAGACGCCGACGTGCTGGCCGCGGAGAACGTGCTGCGGTTGATCACGATACGCAGCCACGACCAGTACAACACGACGATCTACGCGATGGACGACCGCTACCGCGGCGTGTTTGGCCGGCGCGACGTGCTCTTCATGAACGGCGACGACATGGCGGCGTATGGCATCGAGCACGGCGATCTCGTCGATATCGAAACGGTCACGCCGGGCCGTACGCTGCGCCTGAAAAACATTACCGCCATCGTGTACAGCATCGCACGCGGTTCAGTCGCCGCCTACTACCCGGAAGCCAACGTGCTGGTTCCGCTCGACTATATCGACAAGGAGAGTGGAACGCCCTCGTACAAGTCCGTGCCCGTGCGCGTGTTGCGCGCGGCAGGGTAGTCTCAGGCAGTTGCGGTGTCCGGCCGGGCACGCCGCCTGGTTGTGTTGTCCCGGCCGGAATGTCTGTGGCGTGTGAATACAGCCGTCACCTGGAGCGCAAAAGAATCATGGACATCTTCGACGCATTTCATCTCGCCAGGCTGCAGTTCGCATTTACGGTCTCGTTTCACATCGTCTTTCCGGCGATCAGCATCGGCATGGCGAGCTTTCTTGCCGTGCTCGAATGGCGCCTTCTGCTCACGGGCGATGCGGCTTACAAGGACATGTACCGCTTCTGGTCGAAGATTTTCGCGGTGGGATTCGGCATGGGCGTGGTCTCGGGCGTCGTGATGGCTTACGAGTTCGGGACCAACTGGAGCGGATTTTCGACCATTGCAGGCAATATCACGGGGCCGCTGCTGACCTATGAAGTCTTGACCGCGTTCTTCCTGGAAGCGGGTTTTCTCGGCGTCATGCTGTTCGGCTGGAATCGCGTGAGCCCGAAAGCCCATTTCTTCGCCACGCTCATGGTCGCGGTCGGCACGCTCATTTCGACCTTCTGGATTCTCTCGTCGAACAGCTTCATGCAAACGCCGCAGGGCTATGCGATTCAGAACGGCCGCATCGTGCCCGTGGACTGGTTCAAGGTGATCTTCAATCCCTCGTTCCCATTCCGTCTCGCGCACATGACCATCGCGGCCTTTATCGTCGCCGCCTTTATCGTGGCTGCTTGCGGCGCCTGGCATTTGCTCCAGGGGCGGCGCGACGTGCCGGTAAAGCGCAGTTTGTCGATGGCGCTGTGGATCCTGCTCTTTCTCGCGCCCATTCAGATTCTGGTTGGCGACGCGCACGGTCTCAACACGCGTGAGTATCAGCCGGCGAAGATCGCCGCCATTGAAGGACTCTGGGAAACCGAGCACGGCGGCACCGCACTCAACCTGATCGGCTTTCCCGACATGAATGCGGAAGTGACGCGCTATGCGATCAAGGTGCCGCATCTCGGCAGCCTGATTCTCACCCACAGCTGGGACGGCGAAATTCGCGGACTCAAAGAGTTTCCGCCCGCGGACCGTCCGTACTCGCCCATCGTGTTCTGGACATTCCGGATCATGGCGGGGCTCGGCATGCTGATGCTATTGACCGCCGTGGTCGGCCTTCTGCTTCGTCGCGGCGGCCGCCTTTACGAAGCACGCTGGTTCCAGTGGTTCGTGTTCTGCATGGGGCCATCGGGCATCCTGGCCCTGCTGGCCGGCTGGATCACGACTGAAGTGGGCAGGCAGCCGTGGACCGTGTATGGCGTCGTGCGCACCGTGGACTCGGTGTCGCCCATCGGCGCGCAACAGGCCGGCGTCTCATTGCTGATCTTCGTGATTGTCTATTTTCTCGTCTTCGGAACAGGCGTCTATTACATGCTCAAGATGATGAAGAAGGGACCGGCTACCGGCATCGAAAGTGTCGAATCGCTCAAGTATCCGGGACTGCACAATCGTGCACTCGACGCTGTGGTGGGGGACTGAGGCCATGCAAATCGATCTTCCTGTGATCTGGGCCGCCATCATCGGACTCGGCGTTTTCATTTATGTGATGCTCGACGGATTCGATCTGGGCATCGGCCTGCTGTTTCCGTTCTTCGAAGGAAAAGCCGAACGCGAGGTGATGCTCAATACGGTCGCGCCGGTTTGGGACGGCAACGAAACCTTCCTCGTGCTCGGTGGCGCGGGCCTTTATGGTGCCTTTCCGGTGGTCTACTCGACGCTGCTGCCCGCCAACTACATGCCGCTGATTCTCATGGTGGTGGGCCTGATCTTTCGCGGCGCGGCCTTCGAGTTGCGCGCGAAAGCCACGCGCACGCAGCATGCGTGGGATCTCGCGTTTATCGGCGGGTCAGCGCTTGCCGCCATGTGCCAGGGCATCACGCTCGGCTCGCTCCTGCAGGGCATCAAGATCGTCGACGACAAGTTCGCGGGCGATCCGTTCGACTGGTTCTCGCCGTTTAGCGTGTTCTGCGGTTTCGGCGTGTTGCTCACCTATGCGACGCTCGGCTGCGGCTGGCTGATCCTGAAGACCGACGGCGAGCTGCAACGCAAGATGCGCGCGGTGATGCGCCCGCTCCTTGCCGTGCTGCTCCTCGCGATTGCCACCGTTAGCCTCTGGACCGTGCTCGGCCTGCCCGCCGTGCGGCAACGCTGGTTCCTCAGCGGCAATCTCGTCTGGTTCCTGCCGGTGCCGATTCTCGTGGTGCTGTGCGCATTGGGCATCTACCGTTCGCTGAACCGGCGCCACGAAGCGATGCCCTTCCTGCTCTCGCTGGCGATCTGCTTTCTCGGCTATACCGGGCTGGTCATCAGCATCTGGCCGTATATCATTCCGCCCTCGCTCACGATCTGGGACGCCTCGTCAAGCCATTCGAGCCAGCTCTTCGCGCTCGTGGGAACGGTCATCGTGCTGCCGGTCATTCTCGTCTATAACGCCATGCAATATCGCGTGTTCCGGGGCAAGGTGCGCGAAGGCGACCACGGCTATCACTGAAGTTCAAGCGCGTGAGAATGAGTAAAAGGCCATCATGATCGTCCGGCCCCGAGAAAACTGGTTCCGTTTGCTGTTCGTCTGGAACGGATCGGTTCTGTCTTCAATCATTCCCCAACTGTGCTTCATGGCCGTGGTGAGTACGCTCGCGGTCTTCACGCACGGGCGCGTATTTGGGGAAAAGATTCCGCTCAACACCGCGCCCTTCACGCTGTTCGGCGTTGCGCTGGCGATCTTCCTCGCGTTTCGAAACAACGCCAGTTATGAGCGCTTCAACGAAGCGCGACATCTCTGGGGCACTTTGCTGATCGCTTCGCGCACGCTGACTTCGCAGATTCTTTGCTACCTTCCGGAACGCGCGGATACCCTGCGCATCGCGCACCAGGTTATCGGCTTCGCTTACGCGATCAAGCACGAGTTGCGCGGCACCGATCCCGCGATGGATCTGGAGCGTCTTCTTGGCCACGAACAGGCCGAGAAGGTGCGCGGCCAGATCTATAGACCGGTGTCCATTCTCAACGAAATACGACACGAGCTCTCGAACCCGAAGCATCGCGTTCAATCATCCGATACGAAGCTATGGATGCTCGACGCACAAATCGGCGAGATGGGCAAAGTGCTGGGCGGGTGCGAGCGGATTGCCTCGACGCCCATCCCGTTCGCGTATAACGTGCTGCTGCATCGCACCGTCTACGCCTATTGCGTTTTGCTGCCGTTCGGGCTGGTCGATTCGACGGAGTTTTTTACGCCGCTGCTATGCGTGTTCATTGCCTATACGCTGATTGCGCTCGAAGCGATTGCAAGTGAAGTGGCCGATCCGTTCAGCGTGGCGCCCAACGCGCTCGCCCTGGACGCCATGTCGCGCAACATCGAGCGCTCCGTTCTCGAACTGTGCGGGTGCCCCGTTCCTGCTCCGGTCGAGCCCGTTCGCCCCTATCAGCTGACCTGAGCGCCAACTGTTATCTCTGTGCTCACGCAGTGCCCATTTCATTAAAACTGTACTCTATTTAATGAGCGCGATTTGTGCGCTCAGCGCATGAGTGATCCCTCTTACGCTTACACCATCGACGCGTCGCCATTCAGGGACGCCAAGCAAGAATTGGAGCTAAACGATGCGAGGGATCTCATGTCAACGCCATTTGCTGAAGGACGCACCGCGAATATCGCCGGCCACGGTAAGGAACGTAATGTGAACTTGCTGGAGGCCATGCGGATTTACGTGAGAGTGGTAGAAAGAGGGAGCATTTCGGGCGCAGCAAGAGATCTGGACATCGGTCAGCCGGCCGTGAGCGAGCGCATCGAGCGGCTCGAAAAATTCCTCGGGTGCCGGTTGCTGCAACGCAACGCACGCGCCTTCAAATGCACGCCCGAAGGCACGATTTTTCACGAGCGCAGCAAGGCTGTTCTAGGCGCCGTGGAGCAAGCCGTGGCCGAGGTTTCGAACGACGAACAAGCCGTGAAAGGCTCGATTCGTATTGCAGCGCCGCACTGTTTCGGGGAAACCCTGCTGCCGGAAGGCATCAAGCGTATCCGCGAAAGCTATCCGCTCATCGACATCGAGCTCGTGCTCAACGACAAGATCGCCGATCTGGTCACCGAGGGCGTGGACATCTCGTTTCGTCTCGGGCAGCTGGCCGATGGTGCGTACATTGCCTGGCCGCTCGGGGACATCGAGCGCGTGCTGGTTGCTTCGCCGGATTATCTGCAGCGGCACGCCGCAATCGACGATCTGACGGAGCTGGCAGGGCACAACCTGATTCGCGTGAAAGGAACTTTCGAGGCGGACCTGCTGCCCGTCTCGCGAGATGGCACGCTCGTCGATAGCGTCCCTATCCGGACGATCGTCAAGACCACGCATTGGCGTCCGATGTATGAAATGGTGTTGTCGGGACTCGGGCTCGGTGTGCTTGACGCGCCGGCCGTCAAGGACGCGCTCGAAGCGGGCCGCCTGGTGCGGGTGCTCCCGCAGTACGAGATGCCTGCGCTTGCGCTGAACCTGCTGATCCAGCCGCAACGGCCCATTTCTTTGCGGGTCCGTAAAGTTGTCGACACGCTCAGGAGTTATATCGCCGGGACCCTGTCCCGATAGCAAACCCGGAACCATGCGATCGCGGTGGATCGCATGGTTCACATCCACGAATCAGTCACAAATCAGTCACATCAACGGGCATTGAGATCGCGCACGATCTGCTCGGCTTCCTGCGAAGATTCCACCCTGAAAAACCAGCGCTCGGCGTGCTCGCGAAGGGCGACCCATGAGCGATCCTCACGAATATTCATTATATGGTGGACGAGTTTGCAGCCTCGCTCCAGACCGTCACGATTGGCCTCCGCCTCCGTCAACCATTCCGGCTGCACGGTGTCCGGGCTACAGGTAGCAAACAAGCGGCCATCGTGTCGAATCTCCACATGCGCGACCCAGCCGCCTCGCTCGTTGTCCCGCGATTGCGCCGTTATCTGAAACCCCTCGTACGTCGTACTTTCGATTCGTGCCATTCGCCGTCTCCATCGTCATTCAGGTTGCGGTCGTGATTTCCCCGCCGCGGACGGCTGTCCGGCCGTGGAGGTTCGAATTTCCAGCACTGCACGATGAATAGCTTCCGTGAGTGCATTGTTGATTTCAATGAGCCTGCGCATTTCGTCCTGCAGTTTCAGGAGCGCCTCGGCGTCCCTGTAAGTTTGCAGCGCCTGCTTATCCGATGCCGCGGCCGCCACCTTTTGACCGACCATGATGACCGAAAGCAGGACAAGCTGTAAAAATGTCTGGGCGAGCCACGCAACGAGCGCTGAAACGCCGCTTTGAATCGCCGACGGCAAGCTTACCAGCGCAATCGCTGCAAACGCGTAGGCACACCACATCGTTCCGACGACATTGGTGATCGCGACGGCAATCTTGCCATTCAGCCCCACGTGCTCGTGCGAAGTGAGATGCGGCCCGGCCTTCTTGCGCTCTCTTCCACGCGCACTCGCTGCGTTGTCAGTTTTCATCATTGCGCCCCAATCGTTACGGTGCATCTGTCTTCATGCCAGGGAAATCGTACCTCCAAACGCACCATGCGAAATTATGGGTTGCTTTTTGTCCAACCGATACCTGCTATCGAGCAGGGACATCGAGCGATATCCCACCGATATAAAGTATCGGATGACCGCAGGTTCACACCGGCTGAGTCCGCCAATAGAATTCAATCGTCAAATTGTCCCTTCTGGTTTTCATCGCGCTCTCGTCCGATGGCCGGGGTGCTTGCGAACAGGAACTCCGATCATGCCTACACTCTGCGATATCTGCCACGCGCGCCCCGCCATCGCGCGCGTCGTTGTGACCGAGAACGGCGAGCGCAAGTCGCTGTCGATCTGCGATTATCACTATCGACAGCTGATGCGCCATCAAAGCATGCTCAATCCGTTCGACTCGCTGCTCGGCGGCGGCGGCGATCTTTCAGGTATGCCAGGCGAATTCGGCGACGATTCCGCTATGGGCGCGAGCGTGCCTCGCGAGTCCGTCGACGCCACCGACGCGTTCAGCGAACAAACCATGGAGCTGCTGCAACGCGCCGCCGAAAAATCGCACGAGTTGCATCGCAACGAACTCGATACGGAGCATCTGCTATACGTGCTCGCCGATACCGACGTGTGCGCGGCGCTGCTCAAAGAGTTGAAGCTCTCGCCTCAGGACATCAGGAGCTACATCGACGAACACGCGAAGCATGGCGCGGCCAGCGACGATGAATCGCTCGAAAGAATGACCGTGTCGCCGCGTCTGAAGAAAGCGTTTCAATTTGCCTTCCAGGCCTCGCGCGATCTCGGGCATTCATACGTTGGCCCCGAGCACCTGCTGATCGGCCTTGCCGCCGTGCCGGAAAGCCTGGCCGGCACGCTGCTGAAAAAGTATGGCGTGACGCCCGAGGCGCTGCGCCAGAAAGTAGTCAAGGTGGTCGGCAAGGGCGCGGAGGACGGGCGCATCGAAACGCCCACGGGTACGCCGAACCTCGACAAGTTCGGCCGCGACCTCACGGCGCTCGCGCGTCAGGGCAAGCTCGACCCGGTGCTCGGCCGCGCGCAGGAAATCGAAAGCACGATCGAGGTACTGGCGCGCCGCAAGAAGAACAACCCGGTGCTCATCGGCGAACCGGGTGTCGGCAAGACCGCGATTGTCGAAGGCCTCGCGCAGCGCATGGTCAACGGCGATGTCCCCGAGGTGCTGCGCGGCAAACGTCTGGTCGAAGTCAATATCAACTCGATGGTCGCCGGCGCGAAGTACCGTGGCGAATTTGAAGAGCGCGCGAAGCAATTGATCGACGAGGTGACGGCCAAGCAGGACGAACTCATTCTGTTCATCGACGAACTGCATACGATCGTCGGCGCCGGCCAAGGCGGCGGCGAAGGCGGCCTCGACATCGCCAACGTCCTGAAACCCGCACTCGCACGCGGCGAGCTGAGCCTCATCGGCGCGACGACACTGAACGAGTATCAGAAGTACATCGAGAAGGACGCGGCGCTCGAACGCCGTTTTCAGCCCGTGCTCGTTCCCGAGCCGAGCGTCGAGCAAACCATCGTTATCCTGCGCGGTTTGCGCGACAAACTCGAAGCGCACCATCAGGTCACGTTCTCCGATGATGCATTCGTCGCCGCTGCGGAATTCGCCGACCGCTATATCACTTCGCGCTTTCTTCCGGACAAGGCCATCGACCTGATCGACCAGGCTGCCGCGCGCGTGCGCATCGGCGCCACGTCGCGGCCGGCCGACATTCAGGAACTGGAGGCCGAAGTCGTCCAGCTCAAGCGCGAACAGGACTACGCGTCCTCGCGCAAGCGTTACGACGAAGCGAAGAGCTTTGAAGAGCGCATCAACGAGAAGGAAAAACAACTCGAAGAGCAGATGGAGGCGTGGCAGCGCAAGACCGGCACGGAAACGCTGGAGGTGACGGTGGCATCCGTCGCCGAGGTGGTATCGCGCCTCACCGGCATTCCGGTTACCGAGCTCACGCAGGAGGAACGCAAAAAACTGCTGAAGATGGAGGACACGCTGCGAGCGCGCGTGGTCGGCCAGGACGATGCGGTTGTCGCGGTGAGCGACGCGGTGCGCTTGTCGCGCGCGGGCCTCGGCCAGGAGCACAGGCCCATTGCGAATTTCCTGTTCCTCGGGCCAACGGGCGTGGGCAAGACGGAACTCGCGAAGGCGCTCGCGGAAAGCGTCTTTGGAGACGAACAGGCGATCATCCGCATCGACATGAGTGAGTACATGGAACGCCATGCCGTCGCGCGGCTGATCGGTGCGCCGCCGGGATACGTGGGTTACGACGAAGGCGGACAGCTCACCGAGCGCGTGCGGCGGCGCCCGTATAGCGTGATCCTGCTCGACGAGATCGAGAAAGCGCACCCTGATGTCTATAACGTGCTGCTGCAAGTGTTCGACGACGGACGTCTTACCGACGGCAAGGGCCGCGTGGTCGATTTCAGCAACACGATCATCATCGCCACGAGCAATCTGGGCGCGTCGATCATCATGGAGAACCTCGAACAACCGGAGGCTCAGCGCAAGAGCGAAAAGGACGTGCGCGAGGCGTTGATAAAGGTGCTCAAGGGCCACTTCCGGCCTGAGTTCCTCAACCGGATTGATGACATCATCGTGTTCCACGCCCTGTCGAAGGAGAATATCCGCTCGATCGTGCAGATTCAGCTCGATCGCGTCGTTCGCGCTGCAGCCGCGCAAGACATCACGCTGAAGCTGGGCGAGTCGCTGATCGACCATCTGGCCGAAGCCGGCTATCAACCGGAATTCGGTGCTCGCGAACTGAAACGGCAAATCCGCCAGGAAGTGGAAACCCGCCTTGCGAAGGAAATACTCGGCGACGTGCTCAAATCCGGCGATAGCGTGGAAGTGGACTATGACAAGAAAAACGAGGAAGTGAAGTTCAACAATATGCCGCCTCCCGCCGTGCCCGAACCGCGCAAAGGCAACGTCAAGGACTCCGGAACAGAAGCCAGCAAGACCGGGCCTTCTGGCGTCGCCGCAGCCGCCGCCATGAAGGGGCGCAAAAAGCGCAGCGAAAAAGAGTCGGGGCCGAATGCCGGCTAGCGTGCGGCATGCGCATGGACAGAATGGCGACATCAACTAATCGCCCGGATCGCGGAGGCCGCCTGTGAATGTTCTGGAGGCCATGCGCATTTTCATTCTCGCGGTGGAACGGGGCAGCATCTCCGGTGCTGCAGGCGACGCCAACATCGGCCAGCCCGCAGCGAGCGAACGGATCGAGCGGCTCGAAAAATATCTCGGCTGCCGCCTCCTGCTGCGCAACGCGCGCACCTTCAAGTGCACGCCGGAGGGCAAAATTTTCTATGCGCACAGCAAGAAAATCCTGGCCGACGCCGAACGGGCCATTGCCGAAGTCCGAAGCGATCGCCATACGTTCAAGGAAACCATTCGCATCGCTGCGCCGCATTGCATTGGCGAATTGCTCCTGCCCTGCGCGCTGCGATTCGTGCGCGAAACCTGCCCGCAGCTGGACATCGACCTCGCGCTCAATGATGGAACCGTCGAACGCTGCACGGAAGGCGTCGACCTCTCGCTTCATCAAGGGCCGCTGGGTGATGGCCCGTTCCATGCGTTCTGCCTCGGCCAGGTCCAACGCATTCTTGTTGCTTCGCCGGACTATCTCGCGCGGCATGCGCCGATAGGGGAACCCCGCGATCTGGCCGAGCACGCGTTCGTGCGCATCAAGTCGATGTTCGGCACCGGTCACCTGCCGCTCGTCGATGAGTCCGCCAGGCGTGATAACGTCCCCATCCGGACCTCCATCACGACGAATCACTGGAGGGCAATGTATCAAATGATCAGGGGCGGACTGGCGATCGGCGTGGTCGAGGCCGTTGCGTGCGTCGACGCGATCGCCCGCGGAGAGCTCGTGCCACTGCTGCCGCAACACGGCGTGCCATCCCAGCAGCTGCATCTGCTGATTCCTGCCCAGCGGCCGCCCCCGGCGCAGGTGCGCACAGTCGCAGATATCCTGAAACAGCGCGTGCCGGACCTGCTGGGCACGCAGACAGTGGATAATTCCGATTTGCATCCCTACCGTGCCGAACAATGCAGGGCCGAATGAATTGGAGGAACACGCCATGAACGACGACGAACGCGCCATCCGGCAAGTCGTGGAAACCTGGATGGCCGCCAGCAAGCGCGGCGATACCGCAACCGTTCTCAGCCTGATGACGGACGACGTCATCTTCATGGTTCCGGGACAGGAGCCGTTCGGCAAGGAAGCGTTCGCTGCCGCCTCGAAGGGCATGGAAGGCATGAAGTTCGATGGCACCAGCGAGATCGTCGAACTGAAAATCCTCGGCGACTGGGCATTCATCCGCAATCACATCGACATCGCCATCACGCCGCCGGGCGGGGGCACCGTGCGCCGCGCGGGCTACACCCTCACGCTGCTGCGCAAGGGGGCCGACGGCCAGTGGCGTCTCGCGCGCGATGCCAATCTGCTGAGCGTGCGCGGCTAATCGAGGCCGCGCTCGCCCATTCGGTTAGAGGCGGGCAGGCCCTGAAGCACCTCGATGACGCCCGGCAGAGCCGGGCCCCAATCCCCCGTCAGGCAGAACGCAGCGTGTCGCCGAGCGGCAGCGCGCGGATGCTCACGCCAGTCGCGGCGGCCAGCGCGTTCGCGACCGCGGGCGCGGCCGGCGGCACGCCGGGCTCGCCGATGCCGGTCGGCGGCTCCTTCGACGCCACGATATGCACCTCGACCACGGGCATGCCGCTCATGCGCAGCACCGGGTAGTCGTTGAAGTTGCCCTCCTTGACCTGCCCCTTGTCGAACGTGATGCCCGTATGCAGGAACGCGAGGCCAAAGCCGATCCCGCCTTCCACCTGCGCCGCGACGATATCGGGATTGATCACCGTGCCGCAATCGACCGCGCAGACCACCCGGTCGACCGTAAACGAACCATCTTGCTGCACCGTCACCTCGGCCACCTGCGCGACATAGGTGCCGAACGCGAACTGCAGCGCGATGCCCCGGCCACGCTTCGTGCCCTGCGCGCCCGCCGCCAGCGGCTTCGACCAGCCCGCCTTTTGCGCCGCAAGATCGAGCACGCCGCGATGCCTTGGCTTGCTCGCCAGCAGCGCATGGCGAAATGCATAGGGATCCTTACCTGCTGCGCGCGCGGCTTCGTCCATCATGGTTTCGCCCACGAAGGCGGCATGGGTGTGCCCGACCGAGCGCAGCCACTGGGTCTGCACCGCCAGCTTCGGCGCGTGCTGCGTGGCCTTGAAGTTGGGAATGTCGTAGGGAATGTCCGCGGTGCCCTCGACCAGCACTGGATCGATCGAATCCGGCTTGGGCAGCTGCAGGAAGCTCTGCCCTACCACATCGTGATTCCACGACACCAGGTTGCCGGCCTGGTCGAGCGCGACTCGCACCTTGTGAACCGTGAGCGGCCGGTAATAGCCCGCGCGCATATCGTCTTCGCGCATCCACACGAGCTTGATGGGCGCGTCGACGCCTTGCGCGTGCGCCGCACGCACGATGCGGCACGCTTCGCGCACATAGTCCGATTGCGGATTCGCGCGGCGGCCAAAGCTGCCGCCCGCATAGAGTTGATGAATGACGACCTGCTCGGGCTTGAGCCCGAGCTCCTTCGCGGCCATCGCCTGGTCGGCCGTGGCCCACTGCTCGCCGTTCCAGATCTCGCAGCGGCTGCCCTGCACATGCACGAGGCAGTTCAGCGGCTCCATCGGCGCGTGGGAAAGATAGGGCTGCTCATAAACGGCTTCCAGATACTTGCCGCCCTCGGGAGCGGCGCTCAGTACCGTGCCGCGCTTTTCCGCCACCACGCCGGGCTGGTCCGCCAGCGCGCGGAACTGCTTGTAGATGTCGTCGGAACTCAGGGCGAAAGCGTGGCTGTCGTCCCACGTGATCTGTAACGCGTCGCGGCCCTGGCGGGCTATCCAGGTGTTGTGAGCGAGCACCGCCACGCCGCCCTGCACTTCGCCGTCGCCCGGCACCTCGACCACGGCGACCACGCCCTTGATCGCCTTGGCCTTGCTCGCGTCCACGTGCTGGACCTTGCCGCCCAGACGAGGCGGATGCGCAATCACGGCCACCAGCATGCCCGGCACCTTGACGTCCTGCGTGTAAATCGCGGAGCCGTTCACCTTCGCCGGCACGTCGACGCGGCGGGTTTTATCGCTGCCAATCAGCTTGAAGTCGCCGGGCTGCTTGAGCACCACGTGCGCCGGAACGCTTTCGTGCGCGGCGGCGGCAACGAACTGGCCATATCCCGCGCGGCGGCCCGATGGCGCGTGCACGATCACGCCGTCTTCTACGCGCAGCGTGTTCGCATCGACCTTCCAGGCCTTCGCGGCGGTGGCGACCAGCATCATGCGCGCGGCCGCAGCGGCTTCGCGCATCTGCTTCCATGCCCCCGCCATCGCCGTGCTGCCGCCCGTGCCCTGCACCGTCCAGCCAAACGAGGCGAACATGGGGTTCGCGTATTGCTTCACGTCGGCCCGCGCGGGCACGACCTTCACCTTGTCGAGCGCCACGTCGAGCTCGTCGGCGGCCAGCGTGGCCAGCCCCGTAAAGGTGCCCTGGCCCATCTCCAGATACTCGGAGACGACCGTGACCGTGCCGTCCGCATTCACGCGAATGAACGCATTCGGCTCGAACGGCAGCTTCGCGGGATCGAGCGATGCCGCCACCGCAAGGCCGCCGCGAAAGCCGACCGCAAGCGTCAATGCCGACATGCCGGCCAGAAACTGGCGGCGCGTGAGCGTCGCGCGGGACTCTGCGCCGCCCTGCGCGGCCTCATCGCGAAGAATCGGATCACGCATGCTTGAGCTCCTCCGATGCATGATGAATCGCGGCGCGAATCCGCTGATAGGTCGCACAGCGACAGATGTTGCCGCTCATCGCGTCGTTGATGTCGGCGTCGGTGGGATTGGGCTTGGACGCGAGCAGCGCGACCGCCGACATCACCTGGCCCGACTGGCAATAGCCGCATTGCGGCGCCTGCGCCTCGATCCACGCGGCCTGCACGGCGGCGCCGACTTTCTGCTCGTGAATGGCCTCGATGGTCGTGATGCTGCGGCCTTCCAGCGAGCCGACCGGCGTCACGCAGGCGCGTGTGGGCTGACCGTCGAGATGCACCGTGCATGCGCCGCACAGCGCCATGCCGCAGCCGAACTTCGTGCCCGTGAGCCCGAGTTCGTCGCGCAGATACCAGAGCAAGGGCATCCCGGGATCGCCATCGAATTGATGGCGCTTTCCATTCACCACGATCTGTACCATGTTGTTCGACCTTTTCTGTTATGAGGGCGGCGATGTCCGGCTCAAGTGCACGGACAGATGGACAATTGGACGAGTGTATGGATGGGTTGCGCGACAGACCATGCCGAATAATCCGCATCTTTTGCCTGATCGTCTTGAAAGCATCTCGAACATGCGAACCAAATAGATGAATATGCATAGGTTCGACGCTACACCATGCATGCCGCGCGCTGCGAATCCCCCTTTATATAGCGGCTGTTATTACCATCATGCAAATTTCGCATAATGCTATGTGCAATCAGCATTGGACGCACCAGGGAAGTCGCACGAGTATCCGCCTTCAACATTTATTGCTGCGTGGCCGCATTCGGCCTTTCAATGCCCATACAAGCCTTGAAGACGCTGCAAAAAAATGCGTGTGACGAGAACAAGAATCGGACGGAAGTCGCGACGATTCCTTGCGATCTGGAGATAAGGAGACGATGTGAGTAGTTCTGTTAAAAGACATATCGGGCCGTTCGCGCTGATGTTTACCGGCCTCGGGTCGATCATCGGTTCGGGCTGGCTGTTCGGCGCGTGGAAGGCAGCCAAGATTGCCGGTCCCGCCGCCATTTGTGCCTGGATCATCGGCGCCGTGGTCATTCTGGCGATTGCACTCACCTACGCCGAGCTTGGCGCGATGTTCCCCGAATCGGGCGGCATGGTGCGCTATGCACGCTACTCGCACGGCGCGCTGGTGGGCTTCATCAGCGCCTGGGCCAACTGGATCGCCATTGTCTCGGTGATTCCGATCGAAGCCGAGGCCTCGATCCAGTACATGAGCACCTGGCCCTATCCATGGGCGCACGCGCTGTTCGTGAACGGTGAGCTGACCTCATCGGGCTTGTTCCTCTCCGCGCTGCTCGTGATCATTTACTTCATGCTCAACTACTGGGGCGTGAAGCTCTTCGCGCGCGCCAACAGCGCCATCACGATCTTCAAGTTCATCATTCCGGGTCTCACGATCGCGGGCCTGATGGCGACCGGCTTCCACCACGAGAACTTCGGCCAGTCGACCGACTTCGCGCCGTATGGCTGGTCGGCGGTGTTCACGGCCGTGGCAACCAGCGGCATCGTGTTCGCGTTCAACGGCTTCCAGAGCCCGATCAACCTCGCCGGTGAGGCACGCAACCCTTCGAAGAGCGTGCCGTTCGCGGTGATCGGCTCGATCCTCTGCGCGCTCGTGATCTATGTGCTGCTGCAGGTTGCCTATATCGGCGCGGTCAGCCCGGACGACGTGATGAAGGGTTGGAACACCTTCAACTTCAAGTCGCCGTTCGCTGAACTCGCGATTGCGCTGAACCTGAACTGGCTCGCGATCCTGCTCTACGTGGACGCGTTCGTGAGCCCGAGCGGCACCGGCACGACCTACATGGCCACGACCTCGCGCATGATCTACGCGATGGAGCGCAACAACACGATGCCCAAGATGTTCGGCAACGTGCACCCGTTCTACGGCGTGCCGCGTCAGGCGATGTGGTTCAACCTGCTCGTCTCGTTCATCTTCATGTTCTTCTTCCGCGGCTGGAGCTCGCTCGCGGCGGTGATCTCGGTGGCGACCGTCATTTCGTA
>NZ_CP120432.1:0-383350 GCF_051125205.1 Paraburkholderia sp. A1BS-2L
AGGTCGCCGGTTATTCGTGATCCTGTAAACGTGTTAACCGGATGAGACGCCCCAGCGTGGAGTCAGTCCTCGAAAGGACAAGGTAGCAGGTGCCCGTCGTCGTCAGGGTCACAGCCGATCAAATGTGACGACACAATTCAGGGCACGACGGAGCCGTTCTACCCGCCGCCGCGCATTGCGCGCGTCGTTGTGTGTGCGACCAGGCATTATGAAGCGGGAGCACCAGTCGTTTTCCATTGCTGGAACGATAGCGGTTTTGCTGCGAGCACGCCTTTTGGGCGTCTCATCCGTACCCCACATCGGTCTCCCCCGCCCTGCGCGGCAGAGAGCGTGCGGCGCAGGCTATGGGGAGGTCGTCAGCTTCAAGTTCGGTCGCAACTCGTGCGTAACCGTTTCACGTTGTCCCTTGCGTTGATCGGACACCTGTTCGATGCCGGCCTTCCGAACCTCCTCGCAGAACGCTATGCGTGAGCGGTAATAGTCAGCCTGCAATTGCGCATCCATGACCCGCTGTTCGGCCTGGAACAGCGCCATGCGCAATTCTCCGAGCGCGCGCTCAGCCTGCTTCTCCGGCGTTGCGGCATTGTGTGCAATCAGGTTTGCAAGCCATCGCAGCATGGATGAACCCTCCTGTCCTCGATTCCGCGATCGCACGCATCAGACGCCTGCCACGCGCGAACTGGAGTTGCGAAAAGTCTATCAGAGTCGCGAACGGCGGGAGCGATCCTGGCACCTACCCGGTGGACAGCGCGAGGGCGACCAGTTCGAAGGTGGGCCATGCCGTGTTGGGTTACGGATCCGTTCGGCTACGGAAGCCGGGCCGCAAACGCGCGGCGCTGCAACCGGCTTCCACTGCGAGTCGAATCCCCGCAAACGTTGCGGAAGGCGGCCGCCAGATGACATTGACCACCCGCAGGGAATACGAGCGACCGGTGGGACGGACAAGGTGCACGGCTATGGTTCTTCAAGTGTTTTACCGGCTGCGATGCCTGTACAACAGTCACGCTACGATCGAACAGATTTCCTCTGTACTCGCCCTGTCGACATACCCCGGCCGTCTCGGCCAGAAACCGCAGCCTGCGCTCGATGACTGGCTCGATGCGACCACCACCTTCAATTTTTCTGCGCTCTTTTTCCTGCCCAACATGTACTCCCTGATTTTCCATTTCGTCGCATTCTGATCGGGGCCCTCGCTGGCGTCAGGCGCCTCCAGCCTGAAGTTCAGCCGGGATTCGTCAACCCGCCCCATCCCGATCCCGCTGCGCACATTGAAAGCGAAATCAGCCGTCGGATCAGGCGGTGCGGCACAGCGCCCAAATTCACCCGCGGCGTTTCGCGGATTTCGCCGTGGCAGGCGCAGCACGTGCAGTGGGCTTTTTAGACGCAGCCGGACGGGTCGCCTGCGTTGCGCCGGAGCCGGTTTTTGCTTTCGCATTTTTCGGGGCGGCAGGACGGCGCTCTACGTCCAGCGGCGCGACCTTGGCTTTGGCTTTGCTTTCGACCTTACCCTTGGGTGCCGATTTCGCAGTCGCGGACGACTTCGGTGTCGTCGACTTCGGTGTCGTCGACTTCGGTGTCGTCGACTTCGGTGTCGTCGACTTTGGTGTCGTCGACTTTGGTGTCGTCGACTTCGGTGCTGTCGACTTCGGTGCTGTCGACTTCGGTGCTGTCGACTTCGGTGTCGTCGACTTCGGTGTCGTGACTTCGACTGTCTGCGAGCTGACTGCTTTGCGCGTGCGCTTGCCCCGCACCCTGGGCGGATCAGCAAGGGGTTCCATGTCGATATCGATACCGAACACGTCGCCCAGATCTGCATTGTCAAGCAACCTGCCGGACGCCGGGACGGCGCCTGCCCCGGGCAGATTCGCATCGGTGCTATTGACGAGTTCGGTGGGGTCAACGCCACGTAACGTAAAGAGCAATTCGGGCTGCTGGTCGAGCCGTGCGCCGATGCCATAGAGTACGGCGGCGACGTGCTTGCACATCGCCGCCCAATCCAGACAATTGCAACCGAGTTTGATGTCTTTCGGCGCGGGAAAAAGCCCGGTTCCCGGCTTGCAGATGCGCCCCATCACCGCGGCCGACAGCTTGCCCTGCAGCAATTCGACCATGGAGTCAATCGAGGACGCACAGTCGGCGCTCAAGTCGCGCCACTGTTTTTCCGGGCAGGCTGCGACATCAATTTCGATCTCGTACAGGCTGGACCCCATGACCTGCGCACGGATCCTGCCCGTCGTAATCTGCAGGTCGATCACCGAACCATTGCGCACGTACGTGCGACCGCGTGGCAGGCGACTTTCGTAGTCGCTGTAGTGCTCCAGGTTATCGCACCACGCCTTGCCCCAGAAGGTCTTCGCGATGGCCCCGCGATACGGCGCAATGGGTGACAGCGTCTTGCCAGCTTTGGTCGCCCTGGCGACCAGCTGCCCGGCTTTTTTCCTGCGTTCGGCCACCGGAACGTAAGGTTTCCATCCACCGAAGTTAGCCATCTGCGTTCTTTCCCATGATCAGTTTTCCTGCGCGGAGTGAATATCGAGCCTGACAAGATCGAGCAACTCGCGGTCACCCATCTCGGTCAGCAGCAGTTCCGCGCCCCCTTCAAGCACATCCTTCACCAGTTGCTGCTTCGTTTCGATCAGCTGATCAATCCGGTCCTCGACCGTACCCTGGCAAACGAACTTGTGCACGAGGACATTCCTGCGCTGGCCGATACGAAATGCCCGATCCGTCGCCTGATTTTCGACCGCCGGATTCCACCAGCGATCGAAGTGAATCACGTGGGACGCGGCGGTGAGATTCAGCCCCGCTCCGCCCGCCTTGAGCGAGAGCACAAAGAACGGCACCGATTCGTCCTCCTGGAACTGCCTGACCAGTTCGCGCCGTTTGGCTACGGGTGTGCCCCCATGGAGAATCAGGCCCTCGCGGCCGAAAAGCGATCCGAGGAATGCGGCAAGGGGCTCAGTGGTTTCCCGGAATTGCGTAAAGACCAGGACCTTTTCCTGTTTCGCCGCGATCACGTCGACGAGCTCGCGCAGCCGTGCAAATTTGCCGCTGGCTTCCGGCTTCCACGCCGCATCGCCCAACCACTGGGACGGATGGTTGCAGATCTGCTTGAAGCGCATCAGGTAGCTCAATACGATCCCCTTGCGTTCAATACCGTCGGTGCCATCGAGCGCCGCCGCCAGGTCCTTGACCGCGCGTTCATACAGGGCGGCCTGGATGGGGCTCAGGTGACACCATGCCTTGAGTTCGGTTTTTTCAGGGAGATCGGCGATCACGCGCCGGTCCGTTTTCAGGCGACGCAGAATGTAGGGCCGCACGAGGTTTCGAAGCGGGCCGAAGTGCTCCATTTTCGCCAGACGCCGGGTGAGCCCGGCAAAGTCCTTCGCCGAGCCCAGCAGGCCGGGATGCGTGAAGTCGAAAATGGACCACAGGTCCGACAGGCGATTTTCCACCGGGGTGCCCGTCAGGGCGATGCGTGAGCGGGCCTGCAGCTTCTTGACCTGTTTCGTCTGCCGGGCGCCGGGATTCTTGATCGCCTGGGCCTCGTCGACAATCGCGACGCGCCACTGCATCGACTCCAGAACCGGCTGACGCAGCAGCGACCCGAAACTGGTAATGACGAGGTCGGTCTGCATGAGATTCGTGCTGTCCAGGACGCGCAGTTCTTCCGCTGGCGTCACAGACGGGTGCGCCACCAGCACGCGCAGACCCGGCGCGAAACGTGCCGCTTCCGCAGCCCAGTTGGCCAGCAGTGAGGCCGGTGCGACCAGCAGGCTCGGGCGCGGGGCGCCCAGATCGCGCTTGAGAATCAGCAACAGGGAGAGCACCTGCATCGTCTTCCCGAGGCCCATGTCGTCGGCCAGACACGCTCCCAGCCCCAGCTGGCTGAGCAGGTAGAGCCACTGCACCCCCGCCTGCTGGTAAGGTCGAAGCTGCGCTCTCAGGTCGACGCCGGGATCGACCTGCGCCAGCCCTTCCGGCTGGCGCAACTGCCGCAGCGTCTCGGCCAGCCAGTCGCCTGCCACGACCTGCGCCCAGTCGCGCTCGTCGGAGCCTTCGGTTTCATCGCCGGACACGCCTGCCAGTAGACGCAAGGCATCGTTCAACGGCAGCCCCGCCTGCGCGGCCTGCTCGAGACCTTCAAAACGCTGGAGCAGGCGGCCGAGCTTTTTCGTGTCCACCTCAATCCAGCGCCCGCGAATCCACTGCAGACCGTCGGCGCCCTTGAGCAGACTCCGGATCTCGGCCGGACTGAGCGCTTCGCCATCGAGCGACACCTCCATCCTGAAGTCGAGCAGCGCTTCCCTGCCAAGGAGCGATGGTGGCTGCGTCCCGACACTCGCCCTGACCGCGGGTCGCGCAGGACGGCCCGTCGCCCAGGTCGCCGGTAGCCGGACCCTGATGCCGGCAGATTCCAGCGCCGGCAGATCGGAGAGAAGACGCCAGGCGTCAGTCGGCATCCAGCGCAGCGGGTGGTAGATTTCGCGCGACTCGAGCATCGCGCGCAGCCAGTCACAGCGTTCAGCGGCGCGCTGAACCGGCATCAGGAGAGAGAGCAGCTGCGCCTTGTTGCGCGCCTCGGAAAACTCTTCGAGCGCCCGCGAAAGCGGTTGATGCTGTGTCTTGCCATGGGCTGACAGGCGCGCCGCGTACGTAGCCAGGAACGCGAATGGTGCTTCGGGGTCCTTGCGGTTTTCGGCAAGGTTGAAATGAACACGGCCCACCAGATTCCAGGCAGGATGACGCGACCTCAGGAATGCCTGAAGCGACGCTCCCGAACCTGCCAGCTCGTCACGCAAGGCGCCATCGATTTCGCCCCACAGTGCCGCCAGGACATCCGGGGTGAGATATTCCGCGCCCGCCATGGGTGGCGCATCGTCGATCAGCCTGTCGAAGTCCGCCCTGTCCGGTTGGGCAACCGCGACTTCCCCACCTTCTGGCGTGGTGCACAGGGCCGTGACATAGCGGGCCCCCAGGTCGCGCCACCATGCCCAGGCGGGCGGCAATGCTCGCCCGATGGTCGCGCTTCCCAGATAGAGCAGCCCATGACCTGGGCCGCGCGTGAAGGCCGCGCCCAGCGCGACGTCATCGGGCAAGGCCGGCGCATCGACGTCCGGCGCGGCAAGCAGGTGGCCGGCCGGTGTGATTCTTGGCGAGAGGCGATCGGTATCGGTCAAGGACATGGACAGTTGATGGGAAAGTCGCGGGTTCGCATGCAGGCGGGAGACAGACCCGCAAGGAGATCACGTATCGCCTGCGCCGTGGGGAGTCTGCCCACGCCGCGCAAGGGCTAGCCCTTCCGGGAGCGCCAGGCGGATTCTGGCACCGGGCGCGCTCAGTGTTTCGGCGCGGGTGCCGGCCCGTCTCCGGTTACCGGCGCAATGCCGTGCGTGCTGATCGTGCTCCATGCTTCGGCCAGCGCAGCCCCATCGGTCGGGAACGGCTCGTCCCAGACCGTGGACGTTCCAGACGCGTCGATGATTTCCAGTATCCATCCGTCGCGGCCATCATCGTCGGCGCGATAGATGTGCACGTCGACAGACGTGCCACCACGCGTGATGCGCGTAGCCAGCGGGGACAATGCCAGCGGATGAAACGCTTCGTCCGTCACCCGGCCAAGCGAATCGACAAGGAACACATCTTTGGACACGCTCCCGTTCCGGGCGTCCAGATTCCCCGGCGTGGTTTGCGTCGCCGTCCTGGCTTTCGGCGATGAACCCGCCGGGACCGTGCCGGGGTGCTCTCCCTGCTCCATCAATCTGCGACGTTCTTCACACCCGTGGCGATGGATATTGAGTGCCGAGGCCGCAAGCTGGAGTACGAACGACCGGCGTTGCTCAACCGTGTAGTCACGGCGCGCCAGTTCCTGGTATCCGGAGGCTGTGCCGAACAGCAGGATGATATTGAACCACCAGGGGTGTCGTTCGATCAGCGGCTCCCACGCCTCCCGGTCGATGTCGATGCCCTTGCAATACCCTTCGCACCATTCGTCGAGGACGGGAACCTCTTCGCCCTTGTATACGCGCGTGTGCAGCGGGAGTTCGAACAGGTCGGGGCATTGATTCAGGGTGTCGTTGATGTCGTTCCAGTACTGAAAGATCAGTCCGGTGACCTTGCGAGCGCGACCTGCTGACAGGAATCCGGGTTGACGGGTTGCGTGCCTGGCATCCCAGATCCACGGAAGAATCGCGCCCGGCAAGATCACGTTCGGTCCGGAAATGACGGCAGTCAGAAAACCATGCAACATGACCGCATCCATCGCATCGCTGCAAACGGCATTGCCCGAAAGAAAGCGTTCGAGAAAATCCAGCTCTTCGTCAGTCAGCGGATCGTTGAGTTCGGGATCGGGATGATCGAATTTCATGGTATTTCCATGCGGTATGTGGCAACCGCGAGGCTGTCCGCCCGCGCTGCCATTGCCGCCGACGTTCGGCGCAACGCCGCGGTTCCAGGACGCATTCCCGGCCAACCGCACAGTGCCGGCATTTTACCCGAGGCGTGATGCGCAATCCCGACGCCGGATCGACACGCGACGAACGTTCTGGCTGGCGAGCCGACTTGCGAATGGTTCATCCTCGCTGCGCTCAATCAAGACGTCGCAGCCATACAACTTCGGCTGCGCCAGCAGTGCGCCACGGGCGCGATATCCACCTGCCTGAAGACCCCAGTTTTTCGCACTCCGCCGGTGTTGGGCGCGGAATTGCCGAAGACAGTTAGTCGCGTTTCCCGGCCCGATAGCCACCGCATGTGGCAGTGGACGGCCGTTTGACAGTTGGGCCCGGTAATGTCGAAAAACGCGCACGGCACGGTGGTGTCCCCTCGCCAAGAGATTTCAAGGCATGAGCAGGAGCCGGACGAGCAACCGCCTATCGGCATCATCCTGTGCGCCGGAAAGAAGCAAGAACAGATCGAGTTGCTCGAGCTGGGCAAGAGCGGGACTCATCTCGCGGAATATCTGACGGTACTCCCGCCGCGCGAGGCACTGGAAGCCAAGCTGCATCAGTCAATTCAGGCTGCTCGTTCGCGCCTGCAGGATGATCGCAACCGCTAGGGGGGGCAAATCCACGGGCCGAGAAGATTCATGGCAGTGCATATCGCGACTACTTACTGGTGCGGTGGTCCTAGAGAAGCGACAGGCGCTTGACAGACCCGGCTCGGCCTATCGAATGTCGCTACGACGCTCGACTATGGTCTTTGACATGGATCTGTCAGGGCAGTGAGCCAAAGCGACCGCTTCAAGACCTGCAGTATTTCTCTTGGCGCGATTGTCATCGCGATACACGTCTGGATGAAGCCCGCCGTTGTGCCGGGGTCGGCACAAGGCGGCAAGTTACCGGAAACGTCGTTCAGACGGAACTCTCAGATCCACCGCCGCAGATTCTTTCCGCGCTGCGGAGAGAATTCACGCTCGCCTCGATTCAGCCACGTTGAACCCCGCGAAATGCGCCATGATGATCAAAACAGGCCTGCCGCGCACCTCGGCCGACGGCAGCGGTGCTAGAGCGCGATGGACGGCGCGGCAGCGCGAGCTACCACACACGGGGACGTGCTCGGAAATAATGCGACGCGATTAAAGTACAAATTACGTATCGTTCCATACGATTTTGCTGATTACCGCGTTTGACGCCGCGCTGCCTGGATTTCACCGATGTTCGTTTAACGTTCGCCTCTCGGCGCCGTGAAACAATTTGCGTCGGTTAGGCTGTAACCCCTATCGCGTAAGGGTTTGCAGACATCAAAATTTACAGTCCGAATGTTTCACGACGCGACCCTTTTCTCGTCTGCGTAATCAATTCGCCCAACAATTCGCGTACCGAGGGCATCTGATCGGGCACACCGTCTCTGCGGTTATCGGTTAGGCGGATTTCCGTGCCGCTGGCACGCCGATACGCGTCTCAATTGTCAGATTGAAGAGCAGATGGTTAGTTGCATCACATGACCACCCGTTCCGCCGTGTCGTGTGTGCGGCGCCGACCGTTCGCTTCGCGTCGAAATTCGGTGGGCCAGTGGATCGTCAATGGATGTCCGAGCACCACAATGATCCAACGTCCTTCAAGCGCCCTATGCTCCGAATGCTAGCTTAGCCACGTCGCCCCGGGCTCATGCTCTGGCGTCGTCCGATGAAGACTGGGAGCGAGAGAGGAAACAGGACCAGTGCAACGTAAGCTCGCATCTTTGGCCTCTCGGAAGGCCAGCCGGTGCACAGCAAACTTGGCGCCGTTGCTGAGCCAATCTTGGGGGAGCGTGTCGTTCTCGCGGAGGCGAATCCCCACGCTTTGGAGAATTCCGTCTGTTGCCCGAAAATAGGCCCGGTGCCGTTCTATGGCGGATTGTAGAGAGCTGGGCGGCGAAGGCATTTGCTCGCCACTTTCTGCTATAGAGCAGCTACTGCTGCAACCCCATTCGCGTACGTTGAATTGACGTATGCAAGGCCCCTAGCGGGTGCATTGTCCGCACCGCGAGTCGAAAGCGCGGGCAGCTTCAGGAGCGACCCGGCCAGGATGAAATTTGTTCAATGCAAACGAACGCCGATCCGACCTCAGCTCCTCTCGCTAGGTGCGCACCGCGCCCCGCCGCCCCAGACTGCTATGTCATCCTGCGCGGCACATGGATTCGGCGAAGCAATGCGAGATCGAATGTGACGGCCTGGGTGTGCGAACCAGGCGACTCCGACGTACGCCCGTCGCGCTCGAAACCATTGGATTGAAAGGCCAGAGACTCGCGATGATTTTGGCACCCTTGGCAGCGCCAGCCACAGGTGGGTTGACGTTCACAGGTACCGCTACCAATGGTGCCCTTGTTGCTATTGTTGCCGCCCCGCGCAAGCGCCCGTGCTCACCCAAAATCCAGCGCCAGCTAGCGTCAGTCCGACTGTTCCGACATTATCCGGGGGTACCTTTGCCTAATTCGTGAATCCCCGACACTATCCCCGGGACAGGGCAGTTTGACCCGCTGTCGAGCATGGCGTAAGACATAGCGCCTGTTCGGATCTTCGTTGCGTTGCCAATCAAGTACCGTAATCTTCCGGGCAGCGTCGCCAAATGACATTGCCAAGGTGCAGACTGGGACACTCGGGCCTTGTGTCTCCATTGGAGACACTCGGGGGAGAGCCGCGCGATCCATCAGTACGGTGACTCTGGATTAGACCATGCTCCCCCCGAATGGGGCTACGGGATACGAGTCGGGAGAGCGTGCCCGCGTTTGTCTCCAATGGAGACACAAAAAAGCCCGAACTCGGTCGGGCTTAAGAGGATACTAACCGGAAGAAGCATCGTCCGAAAATAACTGCGCGATAAGCGCACGTATTTGTTTCTCCCTATCCTCTGTCAGCATCCCCGCCTTAATTTTGACAGTGAATCCGACAGCGTCCTTCGTAATGGATCCGGCCTGACTCTTCCCGGCAAAAATCTTTTCGATCTTGCGATCACTGACACCTCCGTCAGATTTGCCATCGCCTTCCACTTCCTGCTTAATTGATCGAGCGAGCTTGGTCTGGTCGAGATCTCCAGACACAACTTTGACCCAAACGCTCCGGGCAATCTCAAGCGCTCGAGCATCCTTCTCGCGAAGGACAGACACCACATCTTGCGCGGCGTGCGCACCAAGCAATCGCGGTTGGATATTCAGATCCTTGATGACGAAATCGGGCAAGTCGCCAAACGCGAGGTAACGGTAAAGCTCCGAACGTGAAATCCCCAACGCCTCTGCCATACGCTTACGATTCGGGAACTCCCTTTCCGTCTGGCGGACTGAACGCGAAATTTCATAATCCGAGAGGTCCTCGCGCGCCACGTTTTCGACAAGTGCCAGCATCGCCATCTCCTCGTCCGAGAGATCGATGATGACAACCTTGATCGTTTCCTTCCCGATCATCTTGTGCGCGCGCCAACGTCGCTCCCCGGCGACTATCTGATAACCCGCAGCCACCCGACGCACGACAATCGGCTGGACCAGGCCGGCCTCCCGAATCGATTCGGCGAGCTGCGTCAGTTTCGCCTCATTAAACAACTGTCGAGGCTGCCACGGATTAGGAACGATCTCGGATAACGCGACCTCCGACGCCGCTCCGGTCTTCTCCAGCTCGATGATCCGCTGTTGCGCGACTGCCAAGGCACCTGCCATGCCAGGCGCAGTCCGTGGGCTCGTCGCTTTTTCCTGCTGAGGATCGAGCTTAATGTCTTTCGCCGCACGAACCTCAGCCGTCTTATTCATCATGCGCTCACGCAGGCTGCTCATTGCCCGGCCCTCCATTGCGTCACATATTGATCATCAATCCACTTGCAGTAATCCATCAATGGTTGCTTCACCCGCGCCAGTGTCTTCGCCACAGCGTCAGCCCGCGACAGATCGAACACGGTGGAAAAGGCAAGTGCACCATTGCTCATAACAGAACTGGCCGGAACTTCCGTTGCGTGAAGCCAATCCCCATACGCCCGCTGGGACCACGAGCGCACTACGGGCGCCGACGACGTGTTGCCGTAATCGACCCTCGACAAAAGGACCGAGATGAAATCGTACGTTTTGTCGAGTTCGTGCTCGACAAATCCGTGTGCAACCTCAGCGAACAGTGACCAAAATGACACCGACGAAATGAAGTCCAGGCTCTCCGGGACCAACGGCATCACCATCGAGTCGGCCGCCATCAGACCGTTTAGCGTCATGTAGGACAGAGACGGCGCCGTATCGAGAATGATGTAATCATATTGCGCCCGTAGCGGTTCGATACCCTTGCGAAGCACCGACCAGAACTCGAAACCAGGATTAGTCTGCTGCGCCGTCGGCAGGTGAAACTCCGCGTCGTGCAGGTAGTTGTGCGCCGGGATCACGTCAAGTCCATCCCAATACGTCGTTTGAACCTTCGACGCGAGGCCACCTTCGATGCTCGGGTCGTAGATGAACGGGAGCACAGTGTCCTCCCACGTCACATCCTTCTCGGCGTACAAGCCACACAACTCCGACAGAGACGCCTGCGGGTCTAGGTCAATGACCAGTACCTTGCGTCCACGAAGACTTAAGCCCTGCCCAATGCACATCGTTGTTGTGGTCTTGCAGGAGCCGCCCTTGAAGTTTGCTGTGATCAAGACGCGCCCACGATGTTCACGCGTGCCGGTAACCAGCGGAGTCTGGTAAATGTCGGATACTTGCTGCACCCAGGTCCGTGCATCTTTCAATGAGAAGATGCGCGCTCTTCCGGTCCCATGAGCTTCCCCGGGCGGCAATTCGCCGCCTTCCTTCGTGGCCAGATAGTTGATCTTCTGGCGATCCATTCCGCACATTTCCGAGAGTTCACCGATCGTAAAGACGGGTGGCGTCTTCCGTGGCCGCGGCGCCAAGATTTGATCCCGCAGTTCATTCGCCATTACCGACAGGCGCTCGGCAAATTCCCCAAGGTTAGAGAGCTTGACGCGGCGGTCAATCCCTGGCAGCTCGCTTAGATTCATTGCGACGGTTCCTCTTTTTGTCGACGGTGAGCTGATTTCTTCACGCTCCGCGTCTGTTTCAACGGTTTTGTGTTACATCTTTGACGAACCGTAGAATACTAGGCAGAGCGCACAATTGCCATCGGAATCTTATAAAGGCAACCTTTTTCATGTCGACACCGAACAACTCCAATATATTCAATGGCTTACGTCGACCCAGAGTGAACAATCGCCGTTGTCGAAAGAACATCGCAAACGACGTGGGTCCTGAGAGTTCGCGGACCTAACACAGAACACCTCACTTTGACTGGTCAAAAGGCCGGTGTTTCGACAATTCATTCCGCACGTGCACAATTTGCCTCACCTTTCGCGGCAGCGTAAAGCGGGAGTCTCAGAACCGAATCAAGCCTCGCGGATACAGCGAAATGACCAAACAGTCGAACCTACAGTGGCTTCTGAGGCGAAATACGCAGATAGCATCACTAGCTTCGTCATCCTTTCGCCTTGCGCACCGACTCGCACGATCTTTGTTTGCGGGTTGTTAGTGAATTAATAAAAAAAAGCAAACAACAACCAACAGAAAACTCGTCGCCCATAAAATCAATGACTTAGGCGAGAGAGGTGAGGTGTTCTGTGTTAAAGGTGCTGTTGATTGAGCGCGAAGGTGAACCGTTTACCCCGGGAAGGTGAACCAGATTGAGGAGCAAGGTGAAGTATTTGGGCGGCAAGGGTGAGGCGAAATGTGAAAGGTTGAAGCTAAGGTGAGGTGTTCTGTGTCGGGCTAGGCGAAAAGGTGAGGTGATCTGTGTTGACAGGGCACCTTGCCGTCGGTACCGTACGGGTCCATATCACCTTTTGAACAACAAGCTGGAGGCCGGAATGGCGATCGCAGGGCAGGTGGCCACGTCGAGGCAACTGGCATTGGCGTTGTTCGACGACGCGAACGCCGAGGACTTGCCCGTCGAAACAGCCCGCTCTGACATTGGTTTCGCGCGAAACAATGTCCTGATTCGGATTGTTGATTTAGGGGTGGCGGCACGACGCCTAATCGACGCCGCATATTTCATTGTCGCGCAGGAAGAACGGCCTCGTGACTTGTACGAAGTGGAGTTGGATTACTTCAAGTGGCTCATGCGCTATTCGAGCCGCAACAACACGCACCTTGAACAGGTCATTACCGAAGCGCAAAGAGCGCTGATACAGGCGACAGCAGCATCGGATGCAAACGGAGAGAAACCGTTCGGTTCGGTGCAGTTGATTGGTCGCATCACATATTCAGGCGGACGCTTCCAGTTCCGCGTTCCGCCGGATCTCATCGGAATCATACGTGGCCCTGGCAAATCGCACTGGCTGAGCCTGCGCATCACGTCGCTCTTTACGCTGAGCTACGCGCGAGTTATGTACGACCACTTGCTTCCCTACGCGGACGAGGGCATGACGGACTGGCTCGCCCTTGACGAACTTCGCTCGTGGCAAGGCGCGATGGGTGCCAAGGCGCAGGAGTTTAAGTACTTCAAACGCGACTGGCTCACGCCGGCTGTCGAGCAGATCAACGAGGTTTCCGACCTCACGCTGTCGTATGAGACGCGCAACGAGCCGGGGTCTCGCAAGATAGGGCGACTAAGATTTCGCATCGCGCGCAAAGAGATCGCGGAGCGCGTACTCCATACGCACGAGCACGCTCAAGCGATCTACCAAACGCTGAAGCAGGAGTTCGGGCTCTCTAGTTCGCAGCTTAACCAGATCGCTGCCGAGCGCGACACCTACACGGACGAGCGCCTTGAACAGGCGATCGAGCGCACACGTTTCAGCCTGCAAATGGGCAAGGTATCGAAGAGTCCGGCTGGTTTCTTCATGAAAGCATTGAAGGAAAGGTGGATCATCTCTGACGCGGAGCGCAAGATGATCGAGATTCAGCAAAACATGGCGCTGAATGAGCAGCGCGAACTTGAGGTGCGAGAGCAGGCCGAGACTCGGATTGCGCTCCGGATCGCAGCACAGGATGTTCACGCGCAAGGCCAGAGAGGCGAAGAAATCCGGCGTGGATGGGAAGCATACGAAGTCGCTGGACCGAGGCAGCGAGAGGACTGGCGACGGACCTATAGGACCAGTCCAGGTGGCAAACTTACGCTCCGTCGCTTGGGTGTCGATCCAACAGGTGAACTGGCTGAAACGACTATCCAGAAGTACCCGGACTTGAAAGACGGATTCGCGAGCTACGTTTTCAACAAGACGAAGTCTGGCAAAGCGAAGACCAAATAAGGAGTCGGAAAATCGGAGTGTCCGGCACCAGTTTGCCGGCTTCCGGATTCGCCTTGACAGCGAAATGCAATAGTTGTCGATAGTCACGGCGAGGAAATCTGGAAGCACAAACGGCATCTTTGCTTGGGACTGCTTGTTTTGTGCAGACGCGAAATTCGCCGATTTCAGCGAAAATCGCCATATCCGCGCGTGCACCCTCTTGGGTGATGGCGACGGTCGGCCGCTGGGACCTGGCAGCGGCACGCGGTAAGCGTTCGTTGCCGTTCGGAGATCAGAAGTCAACTGCAGCAGGCTTAACTCGCGCGCGTCGCTTATATCGCCGTGGCCGGCGAGGACCGCGAGCCGGGTCGCTCAGAATCACCGACACGGACCACGCGATCATGTGCTCAAGCTGGGTCAGGTACGGAAGCACGATGTGGAGATCTGTCAACTCTAGACGGAGGGCCTTGCCGCTCTCTATGACGCTGAGGCGCGGTTTATCGGTCGACTCCGGTATTTCGCCCTCTGCAAGAAACCTGAGAATCTCATCGGTCGTGCGGGCATTTATCGGAACGCGAGTAGCGTTCCTTTGCAGATGGTCCACTCCGAATTCAGCAATCAGACGGCTCAGACACTCGGCGAGGCGAAATGTGATCTGTCTCGCGCCGAAGATGCCCACGATTTCTCCGGGAAGGCGCGCGGCAGCAAGGGCCTTCGACACATGGGCCCGCGATACATTCATGGCTTTCGCCAGTTCAGCTTGTGTTCGCCATAGTCCCGCCCTGGTCATCAGGCTTCGATAGAACACGCCGAACTCGTACGCATTAGCGCCCCGCGAGATCATCGCCGAGTGTTCGGCCAGCGCAGCTGCAATGTTCGCGTCTTGATTTGTCATCGGATCGTAATGTTTCGTGCAGGCGCCTGCACGCCAATTTGCCAGTTTATTAAGCAGGCCTATGAAAAATCAATGACTTAGTTGTCTTTCGATTTCGCGCTGCGTGTGAAACAGGTGAAACATCGCGATTCTAACGCTCCCGTCAAAGGAGACCTGGCCTAAAAGCTCACCAAAAGCATCACCATTCCGCGTTTTCACGTGCAGGCGCCTGCACGAGAGACGCCGCGGTCGATGGTTGGCCGCAATGGTATGCAAAATAGCTTCCCTTTTGCTCCGAAGGAGGAGGTGCCGGACTGTTTCAATCGACGCAAGCCAATCTGTCCGCGCGCGTCATGCCCCTGTTCCGTCGTTCCCGCAAAGATGTTGCCCTTTCGCCCGCACCGGGAGGGTATTCCGAGGAAGATCCCGAAAAGATCATCTTCGATCGCGGCACGCGCCTGCGTGTCGAGGCCAACCACTGGAAGACCTTCTGCTTCGTGCTCGCGTTCATCGCGGGCGGGGCAGTGTGGACGCGCCAGCCGCCGCCGTCGGTGGTCAAGAGCTACGGCATTGCCGCCGATGCGGGTGGTCGTCCCCTCATGAAGCAGCTCGCCGCGTACAAGCCCGACGACCTTGCGCTGCGCTCGTCCGTCGCTGACTCGGTCCAGCGCTGGTTCACCATTGAGCCGGTCCTGACGCCAACGATCGAGGGCTCGCGCCTCGCGCGCAACGTCAATGCCGTCAAGGCTCAGATGACGGGCAACGCAAGGAACCAGTTCGGCGACTGGCTGCACCAGGACGCGCCGTTCCAGTCGATCCTCACCAACCCGAAGCTCGTGCGCGAGGTGGCGGTCAGCAGTGTTTCCGTGCTCGACGACTCAACGGTCGTCGTTGAATTCTCCACCTCCACCACGCAGTTCCCCTCGGACAAGCCCGTCGTGCAGCGCTATGCGCTCACGCTGCGCTACCAGATCGTGCCGGCCAGCTCGGACGAAGCCGTGGGGACCAACCCGTTCGGGATCTTCTTCCCGTTCTTCACTCTCCAGAAAACGGTATGACGATCCAGGCCCCCCGCGCTCTGGCGCTCGTGGTTGCGCTCGCCGGCGCGCTCGCACTTTCCGGTTCCGCCCTCGGCGCGTCGCGGGCCGCTTCCGCCGCAGCCGCCCTCGACGTTGGCTCGATCATGGGCGACCCGATGAGTCCGGTGAACCCCTACAACTCCGGCACCGATCCGGTCACAATGCCCAACGACGCGCGCATCGTCGTGTTCAGCTACAGCCGCGACCAGATCTTTCGCATCATCACCGCACCGGCCAAGAACACCACCATCGAGTTCGCGCCGGGCGAGAAGCTCATTGCCGAACCCGCCATGGGCGATTCGGTGAGCTGGCTCATCGACACGGACGGCGCAAACCACGTGTTCATCAAGCCGGTCAGGCCCGGGCTCGTGAACACGCTGCACCTGACGACGAACCTGCGCGAGTACGACATGACGCTGGTGTCGTCGCCGCTGGGTGGCCTTTTCTATCAGAGCGTGCGCTTTCACTATGCCGAATCGCTGATGGCAAAGGTGCGCGCGCGCGGCGATGCCGACGGCGCAGCCGATGGTGCGGTGAGCGGGAACGGCGGCGCGACCGATTCGGGACCCCTTGGCGTGCCGCCCGACAAGCTCAATTTCGACTACAAGGTCGATGGCTCTGCAGCGTTCAGGCCCGAGACGGTCTTTGACGACGGCAGGTTCGTGTGGCTGCGGCTGCCCGCGGGCGCGCCGTTCGCGGTGCCCATCGTCAAGGACCACGGCGACGACGTGAGCCCGAATTTCATCCGTCGCGGGCAGTACATCGTTGTCCAGCAGATGGCCGACCGGATCGTGCTGCGCGCGGGCGACGACGAGGTCACCGTCACACGCCGTCGTCCCGGCATCTTCAGGTTCTGAGCCATGTCGAGCCAGAGCCAGGGGGTAACCGCGGATCAGGAGCGCGTGGTCAAGGGCAAGTCGCCGCGCAACGCGCTCATGGCGGTGGGTCTCATCTTCGCGCTCGCCATCGGGGCGATGGGCTTCTATTACCAGTCGAAGGTAAGCGCCCGTGCGGCCGAACAGGCGAAGGAGGACAAGGCCGCGAAGACCGCCGCTTCGGTGGATCATGCACCGGCCAGTGACGATATCGACCGGATCATTGCCGACCAGCAGGCGCGCGCCCGCGCAGCCGAGCAAAAGGCCCGCCGCGAAGCTGCCGCAGCATCGGACGCCCAGCCTGTGTCAACGAAGCCGGCACTGTCGCTGGACCAGTACGAGCGGGAGTCGAACAACGGGAACCTGGCGGCCAGCGCGAAGCAGGACAGTCTCTACGCCTCGCCGATTTTCATTCCGGGCCTCAAGGTCAAGGAGCAGGCGGATTCGCAGAACAACGCCGCGGCGGGGGGAATCATGACGCCCCAGCAGATGGCAGTGCAACAGCTCGCCGCGCAGCAGGCAGCAGCAGGGCAGGCCGCCGCGCAGGCAGGGGCGCTTGCGGCGGCGATGGGGCAGGGTAACGCCCGCGCATCCTCCGCCGATCGCGACCTGCAGTTCCTGAAGGATGCGAAGGCGCAATCGAGCTCCGGCGAAGGATTCCTGAGCGCCGGGTTCATCGGCCAGGAGAAGACCTGCACGCTCTCGCCGCCGCATCACATTCCGGTGCTCACCGCCGAGGGTGAGAACTCCGACCGTCCGGGCACGGTGGCGCTCGTCGTCGAACAGGACGTCTATGACAGCGTGACGGGCACCTGCCTCATGATCCCGAAGGGCACCACCATTACGGGCCCGTACCAGAGCGATATCCAGGTCGGACAGGAAAGCATCCAGGTTGCCGCCACCGAGATGCGCCTGCCCAACGGCAAGGAAGTGCCGCTCTATGGCGCACAGGGCGCGGACGAGAACGGCGAAGCGGGTTTCTCGGGCGACGTCAACAACCACTTCCTGAAAATCTTCGGTGCGTCGGCACTCACCGCCGTGCTGCTCGGCGCGTTCGACAAGAACGGTGTCTCGTCAACAACCAGCGGTCCGTACGGTGTCACGCAGGTGGGCAGTACCGCGGGCCAGGTCGCGGCACAGACGTCGCAGTCGATCCTGAGCCGCTACCAGAGCATTCCGCCGACCATCAAGGTGGCACCGGGCAAGCGCGGCATGATCAAGGTGAACCGCAACATCCACCTGGAGCCGTACCGTGGCTAGGCTCGCACTGGTTCCCTTGCTGTTCTCGGCCGCAGCGAGTGTGACAGCGCACACCGCGACCATCGAGCGGATCATCAGCCCCGACGCGCTGGTGCTGGCCTCGCACGACGCGCGCGAGGTCGCGTCGCTCGACGGCGCGCCCGTCCTCTACTGCGGGCTTGCGCCGTTTCACACATGGGCTTCGCGCCTCGTTGGCCAGACGGTGGCGAGCACGCCGGCACAGGGCATCACCGTGCCGGTCGATTCGCATGTGGTCTCGCTCGCCGGGCTCATGGTGCGCAGCGGCTGGCTGCAACCCGGGCAGCTCGATGACGACGCACAGGCGGCGATCGCCGAAGGCCGGGGCGGCTGGGCGTGCGCGAAGGCCGAGACGCCCTTCGTCCTGATGCACACGAGCGTTGATCCGAAGGTGCTGGCCGGCATCGCACTGAACGAAACCGCCTACCACGGGCGCGCGTGGCCGTGGACGCTGAATGTCGCAGGGCGTGGCTACTACTTCCGTTCCCGCCAGGATGCGTACGGCGCAATGCGCGCCCTTCTTGCGGCGGGCCGTTGCGACTTTGACGTAGGGATCATGCAGATCCATTGGTGCGCTCACCGGCAGCGCTTCGCCTCGCCATGGGATGCGCTTGCGCCCGCAACGAACATTCACGTTGCGGAAGCGATCCTCAACGAGAACTACAGCCGCACGCACTCGGTCGCGAAGGCCATCGCGTTCTACCACAGCGCCAACCCGGTGCCGGGCAGTGCTTACCTCGCGCGCTTCGCGCATCACCTCAACCAGATCCAGGCTGGCCTATGACGCGCAGTCTTCTTACGTTCGCGACCCTGTGCGCATTCAGCGCAGCACACCTCGCTCTGGCTGCCAATACCGATCCCTTTAATTTCGATTACGAGATCGCGGGCGGCATCGCCGAGCGTCCGGCGCTCGTCTTCAACGACGGCTCGAAGACCTATATCCAGCCGCGTGCCGGACAGGTCATCACGGTAGCCGGTGGACACGCCGAAGGGCCGTACATGGTCGTGGACGGCACACCTGCCACGATCCAGTACAGCGTCGCCGGACATACAGCCGTGGCGAGCTGGAAGCGGGCCAACACGTTTATCGGCGGACATGGCACGGTGCCAGGCTCTGGCGACGACCAGCCTGTCGCGTTTTCCGGCTTTAGTGGACGCCTGTCGCTCGTGGGCGAGCGTGGCGCGCTCGAGCCCGTGCGCACGCTGAACGCCACCATGCCGGTCGCCTCGATCGTCAAGGCGCTGGTGCCGCAGGGCTGGAGCGGATCGGCGCAGAAGGATGTCGATCTGACCGCCGCGGACCGCTTCGAGACGCGGCAGGGCGAGAACTGGATGCAGGCACTCGACCGGCTCATGGGGCAGACAGGCCTCTACGCGGATGTCGATTTCGACGCGCGTCATGTGCGCCTGCGCCGCGACGTCGAAAAGTCCGGCGCACTCGCCTACGCCGCGGCAACGGTGACGCATGCCGACCCGACGGTGGTTGCGGCGGCTTCGGCCCCGGCGGCCCCGGACGCTGTCGCGGCGGTGCCGCCCGCGCAGTCACTTCTCGCAACGTACTTCGGCGCAAATGCGATCCGCGATGGCGACGACACGCACACACAGATCCGCTTTGCCGCCAGGCCGAAGGACCTGAAGTTTGTCTCGACCGATGGCGTTTCGCTGCACCCGAAGTGGGATGCCGACACCGGCGTCATGACCATCGACCGTGCGGAGCGCTTCATCGTTTCGGACGAGGCGCACCGTGTCGAGGTCGCGCGCAGCCCGGGCACCGTGTACGACTTCCCCGTTGGCAACAGCGCCCATCTGGAAGCGGTATTCGACGAGAAGGGCGAGACGTTCTTCAAGTTCGCGCCAAGCGTCATCAACGTGACCGTCGCTGACGTGCACCACCTGGGCTCGGGCGAACAGAAAGGCCGTTTCTACAAGTTCAACGGCACCTCGGAGCAGTTCATCGTGACGGCGGACGGACAGACCGTCAGCGTGCTACGACGGCACGACGTGAAGTACTTCGAGCGTGCGGGAGCGACCTCGTGATGCGCTACGCACTCCTTTCCCTGATCGCGCTCGCGGTGGCTCCGGCGGGCGCACACGCTGACTGTCTCGATGATGCGGCCGCCTACCGGCATATCAGTGCGCAGCTCGTGCGCGCGATTGCTCAGCAGGAGTCGGGCATGCATGCGGGCGCGATCAACGTCAATGCGAATGGCAGCGAGGACATCGGTCTCATGCAGATCAACAGTTCGTGGCTGCCTGTGCTCGCCCGCTATGGCATCCGCCGCGAGCACCTCTTTAACGCCTGCGTGAACGCTTACGTGGGGACGTGGATTCTCGCCTCGAACTTCCGCCAGTTCGGGCCGACCTGGAAAGCTGTCGGCGCCTATAACGCGACGTCGAGCTCACGCCAGCTTGTCTACGCCAATTCGATCTACCGACGCCTTCAGGGCCACTGAAAACCATGAGAAATCACTTCCCCAAGGATTCCGGTCCGCGCGTCCGGACCATTGCGCAGGCCCTGCTGGCACTGGCGCTCGGTAGCGCCGTATCCATGGCAGTCGCTGCCATGCAACCCGATCAGTCGAAGGTTCCGGCGCCCGCAGGCGATGGCTGGCAACTGCTCGGCAGCGGTAGCGCTCCTGCAGCGCCGGCCGCACCGAGGGCGGCAAGCACGGGCGCTGCTGCGCCCGCTCAGCAACCGGTGGCTGCTCCGGCGTCCAGCCAGGCGCCAGTCGCGCCGACGGTCCTGGCTTCCGCTGCGCCGATCACGCCGGCTACGCCGCAAGCTTCGGCTCCGGCTTCGGCTTCGGCTGACACGATGACGGTGGTGGTCCCCCCCGCTGCGGCAGGCGGCGAGCCTGTGGGCACGATGTCCTTCACGATCACGCCGCAGGACACCAACCTGCGTAACGCACTCGACCGCTGGTTGCAGACGCAGGGCTGGCAGCTTGCCTGGAAGATCGGTGATGACCTGCCGGTCGAATTCAACGCGACCTTCAGCGGCGACTTCCGTTCGGTGCTCACGCAGGTCATGCAGGCGACCGACCACATGCGCACGCCCTCACGCGTGTGCGAGCACACCAACAACGTAATTCGCGTGATCGCCCGCGCGGCCAACTGCAAGGACTGACCATGCGCCTCTATCCCATCCGTACCCTGATCGCGACGGCGAGCGTCGTGATGATCGCCGGTTGCGCCGTCACGCAAGGCGATGTCAACAGTGCCTATGACCAGGGGAATGCGACGGCGAGCGCTGCGCTCGACGGCGCTGGAAACAGTATTCCGCTCGTTGAGGTGGTGCCCAGCGCCTTCCTCGGCGATCGCCCGGTGCCCCTCGCGTATGAGGCCACGCTGCCTGCGGTGTTTCGCGACAAGAAGATCACCTTCCCGCCGAAGCTCGACGTGAGGACGCTCGCGACGCTTGTCTCGAACGCTTCGGGTTTTCCGGTGCGCGTGAGTCCCGACGTCTACATCCCGCGCGACAGCCTGATTCCGCGCGCCTCAAACGACGACAAGAGCGCGCCCGCAAGCCTGGGCGGCGTCAGAACGTCCGAAGTGCCGGTGTACGACCAGCCCTGCGAATCGTGCGCAATCGGTCGCTATCTGCACGACGTCACGGAGGATCTCGGCCTCGACTGGTCCTTCGATGGCTCGGCCATCACGATCAGCCGGTTCGTCACGCGCATGTACCAGATCGCTGCGATCCCGGGCAAGGTGTCGATCGAGTCGCGGATGTCCAAGGGGACCGACACGTCGACGGGCAACCAGTCGACGGGTTCCACGGGCGGTGCCAATACGGACACCGGCACGTTCTCGGCAATGACTTCCAGCGGCCGCAAGGGCGACTTCGACCAGATCCTGTCGATCGAGAATACGCTCAAGCAGCTGAAGTCTCCGATGGGTCGCATTACCGTGAACCCGCAGAGCCGCCTCGTGACCGTGTACGACACACGGGAAGCGGCGGATCGCATGGGAGAGATGCTCAAGCGCGAGAACGCGATCTCCACGCGCCAGGTGATGCTGCGCGTGCGCACGATCCAGATCGCGCTGAACCGCGGCACCCAGGCGGGTGTGAATGCCGATATCGTCTACACCAGCATCCAGGGCGGGCTCGCCAAATGGGCGGTGAACTTCACCTCACCGACGTCGCTGTCCTCTGGCGGCGGCACTGTTGGCCTGTCTGTGCTCGAGCCGAACGCACCATTCACTGGCACCAACGCTGTCATCAACGGCCTGAACAAGTATGGCCGCACGATCTCCGACAACACGGTCTCGAAGCTCACGCTCAATGGCCTGCCGGTATCGGTGGCGAACTTCCAGAGCGACGACTATCTGCGTTCGACCTCGCCCTCGGCGGGCAGCGTCACCGGCACGTCGAGCGGGGTGGTGGGCCTCACGCCTGGCACGCTAACGACCGGCGATTTTCTGCACATCCTCCCCTCGGTCAACGATCACAACCAGATCCTCCTCGCGTACTGGCGTGACAGTTCGAAGCCGAATGGTCCGTTCACCTCGGCGGGCACAGGCTCGGGCCAGACGGCGCAGCAGATCCAGCTTGCCCACACGATCGGCAGCAAGGACGACGAGACGATCGCGCTTTCGGACGGACAGACCGTCGTTCTTTACGGCGCAGTCACCGACACGGCCGACGGCACGACAAACGGGGGCATCGCGGGCATTACCGGGGCCTGGAACAAGTCGCATACGTTCCAGGTGGTGATGCTCACCGCAACCGTCGTTCCCTCGATGTAGGCATGGGCATGCATATCACCGAACCGTTGCCGGGTGAAAAGCGCGCGAGGCTGGTCTTCGGCCTCGACTGGCGAGCCTATCCCCTCAAGGGAAAAAAGGATGGACGCGCCCGCTATGCGGAGGACTTCACGGCGACGCATTACGTCGAAATGCAGGTCGGCGACGTCATGCTCGGCGGATTCTGCGCGCCCGACGCTTCCGACCTCAAGGGTGTGAAGCTCTACTCGGGCGCCGCGCGTGTGGCGATGCTCGAACGCGTGCGTACCCGCCCGGCCGTGCTGGTGCTCATGCAGGACGGACAGCGTGTGCATCTGGTCTATGTCGTGCGCGGCGCGGTCAACAACGACCAGGTCGTGAGCCTCACGCAGGCGGAAAAGCGGCGCGATGAGATCGCGCAGCAATGCCGCAGGCAGGGCCTGGCGCTCGTTGTGCTCGCCTCGGGCGAGGCGCTCGCTCAGGGCGACGAGCCTTTCCAGACGGTCGAGCTGCTTGCCTTGAAGAAGGCCGGCAAGCTCGCCCGTGTCCCTGTGGGTGTGCCCAATGCGGTGGTTTTCCTCCTCGCGGCAGGCGTGGGCATTTTCGCGGTCAAGGAAGCGGTCAGCGTATTCAGCCCGCCCGCGCTGCCCGCGAATGCGCGGCCGACCTGGACCCAGCAGTACGAGAAGGCCCTGCGCCACGAGTTCGCCGCGGGTACGCCGATGGCGTCACAGCTCGCGCCACAGCTGATCGAGACGATCGTCGACTTCGATTCGAACCGTGAGGGCTGGCAGTTCAGGGAGGCAACGTGCCCGCGCGCGGGCTACTGCGCGCTGAACTACACGCGCATGGGCGGGACCTTCGAGGACTTCGCGCGCAGCGCACCGGCTTCGATGCAGCCGCTCACGTTCGATCGCTCGGGTCTCGCGCTCGGCGCGCGCGGCCCCGCGGTGCCGGAAGTGCCAGCGGTCGTCGCCACGCAGTCGAAGGCGTGGCCTGGCGAGCAGCAGCTCATCGACATGCTGCAGACGCCGGCGCAGCAGTTGTCCACCCGGCCATTCGACCTCAAGAGTTTCGGCTACAGCGTGAGGCTGTCTCCCGCCCAGCCGCTCATCAATACGCCGCCGCCGGCAAACGAGCGTCACGGGCCGCTCATCCGTTCGGGCAGCTGGGAGATCGACGGTTACCGGTGGCAGGCACCGCTGCTCGCGCGGTTGCCACCGGACATGACGATTGAAACCCTCAAGGTGACGCTCGACACCGAGGCGCCTGAGGAGATGGGCAAGGTCGGAATCAAATTCGTTGCGAAGGGCAAATACTATGTCGTCCAATAAACGTCTCACTACCGCGCTTGCCACGACGCTTGCTGCCGGGTTCGCACTTGGTGTCGGTCCGGCGAACGGCGCGCTCGCAGCGTCCACGCCCTCGTTCGATGGGGCCATCGCGGCGACACCGCCCGCGCAGTCAGTAAAAACGGCAACCGCAATCCCGAACACGTCGAACGTTGCGTCCGCAACGTCGGGTGCTGCATCGGCCGTCCACATGGCAGCCGCGCCGGTCGTAAGCGCCTCGCAGGCGGCCGCGACCGTGGCGGCACCGGTTATGGCTCCCGCCCCGGCCAGCGACGCGCATCTGACGCTGCGCGATATCGACCAGCTCGCGCGCAACAAGGTCGCCCGCGCGCTGCGCGACGGCGACGGCGCGGGGAGCGCTACGCCCGCGGCCCCCGCGTCGGCCGCGCCCCTTCGTGCCGAGGCGCCGCCGCCTGCAACGCCCCCGGCACCTGTACTTGTGGCGCCCGCCTGGCGTTCACCACGCGTCGATCCGGTCACATTCGTCGGTTCGTTCACCGATCAACAGGGCCTGCACGTTCTCTATCAGTACGGCGGCGCTGTCTATCCGGCGCGTCGGGGAGAAAAGCTGCTCAACGGATGGGTCGTGCGCAAGGTCGAGGGTCTGTTTGTGACGGTCGCCGAGGGCAAGGCCACACGCACCGTCGCGATGCGCTCGGGCGCTCAGGATGGCGTCGCACCCGCTGGCAATGCGACGCCGGTTGCGGTGTCGGGACCGCTGCGCGACGTCGGCGCGCCGCTGCCTCCGTGGATCGCGCCGTCCACCGCGCAATAAGACAACTTCAGTCGGGGAGGAAAACATGTCTTTCTTTGGGAATGTCGAAAACGAACCGAAGCCGCGCGCGTCGCTCTTCGCGCGCCTTCGGGGCTGGCGTCCGGGCTTCGTGGAGGAAAGCGACGCCGCGCCGGTTGAGCCCGTGTTCGAAACCGCCCGGCCCGCACGCAGGGGCGCGGGTGCGCCGCCCGGGTCGCTGGGCGCGCGGCTAAGGGACGGCGACATCACGGACGTCGATCCGATCGAGGTGCCGGGTGGTGCGTTTGTCGACGTACCCACAGGCGCCAAAGCCACGTTCGCGGATGAAAGCGAGCCGGAAAGCGTGCGGTTTGATGGGGAGCCCGTGAGCGACGCTCCACAGCGCGCGAGTGAAGCGTATGCGCAACCGGGCGATGGCGCGACCGACCAGGCGAGGACAGTTCGGGAAGATGAGGTGAGGGCGGACGCGCAGGCCGAGGTTTGCCGCGAGGAAAGCTCGTCGCATGAAGGGGACGGCGCACATGTCCCGCCGCCCGAAGCCGAGGCTGCCCCGGTAGCCGGAGAGCACGCGATCACTGTGCCGGACGTCGAATACGCGCCGGTGGGTATGCCGCGCCTCGTGTCGGCCGAGGCGCTCGCCGATTTCAAGCGAATCCTCTGTGACACCACGGCGGACGCAACGCTTCGCATCACGTCCGAGACGCGGCGCAGTTTCGTGGCCGTCGACATGCAGGCCGGCATGGCGGTTGTCATCACCACACGCGAGTTCCACCAGACGCCGCTCTACACGACGTACCTGCGCGACCTCGATCGTCTGCACATCTCGGTGCGTGAGGAAATGATTGCCACCCAGGACGTGATCGCTGGTGTCTACGAGCGTGGGCGGATCCGGCTCTCGTCGCACGTACCCGAAGGCTCGCGCGCGATCGCGCTGTTCCGCGACATCATCGACGCCGCGCACGCCTATGGCTCCAATGACGTGCACTGGGAATCGCGCGACTACGAGTCCGATGCTGAATTGCGGTTTCGCGTCGACGGCGATCTCTACACCTACCGTCGAATGCCGAAGGCGACTGTACTGCGTGCGCTCTCCGCGGCCTATCAGGATCTCGTCCAGCGCAACACGAACAGCGGCAATGCGTTCCAGCCAACGGCCGCGCAGTCGGCCATGATTCCGCTCGCGCTCTCGACCGATACGCTGAACATCCGCTGGCAGAGTGCGCCGCAGGTCGCCGGTTTCGACGTCGCCCTGCGGCTGCTGGACGGCAACTTCCGTAAGTACAGCGTGCGCCTGCCGCACACGATGGGGCTTGAGGCGAGCCAGCTGGAGATCGTGGATTCGCTTGGCCACGCGAGCGGCGGTGCGGTGCTGCTCTCGGGCGAGACGGGTTCCGCCAAGAGCACGCTGCTGCGCGCGCTGGCATGGATGGTGGACGGGCGCGAACTCATGAAGCAGTACGCCGTGAGCATGCCGTCGGAATACCCAATGCCGTGGCTCTCCGACCAGTCGGTGCCGCGCGGTCTGGATGAAACGGAAGAGGAATTCCGCCGCAAGGTGGCCTCGATCATCCGCACGCTCATGCGTATGGACCCGGACGATCTGACCGTCGCGGAAATCCTCGACTCGACCGTGGCGGGCCTTGTCGTTGAGCTTGCGCTGACCGGTCACCCGGTGCGCACGACCATCCACGCGGACAGCATCATCGGCGTGTTCATTCGGCTGCTCGGCGATCGTCTGCGGATGACGGCCGATGAGGTGGCCTCCGAGAAGTTCATCAATGCAGTGGGCAATCAGAAACTGATCCCGATGCTGTGCCCGCATTGCAAGCTGCCTGCTGCCGACGTCATGCGTGCGTCCGATCTCGAACTGCTGCGCACGAAGTTCGGCCTTGACACTTCGAAGATGGCCTGTCGCAACGACGATGGCTGCGAACACTGCCGCAAGAAGGGGCTGCTTGCGCGCGACGGCAAGGTTGCGGCCGGCACGAAGGGGCAGACGCTCGCCATGGAACTGTACCGGCCGACGCCGGAATTCCTCGACAAGATTTCCGTGCGCGACTGGCGCGGCGCGGAAGAGGCGTGGCGCCGCGAGCGCAAGGCTGACTTCAATTCGGCGGACATGACCGGCAAGACGATCTACGAGCACGCGCTGTACAAGGCGTCACAGGGGTTGATCGATCCGCGCTTCATTGACCGCTCGATGAAGCCGTTCCGCACCTATCGAGTCGTGGCCGATCGCGACGGGAGGATGCCGTCGTGAGCGGCCGTTTCCTGTATCCGTTGCTCATGCGCCTGCCGTACCGGGACCGCATGAAGTTCGCGACGTGGCGCTTCCAGAAAGTGCGTGAAGCCTTCTATGAAGAATCGAGGCTCGATATCGAGGCGACGAAGGGGCTGCGCAACCGCGAGACGCTGATGGAGCGGCTGGGCGTACTGGAGGAGCGTGCCCGCAAACGCCGTCAGATCGTGTGGATGGTCTATCACGCGATCGGCGAGCGGCTCGGCAAGGGTGAGGGCTTCGCGCAGTCGATGAAGCCGTTCATTCCCGGCGAGGAGTATGCGCTGCTCGAACTGGCCGAATCCTCGACGAAGGAGGATGCGGCCCGGCGCGGATTCGAACTGTGCTCGATGACCGCTTCGGCGCGACGCGTGCTGGCGACGACGACGGCGATGCAGCTGGCCTACCCGGTGATGCTGCTCGCGTACATGTACGGGCTTGGCGCCATGTTCGGAGCGCTCATCTATCCGCAGGTGCTGGAGATCCGGCCGCTGGAGCAGTGGAGCGCGCCCGGGCGATTCCTGTACGCCATCGACACGTTCTGCGCCGATTACTGGTGGCTGAACGTGACGCTGATCGGCGCGCTGGTCTGGGCGTACTTCTACGGACTGAAGCGCTGGACCGGGCCGATGCGCAACCGGATCGACGCGGCACCCCTTATGTGGCGCAACCGTCGCGACCTGCGTGCGGCATTGCTCATCGTCTCGTTGTCCGGGCTTTTCGATTCCGGACTCACGCTCAGCGGCGCGCTCGAGCGCATCAAGGTCAATGCCGATCCGTGGCTGCGCTGGCACGTCACGCGCATGCTGCGGCGGCTGGAACTGAAGCCCGAAGAGCCCATGCGTGCGCTCGAAACCGGAATCTTCTCGGCGCTTGTCGTGGACCGAATCGCGGACGCAGAGCGGCGCGACAACTTCGTCGAGGCGGTCAAGTCGCTCGGACGCGGCTCGCTCGACCGGGTGGTGGAGGCGGTGCGCCGCAACGCCCGTATCACGCACTACGTGCTGCTGGGCATCGCAGCGGCGCTTTTTATCGGGGTGGGCGTGGGCTCCTATGCCGTCACCGGACTCGTTGGCCTGCAAAGCGCGCTGGGTGCAAGCGCAGGCAATTTCTGACAAGGACAAGAACCATGAAGACGCAACAAACCACGATGGCCCGCCTGGAAACGCAACGGCGCCTCGCGCGCAGGAAAAAGCAGACTGGCGAACTCTCGCTCATCGAAGCCGGTGCAGTGCTCGGCGCGATGGCGCTGCTCGCGCTGATCATCTATCTGGGCGTGCCTTTCGTGCGCAACATGGTGCAGGCCGCGCATTTCAAGAGCGAGGCCACGATGTTCCACACAGGCATCCAGAACGCCACGCAGAACGACGCGAACTTCTCGGGTGAGTCGCTGACGTCGCTTGCGCAGAACCATGCCTTCGATGCGGCAGGCGCACGGGTAGCGAGCGACTACAGCACGGTGCAGGGCATGTTCGGCGGCGACGTCACGGCCACGCCGGGTACGGTCACGAACGCCAATGACGCGGTGATTACGTCGTATCCCGTGCCGGCCGCCGTGTGCTCGATGAGCGCCGCAGCGCTGGCCAACGTCTTTACGGAAGTCAGCATCAACGGCACGGTCGTCTACAGCCCGACGACTGCGTTCAGCAGTTCGGCCGCAGGCAGCGCGTGCAGTTCGGCGGGGAAGGTAGCGACCGTCGAGCTTTACACGACGCGCAGCTGAGGACGGCGAGCGATGGGCAGCCTGATCGAGATGGTGGTGTTCCTCGCGGCGTCAGCGATCCTGACGGTCGTGTCGATCCAGCAGGACGTCGCGAAGCGCCGCGCCGAGGTGCTGGCTGCCGAAGGGCAGAACGAGGGGGTGATCGTCAGTGCGCTGGCGAGCTGGGTGAGCGACAACTTCTCGAACCTGCTGACGCAGTACACCGCTTCGGGCGGCAATCCGGTCCTGAGCGCGCCGACGCTGGCGCAACTCAAAAGCTCCGGTGAGTTGAAGCAGAACTATGCTACAGGGCCGTTCTGGGGCGGATCCTACACCATCCAGATGTCGATGGTGCCCGCAGGTTGCACGCAGGCCGCGGGCAACTGTCACGTCACATGGGCGTTTTACCCGTCGATGCCGTATACGCGCAACGGCGTGTCGGACGTCGAGGGCGCCGCGCAGATCGCGCTTGCAGGCAACGCCAGCAACGGGCAGTTCGGCTATTCGTCGACGCGCAATTCAGCGACCGTCTACGGGATCAACGGGGCATGGAATGCCAGCAATCCGTTGCCGGGCGCACCGGCCGCGGCAATCCTCGCGACCAACGGGTCAGTCGACGATGGCACCTCGCTCTATATCCGGCGCGACGGGAGCCTCACGTGGACAGGCGACCAGAACGTCAATGGCGTGAGCCTGCACAACGTCAACAGCATCGATGCGACCGGCACGATTGCATCGCCGACCCTTTCCGCATCCAACGTTGCGGTGAGTAACTCGATCCGCACACCTGGCACGTTGCAGGTTGAGAACGCTGCGGGCACGGCGCCGGCGCCGATCAACACGGGTGCAGCGACGGTCAATGGCAACGCAACCATCACGGGTACGGCGCAGGTCGGGAACGTCGCAGTGCCCAGGACCGCGTGCAGCGGCACGGGAATCGCGGGTGATGCTGACGGGTCGGGGCTCATGCTCTCCTGCCAGCGCGGCATCTGGTTGCCGATTGGCGGGACGATTCTCCGGTACGGCTACTACACGGTGGCAAACGGCTCCGGGGTGCCCGCGCCCAGCTGCGCGGCTGGTGGAACGCCGCAGATCGTGATCGACGGTCAGAGCCTCTATGTCGATCCGACGGCGACGGTGAACTACGGGGTGTCCGGTACGGGGCCGTGGACTGTGTCGATCACGGATGGAAGCGGCTCGGGCATCGGCGGGTGGGCCGTGGCGACAACCTATTGCGCGTTTTAGGGAGGGCGCAGAAAGTGAATCTGGGAAAAGTAATCCTGCGCGCGGCGGTCTTCGTCGGCGTTCTGTTGTTGGGGCCGGCCGCGTTGGCCAACCCGGTCCGTTGTTCACCGGGCTATCAGGACTCGACGTGCACGCCTGCATTGGCAAACGCGCCGCAGCCGCAGCCACAGTGTCCGGCTTCTGCAGGGTGGACAACGAGCGTCGCGTCGCAGTGGATCGGATCGCAGTGGAGCGCGCCGTCGTGCAATTATCAGGCGCCGCCCCCGTGTCCGGGTGGACAGATCGAGACTAGCGGCCCGGTTTGGAACGGATCAAGCTGGAGTGCGCCGGGGTGTATGCTGCCTACGGCACCGCCAAAAGACCCGTCCCAGGTTTGTACGAACGCGGTAGTGACGGGGAATGTGACAATCTTTGGAGTTGGTTTCGGTTGGAACACTGCCAATGCTTCGCAGTTCACCAAATATCAGGATTTCTCGCGGTGGTATTGGGGACCAAATACGGACCACTACCTGAATTGGCCGACATATTCAACGGATGATCCGTTCACCAATATCGAGATAATGAATGCGCAGGTAGGCATGAAGCTACCGAATTCAGCTGCAACAACGGACGCCTGGTATTTCGGCACCTATTCAGGCCCCACGTTTGAGAACTTTGATGGGTCGCTCTGGAACACATACATGGCTACCTGTGCGCTGAGTCCTAGTGGAACCGTTGACGGAGTAGTGATGATTCCCATGGTTCCATCACCTGACGGCGGACAAGGCGGCGGAACTTGACGATAAAAAGCCCCGCGCATCGTTAAGTGGCGTGGGGCTTTTCTGGGCTGCCTGCTGTCAGCCGATCACATTCCCCGTAGTGAAGGAGAACGAGCGCGAGAACGCCGCTCCGTTGTATGTGCCCGCCAGAGAAACCGTGTATGTGGTGTTCGGCGACAACGGTGATGTCGGGTAGGCAACCGCCTCGTGCGTCGAAACCAGCTTATTTGGATCGGTCGCGGAATTGAGCAACTGCAACGTGACGGTATTGCCTGTGGTGTCAGTCATCGTTGCAGACTGCAGCACGATCGTATCCGTGGCATTCCCCATCACGACGACCGGCGTGCCCGTTCCGGAGGCCGATGCGTTCGGCGCAGTCGGGATTTCCGCCACTTCCCTGTACGGCAGGCCAGTTACACCCTGACACGGGAACGTTAGGGGAGCGTTGCTGAGCGTCTGCGTTTGCGTGCTCGCGAAGCTTATCGACTGCCACGAGTTGGTATAGGTGTACGAACCAGCGGTAGCTTGGGTTTCATATTCACCGAAGCCAACGATGTTTGCCGGGTAAGCCGCGACAACTGCGTGGTAAGCGCCACCCAGCAGGCCGTAGACAAACTGTTGGCCAGCCGTGGCGGCCACGAAGCTTGTCGAGAATACGGATTGTCCCGCGCCGCTGGCACCGGTCAGATAAACCGAACCCGGAAAGCCTGCATACGTGGCGCGAGTGGCGTAGTCCGCACCGGTAAACCCCGGTTGCCCTGATTGCTCGCTATCCGAAACGGTGTTGTTTAGCCCTTCCCATTTCGAGTGGTTGTTCGCTGCCACATCGAGTACGGTATTTTCCTGGAACGCAGCAAAGCCGCATTGCTGCCGGTACTGGTTGAGTAGGGTGAACGCAGCCTGTTGTGCGCTGTTCGCCGGGTACTGAGCCGTCGATTGCGTGCCGGTGACGGTAGGCGAGGTTGTCGTGCCGGTGCCCGAGCCCGACGCCGAATTGTTGCTGCCACCGCCACCGCTACTGCCGCCACCGCCACCGCATGCCGCAAGCGTGAGCGCGGCCGCGAAGGCGAGGGCCGTGAGAGCCGGGAAATTCTTCTTGTTGTTCATGAGATCAAGTCCTTTGGTGATAAGCCGCGCCCCTCGCGCGAGCCTGATACCAGTTTGCCAGGCCGTGCGCGAAGTCAAGTCACCGCAGCGGCTGAGCGGCGCACTCTAGCGCTAACGGAAAGAATCCGAAAGTTCTTTAAGTGGGAGCATAAGAAACCCGCCGCACAGGACGGATTTCATGCACGGTGCATCGATTAGCCGGACTTGCGCCGTTTTCGATGGAAGACGCGCAGACCGACGAACGCGACTCCAAGCAATACCGCGGTCGATCGTGGCGCGAGCCCCGCCGCGTGAGGGAGGGCCTGGGCCGCGACCCACACGGCGAAAAACCCGACCAGCGCACGGCCGATGAGTGGCCGGTTGAGCAGGTGGACGAGCCTGCCAGGGCGCTCGGTCACCCACTGCCCGTATTCCTCGTTGATTTGTTCGAGGTCGCAACCTGAGCCGTCCGCAGTACGCGCGTCGCGATAGAAGCTCTCGTACTGGTCGAAGCGCAAGTCGCCGTAACCGCGAAGCCAGGCCGATGTGCTGTCGCGAACCATCCACGCAAGATCATCCATCGCAGTGCCCCTGTCAGTGCATCGAGCCAGCGTGCCACAGCACGCCGCCTACCGCGTCAATGATGCAGTGCCCGTCGTCCTCGGCGTAATACGCACCGGTTTCGGGATGCTGCCAGCCGAACTGCGCTGAACCATCGGCGCTGAAGACGACCATGCCCGCGGGCAGGTCCAAACGTTCCTCGCCGATGTGCATCATTTCGCTCCCTTGCCGCGCGTGCCGAGGCCGTTGCTGCACGCCGGGCAATGGAAGCTGTGCTGCATCTCGATCTTCGACTCGTTGTTCGACACGATGTAGTGCGTGCGGCACGCCCTGCACGGGCCCATGGACAGTCGCGCGTCGGCCGCCATCGCGCGCGTCAGGTTGAAGCCGCGATCGGTGGCGAGCAGCGCGCGGTCCGCGAAAAGCTGGTTGTACAGGTCTGCGGAGGCGATGAGTGCTTGGGGCGAGTTGGCGCCCATTTCCAGCGCGGAGCGATACAGCCAGATGAATACCGTCGAATGCAGGCGCTGCTGCGGCCGCTCAACGGACCATTGGACCGAATTGGGCTGATTGCCGCAGGGGGAGCGCTTGCCGTGGATGTCCATGTACATCTGGCGTGTCTTGCTTTGCGGCAGTCCAAAGAGGTTCGAGGCCGTGCTCGCCCGGCAGCCGTGTGCCATGAGCGCCGCCGCGTACATTTCGTGGGTCTCGCGCCCGAGGCGCAGCTCCGTCCAGTTCGCGGTATGGGGCAGCTCGCCCGCGCGGTACGGCGTCGTCGCCATGATGTGGTGGGCAACCTGGTCGACGTTAAGCTCGTTGGCCGTGAACTCGAACCAGAAAGCGGGGCTGACGAAGCGCCACCGGAAAAGCGGCAGGTCGCCGATGAGCTCAAGTGCCGTGCGGAACTTGTAGCCGGGAAGGGCGCCGAGATACTGGGCGACGTCGGGGGCCATGGCGAGCAACGGCGCGCTCAGCACGGTCGTGTTCGCGACGGACTGCACCAGGTCGAGGAACTGCCGGTTGTGGTGCTGGATCGCCTGGGTGGTGAACGGCGAGCGCAGCGGCGGCATCTTTCTGCGCAGCGTATCGACGGTTAGCGTCGTCGGCGTGTCGTCAAATAAGCACCGCCAGTCCTCAATCGTCGGAAGCGACGGCGCGAGGATCAGAAACGGCGTACCCAACAGGTTGCGATAGGAGCCCGCGTTGTGCACCAGATGATCGATCTCCCGGGAGTCGACCCCATAGATCTCATTGAACGATGGCTCTTTGACCAGCACGTGCTTGATGTGCTCGACCAGATCGTAATTGACCGCCAGGATGCGCTGCGCGATCCAGCGCGGCACGTGCAGCCGCGTGATGGCCTTGTAGTCGTCGACGGTTTTCGGCCGGTTGTGTGTCGTTTGCATTTTTGTGTTTTTTCTGTGTTTCTCAACGTATGTCATCTCGTGTGGCCTCAAGCGGGCCACGGCCCCGTGCCCCGCCGGATCAGGCCGCCTTGCGTGCAGCCATGATTTCGGTGTGGAACTTCCCGACGAGGTCGTCCAGCGCCTCGAAAACCGGTGCGAACCGGCCAGCGTTGCCATCTGCGGTGCACATCACCTGGACACTGTGGTATGCCTGCACGAACTCGCCGAAACGCCGCACCAGATCGTTCATCTCGCGATCGAGCCGCTGGCTTGCCTCGAGCGCTGCGGCGTTCGCGTCAAGCTGCGCCGCGATACGCTCAGCTTCTTTGGTGCGCGTGGCGATCTGATCTTCCAGTTCGTCCGACTTCTTCATCAAGTCGTCGTAATGCGCTCTCATCCGGCGCAGGTCTTCCTTGACTTGGGGATCGTCCTGGGCCGGGGGGCGGGTCTTAAGTTCAGTCACCTGCCGGGTCGTAGCGTCGAGTTCGCGCTCCATCTCGTGCAACTGCTGATGCAGGGCGTTCTTGCTCTGCGCGACCAGCGAAAGTTCGTTTTGCAGGCGGTCGCTCGCGGCCTGCGTCTCGGTCTGCTGCGCGCGCGTCCGCTCGACTTCCTGCCGCAGGCGCTGGGCTTCAAGGTTGGCCGTGTTGAACTGCTCAAGCAGACTCGCGTTCTCGTCGTTGGCGGCTTCCAGTCGTTCCTGGTCGGCGGCAATGCGGTCCTGTTGCTGGCGCAGCACCTCGATGAGTTCCTTCACCTCCCGCGTCGACATCTCCGGGTCATTCTTCTTCTTCGCGATGATCGCCTCGACGATGTCGTCGCCGATGTCGTTGACGATCAGAAGCTGCATGTCGGTCAGCCGCAGGAATTCGACGGCGTCATTGTTGTCATGGAAACGCGCGTAGGCTTTCAGGTGCACGCGTATCTTCGACTTCGACATGCGATGCAGCCTCTCAAGATAGGACAGCGCATCGGTGTAGGCCCGCGTGGTGGTGGTCGGGGTGTCGCCAAAGCTCAGCGCATAAGCCGTCTGCAAAAGCCTCAAGGTCTCGCCGAAGCGGAACCCGAGTGCCATGTGCTCGTGCATGATGCGCCGCACCGATTCGTTGATATCGGTGCTGATCTGCATCAGCTGCTGGATGATCTCGTCAGGCAGCCTGCCGCCGAACATCTCGCGTGCGACCTGCGAGATCTCGTCGCGCGAGGGCAGGTGGACGCTGTAGACATCCCCGATGCTCTCGCCGGCGGGAACGAGGGCGCCGTCCTCCGGGACGGTCGGGTCGAAATCAGGATCAACGGGTGGCGTTTTTTTCTTCGTCATTTTTTTTTCCTTCGTGTCGGTCTCAGGAGTTGTCCGTTGCGCGTGCAACGGATCGGGCGCGGAGCGGGCGCCGGTCCCGGTTACAGAGCTAGGGTACGCGTGCTTTTTGGCGACACCTGCTCGAAAGGCGATCAAAAACACACAGCTTTCACAATCGGGTGCTCTCTTAATCGGCACCTACCGGGCATACTTTAGGGTTTTCCCTTAGCCTTTTGACGTGTTCCTCTAGCTTCGTTATGCTAATTGATGCATTGAGCATAATCGCGCCCCACGCCGTCTTGACGTTCACGGGTTTCTGGCCCGAGCGCAGGAACTCGTGGCGGCGCATTCTGAGGAAATAAGCCAGCTCGCTCACGTGAAGGAGGGTGGGCGGAAGGTCGCGATCGAGTGTGCACGCAGCAGCGGCGAACACGCCGAGCCCTTCGATGCGCCACAGGCGCGGCAGCTTCTCGTTTAGAAAAGCGACCTTCGTGCGGTTCTGTGCGAGGGGCGAGCGTCGCGTCTCGCGCGTGCCGTCCGGGCGGATCACGTCCAGGTCGTCGTATCCCGCGCCGTGGGCGATGCGCCCGGTCCAGTTTTTCGTTTCGATCACGAATATCCCGAACGGCGTTACGGCCACGTGGTCGATTTCGGCGGTGGGGAACGCGGTGCCAGGCGCATGCTCAATCAGCACGGGCCCGTCATGCAGATGAAAGTCGTCGCCGCATAGCCACGTCAGCACGCGGTGCAGTTCGGCATGCACGGCGGCTTCCCCGGCCTCGCCGCGCTGGCTTGCGCGGGTGGTGGGCGGTGCGTAGGGCCCGCCGTGACCCGGCACGTAGGCGGGACCGAAGAATCGCCAGCCGGTTTTGCGGCGGGCGCCACGCTTCGAATAGCGGTAGCCAATATAGGCAAGGATTGCGAGGACGATAAAGGCGGTCATTTGGATGCTCACGCAATGAGTTGGGGGTGATTCGAGTGTGTCAGAGGCCACGCGAAGTCAAGTCGCCGGGATCGTCGCCGTTTGCGCGTCCGGTTGCGGACCGAAAAGCTCCACAAAAAGTGCAGCTTTCCGGGAAAAGACATGCAGGCGCCTGCACGAGACCGCCCTTCGGCATAAGCTCCCCCGAATTCGCGATCATTTCGCCCTTCGTTGTCCGCGCAACTGCCGTAATCTGCCTTTACCCCCGCGTCTTCGACGCATCGAACCTGCCGCACGGTCCTCGTGCTGCTCATTCCATTTCCCTTCCGTCTCGCGAGTCCGATCGCGGTGGCCTCCTGCGGGGTCACGGCGAACGCGCTACGCGCAGGATTTCCTTGCCCCATCTGGGCATCGAAACCGCCAGGCATAGCCTGGCCATTCCCTTGTGCGCTATTTTTTCTGGAGAGAAAAATGCTGAGTCTTTTGATTAAGGACCTTCTCAAGGCACCCGGCAAACTCGTTGCCGTGTGCTTCGTCCTCTACCTCGCGTCGATATCGATGTTTGTCAGCCTGTTCCTGGCGCTCGCTGTTGGTGGCAAGTTTGTCCAGACGCTCAAGCGCAAGGCCAAGGCGCTCGAAGCTGCTGAAGCCGAGGCCGAGCGTGCCCGCGCCGAAGCAGAACGCGTTGCGGCTGTGGAAGCACAGAAGCAGGCGACTGCCGTCGCCGCTGCTGCTGCCGCGGCTGCACAGCCTGAAGCGGTGGCACCGACACGGCAATACGCCAAATCGGCCGTCGTCATTCTCATGAAGCGCACAGGTACCCACAACTAGGGTCCTGTCCATCCCCTGCACCGCGGCGCCTGCCGCGGTGTTCCCTCTACCCGGCCCGGGAATCCATTCCCGGCCAGGGGTGCGATTGCCCGGCCATTCCGGAGCAATCCCATGAAACGAGACGTCGCTGCCTGGCAGCTCGACATCTTCGGCGGCGAGGCCACTCCGGTGCTCGTCGTTCAACCCAAACCCGACCCGCTCCCCGACCCGCAGTACTGGAGCGCGTCCGTTCGCGAGGCGATGATCGATGCGCTCGTCTCACTCGCGCGCGACAGTCGCCGCGGCGACCGCATGCCTGAGTCCCTGATGGACTGCGCTGCGATGCTCAGCGAGCGCCTGCGCAACGTGAAAGTCGACGCTGACGACCATCGCGCAACCCTTGGCTGGATCATGGGCTACTGGAGCGGCGCGCTGCCCTACGAGCACGTGTGTAGCGTGAACGGCATTGATCCCGAGACCCTGCAGCAGGTGATCCTGGATACGCCGTTGCTTGCGCGCGATCTGGAGGAGCTGCGCCGCCTCTGTTTTGGTTCGCTGATCTAGGGAGTCAATCATGGCTGGGATTCATCTTCTGCGCGCGTTCGCGGAGTTCTTTCCGTCCCGTCCTCCCGTCGCTGCGCCCGCCGCGCGGCCTTCGCCGTCGCGGCCCCGTGCATCCGAAATCCGCACGGTCGGGCAGGGCGCGCCCAACGAAACGTTCGTCTTCATCTGCGGCGTTCCCAATCTGTTCGTGGATGAGGGTGACTGCATCGTGCAGTTCAGTCCGGCATTCGAGGAGGGGCCGCGCGATACGTGCTTCGGCACCAAGATCCTGCCGGAACCCGAGCCGCACTGGTCGCTCGTGAGCGAGCACCGCGCGTCGCTGAAGGACGCGATCGCCACGGCGATCCGCGCAGAGGGCAAGGCCCAGGGTCTGGCCGCAACGGCACAGGCACGCAGCGCGCCGGCCGCTGAGATCGTTCATGAGATAGCCGGTCACGCGCCGGATCATGCCGATGCCCACGACGTGGCCACTGCGCCGCGGCAACCGCGGGAGCGGGTCCCTCGGCGCGACGATCGCGGGGCAGCGACGGTAGGCCGGGTGCTTGGCTGGGGCGAGGAGCAGTTTCCGAGCCGCAAGCCGCAGGGCAAGCCGTTCTATACGTCGTTTGCAATGCACATCGACACGCTGTCGGGCGAGCGCACCTTGCAGGGCGAAGGCCTGAAGGACGCGATTGCGCAAAGCGGTTGCCGCGTCGGCGACGTCGTGACCCTCAGACGCCTCGAAAAGATCCAGGTACCGGCGTTCACTGACAGTGGGCGCCCCATCATGAAAAACGGCCAGCAGGTCCTCTGGGACAAGTGGCTCTGGTCGATCACACGTTAAAAGGAGTACTCAACTCATGGCATCAGTCAATATGGTCATCCTCGTCGGCAATCTCGGCGCGGACCCTGAAGTGCGTTATTTGCCTAGCGGCGACGCTGTGGCCAACATCCGGCTCGCGACGACGGACCGCTACAAGGACAAGGCATCGGGCGAGTTCAGGGACGCGACCGAGTGGCATCGCGTCTCGTTTTTCGGCCGTCTCGCGGAGATTGTCAGCGAGCACCTGAAGAAGGGCTCGTCGGTCTACATCGAAGGGCGCATCCGCACACGTAAGTGGCAGGCGCAGGACGGCACCGATCGTTACTCGACGGAAATCGTCGCCGACAAGATGCAGATGCTCGGTGGCCGCAACGGTGGCGGCCGACGCGAACCGGGCGGGGACGACGACTTCGAGAGCGAGCCTCAGGGCCGCAACCCGCAACCTGCGCGTGAGCAGCCGCGTCAGACGCCGCCGGCAACGGGAACACGCGCACGTCCGCCGCAATCGTCAGCGGGCGGCGGCGCGGGCATGCGTGCTCCGTCGGGTAGTAGCTTCGATCCGCTCGATGACGACATCCCATTTCTTTGTGCCTATCCGCGCGCCGCATGGACTGCGATCTGATCCCGAACCCTCTCACCAGTCGGGGTTGTTGATCCTGTAAGTCCTCACCGATCGTTGTCGTGGCGCACCCTCGGGTGCGTCGCGCGACGACGTTCCTGTCCACGCGCCGATCGTTGCGCGCTCAGTTTCTGTTCACACCGTAACCGTGTTCAAAAGAGCCGCCCGCGCCACGCCACGCGCGCAGGCGGCTCCTTTGAGCACGCGTTTTCACGCCTGTCTCAGGCACCGACCCGACCCACTTCCGAATGGAGAGTGACTATGAGTACATCTGGACGCGGGCTGTCACCCGAGAAGTATGAGTGGCTGCAACGCAAGCTGAAGGAATTCGCGCTCTCCCCGGAAGCGTGGATTTCGACCTTGATGAGTTATGGCATTTCCGCCGACTGCCTGACCGGCAACGCAAGTTCCTGTCCGGTGTGCGGAGGCGATGACCGGTTTACCTATGACAACAAGAGCGGCCGCGGCGACTGGATTTGCCGAAAGTGCAACGACGGCTATCCGATGGCAGGCGATGGCCTCCAGCTGATCGCCCGCGCGAACCGCATCGGGCTGTATCGATTGATGCGCCAGCTCGATGGTGGCACGCCGCCGCCGTCACGCGCGCCGCTCACCTCGACGGCGCCCGCGCCCAAACGCAAGGCCGATCCGGCGTTTGTCGCGAAGCGGCTGGATGGCATGTGGAGTAATGCGAGGCCGCAGGCTGTGGGCGATCTGTCGATGCGCTATCTGCAGGAACGCGTGCCCGGCCTCACGGCCGGGCCGTCGCCGGCGCTGCGTCTCGGCATGCTCGAGTATCGCCACGACAAGAAGGTGATTGGCAAGTGGCCGGGCATCGTGGCGCGATTCGAATTGCCCGATGGGCGTCTTGGAACATTGCATCGGACGTTCCTCGATTCGGTCAAGCCCGCGAAGGCGACGATCGTGTCGCCGGATGGCGAGATCCTCGATGCGAAGCTCAACGACATGACGCTCAACCCGCTCGCGGGCGGTGCCGTGCGTTTGATGGCTCCCGTCGACGGAGAAATCGGTGTGGGAGAGGGACTGGAAACGGTCTACGGCGCGCACATGGACTCTGGCGTACCGGTCTGGAATTGCCTGAACCGCGTTCTGCTCTCGAAGTTCGTTGTCCCGGAAGGCCTCGGCATCAAGGTCGTACACATCTTCATGGACTTCGATGACATCGATCCCAGGACGCGCCAGTCTCCGGGCGTGAGTGCCGGTCTGGTCCTCGCCAAGCGGTTGCGTGCTGAAGGCTACACGGTCGTGCCGCATCGACCGAAGCTACGTGGGACAGACTTCGCGGATCAATGGAAGTCGCGCTGGATGGCAGCAAATGCAACTGCCCCCTTGGGGCGGCCAGCATCTCACGCATCACACGTGGCGCTGGCCATCTGATTGAAGTCGGCTAGTCCGGCATTTCTTGAACCTGCCCGGTGGGGATTCGTCCCCTCCGGGGATGGTCCGTCGGGCTCTTTTTCCTGTGAGGCAGAAAATGAGCTTTTTCCAGATGATGGTGGGCAACCGCTTTACGATCGTTGCGACCAACGGTGCGGCGAACGGCAACCGGCCCGTGCGCAAGTCCGATGCGGTGGCGTTCGATGTGTTCGACCGCAACGCATGCAGGACCGTGGTGCAGGGTCAGCCATTCGATGCGGCATTCGACTTCTGCACGATGCGGCTCGCCATCACGGCGGCCAAGCCGCTTCAATGATTTTCACCCCTGAAACGACGGCGGGTCCCACAGCAACTGTGGGACCCGCCGTTTTTTTGTCTTTCGTCCTTCCTGCGGACTACCACCGCGAAGCCCGCGTCCACCAGCCAAACACGCGTAGCGCGCCAAGAATCACGTACCAGCCGCCGATCGCCCAGGCGAATCCGATCATGAAGATGAACGAGAGGTCGATCGCGAAGCTCTTGAGTCCCTGGGAGTACAGGAAAATCGTGAATAGCCAGCCCGCATAGCACGCTGCTGCAATGGCGGCACGGCGCGCGAACCAGTGCCACCCCAGGAACGCAGTCCACGCCTTTCGAAGGCGCTCCATCACTTTTCCTCGCGGTGCTCATACGCATCGAGAAGGCACCCGACTTTCCAGCCGGCGATACCGACGGCGACGCACGCGGCGATGTACACCCAAGTCAGCGGCTCGTCCAGACGCTGGCCGTGAAGGATCGCGTTCACAAGCTGGTATTCCATTTCGTCTCTCCATTTCCGGTTTGGCACCGGCGCGGGGTCATCGACCACCACACCGGCGCTGTTGATTTATCTTCGCACAGCGCGCGCAAAGTCAAGCGCGCGGCGCGTCAGTCGAACATGCCTGCGAGCATGTCCCCGAGCGCATCGATGTCAGCTCGCCCGTTAGCTTCGGAGTCCTCGACGCGAACGGACTGGAATCCCTCGGTCGGATTGTCCGCGCCCGTTGTCGGGGTGGGGGCCGCGACCGCAGCGGAGACCGTCGCAGTTCCGGGTCGATGGGATGGATCTCCCGCCGGCGCGATGAGTGCGCCAGCGGGCAGGATACCGGCCGCAGCCGTACCGCCCGCAGCCAGTTGCGCGAGCAACATGCCTTCGGCAAGCGCGCGCAGCACGGCGGCGCGCTCGCGGGGCGTCGCGCACTGATCCAGCCGCTGATACAGCAGCGGCGAAGCCAGCGGATTGATGGTTACCGCCATCTCGTATGTGCCGCTCATGCCGCGCGCCTCTCGCGTGCAAGGCCGGCCTCGCCGACCAGCAGGAAGCCGCGCGCGTTCGCGATGCACGGCGAGTCGATCAATTCGATCACCAGGCGCGGGAACGCCCGCCGGATCGCCGTGGCGTAGAGCGCCGCGCCGCCGCCCGACAGGATGATGGAGCGCACGTTGGGCATGCGGCCGACGTTGTTCTGCATTTTCTTCACCACGCCTGAGATGATCGGCTCGGCCTTCGCAACATAGGGCGCGAGATCGATGTTCTTGCCGTAGAAGAAATACGGCTTCTTTTCACGCAGCGCCTTGTCGATGAGTTCAATGCCCTCGACCTGTTCGCCCTCGTCCTCCCCGATCAGGGTCGCGATGCGCTGGTAGACCTGCGAGGCACCGCCTGGCTCGCCGTCGCTTCGCTTGTCGTCCATCGAAATGCCCACGGCATAGAGCCAGTCGGTCGTGAAGTAGCCCACGTCGACGACCAGGTGTTCGTCGTCGCGCCCGAAGCCGCCATTGCGCGAGCTGGTCGCGATCACGAGCGAGCCCATGGGCTGCGGAATCACCACAACCTTGTCAATGAGAATGCGGCCATGGCCGTAGTCGAACTCGCCAGTAAAGCGTTCCCTGAGCGCTGCGGCGTACTTCTTCATGTTGTGCACCGGAAGACCGAGCACCAGACGCTCGATGTGAGTCTGGCCCGCGAAATGAATCGCACCGAAGAGCAGGGCCGCGTAGTTGTCAGAGAGCACGTAGTCGTCAGCGAGCGCGCGCCCGGTCTTGCCGTAGGCTGCGGTGAGCGGGACGTCGGGCCCGACCTCGTATTCGATACTGTCGATGGTGACGGTCACAACCTTGCGCACACCGAGCACGCCCTCACTGAAACTGGAAAGTGAGCGGCTCGCGGCCAGCGGCGCGAGCGACGGAAACATACCGGTGGCGACCGTGCCGCTGGCCGCGCGATGCGCGTATTTCGTGTTGCCGTAGCCGACGTCGATGGCGAAGACGGGGGTTTTCATGTCGTGTGTTCCTTCGGACAGGGTCAAACGGGTTGGATCGGGTGCACGGCCAAACGCGGTGGCTTTGGCTGTGCGAGAGAGCGATGACGAAGCAAAGCTGAAGGATGAGACCGGCGCTCGATCAATCTCCATGAAATTGCTGGAGATTCATCGCAGTGCCAGGCAACTCCATCTTTTTCTCCGACATTGCTGTGACCAGTCTATCGAGCGCTGCGAGAAGTCAAGTCAGCGAAAGCGGCCCTGTTCTGGTGAGCTTTTGGTGTGCCGCGCTTGCGTCGGGCGGCTATTCTTGGCAATACCTGCCGCGTCCCTGACGCATCGACCTGAAGTGCAAGGCACTTCGTGCGTCCTCTCTCTGGCCAACCGGCCACCATCCCCCGCCCGCAAGGGCACGTTTCACCCCACTGTCCGCGCTCCATCGTGAGGCGGCTTTTTTTCAATCGCGTCAAGTCCACGGTGGTCCACCATGAGGACCACCGGACAGTGCGATATCCATACGATCGGCGGGTGTCCGCCGCGATGATGCGCGATGAGCGAATGTGGACGCGGACAGTTGGACAGTCCACGACCTGCCTCACGCGCATTACACACGTCCTTTCAGCACACATGCTGGGTGCGTTCAGGAGGCCCGATACACCGCGGCTGACGTGAACGTGCTTGGGGACGGGGGAGATCTTGCGCGCCGGCAACGCCGGTGTTTCGCGACTCCCTGAACGGAAGACAGAACGGTGCGCGCTACCGTAACCAGAACAGCGCAACAGGAATTGCCCGGCAGCTGGCCCGGGCACCCGCAGGCCGCAATGGTCCTGCGCGGTGCCCAGACGCACGAACGCGTCCGGGGTCGGTCGGGTAGCCACAGCAGGCGGCAGCAGCAGTGAACGCGGGACGGTGATGCGCGAAGCGCAACGCCCCGCGCCGCAGCAGGTGGACAGTCCGAACGCATCTCTTCCGTGCGGCTGGCTGATCGGATGGAATCGCTAAAGGACAGGAAGGCAGTACATCCCGCGCCGGGGACAACGGCGAAGCCGCAAGGTGAGCGGCACGAAAACGATCTATGCGAGCAGGTACCGGACGTCGGGCAGGGGCGTCACCGGCTCGCGCAGGGGAACATGGCCGGGGTGGGGCCCGGCGCACAACGGAGGTATGCATGGCTGCGATCCTGAATGTACGCGCGGTGGTACGGGGCCATCGTCTGACGCCGACAGTTGCGGAAGAATTGATCCGCCTCTTCGACAAGCACGTGTCGGCGGTGCACAGCCGCACGCGCATCAGCGGAAAGGCCCTCTCGATCAAGACGCAGGAGCGTCGAACGAGCGCGATCTGCAAGGCGTTCGTGGAGCTGCGCGAGGGTGGCTTCGCGCTGGCGAGCCCGTGGAGCCTGCGCAAGAAACATGTAGCGTGGCTGGTCGAGACGTGGGTCTCTGCGCAACAGAGCGGCGGCACGATCGAGAACAAGCTGACGTACCTGCGCGCGCTGGCTGGCTGGATCAACAAGCCGGAAATGGTCGGCACGCTCGCGCACTACGTGGACCGGCGCGAACACGGACTGGTGCGCTCGTATGTCGCGGAAGTGGACAAATCGTGGGAAGCCAACGGCGTGAACGCGACGCAGAAGATTGCGGAGATTGGCGAGACCTGCCCGCGCGTGGCGGTGCAGCTGAAACTGCAGGCCGCGTTTGGCCTTCGCCTCGAAGAGAGCTTCATGCTGCAGCCGCAGCGGGCGGTGAGGGACGTTGAATTCCTCGCGGTGACGCGCGGAACCAAGGGCGGACGGCCGCGCGAGTTGCCGCTGGAGGCCAAGGTCGCGGTGCTCGAGGAGGCTGCTCATCTTTCCAATCCGGTCACGGGTTCGACGGTGCCGGAAGACAGGACGCTCAGGCAGTGGCGCGACTGGTACTACTACGTGATGGAGCGCCACGGGATTACGAAGTCGGGACTCGGCGTGACGAGCCACGGCCTGCGTCACCAGTATCTGCAGGAACTCTATGAAAAGGTAGCCGGGGTGGCGGCGCCGGTGAAGCGGGCGGGCGAGCGTCCCGATCCGGCGCGTCATGCAGAAGCGATGCGCCGGGTGGTCGAGGCGGCGGGGCATAGTCGCGTGACGAAGGCGAATGCGTACCTGTCTACGTTCGCGCGGCAGGAGCGGCTCGCGAAACCTGTGGTGACACCGGAGCAGGCCGTGGCCGCGCTCGCGGCAGCAGGGGGCAACAAGTCTCACGCGGCGACAGCACTCGGGATTTCGCGGCAGGCGCTCTACCGGTTGCTCGCGTCGGCATAGGGTGGCACAGCGCGCCGCCGCGAATGAGTATCAAAGAACGAACGATACGAGGCGGCTAATGAGGCGGGAGGACGGACAATAGGAACTGTCTCTCGGTTCTGGTGGCCTCTCGACAAAGCCAGAACAACTTTCGACCGGCCTCGATGGCCGGTCTCTTTTTTTTGTGCAGCCCACTACCAGCGGTCGCGGTCGGGCAGGGAGTCGATCGCCACCGCCAGGCGGTCCTCGAACAGCAGTTCGCCGTCTTCCGAGGGCGAGAAGATGCGTGGGAACTCCGCGTAGCGTTGACCTTCGACCTGAATCCACTTCACCAGTTGCACGAGCTTGCGATAGCGGGCAGCGTCCTGGAGGACCGGCTCGATGGGCCAGCCGTCGAAGGTCACGATGGTGGCGTCGATGAGGCGGCGGGCGAGCATGGCGAAGACCGGGCCCATTTCATCCCAGTTGCCTTTGGTGCGCGAGAGCAGGTCGAGTACAGCCGGAATATCGGGAACGCCGATTTCGCGTTCAACGAGGCGCTGCAGATCGGATATCTCGGCCTCGGGACGGTTCAGGCGCCGGTTCCACAGCTCGCCGACGCGGTTCATGGCTGCGCGCTCGTTGGGCTCGATGGCTTCCCACGGTGTCTGCATGCCGCACTCGGCGCAATAGATGCAGACCAGATGTTCCGTCTTGGGCGCTTCAGGCGGCCGGGGCAGGGTGTCGCCAATACGGGGCGGGCCGGCGAGGCGTCCCCATTGCGTACAGTCGTATGTCGGGTCGGGCAGGAACGAGGTGAGGCGTTGGGAGCGGCCGACGGTGGGGCGGCCGCCGCAGTGGTCGCAGGGAATGAGCTGCTCGTACATGGCGGTTGGCGTGGATGGATTGCCCGACATTATCCACTGGCCGCGAGATTTCAAAACTGCAAGGTGAGCGGTGCAGGTGCTCTTACTCGCTGGCTAGACCATGCACGGTCGGGAAGCGAACGCGAGATCAGCGATTTCCCTCGGGGAGGTCGGCCGGGGTAAGCACCTGACGCACCAAGGGCGCCGGCATCCCCAACGCTCTCGCCATCGAACCCACATTCGCCCAGATTTTCTCTTTCGGGCACGTGGTATAGAACAAAGCGAATTCCGCGATTTCGCAGTTCCCGTGCATCATGGTTTTGTGATTGGCAATGGATGAGCGTCTGAGATGCGCGAGCCCGAATTCCTTCACCAGTTCGAAACGGGGCGCGTTGGGCGGGGGGGATCTTCGACCACACTCAATACGGCCCGAACCTTTTCATCGAAGGTCGCGTTCGGCGGCATCAGCGCTGCGCGCTCGAGCAACCGTGACGGACTACTGTGGCCGCAGTAACGCAGGGCGAAATCCACGGTCTCGGCGAGCGAACCGGTAATCCGTGCGCGACCGAAGAAGTCCGCGAGCGCCTGAGGGACCACAGTCAGTCTGCATTTTACGTAGACGCGACTCGCCTGAATCTTCAGATCCCGGGCCATTTCGGTACCGCTCGCCCATACGCCGGCCACGAGCATGCTTTCGTAAAACAGCCCGAAATCATATGAAGTGCTGCCCGTCTCGGTCATTCTGGTATGAAGGGCAATCGCCGCTTCTTTGTTAAGACAGGGCGCCGCGGCGGCTTCATGGAACGCTGCCGTATTGGATTCCATCCCTTGCAAAACTGCTCTCCTCACGGATAGTGCTTGATTAAAAAACGTGCTTCCCGTCTCGGGCGCGAGCGTCGGTACCAGGCTCGCCGTCTTCCGGAAAGCTGTTGTGCGTGACGCCGCCGAGCAAGCGGCCCGCGTGCTTCTTGCCGACCTTCAGCATGTATGCGTCGTCGCCCGACAGGATCACCGCGTCGGCTCCGTCGCGTAACAGGCCAAAGCATGACATCGACCCGGCGGCTTTCGCGCGAGCGTGTTGCTCGGCGCTCGCATGCAGTGCGGGCAGCCATTCGCCCCATTGTTTGAAGAAGAAGGGCACACCCGCCGCAGCACACTGCGCTTGAAGCGACGAGGCCCAGCCGGGATGCATAGGCCTAGCGTTCGGACCGCTCTTCCCGCCGACGATCACCCAGTCGATCGACGCCGATGCGTTGGTCTGGTTCTGTCCGGCGGCCAGCATGTTCCATTGCGCGACGCGATCGAAAGGAAGGGTTACCGGCCCGAGCAGCGGCTCCATCGAGACGAAGCGCACACGCGCTGGCGTAGCAAGCAGCTTTGGAACGTTGCGGTCAGCCTCGATCTGGTCGACTACCGTTGCACCAAGCCATACGTTGCCGCCGGCGATGAGGTCGAACGCGAGTCCGTCACGCTGCATGTACGCTCGCACGTTCCCGATACGTTTCGTTAGCAGCAACCAGTCGAGGTTGGGCGTTTTGGCGATCATCTGGAAGAGGTCGATGCGCCACGCATCCGGCACGGCGTTGTCGAACACGTCCGCAAGGGAAGCGCAGAAGACACGCTGTCGACGTTTGTGTGTCGCGAAGAACGCCTCATGCTTCGCGTTCCATCGCCGCGCGTGATCCCACGTCGCCGGTGCGGTACGTCGTCGCGGGGCGCCCGGCCCCCAGTTCGGCGCGACGCCGCCGGAGAACCGGGCGTTGCGCGCCTGAGCGTAGCAGTTGTCGCATCCGCGGCTCACACTCTGGCAACCTTCCCACGGGTTCAGCGTGTGGTCAGCCCCACTCGATCGTTGTGTTTTCCATCTCTAGTTCCTCGCGGTCTGCATGGCCCGGCGGCGCGCGGGCGACGCGCGAGGCGGGGTTTCGTTCGGGGCTGGCTGCAAACAGGTTTGGGCAGGCATATTCGGTGTGTGTGAAAAGGAAAGCCATTTCACGACATTCAGTCATCTCTTCGAGACTACAGCGCGAGAGCGGAAGTCAAGTGCTCTGGCGGCGTGGGGCGAGTAAGTTCGGCGTGTACGCTGACCAGACGGTCGACTGTTCCGTCGTTGCCGTCCACGTCACCGATGATGGACCTTGATCGGGTATCCAGCCTTGCGCAAAGAGACCGCGATTTGAGCATCATTTCCGGGGGACGTGCCTGCGTATTGGGGTTACGCTGTTGATTCACCCGCGCTTCTGGCGCATCGACCGTCCGGCACTGCCGGCATCTTTTTTCCTCACGGGAGCCTCTCCCGAAGGGGAAGGCTCCTGTTCTTTCTGGAGCCGTCATGAAAAACACCGCTCACAGCCCGCGACGTTACGTGTCCGCTTCCTGGGCACGTGTCAGCAAAGCGTCCTGCCGCGGCCTTCCGGAGGACTTCGCGCGTCACTTGCGCGAAGTCGCACGTCCACTACAGATCGCCTATCAGCAACTGATGGCTGCCTTTGACGGTAAGCCGATTGGAGTTGAATGCCGGATGAAGGATCGCCAGTCATGGGCCTTCGTGCTCCCGGACGCGTCCGGCGAAAGGACGTGGCGGATACAGCAGTTCGATATTGATGGATTCGTTGGCCATCTCTGCTTCGACTCCGTTGAGGAGGCGGTCGAAGAGACGCTGCGAATGGGCTACAGCGTGACCGATCGCGGAGCGCTCGATCGCATCGCATCGACTGCCCGGTGGACGCGAGGTGTTCGCCGCTCGGCTGTCATGCAAAGGCATCAGGAAGGCCTCATCACCTATCGCCAGATGATCGAGGAGATGGCGGCGCTGACTGACTAACTTTCTTTTGGGTCTTCGCGCTTTTCTGTGGGTAAAAAATGCGGATTTTCATAGCCGAGGGAGCATGCAGGTGAGGATTTTCAGCCGCAGATACTCTTCGTCACGTAGTCCGTATGACCGTCGCTGGATGACTCGAATCTTGTTATTGAGCCCTTCAACGAAGCCCAGTGGTACCTTGTTCTCTGGCTTGCAGTAAGAAGCGATTCCATCCCAATGACTCTCGACCATCGTGGCGAATTTCTCATACGGGTCGATGCGCTGCCACTTCAGACTGGCTTTCCAGTTATCGAAGAAACGGCGGGCCCATCCTTCGCGCTCGTAGTCCCACAATTGCCCAAACGATTCCTTGAGCAGGTACGCAATGTTAAGGCGTTTGTTGGCGGCCAGCAGTGTCTTCAACGACTTGCGGCCCTCCATCGACAGGTTCTCACGGTGACTGAGCAGCACATACTTCTGGCCTTTGATATAGCGTCGTTGCTTGCCTTGCAGGCGCGCGTATTCGCTCTTGCGAACCTTATCCATGGCCTCGTGGAGTTGCTTCATGACGTGGAACTTGTCGTAAAGAATGTCGGCCTGTGGGACGCGCTCCTTTGCAACGTTGTAAGACGGTCTCCACATGTCCATGACGACCAGACGGATACCGCGAGTCTTCTTCTCGCCCAGCCAGTCATAAAACTGGCGCATGCTGGCATCCTTGCGGTCTTCGCCACCAAACCAGATCGCACGACCCCGTATCAGGTCGCTCACTACAATCCGGTACGAGCCTGCTGCTTTCCCCTTGCCGATCGAAATCTCATCGATACCGATGACCTTCGGCCCGGGCGAGCCAAACCGTTCCAGTTGAGCACGCATGTACTGCTTGTCCAGCTCCTTGACCTTGTGCCAATCCAGATTGAACTCGTCAGCCACATCCTTGAGCGTACTTTCCCGACAGCGACGGCCGACATACCACGCGAAGCGCTTCGTGAAGTGCGGGTTGTCAGCGAGAAAACTCAGTCGCTCGGGCTTCACAGTTCCATCACATCGACATCGGACCCGGAATACTTCGAGATCCAGATAGATTCTGCAACCTCCACTGGGCAAATCTCTCGCAAGAATTCGCTTGTGGTCGTAACCCGGACATGCGCGCGCACATCCCTTGCAGCGCTTTTTTTTGAGCGCCGAACAAGAGTAATGACGCGCGCAATGCGGTCGCCAAAGACGCCATGGAGCTCTTCGAGAGGACGGAATCCGTCGAAGCGGTATGCGTCGGACAGACGCTTGCGTTTGCGCGAAGTAGCCATCGCGAAATCATGCCAGATTTTTCGACGCCAGAAAATCCCGCAAACCCACGCCCAGCTTGGCTTTCAGACCATTGGTCGGTGAAATTTACCCACAGAAAAGCGCGAAGACCCTTTCTTTTATCAACCCATGCGGGGACGCTCCCCGGCTGGGAGCGCTCCGCGCACCGGAGCAACCATGTTTGACGAAATCATTCTGAAGATGGAAGCCGCGATCGCGGCGCTCATCGCCCTTGTCAGAGCGGGCCATCCGTTATGCGGCACCGTAAGCGGGAAGGACTCGACCTGCGCCACCATTCTCATGCTCGAGGCCGTGCGCCGTGTCGGCCTCGCCGGCGAAGCCCAACCGGCTCATTTCATCTCGACCGCCGACACAACGATCGAGAACAGCAGTCTCGCCCGCCATATCCAGACGATGCTCGAAGAGATTGACGACTTTGCCGACAGGCAGGCGTTGGCTGTGTCGACCCACGTCGCTACGCCATCGCTTGCGGCGCAATTCGTGGTATCGACCATCGGTCGCGGCACGCTGGTACGGACCCCGCAAAACGGCGTGCGAAACGGCAAGCGCACCCGCGCATGCGCGACAGACTGGAAGTTGATCCCACAGGGGCGTTTGCGAGCGGCGCTCGAACGCGATGCGGCCGCGCGTGGCGATCGCGAGATCGTGACGGTGCTGGGAAACCGGCTGGTCGAGAGCGCTTCGCGCGGTGCTGCGATGCGTGAGCGCGGTGAAAGCGCGACGACAGCCGTGCGTGACACGCGCGGCGCGCTCGCCGTGTCCCAGCTTCGTGACTGGAGCGCCGACGACGTGTGGACGATGCTTACGCTGTTTTCCGAGGAAGCGAAGCGGCCTTTCCCGTGTCCATTCTCGCAACGGACGATCTAGCGCCTGTCCGATCTTTACCGTGCGGCCAACGATGGAATGTGCGGGGTGGTACTCGGCGAGGACGGCCAGCGTGCGGCCTGCGGGTCCAGGTTCGGCTGCGTCTTCTGTTGCGTCGCTGGCGAGCGCGACCGGTCGCTCGAATCGATGGTGCGTGAGCCTGAGCATGAATACATGTCGGGTCTTAACGACTTCCGTAACTACCTGCTTGCAACGCAATGAGATCTCGGCAGGCGTGAGCTGGTCGGCCGGTCGTTGAGCGAGAACGGCTACATCCGGGTGCAGCCCGACGTTCTCTCGTTTCAGGAGAGGATGAGCCTTCTGAGGTACCTGCTCACACTCGACGCGCTTGAAGTGGAGCGCGCCGAGCAACACGATGCGGACCTCGCGAGTGGTCGCATCCCCGATACACCGGCAAACCGCGACCTGTGCGACGTGCAGTTCGAAATGATCACGCCGGCTCAACTGGTGGCGATCGACTTCATGCTGTCGATGCATCACTACGCGCCGCACGTGTTTCCGGCCATATCAGCGTGGTTCGAAGTGCATCGCCTCGGGCGCCGCTACCGTGTTCCACAGGTCGAGGCGTTTCCGAAAGTACCAATCCCGCTGCACGGCTGGTACCGCGTTGGCCGCTTCGATGCTGAGGCGCCGACCGATGGGCTTCGCGACTACGTGGCTGAGCAATGGAACCCGTATCGGTACCCGGAGCGGGTGTCGGCCTATGCGCAGACCACCGGTGGAGAGCGCACTGTCTACTTCGAGGAGACGGACCAGCTCGACGTCGACGCTTCAAGGGCATGCGAGTTCGTAACCTGCTCTTTCGACCACGCGTGGTATGCCCGCGTTCAGGGCCATGCTGCGATCGAATCGGCGCGTTTCTGGCTTAACGAAACGATTCTCACACTGCCTGCCGGTGCGTCGCAGCGCTATCAGGAGATGGCACGGCGCGGCCAGTACTTCGCGCGCCTTGCCGAGCGTTTGAACCTGACGCCCGCTGAACTCGATGGCCACCTGGTCGAGAACGCGATCAGCGATGCACAGATGCGCGGCATCGAAGGCAACCAGATGCACGTTGGCCGCGTAAGCGGCCTTCTTCTTTTCACCCATGCGGGGCGGCCCGCATGGGCTGCTCCGCGCTTGCAATGGAGCACTCGTATGCCGATTGAAACGCAGCACGGCCGCATGCCGATGTGGCAGCTGAACGCGCACGTCGATGACGGTCTTTTAATACGTGGGGGCATACCTCACAGTGGCGGGAAACTGGCATTTCATGCCTTTGAGAGAGGCTTCGAGGGGATGGTGTCCGCGTCTGCTTTCTGGAACCCGAAGACGGGACGGTTTCGCATTCCTCAGGCTAGCGATCTGACGGAGATCGACTTCGCGCTGGACAGTGCGGGTTTTACCGCGATGAAGCTGTTCCAGTCGAAGGGCAGACAGCCGGGGATTGCAGGCATCTATCCCTGGACGATGGAACAGTTCGTTGAACTGGCCTCGTTCTCCGGGGCGGCGTGGGTCTCGCAGCCCGATCTGTGCTGCGAGCCCGAGCTAGCGGTGGACCAGCAGGCGATCGACTACAGGGTGAATGCGACGGCAACGCTGCTTGAGGGCATGCTGCGAGTCGTGTATGCATGGCAGGACGAGCTCGCCCGAACCTCGAGTGCGAATGCGGTGCAGAACATGGTCCGGATTCCCGTACCCGTGGCGCAGGGCTGGGCGGTGGACGATTACCGTCGAAGTATCGACCTGATGATGCAGGTGTGGGAGCGCTGGATGCCGTGGATCGCTCCGCCGGCGCTGATCGGTCTGGGCTCCGTCTGTCGGCGACACCTGACAGATCAACGTCACGGCCTGTTCGCAATTCTCGAAGGCCTCGAGGGGCATCTCCCGCCTGGCGCGAAAATTCACTGCTTCGGCGTGAAGGGGCAGGCGCTGGAACGCCTCAAAATGTACGAGTGGGTGGCCAGCGTCGACTCAATGGCCGCCGATTTCGCTGCGCGAGTGAAGGCGCGTCAGGCCGGAGTGTCGAATACGGTCGCGCACCGTGCGGCCGAAGTGGATCGGTGGATGGCCGCTGCGTCGTGTCGGGTACAACCGGCGCGTGGAGACCAGTTTCGCCTCGCCTTCAAACCTTGAAACCAGCCCACGCGTTCTTCGGAACCGTGGGCGTTTTTTTTGGCCGGCTCTGGCTGAACCTTCAGTCGGCGCGTTTGACACCGACTTGTCCGCGCCGACTCGGGGCGGGCAGGCGCACGTCGGCAAGCTGTTCGCTATCGGTATTCCATTCAACGGCCGGGATACGGTTTGCTTCGCGCAGCGCCTGCTTTTCCAGCTTGCGTCGTTCGTAGCTCGCGAGTCCGTTCATGCCGTAGACCTCAATGTGCGTCGTGGGCCTGGTGTCCAGCAGGTAGAAGTCCGGCAGCATCACGTCGCCTTCTGCCATACTCATGGGCTTTCCAAAGATGCGGCGCTCAGCGACAAGCCGGTTGGCCATCGCGACTTCGTGCATCGAATCGCATGGCAGAAAAGCAGAGGAGCACAGCATCGCGGCAAGGTCGACCGCGCGCAGATGTCCTTTCGGTGTGCGCTCAACGAGAAGGAGCGCCACGACACGGGCGTTCGCCTCGCCGATCGCGCGCCAGGCGTGTCCATACTTTTTCGCGGCCTCCTCGATGAGCGCCGTGGTCGTGAAGTAGCGTTGACTGCGCTGGCGAAGCGAGATCGATTTGCCGTACGGCGTGTCCGCCACTTCTCCGATCTCGCCGACGATCAGCGCGCGCCGCGACACAGCGCCGTCGTCGGTGATCCGGCCGACGAACGCCTCGAACTCGGAATTGATCGCATCGCGCTCCGTTTCCTCGTAACGGCGCATCACGTGCAACACATCCTGAGCGGCCACGCCGTTGATACGCGTGTCTTCGCCGAGCCCTCGGAGCAGCATGGCTTGCACCGCGCTCCATCCGCGGGTCTGGGGCGAGCCGTCCCAGGCGTTCAGCCGCCCGTTGGCCCATAGCGCCTGCAGAAAGGCAAGCAGCGGGGCCGCGCGCCGGGAAGTGCCCGACGAGCCTGCGGTGGCACGCGGGCGAGAGCGGCGGGATGCCGCCTCGCGTTGAATGAGTGACGCGTCCAGACGCACGTTGAGCCCGTTGGGGCCTTCGAGAATCGCCGCGCGGCTGTCGGAGCTGCGGCCAGTGCCGTCGCCCGGCGTCTTTCGGAATTCGCACCCTTCGGCATGCATAGGACCGTCATCGGGCCAACCGGCGAGGAAATATAGAGAGCCGTACCTGCGAATCACCAGCTTACGCGGCTCGTCGGTTGGGCACAGGCAGCGCGCATATCCGGTGGTGACTCTCGTGCGCTCGAGGCGTTGCGCGAAGCGGGCGGGATACTCCTCCAGGTCGGACAGGGCAAACCTGCTGCCATCGAAGGATACGTTGATCATGGACGAATCTCCTTGGTCACGTTGGGGTCGTGGCGGATCAGCTGCTGCGGTTCAGGCCAGAACCTGAACGTCATCTGCGCGGCCACGCCAGAACGTGCCGTCTTCGGTGTCGAGAACGGTCACCATGCCGCGATCCAGTTCGTGTTCGATGACGACGCCGGGTCGGATTCCGGCGGGGAGTGTGGGATAGAGAACACGTCGCAGGCGGAGCGACGAGGTGCCGTCATGTTGTGCGGCCGCGAAGTCCATGGCCACATGATGAGGCAGCCACCGCGGAGTCAACGGGCGAAAGAGGCGGGATTTGGCGGTCTTTCCGCGAGGCTTTGGAAAGACCGAAAAGCTCCACAAAAAGTGCAGCTTTCCGGGAAAAGACGTGCAGGCGCCTGCACGAGGGAGGTGAGGCGGCGCGGTGAGCCTCACGCAGCCAGCGCGCGGCGCAGGGACACCTCGCCCGCCGCCGGTGTGCCGACGATCAGACACACACGGCGGTGTAGGTCGGCACGAAACGCCCCCGATACAGAAACCGGAGCGCCAAAGGTCAAGCGCGCGCACGTTAGCAGCATGAAGAGCATCGCATAGATGCTGGCGACGGCGGCTGCGACCGCGTGCAGTTCCGCCGCGAGCGCGTCGACGGGAACGGAATGCGCGCTGCTCGCGGCGATGAACGCCAGGATCGCGTGCGCGAAAGCATCCGGACACACAAGACATTGCCATGCGAGCCAGATCCCCAGCAGAGCGGCGGTGATGGTTAGCGCGAGGACAGCGTGACGCCAGATCGCAGCGATGGCGGTCGAGAACTGCGTCACGTAATTACGTGCGTCATTGGCGACGACGAGCTTCATATTGGCGAAGACCGGCTCCGGGACCTCGCCGACCTCGACGCCGTTCACCGAGATTTTTACTACGGCCTGGTCGTCGGCGTCGGCGAGTTCCTTGCGAAGCCGTCCGATCCGTACCCGTCGGATGGCTTCGAGTGCAAGTGCGGCGGCGAATGCAACGCCGGCAATCCTGACGACGTTCGGCTCCCGGGCTACAGCCGCGACAAACAACCAGAAGAAGGGGAAGGCGAGCGCCGAAACAGCGGCAATGAACGTGAGCGAGCCCGCCCACGCCCGGGGTTTTGCAAGATCCAGCATGAGTATCTCCAGTGAGCGTGGGCAGCATTGCCCGCGCGCGTCAATTGTCGGGCGCGCGACGTGACGGGATTGGCCCAAAAGCCCGCAGATTCGGGCTTCATAGGGGGGCCGCCGACTTGTTCCGCACGACGTTCTGCACAGTGTTGCCAACAGAATCTGTGGATAACGCGGCGGCACATCAGGCGAAAGCTGGTGCAGTTTTGCGTGCTTTGCGGACGTCGGCTCGCGTGGTTCGCGCTTACCATGGCGTCATCACCTGCGTCATCGACGCATCGACCTGTACCGGCTTTGCCGGCTTTCCTTTCTATCCCTGTGGGGCATCGCGCCCGCAGGGGCCATGCCCTTCTTACATTTGGAGTGGGCATGAGCAAGAAGAGCGCACAGCGCAAGCATGATCTGACGGCGGACGCACACCAGCGCAATCTCGTCGCCCTGTTCAATAAATTCTCGTACGGACACCACATCAATACGGTGTTTCGCGATTTTGTTGAAATGGCGGCGCTTGCGATCAGCAACAGCGTGGATCGCGCGCAGTGCGACACGCGCGAGAAGCGCTATCTGGAGATCGTCGGGAAATACAAGCCTGAAGAGGTCGCGCGCTTCCCGAGGATGCTGGGCGAGCTCACTTTGTCCTTCGAAAAGCGCGTCGAGGTGTTGGTCGCGGCACGCTCTGTTGGTGCGCTCGGCGGTGGATTGACCGACGTGCTCGGCGAGACATACATGATGCTCGACCTGGGTAACGACCGCAGCGGGCAGTTTTTCACGCCGTACCATGTCTCGCATCTTATGGCCTCGATGCTGATTGGAGCTACGATCGACTCGGCACGCTCACGCGGCTTCGAACGTGTTCACGAACCCGCGTGCGGGGCCGGGGGCATGGTCATCGCTACGGCAGAGGCGTTCCACGACGCGGGCCTCAACTACCAGCAGGCGATGCACGCAACGTGTATCGACATCGACCCCTGCTGCGTTCATATGGCCTATCTGCAACTCTCGTTGCTGCACATTCCGGCCATCGTCGTACACGGCAACGCGCTTTCGATGGAGGTGTGGGGGCACTGGTTCACGCCGGCGCACGTGCTCGGCGGCTGGAGCCATCGTCTGCGTGCCCGCGGCTCGGAGGATGCCATGCGCGAATTGCTCGGCAGCGAAACCGAACCGGCATGTGACGATGCCGTACCGGTTTTCGCTGCGGTTGCTGCGCCATGCGAGTCGCCCGCGCATCTACCGGCTCTGCCTGTCGCGGTCGAAGACGGCGATGTCGCGGTGCTCGACCAACCCGAGGTGGACACGGCTGGCCTTGCGGACCTGTTCGATGAAGCGGTGGCGGGGCAGCCGCGTGCACAACCGTTCCTTGAACTGATCGACCAGATGACCTTGTTCTGAACGACGGCCCGGATACCACTCCGGGCTTTTTTTAAAAGCCAGCCGGTATCGGAGATCTTTCCGCGGCCTCGAAGCGCCATTGCGCGGTATCGTCTCCTCTACCACCCGCGCTTCAAGCGCATCGACCGGCCCTATATCTGGGCGCATTTCCTTCCTCTTCACCCTTCGGGAGCCCAACTCCCGACAGGGGGCGGTGCTCCCTCATTCCTTTGGGAGTCACCTCATGTTTTCGAATGAATCTCTGACGTGTAGCGGGGCCAGCCAGCAAACGGTCAATGAGCCACAGCCGTTCACCAGCGCGAAACTGCCTATCGATCGCGAGAGCATCCGCTCCCGGCGGCTGCTCGACATGATCGAGCAGGTCGAAGCCCTCAACGCACCGGGCAGCCGAACAGTCTTCGAGATGCTGCTCGACGCCGGCGCGGATTCGGATCGCCTGCAATATCGCGATCCGAAGGATGACGGCCATGCGGTGTTCTCTGCAGCGCTGCAATTCCGCGTCGCTAAAGCGAAGCTCAAGGGCTTTGTTGTGCTCGAGGACGATCCGGAAAATCGCTGCTATTGCCTGCTCGTGCAACTGGAGGGCTCTATCGGCTTCGAAGTCGTCCCGAGGCGAGTCACTATCAAGTCGCTCGCGGCAGATCTGTACAAGCTCGTCGATGACGGCGAGCGTCGTTGGAGTGACATCGCCTTCAATGTCACGCCGGTGATCATCGCGGAAACCGAATAGCGTCCTTCCGCGGTCTGATGGGCGGCACTCGTGTTTTGCCCTCTTTAGCGTATCCCCGAGAATTAGATGCAGAAGCGTTGAGCGCCCTGCGCATAAGCCTGACCAGATGATGAACAACGGCCCGGATTCGCTCCGGGCCATTTTTTCTTTAAAAGCCACCCCGTATCGGCGATCTTTTCGGCATCTCGATCCGCCACCGCGCGGTATCGTCTGTTTACCTACCGCGCTTCATGCGCATCGACCCCAGCCCTCGCGGCCATTCTTTTTTCTTTCACCCATCGGGAATCCTCTTCCCGTTGGGGAACGGGTTCCCCTTCTGGAGACCCGCAATGCAACAGCAACCTACCCTCCGGCTCGGCGATATCAAGCTCGGCCGCAATCCCCGCAAATATTTCGACCCCGCAAAGATGGCGGAGATGGTCGAGTCCGTGCGTGTGCAGGGCGTCATGCAGCCAGTGATCGTGCGTCCGCTCGACGATGGCTCTCACGAGCTTGTCGCCGGTGGCCGCCGTTATCGCGCGGCGATGGAAGCACACGGCGAGGACTATCCGATGCCGGTCGTCGTCAAACCGCTGAGCGAATCCGAAGCGCGCGCTGTCGCGCTCGTCGAGAACATTCAACGCGACGGCCTGGCGCCGTCCGAGGAGGCCATCGACGCGGCGGAACTCGTCGGCCTGTGCAAGGGCGACCGGGACGAGGCGGCGCTCCAGCTAGGCTGGAGCCGTCAGGTGCTCGACTCGCGTCTCGCGCTCATGAACTGCAGCGCTGCGGTGCTGGATGCGCTCAACACGCGCACCATCAAGCTCGGCCACGCTGAACTTTTCGCAGCCTTCACGAAGGGGCAGCAGGACAAGCTCCTGCCGGTTGTCGTGAAAGAGAACCGCACGGTCGCGGATCTGAAGAAGACGCTCGAACAGGTCTCGTGCTCATTGCCCGCTGCGATCTTCGACAAGACCGATTGCGCGGGGTGTCAGCACAATTCGGCCGCCCAGGCCGAGATGTTCGGCGAGTCGATCGGCACGGGCAGCTGTACGAACCGCGCCTGCTACAACGAGAAAACGGAAAAGCAGCTCGAAGCGACGGCCGCAGGCCTGCGCGACGAGTACCAGACCGTTCGCATCGTGCGTCCCGGCGACAACCACACGCGCATCCAGCTCGTGGCGGATGGTCCCAAGGGTGTCGGCGCCGAACAGTTGAAAGCCTGCTACGCGTGCCAGAACTTCGGCGCGGCGGTAAGCGGCCTGCCCGACTCGATGGGCAATATCTACAAGGGCCAGTGCTTCGACACCGTCTGCAACATGAAGAAGGTGGCCGCGCGCATCAAAAGCGAGAAAGGTCCTGACACGGCTGCGGCGAAAGCTGCAGCGGCGACGGGCTCATCGAAGGCTGCAAGCGCGCCGAAGGGCGACAAGGCCGCTGCATCGACGCCCGAGGCCACGGTCGTGGCTGAGTCCGATCGCGTCAAGACGTACCGCGTCGCGCTCTGGCGCAAGGCGTTGCGTCGTGAGGTCAGCAGCGACGTTGCGCTCGCGCGCCAGTACCTGATCGCGGTCGTTGCGACCGGTCAGGCACGCAGCATCGCGGCCGAACCGGTCAACACGATCTGGGAGCGCCTCATCGACGACAAGCCCGCCGTCGGCGACTTCTCGAAGGCCGCCTCGGCGGCAGCAGAGCTGGAGTCCGACGTACAGGTGAAGCTGCTGGTCGCGCTCGCGATGTCCGCGATCCAGGGCGTCGACGTCCCGTATCTCATGCAGATGTGCCGCCATCACAAGCTCGATCTCGCGAAGCACTGGAAACTCGACAAGGAGTTTCTGGAGCTGATCACGAAGTCCGAGATGAAGGTGGTGGCCGACGAACTGGGGCTGCGTGCCACCATGGGCGACGACTTCAAAAAGGTCTTCGCGAAATCGAAGGCCGAAGTCATCGACGCCCTGCTGTCGGTCGAGGGATTCGACTACACGGGCAAGGTGCTCAAGGTTCTGAAGTTCTGATGCAGACCGCGGCGAACGCCGCGGTTCCTTTCTTCTTCTCACGCCGCCTTCGCGCGGCGTTTTTTCTTTTTCGTGAGGTTTTACATGTTCCAGCAACTCGAAGCGTTCGTGCGCGAGACCGGCAAGGTCACGCTCACACTCAAGATGGCCGGTGACCAGATGGCCGTGGTCGTGATGCCCGGCGGCGACTCGAAAGAGGCGGCGCTGCGTCAGCCGCTGGTGCTGACGGCCAGCCCGGCTGCACTCGATGAAGGCTTTGCCGATGCATTGCGCACGTTCGAAGGCGCGCACCGCTCCCTCGCGGAGCAGGTGAGCGCCACGGCGGAAATCCTGCAGGCGGCCGAGAAATCGCAGGCGGGCAAGGCGCAGAAGGCGTTGTCGAAGGGCTCGAAGCCGGCGCTCTCCGCGCCCGCATCGTCGCCCGACGACGCCGATGAAGGTGGCGAAAGCGATGACGGAGAGTCGACGGGCGAGGGGAGTGGCAAACCGCAACCTGCGAACGTTGCCTCGAAGTCGGCGCCGGCGGCATCCGATGCTGGCCAGACCGACCTCCTGAGTCTTCTGTGAGGAGCGCGCCATGACCATCGCAATTGCAACGCTCACCCGCGAGTTCACCTACAACGGCATGCGTCTGCCCGATCCCGGCCCGGCGTTCACGCCGGATCAGGTGCGCGATCTCTACTCGGCGCAATACCCGGAGCTGACGACCGCAACGGTCGACGGTCCCGAGTACGCCGGTGAAGTGGCGTCCTTCCGGTTCGTACGCGCGGCGGGTGCAAAGGGCGCCCATGCGTAAGAAAACCCTGCTCAAGGCCCTCGCCGATCCGGCGAGCGGCTTCCACTCCCAGGAACCGCCCGAAAGGGCGGTTTTTTTATATGACGACGAGGTTCGCCAATGCTGTTCGATCCTTCATTCGCTGATCGAACGGTCGATGCAACAGCCGGCGGGGCATGGCAACCGCCACGCGCTGCCGCTGCCCGACATCGATCTTCCGATTGTGTTCTGACGCTGCCGCAGTTCAGTCCCGATGTGCCGCGCGAGGCCACCATCCGGTGGCGCGCTGACGTGGAGCTGGAGGGAACCGTGCTCGAGCAGTTCCGGCACGGGCCCCTGCGCGCCTCTGACGTCGACGATCCGGCCAGTCCGGTCGATGCGTTTCAGCAGGCGTTCTATGCATGGGTGCAGCGGCAGATCCGTCAGCCGCTTCGCTTCATCTCGTTGGGCCTCGACCTGTGCGACACGAACGCCGTGATGGACATCATCCAGCACCAGTACGAGCACGATGACTTCAAGGCAACGGGCCCGCTGCATCTGGGCGTGAAGCTGGAGAACGAGTGGGTCCATGAGGTCGGTGCACTGGCCCAGCCGTTACGGCAAGCGCATCCGCTGCTTTTGAACACGCTCTTCAATCTTGTCGATCGCGTCTCGGGCAAGACCGTGCTCATCCGCACGCCTGGCTGGTTCCTCTGCGAGGCGGCCTGCCGTCACTGGGAGGGCGACGAAAGCGCGACCGATAAGGACGTCAGCCAATGGATGATGGACTTCTACGGTGACGACAAGGAGACGGTGGAGCGGTACCTGCCTTCCGTCCTTCGCCCGCAGTTGTGCCCCGACGAAATCCGGATTCCGGCAAGGGTGCCGGGGCGCCGCGCACGCTCCCAGGTGCTGTCAGAGAACGAGCTGCGCGGTCTGCAGACCGGGTCCACGCCGCTTGTGACACGGGTCTGCGTGGAGCTTGCGGCGCTGCACCGGCTCCTTCGGCGTGCGGGAAACCGTCCGCTGCTCGACGACGGCTATGACGCGCGGCCGATGTATTCGGGCTGCACGTTCGTGCTGGAGAACAACGAGCGGATCAGCGAGACGCTCGACGACTTTATGAACGGTGAGTACCAGGGTGGTGAAGCCTCCGAGTACAGCCGCTTCCTCACATTTTCCAACCAGAAGCAGGGCATCCGCGCGCAGTACGCGCAGTGGGGCCTTGCCCTTCAGATGCTTGGCCACCTCGATCGCCTGCTGGCGCTTGTGGTGAGCCCTTAACCAGGAGGTTCTTCCATGAAAGGTGTTCATATCGGCCAGACCGGGCATGACGTAGCCCTGTCTTCGGCCCTGTTGCTGTATTCGGCACGGGATGGTTCGTGTTACGCGACGGTGCATGCAGTCGCAGCGGAGCGTCAAACCGGGCGACCGGTGATCGGTGCGGGACGGCCGTTAAGCCGCCGCGCTCTCATCGATGCATTGGTGCAACTCGATCGCAACGCAGCGCCGCGCGCCGAGTTCCTGCCGGGCAGTGTGCTGGGCGTGACGTCGGCCGCGGTGACCTGGTGGACTCCACCTGCGCGTCGACGTGTGTTCTTCCAGTGCAGAAAGGTGGGCGAGCGCACCGCGGTCGTGCCGCATCCGGGCCTCGTGTTTCAGGCTGGCGCGGGCGGTTTCCGCGTCTTTGCGGTGAAGGGCGACGCGCGTCCCGAGGCGGGCACGGCACTCTTTGAGCCGCCGTACTTCAACACCTGGGACCACGGCCAGATCTGCATCGGGTCGGCCAAAGTGCCACGGCGCATTGAAGTTTCTGCCATCGACGGCTGGGAAGAGGGCTTCTTCACCTCCGCCTTCACGCACCCGAATCCCGGTGGCAAACGCGTTGAGTACAAGGACGGGTTTCACTCGTTCTGGACCGACATGCTGGGCGGGAAGTTCGAGGCCTTTCCGCTCGAAGTGCTCGTCCCCATGAAGGATGCGACGGTCGGCAAGCTGGTCGCAGGTCAGATCGGAGGGGCCAAATGAATCCCGTCGATAACGTCCTGCAGGGCTCGTTCCCGTCGGTCATGGTGCCCACGCGCGAACCGGTGGCGCCGATGTCCGGTCCCGGCGAGCGCCTGCTCATCGCGTCGAACGGCGTGTTTCTTGAGATCGACCGCCCGTGGATCCGGCTGGTCCGGCGCCTTGGCTCATTCGACTGGCATACGCCGGTACCGTATGGCCAGGCGCAGGAACTGACGGAGCTGCGCTGCGGCGCGATTCCCGCCGCGCTCGTTGTGGAGTTCGCCCGCCTCGCGCGGGCGGCACTGCCCAACGAGGTGGGAGCGTGGATCGTGTGGGACGCGGTGACGGGGCGCTTTCGCATGGAGCGCCTCGCATCGCTCTCGCACGGTCCGGGCCATCTGCACTACGAGCGTCCGCAATTGCGCGAGGCCGAGTGGCTTGTCGTTGACTGCCATTCGCACGGCCACGGGAGGGCGTATTTCTCGTCGACCGATGATCGTGATGACCTGCACGACGTGAAGCTCGCGCTCGTGCTGGGCAACTGCGATCGCACGCCGTCGATTGCCTTGCGTCTGTGTGCGAAAGGCCGCTTCGAGGTTCAGGCGGGCGCTCCGGCGCGCTGGCTGTCGGCACTGGCCGGGGAGGTCGTATGAGTACCCCGATTCTGCATGCTACCCCCGAGCACATGACGCGGGGCGCCTGGAAAGTCGTCGTGGTCGGAGCGGGCGGGACCGGCAGCGCATTGTTGCCGTCGCTCGCGCGCCTGCATCACGCGATGGTGGAGCTTGGTCACCCCGGTGGTATCGAGTGCACGGTCTACGACGATGACACGGTGAGCGAGTTCAACGTCGGCAGGCAGGGGTTCTATCCGAACGATGTCGGCCAGTTCAAGGCGACGCTGCTCGTGAACCGGCTGAACCTGCTGATGGGCACGGACTGGATTGCCGAGCCGCGACGCGTCGATTCGCAGATCAACCTGCATGCCGATCTCGTGATTGGCTGCGTCGATTCGCGACGCGCGCGCCACGCCATCGTGCAGGCCGCAAAACGGGGCAAGTGTCGCTACTACCTCGATTGCGGCAACGAGACGGACCGTGGCCAGGTCATTCTCGGTGAATTCGGCAAGCCCCGGCACGACCGGTTGCCCCACGTGGGCGACCTGTTCCCGGACCTGCTGAATCCGAAGAACGACAAGGGCGACGATACGCCTTCGTGCTCGCTGGCGGACGCGCTGCGCAAGCAGTCGCTCGTCATCAATCAGGCGATTTCGGTGCAGGCGTTCAACCTGCTCTGGTCGCTGTTTCGAAATGGTGGTCTGTCGTATTCGGCTGTGTTCGTGAATCTCGCAACGGGACGCACGAATCCGGTTCCGATCGACCCCGCTGCATGGGCGCGCTTCGGTTACGAAGCGCCGTCTGCAAAGAAGCCTCCACGCCGCCGAAAGGCGACACGCAAGGGCTGACCTCATCGAGTCACCGGCCATCAGGCCAGCGCAACGCTATACGCGTGCGTGTGACTCATTTCTCCACTGCAAGGACTTCGCCTCTCACTGGGAGGGGCGGTCCTTGCGCATACCTCAAAAGGACGTTCGTGATGTTGAAAAAACTGTTTGACCGAGATACGAAGCTGGCAGCGCGCACGCTCGTGTTCATGCTGTACGGCGTCGTGCCGATGTTCGTCTTTGGCTGGCTGCTCGCCACCATCGCACGCCATCCCGAAGCCGTCGCTGCTCTGCAGGACGAATACGCGTATCGCTACACGATGTACTGGCTCGGCGGCGAGAAGTGGCTGCCGCTGCTCCTCGGTGCGACGGCGTTCGGTTCGCTCTTCTGCGGCGCTGAATACATCGCCCGTGTGGCGTTCCGGTACGCAGAGCCGACGTTCATGCCCGTGCTGCGCACGAAGGTGCAGGAGTGGACCCTCAAGCCGTTCGTGAGTGCGCTCGCGTTCGTCGATGGCCTGCTCATTGATAACGTCCGCGCATGTGTCGTCGTTTTCGCATTCGGCGTGGTGCTGGCCTTCTGGTCGCTGCACCTGCTGAAGGTGAGCGAATCGCGAGGGCCGACCCGGTGATGCGGTATCGGCTGCTCTCTTGACCCAAGCGCCGCCCTTTCAAACGGGCGGCGCTTTTTTTCGTCCGTTGTACCTCTGTGTGCGCGGCGAGCGTCACCAGTGCCGCAGCGACGGTACGAACAGAACGAATATTCCGGCGGCCGCGAGCGACGGCCCGAACGCGAGGCGCGGGAGCGTGCGCGCCCGGGTCGATGCAGCATGCAACAGTCCGGTGAGGACCGCGAGCGCGGCGGCGATGAACAGGATGGCCGGCAGCGCCTGCCAGCCCAGCCACGCACCCAGCGCGGCAACGAGCTTGAAGTCGCCGTGGCCGATGCCTTCCGAACGGCTCGCGGCCGCGACGCCCCACGATAGGGTGCGAAGCCCGAGGTAGCCCGTCACTGCGCCGATGACGGCATCGTTTAGCGGCGTGACGATGGCGCCAAGATTGAGCAAGAGACCGAGCCAGAGCAGCGGAATCGTGATCTGGTCGGGCAGCAGATGGTGGCGGCGATCGATGTCCGCTGCGACAAGCAACGGGAGGCACAGCAGGCAGGCGGCAAGGGCGACCAGCGACAGCCCGGTCGTTGTGAGCGCCACGATCCCGACGCTCGCGCACGCTAGCGCACCGAGCACGCGCTCACGCCGCCGCACGGAACGTGTATGTGTGTCCTCGCCGAGCGAACGCAGGACCGCGCTGGCGATCGCTGCAGAAAGATCCGGCATGATCGCACCGAGCGCACCTGCAACGCCGGTCAGATCGGCGAGCAGCCCGATACTGGCGATCGGCGGCGTGGACTGGATAAGGCTGGGCATGGTGGGTCGTCGAGAGTTGGTGCTGAGTCCAGGGCGATACAACGACGTCGCGGTACAGCGAACATCGTGCGCGAGGTGAGGGCGGCCCCGCGAGACGAAAGCCAGGTGGTTTTCGCGATCATTCCGGTCGGCGCAGCGACCGCCGACCCGTAGACTGTCCCTATTCCCCGCGCTTTTGGCGCATCGACCTGACCACAGCGGCTTGCCGTTGTGCCTTCTGCTTGTCTCACCGGCCGGTCGACTGTCCTGCCTCCATCTTTTGAATCCCCCTGGGAGCCCACTCCCGGAAGGGATGCGGCTCCCCTTTTTCCTTTCAGGAGCCGCACCATGCTGAACGTTTCCGCTCAACCCGCTTTCAAGGTTTCGGAACTGAATGGTTTTTCTGAGAAGCAACGTGTCATGGCACAGGACGTTCAGTCCAGTCCGCCCCAGCTTCACCCCGCTACGATTGTCTCGGTCTGGAGCGATCGCACCGCCACGGTAATCTGGGACTATGACCTGCCGTTTGATGCCGAACGCCGTCTCGTCTCGAGCGGCCACGTCGAGCTTCACAACTTGAATCGCTTGTCCTGAGCACAGCCATACGCAGACCGGTTTGTCCGGTCTGCGCCTTTCGCTTCATCCATGTCTTCCCGACAGGGCAAACGCCCCTGACGGGACGGTTGCCCGCAATTTCGCGAGGCAACCATGATCCGTACTCTCTTCTCCATCCTTCTCCTCTCCACGCTCGCCGCCTGCGCGAACATGACTGACTTCGGCTCGCCCGACGTCTACCAGCGTTCCGACGTTCAACGAACAGGTAGCCTGGAGGAAGTCACGGTAGTTCGCGTGCGCAACATCACGATCCAGACGCCGGGCGATGGCACGGGACTGGTCAGCCTCATCACGGCGGGCGCGAGTGCGTTTCTCGGTTCGCAGGTGATCGGCAATGGCAACGGCCGCTACATCGCAGGTGCGATCTCAGGCGCAGGTGCAGGCGTCATCGCACAACGCGTAGGCGCTGCGCTCTCACGCACCGCTGGCCTCGAAATCGTGGTCCGCAAGGCCAACGGTTCGATGCTCGTGGTCACGCAGCCTGACGACCAGCACTTCAAGCCGGGCGACCAGGTTCTGCTAGTCACCAGCAGCTCTGGCGCGCGCGTCACGCACTGAGGCGCTTTTTTTCATTCGCCGGCGACATGCCGGCCTTCCTCTCCAGCACGGCGAGGCGTTTCCCTTTCCGGGACGCCTCGCCATTTTTTTGTTTCGAGGTTTCCATGAATCACATTACGAAAGTACTCCATGCCGACCGCCGCAGTGCGGGCGCGGCACGCGAGACTGAAATCACACGCCGCGCGCGGGGTTTCCTGCGCCGCGTGGCAGGCGACCTGCGTCTGCGCACGGGCGAACACGACATCACCGAGCATCCGGCCGCACAGGGTCAGGGTTGCCGCGTGAGGCTCAACACCGGGCGCCTCATCGTTGAGGTGGCGGACGCACCGGCGCGCAACAGTGTCGCCGTTTCGTTCCGCACCCGCCGCGGCCGCGCCGACCTTTCGGGCGGTGGCGATAACGCGGTGAGTCTCGAGCAGATATCGTCGCGCGAGGGCTATGAGGCGATGCTCGGCTCGCTGCGCCTTGCCAACGGGCTCGATCACGAACGCCGTTAGGAGGGCCTCCGATGCAGATCATCGAGATAGAAATCGAATACGCGGGCGGCCTGACGATCGTCGACCAGGCTACGTGGAATCAAGAGACTGGCGACGTGCTTGTTTCGGAGCGTCTCAAGCAGATTGTGCGCGCGCTCGATACGACGGAAGCGCGACCTTCCATCAAGGCGACGTTTCACGGGCAGAAGATCGATATTGAGCCCACTTTGCGCGGCGACTTCCGGATTCCCGCCGGGCAAGCGGTCAGGCCGCCTGCGAAAGGCTTCGTCGCGCGGCTTCGACAGTTCATTCGTCAGCCAACCAAGGACCAGCGACAGCAGGCCGGACGCTACCTCCACACGCTCTCTGCGGGCGCGACGATCGGCGCAACCGGTTTCTGGCACTCGACGACGACTTGGGGGTGGCAGAATGTCCTCGCCGAGCTCAATTTGTGTGTTGCCGCTGTGGTACTCTTTTATGCAGGTATCGTGTCGATGAACGGAGACTAACTATGGGTTGGAGTTTCTTCGCACTGGCGGTCGCAATCGCGTTCAGCGCGTTGGGTCTCGTCATGGACCACAATGGCCGCAAGGCCGACCGCGAACGCCGCGGGCATTCGCACTGAACAATTCACTGTAGCGCCGGCTGAACGCCGGCAAATCCCATCAAGGGCTGCACCTAACGGTGTGGCCCTTTTTATTTGCAGGATCGCAAACATGCAATCAACGCTTGAACTCGATCTGCCGGTCGCACTCGCGGCCGCGCCGTTCGATACGCTCGGCAAAACGGTCGCAGAGGTGGCCCGCGAAATCGGCCGACACCTGTGCAAGACCGAACTTGAACCGGAGTGGGTCGCCATTTCCAACTTCGTCGGCGACGCGAAGACCAACGTCTACGGCCTGCGTGAAACTGCGCCATGGCCACAGACAGACGGTCCACGGGAACGCCTTTGCCTCTCCGTCGAGCGTGGCCGGTCCGAAGGCTGGATTGTCCCATCGAGCACGTCCGGTTTCACGAGAAGGGCGACGGCAATGGCCACTGGGGCAGCGTGCCGCTCATCCGGATCAAGACGCTGAACCGCACGCTCGCCTGGTCGGTCGCTGCGGTCGTGTCGCGCCTGCTCGATATCGATTGACCTTCAACTTTTCCGTTTTTTTCTTCCCTTGCGGGGCATCGCCCCGGATGGGTGATGCTTCGCCTCATAGGAGCTTCATCCATGTACACGCTTTGCATTCCCGACGCAGTCCTTTCGACCAGCACGCTCGCCGGTCTCTTCAATCTGTTCCGCGACGAGCGCGTGCGGGCAACCGACACGGCCCTCATCGAGCTTCGCGGTGCGCCGGCCGACGTGAGCGTCATCCGCTACAACGGCGAACTGGCGCTTCGTCAGTCCGGCAGCGCGGAGTCGATCGTCACCACCATGCTCGAGGAGGTGCGCAGCGGCGGATTCCTCGATGACGAAGGCGCGCAGCGCGAGTCGTGGCAGATCCGCGCAGCGGACTGGGACGGCCTGTTCGAGTTCGTGGACGTGTGCCGTAAGCCGCAGCTGCTGCTCTCGACCAACCAGGTCGAGGCGGCCACTTCGCAAGCGCGCGAGCGCGGTCGCCGGTTCGAGCTTTGCGAACTCTGCATCGAGACCATGACGCGCCTTTTCAGCTTCGGCTACTGCGGTCCCGCGATTCCCGGAACCCGCGACGTCAACAGCCGCCACGAAGTGCAGGTCGCCTATGCACTGCTCGCGAACCTGCCGGTGCCCGAGGCGGTGCTCGATGACTACCGGCAAAACGCCGGAGCATTCCGCTACGGCCCGTACTGGGCGCAAACGCTCATCCGCGTGCCGGAATTGCGCGGCGCCATGCCTGGTGCCAAGCTGGAACCGGTCGTCTCCGTGATGAAGCACAACGGCAAGACGATCGACGCACAGAATGCCGACATCCTGACCATGGTCGCGCGGCTGCTGCCCGACCGCCCGAGCCACCCCGAGGTCGAGGACGTGCTGCATGCCAACGGCCTCATCGACGATCTGCCGCTGCCTGCCACGTTCGACCAGCCGGTCGATGTGGGCGAACCGGTCTCGCCACTCGCGAAGCGCGTGCGCGAGCTCGTTGCCGACACCGTGCGCAAGCGTGCGATCGACTACGCCGACAGGGCGCTGGCCGCGGGCAACATCAGCCGGCGCTTGCACCGGCATCGCTGCAACATCGCGCGGCTTGAGCACGGGCGCCATACCTTCGCGTACGGCAACCGTCTCTCTCGCGCGCTGGACGAACGCAATGTCGGCTTGCTGCTCGACGTGCTGGACACCTCGGACGAGCATAACCGTTCGAGCAAGATGGCGTTCCACGAGGTCCTCGGCGTGAAGGTTCTCGGACTGCGTTCCGCCGCCCGTCGCCGCGCCGTGTTTCACCTTTGCGGCTTCAACGAAGATGAGCAGGCGCAGTGGGAGCGCGACGCGGCGCAGGCGAAGGCCGAACGCGATGCCGAGCGCGACCTGAAGGAAGCCCGCGATGTAGCGGCCCGCGCCCGCTACATCGGACCGGGCCAAGGCGAGCTGACTGGCGTCGAGCACATCGATCGCGCGATCAGCGAGGGCTATTGCACGATCCAGAGCTTCCGGCACGGTGCGACGCTGCGCTACGCGCTCGTGCGCGGCAACGAAAGCGCCGCTCGTCGCCTGAGCGCGAAGGACGGCACGCTCGCGTATGCGCGCGCCGTGCTGGACCGGCGCGCTGCGTGAGCCGGTATCCCAACTTCTGCAACCCGCCGACGCCCTGTGCGTCGGCTTTTTTTTTGGGTGCGCCGAGCATGCGCAACAGCTTGGGGGTGTGAGTCCCCTGTCCAACCTGATGGTGGTGAAGGACTAGCGAAACGCAAGGGCGTCGCCGTGAGGCGGGGTCTGAAGGAAGCGTGTAGCAAAGCCATGACCCGACGAACAGAAACCAGATGCGAGGCCTACCCGGGCGGACGAGCGAGCCAATGATCGCGAAGTCCATAGCCATCAAGGCCCGGGGTGGTAAATCTGGCGGGTGTGTGGCGAAGGCGGTTGCACTTACCTTCGGGAGGCCTGCCCGGTGTCCTGGATTCAGGACTGAGCGGTTCGTAAGGGCCGCTGACCACCGTGCAGGAGTCAGCAGCGGGCATATTAGGGCGGCGACGCCTGAAGGCCCAAACGGAGAGGAGCGGCGAGTAAGCCGGAGAACTCGACATGGGAGCGCAGCAGAAAACGCATCGCGTCCTTGGCGCCGGAGGTAGGGGTGAAGCCCCGAAGGCCGACGTCCGAGGGGCTGAACCTATGGCGGCGAACCCCGAGTCTGAAAGCCCGTCGGCTTGTGACCGACTGATGGAAGAAATATGTGAACGGGAGAACCTCAAGCAGGCGTTGAGGCGTGTGAAAGCGAACAAGGGTGCACCGGGTGTGGACGGCATGACGGTTCAGGCATTACCGGCGTACCTGCGTGAGCACTGGCCGGCGATTCGAGTCACGCTGCTGAACGGCACGTACAGGCCGCAACCTGTGAGGCGGGTCGAAATACCCAAGCCGGATGGAGGGGGCGTGCGCAAGCTCGGCATTCCCTCTGCGCTCGACAGGCTCGTCCAGCAGGCGGTACTGCAGGTGCTGCAAAGGCAGTGGGACCCGACGTTCTCGGATTCCAGTTATGGCTTCCGTCCGGGACGCTCGGCACATCAGGCCGTGGAGCGCGCGCAGGGCTACATTCAGGCGGGATACCGCTGGGTGGTAGACCTCGACCTCGAAAAGTTCTTCGATCGCGTGAACCACGACATCCTGATGAGCCGGGTGGCAAAGCGGGTCAGTGACAGGCGCGTCCTGAAACTGATTCGCTCCTTTCTGACGGCAGGGGTGATGGAAAACGGGCTGGTTGGCGCAACGGACGAAGGGACGCCGCAGGGTTGTCCGCTATCGCCGTTGTTATCCAACCTGATGCTCGACGATCTCGACCGGGAGCTTGAGCGGCGCGGACTGCGATTCGTGAGGTACGCCGACGACAGTAACGTCTACGTACGCAGCGAACGCGCGGGCCAGCGGGTGATGGCCGGGCTGGAAGCCTTCCTCACCGGCAAGCTGAAGCTAAAGGTCAATGAGGCGAAGAGCGCGGTCGCGCAGCCACACACACGCAAATTCCTCGGCTTCACCTTCTCGAACCGGGCACAGGTCAAACGGCGCATTGCGCCCAAGGCGCTGACTCGCTTCAAGGATCGAATCCGGGAGTTGACTCAACGCACGCGAGGGGTCAGCGCTGACCAGATGATCGGGACGCTGCACCGTTACCTGACGGGTTGGCGTGGCTACTTTGGTTTCTGCGAAACGCCCAGCGTGCTGCAGCGCCTGGATGAATGGGTTCGCCGTCGCGTACGCTGCTTCTTCTGGAAGCAGTGGAAGCGGGGCCGAACACGATTCCGGGAGTTGACCGCGCGTGGTGTCAGCCGGGACCTTGCCGCCCAGACGGCGGGTTCTCCGCACGCTGCATGGAGACTGAGCAATAGCCCCGCGCTCCAGCACGCACTCACCAACCGCTTCCTGCGGTCCCTCGGTCTTCCATCTTTACGTCAGTAGTCGATCAACCGATCCGAACCGCCGTGTACGGCCCCGTACGCACGGTGGTAATGGAATGGACGCCCCCGTCCGAAACGGCATCGATGTGCCAAAGTGGTAGTGCGTCGAAGCACGACCATCATCGGAGGAGGCGTCATCATGAACGTTACTACAGTCGGCATTGACCTTGCCAAGAATGTCTTCCAGGTTCACGGCGTGAACGAGCATGGCAAGCCGGTATTGACGAAGCAACTGAAGCGACACCAGATGGCTACGTTCTTTGCGAACCTTCCGGCGTGCCTCATCGGTATGGAGGCTTGCGCCAGCGCTCACTTCTGGGCGCGGAAACTGCAGGGCTTCGGGCACACGGTGCGGCTCATGGCTCCCCAGTTCGTTAAGCCCTACGTGAAGACGAACAAGAACGACATGGCCGATGCGGAAAGCCATCTGCGAGGCCGTAGCGCGGCCGAACATGCGATTCGTGCCCGTCAAGAACGTCGATCAACAGGCGGTTCTTGCTCTGCACCGTGCTCGGCAAGCCTTCGTGCATGCTCGCACCGCGCAGGCGAATCAAATCCGCGGGCTGCTCGGGGAGTTTGGGCTGATCATCCCGCTGGGGATTGCTAAGGTCGCGCAACAGGTGCCGGAACTCATCGAGGATGCCAGCAACGAATTGCCAGGCTCGTTTCGCTTATTGATTCAGCGCTTGATCGATCATCTGAAGGAACTGGATCGACAGGTCGAAGATCTCGAGACACAGATCAAGGCTTGGCACCATGCGAACGACGCCAGCCGAAGACTTGCGCAGATTCCCGGGATCGGTCCGATCACGGCCAGCGCGCTCGTTGCTTCGATCGGAGACGCCAAGTGCTTCGGCAGCGCCCGGCAATTGGCGGCCTGGCTGGGGTTGGTGCCCAGACAGCATTCGAGCGGAGGCAAGCCGCTGCTGCTCGGCATTACCAAGCGCGGCGACAAGTACTTGCGGACATTGATGGTCCACGGGGCGCGTGCGGTCGTTCGGTACCTTGCCGACAAAGATGATTCGTTCTCGGACTGGCTTCGCCGTCTCTTGACGCGGCGGCACAAGAACATTGCCGTCGTGGCAGTCGCGAACCACAATGCCCGAATCGTCTGGGCGTTGCTGACACGAGGCACTGCGTTCCGATTGGATTACGCGTCGTCTGGCGCCGCCGCATAATCCAATCGGTTTGGTGTGAACAGTTCCCCCCAAGAGGTTGCTCAGGCACTCGCACCGTGATGGCAAGATAGGTTGGACCGGGATCGGGACACTCTGCCCTCCCACAGGCGCTTCGAGCGCGAGGTGGTGATTAGAGTCCGATCAGCTGATTCCATCAGGGACAGAGGCAGCGGAACGCGCCTCGCAACAGTCCGGATGTATGGCCGCAATCTCAATCATCGAGCCGTCATCAACGAAGGCCTGGCAAAACGGGGGCGTCCATGTATGTGGGAGGGGTCGGGCCGCGAGGCCTGCCCCTATCCCGATTCCGTAGAAAACGCGAGCAGGGCGAAAGCTGTATCGATTTCGCGAGCATTGCACCGCCCGGACGAGAGGCGCGCGCCTAAACTGGCTTCTATCCCCCGCGTCCCTGACGCATCGACCCAGCCGGCGCAGCCGGCAATCCAACCCGCCTGACGGGGGCATCGTCCCCGAAAGGGCGTGCTCTCCTGCCAGGCTCTCCGAAAGGACCTGTGCCATGAACCCGCAACCCGCCGAGGTGCCGGTCGCGCAGCTTGAATGCGCAATCAATCACTGGCGAGAACGCCGCCCGTCTGCCGATCCCGAAAAGCCGTCGCTGTGCGCAGAAGCACGCGCACTGGCCGACGTGTATGGTCTCGCGATCTACCACGGTTGGGCGGGCGTCTCGCGCGCCTCGCTGAGCGAACAACAGCGCGCAGCGCTCGACGCAGCCCTGCTGTAAAAACGAATTAACGCGTCTCACGACGCATCGCATTGCCGCCACCGCGGCATTCTCAATGACCCCGCCGGGACAACGCTCCCGCCGGGGAGTTTGCTCGCGCGGGGTTTCTCTTTTTCAGGAAACCTCATGCAAGTCAACGCTTCCCAACTCAATTCTCTCCTCACGGCCTTTGTCCCGCAGCGTCTGCCGGTGCTCATCACCGGACGCCCGGGTATCGGCAAGAGCGACATCGTCGCGCAGGTTGCCGACACGCTCGAGCACGACCTGCTGATCAGCCATCCAGTCGTTGAAGACCCGACCGACTCCAAGGGCCTGCCGTTTGCGGCGACCGACGGGCAGTCGGCGCGCTTCCTGCCGTTTGGCGATCTGGAGCGTGCGCTGCAACCTCGCAAGCGCCCGCTCATCTGGTTCCTGGACGATCTCGGGCAGGCTTCGCCCGCCGTGCAGGCCGCCAAGATGCAGCTGCTGCTCGCACGCCGTATCGGCGAGCACAAGCTGCCGGAGAACGTCACGTTCCTCGCGGCCACCAACCGCCGCAACGACAACGCGGGCGTGAGCGGCATCCTCGATCCGCTGATTTCGCGCTTCGCGACGGTCGTGGAGCTGGAGGCGACCATCGAGGAATGGACTGCCTGGGCTGTGGCCAACGATGTGAAGCCGGAACTCATCGCGTTCCTGCGCTTTCGCCCGGACCTGCTGTCGGTCCAGAAGACCTCGCGTGACATCGAGGCGACGCCGAGTCCCCGCAGCTGGGGGTTTGTCGCAAAGACGATGGGTGTGCTGCCGAAGGAACTGGAACTCATCTCCTACGCAGGATCGGTGGGCGAGGGACCGGCGACAGAGTTGATGGCGTTCGTGCAGATCTACCGCGAACTGCCGTCGCCGGCGGCTGTCCTTGCGGCACCCGACGTGGCGCCGATCCCCGAGAAGCCCTCAGCCCTGTACGCAATCAGCGCGGCGCTGGCCATGTACGCGAACGAAAGCAATTTCGAGCGCGTCGTGACCTACACCGAACGCCTGATCGGCTCGGGGCTCAACGAGTTCGCCGCGCTGCTGGTGACGGACGCGCTGCGCAAGACGCCTGCCATTGCGAGCACCCATGCCTTCATCAAGGCACAGGGCGGTCCCATCGGCAAGCTGATCCACGGCTAACCGTCACACCTTCCTTTCGTTGTTCCGGGTCGCGCGCAACGCGCTTCCCGCGTCGCAGTTCCCTTTCCTGATTCATCCCATTCCATACTTTTTTCTGGAGTCTCTCCATGAACATCACCGATATTCAATCGCGCGTCATGCTCTGCTCGGTCACCATCTCGTCGTGGGTCGCACGACGCTTCGACCTGAAGGTCACCGAAGAAGTCGAAAGCCGTCACGACACGAAGGGCATCGGACGCTTCAACAAGCGCCTGCTGCCCGAGAACGCCGCAAGCTTCAAGGAAGTCGTGTCGCTGGGCGGGCGCATTCGCCGCTACTTCTACGACCACACGCTGGAATACAACCAGCTCTCCGTGCGTCTTTTGCCGACCGACATCTATATGGAATTCTCGGCGCAGATGCGAAAAATGAAGGACGAGTTCGATCTCGCCGTGCAGGTGTTCCTGACCGACTACCTGGATCTCAAGGAACAGGCCAGGCAGGAGATGAACGGCCTGTTCAACGAGGCGGACTACCCGACCCTCGCGCAGCTTGGCGAGAAGTTCGGCGTGCGCATGGCCGTGTTGCCGTTCCCGGACGCGAGTCAGTTTGGTGTCGATCTGCCCGAGGACGTGCTCACGACCTTGCGCTCCGAAATCGACCAGCACGTCATGCGCTCGATCGAGCATGCCAACCAGGACATCGTGCAGCGCCTGTACGAAGCGGTGTCGGCCATGGCCAACCGGCTGTATGCGGCGGGCAATGTGCGCATCGACGTGGCCGACAACGTGCGGGAGCTGTGCGGACTGCTGCCGAAGCTCAATTTCAGCAACGACCCGCAGCTCAACCACATCCTGGAACAGGCGAAGCGGCACCTGGCCGTGCACACCGGCAACGACCTGAAGGAATCCGAGGTGCTTCGCTCGCAGGTGGCCGCCAAGGCAACCGAGATCGAGGAACTGATGGAAGCCTTCATGGGCGGCAAGCCGCAGGCGGTAATGCCTGCGGCCGGCCACGCGCCGCATCTGCGCATCGCTGCGTGAGGTGACCATGGATCCCCGTATCTCGAAGCAGCGTTCGGCACTGGTGCTGGACCAGCCGTTCTTCGGTTCGCTGGCACTGCGGCTGAAGGTGGTCGAGGATCCGGCCTGCAAGACGTTCTGGGTGGATGGGGAGTCGCTGGGGTACAACCCGGCGTTTCTCGCCACGCTGAACGATCTTGAATGCCGGGGCATCCTCGCCCACGAGATCCTGCACGTTGCCAACGGCCACTGCTTCCGGCAGGGGCCGCGTGACGCTGACCGGTGGAACGACGCCTGCGACTATGCGATCAACCCGGTCGTGAAGCAGGCGGGTTTCCTGCTCCCATCGCCGCACCTCGACGATGTGCGCTTTCATGGCAAGTCGGCCGAGGAGATTTACGCGGTCCTGACGCAGGAGGCGAGGCAAAAGGAGAAGGAGAAGTCTGGCGGCAAGCCTGGCGCGAATGCGCCGGATGGCCAGAAGACACCCGCGAACGGCGCGAACACTCCGTCAGCGGCTCCCGAACCCGATGCCCCGCCGTCCTGCGGCGAGGTCCGCCCCTATCCAGGCCCGGACATGCCCGTGAAGGAGGCCGAGTGGAAGGTCGCCACGCTGCAGGCCGCGAAGGCGGCAAAGATGCGTGGCGCGCTTCCCGGTAGCCTCGCGTCTCTCGTGGACGCGGCGACCGAGCCCTCTGTGGACTGGCGTGCGATCCTGATGCGCTTCGCGCAGCAGGTGACCAACGACGACTACAGCTGGGCGATGCCGAACCGCCGGTATCTGCATATGGGCCTCTACCTGCCGTCGCTGCATTCGCTGGCCGTAGGAGAGGCCGTGTTCGTGCGCGACAGCAGCGGTTCGGTGTTCGACGAGACGCAGGCGCAGTTTGCGGCCGAGGTCATCAACGTGGCCGAGGTTGTGCGCCCCGCGCGGCTCATCGTGATGGACTGTGACACGCGCGTCACCCAGGTTCAGGTGTTCGAGCGGGGCGATCCGATCGAGCTTGCACCGGTCAAGGGCGGCGGCGGCACGTCGTTTGTCGATCCGTTCCGGCGGCTGGAAGAGGAGGGCATCAGCCCGGCATTCCTCGTCTACCTGACGGACATGGACGGCAGGTTCCCCGACGTGACGCCTTCGTACCCGGTCCTCTGGGCGTCGACCACGCCACTGAACCGTGTGGCACCCGCACCGTTTGGCGAGATGGTCGAGGTGATTGTCTGACCGTCCATCTTCCTGCATCCGACCCGGCTCTTTGAGCCGGGTTTTTTTTCGTCTGTCGCGACGTTGGCGAGACCGGAAAGCTCAACAAAAAGTGCAGCTTTCCGGGAAAAGACGTGCAGGCGCCTGCACGGCGATCCGGCTGCCTCGCGCGCGTGCGCGCGAGAGGGCGGCCGGTGAAAAATGCTGACCAATATCGCGGGGCTTTTGCCGGACCGCGTACGCAGGCGCGCCAGAACAATACAGGCATGTCCGATGCCGCAGAAAACTCCGCCCTGAAATTCAACCGCCTCGAAGAGAGCGCGGTGAAGATGTTTTTCGCCTCGCTTCGGCCGTTGCAGGAGTTCCTGGACGCGCCGGACATCGCGGAAATACTCGTCAACCATCCCGACGATATCTGGATCGAGCGCCGTGGCGTGCTCACGCGCGTGCCGCTGGAACTGAATCCCTCGACGCTCTCCGGTGCGATCCATTCGCTGGCCTCGTCGGTTGAGAAGTCCGCGAAGGCGGGGACGAACCAGGGCATCCTGAACGCGGGCCACGGCAACCTGCGTATCGCCGCGGTTATGCGGCCCACCTCCATCGACGGCGACGCCCTCGCGATCCGCAAGCATCGCGACAAACACCTGTCGCTCGCCGACTACGTGCGCGCTGGCGCGTTCTCGCGGCTGCGCGCGCGACAGGACGAAGACGTCGACTACTTCCCGCCCGGCGCCGAGAACGACGATCTGCGCCAGGCACTGCGCGACATCGTGCGCGCGAAGAAGAACATTCTCGTTGCCGGCGGCACTTCTTCGGGCAAGACCACCTTCCTCAATGCGATCGGTTCGGAGATTCCGGATGAGGATCGGGTGATCACCATCGAGGACACGAAGGAACTGAAGCTCCCGGTGCCGAACCTGTTGCGCCTGCTCTCGAACACGGACACGGGCGTGACGACGCAGATGCTCGTCGCCCTGTGCCTGCGCTTTCGACCGGACCGGATCCTCGTGGGCGAAGTGCGCGGGGGTGAGGCGTACGACTTCATCCAGGCACTGAACACGGGCCACGACGGCGGCCTCGGCTCCATCCACTCGAGCACGGCGCGCGGCGGCCTTCGGCGGCTGGAGAGCCTCGCCATGCTGGGCGTCCCGTCCGGTACGCGCTGGGACATCGGCGACCTGCGCCAGAACATCGCCAGCTGCTTTCACTACGTCGTGCACATGAATCGCACGGGCGAGATGCGCCACCTCTCCGAAATCCTCGAAGTGCGGGGCTATGACAACGGGGATTACATCCTCAAACGCGTTTTCTAAACCACTGGAGTGGACCACCCCATGAAGCAACGCCTGACCACCATCCGACGACGTATCGCGCAGCGCGCGCACGCAGCGTTCACGCGATTCTTCAGTCGGCACGAGCTGCGCACCACGCTCGTTGCGCTCGCACTGAGCGCCGTCGCGCCGATCGCCTCGGCAAGCTCCACCGACCTGAGCGACCTGGGGTCGGCAACCGACGTGATCTGCCTCGTCTCCAACTGGATCAGCGGGCCTTGGCTTTTCGGCATTGGCCTCGTGATCATGATCGTGGCGTGTATCGCCATTGCGACCTCGGAAAGCACGATCGCCAAGGTGCTCTCCGGTGCCTTCGTCGGTATCGGCTTCGCCGCCTGTGCGATCCCCGTGCTGAAGGACCACTTCAAGATTAGCTATGTCTGCACCTAAATCTGGACGTCAGCCCGTCAAGGTCAGCCGCTCGCTCTCGCTGCCGCGCCAGATCGGCGGGGCGGACCGGGTGCTCGCGCTCGCCAACGGCCTCGTCACCGTCATGCTGTGCTACTCGACCGGTTTCGACCTGGGCAGCTGCGTCGGCTTTATCGCGATGGGCGTGTGCATGCATTTCTTCCTGCGCTGGATGAGCTCGCGCGATCCCTGGTGGCGCGTCGTCATGCTCGTCTACAACCGGTACCCGGACGTTCACGAGCCGTCGCCGTCGATCAAGGCATCGGCGCGCTTTCGCCGGCCATACGGATTCGATCAGGACCTGCCATGCTGAAGCCCGGAAAGCGGCGCGCGCTCGCGCGCCGGCCCGTCCACGAAATCGCGCCGTGGGCCACGATGGTGACCCCCGAACTCGTGCTCGACAAGGACGGGTCGCTGCTCACGTCGTTCACGTTCGAGGGCATCGACATCGATACGCCGAACGCAGGCGATATCACGGCCGCGCGCAACAACCTCGACCAGGCCTGCAAGAATTTCGACCATCGCGTCACGGCCTGGTGGCGGGTGGCCCATCGGCGGGTGAAAGGCGATATCGACGGCGAGTTCGCCTCGCCGCTCGACGCGCGGCTCGATGAGATCAACCGGCGCAACGTGGGCAGCGGAAGATTCTTTCGCAACTCCCACTCGTTGTCGCTCGCCTTCACGCCCGAGACCGGCATCAACAAGTTCTTCGAGAAGGTCGGCTACCACCTGAAGGTCGGCGGCAAGTCCATGCCGCTCGCGCTCTTCGAGGCGGTGCGCGACCAGCTTCTCACCCGCAATGCCTTCGTCTTCGATATCGACCAGCTCACCGCGGACATCCGGCGCTTCGAGGGCGTGCTCGATGCCTTCCGTGGCGGAGTCGGTCGGCTCAGGATGAAGCGGCTGGAATTGCAGAACGCGCTTGCCTACCTGCATCAGACGGCCAACCCCTCCGTACCGCCGCGGCGTGTGCGCTACCCGGTCACGATGCTCGACACGCACCTGACCGAAACGTTCGTCACGTATGGCGCCGAACACCTGCTGTTCGAGTCAGCGCACGGCAAACGCTTCGCGAAGGTCGTTGCGGTCAAGGAGTGGCTAGGCTTTCAGGAAGCGGCGCTCGACGTCCTGTGTGACGTCGATGCGGAACTCGACATCTGCGTGATGTTCCGGTTCCTGAGCACCAGCCGCGCGGAGCAGTTCATCAAGTCGGTGCGCAAGTTCTTCAAGGCGGCGGCGTTCAATCCCTGGGCGATCGCGAAAGCGTATTTCGCCAAGGAAGAGCAGAAGAACGACAAGGACCGCGAGACGCTGGCCGACGAGGCCGAGGATGCGCTCAAACGCCTGAATGCTGAAGGTGCGCAGTTCGGCTACGCGAATATTTCCATAGTCGTGTACGGCGACACGCAGGATGAGTGCGACCAGGCAACGTCCGAGGTCGTGGGGCGCCTGAGCAACGCGGGCTTCGGACTCATCCTCGAAAAGGACAACCTGCCCGCGGCCTGGGCGAGCACGCTGCCGGGTCGCTGGGACCAGCAAAAGCGCCTGCAGTTCGTTGAGACCGCAGCGGTATCGGATGTGGCGCCCGTGCGCGGCGTCCCCGAAGGCCCCGAGGTCAACGAATGGCTGACGCAGCAGTTTGGCCGCAGGACGGGGCCGACGACGATCCTGCCCACGCGCCACCGCACGCTTCAGCGCGTGGTTCTCCATCACCCGAGCGGCCGCGCCCACCTGCTCGTGGTGGGGCCGAACGGCGCGGGCAAGACGATGCTGCTCAACTACCTGCTCTCGCAGATGGGGCGGCACGACGCGCGGCGTGTGCGCTTTGACAAAGAGCGCTCCACGCGCATCCCGACCGTGCTCTCGGGCGGGCACTTTATCGACGTGACGGGCCGCTACTCGGCTGCAACGCCGATCAACCCGCTTTCGCTGCTCGACGAAGAGCGCCACTACGTCTACGTCGCCAACTGGGTGCAGATGGCGATCGAGGACGACGAGGGCAACGGCTTCCGGTGCTCGCCCGCGCAGGAGCGCGAAATCTACGAGAAGGTGCAGCTGCTCGCGACCGGCTACGACCGTGAGTACTGGACGCTGTCGTACCTGACGACGCTGCTGTCGGCGGAGCTTCGCGAGCGCCTGCGCATCTGGACGAAGGGCGAAAAGAACGGCCAGTTCTTCGACCATGCGGAGGATGCCTTCGCCCTATCGGAAAACCTCGCCATCGAGTGCGGCGACCTGTTCCAGAACCATCCCGAGGCGGCGTTCCTCTTCATGGATTACGCCTTCTACCGCGTCTCGCAGTGGCTGGACGGCAAACGCTTCACGGTCATCGAGATCGAGGAGTGCGGCTTCTACTTCCTGTATCCGCGCTTTTATGCGCGGCTCGAACTGTGGGCGGTCACGATCCGGCGCCTGAACGGCATGCTCGCGCTCGCCACGCAGTCGCTCAAGCAGCTCGAGCGCGTGGCGAACTTCGAGATCCTGAAGGAGCAGCTGCAGAACATCGTCTACCTCGCCAATGCAGACGCGCGCAGTAACCGCAAGCTGTACGCGGACGTGTTCGGGCTCACGGAGAGCCAGATCGACATGATCGCGGACGCCGTGCCCAACCGCGACTACCTGTGGGTGACGCCCACGCATACCCGCATGTTGCAGGCGAGTTTCGACCGCGAGACGCTCGCCGCGCTGCGCGCCGATGGCCGCGCGCAGAACGTGCTCGACCGGCATTTTGCGTCAGGCGATGAGCACTGGCGCGAGAACTACATGCGCGAAATGCTCGCGCACGACTAAGGGAGGTGATCTTGAAAAAGCTGATTGCAGGTGTTCTCTATGTTGCGGCTGGCGTGTTGGGCCTCGTCCAGACAGCGTCGGCCCAGTTGACCGTGTTCGACCCGGCGAACTTCGGGCAAAACATCATCACGGCCGCCAAGGCGGTGCGTGGCGAGATTTACCAGAACACGAACATCGTCTACCAGTACCAGATGATGGCGAACCAGCTGCTGCAGGCGACGAACCTGAATCCGACGGCGATGAAGGCGCAGTACGACCAGATCACGGGCGACATCGCCAAGGTCAGCGCGTATAACAGCAACCTTCAGGGTCTCTACGGGAGCCTCACGCAGGGCAGCTCGTACATCACGCACGTGCAGAACCTGATTTCCACGTCGGGCAAGTCGCCGACCCAGTGGCTCTCGGACATGAACGCGCTCTACAAGCAGGGCGACGCAACTGCGACGAGCCTCTTCCAGATGGGTAACGACGTGAACCAGCACGTGCAGACGCTGGCCACGCGGCGTGCCGAGCTTCAGTCGCAGCTGTCGATGACGCCGACCCAGGAAGCGACGGCGTCGCTCACGACGCACTACCTCGATATCGTCACCAGCCAGAACAGCGACCTGTTGCAGATGATGGCCGCGAAGACCCAGAACGACGCCCAGCAGTCCGCGATTGACAACGCGATGGCGAAGGACCGGTCCGCCGCCGCACAGAGCTTCCAGGCGAAGCAGGACGCGGAGCGCGCTGCGCTTAACGCGCTGCCGACGAACTGAGGCTGAGCATGAACGCAAGACGCAACTGGGTCGCTGTACTGGCGTTCTGCCTGACGCTGTTTGTGTCGATGGGCGCGCGCGCCGACGACACACCCGCTGAGGGGCAGCAGATCACGCCACCCAGTGACACGACGGTCACGGTGACGTCCAAGGGCAATGACACGTTCGCCTCGACGATCAAGAAAGGCGAGATCGCGCAGGGCAATGCTTTGGCCATGGGCAAGCTGACGGACATGTTCAGCGCGGTGATTCCGGCCGCCGTCACGGCCAGCCAGAGCGTGAAGCCGGAAGCGGACAAGTTCGCGGCGGGCCTTGGTGTCATCACCCTGGTGCTGACATGGGTGCGCTTCTCCGCGACGCGAGACCCGGTCAATGCGTGGGTTGTCGTGTTCGAGGAACTCGCGACGCTGGGGATCTTCGCGTCGATCTACGTGGGTTACCAGAGTTTCGCCCCGGGTTTCTACGGATGGTTCCAGACGCTGGCCGGCATGATCCAGTCCGGCGCAGGAGGCGGCTTCCTCAGCGCGATCGGCGGTATCGCCGGCTCTGCGTTTGAGTCCGTCGTCGAGGCCTACAAGGGCACGCACTGGTACGAGTACATCGCACTGACGATCTCGCTGATCCCGCTCATCCTGGCCTACCTGATCCTGATGCTCACCGGTGTCGTCTTCACCTTCATGAACAATCTCGGCCTGATCCAGGCGGCTGTGGGCATCGTCATGGGCCAGATCGCGATTGCACTAGGCTTCTCGTCCTACACGCGCGGCTATTTCAGGACGTGGCTGGACTACATGATCAGCGCCGGCATGTACTGCGTGGTGAGCGCCATTCTCACGAGGCTCGTGATCGGTTCGCTCTCGACGGCACTTACGACCGCGACGGCCAAGGGGTTGACGACGGGCGAGGGGGGGGTGTACGTGTTTGACCTGTCGCTCTTTGTCTTTCTGCTGTCGTTCGAAATTCCGAAGTTCGCGGCCATGTTTGGTGGAGGTGCCAATGCTTCGGGCTCGATGCTGAAGAAGGTGGGGAGCGTGGCGACCGGGGGCATCCTGTGACAGCCAGCGCCCTGCATTCGCCAATCGAAGCGGCGGCGCTGCTTGCGGTGCACGATCGCCGCGTGGCGCTTATCCGCCAGGCGGCCAACGAGGCAACCGATGCGGAATACCGTCTGCGCTGGGGCGATGTGCTCGGGCGCTGCGCGGCGTGGTTCTCGAGCCTGCCCTGGTCGCCGCAGCTCTACCGCGAGCCAGGCGGTGCGTTCCGCTGCACCGTCGAAACCGCGTTCTATGCGATGCGTCTGGCGGGCGGGCAGAAGTTCGGCACGAACCTGCCGTCGGAGCATCGTCGACGCATTGAGCCGCAGTACAACCACGCCGTCTTTCTCGCGGCGGTCTGCTCGGGACTGGATGAACCTTACCGGCACTTCGTGGTGCTGCGCGAGCGCGACCGCGCCGAATGGAATCCGGCCGCGCACGGGCCGCTTGGGCCCTGGCTTGGTGGGAGCGCCTACGCCTTGCAGCGCCGGGCGGCGCCGCTGCCCGTAGAGCGCATGCGTACCGCGCTCTTCGCACAAAACCTCATTGGCCATGATTTGCTTACGGGTTACGAGGCCGACGTGCTCGCGCAGCTTTTCGGGGCAATCAATCCGGTCGCGAACCCCCAGGGCGCCGAATCGCTCGTGCACAAGGTCGTGCGCCAGGCGGTGAACGTGGCGGCCGACTTCGATCGCAAGGCGCAGCAGGGGGTGTACGAGGCGGTCCAGTATCCGGTGCCCGCCGCCATCCACGTCGCCGCCGCGGTGCAGCCAGTCGTGACGCCGGCCGCGCATCCGGTCGCGGCCCAGCCTTCGGGTGCTGGATCGGCTCGTATGCCCGGCAACACCGCCGCGACACCATCGGCAGCCATGCCCGCGCCGCCTGCGTCGGCGGCCGTCGACGCGGGGCAGGCCGCTTCGCCTCATTCGGTGCCTGTGGCTCCGATGGCGTCGCCGCAGGCGGCGGCGCGCGCACCGGAGCCGTCCTCGGTGATGGAAGCCATCCAGGACGATCTGGCCCAGGCCGTCGCGGGCGAGGACGAATCCCTTTCGTCGCCCGCGCCCGACAGCATGCCGACGACGGCCAGCCCGAAGCATGATCCGCAACTCGGTCTGCCCTTCCAGGGGGACGCGGCCGCCGCGCTCGCAGCCAGAACCGCACCCACCCCCATCGACCCGGCCGCGATGCGTCCGCGTGCACCACGCCAGGAGCGCGCGGGCGTGCCCGGTACATTCGATCAGGTGCTCGAGGGTCAGCCGAACATGATCCGCGAGTTTTTCCGCGCGCTCGCCGAGGACGTCGCCGCCGGCAAGGCAAAGGTGGCCTGGACGGACAAGGGCCTGTCGGTACCCAAACGGCTCGTGGGCAGCTACGGCGTGGCAAGCGACACGCTCGTTGAACATCTGCGCAAGAAGGGCCTGCTCGTCGCGAACGTGCAGGCGGAAATCGTGCTCGCGCCGCGCGCGGGCGAACTCATCGTGGAGCGCCATGCATGAACGCCACGACCCCCTACATCAATCATTTCCGGCCGATCTACGAGGTCCGCGCCACGCTTTTCTGGTTCATCGCCCTCGCGTTCCTGCCGTTCTCGGGCATGCCGTACGGGTGGGCCTTCGCACTGGTGATTCTGGTACCGTTGCTCGTGCGCGGCTCCCAGGTGTGGAAGGCCCTGCGTTTTCGCCTTGCGATCTCGACCAAGTGGCTGACGACGCTGCCAGTGCCGCAGCTCATGGCCGTCCAGAAGAAGATGCGCGAGGACAGCAACTCGATGTACCTCGGCACCGGATTCGAGTGGACGCAGAAGCATTGCCAGATCGCCCACGACATCCTGCGCATGCCCACCACCGACATTCCCGGCCTGCCCAAGTGGCTTGGGAAGACTCGCCGCGGGCGCGAGATTGAGGCCGCGATTGAGCGACTGTTCGTTCCGGCCGACAGCATCCGCGACCGTGAGCCTCAGGGTGTGTCGTGGATCCACGGCATGGAGCCGGACAAGGTCCGTGTGCCGTTTCACTACAAGGCGATGAGCGCGCACACCGCTGTGGGTGGCACGACCGGTTCGGGCAAGACACGGACCTACGAGGTCATCTCGACGCAGGTCATTCACTGCGGCGACGTGCTGATCGTGATTGACCCGAAGAACGACAAGGACTGGAAAGCGCGTGTGGAGCGCGAGTGCGCACGCATGGGGCGCAAGTTCCTCTATTTCAGTCAGGCCAAGCCGCTCGAATCGATCCGGCTCAACCCGCTGGAGAACTGGTCTCAGCCATCCGAAATTCCCGGGCGCATCGCGCAGCTGATGGAGGAGGGGCCGTTTCGCGACTTCGCTTTCCTCTTCATCGATCGCGCGGTCAAGGGCGAACTGTACATCGGCGACAAGCCGAACCTGCGCTCGATCCTCAAGTACGCGCAGGCGGGCGTTGCCAAGCTGCTCGAGCGCAGCCTGGAGCGGTTCTTTCGCGAGAAGGGGCTCGACAACTGGGAAGAGCTGGTCGCGACGACGATCACGCAAATTGGGGGCAAGCCCGGCAGTACGTCCCGGGTTGACGCGATGGCGCTGCTCTACAACGAGCGGTACGCGCACAACGATCTCGGTCACGAGGCGATCGACGGGCTCATCGCGACGCACACGCACGACCGCGACCACTACACACGGGTCATCGCATCCGTCATGCCGCTGCTGCAGATGCTCTCCACGGGAGAGACGGGTCTCCTGCTCGCGCCCAAGGTCGAGGACTTCGATGACGAGCGCGAAATCTGGGACATCGACCGCATCATCAAGCAGAAGGCCGTGCTCTACATGGGCTTCGACTCGTTGTCCAACAGCATCGTGCAGAAGGCGATCGCGTCGCTGGTGCTGGCCGATGTGGCGGCCGTGTGCGGCGCGATCTACAACTTCTACAAGGAGACGCCCGATGTCGTGCTGATCATCGACGAGGTGGCCGAAGCCATCAACGAACAGGTGATCCAGATCCTCAACAAGGGGCGCGGCGCGGGGTTCAAGGCGTTTGTCGCCTTCCAGACCCGCTCGGATCTTGAGGCCAAACTCGGAAACGCCGCGAAGATGCTGCAGGTTTTGGGCAATCTCAATAATCAGGTCATCCTAAGATTGGAGGACAGCGACACGGCGCAGTGGTTCTCGGACAAGGTCGGGGAGACTGCCATACGCAATATCCAGGTGTCCGGTGGCACGAGTCGCGGCAGCGAAGGGCACATCGGCGAGTTCAATGGAACCATCACCCGGTCGCTGCAACTGGAGAAGGCGCCGCTCATTCCGGTGGCGCTGATCCAGCGATTACCGAACCTGCAGTACTTTCTGCGCATCTCAGGGGGCGCTGTGTATCAGGGCCGCATTCCAATCCTGCAAGGCTAAAAAAACAGGCATGACTTCCACCTTGTTCAAAAAAATCATTCGCGAACACAAGCTCTCGTCGCATCTTGTGCCGGTGTTCACGCTCGCGCCCGAGCTCGAACTCGCCTGTTCGCGGCTGGCGGACTTCATCGGCGAGCGCTTCGTCGGCGAGTCCAGGCCGCTCATGTGCGAGATGCTGGAAGAGGGTATCGCGGCCTACAAGCGCGTGCGCAAGACGGGCGAGCCGCATGTCGCGTTCATGCAGGGCCTGTTCCGCCGCTCGTATCTGCTCTATGCCCGGCGTTACGTGGTGACTGACGGCGAGCGCGTGCACGTGTGGTGTCCGATGCTCGAACCGGTGACGGGCTTCGAGGCTCGATTCCCTGAGGGCGCCGCCGCCATGGTCCACGAGGCCTGTCCCGAGCGCATCACGCACAAGACGGCCGCGTTCCAGCTTGCAGCGCGCGCGCTCACCGGTGAGGGATTCCGGCTTTACTTCGAGGACTACGATGTCGCTCACAGCTACCCTGATAGCGAAACTGTCGGGGCTTGATGCGGCCGACGCTGCGCGCGTGCTCTCGACGGTGCGCGCCCAGGACGATCTGGCCGCGCCTGCGCCGCGCGAATTTGCACGCGGACGAGCCGCCCGCGCGTATGGACTCGCGGTGGTGATCGTACGCAACCCCGTGCGGTTCTGGTTCGGGCTGGCAGGTCTCATCGCGTTCCCCGCCTACCTGCTCGTGTCCGTAGTGGAGTGGCTGAATGGCTAGCAGCCGCTTCGCACGTCACGTCAAATGGTGGTTTTTTGTTCTGCCGCTGCTGGCCGCCGTTGTGCTACCGGTCGTGCCGGACCGGGCACTCTTCGAGATCAGCGATCTCGAATCGCAGTCGGTCGTCGATACGCTGGGCGATGCGCGCGCAGGCGAGGCGGTTGACTCCGCTAACGTGCTTTTCCGGCGCTGGTTTGTGGACTCGGGGGCCGTGCGCGCGACAATGAGTGCGCGCAGCCATGACGATCTGGACGCCGACGGCATGGGCGGTTTTGCGCGGGACTGGGCACGCCAGTTCTGGTTGCTGGTGTACCGCGCGCTCTATCGCGCGCTGGTGATGCACGTCTGGCTTGCAGGAATTGTGGTGCTGGGCATGGCTGCCGCAATCGATGGGGCGGTTCGGCGCAAGATCCGGGCGGCCGCCGCCGGCATGGCGAGTCCGCTCTCCTTCCATCTGGCCATGCATGCGTTACTCATGCTGCTCGGCAGTGCCTTTGTCGTGCTGCTGCTGCCGGTACCGCTCATTGCGCAATGCTGGACGCTGTTGGCCGTCCTCCTGCCGTTGCTCATATGGATCGTGAACTCTTCAGCCTGAAGCGTCGATCCGCTCCTTCGTCCCTACCCCGGAAAGCTCACGATTTTTGTGAGCTTTCTGCCTTTTTACGTGCAGGCGCCTGCACGACACCGTGCGCTGCGTCTCTGCTGAACCCGCGTCGTCCTGAAAGCCCCCCGAATTGCCTGCGTTTCGCCCCTGTGCGCCGCTGGCGTCCCGCAACAATAGGTAGGTGCCGCGCGCTGGTGCGCGTGCAACTGATACGGGACCCAGACATGAGCACCATCAACGAAGATGTGACGATCGATCATGCGGCAGCCGCCACGGTGGCGGGCGCACCGGCAACCCGCCCGGCTGCGGCGGGCGAGGGCGAGGCAGCCAGTGCGGCCAACGGCGCGGATGCGCGCCAGCTGACTGACGGCGCAGACGATGCCGAACTGGAGAACGAACTCCAGCAGATGGAGAGCGACGCCGCGACGCTGCAGCGCGAAGGCATGATCAGCGAGACCGAAGCCAACGAGAAGCGCGAGCAGGTCGAGCGCACGCGCCGCTTCTTCCGTGACCTGCCCCCGGCTGAACGCAGGGCCATCGTGCTTCGCCGTCGCGAAATCGGCCGGCAGCTGCTCGACAAGCAACTTTCTGGCGCCGCCATTGTTCCCGCGCAGGTTCGCCTGAATCACACGCGGCTTCGCCCGCTTTTCGAGCAATGGTGGCCGTACCTGAACCGCATGAGCCTGAATATGCAGCGCTTTGGCCGTGCGACGTTCGGGGAGGAGGACAAGGAAACCGTCAACGCGTGGTTCGACAAGCAGCTCGACGCGCTCGAGGCCTACGTCGACGAGCAGTTCCAGGTGGCCGAGGCATTTCGTGAGCGCACCGAACGCGAGATGACGGCCCGAGGCGATATCGTGTTCAAGCCCACCGTCACCAAGCCTTCGCTTGATATCACGGTCGAAGCGTACTCGCGCTTCGCAATGCGACTGCTGTCGATCATCATGCGCTTTGACCGGGTGATGGATCACTTCGATTTTCTCGTCTGGAACAGCGCGCGTGACCAGTCAGACATCGACGAGGAAACCGGCCGCTTCCTGCGCAAGTTCCAGCCGGTCGGCGTGCGGGGTTACATGACCCACCTGCGCCTGATGACGGCCGTTCGCGGCCTTTGAGCGGCGCGTCATGCTCGACGGCCTGAACCCCCAGCAGCGCGAGGTCGCGCAGTCGCGCCAGCACTGCCTGGCCGTCGCCTGCCCGGGCGCCGGCAAAACGAAGACGATCGCCACGAAGGCTGCGGCGCTGCTTCAGGAGCCGCGTTCGTTGGTGGGCGCGGTCACGTTCAGCAAGGATGCCGCCGTCGAGCTACGCGAGCGCATTCTCAAGCTCGCGGGTGCCGCCGCGAAAACGCGGCTCATTGCGGGCACTTTCCACTCGCTCGGCTTCCGGCAGATCGGCCGCCAGGGCGGCAAGCGTCAGGACATCGCTTCCGACGGCGACCGCACGGGCCTGCTCATGCGCGCCCTGGCCGAGACGGGCCTGAACTGGAAGGTCGAGGAGGCCGTGCCGGTGATCGAGCAGCTAAAGACCGGCGTTACGCATGCCATCGAGGGGTCGCCCGAGGCGATTCTGTACGAGGCCTATCAGGAGGCACTCGCGCGAAACGGCAAGATCGATTTCCAGGACATGCTGCGCCTGTCGATCGCGGGCATGGAGTCCGGTGACATAGAACCATACGCGTTCACCCATCTGCTCGTTGACGAGTTCCAGGACACCGACCCTTTGCAATACCGCTGGGTCGAACTGCATGCGGCCGCAGGGGCCTGCGTGACGGTCGTCGGCGACGATGACCAGAGCATCTACGGCTTTCGGGCGGCGATGGGCTTCCGCGGCATGGAGGGGTTCGCCTCGAAATTCGAAGCGCAGCGCGTCGTTCTGGGTAGCAACTACCGGTGCCGCGCCGAGATCCTCACAGTCGCCGACCGGCTGATCCAGCACAACACCGACCGCATCCCCAAGGTTCTCCATGCCGAGAAGGGCGCAGGCGGTGTCGTGCTCGCGCGCCGGTTCAACGACGAGTACGAGGACGCGGCGGCAGCCGTCGAGGCATTCCAGCCACGACTCCGTTCGGGGCAGTCCTGCGCAATTCTCTCGCGTACGAACCGCGTGCTGGACGCCATTGAGTCCGTGTGCCGCTCGTACGGCGTGAAGTACTACCGCGCCTCCGGCCGATCGGTGCTCGACCAGCCCGAGGGTGCGCTGATGTGCAACCTCCTGCAGATCGTGCAGCGCGTGAAGCTCAACGGGCTTGATGCCGTGCTCGGATATGCGGGGATGAGCACGCGCGACCTGACGGCGCTGCACAACGCGATGGGCGCGACGCTCGCGCAGAAACAGAAGAAGGAACTGGTGGCGCTCGGCCTGACCGAGGATACCGCCACGGCCTATCGCGGCTTCATGAAGCGTCTTGCCGAATGGCAGGCGCTGTGCGAGCGGCAGTTCTACTCGCTCGCGCTCGAGGGCGTGCGCGAGTGGATGATGACATACGTGCGCAAGGAGGCTGCCGAGCGCGCGATCGTCGCCACCTACGACGTGATTTCGCGGCTCAATGGCTCGTTCAGCGAACGGATCGAGTTCCTGAAGCGCACCAACAACGAGCCTGCACCGGATGCGCTGGTCCTGACCACCATGCACAGTTCGAAGGGCCTGGAGTGGGACCACGTGTGGATCACGCGCGCCGAGGAAAACGTTGTGCCGGACCAGAAAAGCCCCGAATCCGAAGAGCGGCGCCTTTTTTACGTGGCCATGACGCGCGCCCGGGAGACGCTGACCATCTCGTCGGTCCGCAAGAATCCGCCGACGCGGTTCATCCATGAGTCACAGGTGCCGGAAGCCTGAGGGCTTCGACCGAGTTGCAGCCCGGGAAGGTCACCGTCCCGCTTTATTTCGGGAAGGCGCCAAACGATCGCCAAAAAAATCCCCGCGGGGGAGCGGGGCAGATGGGGAGAGAGACGCGGCCGTTCATTGCAAACAGCACAAGACGAAGTCTACGCACGTCCTCACATCGCGTGAACCGGCCGGCAGGAAACTCACTGTTTCCGTGCTGGCAATTGCGAGCCATGTTCAGCGCCGAAGGTCCGCAATCATTTTTTCCCGCGCCGTCGATGCGCGATAAACAAAGCCGTCCAATCCGGCCGACCGGACCCGCCCGTCAGCGGCATACAGTTCGTTGCCTTCGTGGCGTTATAAAAAAATCCGCCCGAAGGCGGACACAGATGGGACGCGTGAAGAAAAGAGACGATGGATCGTCCCCTGGCCATATTACGACTTCATGAAAGAGGATTCCCATAGAGCCGCTCCGATGCTTCGCGAAGCTCGTCGGTGATCGGCCAACCCATAGCCTCCGCAACCGACAGCGGATCGTGAAAGTGGGCCTCGCCCCTCGCAACGTCGTCGCGAATCGATTGCAGATATGCCGCGTCTTCCTCTTGCAGCGATGGCAAGCCTTTGGCGCGTCGGATCGCGTTGAACGACTCGATCGCAGCGCCCAGCTCCGCGCCTTTGAGCGCCACCTCGAGCGCCGCCTCGTGCCCGATCAGGGCTGCCATTTCGGGATCATAGAATTTGTTCATAGTCCATTTAACGGTTACGTTTCATGCCACCCGGGCGGCTCCGACGACCTGGGCGAACGGCCGCTGATTCCCAGCCACCGGGTCTTCACCCCGCAACCAGTTTGAGCACCAGCTTGTAGTGCGGATCGCCCAGCGGCACTTCAATCGTTCTGCCGGCATGCATGTGAACGTTGATGTCCGGGGCCTCGAGACCGGTCGTATTCACAACCTCGCTCACGCAGTCCCCGGTTCCGGTTTTCGTCTTGCCGGTCGAGACTGTATCAATCGCCGTCACGTCCAGATCGAAGGATTCCCCGTCGTCCTTCGTCGCATTGATCTGAAGCATGCGGCCGACCCACTTCTGGTGCGAAACGAGCCGCACCCCGTTGGGCAGTTTCGTGCACTCGAGATAGCCGATGCTGTCGCCGGATGAGCTCAGGAACGGCTGGGTCTTGCCGAGAGCGTCCCGGATGATCGACGTCTCACTGGCAACCAGCACCCCGTCGCGGGTCCACGTGGCGTCCAGCGTGTAGGTGCGTGCCGTCGGCCCGGCGTGCGCCGCCGTGCTGAGTGCGAGGCTGGTGGCAAGAGCTGTGAGGGACTTCTTCATTGATTGCTCCGTTGGTGGTTGAATCCGTTATGCGGCGGCGGTCGCGGGCCGCTGCAATGACTGGACGTTCGGCGTCTCGGCGATCGCCGCCGGTTCGCTCTCGATCGTGAGTTCGCGCGCAACGCGCTTAAGCTGGCCGTCGATCGAGGCCCGCTCGCCGAGCCGGATCGTGCCGCAATAAAAGATGTTGCCCCTCACGCGTCCGTTGATTTCCAGTGAGCCGCGTGCATGGACGTCGCCCTCGACCGTGCCGTCGACGCGCACGTGCTCGCCTTCGATCTGGCCTTTCACGAGGCCGCCGGCGCCGATATGCAGCAACCCGTCGTTGGTGATCACGTTGCCGTCCACGATGCCGAACAGGCTCAGGCCATGATCGAGAATGAGGTTGCCCTCGATGGCGGAGCCGGCGGCGAGCAGCGTGACGTTAAGGGTGGCTTGTGGCTTCATGGTGGTCGCCTGCTTCAGAAGAGTTGAACGTCGCCGTTGCGCGGCGCGGGCGCGGCGGCGGACTTTTGCGCATCGGCTGCGGGCGGCATGTCCCTGGGTGTCACCAGATGTAGGTGCACCAGATGACGCACGGGCCTGTGCGCCTCGGGCTGGGACGCCGGCGCTTGCGACGCGGCGCTCGCGTGCGCTGTCGGCTCGACCGAAGCCGCCTGGGGCGTGCTGGCTGCGACGGGGGCGACGGGGGCGACGCGAGCCACGTTCGCGACGGCCGCCGCGGACGCGCCCGTAATTGCGCGTTGCCGGATCGGCGACACGATCGCCTTCTGCTCGGTCGTCGCAGCGGGCTGGGTAGCCGCGGTGCCGGGTGCGCGCAAGCTACCGTGGTCCTGAATCAGCGCTGACGGATCGACGGCGGCAAGGCCGGGTGTGCCCCGCGGACTGGTTTCGAGCGCCTGAGAGTTCAGGGGCTGCGCCGTAGCGGATGGCGTGGGCGCGGAAAGGGAAGCGTCGGACTGTGGGGAGGCGGGCGTTGCTGCCGGAACCGGCGGCGTGTTGATCGCGCGGCTGTGGGGCGTCGGCCACAGCCGGGCAGCGCCCATACCGAGTGCCGCGCAGACGACAGTGCCGCCGATGACCGTGAGCGAGACACGTCCAATCTGCCAGCGCGCATTCCACGCACGGCGCAGCCCGGTCGGTCGGCTCGTGGGCGCGTGCGACAACAGCAGCGGCGCGGGCATGGCGCGTATCTGGTTCTCAAGGTCGATCACGACGGGCTCGCGGGCATAGCGCGCATGTAGCGCCTGTATCTCGCGAAGATCGATTTGCATGGGCTTTCTCCTTCAGGATGTACGGTCGAGCGTAGCCGTCCGGCTGGAAAGTCAAGCCGGGCAGTTTCAACGAGGGGGGCGCTCAGTGTTCGCGGCGCGAGCCGTCCGGCTCGTACTCTTCGTTATCGGGGATGCAGAGCTGCACGATACGGTTAAGCTTCTTTTCTGCATTCGCGAGCATGGCCGTGCACCGTTCGTCGCTCAGTACCTGGCCCGCGCGCGCGGAGAACGCGCGCTCAAAGAGGCGCTCATACTGCGTGAGGCATCGCACGAGCTGCCCGGCGAGCGGGCGCTTGACCTCCAGTTCGATCGTCTCGAAGGGGCGGGGCAGGGTGCGTGCGCCCAGCTGCTCGATCCAGTCGTTGGCCTTCCTGAACCATTCGCCCGTCTCGCGCATGGCCTGGTCGAGCGCGCGCAGCTTGCCATCGCGCGCGACCGAAATCTTCGTGGCGCAGAAGTTGTAGTCCGAGCGGATGAAGGCGCGCACGAACAGCGAGCTGTAGCGCAGAAGCGTTGTCTGCGCCGCGTCGGGAATGATCTTCGCGTAGCGTGTGTCGCTCGTCAGCCGCTCGATGGGCTTGAGGCCCGTGGCTGACGCAACGAGTGCGAGCGCGGCGGGTGCGTCGGGCACCCCGCTTTGCGCCACGTTGCCGGATCGTGCATCCGGCTGCGGCGCGGTTTCTGGAACGGCGGCCATAGAGGTTTTTCGGGTTTGGTCTCTCTCGCCTGACATTCTCTTACCGTTTCCTCAGACGTTTGCGGGCAAAAGCTACCCCAAATCGGCCACCATTTCGCCGCAACATACGCGGAATTTTGGCGATACTGACTCTACTTCCTGCGTCTTCTGACGCATCGACCTCGACTCCGTAGCCCGGAGTCCGTCCTCTGCCTCAAGTCGTGCCCCTGGGCATGCTCCGACCGGTTGGCTACCGGTGTGGAATCTTTCTTGTGCTGGGCAGCTCGCCACCTGCTCCCCCTTCCGTCAGTCGTAATACTCGTCGCCGGCCGCATGTCTTTGCGCCGCGACATCGTTCGAACCCGGAGATTTCGGGTGTCTCTCTCAAGACCCTTCCGGGTAGAGCGATCGAAGTGGACTGACCCGTGATCCTGCGGCGAAAACACGGTTTTCGGAAATGGGCTGTCTGCGCGACGTGACCATGTCGCGCCGGGAACGACCTAACGTTCCCCGCTGAGAGCCTCACGGCTCCCTGTGCGCCACGTCCCCGAAAGGGACGTGGCGCGCGGGTCATCTTCACCAGAATTCACCAACGCGTTCCTCATGACCGGGGAGCGCGTTTTTTTTCGTCCTGCGTTTTTTCATTCCCTGTCCGGAGGCGCTTCCATGCTTCTTCCCAATGCTATTGACCAGCGCATCGCCGAAACGATCAGCAGCACGATCGAAGGCGAGCGCAAACAAGCCGACACCGCATCGCCCGCCTGGCGCGAGCGCTGTGAGGTCGCAAAGATCGCGATGCTCGCCGACAGCGAGCGCCGCGTTGTCCTTTCCCATATCGCCAGCCGTCGCGGAGAGACGGCAGCATCGAACCTGGCGCAGTCAGCCGGCGAGATGCGCACTTCGGCGATCTTCTTTCTTGCGAGGAAACCGTCATGAACGCTGTCGTTGCGCTCGGCGCTGCGCCTGTTCGCAGCATCGTCGAGGAGCGTCTACCGCGCGCTCCTGTCATCGGCCGGATCCGTCCCGGCATCAAGGTCCTCACATCTGCCGCGAGGCAAAACGAGCAGGCCGTCAGGTTGTACGAGCAACTGGTTGCCTCCGGTGAATCGTTCGAGAAGGTGGGCGAGGAGATCGAGCGGCGCTGCCGATTGAAGAATGCGCTTGCACCACGCAACGTGCCTTACTTCACGTGCCGCCGTTCGGACTTCACCAATCCAGACGTTGCCGACGAGATCCTGCGTCTCTATGGCGAGGATCGGGGCGATGGCGTAAAGCTCTATCGCTTTCCCGTCACCTTCGCATTCAACGACTGGATGGCGAACATCCCGAACGAGATGGCAACGTGGGGCACCAACGGACGCAAGTTCTTCTCCGAGTACGGGGCAGACGGCACGCGCTTTTGCAAGCTGTACGCAAAGCCCGAGCGTGACCCACGGGCGCAGCGCTCGCCGCGCAACTTCGGACCCCGCGCCGCGGTGCTGCGGCACGACGATGCGATTCCCGATGGTGTGTGCAACCCGCAGCAGTGTCCGCAGTATCAGGCGCGGCAATGCAACCTCTCGGCGCGTTTCATCTTCGCGGTGCCAGAGATCAAGGGCCTCGGACTCATCGAGCTTCCGACCAACTCGATCTACGTGCTGCAGAAGGCGTACTCGGCGATGCAGACCGTGGCGCTCGCGCGCGGGCGGCTCACCGGCACGCGGTTCTGGATCTCGAAGCGCGAGTTCGAGATCACGCGCATCAACGAGCAGGGCGAGGCAGTTCGCCAGGCGCAGATGCTCACGGTGCTCGATGCCGATATCGACATCAGTGCGTTGCTCGACGGTGCCGAAGATCATGCCCCGGCGCTTGCTGCTGCAACGCAGGCCGCGCAGCTGCTCGAAGGCACAGCCGAGAACTCAACGGCGACGGTGTACCCCCTCCGGGCAACCGGGGCGGAGCACGCCACCGACGTAACGGGCGGTGAGACCGAGCCGGAAACGCTCGCGGACAAGCGCGATCGCATGGCCGATCTGCTGGCGCGCCTCGGGCTGAACGCGGAGAACCGGCAAACCGATTTCCGCATCTTCGCGCAGACCAGATTCGGTCGGGGGTGGTCGCAACGGTTAGACGACGTTGACAGCATGAACGTCCGTCTGGCTGCTGCGCTCGATGATCCTGACGCACTGCACCGGGAAATCGAAGCTGTTGTGGGTGGTGCTTTCGATTGATTCTCGCCGGCCCCTTACGGGGTCGGCGTCCCTTCTTTTCCAGACCGCGACGCGAGAGTGTTTCAGCAAGCAGGCTTGCTCAAACGCTTTCGACCGCGCAATAGCGCATCGAAAAACGCCCGCCTCGTGCGGCCATCCATTCCTCGCTATAGGAGTCGTCCGGTGCAAAGGATCGGCAACTACACCATGTTTTTTGGCGCGGACGACGCGCTCAGCAACTGGCATCGCTGCCGGTTTGTCTATCGCGGCCATGCGTTCTCGTCAGTCGACCAGTTCATGATGTTCTCGAAGGCAAAGCTTTTCGGCGACGAGCAGTCGGCCGCCGCGATCCTCGCAACGCACGACCCTCGCAAGCAGAAGGCGATTGGCCGTAAGGTCGCCGGCTTTGAATCCGCAATTTGGGAATCGAAGCGCGAGTCGATCGTCTTCGTCGGCTGCCGCGAGAAGTTCTCGCAGAACGCTCGCCTGAAGGACGTGCTGCTCTCAACAGATCCGACTGAGCTCGTCGAGGCAAGTCCATGGGACTGCATCTGGGGCGTCGGACTGAAAGCGGACGACCCTGAGATCGGCAATCCGCTGAAGTGGCGCGGACTGAACCTGCTCGGCAAGACGCTCACGCACGTTCGCGGCGTACTCGACCCTCGCTCCCATTCGTAGCGCCGCTCCACGCGGCATCGTTCATTGAGGCTGCCCACGGGTGGCCATTTTTCGTTTACGGAGGTGCATCTTGAAGATCGCACAGTTTTCTGACCTGCATTACTCGCCGGAACGTCTGGACGAGGCGGACCGTTGCTTCGGCTTCGCCGTGCACGACGCGATCACGCGCGGCGCACGCGTCGCCGTGGTTTCAGGTGACTCGACCGATCACCGGCTCGATGCCCACTCGCCTGCGCTTTCCGCGCTTGCACGGCAGATCCATCGTCTGGCGGCCGCCATGCCGGTGATCATGCTGCAGGGCACGTTCTCGCATGAGCCGCCCGGGACGCTCGATATCTTCGGGCTCATGGGATCGACGTATGAGGTCTTCGTCGCCAGTCGCATCCAGCAGGTCGCACTGGTCGGTGGACGCTTTCATGCATCGACCGGGCCGCTCTTCAACGAGGACGAACTGGCCTCGCTGATCGCGATGCAACCGGAAGCCGTGTTTACCTGCCTGCCAACCGTCAACAAGGGGCAGTTTGCAACGAGTGTTGGCGCACTCGCCGCGGCGACGGATCTTGGCGATGTGCTGGCGACGTATCTGGCGGCGTCGGGGCGTACCAACGCGCGATTTCGCGAGGCAGGCATCGCGACCGTGGGCATTTCACACGGCACAGTCGTCGGCTGCGAAACGGAGCATGGCGTCACGATGGCGGGATTCGATCATGAGTTCTCGCTCTCGGCGCTGTTCGACGCGCAGTGCTCGGCCTTCATGCTCGGGCATATCCACAAGTCGCAGTCATGGGAGCAGGGCGGCCGCCGCATCGCCTACCCGGGTTCCATCGGCCGCTTTCACTACGGCGAGCAGGGCGAGAAGGGTTACCTGCTATGGGAAGTGGATGCCGATTCGGCTTCGGCTGATCTGGTGCCCACGCCGTCGCGTCGCATGCTCTGCATCGACTTCGACGGTCCGCCCGACATGGAGCAGCTCGCGCAGCTGGCCGCCGGAACGTCCGATGCGTTCGTGCGCGTTCGCTGGCAGATCGATGAGGAGCACCGGCAGTCGGTCGACCGTGCCGCCATCGAGGCGATGTTCGCAAACTCGCGGGGCCTGAAGGTCGAGCCCCGGATTCTCCCGGTCGTGCGCAGTCGCGCACAGGGCATCAGCCTGGAGACGTCCGTCGACGCGAAGCTCGATCGCTGGTGCGAGCTGGCGAACGTGAATCCGTCACCTGTGCTCGAGCGCCTGCAGTTGCTCGACACGGGCGACGCCGGTGCGATCGCCGAAGCGGTACTCGCTCGCCTCGATCAGACGCCGTCCGTTGCGCCGCTCTCGCTTGTCGTGAATCAGGCGCAGGCTGTCGAGGCGGCCGACGCCACACCCGTTGTGCAGGCAACTCATGCGCACGGGGACGGCTCGGCCTGGCTTGACGGCGATCTCTTTGCTGCGTGATTTTCGCGGCTTGATTGATGCCGCCACAAACGCGGGCGGGGCCAGTACGGCTCGCCCGCGCGTGGACACTGCCGTGTCCCGACAGTGCGTTCCCGATGAGCGCACTGCCGGAACAAGGTTCACCCGCGCCCATGGCGCATCGAGCGCAGCACCCGCTGCATCCATTTTCTTGTTGACCCTGACGGGGAGCGATCCCCAGCAGGGGCGCACTCCGTCCATCACCCTGGAGTGTGCCCATGTTTGGTCTTTACCCCGCCGGTCCCGAATGGGTCCGTCATTTCACTACCGCGACGCCCGCCCGCGAGATCCAGCAGCTTCTCGTGAAGCATGCTGGATTCACGGCCGGTCTGTTCCATCAACCCTATGGTCCCGCACGCGGCGCCGTCATTGCAGTCCGCCACGGCTTCGTCGTGATGGTTCAGGACGTCGACGCTACGGAGATTGAGTTCGTCGTGGCGCCTGACGTCGAAATGACGAACCTGCTCTGGTCGCACAGTAATGGCTATGCGAGCCAGTGGTCACCCCGCGAACTGAAGGCGCTCACGGCGTGTGATAGCTGGGAGCAGTTGCTGACGATGGCAGGCACGCGGTTTCGTGCCGCGTGCACGGCACTCGAACGCGCAATTGACGGCACGATTGAGCCTCCAGCCCCTGTCCCGGTGAAAGCAGCGGTCCCCGATCCGGTGATTGCCGCCTCGCTGCCGGATGACGATGACGTGCCCTGGCTGCCATCCGACTATCTGCACGAGGTACCGCTGGTGGAGGGACTGCCATGCGACCGCTGATCCTGACTCTCGAGGGCTTCATGGGCGTTCGCGACGGGATGAAACGCGAAAGCGTCACGCTCGATCTCGAATCGCTGCCCAGTGGACTCATCGCGCTCACCGGGCCGAACGGCGCAGGCAAGTCCACGCTGATGGACAACCTGCATCCGTACCGCATCATGCCCTCGCGCGCGGCGAAGCTCTCAGTGGATGCCTTCTCGTACTGGGACCATCTGTGTGGCGCCCAGGCGCAGAAGATCCTGGAGTGGGAGCACGCCAACGTGCGCTACCGCTCGACCTTCGCGTTTCGCAAGCCGGGCAAGACAGGCAAGGCGGAGTATTTCCTCGCGTGGCGCGACAGGGCCGGCCTCTGGCAGCCGTTTTCGGCGCCTGACGGCACGAAATCGGACGGCAAGGCGGAGACGTATGACCGCTGTGTCGAATCGGTGTGCGGCTCGCTCGAATCGTTTTTTACGAGCGTTTTCTCGGCGCAGAACCGGCGGCCGCTTGCCTCGTACAACACGGGCGAGATCAAGTCGTTGTTGGCCGAACTGCTGCATATCGACCATCTGCGTACGCTCTCGGCGAAGGCTGGGGAAGTGGCGAAGGTGCTGTCCGCGAAACTGGACGGCATCCAGCGCGAGCTCGCCGCGCTTGCCCAAAAACGCGATGCCCTCGCGATGACTGAGCAGGCCATTCTGTCCGACGCGGAGTCGATCGCCGCAGCACGGCGCGAGCGCGAGGGCCTTCTGGCCACTGCGCAGACGCTTGGGCAGCAGCGCGCGACGCTCGCAGCGAAGCAGGCCGAGTCGGCAACGGCGGAGGCCCGCCTGCGTGAGCTGGCGAAAATGCGGGCTGAGGTGCAGACGTCACTCGATGCCGTCGTCGCGGATGCGGGTGAGTTGACCCGTCGTCTTAACGAGCGCAACACGGCTCTGTTGAGAACCTGTGTTTCACACGAGGCAACGCTGGCCCAGCGTGTGCAGATCGAAGGCGCCCAGGCGCAGTGTGATCAGGCGAGGCTCGCGATCGGGAGGGAAGAGGCGCGCATTCAGGCGCTTCAGACCGAAGTCGCGGCGATTGAGCCGAAGCACATGGCCCTGACCGAAGCAAACGCGGCCCTGACCAGCCTCCAGTCGCGAGGCCGGACCAAGGCCGAGTTGCTTCAGACGCTTGAGCAGCAGGCCGCGGTTGTCGGCCAGGTGCCATGCGCGGGTCACGCCATGCATTCGACGTGCCCCCTGCTTTCCCAGGCCCGCTCTGCGTCGCAGCAGGCTGGAGAGCAGCGTATCGCCGTGAACGATCTTCGCGAGCAGTACCGCGCGAAGAAGGCGTTTGCCGAGGGGCTTGCCCCCATCGTTGCGCAGCTCACGCACAAACGTGACGAGCTTCGTTCGGCAACCGATGCGCTGGCCACCGCTCGCCGGACGTTGCAGTCGACCACCGAGCTTGCGGCCCGCAAGCCGCTTCTCGAAGCCGCGGCAACGGCGCTGGCACAGGTGAAGGCAGAGCTTGCCGAAATGGGTGCGCAGTCGGCGCAGGTCGCTCAACGCCGGGAGGCGGAGACGACGCGCCTGCAGGGTCAGCTACGCGACATCGACAGCGAAACCTCACGCCTCGCGGCGCAGGACGTCACGGCTGCAATCGCGGAACTCGACAGGCAGCTGCTGGCGAACCGGGAGGCCACCACCGCGCTCGATGCACGCGTTGAAGCCCTGATCCGTCAGCACGCGACGCGCGAAACACAGCGCGACGCGATGAGGACGGAACTGGCGGGCTTCGATGCGACACGGGCACAGGCCGAACGTCTCTCGGATGAGATCGCGCACTGGAAGCTGCTCACGCGAGGTCTTGGCAACGATGGCCTCGTGGCGCTGACGATCGACGATGCGGGCCCCGCACTCACGCAGACGGTCAATGACCTGCTGCTGGCGTGCTACGGACCGCGCTTCACCGTCGAAATCCGTACGCAGCGCGAGCTTGCGAGCGGTGACCTGCGTGAAGGCTTCGAGATCCTTGTCCATGACGCCGACAACGACAGCACCAAGGCAGTGTCGGTGATGTCGGGTGGGCAGAAGGTCTGGATCAATGAGTGCCTGACACGCGGCATCGCCCTGTATCTCGCACGCAATGCCGGTGAGCCCTACGAGACGTTGTTCAGCGACGAATCGGACGGCCCGCTCGATCCTGAGCGGAAAGTCCAGTTCATGAAGATGAAGCGCGAGGTTCTCCGTCAGGGAGGCTATGCGCGCGAATTCTTTATCTCGCAGACGCCCGATCTCGTACTCGAGGCCGATGCCGTCATCGACGTCGAAGCCCTGGCGGTGTGACTTTCTTTTAACCCTTGCGGGGAGCTTCCCCGCAGGGGGCTCCTCATTTTTCTCTCTCTAACCTTCCATGATGAACTTTTTAATGCTGCTCATCGCGGCAGCGGGCACCTCGTCCCTCGGCGCATGCACACCGGCAACGGTACGGCCGCAGGCTACCCGTCCAACGATCGTCGTGCACGCCCCCCCGGGGCGAACAGGGCGACTTCCGCATCTGTGAGGACGGGCGCGTGCTGGTGTTTCCGGCGAAGCATCCCAAGTCCTGCTGAACGCACTTTTCATCTCTTCGCCAACGGCCCCGCTCCGACAGGAGAGGGGCTTTGGCCGTATAGGAACCCCGTTATGAACAAACAAATTGTCATCGCAGCCGCGGCAGCAGCACTCGTTTCGGCCGCCGTTCTCATGGTCGTACCGGCGCATGCTGCGACCGTCGAATCCGCGTTTTCTCCCGATGGCGGTGCGGAGCAGCTGGTGCTGCATACGATCGGTGAGGCGCGAAAGAGCATTCGCGTGATGGCGTACTCGTTTACGTCGCGCACCGTTGTGGCCTCGCTCATCGCACGCGGATGTTTTCTGCGCCCACACCCCACCAGGTGAACGCTGCCGGCTGCAGCCGATGCGGAGGCTGCAGCACAAAGACGGGCCGGGTTGCGACGGCTTCAAGTGCAGCTTTAAGCAGACGCAGTTCGCCGCAGCCCGGTTGCGGGATGATCACCTCGGTCAGGGCCCCCGTCGGCCAGCCGTGGCCCGGCAACTCCGCGTCGAGCGCCTCGTGTCCGCTCGTCACCGTGCGGCCGTGCGCCGAAGCCAGTTGTGAGGCTCGCCACAAATCCGGGTGTATCGCCTCGACGTTCAGTAGCGGCAGCGCCATGGTGCCCCCAATACATACTGTATAAATATACAGTTATCGTAACCGGTCTCTCCAGAAAAGTCACCGGGGCGTCGACGTACGACCCACTCCCCCAGATATTTCGATGCTGAGTGCGTCGGGGACGGGATGAATTGTCTGCGCAGTGCGGAGACAATTCCGCCTCGGAAAGGGGCGGGCAGCGAAGTTTGTGCCTAAGGAGAGGCGCCCCAATCAGGTGAGCTGGTCGCGGGCAACTGTTGAACTATCCTTGTTTATCGAATTTGGTATAAATTATCGTCATTCAGATAATTAACGGTAATTGCGCTTCCCGGGACATCGTCGGGGCTCATCCAGATCCGTGCGTCGCCACGCATGGCGTCCGTTCACGAGCCAGAAAGCGACGGTAGCTTGATCGTGTTCTGAAACGGTTTGGCCGCGGGGTGAATGACCCGCCAGAGCAATTAACGGTCCTTTAAAATCACCAGATTCTGGTAACGACAGCGGATGACCGTGGTGCAGGAAACTCAGACATATGTGTGCCGTAACGGCCATGTCCGGACGGACCAGTTCGACCCCAACGGAACTCCCCCGGACGGACGATGCCTCATCTGCGGGGAGCCCCTGCTGGGTCATTGCCTTCACTGCAACGCACGCATTCCTGGCAAACCCAGGGCACCGGGCGTCATCGTCGCAAACTGGTCGTTGCCCAACCGCTGTCCTCAATGTGGCGCAGCCTATCCGTGGGCTGAACACGTATCCAGTTCGGGTAACGCCAGCAACGCCGTCGCCCGCATTGAGCAGATCTGCCAGCGCTTCCACCTTGTCGCGAGGCGACTGGCGCGGCGTCATGCAAACCGCCGGACGATCGCCGTTGACGACGAGTACGATGTCCAGGACCTCCTTGCGGCCGTGCTCGCTGCGGACTTCGACGATGTCCGTGATGAGGAGTTTTCTCCGTCCGTCGCGGCACAGAACAGTCGCATCGACTTCGTCCTGGTCGGCCCGGGCATCGCGGTCGAAACGAAAATGACGCGTGAAAACCTGACGGACAAGAAACTCGCGGACGAGTTGCTCGTTGACATCAGGCGATATTCAGAACATCCCGAAGCCCGACACCTTGTTTGCTTCGTCTATGATCCGCAGCTTCGGGTCAAGAATCCTGCCGGTCTCGTACGGGATCTCGAGAAAACCGCGACACGGTTTGAGACGCTGAGAGTCGTCATTGCGCCGCGCGGAATCTAGCCAGAATCCCTCGCCGACTGTGGCTGGGAGGCCGGTCGGATCGCGTGTCCTCTGGGTTATACTAAATTATCTTTTACTGGTATAATTTATCCTACAATGGATAATCTCGGGTAATTGCCATGTCGCAGTATTTCACCAGACAGAAGCTGGCCGCAGACTACTGCGACGCACTGACGGGCGACGGACTTGTGGATGCGAGTTCGGGCCTGTTCCTGGCCGCACCGCGGCGCACCGGCAAGACGACCTTTCTCCGGCGCGACCTGATGCCAGAGGCCGTCGAGAGGCAATGGCTGCCGGTGTATGTGGACTTGTGGGAGTCGCAGCAGACCCCGCCGACGCGACTCGTCGCGACGGCCGTGGTCAACGCGCTGCGCATCGAGCAAAGCCGGGTTGCCGACGAACTTGCCCTGAAGTCCGGCATGAGTGCCGCGGCCGTAACCCTTGAGGATTTCGGGCTTGGAAACGTCGGCGCACCCGACGGCAAGACACTCGCGGTCGCCCTTAGAACACTGTCCGAAGTAGCCGGCAAGCCGGTGATGCTCGTCGTCGATGAAGCGCAGGAGGTACTCAATTCTGCCGATGACCTGATGTTCTCGCTCAAGTCGGCGCGCGACACTGTCGGCGTCGATGCGCACGGTGCCCGGCGACTTTTCATCGTATGCACGGGTTCACATCGCGACAAACTCCTGCACCTCGTGCTCACGAAGAAGCAGCCGTTCTATGGAAGTTCTGTTCAACCTTTCCCGTTTCTTGGTCGCGACTACGTTGACTGGTACACCGGGCGAATCAATCAGCACCTGGCAGAAGACAACCGGTTTGAACCGGATGCCGTATTTGACGCGTTCAAGCTGGTGGGCCATCGCCCCGAGGTCCTGAAGAAAATCATTTCGGAAATCGCCCTGGATGAAGGCGCCGCACACAGTCTTGGAGAGCGGCTGGCGCGAGGGGCGATCGCACGGCAGGATGAAATCTGGGACGAGTATTCGAGGGCGTACGACAACCTGAGCAGGCCGCAGCAGGCGGTGCTCAGCCTGCTTGTCGAAGGCGGACCACAATTCGAACCCTTCTCTGAAGTGACCATCACCGCCTGCTCGCGGATTGTGGGCTCGACTCTCGCCGCGACTCACATCCAGAAGGCGCTCGACGCACTCCGCAAGAAAGACCTGGTCTGGCGTTCGGCCCGCGGGGAATACGCGTTAGATGACTCGTCATTCGGAGACTGGTTCAAGCGGAAGAGCGGGATGAAAACCGATGCGTCCGGAACGACAGGCGACATGGCGACGCCGGGCTCCTGAAGCCGCTTTTAGCGGCAAGCCCGGAGTCGTCTTGACGGGGCTGACGGCGACATGGGACTGTCGCCGGAGAATTTAGGTACGCGAAGTGCGCCGTCACAACCCGTCGTAGCCGATCCCTTCACCATTGCTCCACCGGCGGTCAAGGGGCGCCCGCATCCTCTGCGCATGCCTTGCAACCACCACGGTTGCCAGCAGCATCAACGAGCCGGATATCACGATCATTTCGTCGCGGCGCCGTGCGCGCTCATACGCGAGCCTGCCGGTGCAGATCGCGCGCTGCAACTGATTGACGATACCGGCTGCGCTCCAGAGTCGGACGTGTCTGAAACAGGTGCGGCAGATCCAGCGAAGGACGGGGCGCCAGAAGTCTTGCCCCTCGCCATGATCCCGTCGCATTGGCTCGTCAGGCGCGCTCCAGTCGGTGTATTTCCAGTCATTGGCCAGCTCGCGCGCGTCGCGTACTACGTGGCTTTTTGACCCATGGTGGAAGCACTATTCCTGATCGGCATCGAGGCGCAACTCGCGCACGTCCACGATCCTGGCGCAAGGAAGAGGCGGTCTGGCTTCAGATCCTGGCTGACCCTTGATCATCACCTCAGGCGGCGGGAATGCCCTCTGTCCTGATTGTGGCCAGTCTGGTGCCAGCAAACGGGTCATTGCGCCAGTCGGCGCCAGTGCCCTTGTCTGCGTGCCGGTTCGGCGTTCCATCAATGGCGAAATGCTCAAGAGACTGCCCGGCGCTGGTTGCCTGAACAATCCATTGCGGCGCAGCGCCCTTGCCATCCCATGTATTACCGGAAGCGTCGCGAAAACGCACCGCCCGCAAACGCGCCTGATCTGCCGCAAGTGAAGTCGCGATGTCTTCCGGTCTGATTCCAAATTCGGCCATCCGTCTGCGCAGATAGGCCACGATGCTATCGCGCTTTCTTTCATCCATTCGGTATTCTCCGCACAACAAGCTGTTGTTGGGCCGGTAATTGCAAACCGCGTGCCGCCAGGATAACACCCGACTCCAGCAGGCCATGCTGCGGTAGCGAAGTGGGTAGGGTATTCTCGAACGGCGCTCTGTTGGGAACAGCACACGAAAACGCAGCGACTGGCGGTCGCTTTCTTTTCAGACAGTATAAATCAACCGGAAGGTGCTGCCTGGTTAGCTCCCGCACAGTTTGTAATCTTGTGTTTCACTCATGAGTTCGTGTACGGAATAGAGTATCGGTCACGCGAGCGACGAAACGCGGGGTACGTGTCCGGGAAATGGAGAATCAAACTCAGGTTTTAATGTCCAGTAACACTGGAACTGCTGGGGCGCTGGGCATTCAGTTTGCACGAGCGTACTGATAAAGTCATAATCACCGCCATTGACGATGGCGTCAGCTCTGCCGGGCAGACCAAACTTCGAAGTGCCTGGCAAACAAGCCAGGTAAGTTTCAGGATCGCCTGGTCGAAAAACTCACAGGGAGGATTGGAATATGGCTACTTTGGACGCAATCAACTTGAAAATTGCAAAGCTGCAAAAACAGGCGGCCACGATCGCTGAAAAACAGACGTCGGTTGGGCTGACGAAAATCCGTGACCTGATGCAAAAACACGGCCTGACTGTCGCTGACATCGAAGGCTTTGTTGCAAAGCGCCGCGGTCGCAAACCTGGGACGACGCTGGCAAAGGCGGCAGCAAAAGCCCCGCGTGCGGCCGTGCATCACGTGGCGCCGAAATACGCGGATCCGAAAACGGGCGCGACGTGGTCGGGCCGTGGTCTGGCGCCGCTCTGGATTCGCGACGTCAAGGACCGTTCGAAATTCCTGATTGAAGCTGCGGCAACGGCCAGGACTGCCGGCGCCAAGGCAGCGCCTGCGAAGACGGCTGCTGCGAAGAAGGCGGGCGCAAAACGTGTCGTGGCTAAAAAGGCGGCGAAGACGGCAGTCGCAACGAAAAAGGCGGGCGATGCAGCAACGGCTCCGGCAAAGGGTGTGCGTGGGCGCAAGGCCGCAGCACCCGTGAAAAAGGTTTCGGCACCGCGCAAGGTTGCAGCCAGAAAGGCACCGGCCGCAGTTGAGGCTGCTGCCACGCCTGAAGTCGCAGCAGCGTAAAGGACAACGGCGGTAACGGGCGATCCAGTCGTAGCTGGCGGAGTGACATGCTGGCTACGCCGCATTCGCGGCCCGCTACGACTGATTACTCAAGTCCCTTCGCGCGTCGCCTCACGTGAGAGCGGCGCCATGCTTGTACATGAGGAAGTGCGGACACAGCGCCGCGCGCCGTCAATCCAATGGCTTACCGATTCGCGCTCGTATCTCTCGCGTTGCCCGTTGACTGTCCACCCGAGTCGATTCCTCCGGCGGTGGGTCGGCTGATCTCGCTCGCATGGCCGGGGATGAGCCGCGCGCAGCTCGTGGACCGTTGCCGTCGGCTCGACATGCGTGCGTCGCTGCGGGTGCAGCCCGGTATCGGACCGGATGGGCTGACGCAATTCAGGCTCACGCTCAGTTTTGCGAACGGAAGCTTCGAGCTGATCGCCCATGTACGCCGTGTTGTTCGCCGGCGCACGGGCGCGCGACGCCAGAAACCGTCATTGCCTCCCGCGCGCGATATCCGGCAACAGAGCCTCTTCTGAGTTTTCAGGAGGCTGGGCACAACGCCTGTCGACACCCAGGCATCACCGCTGAAAATAGCCCGCTAGAGAATTCTGAGATTGCGAATCTTTCCGATTGCCGGTGAGCGTTCGACGATCAGGTTCGCGATGAACTCCGGCAGCAGCGCGCGCGGCACGTTCGCGGGGATATCGGTCACGAGCTGCGAAGGCACCTGAACGATGAGGTCCTCCGGCGCCGTGGCGAGACTGTGTTCGTACGCAACGCGGATGTCCATGCTGTTATCTTTCGGAGATGTGGTTGCCGGGAGCGCATGCAATGTGCACAGGGCTATGCAGGGTTATGGACTCAGTGTAGCGCGCGATACACCTGTCGTTGTTCTGTTGTAAGCGCTTGCGCGCTTTTGCCGACCATCGCAGGCTGTACCGCCCGCGACGCTATTTCCCTGTGATGCAAGCCCGGCGTTTTGGTGCCCGTCTATGGGGGCCGGTTACCGTCCGATGCCAGAATAACCGTATGACGTTCGCGTGAGCCTCTCTCACGTCCGCCCGTCCTTGTTCATCGACAGCCTTTAATGCGCATGAGCAGACTGATGTGCGAATGCGCGACGGGGCGCATTGACGACGTTATTGTGCAACCTGGAGATGACTGTCGTTGGTGCGGGTGTCATGCGCGACCCTACCCACCAGCTTTCCGAGGTAATCACTCGCCCTCACTACGATCTCCATTCGGGTCACGCTGAGCGCGCGGTCGTATTCATTGACAACGGCGGTGAGACCGTCAGTCAACGATTCAGGCACATTCCAGACGCCAGTGTGGTCTGCCTGATTGAGTACCTCTCCGAGGCCACGTTCAACGCGTTCGATGTCCGCGATATCGAGCTGCCCGTGTCCGGCCCGGGTGATGAAGCTCGTGATGATGATGATCTGCGACAGGAGATTGACCAGCGAGCGGTCCGCTTCTCCATTGCGCAGACGCTCGAGCGCAATCCGTGCACGCAGCGCAAGATCCGAGGATTCCTTGCGGGGCATGGGCAGAAAGAGCGATTTTGCACGCGCACTGGCAGACGGACGACGCGGGGAACGGTAGTTCTTGTTTGACATGTTCGACAGCTGGCGAATGGATTTCGGGTTCGCATATTGGGACGCTTCACCGCAGCGCAAGAGCACCCGTCAAACTTTGTCCCTGTATCGCGGGTCGTCGCGTTTTCTGTGTGGTCGCCTTTCGATGCCTCGATGCTGCCTTGTTGCGAAACCGCCTATAAACGCGACTAACTGTCCGCGCGCCGCAACTCCAGCAAACGCCTGACGGCGCCCTCCGCTTTCCTGCGTTGGCGACACTCCCCACGAACTGCTGGAAAGTCGGAGCAGGCAGAGGGGCATTGCTGCCCGGGTCAGGAATAAAACAGGTGTGCCTTCCTCGCGCTGATTGCGCAGGCGGAGCCGGAGTCTGTCCGCGAACTGGCGTTCACGATGGGAGGCGCAATACCGGCTCGGTCGAGGACCTGGAAGACACGCGGGAAAGATGGGCTGGTTCACCTTGAAACGCGCTTCGGCCCGTCAAATGGCGTCGCGGGCCGCATTGCCCGCGATGTCCTTCCAGGAATGCTACGCGGGAACGATTCCGCTGTTCAGCGGACATTGGAGCAACGGACCCGGTGAGTAGTGAGCGATGAGCAGGCGCTAGAATAGCCGTCCTGGTAGCTGTAGCCGCCTGTGACGCATCGGCCTGACCCGCGGAAACAGGAAGCGTGATACCACAGGTGCGCGGTACAAGGATTGTGGGAGCAAAAGCAGATGACCGATGAACCAAGAGCGAAGATTGGTGCTGTCGCGGGCAAGCTCGTGCAGGAAGCGATGACGACCGGACTGACGTGGGAAGAGATCGTCGCCGCATTTGGCCTGGCCGCTAAAGCTGCGCAGGCGGCCGCGAGTGCGGGCGATGCGCCGGAAGATGAATGCGTTGCACGCGCGCGCAGCTGCTTCGAAGATGCCTTCGCGCAGGACGTCCACGTTGTGATTGCGGATGACGGTGCGGCAATGCGCGACGCCGAAGCCGACGAGAATCCGCTTTTGGCAACTGCCCGCCGCCGTCACATGTCCAGACTCCATTGAACGGCAGGCGAACTCCGCGCCGCGGATAGCCTGGCACACGCTGTTCAGTATGCCCAGGAAAACCCGCGAGAAAAATTCAGTCTCCGCCGTCCCCGGCAGCGTCAGATGATTGACCTCTCCGGTCAGCCCGGCGATGCAGGTCGGTGGCAAGTCGACCTGACATGGCGCATTTTTTTTTGCGTACCGGGACCCGGTCACCGCGATGCGCTTTGTGCGTCATGGCGCGAGGGGGGCCGGCGCGCTACTACCGGCTTATAGCAGGATCGCCTGCTGCAGCAGTTCCAGCGCTTTCAGTTCGTCCAGGCGACCCGTGCGTGCCTTGCCTGCCAGCGTCTTGATCAAGGCTTCCGCTATCGGCTCAATACCGTGAAGATTGTCCAGGCTCGTCACGGAAGCGAGCGCAAGCGCTGCCGGATTTCGCTGCGGTACGGCGGACGCCGCGAACGACTCTGGGGTTGCCGGTGTCGCTGCCGGGGCCCCGTCACGACCTTCTTCAGGCCGGTGACCGGTCACGTCGCCGGGAAAAACGTTCGCATGATCTTGCGGGCCGACAACGTTCGTCTCTTTTTCTGCGGCGACATCCGCCGAAGCAGTTGAGCTTTCTGGATCGCTCGCGCGCGTGCGCCGCGCACGCGTCTTCGTACCGGCGGCCTTCACTGGCACGTCGTTATTTGTTGCGGCCGCAACCGGTTCGTGTGGTTGACCGGACACGCGTGCGCGCGAAGCAGGCGCAAGCATCTGCGACACCGACGCTGGAATCTCGGCTTCGGAGCGCGGGGTGTCCAGCCAGCCAGCGGGCAAGCCAAGCCGTTCCGTGAACCGGTTGGCTTCGACAGTGTCCAGGCGCTTCTTGCCATGTAGCCGGTGGGCCATGTTGGAGCCACTCAACTCCATAACCACACCCAGTCTTGCTTTCGAGCCGGTGCGACTCGTGAGAACGTGGAGGTTCGCGCGCCGGATGTTTTCTACGTCGGCGCCATCGTTGAGTGCCAGTGACTGCTGCTGGGCCGTTTCAGGCGACGTGCCGTGTTTCGAACGCGAAGCCTTTCGCGGCGTACGGGCTTCGGGTTGTCCAGCCGCTCCGCCCGGACTGGTCTTCACGGCCCTGGGCGTACCGCTGGTTGCTTTCCTTAGCATTTGCGCTTCCTCGGACAAACGGTCTTCAAGAGAGGGTTGCGGGTCGACGGTCAGGACAGAAGCCGGCTTGAGTGCTTCGGACTCCGCGTCTGTTCCGTCGTCGGTTTGAATAAAGTCGAGTGGTGACTTCAGACGGGCGATGGTCTCCGTCGCGAGCCCGGGATTGGGCTGGTCAAAGAAGCCCTGCGGCAAACCAAGTGTGGTTTCCATATGAAAGGCGGTCTCAGGTGTGAATCTTTCGCCCTTCAGCAGTTCGGCCACGCGCGTCATGCTGGATTCAAGCGCGATGGCGATATTCTCTGCGCCTACCGTATCGACCAGAAACTGGAACGACCGTGTCTTGAAAATGGAGGCGGTCTGGGCGGAGTCCTGGGCAGGCGCCTTCACATACGGTTGTCTCGGCCGGTTGGGCTGAGACTTCTTTTCCTGGCGAGCCTGGCGTTGGCCGCTGTCGCGGGATCCCGCATATCGCCCGCGGGCTTGACTCATAAAGTACGGCTCCATGCGATCGTTGATATCCTGAATTTTTTCATTATAGATCTGGCGATGTTGGCATTTGATGCGTCAGTGTTGCCGCCAATGTCAAACTGAGCCAATTGCCGAACCACTGGGCAAACTACAGTACCGTCGGGGAGCGTGGCAGGCGGCGACGTCGCCACTGTGGAGAGAACAGTGCGCGCGAAGACGGACTAACGTCGCGGCGCTTCCCGGGCGTCGCAGAAAAGGCTCAGGGTATCGTCATCCTTGATCTTGACGTGCCATTCTCCAACGCAGTATTTGGCGTCGGAGAACTTCTCCCGCCATTGGTGCGAGAGCTTGCCGATCCAGACACGCGCTTGCGATGGCATCTGCGGCGAGGCGGCCATCTGCTGCAGCATCTGCAGATAACCGGGGTCTCCCCAGCGGGCGGTGGCTGCGACGTGCGCGTTCCAGACAAGTACCACCAGCTTGTATATCTCGCGCACCACAGCAATCGGCGTATCTTCCGTAATGGCCTCGGACAGAAGCGGCTCACCGAAGTCCAGAATCGTCTCGGAGATCTTGCGTTCGTCCTTGCCCGTGCTTGCTTTGTTCATCGTTTCGTTCCGTTGATGCGTTAGCGCAGTTCAGTGCCGGGTCGCCGGGCGCGTGGCGCCGGCGGACTTCCAGTCTAGTACCTCTGTCGCAGGCGGTGGCGATCAACAGCGCCTCTTTCTTGCCGCTGAGCTTGCGCTGCGTCCCCCAGGCTGAGCCTGACAATGCAAGTGAAGGGTGGGAGATCTAACTCGGGGCACGCATGCCTGCAAGTAGCTGTTCGCGCGTACGATGGTTGGCCTCGACGCGCATTTTTGTGTCGCCAATTGCCGGAGCGGTTCGGCCGTAGATGGCTGGAAAGAGCCCCTGGCTCACCGGCTCGCTTCTATGACGCGTTTCGTCACTGCCGCGTCCCTCGCAGTGCCCGACGGCCAAAATCTCCCAATATGCGGGACACCCCGAATTGCCGTGCTCCCGAACAGCCTTTTACCATGGACTCCCTCGCTGCATACCGCAGCCAGACACGCGACCGGTAATGCGCTGCAGAAAGCAGGCACATGGCCGGGCGGGCACCGCTTGCAGCCCGGTGGCCGATGCAATCCGATGCAGCACCTACTCATTCTTCCAGGAGGCAGGTATGCTCAGTCCCCACGAATTTGCGACATTGATGCTGGTCAAGGACTCCGCCGACCAGATTGCCGACCGCGACGAACTTGACGCACTGCTCGAACGTCAACTGGTTGCGATGGAGCAGCTTGCGGGCGGTGTCGTGCGGCCTCGCATGACGGAGAACGGGCACATCCTCCTTCGTACGCTCGCGCGAACTCACTGAGACGTCGGACCGTGTGAGCCGCTCGCGGCAACGATGCGGGTTCGAACGTCCGTCCAGATGCTTGTCGTGGCCCCTAGGATTTCCGGAATCCGATCGCGGAGATCACCATGTCCCACGAGTCCGAATGGATCAGGCTCGTGCTCCAGGAGGAATTCCCGTCTGACGTTGAATTCCTTGAAGGGAGCATACCGAACCATGTCGTTGTCGAATGGTAGGTGGTCGGGCCGGATGACGCACCGGGACGCAACACGCCCTTTGTCATCGTCATCGATCCGGCAGCCATCGATCGCCATGAAAGGAGCAACCCGCCGGCGCAGGCGAGGATTGCGTCGCGCATCCGCGAAATCGTGCAGGAGCGTGGCGTTCACTACCAACCTTCGGGTCCGGTCGACTTGGCCACACCATTCGTTGTCGAGATCGACGAGGGTGACCTCTGAGCGACACGTCCCGCACACGCACTGGCCGTTACGTGTGTCGGCGACGGCGCTGCCGGGAGCAGGACAAGCGAGGCCAGCGCGCCAGTCTCGTTCGCAATCTCAAAAATGCGAATGCCAAGCCGCCAACTGCCGCGCCTGCGAGAAGTCGGCGATCAGGTCGCCGATATCCTCGATGCCCGCTGACAGACGCCGCCTGCCGTCGGAAATACCCATCCCCTTGCACGTCTGCGGGCCGGCCTCGAAAAAGATCGTAGCTCGCTCGATTAAGGACTACGAAATTCACGGCCAGCGTCAAAGATTGTTTGCGAGGGAATCCAGCCATAGGCCATTTCAATTGCCACGTGGTGGTCGCTGCGGGTGTCTTCTCAGTCTGCGCCATCGTGACGGGGCGCGGGCCGGGCGTCAAAACCGGCGGACGATACCATTTCTTCTCTGGGCACTGATAAGCCATCCCAGTGCTCTGCAAAATCGATTGCCGTCACGATGTTGTAGTGTTTCTGCTAGCGACAGGCAGCCTTGCTGCGGATGTCAGAACTGAAGGAAGCCGGATCGCTTGAGTCAGACTCGGACTTGACCTCCTTCTCGTCGCTAAGGCGGCGACGCGGCGCGAAGACTGTGCGTTGTGACTGCCGAAATCATGGACCGGAGATGATGGAAACCGTCGCGTTTATCTCGACCGAGAACGGGGATGACTTGATCGTATCCTTTGCGGTCATCGACCCAGCGGATCCAACCGAGATCGAAAGCCTCACCCTTCTGCGCACGCCGAAATACGAACACCTGCTGGGCGATTGGGAGCGAGGAGTGAGCGTTTCGTTTGAACGGTACGTGGAAGACGATGAGGAATTGCTGGAAGCACTGCACCTTGACAGAAAATCGGCCGTAGTGCGTTTGACAACCAGTCTTCGGAATTATGAGCTGGATATTCGAAAGATCGACGAGAGAGAGGTGAAGGCAATGAAAAAGGTACTCACCCGGATGAACTATGACCGTCGGATTAGGTTGTTGGGTATCTAACTTTAAAGACGAGCCAGACCGTCAGTCCGCGCCGCTCGCGCAGCTCGCACACCGGGTCGGGCAGCCGCCGCATTGCTGTGCCGCCGCTCCCGCTGAGAACGAATCGCACGCCGCGATCGGTGCGGAGGGTGCACAGTAATGGGTATCCCTACCGCGATTAGACCAACGGCGATATGGCGGCCGCGATGAGTCGGCGGGAATGCTGACAGTCTGGGGGTACTGTCAAGATTCGTATCGCGAACAGGCGAATCCTGCGCATTAACGACAAAAGCAACACCCCTTGCAAGCGCCCAATGATCCTAGAGTTGGTGCGCGTCGGCGCCATCAATAATGGGCTCATCAGGATCCGGCTCGTCCTCATACCGCCAGAGGAATGCGTCTAGCGCTTTTTTGCGCTCCTCGCTATATTGCTCACCCGACTGGTGGATATATGAATTGAGCGCAGAATGTGTTGCTCTGCGCAATTTCGCTGCAATGTCGCGGATGAACTTGAGTCGTTGATCGAAATAGTCTGCTGTCACCACTAGCGAATCATAGTATGGCGTATACGATTTGTTTTCGAGTGCACTGGTTTGATTGGCATAAGCTAGAGTGATTGTGCCGCCGTGATGAACCAGCAAATTTCTGTCTCTCAAAATTTCTTCATATTCTTTTGCTTCGTCTTTCGAAAATGGGCTGATTTTAAGCAGCGCCATGAACAGCGCATTGATCTTTTGTGCTGTGCCAAAGTCGTACTTCTCAGAGACCAAAAATCCTAGTTTGACAATCCAATCATCACGAAAATTAAGTAGTCTCTCTGGATCGATCGATGTGTCGTGCCCACTTTTCCGAAGACCTTTCAGGAGCGTCGGCTCTATATTGATGATCGATGCAAAGTGGTCCTTGCAAAACGCTTCAAAATATGAAACCAATCCGATAAAACAGATCTCGTTCACACGACTTAGACCTCTCGCTGAACGATCGCATGCTTTGGCGAGCTCATCGAGCGCCATCTCGAAAGATAGCCCGCTAGGTACGCCGGTGGAAAAATAGTCTAGGCAAAGCGGTTCTGCGTTTTGGTTCATAGCAAGACGAAACGGACGATTAGTGATGTGAGACTGGCAAAGTACCGTGAATGCGACAGGCAGCTGGTGCAGGTACTTCACCAAACTAGTTACAAGATTGCCATTCTCCATTTGAACTGGACCGTACTCCGTGACCGTGTTCCTGCCCATTCGCGCGAAGATAGACACCGAGACGTTACGAACCCCAGCTTGGCCAGTCTTTTGGCACCAACGCCGGCGGATCCATCCACGGCTCTTCGATGAGCGCCTCCTGGAACCAGTCCTCAGCGAAGTTGGCGTGTTCCGTCACGATGAGCTGGAAGCCGGGTACGAGTACCTTGGTGTAGTTCAACAGCGTCTCGAAGAGCCGCTTGGCTGCAGCTAGGTCGACATCAACGGTTCGCACTCGCTTGGCATCGCCCGCGACCGACTCGTAGGCAGTCTGCGATGGGAAGTACACCTGCGTCGGCTGGTCCAGCATGAGAAACCGAGGGATCGGCACGTTGTTCTCCCAAGCGTACTGGTGCAGTGCAAGCAAAGCGGAGATGTGATACGCCAGCCAGTTCGCGCCGCCACCGGTGCGAATCATGGGAACGGGGTTGCCGGGCCGCTGAACCAGCACGGTGAGATTGCGCATATCCAGCCTGAACGGAAACTCCGAGAAGTAGGCTTTGAACTCGCGCACAAGCGCGCTCATCGCCGCCGAGATGTGCGTGATGACTGATTCCATCCGTGCGTCCGCGTCGTCGGAGCCGCTCTGTTGAGTGAGTTGATTCAACTTCGCCTGCAGCCGTTCGACCTTGAGCTTGAGCGTGCTGATCGTGTTGCTGGGCGTGAGACTCTCCAGATAGAAGCTGACGCGCCCTTGGATCTTGGCAGCCTGGGTGTTAGCGTCTTCTTGAGCGGCAGCCTTCTCTTCGGCAAGCACAGCAGCGTTGAGGTCGACCTCGATCCCGTAAATCTCTTCCCTCAGGCGACTAGCCTTGTCGGTGAGTCCGGCCAAGTGCTCGTCTAGCCGGGGACGCGCCCCACCGACGTTCTCGAGATCCCTATCCAAGCTGGACAGTTCCTCCAGCAAGGCTTGGGCGATCCCGTCCATGCGTGCGTCGGCTTCGCTGAGGAAGGGCCACTGCCATGCGCCGCTAGGGGAACGCGGCAGGGCGTTGATGGATTCCAGGCGCGAACGCTGCTCTTGCACCTCGGTCTGAAAGTCTGAGGCACCCTTGACGTACCGCTGCACGGCAGCGATTTGGTCCTGAACCTGCCGTCGTTCCGCGCGCAGTCTCGAACGACGGGCCTGCAGCTTGGCCATCTCGCTGTCTGCTAGAAGGGGAATCTGTCCGGGTCGCCATGCCAACACCTCCCGGAGCGAAGCCGCCAGTTCACTCCACGCATTGTTGGCAGCGGAGTTGCTGAACGGGATGCCAGCCGCCCGTGCCTCAGCTAGCAGCCCGAGGCCTCGCGTGTCCAGAGTATCTTCCGTCTCCTGAGCAACGCGTAGCTCCCTTTGTGCAATCTTCAACTCGCGTTGCGTGGCGCGCCGGTTAGCCTCAGCCTCCATGTCGCCCACATTGGAGATGCGGAACAGCACTGCGAAGGTGTCGCGAATGGCTTGAGGAAGGTGCTCTTCCGCCTGCCGGTAAAACAACAGCTCTTTGCTAGCAACCAGTCCCTGCTTTTGGAACAAGTAGAAAGTCGTGTGTTTTACGTTGATTGAGTAGCCCGTGCGGCTGCTCCGCTCTGGCACCGGCGTCTTGGCTTCCGGAATACCCAGAAGGGACGATAGAACCTCGTGGACAAGCTCGTCACCCCCGTTGTGCATTAGCGCTTCGAAGTCGGGCGTTCGAATCTCTCTGCCGCGCAAGACCATTGCCAGCGAGCACTGGACCTTCCCTGGTTTCGGGTTGGGCTTGGCGACGAACACCTGTTCGTGCAAAAATTGGAACGTCACCGCGAACCACGACACCCTCTCGCGGATGAACCCTTCCGCGATCTTGCAATTGTCTTCGCCCATGCAGTATTCGACGATGTCCGATAGCGACGACTTGCCTGTCGAAGCCAGGCCTGTGATGATATTTAGCCCCTCGGGTTTCAAGGTGAGGTCGCGCCTACGTCCGTCGTGGCTGTAGATGTGGATTGACGCAATCTTCATGGTCGGATGGACAAGCTTGCGTAGATCGTCACGCGGTCATTGATCTTGGCGAAGTCTCGCCCTAAGGCCGTGGCTGCGTTGCGGCACATCTCGGCGTCGTCGGTGCTAAGTGCCTGAGGGGAGACTCTTCTAGGGATAAGGTGGATGCCTCCGTCGTCGGAAACCTCTATACAGCCCTTGCTGGCGAGTAAAGCGAAGGCTTCGGTGGCGTACTGAACGAGTGACCTAGCCCGCTCAGCGAAGTCGACCAGGAGGTCAGGCTGGAGCGCGACGATTCGCAATACCGAGAGCTTCTTGCTGCCGAGAATTTCGTCGCGTGCTGCCTGATGCAGGCACAGCGGCAGTACGAGGAGCGTCAGCGAATAAGGCATCGGTCTTCCGGCGACCCGCTCGTACTCGCGAATTGCTGCGGCAAGGATCAGCGCGCAGAAAGCTGGATTGAAGAGGTTTCGCTCTTCAAATGGGCGTGTGGACCAATCAATCATGCTGGCACCTTCAAGGTGGCCTTTAGGTTCTCGAGGAACTTGGGATGCCAGTGGACTCGCGGATCGGGCTTCTCGTCCGCCAGAATGTGGAAGCTCCCACGACGTATGAAGTCCTCGGTGACCTGCCTCCGAATCTGAAGGCCCCTCGACTGGTTCTCTGCCCAGTCATACAGTCGCCTGCCGGCCTCTTGAAGCTGTTCTTCGTTGTCCGTTTCGCTAACCTTGACCCATGCCTTGGCACGCTTCCACTCCTCAACGAGGCGGCGTTCAAATTTCTTCATCTCTCCCCCGAACAGCACGTTCACCCTAGCCCAATGCGCACGCTGGGAGAACGCCCGGTAGAAGTCGAGAATGGCCAACTCGAGACTGTCCGTCGGCATGCCGATGGCACGCAACTGCTGGACGAACTGGCGCGGGTCCTTCAACGGGTCTATGCCCTCGGGCGGGTACTCATCGTCGAAGGTAATGGGCAGGCGTTCATCGTAGTACTCGCTGTTGATGCTGGCGAACTTCGCCCACACCTCTGCACCTGTGATGGGCTCGCGGTCGCCCTGAATGACTTCGATGGCCTGGTTCAGCCACCAGCCCTCCATCCGCTCCCGCACATCCACGCGGAATTTTTGGGCAACGGACCGCATGAGAGGCTCGAAAGCGGAGTCCAGCTCCTTGATGCGCAAAGAGCTGTCAGCGATCACGATGCGTTCAAAGAAGTCGCGTTGCTCATCACCAGACAACGAAGCGAGGGTAGCGTTCACCTCAGCACTGAGGTCGGCCTTCGAACCCTTGAGTTCAGCAATCAACTGCATTGCAAAGTCTGCCGGCTTCGGTGCAGAGCCTTCTTGGAAGTACTTCAGCATCGAGCTTGGACCGACGCGTGCGGTTGTCGCCATGCAATACGAATGCTCGCAAGCGAGCTTGCCGTCTCTGACGTAGCGATCGAGCCAGATTCGAACTGACTTCCAGAAATCGGTCGATAGCGTTCCAACAGTTTCGCCGGCCTGCTTGTGTTTCAGCGAGATGAGTGTCTTTCGGCCTTCGATGTCTCGGAGCTCGACATCGTCGTCCGCCTCAATAAGCAGCGACTGCCCCTCGTCCTGCTTCATCAGATGGGCGAGCGCGAAGCGAATCTGGTAGACGTAACCCAGCCCCTGCTCGCCGGCAGCGTATTTGTCGGTTTTCGTTGCCACTTGTCCCCCTGTTTTTACCCGCGGCGACGCCTACAGTCGTTAGAAGGCCTGCAGCCTCATGAATCTTCTTTGCGGAACGTGTGTGGCAGAATGTTACACGCTCGGGGCGACAAACAGTGTGAGACGGCGATGCGGGGGAAGCCGTGAATTCACGGCGTGCCCGTCAATGGCAGCAACCGCTGCTGAGCGGCCGTTAGCCAGATTTCCGGAAAGACTGCAACGGGTCCAGACTACGCATCCACGAGAAGTGATAGCGGACATTCGTGGCTTTGAAGCTCGAATGTCGGGAAAAAGACTCTCAGCCGCCTGAGGGGGTATATACGTGCTAATGGCGTCTTGCTGGACAAGTGCGAGTATCGCGGGCTCATGCCTCACACACGACTCATCCTCACGCAGAAGGGGGGCCGTTCGAACTGAATTTGAAGCGCCGCGTCAATTTCGAAGGCGAAGCTGTCGAGTAACCGGCCGCCGACAGCCTGCAGAGCTACGTGACGAGTCTGTACCGCGCCGCAGCCCTCCGTGCCGGATACAGCAGACAGTCGTGGGGGAGGACATTTGCGAGCCGCCTTGTCGCCCAGGGGCACTCGCTCGAGACTGTTCAGATCCTCTTTGGGCATTCGCACCTCGATCACATTGCGCCATATCTGGATGTATCGCAGCGAGAGCTCCGTGAAGCCGTCGCTGCAGTCAACCTGCGCGATTAAATGCATTTCGCATAAATTTTGGTCGAGCTCCTCGTTCGGATATACAGGTTTGGACAGAGATGCCGATAAAGAAGGGTTAGACAGAGGCACCAAAGCGGTCTTCGGACCGTGCCCGGCGGGACTTCTTGCGTTTCGCGATGAAGCAGTTGCGGATGACGTGAGACGAGCTCGCAGCACGTGTCAGCGCGGCTAGTGGAATCGGTACGCAGGTGACACGTCTGGGACAACGGGGAAACCGCCACATAGCCGCGCGTCAACTTGGGAATCAAAGAAGAACATCATGGACGATTGCATACGGATCGGGCCCGGCGTACTGTTCTCTGCTGTCGTCCTGAGGCCGAATGGGGACGTGAGTATCAGCGAACGGCCGCTCCATCTCCACATGTTCCGAGCGTGCACGCGCCTTCGCCCGTCGCTGGAGCAACCGTGCGAGGTTCACGTGACTGGGATGTGCGCAGCAGCGAGCAGATGACTTGCTCTAAAGGAGGCAAGGAAGAATTCATGGGCACCCTACGAACGAAAGCAAGCGAACCGGTCGAACGATTCGTCGAAGAGGCAATCTCGACCGGCCTGACATGGGACGAAGCCGTCGCCGTGTTCGGTCTCGCGGCGAAGGCATCGGCTCGGGCTGCGGCGGCGGCCGGCGAAGGCACGGAGGCTGAGTGCCTTGCACACGCCCGGAAGCGGTTTGAGGAAGCATTTGCGCAGCAAGTCCACGTGGTCGTGGCTGATGCCTCGGTGTCATCGCTTGACGCCGCGGCCGGCGACAACGTCCTGCTTACAACTGCCCACCGGCGGCCCGTACACAAACATCATTGAGTCGGAAAACATCCGTGCGCACTCTATTCATTGTCCTTCTCCTTGCCGTGGCTTTCGTGCTCGGCAAAGCGCTGGTACGGGTTGAAAACGAGCGGTATGCACTGTGGCTCGGGATGTGTCCGAACATGCGCGAGACTGTTGCGGCGATTGGTGCACAAAATCCGAGCGCTTTGAGTAAATGCACGGTGGAGACTCGGACCGCTTGGTGGTGGCACCTCTACTATGCGATCACGGACAAGGGCTGAGCCCAAGGAAAACAGAGTGCTGCGGATAAAGCGAGCAGCTTCGTGAGGTATTCCGATTGCATCAACCAATCGATACGGAGCACATTGGGAGATGAACACTTACCTCCTCACCTGGAACCCAAAGCGATGGAACTGGGACCTAGCCAGCGACCTTGCGATCCTTAAGGCGCATGGGTTCTTCGAAGATCGATGGAGTTGCGGACATACACGGCGCATAAAACCGGGAGATCGTCTCTTCCTTCTGCGCCAGGGAGTGGAACCGCGTGGCATCGTCGCCTCAGGTCAGGCGAAGTCATCCCCTCATGCCGACGCGCATTGGGATGTAGCTCGCGAGGACAAAGCGCTCTACGTTTATGTCCGCTTCGACACATTGCTCGATCCAACGAAAAATGAGATTTTGCCGCTGGATCAACTTCAAAATGGCCCATTGGCCGCCGTCAACTGGCGGACGCAATCGTCCGGCATCTCGATCGAACCAACGGCAGCATTGCAGCTAGAAGGCCTTTGGAGTGCGCACCTCCAAGCTCATGGTCAGGCACCGGCGATGACACCGGACGAAATCCTGACTCCCGCTCTGTATTTTGAAGGCGCGAGTCGCACCGTCAACGTCAACGCGTATGAGCGTGACCCTCGAGCACGCAAAGCCTGCATTGACCATTACGGAACGAAATGTAGTGTATGTGGCTTCGATTTTGCCGTGGTTTATGGGCCGCTGGGAAGGGGATATATTCACGTGCATCATGTGGTCCCGCTCTCAAGCATTGGGGAGCGCTACGCGATCGATCCGATTCGCGATCTCCGTCCCGTGTGTCCGAATTGTCACGCGATGTTGCATCGGGGCTCCGAAGTCCTTCCGATTGATGACCTGCGCGAAATGGTCAACAATGCGAGCGGACACTCGTAGCAGCGCGGCAACACCATCGCCGTTCAAATGAGCCTATGCGTCTGAGCGTCTTGAATATCGATACGGAAAGTGCAGCGACCCACCACAGAAATGACCATTCCGAGCTACGATCAATTCATCGAACCGATCCTTCGCTATCTTGAAGCTCGGCCTACCGGAGCTCCCGCTCGCGAAGCGTACGAAGCCGCAGCGCAAGCGCTGCAGATCTCCGACGCAGATCGCCAGGAGTTGTTGGCAAGCAGTTCGCAGCCAATCTACAAGAATCGCGCTGGCTGGGCACACGACAGGTTGAAGCGCGCGGGGCTATCCAGCAGTCCACGCCGCGGATATTGGCAGCTCACCGCTGAAGGTCTGGCGTACGCGCGGTCACACCCTGCGCCCCTGTCCTCAAGCGACGTCGAGAAACTTGCCCTTGCGTTTACAGACGTCCGGCTAAGGCCGACTCCAAACGGTGCTTCATTTGCATCGACTGTGGCAATCGCCCCTGCGTCCGCTTCGCCAACCGTGGCGAGTCCGGATGACCGTTTGGCCGAAGCGGTATTGGAGCTACGTCAAGCGGTCGCCGCTGAGCTTCTTGAAACGCTTGCTACCGTATCGCCATCCTACTTCGAAACCATCGTCCTCGATCTGCTTCACCGTATGGGCTACGGAGCGAGTCGGGCAGATCTGCAACGCGTTGGCGGTTCCGGCGATGGTGGAATTGACGGGGTTATTTCTCTCGACAGGCTCGGTCTTGAGAAGGTGTATGTCCAGGCCAAACGTTGGCAGCAAACTGTTGGCCGACCGGAAGTGCAAGCGTTTTACGGCGCACTCGCGGGACAGCGGGCGAATAAGGGTGTGTTCATCACGACGTCCGCGTATACCTCGCAAGCGATTGAGTTTGCCAAGTCGGTGGAGCGCGTGGTGCTCGTCGATGGAGTGAGGTTGGCGGAACTCATGATCGACTACGAGCTTGGCGTCTCGGTGCGGACAGTCAAGGTGCCGAAAGTAGACAGCGATTACTTTGATGAAGATTCAACCTGATGAGCTACGACAGAGCTACGCGCTTCGGCACGAAGCACGTTCAGGCAGTCGGGGCAGCCAATCCGGTAGGTGCGCACCGACGTGCACGCGTCGAATTTGGTCGGCACCATCTTGTAGCGGCTGCGCACGAGCAGCGAATCGTCGAGCAGCATGCGCGTTTGAGTGTGGCGTTCGTCGCCGCCGGCGACATGTTGAGCCGCACGGCCGCCGGGGCGTCATTTCGCGAACGCTCTCGGGCAGCCGACGATCCGCTTGGTGTAGATGGCGGTCTAAATCCGCGCAAATCTGGCGGTGTCACATAGAGGCGGCGTGACGGACAAGTAGGAAAACGCCGCAAAGCAGCTTGAACAGGAGAAAGCGAACTATGAGCTTAAGAGATGAACTTGGGATTGCTTCCGCCAATGAACTGCGCCACGTGCACTCGCGCACGAAAGGTACGATGGGTCAGACGGAAATCGGGTGGTTGGCTGTATAAGACGCCAGGTGTCAAAATGGAAACAGTGGTCGATCGACTCACAAGCGGGTTATTCGGGGCTGGAATGAATTTCATCGTGAACAGATTTACTGGACCGGGGCGCGTGGGCATTCAATCGATGTATGTCAACTACGAGACTACCGACAACTGAGTCCTGGCTTCGCATCGCACCGGGCGCATCGAATTCATTGTGCGTGTGGCCGAGGTAAGGGTCCTCAGAGTGGCGTCGAGCTAACAGAACGGAAAACACGATGCTGCGCTTCACCTACCCCTGTACGACGGTCGACGCTTGGAGCCGCATCATTGATGCGCTAGATTTTCACCGAATGGCTGGCGTTGTGCCGAGCGATCCAATATTGGATCGCTCGACGTGGAGGTTCGAAACGAGGATCCAACGACTGACCTCAGCGCAAGAAATGCTCTTGGCAATCAAGTTCTCCTGCGACAAAGATATTGCTGCGCTTTTGACATAGGAAAATTGATTTGAAGGAGAGGTACACGATGAGCGAGAGAAAGGTGACGTCAGTGGCCGAGTGGCTGGCCCTTCCCGAGATAGGCGTTCCGGCAATCTCAGTGGCATCAGAAACCGGATCGGTGTTCACCGTCTATAAGGTCGGCTTCCTCTATGTCGACGTGGCCGACTGTGATGCGGCAAAGGTTGACGCGCCATCCATCGGCCCTGGAAAGTGCGCGTTACCCACGATCACCGCAGATTGCGCAAACGAACGGACGTTGTGTCGTCTTCCGCTCGAACTAGCAGATTGGGCTTTCAGCTGCGTCGCTTTAGCGCAGCAAGGTATTCGACCGTTCCCGGCAAAGGTGGAGTTTGGTTGCCTCGACGGACGGATGTACGCTGAGACTATCTGACGGCGGAAACAAGGAGAATCGCGTGCGCTCGCCTTCGAGATGGAATGGACTGGCTGTACTCCTCGTGTTGACTCCCGTGTACGCGCAAACGAGCGTTGGCTGCGTCTCGGCGCAGCAACATGCGGCTACGGAGACTCGAATCGCAGCGTTGACTCAGAATATGGATATGGCTCAGTTGGGCCAAGATCTTGAGCAAGCTAGTGGCGACCAGCGAACGGCTCTCGATGCCGTAGAAGAATGCCAAAAGAACTCCACGTTTGGTATGGGATGTGGAAAAGAAATCGATGCGTACAACCTCGCGGAGGAGCGGTACAAAATTTCTGTGCAGCGGGTCGACATGTATCGCACGATGACCGCTGCTCAAGCCAACGCGCGCGCCTCGGAACCACCGGTTTGTCGATAGGAAGATTCTGGGAAAATAGCCATAACGGAAAACGGAAACCAGCCGGTCACGCCAGGCATAACGAGAAAACGAGGATGCCATGCCACTGAAAGATGTCCGCTCGACCTTTCTGCCGTACTGCGTGAAGCGCCAAGAGGATGGCCGATACGCAGTTTTGAATCGTGAATACAAGCCAGTCGGTTTTTGGACGAATGCGTTTGTCACGTACGCCGATCACCCCACTTTGGTGAAAATCAAGGGGCTAACAGCGGCTCGTGCCGCGAAGATCTCATACAAAGGCGATACCAACGTCGACACGATCTTCCTCTACAACGACGGTTGCGTACCCACGGACAGCACAGCTCATATGAATGCCTATCTGAGCCGCTTGGCCACATTGGCAAAGCTCGAAATCGATGGCGAACCGCCACGCGACTAGGAAAACAGGTGCGTAGGGAAGTCAATGAACAAGTTACTAACGACAAGACACCATGCGCTTATTCTGACACTGCTCTCGGTGGTGTCGGGCGCTGAAGCACAGAGCTTCTCGGGCGTGAATGACCCAATAGGGATAAGCAAGATTGTGCACTCCATCCCTGCCTATGAAGGCGACTTAGGGAGCAGACTCGCCGCCGGTAATATGAGCGTGGAGAGCATCGTTATTCACAAACTGACCAAGGAAGACGTTGCCGAAGATCCGATGCACGTTGCGCTCGGAGACGTCGAATATCAAATAACGACGAAGGGCGAGCCGCAAGCAGCTGGATGCAAGATCCTTGGGTCGCCAACGATCATCAAGCGCGGGCATCGCTATCTCGCTGAGGACCGAACCGGAATGTGGCTGCTAACGGGGAAATGCACAGTACCCAACTGATCAGGGATCAAGGAAAACAAAGAATGAGACTGCGTGGGAGTTGCCATGGGACTAGCTGAGATCGGTCTAGTCGTGGGCATGGGAAAAGATGTTTTGCTCGGGGTGGCAGGCATCGTCACGGCACTAGTTGCACGGAAAGGACTCAATAACTGGCTCCGCGAGCTTGGTGGAAGGACAAAGTTCGAGGCTGCACTAGCGCTAATGCGCGCATCGTATTCGCTTCGTGAGGCTCTTTTCAACTGCAGGGCTCCGCTCGTGGTCGCAGCTGAATTCCCCGCAGGGTACAAGCAAGCCGGCGTCAATCCATCGACGAAAGACGAAGTGAACGCTTGGAACCATGTTTTCAAGAATCGCTGGTCGCATGTCGCGACCGCTTTGAAAGAGTTCGATACTCGTAGTCTTGAAGCGGAAGCAATTTGGGGCTCCGAGGCGCGCGAAGCGACACAACTGCTGTCGCGATGCGTATCGATCCTGTATGCGGCGATCGAAAGCTATATGGACAACTGTGTAAGTGAAGGTGAAAATTTTCGTGTTGACCGTCAATTTTCGAGCAAGGTCAGATCTGAGGTCTTCGGAACTCGCACCTCATCCGATAACGAATTGACAAAGCAAATACTCACCGCCATACAAACGTTGGAAAATTTCTCCAGACCTCACTTGAGGCACGGCTAACTTACCGGCTGCGGCAAACATAACGGAAAATTTTATGTCTCATCAAACGCTTTGTCTGTACGTGGACAACTTGTGAGCAAACAATAGAGTTCGACACGAGACAAAATAGTTAGACACAAGACAATAAAGATTGACACAAACCGGTTGCATCCCGGTATCCTCCTGCCCTCTCATTCTACGGGGCAGGCATGCGGGCGCGGCGTTTCAGAACACAGCAGGACATCGAGCGGTATGTGGCCCAAGGCTTTGGGCAGGGCGTCGGTGTTGACTACAAACCGTGGCTTCGCGTCCAGGACGTACCGTCCCGCGGACGTTCGCGAAAGGTTCATGGACTCAAGGCTGGGCGCATTCACCACGTGCTCTCTGATCTTGAGTATCGCTATCTTGTAGCGCTTGAGTTTTCAGAGCGCGTCATCGACATTCGCGAGCAGTTCCCGATTCTTCCGGTTGAGTCGGTTCAGGATATCGCCAGACGACGGGGCATCCGCTATCCGCTTTATGCGGGGACAACCATGCCTTTCGTGATGACGACCGATTTCGTCGTCACCGTGAAATCAGATGACGGCACAGTTAGCGAATTCGCCCGGACCGTCAAATATGCGGACGAGCTGGCACCCAGCAACCGGCTTGCTCGCACACTCGAAAAGCTCGAACTCGAAAAAGCTTTCTGGGCGCAGCGCGGCGTCGACTGGAAGCTCGTCACCGAGACAAGCATGAGCGACGTGATGGCCAGCAATCTTATCTGGCTTCGCGGTTGCGCAGAAATTGCACGGGAATTGCGCGACGACACCCTGCAGGCCAGTTTTGTCGGGGGTATTGCAGACGCCGGCACGCACGACCGGACACTTTTGTCGCTGCTTCGCACCGTGAGTTATCGGCTGCGCATGCCTTATCCAGATGCCGTCAGTCTGTTCAGACATTTGGTCTGGCACAAGGTGCTTCTCGTCGATCTCGAAACGCCCATGAAAGTAACATCACCCGCGCCGCGGATACAAATCGCGTCAGACGGTCTGCTTCACCATAAGAGGGCAGCGTGACATGGACGACACCACGACGCTGCTCAATACGGTTATTGAAGCTCTGTCCGATAGCCTGCCGTTCGAAGGACTGGCGCGCATTCTCTGGATCGGCGGCCCTGCTGCACCGGCCACACTAATTTCCATTGTGCCCACACCCCGCAAACCGTGGGTCATCTCGGGCGAAGAGATTCGCACATGGCTTGAACGCGGCGACGCACGATGTACCCAGTTCCGATTGCCTGCGTACATGCTCCAGGTTGAAGAAGATATCTCGCCGTCCGACCGGGACTCACGTGATCGCAACTGGAAGCGTATTGCCGGTCTGGTCGAGACCGGCGTGCCAGGCGAAATATTCGCCGAAGGAGCAATGGGCCCGCTCGTCGCGCGACATGCCACAGCGACAGAAACACAGCGCAAGACGCTCTACCGCTTGCTCTACCGGTATTGGATGTTCGGTCAGATCCGCAACGCGCTGTTGCCCAACTATGGGAACGCCGGTGGCCCCGGCAAAGATCGCGTATTCGCGCCCGGCAAACGTCCCGGGCGGCCTCCTGTATATGCAGTTGCCGGCGACGGGCGCTGTGGAAAAATACTTGGTGAGGACGACAAAGGCTTCATCCGGATCGGATACTCCCTCTACCGGAACAACGAAGTCGCGTCGGTGGTGGATGCTTATCACCGGACCCTGCGACGGTTCTACGTTGAAGAGCACGTCATGCCCGGCGCGTCGACGGACGACCTCACGCTCAAGCCCCTTCATCAGTTGCCCAGCCAAAGGCAGTTCAGCTACTGGGGGAAAAAGGCATTTGATGATCTGGTGGTTCACCGGTCACGCATGGGCGAGAGGCGCTGGCAAAAGGATCATCGCGGATTGACCGGGCGGTCCAACGACGGCGTCTACGGGCCGGGGCACCGCTTCGAAATCGACGCGACCATTGCGGACATCTATCTGGTCAGCCGATACAACCGGAATTGGGTCATCGGACGCCCCGTCGTCTACGTAGTGATCGACGTTTTCTCGACAATGATCGTGGGAACCTTCGTCGGACTGGAAGGACCGAGCTGGAACGGGGCACGGCACGCACTGTTCAACGCGTTTTCCGACAAGGTGGCATTCTGCAGTACATATGGCATTGATATCGAGCCGTCGGCGTGGCCGTCGCACCATCTTCCCCATGAACTGATGGCAGACCGCGGTGAAATGCTTGGGCAGGCGGCTGAGGGTATCGTATCGGGTCTTGGGATCGACATTGCGATCGCGCCGCCGTTCCGGCCAGACTGGAAATCGATCGTGGAAAGCCGGTTCCGTCTGCTGAACAAGACTGCGCAGATTCACTGGATTCCAGGCGCGGTCAGGCAGCGAATCGCCGAACGCGGTGAGCGGGATTACCGCCTCGATGCGATTCTCGACCTCGAGGAGTTCACCCGCATCATGATTCGCAGCGTGCTGCATTACAACCATCACAGCCGCAGACCTGAACGGCTGACGGCCGACATGATCCCCTCGGAGCTGGAGCCATCACCGGTCAATCTCTGGAGATGGGGCATGGACCACGGACTCTCCACACCGAATACGCAGCCGCAGGACCTCGTTTACCTGCACCTGCTGCCACGCGACAATGCGTCGATCCAGCGTGGTGGCATCTGCTTCAAGGGTATGTATTACTCGTGCACCCTCGCTATTGAGCAGAACTGGTTCGCCACAGCACGCCGGAGCGGACGCCGCAGTGTACCGGTCTGGTACGACCCGAACGACACGACTCACGTGTGGCTTCAGGACCCACAACGCTGCTTCGTGCGCTGCGACCTGCTCGCATCAGAGGAGCGGGTCGCCCGGCGCCGTCTGGAGGAAGTTCTCGACATGCTTGGCATGACCGGCAAGCCAGCAACCGAAAACGCGTATGCCACGCTCAACGATCGGGTCCGCCTGGATGCGCATATCGACGCAACCGTGGAACAGGCTCGCATCGACAAACGCGCGGCGAAACCAGCCACGCCCCTCCCGGATAGCCGCCAGGTAGGCGATATCAGGATGCATCGGACGTTCGAAAAAGCTGCCGAGCGTCGACGAGCGAGCGACATATCGCCGGTGGATGGTAAGAGACCGGCAGTCAGCCCCGCGCCTGCCGTGGCTACGCAAGGCGTTGTCGATACCTACGCTGGCGAACGCGGCGCGGAAGTGCTGGATCTGCTCGGGCGACTGCGTAACAGGAGCAATCGGACATGACGACACCTGCTCGCCTCGTTGCCGCTGGATATGTCGAGTCGCCCATCGCACAGTATCAGGGTAATCCGCTCATCGAAGCATTGCCGTCAATCCGCACCGAGGCGGATGCCGCAGCAGCCCTGGCACTGTTCCCGGAAGAACCGGGGAGTGAGGTTGGACTGTCGAAGGAAGTTCGGCTGCACTGCATCGACCGGTTGCTGCAGCTGGTTCAACCGCTGCCGATCCACCTGGAACTCGAATCTGCGCTGTCCTCGCTGATTCGTAGCGGATACGTCGGTCGCAATCCACTTGCGCACTCGACGTGGCGGCACATGTATGCGCTTGCCCTTGGCCAAACCTCAGAAAGTGGTTTCCGATCCACTGCATCCACACTGAGCGTTGTGGGACTGAGCGGGATCGGCAAATCGACGGCTCTGGAATCCATTCTTCGGCTCTATCCGCAGGCTATTCGTCACCAGCATTACAGAGGTCGCGAGCTTGTTCAGGTGCAGATCCCCTGGCTGAAGATCGAATGTCCGTTCGACGGTTCGCTCACAGGGTTATGCCACGCTTTCTTTCGCGCCATTGACCGAGCGATCGGAGATGAGCGCTATGCCAAACGCTACAGGTCAATACGCGGGATCGTCCCGCTTGTTCACCAGATTGAACAGATCGCGAGCACTCATTTCGTCGGTGTGCTGATCATCGACGAACTTCAGCATCTGCGTGTGGCGAAGACCGGTGGCAAGGAAAACATGCTGAACTTCTTTGTGAACCTCATCAACTGCATTGGCATACCGGTCGTGTTTGTGGGCACAAATTCGATGATCGATCTCTTTTCGAATGTGATGCGCAACGCAAGGCGCGCCACGGGGCTCGGGCTGAGTGACTTCAGGCAGCCAACGAGTGACGATCCGGCCTGGGCGCTTCTGGTAGATGCTGCATGGCAGTACCAGTGGATTCGCCATGCGGAGCCAATCACCGCCGAGTTGCGCAACGTGCTGTACGACCTGACGCAAGGCGTCACGGACATACTTATCAAGCTGCTCGTGCTCGCCCAGCGGCACGCTATCCATACGGGCGAAGAACGCCTGACGGTCAAGCTGTTGCGCACCATCGCCGACACGCGGATGCAGTTGCTCAAACCAGCGCTCGATGCATTGCGTAGCGGCGACACCACGCGCATGGCGAAATTCGAGGATCTGCTCCCACCCGACAGCCAGATCGCCGCGATGATGGGAGTGATCGATAGCGACGCGCGTTTGCCGTCACAACTGTCGATGCTTCGTGAGATGCGGCGACCAGTCGCCGCGAGCTCTGTGCCATCTTCGCCGGAAGTGTGCGAAATGACCCAAAATCCAGCGACCAGCACTACGAACGCTGGAGAGCGAATTCCGTCCGAAGCACGCGCCCTTGCCGGGCATGAGGCACCGCGTGTTGCATTACAAGACGCCGGATGGCTGCTGGAAGATGCTCTTGAATTTTCGACGGCATATGCTGCCTCATGACTTCGATGCGAGCACTACTGTTTTTTGTTCCGTCGTTGCCTGACGAGACCATCCAGTCGCGCGTTGCCCGTCATCACGTGCTGTCGGGCAACCGGGTTGAGGCAGAGACATTTCTGGACCTGTTCGACAGCATCCCGTTTGCGTTGGAGCAAATCGTGTCGCCGCCGATGCTGAATCTTGCGGATCGCATGGGTGACAGTTCGCCTGCGGCACGGAAAAAGCTTCTGGAACAGAATACCCTCTGGCCGCTTTTCGAGCCATTTCTGGCCGGTGGACCACAATCCACTACCACAGACATTGGCGCCATGGTGAGTCGACTACCTCGCCGCGTGGTCGGGCATCACGGAGAAGCCCGGTTGTGTCCAGCTTGCGTGAAAGAGGACGTCCATGCGTTTGGCATGGGTTACTGGCACCGTGCCCACCATGTGCCGGGTGTCAGCGTGTGTTGGCGACACGGCGGGCGCTTGCTGTCGAGTTGCCCTCAATGTCGTCGACCGTTCCAGTTTCGGGCACGCCTGCTGCGTCAACCGTGGCACGCTTGCCACTGTGGCTGGCTCGTGGCGGGGGCGGAAGACACGAGTGCATCGGACCTGCGGGTCATGCTTGATTACGCGCGTTTTGCCCACGATCTGCTTAATTACCCATTGGGTCAGGTAGGTCGCTTTCGCCTTCGTGCTGCGTATCAGAGCCGTATTCGCGAATTGGGCTTTGCATGGGGATCGCAGGTACAGGCGAAAGCGTTTGAGGAACACTTGATCGGAGAATTGGGTGACGCGTTTCTTTCCGAGGTTGATCCGGCATTTGCCTCAAAGAGGATGAGCTTCTGGATACGCTTGACAGGTGGTGACAACACCACCTGGGATATGCCGATTACTCGGCATCTGCTGCTGGCGATGTATCTTTTTGGTACGCGAGACAAGTTTGCGCTGGCCCTGCAACGAGTGTCCGATGAGGATGCAGTTCGCGGCACGAGGGCCGCTGATTTACATTCGGGGCGTTCCGTCATGTCGCCGCCAACCACTCCACGTGCGGCGTACCGGGGCCGGATACGGGACGAGCTATCAAAATATCCGAAAACGACGCTCGAAGACCTGTGGCGCAGAGTGAATCGCATCACTTCGTGGCTCTACGAGCATGACCGGAAATGGCTTATTGAAACGCTCTCGGCGCCGGCAACGGACGGAGTGCGTCCAAGATCGTCTGCGGAAACTGCGTCACCGGATGACGAGCGTTTTGCAGCGCACGTTGACACGGCCGCCGCCGAATTACTCGCCCAGTCCGGCAAACCACAACAGGTAACGAAGGAGCGCTTGCTCGCAGCGCTGCCTGTGTCTGTCGTGGACACCCCCCGGCACCGCGAACGATATCCACGCACGCTCAAGCGGGTTACCGACAACCGGGAGTCGACGTGGCACTTCCGGGCAAGGCGGTTGTGGTGGGCATATTCCGTGCTGAGCGCACGGGGAGACGCACCGCCGATGTTCGAAGCTGTCGTTCTGTCCGGTGTAGGACTATACGCCGCTCAGGCAATCATCGAATACTGTGGATGGGAGCCTTTGTTACCACTGGCTGCAAATATCGATGTGCTGGAAAAACTGTCCAGAGCGGGAATTACGATCAAGTGGGATGGTCCACCGGCGTGGCGAGGTCAGGCGATCGGTGGGCGTGCGTATCAGCGCCGGAAATGAGTCAGATCGAAAATCTTCAAGCTCGACAGTCGGTGCTATTCGCCATGCTACGCCGGTCCCGAAGCGGGGAACAGCACGTTCCGATGCTCAATGTGTGCGGACCCAAATATGCATATCGCATCGATGCGCTGGCTGGCGACGGGCGCTTGCCGGCCATCATCAGCCATTCCTCATCGTGCTCACACCGCCATTCGAGCGACCGGGCCGCACCTGAAAGCGGGCTGTCGGCTGGTGATGACAGATTCAAGTCTCGTCCTTTCCGGAAATAGTTGGGCAGGCGCCGAAGAGCGTCCGCCTTGAGTGGTGGTTGGCGTTGAGCCCTCAGTCCGGCCATCGTTAGGGGGCGACCCATGCCTTGCAAGGTCATTCCTGTTTCTTCCATGGTTGTTCCGAGACTGCCAGGCTCTATTTCGTTTCCGCTCATGCATAATTTCTGCCGACATGTTCAGGCTTAGCTAAGCAAGTTCCGGCAGAATAGCCCGCGTCCAGATACGAGTCCCTCTGTGACTTTGCACTCGCGCCGCTTCCCGTCAGGAGCCTAAATTTGCAAACTGTTCACGCTGCCTGTCGCGCGTCACTTCGCGTCCTCGCGCCGATGTGCGCGCTCTTCATCGCCAGCTGCGCCTGGTACCATCCCGAACCACTGTCCGTGCAACTTACGTCGACATCGGCTCGCTCACTCGAACGAATTCGGATTGACCCGGCGACGATGCCGCTGCCGGAACTGGCCGCACATCGCTTCGATCCGTCCGACGGACTCGATATCGAGGAAGTCGCGATGCTGGCCGTCGCGAACAATCCCGATCTGAAACTGGCTCGTGATGATCTCGGCATCGCCCGCGCACAGGCATTTTCGGCAGGTCTGCTGCCCGATCCGCAACTGAGCGTCTCAAGTGACTATCCCGGCGCTGCGGGTTTCTCTCGCGCGTTCAATTACGGCTTGAGCATGGACGTGATGGCGATCGTCACGCGCGCCGCAAACAGGAAGTCGGCCGATGCGACGGTCGCCAAAACCGATCTTGGCCTGCTGTGGCAGGAATGGCAGGTCGTCGCTCAGGCGAAGCAACTGTTCCTGAAGACTCGCCTCCTGGACGAGACATTGCCGTTGCTGGGGCAACAGCGCGACCTGACGCGCACGCGTTACGAACGGATGGCCGAAGCGCGGCGTGAGGGCAATCTGACGGAAGACACCCTGACAGCCTCGCTCACTTCATATAACGACGCCCGCAAGCAATACACCGACGCCGAGCGCTCGGCGGAGCAGACCCATCACGATCTGAACGCGCTGCTCGGACTCGCCCCCGATGTGCACCTGCAGCTCACGGGTGACGACGACGCAACGCCGGTGGCCGATGCGACTATCGACGAGGCCGCCGCTTCGTTGCCGAAACGGCGCCCCGATCTGCTTGCGCTGCAGGCGGGCTATCAAGCACAGGAACAGAAGTATCGCGCGGCGATCCTGAGCCAGTTTCCGAGCCTGTCGGTCGGATTCGTCCGCGCACGCGATACGTCGGAGATCTACACGAGCGGCTTCCAGATCAATCTGAGCCTGCCGATCTTCAACCGCAATCAGGGCAATGTCGCAATCGAAAAAGCCACTCGCCAGCGGCTGCGCGACGAATACCAGAATCGCCTGAACCAGGCGTACGCGGACGTGGCGCACCTGCGCGCGGACAGCGCGATTCTCGCGCGCCAGCTCGAACAGACCCAGGCTGCGCTGCCCGGAGTCGACAGCGACGCGCGGCATGCCGCGCAAGCGTATGCCGATCACAATCTCACGATCGGCGCGTACGCCGATGCACAGATCGCTGCGCTTTCGAAGCGCGTTGATGTCGCGACGCTGCACGAATCGCTCGCCGAACAACGCGTCGGTCTGCAGGCGCTGCTCGGCAGTGCGATTCCCGACGCCTTCTCCTCCGATCAGACTTTCACCGAAACCCATGCGAAATAACCGATTCTCCATGCCGGTCCGGCGCGTTGCGGCATGCAGCGCAGCCACCTTCGTTGCTGTCGCGGTCGGCTGGAGCCTGCCCGCACATGCCGACGACACGCCTGACGCCGCGGTCGCAACGGTCCAGACCGCGCATGTCGAGCGCGGCACAATTGCGCAACCGGTGCGTGCGTACGGGATCGTCGCAGCCTCGGCATCGAACGTGACGACCGTGAACCTGCTCTACGTCGCGCGGATCGTGCAGATGCGCGTGCAACCGGGGCAAGCGGTCAAGCGCGGCACGCCGCTTGTCGTCGTCCAGGCCGACCCAGCCGCCGTTGTCGCCGCCAGCCAGGCGAAAAGCGCACTGGCGCTTGCGCATGGCGAACTCAGCCGCACGCAATCGCTGTATGACAAGGGCCTCGCCACTCAATCGCAGCTTGCCGCCGCGAAGAAGGCACTGCTGGACGCACAGCAGGCGCTCGATGCCCAGGCCCAGACGGGGATTGCCGCGGGCAGCAGGACGATCGCCGCGCCGGTCGACGCGGTCGTGCTGCAGGTGTCCGTCGCGCAAGGCGATCAGGTGCAGGCCGGCGCCGCAATCATGCAGTTGGCCGTCGCGGCGAGCGGCGAGGACGCACGCGCGAACGTGATGCTCGGCATCGAACCGGCGGATGCCGCCGCCGTTCACATCGGTGACGCCGTCACGCTGCACGGCCTGTCCACCGCGCTCGCGAAGGCGGCGGTGACGGGGCGTGTGGTGATGGTTGGCGCGTCGGTCGATGCGCAAAGCCAGCTCGTCAATGTCGGTGCCAACGTGCCGGTCGGCCCGACCGCGTTCATCCCGGGCACGCGGGTGCGCGCCGATATTGCGACGCTCACTGGCGAGCACTGGGTCGTTCCGCGCTCGGCGGTATTGACGGATGAAAAGGGTGAATATGTGTTCCAGATCACGCCGGATCGCAAGGCGCATCGCGTCACCGTGGTCACGAAGGTCGAGGACGGCAACCGTTACGGCGTCGACGGCATGCTCGACGGGGCGCGGCCGCTCGTCGTCAGCGGCAACTATGAATTAAAGGACGGCATGGCTGTGCAGATCGCCGGGAGCGCGGCACGATGAATTTCGGTCAATGGATGCAGAAGCACCGGCGGTCGCTGCTGTTCGTGATTGCGCTCGCCGCGATTGCCGGGGCGATGACGGCATTCCGTCTGCCGATTTCGCTGTTTCCGAACGTCGCATTTCCGCGCGCCGTGGTCTCGCTCGACGCCGGCGATCGCCCTGCCGAGCAGATGGCGACGCTTGTCACGATGCCCGTCGAGGAAGCGCTGCGCCGGGTGCCGAACGTACGTGACGTCCAGTCGACGACGAGCCGCGGGTCAGCCCAGATCTCGATCAATTTCGACTGGGGCACCGATATGGCGCAGGCGACGTTGCAGGCGCAATCGGCAATCAGCGAGATTCTCGCGACCCTCCCGCAGGGCACCTCGATGCAGGTGCGGCGGATGGATCCGACCGTGTTCCCGGTGCTCGCGTACAGCCTCACGTCGAAACAGCAGTCGCCGTCGGCGCTGCGCGATCTCGCACAGTTTCAGATGCGGCCGCTGCTGTCGTCGGTGGCAGGCGTCGCGCGCGTCGACGTGATGGGCGGCGCACAGGACGAATTCGAAGTCGCAATCGATCCTGCGCGCCTGGCCGCGTACAAGCTGTCGTTAGCCGATGTATCGAAGGCGATCGGCGCGAGCAATGTGCTGATGGCAACGGGCCGCATCGAAGATCATTACAAGTTGTATCTTGTGATTGCGGACGCGACGATCACCCGAATCGACCAGTTGAAAGATGTTGTTGTATCTGCAACCGGTGCGACACAGATCCGCCTCGGCAATATTGCATCGGTCCGCGAAGGCGTGACACCGCAATGGATGCGCGTGACCGCCGATGGCCAGGATGCTGTGCTGATCAATATATTCCAGCAACCGGGCGCGAACAGCGTCGCGATGGCGAAGGAGATCCGCGCGAAACTCGCGGCGTTCCAGCATCAGATGCCGCCGGGCGTGCATCTGTCCAACTGGTACGATCAGAGTGAACTCGTGATTGCGTCGGCCGGCAGCGTGCGTGACGCGATCCTGATCGGCGTTCTGCTCGCCGCGTTCACACTGTTCGCGTTCCTGCGCAACTGGAAGATCACCGCGATCGCGGTAGCGGTCGTGCCGGTCGTGATGGCCGCCGCGATCCTGCTGCTCGACGTGTTCGGCATGGGCTTCAATATCATGACGCTGGGCGGGATGGCGGCAGCGGTTGGCCTCGTGATCGACGATGCGATCGTGATGATCGAGCACATCACGCGGCGGATGCGCGAGGCCGGCGCTCAGGCGTTCCACGGCCGCGTGATGAGCGCGGCGCTCGAATTCACGCGGCCGCTGGCCGGCTCGTCGGCCGCGACGCTGATCATCTTCGTGCCGCTCGCGTTTCTGTCCGGCGTGACCGGCGCGTTCTTCAAGGCGCTGTCGGTGACGATGGCAAGCGCACTTTTCATATCGTTTCTCGTCACATGGCTCGCGGTGCCGATTCTGTGCGATCGCTGGCTGAAGGCGAAGGACGCCGAGGAGCACGCCGAGTCGCGCTTCGCGCAATGGATGAACCAGCGCTACGCATATTTGATCGAGCACGTGACCGCACGGCCGCCGCTCGTGCTGATCGGACTGATTCCGCTCGTGATGGTCGCGACGTTTGCATTCACCCGTGTCGGCAGCGGCTTCATGCCGACGATGGACGAAGGCGGCTTCGTGCTCGATTACCACACGGAACCGGGCACGTCGATCACCGAGACCGACCGGCTGATGCAGCAGATCGAAGCGATCATCCGCGCGAATCCGAATGTCGCCACCTATTCGCGCCGCACGGGTGCCGGCCTCGGCGGCGACCTGAACGAGCCGAACAAGGGCGACTTTTTCGTGCGGCTGAAGTCGGGCGATCGCGAGCCGATCGAAACCGTGATGGAAGAGATCCGCTCGAAGGTGGAGACGCAGGTGCCGGGCGCCAGCATCGAGCTGGCTCAATTGATGGAGGACCTGATCGGCGATCTGACCGCGGTACCACAGCCGGTGCAGATCAAGATCTATTCGGACGATCAGGACACGCTCGACACGACTGCGCAAAAGGTCGCAGCGCGAATCGGCAAGATTCCCGGCATCGTGGACGTGGACAACGGCATCAATCCGGCCGGCGACGCGCTCGAACTGCGCATCCGGCCCGAAGCCGCCGCGGCGGAAGGCATGGACCCGCAGTCGATCGCGCAGGTAGTGTCCGACATGGTCGAAGGGAGCGTCGCGACGCAGTTCCAGACGGGGCCGAAGACGATCAGCGTGCGCGTGCGCGTCGCGAATGCAATGAAACTGACCGATACGCAACTGGGGCAATTGGAGATCCGCGCACCGGATGGCCATCTGTTTGCGTTGAATCGCGTTGCAGACCGCGTGTCAGTGTCCGGCCAGCCGGAGATCAGCCGGGACAACCTGAAGCGGATGGTCGCGGTGACCGCGCGCATCGACGGCCGAGATCTCGGCTCGACGATTGCCGACGTGCAGAAGGCACTCGGCGAGTCCAGCCTGTTGCCTGCCGGCGTCTACTACGAACTGGGTGGCCTGTATCGGCAACAGCAGATCGCATTCAAGGGCCTTTTGACGGTGTTTGGCGCGGCGATCGCGCTCGTGTTCGGCCTGCTTCTGTTCCTGTACGAGCGTTTTCGCGTCGCGCTTGCCGTAATGGCGATGCCGCTATTGGCGGCGGGCGCGGTATTTGTCGGACTCTGGGTGAGCGGCATAGAGCTGAACATCTCGGCGATGATGGGCATGACGATGATCATCGGAATCGTAACCGAGGTCGCAATCTTCTATGTATCGGAACTGCAAGGCCTCGTGCTCGACGAAGGCGTTCCGTTCCGGCAGGCGCTGATCGAAGCGGGCCGAAACCGGCTGCGCCCGATTGCGATGACGACGATCGCCGCAATTCTCGCACTGCTGCCGCTCGCATTCGCGTTGGGACAGGGTTCCGCGATGCAGCAGCCATTGGCGGTCGCGATCATTTCCGGGCTGATCGTGCAATTGCCGCTGGTGCTGCTTGTGTTGCCGGTGCTCCTGCAATTGCTGATGAGAAAAACAGAGTGATCCCGGCGCCTGAAGGGCGCACGAATGTCTCAGCGGGGATGTTGGCTCGGAACCGCATCTCCAGTTCGCAAAGCGTCAAATCGATTATTGCGCATTGACCGTAGCTGGCAACATGCGAACGGTTGTTCCGGCCGATTTTCCATCGATCGCGGCCGCGTAATAGCAACGGCCGGTGTAACTTGGAAGCGGCCGTTGCATTCAAGCCAAGGCGAGCGGCCGGAGCGGGTCGGCTTCGGCCCTCCGATCTCGGGGCGGCATCGCCGGCGCACTTTCAAAAGCCTTTTCGGCGCTCCCACTTGTGTCAAACTCTTTTATCGCGAGATGCCGATACCAAAGGTGTTGGATTGTCATTGTGTCAAACTTTATTTCGTCAGAGCGTGATCAAGCGTTCCGCTAAGTGACTGATTATGTGACGTTCATGGTGTCAAACTCTTTTGTGTGTTCACAACACGTACAAATGCGCTGCATGCGGTAAGCGTGGTGAAGAACGCCTCGATGGTGACTTGCATGACGGCGTGAGGTTCCCTCGGTTTTTCGCCTTCCAGAGGCCCTTGGTTATGCAGCCGCATCCTTGGTCTGCTGAGCTTTGATCCAGTTTTGCAGGAACTGATCCGGCGATATGAAGCCGAGCGACGAATGACGACGACTGCGGTTATAAAACACTTCGATGTATTCGAACAAGTCCGTCATCGCTTCCTGATGGGTACGGTATCGCGTAGCATGCACCCGTTCGTTCTTCAGGCTGTTGAAGAAACTTTCGGTGGGGGCGTTGTCCCAACAATTTCCCTTGCGGCTCATCGAGCAGTGCATGCCGTATTGCGCCAGCTTGCGCTGGAAGTCGTCGCTGGCGTATTGGCTGCCCCTGTCCGAATGAAGCAGCGCGCCGGGCTCGGGCCGGCGTCGAAACCACGCCATCGTCAGCGCGTCCGTCACGATGTCAGCCGTCATGCGCGGCTTGATCGACCAGCCGACGACCTCCCGGTTGAACAGATCCAGCACGATCGCAAGATACAGCCAGCCCTCATCGGTCCAGATGTACGTGATGTCCGACGTAAAGACCTGATTCGGCGCCGTCGGCGTGAAGTTGCGAGCCAGCAGATTTTCTGCAACCGGCAGCTTGTGCTTCGAGTCCGTCGTGACGCGGTAACGGCGCTTGTGACGGGCCCGGATGCCATTGTCGCGCATGAGCCGCTCAACCCGCTCCTTGCTGGCCGGGAAGCCGCGTGCGCGAATCTCCTCGGTCATCCGTGGCGAGCCATAGGCGCCCTTGACCGCAGCATGGATAGACCGGATCAGGGCGAGCAACTGCGCATCTGTGAGCCGCTTGCGCGCGGGCGTGCCGCCGCGCTTCCACGCGCGATAGCCATTCAGACTGACCGAGAGGACCCCGCACAGCGCCGACAGCGGATAGTGCCGGCGATGCGAATCAATCCAGGCGTACTTCACAGGAGGTCCTTCGCGAAGAACGCCGCCGCTTTTTTTGCGATTTCAAGTTCCATCTGCAGACGCTTGTTCTCAGCCCGCAGGCGAGACAGCTCCATCTGCTCTGGCGTGACAACCTTTGCCCCCGCGCCATTGAGCGTGCCTGCCTCATCGGCCTTGACCCAGTTGCGCAGCGACTGGTGTGAAATCCCCAGTTCACGAGCAACGTCCCGCGCGCCTTGCCCGTCCTTCACTCGCTGTACCGCGAGCGTCCTGAACTCCGCGGTGTATGCCTGCTTCGGTATTTTGAACATCGATTCTTTCCTTCCTTCGGGTCGAGTTTACACACGACCTGCTGGAAGGCGAAATTTCAGGGGAAGCTCAGCGAGGCGTCCACCTGTGCGTCGTGTGGTGCTCCGGTGACGCTCGAATGGGACGGTGGCGTGACGTTCGAGACTCCGAATACCATTGCCGACGACGCAATCGAGCGTGCTCGCCGCCGCAAGTAATTGGACACAGGAAAATTTCACATTGATCGGCTAACGAGATTCAAATGAAACGAGAAGAAGAATTCAACGTCCAGACGGACAAGCAAGAGTCACTTTGCGAACGGATCGACGTACTGTACGCGAAGGAGATCGCGGCACTGCCAACGGACACCTCCCCGTACGTCAGCTATTTTCGTGAGGGCGGCCGGCTGATTGCGACAGTCACGTTCGTCTACGCGCAGTCGAGCCAAGAAGCTGAGTTCGAGTACAAAGACGGCGTTTGGAAGCGATCGCGGGACTGGAACGACTGATCGGAATACCACTATGAGCGATATCAACGAACATCGATGCGCCGTTTGCTTCCGGTTGGAAGCAGGCGATGAAGACCTGATAGTCCACGGACACAGCAATGGATCATGGAACGTCTCCAAAGGGAATGGCAGGCTGCTCGCCGCAGCCGGATCGGAGAACGCCGAGCCGCCAACGATCGTTAAGATCGGTCAGTCCGATAGTGTCGGACAGATTGAGCCGGATGTGATCGAGTGGGCGACCACGCGTTACAAAACGGTTCAAAAGAAGCCGTGGTAGTGGCATAGGAAAACGGGGTGTCGTGGACCACACGATACTGCGCCGACAGTTTGCGTGCCCCGGCGGCGCCGCGCCGCGACACTCCTCCTGTAATATCAAATGGAGTGAAACTACATCGTTGGTCGGTAAGCGGGATGTTCGAGATCAAGCAAGCCGAGTTTTACGGATCTTATATACTTACGCGTCCGCGCATCGGGGCGCGAACCTGAACGAAAACCAAAAGACACATCCAAGAAAAATCAATGTCCAGAACATCTCGCATGGCGCAGATTATCCTGCAGATCCTGCGGAACGCATTGCGCTAATCCATACTGGGACGTCTATGAGGCCTATTCTCAACTGGCTCGCTGCGGCGGCTTCTCTCATTGGGCTGTTTTTCACTCTCCGACCACCAGCAGCATCTCTCACTAACACACAAATTGGCTTTGTCTTTCTGACGGTGTTGGTATTCGGTGCCGTCGCCATCGCGGATATTCGTGAGGAGCGTAAGCGAGCCGCGAAGCAATATAAGAATACTAGCGCGATCAACGACTACATGTATGCGATCCTGCGCAGCAGTGGAAAATGCGAAATTTGCTCTCGTGACGCTAGCTGGATTTCCGAACAGCGGATCTACTCCCTACTTGAGAACAAGGCTCGCCGTGGGGAACTGACATTCTTGGTCCATCACAGCACGGAACAGGTCAAAGCACTCGGTGCGATCGGAGCGGAAATAATTGAATACAGCGCCTTCGGATTCGAGCCAGTGACCCGCTTCACGGTCGTGAATGCAGGCAATCATGCCTCTTCGTACGTGGCTGTAGGTCGCAAAAAGCCCAACGAGCCGCACATTATTGAGGAACTTGACTCGTCGCATCCAACATATTCGATGGCACACGATCTCATTCGCTCCATTAGGGCCGCCAATGATAAGTTTAAGAAAAACTAAAAGCTTGTCGCGTATTAGGCGCGAGTGGGATGCAATCGCTGCGTTGCGGGAGCAACAGATTTCCTCAGGCAAAGATCACAGCGCCAATTTTGTACTCGCGCCTGCAATACTTGACGAGCTAACGGACGTCGACTACTTGGCAGACATCGGCTGCGGCACCGGTTGGCTCACTGCCCGCGTCGCGTCGCGAGCCAAAATCGCTGTCGGATTAGATCCAAGTCATGAGTCAATTGCAATTGCGCAGATGCGTCATGCAAGTCCTTCCATAACCTATCATGCCGAGAGTATCGAAGAGTATGCGCATCGGCGTTCGCGTTCGCGTTTCGATGCCGCAATCTCAAACATGGCAGCGAGTAGCGCGCCCGATTTGGAGACTTTTTTCGCCGCATCACGCCGGATACTGAAGAGGGACGCGTTATTTATCGCCACTATTCCGCACCCTTGCTTCTGGCCTTTATATTGGGGGTACGCATCCGATCCCAAGTTCCGCTACGAAAAGTCGTTCGCGGTAGAGGGCGAATTCAAAATCCGCAAGCAAGCTAGTGATATGCTTACAACGCATTTCCACCACCCGCTTGAGCGATACATGTCCGCTCTCGCGAGCGTCGGGTTACCTGTGACTAAGACGCGAGAACTATCAGGCCGAGGATTTAAATTTCCCAGATTCCTGCTTCTCACCTCTCGTGCGGTCTAAAAATTCATTCCCCCGATGCCACGACGATGCGCGTAACGGCTCTAGTCGCTTACGATGTTGCTGGCAGTCCGCCGATCACCGTATTCCGCGGCTTCGCGAACGACATGAGCTTGTCGTGGCGCCGTCTGATTTCAATCGTGCTTGACGCGGACCTCGGTGCGGTAACGCGCCAAACGGCTAGAGTCACTCAGTCGGATTTAGCGGCTTAAGAATACGCCCATCGATCTCACGCAAAGTATGTGGTAAGCCCTTGAGATGCAGTTTCAAACGCTGACGGTCTTCGCTTGTGAAGAATATTACCTGCTGGTCGAACTTCCCTGCGTGGGACGCTTGTTCGAGCAAAGCTCTGAAGCTCACGTCTCGGGTACTTTGCTGTCGCGGTTCGTCGAATAGCACGCAACCAGGGTGCTGAGTGTGGTTATCGCGCGAGAGTTCGAGCATGCCGTAGAGGTAGGACCAAATTGTGCGGATGAGGTCGCTCGCAGAGATGCTAGTCTGCAGATCGAAGCCGTCGTACTCCGGGCGATAGGCGTCGGACGACAGATCCACTTGGTCCGCGGAAAGGCTTTTGAAGCCATAGTTGCCAAGCTGCGTCCGAATAGCTGATCCCCATTGGTTTAGCTTCGCGCGGTCGCCGTCGGTGATGTCGGCTGAGGGCAACGCAGCAAGGCCTGTTTCCACGGCTCTCCAATCCTTTGCCAAATTGGAGAATGTCTCAAATTCGACGGCGACGCGTTCGGAGAGAATTTCGTCTTGACGTAAAATGTTTTCGAGCTCAAAACGCTCTTGGACTGCGGCTGCGGATGGAGCACGGTCGTCTTCTATCAGAGTCTTCCGTAGTACGCGGACTCTTTGACGGAGCCGATTTAGGTCGTCGCGCGTGGCATGCATCTGCTGGCGTCGAGCTTCAACCAGCTTTGTTGCGCTCGCTTCCATCGCCTGGAACGTTCGGAGCTGTTCAGACAGGAATTCGATGTTTTCATCAATCGGCATAACTTCTTGTTCAGGAGACAACTGAACAAGGGCTCCCGAAAGGTCTTGATGGCATACGGGGCAATGATCGGCTTCAACTTCCGAATTCCTGCGGGAACCTAGAGCCTTCAGCGTCTTCACGTCTTTATTACGCTGGATATCTTCGCGCAGGACTGTTATACGTCGCTCAACCTGGCCCAGCTCATGAGTTTCTGTATTTAGGATATCGGACAAGCGATTTACCAGCGCTTGTCGTTCTTGAACTGCGCTTTCGGCAGAAGCAAGTTCACCCTCAAGGGCCGGGGCTGCGTCGGCTACCCGAGGAATTTCACTCCTTTGAAGTTCCCGAAGTCGACTGGTCTGGTCTTTGACGCGCTGGTCAATTGGGATCAATGTATCTTGATGTCGAACCATCAAAATTGGGTGGATCGCGGGTGGCCAAGCTGAGACAGGCTGTCGAGGGAGGCCTTGGAATACTCCATTCACGGAACTGGCTAGGGCGGACAGGCGACGCGCCTGTGCGGCCCAGCTGGACTCCAATTGAGCCTTCTTCAGGCGAAGTTCCTGCCTTTTGACCGCGTTGCGATGCGCATCGAGATCAAGCAGGAATTCGACCGCCCGCTTGTGGGGTTCACGGATGCGGAATTGCCCAGGAAGCGGCGGCTGGATCGTCGACCACCCGCGCATTTGCTCGACGACGAAATATGGGAAAATACATTGTAGGTACAGAGGAACTGTATTTCCATCGAACGTCTGGACGTCAGGTAGTTCCCATCCTAGAAACTCTGCGAGGTAGCGGTGGAAGCCCAGCTCGCGTGTCGCTGCGCCTGCTCGACTCACGAAGAAGTCGGTGGAAGTAAATGACCTATCACTCGTAGTGAGCGCGGGGCCGTGAATAACGGTAATTAGGTTTTTGTCGCGGGTACCCTTAATGGTTCGCTGAATTGTTATCAGCTCTCCCTTCTTGTTCTCAATCTCCAGAAACACTTCGGATTGGAGAACATGGTGCTCGTCTTCGTTATTCTTGAGACTTGCCTTCACCGCGGGCGGCAGCGGCAACTCCTGCTGAGTAGTAAAGTGGACCCCGAGTTTGAGACGGTAGTTTAAGCTGTCGTCCGCGAAAGGATGGCAGAGAATGAGCGAAGGAAAAAAACGCAGGGTGCACACGCCGGAATTCAAGGCGAAGGTCGGCTTGGAGGCGGTACGCGGGGTGAAGACGGTCAGCGAAATTGCGCAGACATATGGAGTGCATCCGGTACTGGTCGGGCAGTGGAAGAAGGAGATTCTGGAGAAGGCAGGCGCCCTGTTCGAGGTCAAGCGCGGCCCCAAGCCGGTGGACGAGAACAGCAGCGAGGACCGGTTATACGGCGAGATCGGGCGACTGAAGATGGAAGTGGACTGGCTTAAAAAAAAGTTGGGGGAGTAAGCAAGGAGAAGCGCCTGGCCTGGATCGAGCACGGTGATGTCCGGCTGCCGCTGACGCGCCAGTGTGAACTGGCGGCCGTGCCACGCGCCACGGTGTACCGACGACTGGACGCGGCATTGCGGCAGGCCCGTAAGGACGAGGAAGACCTGAAGCTGCGCGCGCTGATCGACGAGGAATACACGCATCGCCCGTTCTACGGCTCCCGGCGCATGGTGGTGTTTTTGCGTGGTCGCGGCTGGCGCGTTAATCGCAAGCGTGTGCAACGGCTGATGCGCGAGATGAGCCTGGCGGGCATGGCCCCGGGGCCGGCGACGAGTCAGCCCCACCCGCAGCACAAGGTTTATCCCTACCTGCTGCGCGGGGTGGCGGTAACGCGGCCCAATCAGGTGTGGTCCACGGACCTCACGTATATCCGGCTGGCACGCGGCTTCGCCTACCTGGTCGCGGTCATCGACTGGTACTCGCGGCGGGTGCTGTCCTGGCGCGTGAGCAACAGCATGGACGCCTCATTTTGTGTGGACTGCCTGGAAGATGCGCTGCGCGAGCATGGCAAGCCCGATGTGTTCAACAGCGATCAAGGCGCCCAGTTCACCAGCGATGCCTTCACGGCCGTGCTCAAACGCGAGGGCGTGGCGATCAGCATGGACGGACGCGGGCGGGCGTTGGACAACATCTTCGTGGAGCGACTGTGGCGCAACGTGAAGTATGAAGATGTGTATCTGAAGGGCTACGCCAACATGGGCGAGCTGATGGTGGGATTGGCACAATATTTTGCATTCTACAACGCCGAACGCCCGCACCAGTCGCTGGGATACGCAACTCCGGATCAGGTCTATCGCCTGGGTGTCGGTGGCGGCGCCCTGATCGTCGATAAATATGGCCACACGGATGAAGGGCCGGGAAAGGAATGCAGGACGGGGCAGCGCCGGGCAGCTGTGCAGTTGGACGCGATTACAGCTTAAATCAAGCAGAAAAGTGTCTTGACTGACGGGTCCACTTTATAGTTCCAAGCATAGCTTCCATGCCGAGTGCTATGAGTATAGAACGCACGCATGTCGACTTGCCCATGGAATTGTCTGCCCAGACAACCACAAGGCCGTTTGGGAACGTTAATGTGGTCCCATACGGACCATCTGAGGTCGCGAGCATGATTTTTAGACAACGGAAGCGCATGCTAAGACCTCACCCCGAAAATTTCATTTATTAGCTTCTCGGTTACTTTGTATCGGATGGAACTGGCAAAGCACTTTTCGCCTAATAGGAGCGATTGATCGCTTTCAATTTCTTCGGCATAAGCCTTTCCCAAAGCTGTGAGCTCGACGTGTCCCCCGCCACATCTACGGATAAGGCCATCGCCGATGCCTAGCAGGGTGTTGAACTTCGATCCCGTGTAAACGGGGTTCCGGGGCCACGCGTTATGGATATCGTGTTCATGATCTTTGGCAGTGAATTCGATGCGCGGAATGGATGAGATGCAGGAAACCCTCTTCACGACGGTCAAGCTTGAGGACTTCGTTCCAGCCGACCATCCGTTGCGCCCCATCCGGTTGCTGGTCAATCAGGCTCTGAAGCGACTCAACGGACTGTTCAGCGTCATCTATGCGGACAGCGGTCGGGCCTCGATTGCACCGGAGAAGCTGGTGCGTGCGCTGCTGTTGCAGGTGTTCTATTCGGTGCGCAGCGAGCGCATGCTGATGGAGCAGATGCAGTACAACCTGCTGTTTCGCTGGTTCGTCGGACTGGCCATCGAGGACACGGTGTGGAATCACTCCGTCTTCTCGAAGAACCGCGACCGGCTGCTCGAGCATGAAGTTGTGGAGTCGTTCTTCACGGAAGTCATGAGGCTCGCCGATAAACAGGGTCTGCTGTCCCGGGAGCATTTTTCGGTCGACGGTACGCTGATTCAGGCATGGGCGAGTCACAAGAGTTTTCGCCGTAAGGACGGTTCGGACGATCCGCCGGCCGGCGGCGGGCGCAACGCCGAAGCCGACTGGAAGGGAGAGCGGCGCAGCAATGAAACGCATGAGTCGAGCACCGATGCGGATGCGCGCCTGTTCAAGAAGAGTAAGCAGAGTCCGGCGATCCTTTGTTACCAGGGGCATATCCTGATGGAGAATCGCTCGGGGCTGGTGGTCGGTGCCGTGGTAAGCCATGCAGATGGCTTTGCCGAGCGGGCCAATGCGTTGCGACTGCTTGACTGCGTGCCGGGCACTCACACCAAGACAGTCGGTGCCGACAAGGCGTACGACACGCATGATTTCGTAAACGATTGCCGAGTGCGAAATGTGACCCCGCATGTCGCACGCAATGATGCCCGCCCGGGTGGCAGCGCGATCGATGACCGTACATCGCGGCACGCGGGATACCAAATGAGCCAGGTCATCCGCAAGCGCATCGAGGAGCATTTCGGCTGGGGCAAGACGGTCGGCCGTATCCGGCAGACCGTGTATCGCGGCATCAAGCGGGTCGACCAGCACTTCAAGCTCACGATGGTGGCGAGCAACCTTACGCGCATGGCGCGAATAATGGACGCGGTGCTTACGGGAGCGGTGCGATGAGCCGCCGTAGCGCACGGACTGAGGCGCATGGCACCGCCGCGCAGGCGCGTTGCCTGCACAAACTGACTGGCGCAGCTGGATTTCAGCTGAAAATCGCACGCGAAACACTCCTGAACATTGCTTCGGTCTTCATGACGAGGCACTTTTCAACAGCCTGCTAGGTCGATTGCTCGATTCATGGAAGGCTCAAAGCGGACGAGCAGGGTCTCTGGCGAAGTTGTTCCGGTTGTTGCGGCATGAAGCGCGTCGCGATGTGCAGGGTTTCGTATCGCCCAGTTCAGCACGTGCAGCTTAGTGAGGCTTGACTTCCCACCTCGGCAGCACTTCGAAAGCAACATAACAAGCAGAGCGATTTTCCATGTCGTACGGAGATCACCTGGGATAGCAATCGGCCGTTGTCGAAAGAGAAACGAAATGTCTAGCTCAGAAATGTCAAATTCGTCAGGAAGCTCAGACACTGCTTTTCTCCGGGAAGTCTAGCGGGCAGCGAAGGAGCCAATCGGAGAGCGCCTCGTACGCAAGCGTCTCTGCAGAAAAGGCGTGTAGCGCCTTAACCTCCTTCTGAAAATCACTCTTCACGTCATCGAGTGCTGATTTCAGCGATGTGGTCGAGTTGTTCCCGAGGACGCTGGACATTGCCAAAAAGCCCTCTCGATGCAACTTCGTTTCGAGCACGCGCTCATAAATTTCTGGATATTCCCGCAACTGATCGAGTACGTCTTGACCGTCTACGTACCACTGGAGGACTTTCGTTCGAAATGCTATGCGCGCCGCTTCCGTCGGAAGTGTTGGCAGTTTCTGTAGCTTTGAATCGAGGGTTGCCACCAGCACGCTGTTTTTTTCCGACCAGTCTTGCAGTGCAATCGCGCTTGCAGGCTGTGCCTGAATCTTAAGTTTTTCGGACGTGACATTTAGAAGCTTGTCGCGCTCGACGGCAAAGTCTTCCTCCTGCGACACCTTAACTCGGAAAGACTTGTCGACGTACGGAAGGTTAGCGTCAATTACTTCCGCAGTTTTGGTCGCCGCGTGTGCTGAGCTTCCCCTGAAATTTCGCCTTCCAGCAGGTCGTGTGTAAACTCGACCCGAAGGAAGGAAAGAATCGATGTTCAAAATACCGAAGCAGGCATACACCGCGGAGTTCAGGACGCTCGCGGTACAGCGAGTGAAGGACGGGCAAGGCGCGCGGGACGTTGCTCGTGAACTGGGGATTTCACACCAGTCGCTGCGCAACTGGGTCAAGGCCGATGAGGCAGGCACGCTCAATGGCGCGGGGGCAAAGGTTGTCACGCCAGAGCAGATGGAGCTGTCTCGCCTGCGGGCTGAGAACAAGCGTCTGCAGATGGAACTTGAAATCGCAAAAAAAGCGGCGGCGTTCTTCGCGAAGGACCTCCTGTGAAGTACGCCTGGATTGATTCGCATCGCCGGCACTATCCGCTGTCGGCGCTGTGCGGGGTCCTCTCGGTCAGTCTGAATGGCTATCGCGCGTGGAAGCGCGGCGGCACGCCCGCGCGCAAGCGGCTCACAGATGCGCAGTTGCTCGCCCTGATCCGGTCTATCCATGCTGCGGTCAAGGGCGCCTATGGCTCGCCACGGATGACCGAGGAGATTCGCGCACGCGGCTTCCCGGCCAGCAAGGAGCGGGTTGAGCGGCTCATGCGCGACAATGGCATCCGGGCCCGTCACAAGCGCCGTTACCGCGTCACGACGGACTCGAAGCACAAGCTGCCGGTTGCAGAAAATCTGCTGGCTCGCAACTTCACGCCGACGGCGCCGAATCAGGTCTTTACGTCGGACATCACGTACATCTGGACCGATGAGGGCTGGCTGTATCTTGCGATCGTGCTGGATCTGTTCAACCGGGAGGTCGTCGGCTGGTCGATCAAGCCGCGCATGACGGCTGACATCGTGACGGACGCGCTGACGATGGCGTGGTTTCGACGCCGGCCCGAGCCCGGCGCGCTGCTTCATTCGGACAGGGGCAGCCAATACGCCAGCGACGACTTCCAGCGCAAGCTGGCGCAATACGGCATGCACTGCTCGATGAGCCGCAAGGGAAATTGTTGGGACAACGCCCCCACCGAAAGTTTCTTCAACAGCCTGAAGAACGAACGGGTGCATGCTACGCGATACCGTACCCATCAGGAAGCGATGACGGACTTGTTCGAATACATCGAAGTGTTTTATAACCGCAGTCGTCGTCATTCGTCGCTCGGCTTCATATCGCCGGATCAGTTCCTGCAAAACTGGATCAAAGCTCAGCAGACCAAGGATGCGGCTGCATAACCAAGGGCCTCTGGAAGGCGAAAAACCGAGGGAACCTCAGTGCAACTATCTCTTTGCTGTCGAAATAAGGAACAAACAGAATCCAGCGGGTGATCTTCACCGTCCCAAAGATCTTGCTAAGGGCAGATTTGTTTTTGATGAATTTCGCGACGTCATCGGTCATCTTCGTACGCTGCTTGATGAAGCGCGCTTTCGTCGTAAGCGGCTCCTCGCACCCGTACGCTTGGTAGGCATGTCCACACGAAACCGTAAATCCCTCAATACCGGCATCGCCCTTGTCATTGTCGGGAACAACTTGGTAGTTAGCTGGCCCGTAGTGACAGCTGAGTAGTTGATTCGCCCAGTTTTGACGTTGCCCGCGATTTTCGCATCCGCTAACCGAGCACTTATTATGCCGCTTCCTTTCGCTGTGCGGCGTGCCAGTCTTGTTCAAATTGCATCGGACTGACGTAATTCAACGTCGAGTGCAAGCGCGAATGATTGTAGAAGCTCAACCAGTCGATTACCTCGTCCATCGCTTCGCGACGCGTCGCAAAGCGTTTGCCGTGGATGCGCGCCTGCTTCAGCGATCCCCACAGGCTTTCGGTCGGTGCGTTGTCCCAACAATTTGCTCGGCGACTCATCGAGCTTTGCATGCCGTAGCTCTTGAGCAGGTCCTGAAACTCGGCGCTGCAATATTGGCTCCCACGGTCGCTGTGCACGATCAGACCGGTCTCGGGGCGACGACGGAACCACGCCATACGCAACGCGTCAGAAACCAGCTCCGTGCGCATGTGCGGCTTGAGCGACCAGCCCACGACCTGGCGGCTAAACAGATCCAGGATGACCGTCAGGTACAGCCAGCCCTCGTCGGTCCACAGATACGTGATGTCTGTCGTCCAGACCTGATCGGGCTTCGCCGGCGAGAAGTCGCGTTGCAGCAGGTTCGGTGCGACCGGAAGGTTGTGGCTGCTGTCTGTCGTGGCCTTGAAGCGGCGTTTGGTCCGCGCCTTGATGCCATGCAGCTTCATCAGCCGTTGAACCCGGTCCTTGCTCACGCGAATGCCTTGCGCAAGCAGCTTTTTCCACACGCGCGGCCAGCCGTACTCGCCTTTGGATTCGGCGTGCACGGCCTTGATGTGGACCAGCAACGCATCGTTGCTGATACGTCGGCGCGGCCGATCAGGATCAACGTCTCGGGCCTTGCGGTTGTGATAACCACTGGGGCTGACACCCAGCGCCTCACAGGCCACGGATACCGGCCATTGTCGGCTGTGCCGCTCAATCCAGGCATACTTCACGCCGACCTCTTCGCGAAGTATGCCGTCGCTTTTCCCAGGATGTCGCGCTCCATGCGCAGCTTCGCGTTCTCTGCCCTGAGTCGCGCAATTTCCATCTGTTCGGCCGATACCTGTTTGCCTGCGCCAGCGAGCTTGCCAGCCTCGTCAGCCTTGAGCCAGCTGTTTAGCGTCTGCGTACTGATGCCCAGAATCTTTGCCACCGCCGCCTGGCTCTGGCCGTTACGCACCATGCGAACCGCCTCAACCTTGAATTCCAGCGTGTACCGCGCCCTCGGGTTACCCATTGCTCAATCCTCCGTCACTGAAGTTTTACACACTCTCAATAACGGATACGTTTTTCGAGGGCAAGGTCATTTTGCCAGTCGTCACCGCTTGGACGAGCGATATATGCAGACACGGAATTTCCCCTAAGACGTCTCTATGTATTGGTGAAGACTATAACGCCAGACACAATGATATATGACTGGTCGACAGGAATGTATCCGGATTGACTTGCTCGACCAACGAGCATCACGTTCGATGCTGTTGAAAATGCAATGTGCATAACTGTGGTCGCTTGACGGTGAGCTATGCACGATCCTCGTGCCGCTTGGCGGGGGGGCAGGCGTGCGCGCCTGGTTGTGTGCATATTCATCTGGTTCAGCCAAACGCCTCACCGATCTGCCGCGCGCGCTTGACCTCGTCGCTGTGCAGGTAGATGGAAGTCGTCGACACCGAGGCATGCCGAAGGTTGTCGCGCACCGTGGTGAGTTCCGCGCCGCGGCCGAGGGCGTGCGTCGCGTGCGTATGGCGCATCCAGTGGGGACTGGCGCGGCGCAACCTCTCAGCGAGCGGCGCGTGATCGGCCTCGATCGCCTCTGCAGCCAGTACAAAGAACCGCCGCATCACCATCCACAAGCGCGTGCTACTGATGCTGGTGGGATTGTCGGCACCGCTGTCCGCCTCGAGGCTGCCAATCACCGGTGTCGCCGGATTCCAGCGCACGGGCAACACCGGCAGGTCGCGTTCGGCAAGGTAGCGCGCAAGCGCGTCCCAGGCGAGCGGCGGCAGCGCGACCCGGGCCAGCTTGTTGCCCTTGCCCGTGACACGCAGCCAGTGGTCGCCGCGCGCATCCGTTTCGACGTGTCCCAGCGTCGCGCCGATGAGTTCGCTCGCACGCAGGCCCGTTGCGTAGCCGAAATCCAGCAGGAAGCGCAGTCGCTGTGCGGCGGGCGCTGACCAGCGCGGTGACCCCTCCTGCGACCACTCCAGCCCGTCCGCAATCGTTCGCACAAGGGCCCATTCGCCCTCGCTGAACGCGTGCGAGGCGTCGAGCACGTTGATTCCGGTCGCGTCGCGCACCTTCACACCAGCAAACGGATTGGCGAGCACGTAGCGCTGTTCGATGAGCCAGCGGAACAGGGCGCCGAGGATCGACAGCGCATGCGCGACCGAGCGCGCAGAGAGGCTCCCGTTGAACGGCCGCCAGTCCGGTGAGGTGCGCGCGCGCACCGGCCCCACCCAGCGGCCGCGCGGCGACGGGTGGCGCAGGAACGTCCGGTAGGCGATGGCGTCTTCCGTCGTGAGTGAGGAGAGCGCCCGTCCCCTTTCGACGATGGCCCACAGGATCAGCCGCTCGGCCTCCTTGCGGTAGGTGCGCTGGGTGGCGGGCGACTCGTGCAGCGCGAGCCAGGTCTTATGCGCAAGTGAAGAACGATTTCGTGGTACTCGCAGGCTGTGTTAAAGCGGACATCCCCCACAAACACAGCAGAGGACCTGCATGATGACAGCAAGACGAACGACCATCCGGCAACTGCCGCTAACCGAGGTCGTTGACCGCGACACACCCGGCGCGACGCCGGTCAGCATTACCACACTCGAGGGCGGCACCATCTATCACACGGTCCCGCTCGCAGACCCCGACACCGGCAGGCGACGCGACGCTCGCGCGCGGTGGATCGCGGGCTCCTTCCCTCTCTTTCCTGTTGTCCGGCTTGCTGACGGCGCGCCGTGGGCGGAGGCGAACATCTGGCTCATCGATATGATGGAGTCGAAGCCGTCGCCCAACATGCTGACCTTCGCCAGCATCGCTGCCGACCTGGTGGCGTTTCGTCGCTATCTGGATGACGAAGGCATCGACTGGCTGGTGTTCCCCGCGAACAAGCGGCAACGTCCGACCTACCGCTATAGCGCCTCGATCAGGCTGGCCGTGCAGGCAGGCGAGCTGTCTGCGGGTGTCGCCAGGCGTCGTATGGGCACCGTGGTGCGCTTCTATCGCTGGCTCATGGCCGAAGCGGGCTTCCAGCCCGCGAACGCGCCGTGGGTCGAATCCGGCCGTTTCATCGAGTTCAGGGACCAGAAGGGCTTCAGCAGCGCGATCGAGGTCAAGACCACGGACCTGTCGATCAGTGGCCGGTGCACAGATGACCCGTGGGACGATCACATTCAGGACGGCGGTCGCCTGCGCCCGCTCCCCTCTGCCGAGCAGTCGGTGCTGCTCGAATCGTTAGCCACACTCGGCAACACCGAGATGACGCTCGTTCATCTGTTCGCGCTGTTGACAGGCGCCCGCATCCAGACGGTACTGACCGTGCGCGCGAAACACGTGATGCGCAAGCCGGGCGAGTTTCACGGCGACGACATCCGTCTCGCCTGCGGGCCGGGTACGGGCATCGACACGAAGGGCGGTGTCAAGGGCGTGTTGCACCTGCCGCGCGGTTTCTATGAGCGGCTGTACCTCTACGTGCACAGCGATCGTGCTCGCAGGCGCCGCCAGATGGCAGACGGCGGTGATCACCCCGACCAGCCGCTCTTCCTGAGCCATCGCGGTGCGCCGCTCTACGAGGATCGTGCGTCGCGCGGCCCGCTCAGCACGGGCCCGCAGGTGCGCCGCCACATCAAGACCGGGCAGGCCGTGCGTCAGTTCATCAGGGACGAACTGTTGCCCATGATGCGCGTACAGCTCGGCAACCCCAGGTACGAGTTCAGCTTCCACGACCTGCGCGCGACCTTCGGGCTGAACATGGTCGACGCGATGACAGCGAACGAGACGAAGTACACGCGGGCACTCGATCAGTTGCGGCAGCTGATGTGGCACGCCCGGCTCTCCACGACCGAGGATTACGTCGGCTATCGCGAGAACCGCAAGCTCTTCGACGCGGTGCAGGACGGCTGGGGCGCGCACCTGTCGACGCTGGTCGCGCGCACCCTCGACACTACTGCGGTGGCAGTATGAGCCGCCAGTACGAGGAAGTGCGCATGCCGCTCACGGAAGGCACGCTGCTTCTGCATCCCGAGCGCGTGCTGCTCAGGTGGGAAGGCATGAGCACGAGCAAGCGTTCCGATATCGGCCAGATCTGCTATCTGGTACGTGACACGTCGAGCTCGCATCGCGTGCGACGCACTTTCGACATCCTAAGCTTCAGCAGCGAACGCGCCAGGGTCGTGCGTCTGCTGGTGACGCAGCTTTCAGCGCGCATGACCCTTGGCGCGAGGCGCCCGGAGACGATCTCCATGTATTTGCGCGCTGTGCTTGATTTCGTGAACTGGGCCGACAGGCAGGGCTTGCATCAGGTGCTCTGTGACGAGAAGGCTACGGCGGAGGCGGTTTATCGCTACCTCCGTGAGAAGCGCGAACAGGTCTCACTGGGTAAACTGAACCGCAATTCCGTCGTATCCGCCCGAGAATACCCGTGGTAGAGAGTGCGGCCGATTTCGTGGAAACTCCAGTACCGTCGCGCAGAGTGTTTAGCGGCGGCGCCGATTCGTGCATACACGTCAACATCGCACACTGTTAGGAGAACAGTGCGCGCGAAGACGGATTACCGCCGCGGCGCTTCCCGGGCGTCGCAGAAAAAGCTCAGGGTGTCGTCATCCTTGATCTTGACATGCCATTCTCCAACACAGTATTTGGCGTCGGAGAACTTCTCCTGCCATCGGTGTGAGAGCTTGCCGATCCAGGCACGCGCTTGCGATGGCATCTGCGGCGAGGCCGCGATCTGCTGCAGCATCTGCAGATGACCAGGATCTCCCCAGCGAGGGGTGGCTGCAACATGCGCGTTCCAGACAAGCACCACCAATTTGTATATCTCGCGCACCACGGCGATCGGCGTGTCTTCTGTAATGGCCTCGGACAGAAGCGGTTCACCGAAGTCCAGAATCGTCTCGGAGATCTTGCGCTCGGCCTTGCCCGCGTTTGTCTTGTTCATCGTTTCGTTCCGTTGATGCGCGCGCAGTTCAGTGGCGGGTCGCCGGGCACGCAACCGGCAAGGACGATGTCGAGGCCACGCTCGATGTTGATCCGGCCGCTCCAGAGGGCTTCCAGTTGTACGGGGCCAATTCCTCGATCCGGTTAACCGGGTGGTCGTTAATCCGCCCGAGCACGTCGACCAAATAGTCGTACGGGTTCACATCGTTCGCCCGGCAGGTCGCCAGCACGCTGTAGAACACCGCTGCGGCCTTGCCCCCGGACTCGGAGCCGAAAAAGAGATGGTTCTTTCGAGAAATTGCGACCCTGCGGATGGCGCGCTCGATGAGGTTCGAGTCCATCGCCAGGTTGCCATCGTCGACGTAGCGCGTGAGCGCTTCCCAGTTCGACAGCGTATAGGCGATTGCCCGGCCCAGAGCCGATTTGGGCAAGACTTCGCCCGCCCGGGCCTGCAGCCAAAGCTGGTAATCGCGCAAGAGCGGAACCGATTCCTCCAGCCGCACCCGTCTTCGCTCTGACGGATCGGCATCGCGCAGCTTGCGCTCGATGTCGTAGAGCTTGCGGATCCACGCCAGCGCCTGCGCGGCCACGCTCTCGCGGGCTGTCTGGGGCGACTCCTTGCGAAGCTGCCGGTAAATCTTGTAGTACATCCTGCGTGCATGCGCATGACAGGCTACGTGCTGGATCTTGCCACCGCGGAACAGTGCCGCCCAGCCCGAGTAATCGTCGGCCTGCAGGTAGCCCTGGTAGTTTCGCAGCAGCGCCATGGGATGACAGCCAGCGCGGCTCGCCGTGTAGTCGTAGTACACCACCCTGGGAACCGGCACCCACTGGGCATCGCGCAACACCGCTCCCGCACTCGCATAGCCCCACAGCCGCACCGTGCGGGTGCGCTCCAGTTGTTTGCACAACTGTGGAAAGGGTGTGTCGTCGCCGAAAATCACCCGCGCGCTGAGCAATTGCCGCCTGAACGCCTCGTACAGGCACAGCATCAGCTTCGAGAGCCGGATCGTCCAGTCGCTCATCGTGTTGCGCGAAATCCGCAACCCGTGCATCGCGAACTCTTCCTCCAGCCGGTAAAACGGCATGCCCGAGTCGAAGTGCGCCACGATGATGCGCGCAAGCAGCTCCGGGCTTGCATTGCTCTTCATCAGCGGCGACGCCTGGAACGTCACGCCGCGCACCGTCGAGACCCCGTCCTTGACCAGCGCATAGCGCAGGCACGCATGCTCGACGACCGAAATCCGGGCCGGGGTGTACTTGAGCGTGCGCGTGAGCGTCTCGCCGATCACCGTCGCCTGGTCGTACTGCGCCAGTTCCTGTTCCGGCATCGCATGCACGACGCGCTCGCGCGGAAGATCGTCTGGCAGCGCCGGACGGCCCTTGCTGCGGCGCTTGCGCCGGTGCCCCTCCACGGGAATCGACAGATCCGGCTCCTGTGGCGGCAGTGGCGCTTCGTGCTCCTGATCGAAGATATCCAGTTGCCACTCGCTCATGCGCTCGCGGCTCGCCCCGAACATCTCCTGCCGCGCGTTGGCCAGTTTGGCCCGCAGCTCGAGCAGCACCTGCTGCGTCTTCGCCAGCAACTCGCTTTGCCCCTCGACTCGTTCGCGCAGCCGTTCGATCTCGCGCTGCTGCTGCTCGATCGTCGCATCGCGCACGGCAATCTCGCCGAGCAACTCCGGCAGGTTCCATGCCCCCAATGCCATCGGCAAGGGTTGTTTCGCGGCAGGGACGTTGAGCGGTTGCATAGGTCAGCATTATCGCCGCGATTGACCCGCTCATGAGCATATCTTCACGATTCATGCGACCACCGTTGCGTTCACCGCATGCACGCGCCGGCGCACACCGACATCGATTCCTTCAAGCCATGTCGTCAGTTCTGCAAGCGAGATTCCGCGCCGCGCGATCGCTGCGGGATCAGCGAGCGATCCGCTCTCGAAACGCTTGTACATCAGCCAAAAACCTGTGCGGTCGTAAACCAATACCTTGATCTTGTCCCTGCGCCGACCATAGAAGACGAACACGTGTCCACTGAGTGCGTCCTGATCGAACATCGGGCGCACCAGCATCGAAAGTGAATCGATTGACTTGCGCATGTCGATCGGCTCGGCCGCGATGTAAACCTTGACTGCCGTCGAGAGCATCATCATCGCGTTCCCCCGCCAATACGATCGATCATCGCCTGAAGCAAAGGCTCGATCGAATACACCGGAAGTCGCAGCCGAATCCCGTTGCCCAGAATCAACTCCGGTACGTCGCATGCGCTGCCGTTGGCGGTGGCGTTAACGCCGCCATCGACGATCCCAACGCGCACAAAACCTGTCATGGCCTGCGCTATCGCGCCCGTCGCACTTGCGGCGTGCGTGTCGCCGCTTCGCTCAGCTTCGCGCGCACGCACCAGATACCTCGACATCGAGGAACGGGAAATCCCGCTGCGTTTGCAATACGCCAGGATCGACAAGCCGCTCGCCCGATACTCGTCCACGAGCTCCTGCCATGGACGTGTACTCCGATTGGGCCGTTCTCTGCGGGGCAGTGCGTGCGCCGCTGCATCCCCAGACAACCTCTCCGTTTCCTGCATGAATGTTCTCCCGTCGTTGCAATGGGAGAATCGTCCGCCTTCCGCGCCACACACTCAATAATGGGGATTCTCGGGCGGATACATTCCGTCGCCAGCGACCAGCGTAATCTGTTGTCGATGCTCCGTGAGTTCTTCCGAAACGACGACTTCTGCGCCGATGCGAGGGTGCTGCGTCACCAACAGGATGCCTGGTTGCCGACGGTTGTGCCGGACGCCGAGGCACAGGCCGCCCTGCTCGCGTGGGCTGACGCGCTCTTCAGCAGCATCAGCACGCTGGTGCTCGACTTCAAGCCGTACCCGGTACGCGTGACCACGGTGCGAGGTGAGAATCTTTGCCTCGTTCCGCACATCTACGGCCGAAGTGACGGCGACGACTCGCGCGGCCTGATCGGCTGGAATCTGGAGACAGGAGAGCCGCGCACACGGGAGGAACTCAGGACGCGGATGGTTGAGGCAGGGGCTAACAATCCGGGTGAACGTTCGTGGAACATCGCCAGGTTAGCGGCTAAACATCTTGCTGCGGCGAACGCGGACGCGCAATCACCGATCCGACGCTCGCACGCTTCGATAGCGGCCTCTTGCTTCGCCGCGCTGTTTCTTGCCGAAACGGGCATCAACCTCGCGCAACTGCTAGCCATGAAGTGGAGTCCGCAGCTTGCCGCAAGTCTGCAGGATGCGTCGGTTGCGCGTCAGAAGTTTCGTGAGGTCAAGTACCGGGCAGGCGGGAAGGAGATTACGTTCACCGTCTCGCTAGGCTTCATGCCGAAGCTCAGGGCGTATCTGGCGTTGCGCGAGTATCTGGTGCAGGACGCAGACTGGGACGCGTTGTTCGTCGTAGTCGGGCATCATGCACAGCTGCGGCAGCTAACGGGTCTCTCAACCCGTTTCCTGGATCGGCTTTACCGTCGACTCGACACGCTCGGGATCGTGCTGCCGCACATTAGCGCACGTCAGTGGCGTGCGGCAAAGCAGGATTGGGCGGTGCGCAACCACGACCCTCTCGTCGCAGCCAGGCTGATGGGGCACTCGCTGGCAACGGCGCTGCGCTTGTACTCGAACGGCACGGATGCCGCGCACAAGGCCGAGTTGGGCGCGTTCCTCGCTTCGGTCGAGAAGACCGTGCTGAAGCCCGGCGACGATCCGGCTGGCAGCATCAGGAGCGCGGTCGGCGTCTGCATCGGGATCCACAAGCCTGCGCCGATCGCGGACTCGGTCACCGTACAGCCCGACTGCCACTCGACCGAAGGGTGTCTCTTCTGCGACCAGTACCGCGTGCACGCTGACGCCGCCGACATCCGCAAGCTGCTGAGCTGCCGTCACTGCGTCAGGCTCGTGAGCGGGCGTGCTGGCTCGATCGAGCAATACGACAGCTCGTTCGGCGCGGTGCTGCGGCGCGTTGGGTTCCTGCTGGATGAATTGCGCAAGCGCGACGCCGCGCTGGTGGATCAGATCGAGCGGGACGTTGATATTGAGGGGAATCTGGACGCTTTCTGGTCGGCCAAGCTCGACCAGCTTTACGAACTGGGAGTGGCATGAACAACACGCTAATCGTGCCGATCGCCGGGCGCCCCGAATGGTATCGGGTCGAGGACGCTACGGTCGTCACGCGCGACACGGCTGGGAACACTGTTTCGCTGTTTGGTGACGATGCCTGGGACATCCGTGCATACGCGGCTGGGTCACGCAGCACGTATCTCCATTTTAGGAGCCACTTGCCTGACGGCGTGAGCCGCGCGCTTTCGGAAGCGACCACGCGTCAATGGAAGCAGGTCATGTACTTTCTAATGCACGAAGCGACCGATATGGTACCGGCGTCCGGCACGCTTCAGGCTCGTTCAATCAACCTGAGGGAGTTCACGTTCTTTGCCGCCACACGTCAGATTACGCTCTACGAGGGCCTGTCCAACGTCGCCGTTGTTCTGGACTATGCGGCACAAGCCGGGATGGAGACGAAGGCCCAGCGCCTTCATTCGATTCTGGCGAAGCTTCACCGTCTGGGCGTCGGGACCACAGGGCTGTGCGTACCGCTGGCCCAATTGCATAAGCCGCTGCTTGAACGCTGGGCGCAACACGCCGGATACTCGCAATACCCTGTCATCCCGACGCGGATCTACCAGCACTTCCTGTCGACCTGTCAGCATGACCTCGGCATCGCTGAGGACGTCGCTGACGTTCTGTCGGACTACCTCGCACGCGTGTACGCTGGTGAGAGGCCTGCCGTCTCGGCCGCACTGGTAAGGGTTGCTGAGCACTTCCGGTGCAAGGACCGCCGTTACTTCGTGTTGTCGCTTGTGGGATCGATCACCGCGCTATGCCAGCTTGTCATCCTGTCATTCACCGGCATGCGCGCGGCAGAAGCAGAGAACCTGCCCTACAACTGCCTGAGCGAGACCCGTCTGGATGGTGTGACGCACTACACCATCGAGGGCGTCACGACCAAACTGTCGGGCGGTCGTCCCAGGCGCGCGTGCTGGGTGACCAGCCCGCTCGCTGCCCGCGCTGTCAGGCTCGCGCAACGCCTGTCGGGCGAGGCGCACCGTGCGCACGGCGCGCGAGGTTACGCCGAATCGATGGACGGTTCGCACCTGCTGTTCTGCGGGATGGGTCTGCGGAATTGGTACGTGGCAGACCGGGCGCCGAGTCTGCGTTATGGGTACGTGGCAAACCGGGCAAATAAAGTAGGTAAGGATATCGAAGCCTTTCGCGAGCGCGTCTTTCCGACGATCACGGTCGAGGACATCGCTGAGCTGAAGCGTGTCGACATGCACCGTGCCTGGGAAGACGAGCCGAAGTACGCGCTCGGGAAGCAGTGGCCGTTCACTCGCCACCAGCTTCGCAGGGCGCTTGCGCTGTACGCGCACCGCAGCGGTCTCGTGACGCTGCCGACGCTCAAGCGTCAGTTGCAGCACATCACTCAAGAAATGTCGATGTATTACGCGCGTGGCTCAGCGTTCGCGAAGGGCTTCATCGACACCGACAGGACCCACTTCGCGAAGGAATGGGCCGAGGCACAAGGCCTGTCCGAATATCTTGCGTACGCCGAGCAGGTGCTTTTCTCTGACGAGCGGCTATTCGGCGGGCACGCAGCGTGGACGCAGAGCCGTGCCGTGCAGGCCTCGCCTGTGTCGGTCTACTCGCGCGAGCAAACGATCAGAATGTTCGAGAAGGGTGAACTCGCATATCGCGAGACGGTGCTGGGCGGCTGCGCCAGCGTCGAGTCGTGCAGGTCGACACCGCTCGACTGGATGCGTCTGGATTGCCTTGAATCGAACTGCCGTAATCTCATCGTCGTGCCGTCGAAGCTTCAGCGAGTGATCAAGGCGCAGCAGGCTACGGTCGGGAAACTGCGCGCGGTTGATGAGACAAGCGTCGAATACCGTATGGAGGCACAGACGTTGCAACGACTCCTTGACGCACAGGAGAAACTGATCAAGCCGGAGGCAGCATGAGTGACGCCATGGCCGACTACTACGCCGCCCTTGAGCGGCTGAAGAAACGCAAAGGAGTGCGTATCAACAATGACACCGTGGCGATCGAGGCGGGCCGCAAGAAAGGCAGTATCAAGAAGTCGCGCCCGCAGTTCGCCGGGCTGATCGAAGCGATCGACGCGGCCAACGCAGTCGCCGGGAACCCGAAGCTCGAACTCACCGAGCGTCTGAACCGCGCGAAGGGCGACGCAAAGGATCTGCAGGCACAGCTTGACGAATCGCTGGCTCGTGAGCTCGCACTGCTGCGTCAGGTGTTCAACCTGCGCAAGGAACTGGCCGCGCTACGTGGCGGTAGCGTCCTGCCCCTGCACCCGCGCTAGATCGGGCCGGGCCTTTTCGCTCGAAACGGGGACTTGGGCTGCTTCACCTGCCTCGACCTGGTGCTCGCGAAGGTTCCCGCTACGGGGCACCCGGCGTAGTGACGTGTCAAATTCGATCGTGGTTCTGTGATACCGCTGAACGGGTCAAGGGCGGGCGCAGCCCGGCGCAGTGAACCCTTGACGCGCGATGGTTTGACACGCTCCAGCATGGTCGGAAGCGCGGCTTTGTCGGGCTTCCGACCATGCGAAACCTGCGGCGAAAGATGGACACTGAGACGGTCGAGTTGTCCACTTTTTCGGCTGATCTGATGGACACTCCGCAGGCTGCGGATCCCAGCATTTTCAAGGCTCCGGCTGGTGTCCATTGCTTTTTTTTCTTGCGCGTAACGATTGCACGGCCTCATAGTCGTTTGACGCGTCGAGCGTGCAGGTTGCGCGCGGGGCGCGAAACGTGCCTTCGGTGCCGTCCACCTCATGAGGCACCTTCAGGGCTTCCCACGGCACGCAGATCGCGTCCTTTGGGCCGCGCTGGCTCGCCACGACGAGCGCGCGCGCCTTTTCCGTGAGCGCGGGCCAGGCGGCGAAGAACGCTTCAATGGTGCGTGCGCTCGCGGCGCCGAGTCCCGGCACGGCTTTCCACCATTGGCGCCGGCGCGGAATGCGCACGGTGAGATCGGCGAGGGTGGTGATGCCGTGCGCGTGGAGCACCCGCACGGCGCGCGGCGCGAACCACTGCGTGATGGCGTCGCTGATTTGCGGCGCGGGCGCGCATGCGTGGCGCAACGTGTCGATCGCGTGCGCGACAGCCCTGGCGTGCTGCATCCGTTCGGCGACCGGGTGCGCGAGGAGGGCGGCGAGATCGTCGCGGTGCACCGCCTGCGCCGCAGCGACGAGCCTGCGCCGGAGGCGCCCGAGCACGCCGCGTGCGGATTGCCCGTTACCGGGTGCCGCAGGCAGATAGCGCTCGACGGCCTGGCTCACCGGCAGTCCTGCGTACCACGCGCGCAGCATGGCAAGTTCGTCCGCAGCGGGAAAGCCGGGCGGGCCGGCGGGGACGGGGGCAGGGCAAGGAGTGTGGCGCGTTTTCATGCAGATGAGTTTACTGCAAGAATCAACACCTTATGATAAGAAAACTTAGTGTGTCACGAACGCAGGCGAGCGCCTGCGGTGCTGTACTGAAGATGGGAGTAGGCCTCCCGAAGTCGGCTTTCAGGAGCAGGCTTCAAACCGCCCGGTGCTGCTGCGTCCAAAAGGCGTGGTGGTGAGCGACCGTGGAAAAAGTCACCCGATGAGGGTGGCAGGTACGTGTTGAGTAGATGAGCGAAAGCAAACCGTCCGACGACGCATCGTTACTTATATAAGGCGCTGTCAAAACTGGAGTCGTAAGTTTATTCCAGGATCAGTCGGGACGACACCTGATTACGGACCCGATGGCAGCCGGTGTAAAGGCGGCATGAACTCAATACAGGCTTCGGTATGGAACGTGAGAACCTTGCTTCGAATGCAAAGGGAAATGACAAATGGCAGACACCATGAGGAAGAATACCGATGTCGAAGCGAGGGGCGGAGCTGCTCGTAGTAGTGTTGAAGCCTTTGTAATGAAGGTGGAGCGAAGGGGCAGCGTTATCCTGTTGACGAAGGTCGCCAACCTGCACTGCGGGGATGAGTGACATGACCTCAACGAAACCGTACAGCATTGCGAAGCGGGTCGTGTGGGAAGCGTACCAGTTGGTGAGGGCCAACCGCGGAGCTGCTGGCGTGGATGATGAAACTATCGCCATGTTCGAGCAGAACCTTTCTGGAAATCTGTACAAGCTGTGGAACCGGATGTCGTCGGGGTCGTACCTCCCGCCACCGGTGAAGCAGGTTGAGATTCCGAAGGCCAAGGGCGGCACGAGAAAGCTGGGCGTGCCCACTGTATCTGACAGAGTTGCTCAGACTGTCGCCAAGCTCATGATCGAGCCGATTCTCGATCCGATATTCCATATGGATTCCTATGGATATCGGCCGGGCAAGTCGGCGAAACAGGCGATTGCCGTGACGCGTACGCGTTGCTGGAAATACGACTGGGTTGTTGAGTTTGACATCAAGGCGGCATTCGACCAGATTGATCATGCGTTGTTGTTAAAGGCGGTGCGCCACCACATCAAGGAAGGCTGGGTCCTGCTGTACATCGAGCGGTGGTTGACAGCTCCGTTCGAAACTGCGGAGGGGGCACGGTTGCCCCGGATGCGGGGTACACCCCAGGGCGGTGTGGTCAGCCCTATCTTGATGAATCTGTTTATGCACTATACGTTCGATAGCTGGATGCAGCGGACATGGCCGCAGTCTCCCTTTGCGCGCTATGCCGACGACGCGGTAGTTCATTGCCGCAGTCTGGCGGAGGCACAAGCCGTGATGCAAGCGATTGCAGAGCGGCTGGCAGAGTGTGGTCTGACGATGCATCCGGAGAAGTCCAAGATCGTGTATTGCAAGGACGGTAAGCGCACTGGTACTTATTCGAACGTGCAGTTCACGTTCCTCGGTTTTACGTTTAGACCGAGACGGGCATTGAGCAAACATCGACGGTTATTTACTGGCTTTCTGCCGGCGGTGAGCAATGATGCCCTGAAGAGGATGAGGCATACCGTGCGGAGTTGGCGCATACACCGACGAACACCGGCGACGCTTGATGAACTCGCGCAGCAATGCAACACGACGATACAAGGGTGGTGGAACTACTATGGGGCGTTCTATCGGACGGCGATGCACAACCTCTTCAACTACATCGACCTACGGCTTATGCGGTGGGCTCGGAGAAAGTACAAGCGGCTGTGGCAGCACAAGCGACGTAGTGCGGAATGGCTACGCAAGGTGAAGTCCGCCCACCCCTGGTTGTTTGTCCACTGGCGTGTCGTCGGGGTATCGGTTGGATAACGGGAGCCGAATGAGTCGAGAGGCTCACGTTCGGTTCTGCGAGAGTTGCGCCTTGCAAGCGCATGAAATTCAGTTGCCTGAGATGGCAACCGCGGCAAAGCTTAGCCAGCAGCCGTGTACCGAGTCTTGCGTGGTGTCCGGCAACGGCCACTGCGAAGCGTAGACAGGGAGGTTGTAGGCCGAAACATAAGTGAACGGAAAGATAGCCCCGAAATCGATCGTGGTCGGAGTAGCCGACTCTATCTCTCTAAGAGGAAGGCAGAATTCCGGTACACGTCATGGCAAGTGTACTGGGGTGCTTCCGGGGTTCGTACCGTCAGCATGCAACCGAAGGATTTTATGTGAACAAGGGAGATCCGTCAGGTTCAAGTGAAGTTTGCTTGTAAGGCCCGACGAGCCGAGAAGGCAGAACGGCCTGATGACCTGACGGAAGTCAGACTGGCTGATAGTACTCCGAGGCCGGGAGAACCGGCTACATGGGGAAGCGGCCAGCGGAAGTTGAATCGTTCGTGGGCAACATGGACTCCATACAAAGGGAGGTAAGGTCTTTTATGCAAAGAGAAGAATCACCCGCCATGGAAACGGGACTCGAACGAATAGCAGCAAAAGCTCGGCGTGAACCAGCCCTTCGTTTTACCTCGCTGGCGCATTACATAACGCCCGATCGGGTGTGGACGAATCTGTGGAAGATTCCGAATCACTCGGCGGCGGGAGTGGATGGCCAGACGGTGACGCAGGCGAAGGAGAGCTTTGATAGCTGGATTGGGCCGATGGTCCAATCTGTGCACCGCAAGGGGTACCATGCGCCAGACATCCGGCGCGTGTATATCCCGAAGCCCGGCAAACAGGAAATGCGCCCTTTAGGGGTGCCGACTGTCGCTGACCGGGCGCTTCAGCGAAGCACCGCCGAAGTACTGTCGGCCATCTATGAACAGGACTTTCTATCTTGTTCATTTGGCGGGCGACCGGAGCGGAGTGCTCACAAGGCATTGGCAACCCTCAATGAGGTGATTGCCGGTGGCAAGGTTAGCTGGGTGCTGGAGGCGGATTTGAAGAACTTCTTCGGAAGTCTGGATCATTCATGGATACTCCGGTTTGTTGAGCACCGAGTTGGGGATCCGCGCTTGATCAGTCTGATCCGGCGCTGGCTGAAAGCAGGCATTCTGGAAGATGGAAAGGTGCATCAAAACGAGGAGGGGACCCCGCAAGGCGGTTCGATTAGTGTGCTTTTAAGCAACGTGTATCTGCACTACGTACTTGATCTGTGGTTTGAGCGCGTGGTCAAGCGTCACCTGCAGGGCGAGGCTTATCTGGTCCGCTATATCGACGATTTTGTGATGTGTTTCGGCGTTGTTGCAGAAATTGGGGCGCTTCCAGGTGGACTGACGTTTACGTGCAACGCTCGGGTTGACCAGGATGTTAACTTCGCATCGAGCTGCGTAGATTCTCGATTTTTTCCCCGAGAAGATGCGCAAGGACGAACGCAAGGCCAGCGAACCCAAAGGGGTGTACCGCGTCAGGAACTGGCGGGATTACAACGCGGGCTTGATCGCAAGAGGCGATGTAACCATGTGGATTGATGAAGGCGTACTGACGCAGGTACCCGAGGCTGGCCCGACCAGGCACGGCCGACCGCGTGTCTACAGCGATGCAGCGATCCAGATGCTGCTCAGTCTCAAGCAAGTCTTTCATCTGCCGCTGCGCGCACTGCAAGGCTTCGCCCAGAGCTTGCGCAAGCTCGCCTTTCCGAGCTTGCCGGTACCCAACTACACGACCTTGAGCCGTCGCGCCCAGACCCTCAAGGTCGCGCTGCCGGCGCAACGTCCCCATGAGCCCATGCACCTCGTGATCGACAGCACCGGGCTGAAGGTTTACGGCGAAGGCGAGTGGAAGGTGCGCAAGCATGGCTGGTCCAAGCGTCGCACCTGGCGCAAGGTGCACCTCGCGATGGATGCGAACACAGGCCAGATCTGCGCCGCGCTGATGACCCATCAGGACGAAGGCGATGGCGAAGTGTTGCCCGATCTGCTCGACCAGATTCCGGCTGATGTAATGATCGATACCATCGCAGGCGATGGCGCTTACGACACCAAGCCTTGTCACGCGCAGATCGCCGCGCGTGGCGCCAGCCCGTCGATTCCGCCGCGCGAGGGAGCGAAGCCGTGGCCAGACCGCACGCCCGGCGCCACCTGGCGCAATGCAGCTATTGCCGCTATCGAAGGAAGCAGCAGGCGCGAATGGAAGCAGGCGAGCGGCTACCACCGGCGATCGCTCGCCGAGACCTTGATGTACCGGCTCAAGGTACTCACGGGCTCCTGTCTGTGGGCGCGCGCGACGGGCTCGCAAGCCACCGAGGTATCAATCCGTGCGGGTGTACTCAATCGCATGGTAGCCCTCGCTCGCCCGCAGTCCGTCCGTATCGCCTGAGATTGAGAGCACACAGATCATGTCGTCTCTACGCCTGATTTACGCAACAACGCCATGTGTTTCCAGAATCAGTCCGATGCCCTTCGTGTTCAGGATGCCTTGCGCAAACGATTGGGGAAATTTGGTCTCGCGCTCGAACCGACCAAAACCAAGCTCGTTGCATTTGGTCGTTTTGCCCAACGGTACGCAAGCCAGCATGGGAAGCGGCGTCCAGAGACGATTTACTTTCTGGGCTTCACCCTGTACTGCACGCGCAACCTGAAAGGCAATTTCAAGATAGGGATGCGCACGGAAAAGTCTCGACTCCGGCGTAGCCTGGCTAGCTTGCAAGACCTGATGCGTCAAGTTCGGCATCTATCGATTCGGGAGCAAGCTGAAAAGCTCAATCGGGTATTACGTGGCCACTATGCCTACTATGGCATTGCCGGGAACTTCCGGGCGTTGCAGAAAGTACATAGAGCGGTGGAGCGCTATTGGCGCAAAATGCTGAGCAGCCGGAGCCGTTCAGGCGGCGTTACCTGGGAGACATTCCAGGAGATCAAGAAGCGGTTTCCATTAATGCGACCAAAGCTGCATCTTCCCTACCGGGCGTTGCAAGCAATCGCGGTGCTGTGAATCAACTGCTGAAGAGCGTAGTGCGGGAAATCCGCACGCTACGTTCTGTGGGAACCGGGGGCGGGTGACTGCCTCCGGTCACCCGGTACTCGGGGTGCAACTCCCCGGGTCTACTCACCTCCTAATAGTGCGATTGTGTTGCGCATTTCTCAGTAAAACTTGACGCTCACACAACTAAAGTTGTTAATAGATTTCAACTAAAGTTGTTAATACTCGTCACCATACCGTCGATGGGGCTGCTTGCTCCGGTGCGTTGTGGCAAGAACGTAGGTGCTTCGATATTTGCGGGCTGCTTCAGCAAGTATTCGCGCGTCTCGCCAGAATCCTTCGTTGCACCGAGCGGCATCCACGGAAAATCGGTAGTACTGTGCCGAACGGGTCTCCATCGGCGCGGGAGCTGCGGTCGAAAACGAAGGCGCGATCGGTAAAGCGACCTTACAGATCCTCTGATATTCCAACGCACAGCGCCGTAGCGCGGCAAGCGCGTCGCCGGGCGTCGCTGCCAGCACCTGTAACGGTGCGTGATCCCATCTGGCAACGAAATGGCCATCCGCCGTTCGATAGAGCCAGCACCACGGACGCCCGTCTCGCCACCCGAGCAAGCGGCGGTGGCGCACATCGAAGTCAACGGGCGAGATTGCATCGATCACGTGCCAGCTGTTTGCTTCGGACCAGGACAAGCACGAGCCATGACAGGTGGCCCACATCGCGTTGCGGCGCGCCAGTTCATGTATGGCGTGTGCCGCCTTCCGCCGTGTTTTGCTGGTGTGCGGCGCCGTCGGCAAGTTTGCTGAGGTTTCAGCCGCGAATCGCACGCCGTGAGGGGTGGCGAGTGCGAGCCATGCGCTGTCACGCCACGACGTCCCGGGTGACGCGCTGTACCAGGTAGCAAGCCTGAATCGGGCAGCGCCCGAAGCGCGTGCCTGAGTGTCGCGCCATAGCGCGCCGAGACTCACGCGAGCTGCATGGCATGTCAGCCAGTGCCGCGTCCTGGTGTCGGCGTTATCCGCGCCGCAGAGCCGACAATCGTCTGCCACGATCTCGGCAAGCGTGTTATTGAATCCGCTTGCGGGGAGTCGGTGCGGCCAGCGACGTCGTTCAACGCCCGGTTCAACCGAGCGCGCCCAAAGCATGGTGATAAATGCCGTCTGCGCATTGCGGCTATGGCAAATGAGCTCACCGATTTCGATTGGGTCGCACGAGTCCATGAACCGGGATATCCATAGATCGCCGTCGGGTGCGACGTGACGCCGGACATGGCGCGCGATTGCGCGGTACGCGTCGAAGGCAGAGGCTGTTTGCGAAAGCGGCGTTCTCTCACTCTCTTGAGCGTCAGTCGGCGACGGACGATCTCGGTGCGGTGCCAACCTGGAAGGAGAGCCATACCCAACGGCTTCGATGCGAGCGGACGCGAAGATCGTATGTCTAAGGCACGCGGGGTAAGCAATCCCAAGCGATTGCGCGGTGGTGATCAGCCACTCGAGACTGCCAGGCGCTTGTTGGGAAAGGGCCAGGTCCAATCGCGACGGTCGGATGAGTTGCGATAACGAGTGCAGCCATGCCACGACGGCGGTAAGCGCATGCGTCATATCTGGCGTCATCGTCGATCGACGGCAGGTCTCATGCGTAAAGAAGTGCAACTGCCCACACGGACAGCTCCCTGCTATTCGGAAGTCGGCAAGAGACCGTAGCGCGGCGTCAAACGGTGCGCCGCAGTGGCAGCGACCGACAAGCGCGGTGTGATGAATCGGGCACGCATCCAGCAATGCGACGGAAAACAGCGCCGAATGGTAGCCCGCCGCCAGACATGCAAGGCAGACGCGTGGCTGGGGCATGGCGAGCGCGACTCGCAGCGGATCTGGCAGTGCGTCAAGAGTCGACCAATGGAAGACTTCTGGCGGCTCGCCGAGTGCGCGCGCGAGCGCCGCAACATCGATCTTGCCAGCGTGGATATCGAACAGATCCAACGATTGGGCTGGACGCGCCCCGGTGGTCGGCAGGTCAGCAGGGTGGAGGGCGTTGAGCGCACACGCGCGCAGAACTGTGTGCCACAGCGATGCATACGGCAACACACTGCCACGATGCCAGGCAAGACAGCGTTCAGGCATGACTTGCTTCGCGGCGACTCGCACCGCGAAGAGCGGCAGTCGCTGACACCAATGCCATCAGTGTCCGGTGCCCGCAATTCTCCACAGCCAGACACCACGCTTCGGGCGAGGTCCCTGTCTCGACGTTCCCGCCACTGGCGATGTAAAGAAGTACATGGCGACACGCTTGCGTCACGGTCTTCATTGGAAAATCCATCGGTCCGGCATAATGCGACGGTAATGTCTCGTTCATCGCTCGCATGAGCCTGTCGGCCTGATGCTCCATACGAAATCCTCCGGCCCACGGGCGCGGTGCCAAGCCCGCTGTGAATGAACGGCCCGAGCCTGGTGGCCATTCGCTACCGTCGTCATAGCCACGCATCACGTACGCGAGCTCGTCAATACTTCGCACACCGTGAAAGGGCTCCGATGCGAGCATGAAGCGGGCGGCTACATGGGCGCCGCCCGCGAGCGCCATGCCGAGTGGTTCATCGAAGAACTGCAACGAAGCAATCGAAAATACACACAAACGGACTCGCTGCTTCTCAAGAAGACTGTGCAGCTCGACGAGCCACAGCCACTCGCGATGACTCATACCCTGCGCTTCATCGATGACCAGAACGAGAAAGTGGCCCCCGCCTTGCGCCGCAAGTTCGATCCAGCGTTCCACGAGCATGATCTGTCGTTCGAGCGGATTGCGTCGTGCCTGGGCGAGCCGGTGACCGCTCGCCTCGAGCAGGTGCGCGTAAAAACGGCCAACGCCCTGACTGCAGCCTGAATCGGTGTGGCTCCAGATAACGAGTGGCACGTAGCCACCGTGGCGTTCGGATAGCAGACGCTGGAGCCAGTGGTCAACAGCACTTGATTTGCCGAACCTCGACGGCCCGAAGATGGTTGCGCCATCGATCTGGTCGTCTAGCCAACCAGCGATGCGCTCTACCATGTCACTGATCGCGATCGTGAACAGCGAATAATCGCGCGTGACAACGGGGTGGTCACGGGGCACGTGCGGGGCTACGAGCGCGCCCGTGGCCGGTCTGGACGGGGTTACCATTGCTGGGCCCGGCGCATCGGCGGCAGGGCGATCGGATTACTGCGTGCAGCGGCAGCGGTCGGCGTGCTGACGTTCGCTGCTGCCACCTCAGCGTGTTTGACGATACTCACCATCGATTGGCCGGCTAACCGTTGCGCATGCTGCTCCAGAATCCGGCGAGCTTCGAGATAAGCCGGGTGGACAGGCAGTTTCCGCTCAGGTGAGTCTTCTGCGTAGCGCAGCAACGCTTCAACCGCATCGCCGTGATTCGCCAGGTGCAGTAGCCGGCGCTTCTCAAGCGCGCGGATTGCCTGCCGCACGTAGAGCGAATGTGGCGTGCGATGCCATGGGGGCGCGGCGCGCACCACCCCGATGAAAACGCCGTGCTGCGTGGAGACGGCGGCATAACGTGCGTCGTCCTCATCGTCCAGGTGTAACCAGAAATTATTTCCCAGGAGATCGGTGCGCAAACACAGCCATTCGGCTGAGTAACGGGCGTTGGCAAAATTAAAATGCGGCCGACGCCCTGTCTCGATGCCGCCGAGCAGTGTGCAGAGCTTGCGCACGCCGACCATACGGCGTACCGCCTCCGGATCAACCACACGGACCACTGATGAGCGATCGGCCATCCATCGTTCAAGCTGTTCTAGCGGACTGCGGTAGCCTAACCCTGAGTGCGGTGTCGCGTTGTAGTTGGCGATCAGCGTATCGAGCAGTTCCTGCGCGTATTCGAGCTGGAATTGCGTAGCGAGCGCGGCCGCGTCAGGATCAGCACCGCGTTTGCCAACTGGTGAACTGCCGGTGGTCGTCGAAAGCCGGTGAAAGCCTCCGGTAGCCAGGTGTCCGAAGAACGATTCGACGAAGGGGCGATCGTCCTTGCTGCGCCGACAACTGAAGCTTGTTGAGTCCTGTGGCTTGATGAGTGTCGCCCCGACCAGATCGTGCAACACGCTTTCGACGCGCGCGCAGGTGTTCGCGAGTGCGCCGTCAACGCTAAATTCATTCCAGCATGCGCCTGAAAGCTGCGGGAGGAGGTACGAGGGCAAGCCCGCGCCCTGAACGTAGGCTTGGCTGCTGAACTGAAGGTCTCGTGGTGTCCACGGTGTTAGCGCACAGCGGACGGCACGCAGCACGTCCTCGGCCGAGCACTCACGGCGCAGGCTTAAATGGTAGCCAAGCACTGCGCGCGATGCGACATCAATGATGACGACGACCCACAGCCGGTGAATCATGCGAGGCTCCGTGCCGCCATGAGGGGAGGGCACCAGTACCATCATGCGAGCGTCAAGCTTGTGGGCGTCACATTCGACGCGGTCGAGTGGTGCTAGGGGCGGACGGCGCGTTCCATCGCCGCTGCGAGCCTTGCGTACCGCATCCTCTCCTCCTGTCAGCTGACGAGCGCGAGCGGGATGCTCGGCGAGTACGCGGTCGATGTAGCGGGCGAGCGTTACGTAGCCCCGTTTCTCAACGTTGAACGGCCATTCGCCGCGGCGCTCAAAGCCGCGTTCGCGAAGTTCGGCCAGGAACCAGCGAAAAATGGCCATGCGTGGCCGGCGCGACGCCTCGAGCTCACCACGCTTACCGAGGATTCGTTCTCGCAACCGGTCTTCGACTCCATGTCCCGCCGACGACTCGAACACCCACTGGAGGGCGCCGACAGCCCCGCCGTTCCATGCATTGAGTTTCAACGGTGCTGTTCGCTCGTAGGTCTTCACCCGCGAGTGCGGCAGCAAGCCGCGCCAGCCGTAGACGGATCCGTCAATGTGTTGCTTGAGGCAGCGCTCGTTCAACAAGCGGTAGGTTTGGATAAGGCTCATGCCGCAAGCCGCCTTGATTTGGGCGTCTGTGCCGCCCGCAAGATAAAGGCGAATTGCTCGCTCGCGCCGGCGATAAAGCGCGCGCCGTTCTACCGAAAGCGCAAGTTCATCGATGGGTGCCCAGAGTGTTAAATCGATATCGCCCAAGAAGTCGGCGTCGCTTCTGAAAGAGTTGCATGCCCGAAGGCGCGAGCGTCGTGTCATCGCAAGCCTCCACGAGCGCATCAACATCACCAGCTTAGATTAGTTGAAAACGCAGATCGTGCAACCTATCGGGTTGGGGAGGTCTTGTTGTTGACTTTGCTGCGGTTGCCCGGATAACGGACGCGATGTCCGTCTGTCGATCATCGGCATCGCGAGCACGGATGCCCCTACGCTCCTTGCACAATCTCATGTCCGCAGCTACGCCCGCGCCGTTCAGTAATTAACAAGATTAGTTGAATTCGTCGATTAGATAACAACTTTAGTTGACGCCGGAGCCTTTACTATTAACAACTTTAATTGAAATGCAAACCGGGCGTTGCGCCTTACGCGGTGGGCCTCCGAGATAGATTTTGCATCGCACCGCAGTGTTAACAACTTTAGTTGTGCAAGCGACTTGCGCTCGCTCAAAGGGGAGGTGGCCGGGAAACGACGATGGCGTGGAAGCATTCGGCATCTCTTCAGTATAGGCAACGACGTGTCGGTCGGAGTGACTTGTTTCTCCTGCGGCATGTTTGAACAGGAAACGCGGCTATCTCGCTAATAGGGTTAGCGATACAGCCTAATGTGATTTCGCTTCCGGACCGTCCGGCATCCCGGTGCGCGTGGCCCTGCGTCGGGTAAAATGGGCGCCGTCGTTGACTTTCTCCCCGACTTCAGCGGATTTCCCCATGTCCAGAACATCGCGATCTGTCAGCATTGCGCCCGATCACAACACGTCGGCCCTGTCGAAAGCCCAGAAGACGTTCAACTCGCTGATCGGGAAGATCGGGAAACGACGCAAGCGCTTGCGCGACTGGGAAACGGTTAAGCCTGCCTTCCAGAAACGGTACGTCGATGAGCTCCTGCCCCTGGAGAAGACTTCGGTGGCACTGCAGGTCCGGATGGTGCATTGCCTGGACCGGGCCTTCGATAGCCTGACCAAGACAGAGCGCCGGAAGGTTGCGCTCGTGATCGTCGATCTGGCAGGTGATCTGATCGGCGAAGACGAGAATGAAGGCAAAGCCCTGAAGGCGATTTACGACAAGTACAGCCCGACCAGCTACGACAGCGAGGTGGCGACCGAAGTCGGCGGGATGAAGTCCATGCTTGAGGCGATGTTTGGCGTTGATCTGGGAGACGATGAGGATTTGAATACCCCGGAAGACCTGCTGCAACGTGCTGAGTCCCATTTTCAGCAGGCTCAGGCGCAATGGGAAAGCGAGAATAGGCAAAGCGACGCCCGACGCGCGAAACGGAAGAAATCATCCAGGCAGCAGGCTGCCGAAGCGCGGGCACAGGAGCAGCAGGCAAAGCTGAACCTGTCCATTCGTGAGGTCTACCGCAAACTGGCCAGCGAACTGCATCCGGATCGCGAAACCGACCCGCAGGAGCGAGAGCGCAAGACCCGGTTGATGCAGCGCGTGAACGAGGCCTACCAGAAAAACAACCTCCTTCAATTGCTGGAACTGCAGCTCGAACTCGAGCATATTGACCAGCACGCCCTCAACAACATGAGCGAAGAGCGGCTGAAACACTACAACACAATCCTGAGGGAGCAGGTGCGCGAACTGGATCAGGAGATCCTTAACGTCGAGTCATCTTTCCGTTATGCCTACGGAATCGATCCATTCGAAACCGTTTCTCCCGATGGCGTGTTGCAAAACCTTGCAGTTGATCTCAAGGAACTCCGTCTGAATGTCCGGACCCTGGAGCAGGATCTTGCTGCATTCGAAGATATCAGGAATCTGAAGCTCTGGCTGAAGCGCTGCAAGGTCGTTTCCGCACCGTCAGACTTCGAATTCATGCCGTTTTGATGCCGAGGGAGCCACCTGTGCTCGACTATTAGCTGCTGAAAAATCACGCTGGCATTCTGCTTGTCGGCGACTACCATTCGCTTATCGAGCTGCACGAGGTCGTTCACGATGTCAATGACCGTTCGCCATTACTTCGTCAGGATGACGGACCATTTTTGGGGTTGGCCTACGATGTGCGCAAGGCCTACGAGCAGCAGCGGGAAATCTTGCAGCCCCCTGAAGGCTTCGAAGAAATCTTTACAGGTATTTGACCGGGTACAGTGGCGTTGTGGCGCAGGTGTTCGGCTGTGGCCGCGTGTTGATGCCGCCGGGACGAGCCAAACGTTCCGGCGTCGTGTAGCGCGCGTACGAGGTTCGATCTGGCCGAGACCTGCGCGACAAGCGGGTGCGCGGCTATTAGTGGTGTTTGTAAAACGTCGAACTGTCGTAGTGTGCACTGTGGGATTCGCCTGATTGCGAACTGCTCCCGGTGCCGCTGCCCATGCCCGATACAGCTATTGCGCCCGCCGATTCTTGAGTTGCGATTCGGGCCTCGGCTGCCTGAATATCGTCTGGATAGTTGTTGTCACGCCGGGCCGGGTTGTAGCCTGCCTTTTCAATTTGTACAAGCTGGGCGCGTACCTGCGCGCGAGTCAGTGGGGTGGTCGTTTGGGCAAACGAAGCCAGGGGGGTGAGCAGAACGCCGATAATGGCGATCCTGATGATTGTCGCGTTCATATAAGCCTCCCGACCTTCAGGTCGTACCAAGAGAATCTAAATTCCATCTTAGGAAGGGATACTTATGCCAAAGTTAACGGCACGTTGCGTGCTGGCAAGCATGCGTAAGAAAAATCATGTCGAAACGGCGCTCTATCCCGTTACGGGGCGTTTTCGAGGTCCGTCGCAACGCAGACGTGCGGTGCGCGCAGGCAGACACTGGCCAGTGCCGCAGTTGTCCGGCGCCAGTTTTTTGTGACGTCGTCAGTGGCGGACGACGGTTCTCCGAACGCAGCATATTGCCGGCGTCGGAACTGGCTGCTGTCCCTGGAGGAAAAGTAAAAGCGATTTCAGGTTCATGAAAATGTCACATGCCGGGGCTATCTTCCGTCGCCACTTACCTGGTTGTGCAAATGAGGAGCATAAATGAAACTGAAAGCGATTCCCCTGGTGATGCTTGCGTTGGCGTCGGCAACCGCAGTCCAGGCTGCAGATATCACTGGCGCAGGGAGTACCTTCGCGCTACCGATCTACGCGAAATGGGCGGACGCCTATGAGAAGTCGGGCGGCGGCAAGATCAACTACCAGGGCATCGGCTCGTCGGGCGGCATCAAGCAGATTCAGGCGAAGACCGTCGACTTCGCGGGCTCGGACGCTCCGTTGAAGGACGATCAACTGGCCAAGGACGGTCTGTTCCAGTTCCCGACGGTAGTCGGCGGCGTCGTGCCGGCGATCAATGTGCCTGGCATCAAGGCCGGCGAAATCACGCTGTCGGGCCCGGTGCTCGGCGACATCTACCTCGGCAAGATCAAGAAGTGGAACGATCCGGCCATCGCCGCGCTGAACCCGAAGGTCAAGCTGCCTGATCTGGACATCGCCGTGGTTCGCCGCGCCGACGGCTCGGGTACCACCTTCATCTGGACCGACTACCTCTCGAAGGTCAATCCCGAGTGGAAGAGCAAGATCGGCGAAGGCACGACCGTTGCATGGCCGACGGGCACGGGCGGCAAGGGCAACGACGGCGTTGCGGCCTTCGTGCAGCGTCTGCCGGGCGCGATCGGCTACGTCGAATGGGCGTACGCCAAGCAAAATCACATGGTCTACACGGCCATGAAGAACGAGTCGGGCGCAGTCGTCCAGCCGACCACCGAAACATTCAAGGCCGCAGCGGCAGGCGCGGACTGGAAGCAGTCGTTCTACCAGATTCTCACGAACGAGCCGGGCAAGGATTCCTGGCCGGTCGTGGGCGCGACCTTCGTGCTGCTGCACACGGCGCAGGACAAGCCGGAGCAGGGCAAGGAAACGCTCAAGTTCTTCCAGTGGGCGTTCAAGAACGGCACGCCGGCTGCCGACAGCCTCGACTACATCTCGCTGCCGCAGTCGGTCGTTGGCGAAATTGAGTCGCAATGGAAGGCAAAGATCAAGGATTCCAGCGGCAAGGAAATCAGCCAGTAAGTGTCATGTGGGCAGGTACGGGTTTGCGCGATCCGTGCCTGCCTGATGCGTTGTAGACCAACCTGAATGGACGCTCGATGTCCAGTCGCCCTCCGGCCGCAGGATCGCGCGGAGCATATGTGTCATGGTGTGGGCCCTGTCTGAATGGTTTGCGCCGTCGCGGGCGCGACATTGCGGTGTACCAATCCCTGCCTGGTGCTGCAGGGAACACTGAATCCATTTCAGCCTGAATCGACATGGTACTTCAGACATATGTGTTTGCACGGGTTAAGCTGAGCTTAAGTACCGTACAGTGACAATCCCGTCAAGGTGACTGGGGGGATCGCGTGAGGCTGCTACTGGTTGTAGACGACGATGAAGGTGCGCTTCCGGTCATGGAATGGGCGCATCGCTCGGGGTATGAACTCGACTGGGCGAGCAGCGCCTACGAGGCGGAGCTTGGCCTGCAGTATCGTAGACCGCAATAAATCTGTCACTGCCACCAGCGCGACGGCGCACGGCAAAGCGCCACCTTGGTGACACTTTTATTTACCTTTGAATCGTAATAAAAGCGTCAATTCGCATAAGTCCGCATTAAATTCGTCACTTCGCCTCCTAAACTTCGAATCCCGTCCGTAAGGTTCTGATCTTATGGAAAATTTTCTTAAAATCGCGGAGCCGGTCGCGCTGGCTCGGCCTCGCGGCGCTCGGCGCCTCGAGGCGTTCAGCCCGAAGCTCTCGCGACGAATGATCTTTTTCCGGCGTGTGCAGTTGGATCAGTGGATTCTGCTTGAGGCGGACCCCCGTGTGATCACATTCTGCGAACGCCCGGGCTACGTTGTCGTTGAGGACGAGAGGCGGCTCGCAGACTTCTGGGTTCGCTTTTCTGGTCGACAAGAATTAGTAATCCTTACTGATGTGGAAATCGAAAATCTGCCGGTAGTAACGCATCGCGATCTCGACGCCGCTACCCTGCCAGTCCGGACCGTTGCGTCAGCAGAGATCGCCGCAGCACAGGTATGGATCGAAAACTGGCAGCGTATGTTGCCGTACATCGTTGCGAACCGGGATCTCATGTCTGCAGCATTGTCCCGCGCGATCGAGCGCTTTCTGGCTCAACCGCACAGACTGCTTGATGTTGAGCGGGAGTTTGCGACCGGCGATCCCGTGCTGGTGCGAGCCACGCTGTTTCGCCTGTTGCATGCCGGGAAAATCAGTGCGCCGGACCTGCGCACGCAGCCGCTATCGTTGCTCACGACCTTTCTGATCGAAGGGGCGCATCCATGAATCGCCGCAAACCGGAATTTCAGGGAATCGATGTCACCGCATGGCCGACCGTCGCTTACACGGAGCTCGATGGTGACACACGGCGTGTTTTCGAATCGCGGATGCAGGCGATTCTGGGTTACACACGAGGCGACTCGCTCGTACAGATAGAGCAATCGACGGGAGTCGACCGACGCCAGCTCTATCGCCTCCTCGCACGGGCCCTGTCTCCCCATCCGGACGGCAGGCCCTTCGGCTTTCGTGCCCTGGTCAGGTACGCAAGGATTGCCGACTACGTCAGGTTGCGTGCTGTGGTGGTGCGTGGCGAGCGTGGTAGCCGTGGCACGGTCGGCGCGCTCTCCCAGCTTCTGGAGCGCTTTCCGACGCTTGCCGCGTGGCTGTTGTTGCAGGTGAAACAGCGCCGGGTGTTGCTTGGGCAGATTAATACGGACGGACACCTGCGCACGCGCCTGCGTGGCTTGCAGGCGCTGCATGACGGATTCCTGCGTCAGTGCCGCGAAATTGGGCTCACTGCTGCAGACTACCCGTTCAACACCGCGGGGCACGCTATACGTTCCCTGTCCCGCCGCGTGAAGGCGGAAATGTTGCGTGGATTCGGCACAGCCGCACGAGCGGCAGGCGCATCGCACCTGAAGGGGCTGCCGCGCTTCGATGACGAGGTGACGGTGGCGGCGACGCGTCCCTATCAGGTGGTCGAATTCGACGGCCACCGGCTCGATATCCGCCTCAAGGTTGTGGTGCGCGATCCGCTGGGATTTGAGCATGAATTCGAGATGGAGCGTGTCTGGCTGCTGGTCATCATTGACGTGTGCACGCGGGTCGTCCTAGGCTATCACATTGTGCTGGCGAGCGAGTACAGCCGCTACGATGTCATCAAGACCATCGAAAACGCGCTTGAACCGCATCGGCCGAAGACCTTCTCGATCGCCGGCCTCGGCTACGGTGTGCACGAGGGCTTCGCGTCGCAGCGGATGCCGGAGCTCGCGTATGCCGTGTGGGAGCGGTTGAAGCTCGACAACGCAAAGGCGAACCTGGCCGACGACACAATCAGGGCGCTTTGTGAATTTGTCGGGTGCCTTGTCGATGCGGGGCCGCGCCACAGCCCGGACGAGCGACCTTATATCGAGCGTTTTTTCGGCACTGTCGCCAGCCGCCTGTCGTCGCGCCTGCCTGGCTACACCGGCTCCCATCCGCGCGATCTGCGGCGAGCGCTGGCTGACCCAAAGGGCAACCTGCGTCTGTATGTCTCGCTCGGCGAGCTCGAGGAACTGGTTGAGTATTCGATTGCGAGCTACAACGGCACGCCGCACAGCGGGCTGAACAATGCGACGCCGCTCGAAGCGATGGAATTCTTTGTTCGCGGACGGCAGACAATGGTGACGTGGCTTGCTGAGCATCACCGCCGCACGTTGTGTCTGATGCAATCGGCGCGCCGCTGTCCTGTGCGTGCCTATCTCGATCAGGGCATTCGCCCCCACATCAATCTTCACGGCGTGCGCTACACCAGCACTGTTCTGGCGACGAGCACGCATCTGATCGGCCAGCGGCTGCTCGTCTACATGAACGCTGACGATCTGCGGTGCGTGCGCGCGTTTCTGCCCGATGGCACCGAACTTGGCGTACTCGATGCTCAAGGGGCGTGGCGCGTGGTGCCGCACAACCTCAAGCTGCGGCAGGAGATACGCAGGCAGAAAGGCCGACGGCGGACCGACGCTCCAGGCGGAGAAAATCCAATCGAAGCCTACGTGCAGCAAAAACTCGCACAGGCAAAGAAAACGCGCAAGGCGGCCTCGGAACTTGCCCACGCAGTGCGACTGCTTGCATCGGCGCCGACCGTACGCACGCCGGCAGGGCCGACACGCGCATCGCAAACTCCGGAAACCCTGTCAGCGGTCACGATGCCAACGCCCGCGGCAGTGGCGGCGGCCGTCGTCGACTCCGTGTCGATTGGGCCCGTCCATCCCAGAAAGCTCACGATCGGTACCGGCCAGGTCTTCTAACCCCAGCTCCTGTATCGGAGGCGTCATCATGTCAGTTGAAATTCCGCGGCCAGTCGATCCCTCGTTGCATCCGCTCGTCACCGGCAACTACCGCATTGCCACACCCGCCATCGAGGCTTTCTACGAACTCGTCGAGCGCTGCCTGCGCTACCGCATCATGGGCGCGCTGATTCACGGCCCGTCACGCATCGGCAAAACCCGGGCAATTGAATATGTCCGCCTGCTGCTGGCACGCAATCATCCGCGGATGACGAGTTACCACGCGCAGTGCGAGCACAAGCCGCGGCACGCGGAAGGCCCGTTCTTTGCCAATCTGCTCGAGGCCGTAGGCGACCCGGACCCCAATGCCGGGACGAATCCTTCAAAGCGCATGCGCCTGTCGCTGCGCATACGCGAGGCGGCCGCGCGTACCGGTAGCGGCACCGTATTGCTGTTTTGCGACGAGGCCCAGCGCTACAACGAGAACGAGTACGAATGGCTACGTGATGTTCATGACGCGCTGGACCGTCAGCAGATCAAGCTCTTTACGTTGCTGGTAGGCCAGCAGGAACTCCTGGCACAGAAGACGGCCTTGCAGCTCGCGGGCAAGACCCAGATTGTCGCGCGCCTGATGGTCGAGGAGTTGTCGTTCTACGGGATCCGCAACGCGCAGGATGTTGCGACCTGTCTGAACGGATATGACCAGACCGCCTATCCGGAGGGTAGCGCGTGGAGCTTCACGCGCTTCTATGTCCCGCAGGCCTTTGACGCCGGGTACCGGCTGGTTGACGATGCCGACACACTCTGGCGTGCGTTCGAGGTCGCACACCACAAGGCCACGCTGCCCGGACGTCTGGAGCTGCCCATGGAATCGTTCGCGCGCGCGGTCGAGATCGTGCTCAAGGATAGCGAGACCAGGGATGCGCCAGGTTACTGTCCGGCAGAAGCGCTGTGGGCCCACGCGGTCCGGCACTGCGGTTACGTCCAGTCCCGTCATGCGACCGGTCGCGTCCTCGTCGCCGCAGCGTAGTGCGGTGCCGCTCAAGGCACCGCGCTTTCCGATCCTCACGGTCGATGAGCGGAAGCTGACGCCTGCGCTGGGTTACATCTTCAACAGGAAGTGGCTCGATCCGTACGAGTCTCTCGTCTCGATACTGTGGAAGTTCGAGAAGGCGAACGCACTGCCGGGCCACGTGGTTGCGCGGTTGCTGGGGCCGGACGTCGATCCATACGAGGGTGTGGTGCCGCAGCTGGGTATCATCGATGTCGACCGGTTGCACGAGAGTCTTCGCGTGCCCGTAGAAACGCTGCGCGCGTCGCTGCTGCCTGCGATACCGCGCCGGCGGTACAGCAGCGTATTCCGCTACTGCCGCCGTTGTGTTGCACACGGCTATCACACGGTGCTGCACCAGATGGAGAGTAACGAGCTGTGTCCCGCACACGCCCGCGTACTGGAATCGGCGTGCGAGACATGCGGCTACGAAGCGCCGTACCGCGTGAATGTGCGGCTCCTTGAAGCGCCATACCGTTGTGCGTATTGCCTGGCGAGTTATGGAGGCCCGGGGTGGACGCCAGGCCGGGATCCATGGATGACAGCGGAACATCGCAGGGCGTTCGCGCGGCAGTATTTCCAGCGGTATCTGGGATGAGCAGTGCCGGATAAGCGATGACCGGCACGGCATCCGCCCGGATGCGTTTATGCCGAAGGCCGCCGAACAAAGATCCGCTCAATCTGCCGTGTACGCTGAACTTCATCGTGATCGAGGTAGATTGAGGTGGTGGTGATCGATTTGTGTCGCAGGTTATCGCGCACGGTGGTCAGCGTGGCGCCGTTGGTCAGTGCATGGGTTGCGTGGGTGTGCCGCATCCAGTGCGGCGTCGCGCGACGCAGTTTCTGGACGAGCATCGGGTCGTCGGCCTCTATCACGTCGGCGGCCGTACGGAAGAACCGGCGCAGTATTTCCCTCAGGCGCGGCGTGGTGATGCTGCCGTTCATGTTGAGATGACTGATCAGCGGCGTATCCGGTGCCCACCGGTTGGCGCTCACCGGCAGACCACGTTGCATCAGGTACTGGTCGAGCGCAAAGCGCGCGAGCGGTGGCAGCACAACCTTGCCACCTTTCGCTCCTTTGCCGGTGAGATGCAGCCACCGCTCACCGTGTGCGCCGTTGTGAATGTCACCGAGTGTGACGCCGACCAGCTCGGCCGCGCGCAGACCCGTTGCATAACCGAAATCGAGGAGAAAGCGCAGGCGCTGGGCAGCCGGCGTCGCCCAGCCATGCGACCACTCGAGGCCATCGGCGATGGTACGGACAAGCTCCCATTCGCCGGCCGTGAAGGCGCGCGAGACGTCCAGTTCGCCGGCACGCTGCGCCCCCCGTACCTTTAGATCCGCGAACGGATTCGCCAGCACGTAGCGCTGCGCGATCAGCCACCGGAACATGGCGCGAAGCACCGACAGCGCATAGGCGATGGTATCCGGCGACATCGCGCCCGTGAACGGTCGCCACCCGGGGAACGATCGTGGCTGCGCTGGCCCGACCCAGCGGACTCGCGGAGCCGGATGACGCAGGAAGGCGCGATACGCCGGCGCGTCCTCGCTCGCCAGCGAGGACAGCGCCTTGCCGCGCTCAACAATCGCCCACAGCAGCAACCGTTCCGCTTCCCGGCGATAGGCACGCCGGGTTTCCGGCGCTTCATGGCGTTCGAGCCAGGCATTGATTGCCTGCCAGTCGTTATCGGCCTCGAGGGCGCACAGCCGCTTCGGCGCGCGGAAGATGCCGGATGAACCGTCCACGTCGTGCGGAACGCGGATGCTTTCCCATGGTGTAACGGGGGAACCCGCTGCCATGACGACCAGGGCGCGGGCCCGCTCGGTGAGCGCGGGATGAGCGACAAAGAAGGCTTCGATTCGCCGGGCGCTGCGTTCACCGAGCCCGGGGATCGCGACCCACCACCGGCGGCGGCGGGGCACCCGGACAGTCAGGTCCGCTAACGTCCGGATGCCGTGCCGGTGCAGTACCGGAATGACCCGGGGTTGGAGCCAGGTTTCGACCGCATCGCTCACTAGCGGCTGCGGAACCGGAACTAACGGCAGGAGGTCGAGCGCCCGCATCGCGGCACCGCGATGACGGGTACGCTCGCCGTCCATGCATTGAAACGGCTCCGCGAGATCGGCGCGATGGCGGGTCAGGGCGAATCCGGCCACCTGCCGGCGAATGCGACCGATCGCACCGCGCGCGGAATGGCTGCCATCGAGCGCCTGCGGGCAATATCGCAGGATTGCGTCGCGAGCGCCGGCGCCGTCGTACCACGCGCGCAGCGCGCAGAGGGAGACGGTGCCGGGAAACGACGGTGGGGTGGATGGGTTGGGCATCTCCCCAGTATAGGTAACAGGTTATGGGGTGGGGTGAGGTGAGGCTTGGTGTGACGCGTTTTCCAGGCTGCGTGTTTGAGCAAAAAACGCAGCTATGTCGCTAATATCTCTTAGCGACACCCCATCCCGTGCCGCGGCGTTCGACACGCCAGAGCAAGCACTCACACGCTTGGCTCGGTGCGCCGCCCGATGCGCTATTTCCGGCGTTGTAAGAAAGATGAAGCAAAGGGCGCATCACGACGTAGCATCCCTATAGCAACCTGTTCTAGGGTCGACATGATGCGCTCTTGATTTCTCGAAGCATCGAGCGTAGTTGGTCAAATAACCATCAGATCGTAGCCCACGATGATTTCGCCCTTGAAATGCTTCGCGGCTTGATTGCGCCATTCCGCATCAGGCGTGACCGGCATGACCGGCGTGAGGTGCGAGAGTATGAGCGTCTTGACCCCTGCCTCCTGGGCTATGCGCCCGACCTCCTCGACTGGCGAGTGATCTGCCATCATGTGATGCATGATCTGGTCGTAGTCCCTTTTCGGATTTGATTGCGCAAGTGCATGGGCCATTTTTTGTGTCGCTGCGATATTCATCGCCTCATGGACCAGAATATCCGCACCCTTTGCCATTTGTGCGACAGCCTCGAGAGGCACCGTGTCTCCCGAGAACGCGATTGAACGGTCGTGAAAGTCGAAGCGATAGCCGAACGCCGGATTCACGGGCGGGTGCTCCACGCGAACGGCGCTCACGCGCACGTTCTCGTCAGTCATGACCAATCCGGATTCTGAGAACTCATTCACTTTAACCGCCGTCAGCGGTGGCTCCTTGAAATCCTCCGCCCAGAACTGGATCGTCGAGGCTTGCGAGCGAATATACTCCTGTGTCATCTGGTTGAGAGGTGGCGGCCCATACATCTGTGCGGAGGGGTTCATGCCGTAAATCCAGCTTAGCAGCAGGAATGGACCATACTCGATGTTGTGGTCAGGATGATGGTGCGTCAGAAAACCCGCCCTTACCTGTTCGAATTTCAACCCCGTACGCGCGAACTCGTTAGACACCCCGAGGCCAAAATCGACTACGTAAGCCGATCCGTTGTGCACCATCACATGGCTCGTCTGATGTCGTGGCATTCCTACAATGGGGCCGGCGCCAGTTCCGAGAATGACGAGCTTTGTACCTTTTGCGTCACGAAGCGCTGCCTTAACGAGATCAGCCCGCTGATCGAGTGTTAGTGCACCGGTACCTAAATTAGTCGACTGCGCCCTCGCAGGAGCAACGATCGCGGCACCCGCAGCCATTGCAAGGCCGCCAAGCAAAGCTCGGCGGGTAGAGTTAGGTGCTTGCTTCGATTCCATTTCAATTTCCTTTCGAATATTAATCTGCGCTTTAATCCTGCAGACCCAGGTTTTATTCCCTTTTTTGTAGCAACAAAAATCCGCTCCGGCTTACGGGCACTAAGGGCTTAGGCCCGAGATCAGGAACGATGGTCCCAAAGCACCCACGTCCCGCCATAGCCTCGGGAGCGAAGCGGGGCACACTTTTTTCTGTGTGGATTGAAACGACGCGTCGCGAACCTAGGTCGGCCCGCTAGGTAACTGGGGGGCTTTTCCTGAGCGTGCGGATTTCGCTATCGTGCCTTAGTTACTTCCTGGTCAATGACCCCGAACGGACCTTCACGTCCTTCCTCGAACAGAGCTTCCATGCGAACCCGATCCCCGAACCTCATGTATTGAGTGGATGCCGAACCGTGGTCGATAATCTCGATGACCCGACGCTCTGCGATGCACGCGGAACCGGTATGCCGAGACAGGTTCGACACTGTGCCAGAACCGATGATACTTCCCGGGCTGAGACGGCGCGTTCTCGCTGCGTGTGCTACCAGTTCGCCGAAGTCAAAGTTCATTTCTCCACCGTGCGGCTCCCCGAAGCGTTGCCCGTTCCAGGAAACATGCAGGCGCATATGGACTCGGCCACCGTGCCATGATTGACCTAGTTCGTCTGGCGTGACGGCCAGCGGCGCAAAACTCGTCGAAGGTTTTGCCTGCAGGAACCCAAATCCCGACTTCATCTCGCGAGGCCCTAGTGCGCGAAGGCTCCAATCATTGATCTGCACGATCAATCGAACAGCACTGAGAGCTTCCTCCGGCGTAACCGCCATGTTCACGGGCCCGACAATGACGCCGAATTCCCCTTCAAAGTCGATACCATCCGCCTCCGAGGGTAGTGAAACCTTGTCGCAAGGACCCAGAAAATCGTCACTTGCGCCCTGGTACATTACCGGGATCGTGTCGAAGTCTGGTATCGGCTCAGTATTGAATGCCGTCTCCATTAGCTTGCCATGGTTGAGGAACGCCGAAGCGTCGCACCACTGTGGGCTCCGGGGTAGCGGCGCCGCACAAACAGCCGGATCAAATGCCATTGCGGTTCTTGTCTTGCCGGAATTCAAATCAGCTGAAACGGCCTCCAGGCGAGGCGCAACTTCGTCCCACCGTTGCAGTGCATCAAGCAGAGAAGCGGCGATCTCCGGGACCGGCAGGGCAACGCGCATGTCACGCGAAACAACCACCAGCTGCCCATCGAGAGAACCATTTTTCAAAGTTGCAAACTTCATTGGAGCACCTCAGAAGCGTTGACGGAGGCCAACCAGGACTGCGCGTGCGGACCCGTTAGCTGGAAGCGGTGTCGTCTGCATCGAGGGGGCCGCCAGATTGGGACGGCCGTTGAATCCCCCATCGGAATCCGTTACGCGTCCGACGCGCATATAGGCGGTTGTGCGCTTCGAAAAACTGTAGTTCGCACCCAGGTTGATCCACGTGTTTCTCCCCTTCGCCTTAGTCGCGCCAGTCGCATACGTCATTCCGTTGTCGATCCCCAAGCCCACCTGCCCGACCAGTTCGAAAGCGGGGGTCACTTTCCATACGGTGCCCACCGACCATATGTTGGTCACCGGGGTCCGCCCGTTTGAAAGGTCGTTGCGTTGTTGCCAGAACATGGCGCCCACGTTGACTTTGGAGAACTTGTAAATGCCGGCGGCCGCAATGAGTTTTTGGTTCGCCTCCCCTCCCGCATTTAGATTTTGGCCTCTGGTCTGAAACGTAATGCCGCCTTCGAATGATTCTCCGTCATACGCAAGCATCACCCCATAAGCGTTGTGAAGGCTCCCCGCACCGATGATCTGTGGACCGGGGCCGGGCGCCACGCCAGTGCGGTCTCTCAAAGACACCGTCGCCTGCGCAGAAAAGCCGTTCCAAGTCGGTGTAAGATACTTGATCATATTGTCTTGAGACGTCTGATCAAGATTCGACTGTTGCGCGGCAAGAGCGGGCGAATAGCTCGACAGGTGATCCAAGTCATACTTGCCCAGTTCGAGCTGCATCAGCGCATAGTCTCGGCCGAGGCGAAGCTCACCCATGGTTTTGGAGTTCAAGCCAACATAGGCCGCGCGGCCAAAAAGCCGATTCTGCGGAACCGAATTTCCGCTGTTCAATGCGAGCCCCTGCTCAAGTCGAAACACTGCGCTGAGACCATTTCCCAGATCCTCGCTTCCGAGAAATCCCAAGCGGGAGGGAACGTTCCCGATCGGGAGCATTTGAGTCACGCTTCCCCGATTCGTTACATTTGAGTATTGAGCCGCTTCGTCGAGAATCCCATAAATAGTCACGGACGACTGTGCCGCAGCAGGCAGCGCGTAAGCTACAGATAATAAGCCCGCGGCTGTAATGACCTTTTTCATAATCGTTTGTCTCCACTTTTATATTTTGAATGGCGGCACGCCGCCGCGGCCGCAATGCGGCCGGCTTTTCTCGATTAAATGGTTTCCGCCTACTGCAACGAGAGTTACTCGGCCTGCGCCTCCAGGATGGCGACCGCTCGTGTCCAACCTGCCGAAGCGCCCCGGATTTTGTGGGGGAAGCAACTTACCAAGAACCCGTTCGGAGGAAGAGCCTCCAGATTATGTAGTTTCTCAAGATGGCAATATCCAATATCTCTGCCAGCTTTATGGCCTTCCCAAATCAGAGCTTTGTTTCCCGTTTCGGCAATCTTCTTTGCCGTATATGAAAACGGCGCGTCCCAACTCCAGGCATCTGTACCCGTCAGACGAACTCCGCGCTCCAGAAGATACATTGTTGCTTCGTAACCCATGCCACACCCCGCTTGAAGGTAGTCGCGCTCCCCATAGCGCGAGCCGGCACGGGTATTGACGAGAACGATGTCGAGCGGTTGCAGCGCATGCCCGATACGCGCCAGTTCAGACTCCACATCCTTTGCTGTTGCGACGTAACCATCCGGAAAATGCCTAAAGTCCAGTTTCACGCCCGACTGAAGACACCAGTCCAGCGGAACCTCATCTATCGTTATAGAGGGCCGCTTTTCACCGAGCTTCTCATCCATGGTCGAATGAAAGTGATAGGGCGCATCAAGATGAGTCCCGTTATGAGTCGTCAGTGTGACCCACTCGGCTGCGGCCGCCTCCCCATCGGGAAAGTCCTCCGCCTTTGTGCCGGGAAGCATTGCCATAAACTCGCCAACAGTGTCGACATGCTTCTGGTACGTGATCTTGGGTGCCAATGGTGGCGGGTCGGACAACACGTCGTTTTCCAGATAGATCGAAAGATCGATGAGCTGGCGCTTTGATTTGGCTAGCATTTTTACCTCTCTCAGGCGATGCGGGGAAGCGTGGTTTCCTGCTTCCGGATCCGTATAAAACACATCACTGCCACGATGTCGATCGTGATAGCAGAAAACCCTAAGCTGCCATACCCAGCATGTTTGACTAGCGTTCCTCCGAGGATCGGTCCAATCGCAGCACCTACCATCAGCATCGCCGGTGTTGCCGCCAACACCCGACCGGACGAGTCAAGCTTTGCGACTAGCCCGAAGGCAAAGGTATGCGTAAAGATCATGGTGGCTGCAAAGAAGGCGGCGCCGATCGCGAACCATATGAACGATGTGCTTTGCGCGATGGCGAATGCAAGGGTCGCCTGTACAATAGGGCCGACAATCAGAACCGTCCTTGCGGGCAGTCGGCGTTCAAGTAAGGCTGCGAGTGCGGCAGGAAGCAGGTTGATCACGCCCAGTGCGACAAGAATCCCCGTCATTGCGTTGAGTCCAAAGCCGCGATCGATTCCAATTCGCTCAAGAAAGCTAAAGATCATAGCCTGCACTAACCCGAGGCTTCCGATGCCTATCACGCACGGCCAGACCGTGCACTCCAACGGCCTCAGTTTCACATCGATGTGCGCACCCGTGATTGCCTCGGATTGCCACGAAGGAAAGAGCGCCAAACAGACAAGTGACGCAAATCCCATAATTCCAGCGAAGATTAAGAAGAGCGACCTGCCCCCGATAGATGCAATAACGTTTGGGACGCCGCCGAGAAAAGCAATGGCGAAAACTCCAAGCGCAACGCCAACGACCGCGAATAATCGGTGTGGGCGTGCGCTTCGTGCAATCGTTCCGTGAGTGAAGGTAAGCGCGCACGAAGCAGAGACGCCTGCCAAGACATGCAACGCTGCCATCTCCCAGTAGGATGACGTCGTGAAAACGCATCCGAAGGCGATAGCCGCCAATGCAAAGCCCAATGTAGCCGCGACCCTAGCACTGAGGCGACTCAGTTGACGGGCGAAGAAGACGCTGCTGGCCACTGCGCCGCAAAGGAATAGGGTAGCTAACCCTCCTGCCTGCTGGGCATCGAAATGATAGGATTCAATGAGTGTACCTACCCAAATCGGCAGCGCAACAAGGTCTATCATCCCAGCACAATGTGCGACCATTAAAGCTAGCCGCCCGGTCCAGCGCTCCGTGCTTACCATTGTGTGTCTCCGAATATAGTTAGTTTCCTACCAAGACTAAATCGATGCGGCCAATGCCATCATCGAATCCCGCATGATGCGAGCGTGTTCTTCCTTGTCGCCCGATGTGATTTCGATTTCACCCAGTCGCGCGGAATTCCGGACAACCATGCTGCAACGGTCCCATCGGCGGAGTTGGAATGCTGCCAGCGCGTCAGTCAAATTTGCGTGCTTAGAAATCTCTTCGGATAAGACAATGGCGTCCTCAATACCGATACACGCGCCCGAAGCCAGATGAGGAGTGGTTGCGTGAACGGTGTCTCCGATCAGGACCACGCGGCCGGCGTACCACGGCTGCGGCACAAGCAAACCTTCAAGCGGCCTGTAAATGATCTGAGCGTTCGGACCTTGTAGATGCGGAAGCATCTCCTGAATTTGAGGGTCCGTAAACGCCTTGAGGAGTTCCGTCATACGATCGGCAAATTCAGCCGGGTTGATGTACTCGTTCACTGGGCGGTGTTCCGTGATGAACATGTACATCGATTTTGCAGATACCGGATTGACGCCGGGCTTTACCTTTCCTCCTACCCACATCATCGCAGTCTTAACGCCCGATGGCCGTGGAAGCACTGCGCGCCACACGCCTTGGCCGCTGTACTTGGGCTTCGGCGCATCGGGGAAGAGCAGTTCTCGAGTCTTGGAATAGAGGCCATCCGCGCCAATTACCAGGTCATAGCGTTGGCGGCTTGAGTCACTGAACGTGACTTCAACGCCTTCCGCATCTTGCTCGATCGACGTGAAGGTGCATCCGAGGCGAACTCTGGTGCCCGAAGCTCGGGTCGCGTCAGCAAGGATGCGCGCGAGCGTTGGCCGCATGATTGCGCCGCCGCCCGGGACGTCGGGGCCCGCGATGCGCGGAGTTGCTAGCGTCGCAAGATGGACCCCATCTGGCCGGTACAACTCCATGCCATCAGACGCACTGCCTGCACGCATGAATTCGTCCAAAATCCCGAGGGTCCTGAATGCGCGGAAGGTCGCGCCGCCCAAGCTGATGCCAGCCCCATAGGAGCGCCAGCTACCGTCAATCTCCACGAGATCGACAGACATTCCCAGTTTGCGCAACTGAATGGCCGCGGACATTCCGGAGAATCCACCGCCGATAATTAGAATCCGCTTTTCGTGCGAGCTCATGATCTCGTATGCTTAAATGTCAGTATCAGCGAGGCATATTTCGCCTTTAGCTGTTTGTATGAGTGAAACTTGAGTAAGGCGTTGACCGATGCAGGGACCGGCAACGCATACTCCCGTGTTGATTTCGAAGTGCGCACCATGTGCGCTGCAGACGATGAATTGCCGGTCTGTATCCAGGTAATGGTCTTTGCGCCACGCGAGCGGTGTTCCGGGCCAATGCGGGCAAGAGTTCAGGTACGCCCGCAGACCCTGAAGCCGAACAACGAATATCGAATCCTGTCCCGCTCCCTCGGGATCGAATCCCCTTGAGGTCCTTTCTTCCCACTCACTCAGTTCGGCAACTGTAAGAAGACAAACCGCAGCACGTTTAAGCGACGACAAAAGTAGTTCTCCCTACTTTTTGGGAGGCGGTCCACCCGGCGCCCATTTCTCCCGATGGTGGAAGAGAAAAATCTGGGACGCATCTGCGCTCATAGGAGCTTCGCGTGCGATCCATTCGTCGTCGTGGAGGTCCATATCTGCGTCGTACTCGACGTGACATCCGAGCGGACTGTTGAAATACCAGAACCAGTTCGAGCCGAACTTGTGACGACCGGGTCCCCAGAACGACTGGTAGCCCTTCTCAACGAAGCGCGTGCCAGCTAGCATGACCTCTGTAGGACCACCCATATGGAAAGTGAAATGCTCCACGCCCTTCATCTGCGGCGGCGTTTGAATCATGAAAAGGGTGTGATGATCCTCGGTTGCGGCAGGACGCATAAACGGACCAACGCCGGTAAATCGGTCGGTGGTGACGAACCCAAGACGTGCGTAAAACGCTTCGGCACGTGCCGCGTCAGGCACAAAGTAGACGACGTGTGAGAGGGTTCTGGGTAACGCAGCGTTGTCTTGCGATGCGCCAACGGTATTCACGCCTCGGCGAAGCGATGCGCCTGGAGCGTTTGAGACTTCTCCCTCCATGCTGAGCGGCTTGCGAATGCTGACTTGAAAGCCAAGGACGAAGCCCATGTCGTCAACCGACTCGATGGATCCGTCCGGCAATCGACGTACTTCGCGGTCCTTTTGCAGTTCCGCCTCAATATCGTCAAGGACGGTAGCATCCACTACGCCGTAGATTGTCTTGCGTAGCATGCTTCCAGTAGGCAGCGCCGGCGGCAGAGCGGGATCGTCGGCTCGTTTGAGCACGACCCCCGTGCCATCTAGCGCCTCAAACGTGCCGTTCCCATCGTCTACAAGGCCGTAGTCAACAAGATACTGCCTGCAACTCTGCAGGTCTTCAACACCGAAGACGAGCGTGTCCGGTCCGATAATTTTCATAATGATGCTCCTGCTTAAGCCACGCTGCCGCCGAGAGTCTCGGCGACCCAATCGGCAATGTATTGACCGGCGTTGATGCTGTTATCAAAACTGGAGTGCTGGACTCCGCCTTCCCGCGCCGTGAAGATTTTCAGTTCTCGTTTCGGGCTATTGATCAACTGATCGTAAGTTCGCTCGGCCCATTTCACGGGAATCTGAGAGTCTTTTTCCCCGTGCGTTACCAGAAATGGAACCCGAATGCGTTCCAGAATGCCGTCTAGATGCACGTTTTCGGCGATCCGCATGAATTCGTCCATGTCCTTCGCTCCCCATACCCAGCGGACGTGAGCCCAGTAGTGCGGGACTGGGAAATCACCTTCCTTTTCCAGTCGGCGCTTTTGAACGTCCCGCCAATCGTGATTGGCGCCCCAGACAACGCCGCACGCGAAACGAGGCTCAAACGCGACTGCGCGGGGGCAGTAGTAACCGCCGAGGGAAACGCCTTCCATACCAATTCGAGCGGGGTCGACATCCTCCCGTGTCTCTAACCAATCGACCACGCGACTAGCCCAGTGTTCGCTATCGAACCGCGCTGTCATGTGATGCAATCGAAGCGCCTCACCTGTACCAGGCTGATCAATAATGACCGACGAGACTCCGCGCTTGGCAAGCCATCCTGGCAGCCCAACCCGATACTTCATTTCTTTCGTCGAATCCAGGCCATTGACCTGCATGAGAATCGGTGCTCGTCCGCCGACGCCCTCGGCTCGCACGTACAGCCCGGACAGATGACCACCCTCGTATGGGATCTCGACACGCTCGCAGTTCTCCCTCGAAAGTTTGATCCCCCTTTCGAAGGTGGAGAGAAAGCGACGGTATAGTTCCAGACGGCCCGGCGAGTCTTGACCCTGGAGCCGCTCGCAGGTCAGATAGTAGATAGCGGCACGGTTGTATTTCTCGCCGGCAGACAGCATACGTCCCGCGGCCTCGTCTTCTTCGGCAAGGCCACATAGTTTGTCGGCCATCTTTGCCCACGTCTCACGGAAGGCCTGCGTTCCCGCAGCATCCGGCTGACGCGCAGCTTCTTGCAGCGGTGCGCACATCTCCTCGATCTCGCCGATGCGCGCGCCCATCTCGATTGCGAGATCGACGGACAGGTTCCAGACGTAGTTGGTTGGAAAATAGCGGAACACTTTTAAAACTCCATCAGATCGCGGGCCAGAGTCACCGGGCCCTTGTAAAACTTCGACACGCCGTCTGTGTATGCAGAATCCGGATCCGTATCACGGCCGGGCACAACATGTGTTAGCACCACTTCCTTCACATTCGCCGCCTGAGCAAGTCGGCCGATGTCCTCGGGATCTGTATGATCCTCGGCCATATGCCGCATTAGTCCCTGGAGCAGACCGGCTGGCGATTTTCCGGGCTGGGAGGCCATGAATTTTTTCAGGCTGTCTTCAATGAGCGGCAGGCTGATTACCTCATGCACCAAGACATCTGCATCCCTGGCGAAATTGACCATGTCTGCGCACTTGCCCGTATCGCCGCTGTAGACAACCACCCGATCTGCAGTCTCAAAGCGAAACGCCCAGGACTTATCCTGCGCAACGTCTGCGGGTGTGCCGTGCTCGAAGTGGAAGTGGCAGTTCTCGATCGCCGTCACTTTTACAAGGTCGTCTTGATAGACGATGCCCGGTGAGCCGATATCGTGAGCTCGGAAAAGAGATTCCGGGGTCTCCGCGATCTTGGCGTCGGACTCACGAATTCGAGCGTTTGGCTCAAAGTACCTGAGATAGCCTTGAAGCATGGATTCAGTTCCGACCGGACCATAGACGTTCACCTCTTTACGACGTCCGGTGCTCCACTGAAGGCCCATCAACGTTCCCCAATCGGCGTTGTGATCGTCGTGGTTATGGCTGATGAAGATTTGGTTGATTCGCCGGTAGTCGATACCCGCTAGACGCAGTTGTTGTACGACACCGTTACCGGCATCGATAAGGTACACACGACCTCGGACGACCAGAGCATTTGCAGGTTGAGCCCGGTGGCCAGCCGGTAGGGGGCCTCCCTGTGTACCAAGTGTGACAAATCGAGTGCCTGTCGATTGTTCCAGCGACGGGGAATTTTGGGCGGCAGCGGCCACGCACCATACAGCGGTAAGTAGTCCTATAGACTTAAGAAGCCGGTCAGACCATCCGCTTCGAAACGGCAAACCATAAATACGGCTCCGTTTCACAATTCCCCCGGAGGTTCGGCGCGGGAACAGGAACATATCGTCTCCTGATATTTGTTTTGAACGTGATCGAAGCTTATACTTGCGCCAGCAGCATGAAAAATCGTTTCGATAGACGATACGATTCGATTTCGTGGAGCAATTGAGGGAATACCCTTATGCGATTTAATGGGCTTGACTTGAATTTGCTGGTAGCGCTTGATGTTCTACTTGTCGAGCGAAGTATTTCTCGTGCTGCCGAACGGCTGAATATGAGCCCATCCGCGATGAGCAGTGCACTGGGCCGCCTTCGCGATTACTTCGATGATGAACTTCTGGTGCAAGTCGGCCGAAAGATGGAGCCCACTCCGCGTGCCGAGGGGTTGCACGATGCAGTACGTGACGTACTGTTGCGAGTGGACAGCACGATCGCGACGCAACCGGACTTTGTTGCAAGCGAAACCAATCGAACTTTTCGAATTTTCGCGTCTGACTATTCGCAAACTGTGCTTGTGCCTTTGATGCTATCCGTTGCCGCCGAGATGCGGTCCAGAGCCCGGTTTGAGTTGCTTCCCCATGTGTCGAATCCTCAGAGGGCGCTAGAGCGCGGCGAGGCGGACCTACTGATCATTCCTCGGGGACTTGTGTCGGCGGAGCACCCCGTCGAAGTTCTCTATGAAGAGCGGTTCGTCGCCGTAATGTGGAGCAATAGCCCACTCGCCCAAAGCGAGTTGACGATTGAGCGTTACCTCAACGCGGAACACGTGGTAATGCAGCCTCCTGGTCCGGAACGCGATACCTCATATGAAGCCGGCTCCGTCAAGCGACTCGACTATTCTCGCAGCATCGCCGTGACTACTTACAGCTTCTCCGTAATGCCAGCATTGGTTGTGGGGACTGAATACATAGCGACCGTGCATGAACGGCTTGCTCGAGCAATGCGCCGGGTCTGGCCGCTAGAGGTGCGAGACGTTCCATTTGCGATTCCGCCAATGGAAGAAGCGATCCAATGGCATAAATATCGTACGCAAGACCCGGGGTTAGTGTGGTTGCGTTGCGTCATCCAGGAAGCGGTCAAACGACTCGATCGTGGTTGAAAAGCTTGGCTATAGATAGCGTCGCATCGTACGCTTTCTGAATCCGATAGCGCCATAGACGCTGACGGAATTTCCGACTCGATACTGATTACGTGTCTCGCTTCGCTGCGAATGGCGCATGAAAGAAGTGCCACTGCCCCTTTGGGGGCGATGCCGGAAGTTCGCAGAGAGCGGCGACGTGCTTGTTGTGTCGCCTCGGCGCCAATCTTTCGGCTCCGGGCTGGGGCCCGCCTGCCTCGTTGTGACACATTTATCGTCGCAAAGGTGTCACTTTTATTGCGGACTACGAGTATCGATCCCACGAACTCGTACTTCTCGATTTTGGGAGCCCGGGGCTGGATCCGATCCGCCTTCTGCGAGGCTACCGAAGAATCGGGGGCCGTGCAGCCGTCATCGCCATGCTTCCCCACCGTCTTTTTGATAGCCCGGCAGTAGCGCTCGACGCCGGCGCCGACGACTATCTTATGAAGCCGTTTGAGTCGGAGGATCTTAGCGCGAGGGTTCGCCTGTTGCTTCGCCGATCGCCCCACGATAAGGAGCCGGTCACGATCGGCAATCTGGTTTTAAACCCGCTCGATTGTTCGGTATTGCTCGACGGACTACCCGTAGCATTAAGGTCCAGCGAATACCGGCTGCTGGCTGCGCTCATGAATGAGCCCACGCGCGTATTTACGCGTGCTGAACTGGCGACGCAAATCTATGGGCGTCCCAGGGGCGTCGCGGCCAATGCGGCCGACGTTCTGATACACCGTTTGCGGCACAAGCTTGGTGGGGAGAAGATCGTGACGGTCCGGGGCGTCGGTTACCGGATGCGCCCAGCGTCGCGCCCAGATCATTTCGCCCAGTAGGCTGGCGCCACGAGTTATCGTCGGTGTATGCGGCGTAGGGAGGAGGCAAGAGAAGGCGGTGGCGATTGAAGGAGAATGTTGCCTTCCACGGTAGGGGAGTAGGGAGGAAAATACTGGACGCGCTGCGCGCGTTCATCGGTACTGCGGTCGATCGGGGCGTGGCGCTGTCCGCAGATACCTCTGGAAATTGCGAATGCCCTGGTGGCACGTGCGCGGATGCGGTTCGCAAGCGACGGAGCCGCATGTCGCGCGGCAGTCAAATTTCATTCGGGACGCTCCGGATAGTGGCGTGTCCCCGTGGGAAGGCAAACATGAGAGCCCGGCGAGCAACTTCGGCCGGCCGTGTGCCGGAAGGCCACGAACGAGCGGAGCGAACCGCCCTGATTTCGTGCACAACGCGAGGAAAGCCGCGTCGCCGTTTCAGGCCGAGGTTACTGCAAATGCTTCGCTGCTCCGATGCTGACGGGCAGTACAGTGCTTTCCACAAGCGGCGCCTCTACCCGGTGATGTCGCTTTGGTTACTTTCCAGGATAGCCATACATCGCACGCCAGTTGTCCGTCGAAACGCGCTGACCGGACTGTGACACCCCGACAGCCATTCCGCCATAACCTGAATTTGCGCTACCTCCGTGGGCGTCCCTGGCGCTCACGCGGGCCTCGGCGGCTTGCACATCCGCTGGATAATGGACCTTGCCCGGCTTGTAACCGGCATGCTCGAACTGGACAAGTTCTGCCCGGACCTGCGCCCGGGTAACCGGACCGCCCGTCGGCTGCGCGAACGATATCGCTGGAGTAGCGATTGCGAGTAATATCGCGAGCGTCCTTGTGGTGGCGTTCATGAGCAGTACCTCCGTGGTTGTGCCTGCTTGCAGTGCGCTGGCCTCATGTGTGCCAGCAAGTGCAGTTTCTCCCCTTGAACTTAAGGGCAGGTTAACGCCCATTTTCAGATCTTTTCCCAGTCCTCAAATGTTCGTTCCACCTTGTGTTCAAGCACCGCGCATGTACATGCATCCACGCCAACCTCCTGGGTTCCCTTCTGCGTTGAGATGTCAAACGAATAGCGCAAGCCACTGCCGCCCGGCTCCTTTTCAAGTTTCTCAGCCGTGATCTTTCCAGGCTGAGCGTTCAGGACTACCGCGCGTGTCCTCGCAAGGCTTACTTGTGCTTCCTTCACACATCCGTCGACGGACATTGCATGCACAGTAACGCTCGTTGCAAGTGGGCTGACTGCCAGCGCGATCATGTTCGGCCACTTCGTCATCTGGCATTTCCACAGTGATCGTCAACATGGCCACCATAGCGATGAAATGTTAAGGCAAGCAGATGCAGGCCACGATCGGAACGCCTGTACAGCTTATTGCGGTTCGCTGAAGCGGACGGCATCGGTTCGGGTGCGGCAGCAGCTGTTTTGCTCCGATTGCTCATTCCTTGTACGTGAGTCGCGCGACGAATCTGGTGGAATAGTCGCGTGCCTGCTATTCGGCAACGGCAGGGCCGTTTTCAATCACCTCGATACCCGGACGACCACCCACGCGCGCGAGGACAAGAACGATCGTGCCGCCGCGCGGCGTAAAGCGGATCGCCTTGCCCAGCAGGTCGTTCATGAGCATGACGAGTCCCCGTGGATCGGCTGCCAGCTCGCAGCTGTCGTCCTCAGTTACGCGCGGGCGCACTGTGAGCCCCAGGTCTATGTCCCTCTCCTCGGCCAGCGGCAAGAAGTCGCTGATGACTTGCTCACTCAGGCGCCGCAGGCTCACAGTAGTTCCCGGCCGCGGCGCGTAGGCGTCTTCGCAGACGAGTCGGAGCAACTCCTGCGCGAGGTGGAGGAGTCGCTTCGGCCGCGTCTTTCCGCGTCCAATAGTCGGCGAACCGGCGCTCAGCATGTCGTTGTGCACGTGCCCTGCAGGGGTAATGCGAGCTCAGTGAGCGTCATCCGCAGTTGGGGCGCGAACTCGTCAGGGAGGGGGCGACGTGCGTGCGAAGGCGCGCCTGGACGCTGGTAGAGGGGGGCGAGCCGCCCGGATGGTGTTCTCAACTTGGTGGTCATCGAACTATCAGGGTTGGTCGGCGCGAGCGCGTTGTGCGTGCGGGTGCCCAACCGCGGAGGAAGGGTAAAGTGGACCCGTCAGTCAAGACACTTTTCTGCTTGATTTAAGCTGTAATCGCGTCCAACTGCACAGCTGCCCGGCGCTGCCCCGTCCTGCATTCCTTTCCCGGCCCTTCATCCGTGTGGCCATATTTATCGACGATCAGGGCGCCGCCACCGACACCCAGGCGATAGACCTGATCCGGAGTTGCGTATCCCAGCGACTGGTGCGGGCGTTCGGCGTTGTAGAATGCAAAATATTGTGCCAATCCCACCATCAGCTCGCCCATGTTGGCGTAGCCCTTCAGATACACATCTTCATACTTCACGTTGCGCCACAGTCGCTCCACGAAGATGTTGTCCAACGCCCGCCCGCGTCCGTCCATGCTGATCGCCACGCCCTCGCGTTTGAGCACGGCCGTGAAGGCATCGCTGGTGAACTGGGCGCCTTGATCGCTGTTGAACACATCGGGCTTGCCATGCTCGCGCAGCGCATCTTCCAGGCAGTCCACACAAAATGAGGCGTCCATGCTGTTGCTCACGCGCCAGGACAGCACCCGCCGCGAGTACCAGTCGATGACCGCGACCAGGTAGGCGAAGCCGCGTGCCAGCCGGATATACGTGAGGTCCGTGGACCACACCTGATTGGGCCGCGTTACCGCCACCCCGCGCAGCAGGTAGGGATAAACCTTGTGCTGCGGGTGGGGCTGACTCGTCGCCGGCCCCGGGGCCATGCCCGCCAGGCTCATCTCGCGCATCAGCCGTTGCACACGCTTGCGATTAACGCGCCAGCCGCGACCACGCAAAAACACCACCATGCGCCGGGAGCCGTAGAACGGGCGATGCGTGTATTCCTCGTCGATCAGCGCGCGCAGCTTCAGGTCTTCCTCGTCCTTACGGGCCTGCCGCAATGCCGCGTCCAGTCGTCGGTACACCGTGGCGCGTGGCACGGCCGCCAGTTCACACTGGCGCGTCAGCGGCAGCCGGACATCACCGTGCTCGATCCAGGCCAGGCGCTTCTCCTTGCTTACTCCCCCAACTTTTTTTTAAGCCAGTCCACTTCCATCTTCAGTCGCCCGATCTCGCCGTATAACCGGTCCTCGCTGCTGTTCTCGTCCACCGGCTTGGGGCCGCGCTTGACCTCGAACAGGGCGCCTGCCTTCTCCAGAATCTCCTTCTTCCACTGCCCGACCAGTACCGGATGCACTCCATATGTCTGCGCAATTTCGCTGACCGTCTTCACCCCGCGTACCGCCTCCAAGCCGACCTTCGCCTTGAATTCCGGCGTGTGCACCCTGCGTTTTTTTCCTTCGCTCATTCTCTGCCATCCTTTCGCGGACGACAGCTTAAACTACCGTCTCAAACTCGGGGTCCACTTTAGGGTGCCGCCAGACGCGAGGTCGCGCGCCCTCGCACGCAAAACAATAATCACGGAAGCGATGGCTGTCGTTAAGAACAAGATGAGCAGGCACGAGGCTCGCACCACGAGCCGCAGCATCAATTCTTCAAGCGCGGAGGTGGGCCGTGCGACCCGCACGCAATGGTTGGCCGGCCGCAGGCCGTCGGCACGCCAGTGCGATCCTGCATGCTCTATCGTACTGAAGTCTGCGGGGTCGCGCGGTGAAGGCGCGTTGTGCGACGAACAATGAATCGGTGCACCGTTGGTGTCTCCAATCCCGACGAGGAAATAACCGTCAGCGAAGCCTTGCGTATTTCGGTACCCGCGTTTTGCGAGGGTGCGCCAGGTTCGGCTGCAGCGACAGCACGGCGGCGCGCCGGCCACAGTCGAACACCTTGCCAGCTTCGTTAAGCGCCAGGTCAATGGTGCAGAAGCCAGCCGCCGCAGATCCGGCGCGATCCTGCAAACGTGCCGGCCTGGAACCTGGATGCGGATCGATTCCATTCGTCCGTCTTCAGCCGATACCCGCGTCGCTCACCGTGACGGCACCGATTGTGCCGGTCTTCTACTTGTATGCATTTCAACCCTAAAGCATTCAATCCTTTCAGCAGAAGGGAATGTGCGTCATGATGGATTCTGTGCGCACAGGATTCTGTGGTGGCCAGGATGGTGAACGATTGCATGGGTGCTCGATGACGTGTTTCCGTCAGGCTGGGACATTGCTCGACTTCCGGTAGGAAGTACGTTACGAATTTGCGGCGCGACGCCGTTCTGGAAGAGTCGGCAATTGGGAGCCGTTGGGCACGCGGGAAATACATGCCTTTCAGATCCATTGAGCGTATCCGCCAGGAGATTCGTCGCGGTCATGCCGCGCAGCTCTCCATGCGGGTCGCCCCCGCCGGATTGTTGCGCGAATGTGGGCTCTGAACGCTTGAGCAGTGGGCGCGCAGGACAGTCCCTGTCGTCCATCCAGCCGGGCGAGATCTTGACAGTGTATGAAGCTGAAGATGCCGATTGCTGTGTCACCGTACCATTCTGGGATTGGGATGCGTTGCTTGCGCTGCCCGCTTCGGTTGCCTTCTGGGATTGGCCACGTGCATGTGTCGTGGCTGCTAGACTAGTGGGCTGCGCGGAAACCGCTTGAATTGCCATGAAAAAATTCCCGAAAAAGTTTGCCGAAACACGGCATATAGCCTGACGGCATCGGCGTTGCGATCCTTGGATATTATTTTTTCGTTATATTCCGTAGGCTTAAGGATTGCGTAAGGATTAGCATGAATCCCGTTTCCCTTACATCTTTCTATCATGCATTCCAACATCGAATTACGATTCGCGCAATTGCCAACATCGGCTCACTGACGGGGCAGAGATGGACGTTGGAACCGAAGTGACTTTTGTTCAATGTCGAGACAGTGGGGTTGGTTGGTCAAACAGACGGTGTGCATGCCGTGCGCGCTTTCGCCGGTGGCGGCGCCGTTCGTATGGTTTGCCTGCTCAGTTTGATGGGGAATGCTAATGACTGAAGATGGTGTATCAAGCGGGGGATTCACCCGTCCCTGAAAAAGCGGCCCCGGCCTGCTGGCCGGGGCTCCTGAAAGGTGATGTCAGCCGCAGCACCGGATTCCGCTGCATATTGGCCTATCAATCACCTGCGTGAAGCGGGCAGGATCGGCGTCAAGATGACGTTCGTCATCAACTTCGCGCTAACTGTAGGGTGACAATACTTAAGTTAGCCTTAATTCATCCCTGCATTCATGCGCTCGGGTTGGTGACGTTTCTCAGCAAGAACACCGGAGGCACTGGTTGCCGCGCGTTTGAGCGCGCGAGAAGCGTCCCCGGGGCGTGAACCCGGCATCGGTAGAAGATGTCGTCTGGAGGTGCCGGGTGATAGTGGTCCTGTAGCCAGCAGCACGAGGATGAAGTCGCGCTCATGAAAAGGATTAAGTAAGGCGGGAGCCCGGGCGTTATACGGAATTTCGATGCGTCTGGATGACATGGTGTCCGTGGTCGTGCCTTGTGATGAGCTGGTAATGCGTCGCTTCCCGCGTGAACAGCTGGCCGCTGCCTGTGGGTCTAGACGGTTGCCGTACGGCTGGTTTCTTCCTTTTCCACGCCAACAAGATGGGGTTCGCCACGCGGAAAGCGCAAAGTTACCGCCAAACCGCAATTACCTTCACCGCTGCCAAGCGAAATGGGCGCGTGATGCTGTTCGGCGATGCGCCTGACAATCGACAGCCCCAGCCCGCTGCCCGACGCACTGTGCCCCTCGCCGCGGTAAAAACGCTCCCATACCCGCGTGCGGTCTTCCTCCGGAATACCGGGGCCGGTGTCGCGGACCTCAAGCACGGCGCAGCCGTCCTCGCGGCGCACGATGACATCAACGCGTGCCTCGGCTCCTGCGTAGCGGATGGCATTGTCGACGAGGTTGTTGAGCAGGATGCGAAGGCCATCGGCATTGCCCATCGTGGCGACAACGCCCGTAGCAATCAGGCCCAGGTCGATTTCACTGGCTTCTGCGTGGCGTACCCTGTCGCCGACTACGGCCCGTGCGAGCGCGCTCAGGTCTACCTCGCTAAAGACCGGGGCCGGCGACTCGGGCCCCAGTCTCGCGAGTGTCAGCAACTGCTCAGCGAGATGAGCGAGGCGTGCGGTGCCGGTGCGAATCTGCGCCGTGACCGCTTCGCGTTCACGTGGGCCTGACGCCTTTTGCAGCAGATCAGCCTGAAGTCCGAGCCCCATGATCGGCGTGCGCAGCTCGTGCGCGGCGTCGGCGATGAACTGACGCTGGGCGGTGAACGCGTGATCGAGTCGCGACAAGAGATCGTTGATGGCATCGACCAGCGGTTTGACTTCCGCCGGCATGGCCGTCGTGTCGATTGCCTGCATGTTGTCCATGTCGCGCCGTTTCAGGTTGGCCGCGATCTGGCGCAGCGGCCTCAAACCGTAGCCGATACCAAACCAGACAAAGAGGGCGAGCACCGGTACCAGCGATAGCACAGGCCAGAGCAGGGCCGTGGCGATCTCCGCCACCGCTTCCCAGCGCGCGCGGCGCGCCTGGGCAATACGGACGAGCAGGTCGCCGTTGCGCTCGACATACGTATGCCAGAGCTGCCCGTTGACTTCGATGTCCGAAAACCCCGCGTTCTGTGGCGGCGGCAAGGACGAGTCACGGTCGGTGCTGAACACGCGCGTTGAGCCCCGCCAGACCTGAAGCAGCACGGTGTGCGATTGCTCGCCCGAGAGGCGGTCCTCGTTTGCGCCCTGCATGTCCCGCAGTGCGAGGTGACCGTCGGGTTCGACCACGACGTGCTGTGCGATGCCCTTGAGCTGGTCGTTGAGTACCTCGTTCAGTTCAGATAGCGCCCCCCGGTAGGTCGCCGCGCTCGCCAGCAACCCGGTGAGCAACGCGGCAGGCAGCAACCAGATCAGCAAACGCCGGCGCAGGGATCTCAAACAATCTCTCCGATCTGGTAACCCACACCCCGAACATTGCGAATCGCCTTTGTGCCCAGCTTGCGGCGCAAGTTGTGGATATGCACCTGGATCGTGTTGCTCTCGACTTCTTCATTCCAGCCGTAGAGACGCTCTTCAAGCTGCTCCCGGGAAACGATCGTGTCCGGTTTGTGCATCAACTCGTGAAGCAGCGCGAACTCGCGCGTGGTGAGTGATATCTCTTCATCGTGCAGCCAGACCCGACGCTGGGCGGGGTCGAGCCGCAGCGGGCCTGCGTGTAACGTTGTCTGTGCGCGACCAGCCTGCCGACGATGCACGACACGCATTCGCGCGAGCAGTTCATCGAGTGCAAAGGGCTTGACGATATAGTCGTCGGCGCCGCCGTCGAGTCCTGCCACACGATCCGGAACGGCATCGCGGGCCGTCACGATGATGACGGACGTGTCGTCGTCCCGCTCCCGTAGCCGGGCGAGCAAAGTCAGCCCGTCCTGTTTCGGCAGGCCGAGATCAAGTAGCAGGAGCCCGTATGAGGTCGTACGCAAGGCGAGGGCGGCCTCGTTGCCATCCCGGGCCCAATCCACCGCGAAGCCCTCGCCCTGCAGTCCCTGCTGCAAGCCGCTGCCAATCAGTTCATCGTCTTCTACCAGAAGTATCCGCATGCTGTCGTTCTGTTCGGCTTGTCGTCAGTGGTGGCCGTATTCCGAATTCCACCTGTGATGCGAGATGGTGTTACCGGACTGCGAGGTACCGGTTGCCGTGCCACCGTAACCTGTGCCTGATTGTGCCGCCACTCGAGCCTCGGCCGCTTGAACGTCGGCAGGATATTGTGTTCTGCTCGGCGTGTAGCCGGCGTGCTCGAGCTGGATCAGTTGCCCTTCGACCTGCGCGCGGGTCAATGAATCGTTTGCGTCTTGTGCAAACGCCATGATCGGCGTGGCGACGGCAAGCAACAGGGCAAGCGCCTTGATGATGGTGTTCATGACAAGTACCTCCGTGGTTAGCCCGTCGGGGCATGCTGGCCTTCGTGTTCCAGCAATTGCAGTTTGAAACGCCAGACTTAAGACACGGTTAACGGGATGCTTGTCGTGAATTCGTGAATATTGGAAGGCTGGACCCGAAAGCGTGCGGGCTTGGCAATAAATGTGCCCCGATCACGAACTGGACGATAGGGGCTTTGGTCCCGTGTGCAGAGGAACGCCTGCGCGATCTCAGGCGAATCCTTAAGTTGATCTTAAGGCAACGGGCATTACATTGGGCGTCGAATCCCCGAGGCGGTTGCAGCACCTTTACATAGAAGGGGTTTGCGTCCCAGCAGCGGGTGACGGCGTGGATGATTCCTGTCGCACGGGAGGGTAGTCATGAAGGCGAATGCATTGCAGGCTGCGATGACAGCAGGCCTCTTCGCGGTCTCGACAGGAGCCCTATCCGCTGAGCCGTCCACCGTCGCGGTTCATCTGTCAGACGGGGGAAGCTAAGGGGATGTCATTGACTCTCGCGCCGTCAACGATACGGGCTGGGCCGGTCGAGTTTACGATTACGAATGAGTCTCGCGCGCTGAAGCACGATTTCATGATTTTGCCGTGGTCCGGTGCCAGCACCGCGCTGCCTTACGATCAGAAAACACAACAGGTAAAGGAAGCGCGCCTGGGTGATCTTCAAGGCGTCGAGGATCTCAATCCTCGTGAGACGGTCACTGCACGGCTCGTACTCAAACCGCGTCGTTATATTGCCTTCTGTAACGAGCCAGGACACTACCGTGACGCCATGCGAGCCACGCTGGTAGTCGACGCGGCGAAATGATGGCATCCGCGGCGGCAACATGGCGGTTGCGTTACCAGCTTGCGCTTACCTTGCAATAGGAAACCATCGCATTTTCGTGTTGACAGGTCATGCCGCTCATCTTCGCTGATCAGTGTCAAATTGTTCCAGCGATCCAGCGACTTGTTGAGTCAGCCTGCGAGATCAGACTTGAGCGACAGCGTTAGCCGTTGGGCATGATCGTAACTCGAATGCGATGGGCGGTGACCTGCTGTTCGTTTGCAATGCTCGCAGCCGGTCGATGACTGGATTGTCGTCGATAGCAGTCGCGACACAGTAGAACCTGGCGATCATATCGGGAGTTGCTGCGTGTCGCCGGTCACACGCTTGCGCGAATCTTTTCGGACCAGTTGCTGCCGGACTCGAAAGTCGCCAGTGACCTGGTCCTCGACGAGTGTCAAGATCTTTGGTCTTAAAGCAACAGTCGCCTTGTTCGCGCTTTTGCCACGGTACGATGCAGTCTTATAAAAATTCAGTCCTTCGTTAGCGATAGAATGCAAAAAGAGCTCAGCGATGACCACTTGATGCAGTAAGGATTCCAAATGGAAATGAGTAAGGCGGAACGTGCGAATTCCATGTTGTATCCAGTACAGCTGCAGCCCAGCGGTTCGGGACCGGGATCGTATGAACCGAATCGGGAACGCACAGATGCCACAAACGTCCTCTGAGTTCGCCGAAGTGCTACCCACCGATTACTGGATGCGAGCGATGTGCAACCCTTCTTTTGGCGCGTAGCGACGCGCGCGGAGTTTCGCGTTGAGCTCGATCAGAAAATGTTCTGCAAAACGACAAATTGCATGGACGGCACAACGCGGTACAGCTGATTCAGGACGGCTTGAGTGCGCCGCTTGTGCGGCTCGAGGTTCATGCAGATCTGCCTCGTGTGTTTGCTAGCCCCGCACCCGGTCGTCTCTTTACCAGCAGATATTCAAGTTTCGAATTCCAACAACAGGAGATCGGCAATGAAAAAGACGATTCTGGCCATGACAGCCATGGGTGCAATGGGATTCACGTTGACGAGTCACGCCCAGAGTTCCGTAACACTGTATGGCCTGATTGACGAGGGTTTTAACTTCACGACGAATGCGGCGGGCGACAGGGGCTATCAGATGGTGAGCGGCGATACGGCTGGCAGCCGCTGGGGCTTGAAAGGTGCGGAGGATCTCGGCGGCGGGATGAAGGCGATCTTCCAGCTCGAGAACGGTTTCGACACGAATACCGGCAGGCTGGGGCAGGGATCTCGCATGTTCGGCCGCCAGGCATATGTGGGTCTCGCTTCCGATTACTACGGCAAACTGACGATGGGGCGCCAGTATGACCCCACGATCGACATGTGGAGCGGATTCACGGCGGCGGGAAATTGGGAAGGAGATCTTGGCGCCCACCCGTACGACACCGATAACGCAGATTACGACTTCCGGATCCAGAACAGCGTCAAATACGTGACGCCGACCTACGCGGGCCTGACGGGCGAACTGCTTTACGGCTTCAGCAATCAGGCCGGAGGGTTTGCGCAGAATCGTGTCTATAGCGCAGCTGTCCAGTACCAGATGGGACCGCTCGCGGCGGCGGTTGCCTACATGAAGACGAACAACGGCGGCTCGACCTTTGGCGGTGCGATGTCGAGCAACGAAGCCGTGTTCACGGGCAGCTCGCAGCAGAACATTGATGCTGGCGTCTCGTACAAGTTTGGTGACAAGGCGACAGTCGCCTTTGCTTACTCGCACGTTGACGTGTACAACCCGACGTCGAACGCCTACTTCGTCAATCAGCCGGCAGCGGGAACCCAGAATTCCTGGAAGTTCGACAACTTCGAAGTCAACGGCCAGTACTTCTTCCAGCCCAACTTCTGGCTCGGCGCTGCGTACACATTCACGCACGCGCATATCTCGACGACCACGGGCAGTGCATCGCCGAACTGGCACCAGGTCTCGCTGATGCTCGACTACGACCTGAGCAAGCGGACGTCCCTCTATGTCCAGGGAGCGTACCAGCACGCGACGGGGAAGACCGGAACCGACTTCGACAACGCGTACATCTTCGGTTCGGCAGCGCCATCGTCAAGCTGCAATCAGATGGTCTATCGCGTTGCGATGATGCATCGTTTCTGACGCGAGCCCCCCAACGCGAACGGGAAAGACGGCCGGCACGCGGTGCCGGCGCACTTCGATGGTTGTCTGCGACCGGCTCCTGGCGTCCACGAGCGAGCGGCGTGTCGTAGCCGACGACGTCGGCGCGCCTCTTTCTTGCGGTTCTTGTTCCGCGCAGTTGCCGCGGAAAGTGCCGGATTGCGATCTGCGCAATTGACAGGTCGGCTCACCGACCGAACGGAGACGGAGTATGGAGTCGACGTGACACGTGTTCAATCTCGAGACGGACGGCACAGCCCTCAGACGTTGCGCCGTCCGGTAGCTTGACCTGCTGGACCTTGCGGACTAACAGGCTTGGATGCTGCTGGTTGCGACTTGCGTGCTGCAGATCTTCGTGGGCTGCCTGATTGACCAGCGCTACGACGAAAAGCTGCTGCTCTGTTTGCTCGATACCGTCTCGTATCCGATCGCGTTCTGGTTGATCAACATGGTGACCACGGTTGTCGCGCTGCCGTCCGACGCCTTGAGACGCCGCGGCAAGCGCGCAGTCTGGACGAGTCCAGACCGTGGTATTCAGCACGAACAGAGCGCTGGTCATTGATATTTTTCGATGTGCTCAGCTTTCTTCGTGCTCGTCGCGTCCGATGACAACGTTCGTGGGTGAGACGAACATGAAGCGTGGCACGTCGAGATTCTGTGGCGCGGGCTTGTCCTTGAAGACGCGTACAGCGAGGTCGTACGTGGAGCCATGGCAAGGGCAGAGAAAGCCGCCAGGCCAATCATCTGGAAGATTCGCTTGCGCGCCGGCCTGGAAGCGGGGAATTGGCGTGCAGCCCAGATGCGTGCACACGCCGACCGCCACGAGAAAATTACGGTGTTCCGGGCGCGAGCGGTACTGGTTGCGGCAATAGGCTGGCAGCGGCATGGAGAACGGATGCTCAGTGTATGGATCGGCAACCATCGGATTCGCTTTCACCACGGCGGCAAGCATTTCCGGCATGCGATTGACGATGAAGACCGGCTTGCCGCGCCACGCGACGGTCATCATCGAGCCGGGCATGAGATTCGTGAGGTCCGCATGCACGGGTGCGCCGGCGGCCCTGGCGCTCGCGGGCGGCGCAAAGGAGTCGATGAAGGGAATGAGCGTCGCGACGCCGGCGATGCCGCCTGCAGTCGAGGTTGCGATCAGCCAGATGCGACGTTGAGGGTCAACAGGTTCATCGAGAACGGCTTTCATCATAATCTCCGCACTTCGACTGTCGATATCGGATTCACGATGTGCAGGCTGGTTCTCGCGAGAGGTCAATTGATTTCAGACGCTGAACAATCGTACGAGCAGGCCAAAAATTTCGAGACCGATGACCAGCGCAATGATCAGCGTGGGAAGCGTGAGAACGAGCACCCAGAGGCGCCGATGGGATCCGTGCCGCTTGTCAGGCGGCGTTGGACAATCATGGCCTTTTTCTTCAGTGAAGCCCGATCGCGGCGTTGCTGCAAGTTTCATTTCGGTTTCCTTGATTGATCATGCGATGGCCTGCGTGCGCACCCATTTAGGCTACACCACGTCGATGGTCACGAACATCTGTTCACCGTTGCGCTCGACGAGTAGCGCAAGCGAATGCCCGCTGCTCTCGACCTTGTCGCGGAACTGCATTGGGCTTGATATGGGCGTGTAATTGACCATCAGGATAATATCACCGGGTTCGATGCCGGCGAATGCGGCGGGACCGACGCTCTTCTCGACGCGGACGCCGCTTTTGACTCCTGCGTCATGTTGCTCTTCGGCCATCAGACCACGCACGGTGAGTCCATCTGTTGCGATGGCATGAGCGGAAGCGGTGGATTCCTGTGCACCGTTGCCGCGCTTGCCCAGTATGATCGACGCATTGTGCGCCGCGTTGTCGCGCCAGGACACGAGCTGGACGCTCGTGCCGGGTTTGAGATCCGCCACGGTTACGGGCAATCGCGCGGAATCAGTAGCGGCACCGTCGATCTGAAGGATGACGTCACCCGAGCGTAGACCCGCCTTTGCCGTCGGGCCGCCCGGGTTGACGAAGCTGACAAGCGCGCCTTGTGCCTTGGTCAGGCCGAACGCCTGTGCGAGCGGCCCACTCACGTCCTGGACAGTGATGCCAAGCCGTCCGTGCTGGACCTCATGATGTCGCTGCAACTGCTGTTCAATCTTCATGGCCTCGTGAATCGGAATCGCAAATGCCAGCCCGTCTACGCCGCCAAGGGTGCTGATGACCGGCGTCTCAATCCCGATAACGTCACCGCCAGGATCGAGGACAGGGCTGCCGGCGTCGCCCGCGCTCTCCGTCATATCGGTTTGAATCAGGGGGATATATGAACTGCGGGGCAGTTCCCTCGCCATGTTGCTGATGATGCCAGCGGTTACGGTGTTGCTCAAACCATATGGATTGCCGATCGATGCAATCCAGTTGCCGGCCTTTTCTTCGGCCACCGTTCCAATCCTGAGTGTGGGCAGCTTCGTTGCCGGAATCTTCAGCAGCGCGATGCCACTTGCAGGATCATTCCCGAGGACCGTGGCTTTGAATTCACGTCCATCTGCGAGGGTGACCTTGATCTTCGTCGCGCCGGTGATGACCTGGGAAGCCGTGAGAACGTAGCCGCTGGAATTCACGATAAAGCCTGACCCAAGGTCCTGCGAAGGGCCTCCCGTGATGCTGGGGAAGGCGGACGAAAACTGTTCAAAGAAGCGAAAGAACGGATCGTGGTCGCTGCCCGCAGGGGGCCAGAGGCGAGGCATTTCGGGGGTGGGTTTCGGGGTCGTCGTGCTGATATTGACCACCGCCGGCCCGTTCCTGCGAACGAGTGTAGAGAAGTCCGTCACGATGACCGGTGCATGACCATGCGACTCAGGTTTGCCGTTGCCGCCCGACGCGCCGAAATAGGCTTGCGTTGACGATGGTTGTGCCACGCAGCCTGAAGAAAGCGCCGCCAGTAAGAGGGCCGCCAGCCCCCTGGGATGGGCGTATTCCATCACACCACTCCGATCCTCGGAGCTGCAGCGCGCTTTGGGCCGCTAAAAAGGGCCGGCAGGCGCCATGCTCAAAATGACAGCGTTTGCAATATAGGCGGATATCGTTAAAAGAAACTTAAAATCACATTTGCTTCGCCGTTTCGCCGGGACTGAGAATTGAGAATCTGGCAAATGTCGAAAAACTCGCGCCGCCAGTCGGGACCGCCAAGCTTCGCACCTGTGTCACGCATTCGCGCGGCCAAAGCGACGCTCCCGCGTCCGATAGGATGCCAGAGCGGCCTCGAGCGTCGCATCATCAAAGTCCGGCCAGAAGGTATCGGTGAAGTACAGTTCGGTGTAGGCCAGTTGCCACAGCAGAAAGTTGCTGATGCGCCGCTCGCGGCCGGTACGGATGAAGAGATCGGGTTCCGGCGCGTAAGCCAGTGCGAGATGTTGCGCAAAGCTGGCCTCGTCGATCAGAGCTGACCGCTCGTCGGCCGCAGTCTGCTCTAGAAGCCGCCGGATGGCCCGGAGGATGTCCCCGCGCCCCCCGAGTTCGCCGCAATCGTCAGCGTCATATGGGAGTTGTGGGCGGTTTTCGCTTCAGCGCGCTGAATGAGGGCCCGGAGGCCCGCGCCAAACATCGACAGATCACCCACGATTCGCAGCCGGATGCCGTACTCGTCGAGCCGCGCCGTCTCACGTATGAGCACCGAGGCGAAGAGGCGCATCAGAAACGATACTTCTGCGCGGCGGCGACGCCAGTTCTCCGAGCTGGATGCGAACAGCGTCAGGTAGCCAATGCCACGGTTTGAGCAGCTTTCGACAGTCGTGCGTACCGCGTCGACACCTTTCGTGTGGCCCGCCATCCGAGGCAGTTTGCGTTGCGTCGCCCACCGCCCGTTTCCATCCATGATGATGGCGATGTGCCGGGGCACGGCCCTCACATCAGGTACATGAACAGTTGAACTGACGTAGCGCATGCCAGCCCCCCAGGCGCGAACGAGCGAGTTCGTCCGCAGCCGACGAAACAAGCTCGGGATCCTTAAGATTTGCTTAACGGCTCGGAGGGGAGCCACCTCAAGGGCTTGAGCGCGTAGCGCCCATCCGACCGCCCACAAACTTGGTTTGCGGCCGCGGCGACGCATCAGGGGATCACTGGCTGGGTTTTTACGCCGTAAAGGGACTACACTGGAAGTGGCAGCAAACCGGGCACCGGTTCGCCGCGTCACCAGAGTGCACGGGCGGGCCGGCGTCAATCCGCCATGAGCACGAAATCCAGCCTGCAGCTACGACCGCCGCGCGAGCGGGGCATGGGGCGTGCGTTTGGGCTCGCGGTGTCCCTGCACGTCGTGCTACTGGCGCTTTTGTTTGCCGGCACGAGGGGCCAGCAGACTGCATCCGCCGGGCCGCACACGACCGTCTCCGGGTTGGTGACGCCTTTGCCGCTTGCTGTCCCGGTCCCGCGCATGGTCAAGCGGGACTGGGCATCACGGTTGACAGTGCCAGCCCGGCTCGTTGCTGCGAACAACCAGACGCCGCTTACGCGGCATAGCAACAAGACGGTCAAGCCCCAGCAACGACGTGGACTCGACTCGCAGATCGCGCGCGCTGGTGCGACACTCCGGGCGCCACTGACGGAGGAACTGAGCGTCGCGCAGCAGCGAAATCGGTCGGTGGACCGGGAGCGCGCAGCACGGCTCGCCGCACTCCAGGCAATCGCTGGCAGGCCGCTACCGGATAGTGGGGAGGTGGCGTCGGCGGCGTATGCTTCGCGAGTGGCACGTCGGGTGCGCGCCAACGTTCTCGCACCTTTCGATATCGAGGGCAATCCGTCAGCGGTAATCGCGGTCACGTGCACCCCCAGCGGGGCGCTGCTTAGTGTCACGGTCCAACGTTCGAGTGGAGATCCGCGGTGGGATCGTGCTGTGGTCGCCGCCGTCGAGAACTCTGATCCGATGCCGGCGGATCTCAATGGCAACACGCCGACGAGCTTTGTCATGACGTTTCGACCGAAGGGATGACCAGAGAATCAGCGACGCGCTTGAATACCTGACGCAGGTACGGCTCGGGATCGGGACCGTCGAGACGTGCTGGGCCGATCAGGCTATACATCGCGGCGGTGCGCCCGAGCGTATTGGATGAGTGGATGATACCGGAACAGATCGGTGAGCCTTTTCGGGAGATCCTGCGCGTGTTGTGACCGCGGTGGCCGCCGCGCTTTCGCGGTACCGTGGACCTGGCATCGGTGGATAGGTCAGCGCGCGGACGGGCTGGTGCAGGCGGCGCCCAGGCCACAGAGGTGCGGTGAAACCTCACGTGCGTCGCCTCCCGGGCGCCAGGCCGCCTGGCTTTTGGTGGGCGCTCTGGCGAACTCAGCCTCCCGAGATCGGGCATGGCATCATCGAGCCCGGGTCGTACCTGCCCGGTGGACCTGTTGGTCATAGCCATGCGACTGACGCCGCCATCGTGCGACATGGCCACACATGAATCAACCAGCAAGTTAGACTATCTGGGAGGTGTATTGGTCGATCTGACGCGACGTCCAGGAGAACAATCATGAATCGCCCGTCGGTCCGTTCTCCTCTTCCTGCCACCCATGCCGGTTCAGTCTGGCGGTGGATCAAGTGGGCTTTGGTCGTCGCTATGCTGGCTGCCATCGCCATCGTGGTGCGCATTGTCCAGATCGAAATCGACACCTCTAGACTGCAGGCGCACTACCTCTCAGAACTCACACGCGACATCGGCTTCGCGGTCGAGCCGGGGCAGAGCCACAGCATCCGCTTTCCCACAACGAATGGTCCGTACGATGTGCGGCTTGGCTATGCGGAGCTGCCAGCGTTCACCGACCGGCTCGAAAAGCGCGGCTTCACCGTCGCGGCGCAGGCGCGCGATTCGGCACGCATGATTTCGCTCGCCGACGAGGGACTCTTCCTCCCCTATGAGGAAAAGGACCAGGCGGGAATTGTGCTGCGCGACGCGAACGGCTCGCTGCTGTTCCGTACACGCTATCCGCAGCGCGTCTACGAAAGCTTCGAGGCTGTGCCGCCGCTGGTGCGCGATTCGCTGCTCTTCATCGAGGACAAATATCTGCTTGCCGCCGACCAGCCGAACCGCAATCCGGCCATCGACTGGGGGCGCTTTTCGCGCGCGCTCGTCGATCAGGGCTTGCGCCTCGTGAACAGGCATCAGCACACGCCGGGCGGCAGCACGCTCGCCACGCAGATCGAAAAGTTTCGCCACTCCACGGGCGGGCGCACCGCCACGCCGCCGGAAAAGCTGCGCCAGATCGCGTCGGCCTCGGTGCGCGCCTATCTGGACGGCCCGCAGACGATGCCCGCGCGCCAGCAGATCCTCGTGCACTACCTGAATTCCGTGCCGCTCTCGGCGAGGCCGGGCGTAGGCGAGATCAACGGCATCGGCGACGGCCTCGCGGCCTGGTACGGGCGCGACTTCGGCGACGTCAATCGCATCCTGCGCGAGCCCATTTCGAACTCGACGCTCGATGAGCAGGCGCTCGCGTTCCGCCAGGTGCTGTCGCTGCTGATCGCCCAGCGTGCGCCCTCGTATTTCCTGCAAAAGAACAACGACGCGCTGGCGAAGCTCACCGACAGCTATCTGCGTCTGCTCGCAAACGGCGGCGTGATCTCGCCCACGCTGCGCGACGCCGCGCTCGAGACGCAGCTCACGCTCAGCCGCTCGAAGCCCGCGCCGCGCCCGGCCGTCCCTTACGTGGAGCGCAAGGCGGTGCTCACGATGCGCACGCAGTTGATGCAGGCGCTGGGTCTCAAGACGATCTACGATATCGACCGCCTCGATCTTTCGGCGGCGTCCACCCTCGACGACGCCGTGCAGCAGGCCGTAAGCGACCGGCTCACCGATGCCGCGACCAGGGAGGGCGCGCGCGCAGCAGGCCTCGTGGGCTTCGAGATGCTGAAGCCTGCCGACGATCCCTCGAAGATCGCATACAGCTTCACGCTGTTCGAGCGCCGCGGAGGCGAGAATCTCATGCGCGTGCAGACCGACAGCGTGAACGAGCCGTTCGACATCAATTCCGGTGCGCGCCTGAATCTCGGCTCGACGGCCAAGCTGCGCACGCTCATTACGTATCTGCAGATCGTGAGCGTGCTGCACGCGAAGTACGCGAATGACGATGCGAAGACGCTGCGCGCGATGATTCCGCAGGTCGACCCGGGCGATGCGCTCACGCGCTGGGCGCTCGACTATCTCTCGACGACGCCCGACCGGTCGCTGCCTGCCATGCTCGAAGCGGCCGTGCAGCGCAAGTATTCGGCGAATCCGGGCGAGGTCTTCTACACGGGCGGCGGCGCGCAGACCTTCAATAATTTCGAATCGAGCGACAACGCGCAGATCCTCACCGTGCAGCGCGCGTTCCAGCATTCGGTGAATCTTGTGTTCGTGCGGCTCATGCGCGACATCGTCCACTACGAGATGTTCCAGGTCGCGGGGCCGCCCGCGAAATACCTCGACGATCCGGCGGTGCGCAACCACTATCTCACGCAGTTCGCCGACGCCGAAAGCCAGGTTTATATGAAGCGTTTCTACACGCGCTACCAGGGCATGAACAGCGACGAGTCGCTGCAAGTCCTGCTGCAGCATACGCGCAAGGGCCCGGCGCGGATCGCGACGGTGTTGCGCAGCGTGAACCCGAACGGCGACCAGGCGTGGTTCAACGCGCAGATGCGTGCGCAGCTCAAGAACACCCGGTTCCAGGGGCTCGACGACGAAGACCTCGCGAAGTACTACAGCAAGTACGCGATCGACAAGTTCAACCTCAACGACCGCGGCTATATCGCGGGTATCCATCCGCTCGAACTGTGGCTGCTGAACGATCGGCGCGCCCATCCCAATGCGACGCTCGATCAGGTCCAGCAACAAAGCCGCGACGCACGCCTCTATACCTACAGGTGGCTCTTCAAGACGCGCTATCACGCCACCCAGGACCGGCGCATCCGCCACATGATCGAGCTGAAGGCCTATACCGCGATCGGCAGGTCGTGGCGCGCGCTTGGCTATCCCTTTGACAACATCACGCCTTCGTATGCCTCGGCGATCGGCGCGGCGGGCGACCGGCCGTCGGCGCTCGCGTATCTGATCGGCCTCGTCTCCGACAACGGCGCAAAGCTGCCGACGCATAGCTTCGAATCGCTTGACTTCGCGCGCGGCACGCCTTACGAAACGCGCTTCCTGCATGCGACTACGCCACCGCAGCCGCTCATCTCGCCGGAGATCTCGCAGGTGGTGCGCGAGCTGCTCACATCAGTGGTGGAGGGCGGCACGGCGACGCGCCTCGCCGCTGGCATGACGCTCCCGGATGGCAAGACGCTGACGGTCTACGGCAAGACCGGCACGGGCGACCAGCGCTTCAACGTCTACGCAAAGGGCGCGCACCTGATTGAGTCGCGCAAGGTGAACCGCTGTGCGACCTTTGTGTTCGTGATCGGCGACCGCTTCTATGGCGCGATCACCGCGTGGGTGCACGAGCCGTACGCGGCACGTTACACGTTCACGAGTGCGATGGCGGTACAGTTGCTCAAGTCGATGGCGCCGGTGCTGCAGCCGTTGCTGGAGGACAAGGATGCGCCAAACGGCAAGCTCAAGGCTGGCACCGACGCGCAGGAGATAACGCAGATCGATTCGTAAAGCGTGCGCAGCGTGAGATTTCCCATGATGCAAGTCGGGCAGCTGCCTGTGACTGCGAGTGGACCCAGTTCGGTGCAGGCATATAATCCGGTTGCCAAATTATCTCAGGTGAAGCGGCACGGGGAGTAACAAAGTGCGGTGCGTGAGGCACGTTCCCGAGTGGATTATTCTGTGTGGTCGTGCGACGTCTCTGCTGCCGATGACCGTTCAGCGCAAGCCATTCTGCGCCACTGGAGTCACATTGCAAGAGATTGATCGGAGCATAGAAAAGGCGCCAGTTCTTTACTGGCTCATTGAGTTCGGCCAAAAGTTATAAAATGCCAGGAAGTAATGGCCGATCGCTCAGTTCAGAGCGATTTGGCGGACAGGTAAATATTCACGTAATCACTGAAAGCGGTACCTTCACCGCCATCGGTGGAATGGCTGTTGACCGGAAGGTATGCTTTTCTGAGTGTATGGACAACGATGAGGTCCTTCGGCGCAAGGGTCGCTGGCGACTCCCTTTCGCCTGTTCAACTGCCTCGTCGACAATTGGCGACGCAATGTCCGAATGATCCCGGGATGGCACCACGCACAGCGGCACATATCGGGTAATGACCGGATCGGCCATCGTCTACTGCGGCGGAGAGGTCAAATTCGCTTCGCTTGGCATTAGCCGACCTGAACTGGTCGCGAAGTTGCTCCTGAGCGATCTCGTCCGACGAGCAGAGTCGGCAGGCGAAAGCACCCACCTGTTTGAGACCGCCAGTGCGTTTGTGTCGTTTGATGATGTGATATGCGCTTTCGGCAGGCGAGCGGCGGATTGCGATGCGGAGCTGTCGTCTGGACGGCCAAATGACTTTTCCAGAGTTTGGCGGCAATTGCGAGGTTTGCACTTGCGGGACTTCGAAGGCTAATCCGGAACCTGATCTGATCCCGCAAGGCTTACTGGTGACGGACGCCACATGTAGCGCACGACCGAAGTGAGACTCACGATCGCAAATTCAGTCCCGTCTTCCCCGGAAAATCAGCCATGCGCTCAAACTCGTCAGGATCGACGACAGCAGAACAACGAACAGGAAGCCGTTATCCGAGTGCCGAAAGGGAAGGCCGCCTATGTTCATGCCTAGCAGGCCAGAAATCAGATTGACAGGCAAAGCGATGACCGTCACGGCAGTCAGTATCAGCACGCTCCGATTGGTATGCTCGGCAACGTTGGCTGCGATTTCCTCTTCGAGCAACTGAACACGCTCCCGAAGACTTGCCATGTCACGGGATGCCACCGAAAATTCTTCAGCAGACTGCCTCAATGACTGTACGTCCTCCTCCCGCACCCAAAGGGGCGGTCGGTTGATGAGTCGAAACAGGGCCGCTGGCTCCGGCACTAACAGGCGCCGCAGTCGCACAAGGTCGGGACGAACACCACCCAGACTCGATCGCTTTGGCAGTTTTCCGGCACGCAAGGCTATTTCGACCTCGTTGGCTGTTCGGGTCGAACTGCGCACGATGCCGAACAGGAGATCTGCCTGTCGCTGAAGAAGCCCTATCAGGAGCGCCATCGTACTAGGGAACGTGACCCCGGCCTCGACTTCGTGCGCCAATTGATCGACTGAACGCAGAGGAAGACTTCGAACGCTCAGAAGGCAGCGCGCCCCAACGCTTACCCACAGCGTTGCGACCTTGAGCGGGCCTTTTCGCTCAAAGTCATAGTCGATGTCATTGACGACGGCAATGAGGTTTTGATTGACGTGCTCGATGCGGGTCGAGCGCAAGCTTTCGCGAAGCGTATCGCCGAACCCCGGAGGCAAATTCAAAAGCCGCCTCGGCCAGCCGCTCAGGATACTCGGGACGTCAGGGAAATGCAGCCAGAGGAATCCTTTCTCGCTATCATCGTGCGTCAGCCACTCGACAGCCTCATTCACGTTGATCTTCCGGCCGACTCCGTTTGCGGAAAACAGGTAACCGCGGCTGATCGTCAGGGACTCTGCTTCTTCTACGAGTAATGGTTCGGTACTCATTCCAACTTCCTTCCCGCCCGTCCGATAACCGGATGTATACGTAAATTAGGTCAATTGCTCCGATGTTTCGAGTTGCCGGTTATTTTCACTCGTCCTGTCAACCTCGCTCTCCGACGGCTCCCCGCGCTCTGCGCCTGACGCCCTATGGCCCATCGTCGAAGCCTGATTCAGTTGCTTTGTGAGTGCAGCAAGTCCGGCGATGGAGCCCAGTTGCATTGTCTCCACCGCTGAACTTGGGACGACAACGATCGTAGAATTCTGCTTCAATCCCTCATAGAGCATGTTCATTGCCCTGAGATGCAGCGCGACTGGGTCCTCGACATAGCGCTTTGCGGCTTCGCCAAATTTTTCTGCGACTTGCCGCTCCGAATCACCCAGAATTATGCGTGCCTGCCTTTCCCGTTCTGCCTGCGCCTGCATCGACATCGCGTCCTCGAGTGACGAAGGGATCAAAACGTCCTTGACTTCAACAGAGATAACAGTGATACCCCATGGTTCGGTGCGCTGGTCGATAATCCGACCAAGCTCATCGCTGATTTTCTCTCTGCCTTCGAGCATGTCCGCAAGTACCGTTTTTCCGATGACGTCGCGCAAGGCCGTTTGTGCGGCCCACGTGATGGCACTCCAATAGTCTGCAACGTCCAGGGCGGCCTTTCGGGGGTCAATAACTTTCCAGAAGAGTACCGCGTCGACGTCGACCGGCACGGTGTCTTTCGTAAGCGTCTTTTCGGCCTTGAAGGCACTCGTAATCACACGGGTGTCTATCCAGTACGGAATCGTCTCGATAATAGGGATGATAAAAAATACTCCCGGGCCATTGACTGAACGAATGCGACCCAATCGCAAAACAATGGCTTTTTCCCACTGATTGGCGATTCTGAGCGATGAACTGAGCAGAAAGGAAATGACCAATGTCGCGGGAATGATAAGCAAGCTTTCCGTGTACGAACCGATAACGATTTCGTGGTACGAAAGAAGAAAACCTGCGCATAAAACAATGACAAATATGAGACCGCGGAGCGCATTACTTTGCCTCATGGCATCCTCTCTTCCGGAATATCCCCGACTACAACGGGCCTTCCGCTAGTGGGGCGCCGCAATTGACGGATTTCTAACCGCCTCAAGGGCGACGCTATGACAGCTAAGCCCGCACCCCACCACCTAGCCAAAGGAAGCAGGCAGGCGAAATGGCTCAGCCGTCTCCTTTTCTCAGTCGGCCACCGCGTGCACAGTAACTGGCAGATCAACAGCGTGCCGCATCAGCGCAGGTCAGGTGATGGCAACCTGAAAACCAGCCTATTCGCTGAATAGCCTGGTGCAACTGACCTGGATCAAAAGACCACATCACGTGAGCCCGGAGTGGCGACTTGATATGTCGGCTTCTCCTTCAGGGGGAAGAACTGGATGGCGGATCTGCGCATCGGCAAACACCCCAACGGCCCTACCACCTGCGCGAGCACAAGCGGAATGAGAAAGCACCCGCATTGGGGAACGAACGCGTCGCCATGGTCAAATTCGCGGCTCAAGCGATTGATCATGTCTGATACGCGGCTGAGCCATGCTCCCTCGCGCTTGCCGGTCACCTCGCGATCTTTGGGCTTTGGCGATTCCGTCGCTCAAGGTCGCACTCGACGTCACTGACAATGTCGATGACGTCTTGATTCCCTGCCCGGATGCTGGTCCGGGCAAGCCTTCCTGAGGCATGTTGCGGAACTTGAGGGATGATGCGCATGCTGGGCGCTTCCCATTGCGTGGCAAAGCGGCCAAGATCATGATCAACGACGCGCGGCAAGCGGTACAGGATGCGAGCGCGGAGATCACGCTGGGTGCGGACAAGGGTTACGACGCACAGGAATTCATCGAGGCCTGCCACGAGATGAAGGTCACACCGCACGTAGCGCAAAATACTGCGGGGCGACGTTCGGCGGTGGGCGACACGATTGCCTCGAGCGTGGGCTACGCCATTTCTCAGCAAAAGCGCAAGCTGATCGAACAAGGCTTCGGCTGGGCGAAGACCGCGGGGCGCATGCGCCAAGCGATGGTGCGCGGGTTGAAGAAGGTGGATCAGATGTTTGTGTTGAATATGGCCACCTACAACCTCGTGCGTCTGCGATCCTTAGCACAGGTCCGTCCATAGTGACGGTAAACGCGCACATGAGGCCAGGAATTGGCCTCAAAGCGCTTAAGAGGACGTTGAATTCGCATTGAATTTGCGCAATGCGAAAGATCTTGCCGCGAGAGCCGCGTAATTGGAGCGAGGCCGCGTCAGTGGTGTATTTCAGCGACCTGTTAAGCCGCAACTCACCACACTGGTCTGACCTTGCCCTCGAAAAACGTATCCGTTATTGAGAGTGTGTAAAACTTCAGTGACGGAGGATTGAGCAATGGGTAACCCGAGGGCGCGGTACACGCTGGAATTCAAGGTTGAGGCGGTTCGCATGGTGCGTAACGGCCAGAGCCAGGCGGCGGTGGCAAAGATTCTGGGCATCAGTACGCAGACGCTAAACAGCTGGCTCAAGGCTGACGAGGCTGGCAAGCTCGCTGGCGCAGGCAAACAGGTATCGGCCGAACAGATGGAAATTGCGCGACTCAGGGCAGAGAACGCGAAGCTGCGCATGGAGCGCGACATCCTGGGAAAAGCGACGGCATACTTCGCGAAGAGGTCGGCGTGAAGTATGCCTGGATTGAGCGGCACAGCCGACAATGGCCGGTATCCGTGGCCTGTGAGGCGCTGGGTGTCAGCCCCAGTGGTTATCACAACCGCAAGGCCCGAGACGTTGATCCTGATCGGCCGCGCCGACGTATCAGCAACGATGCGTTGCTGGTCCACATCAAGGCCGTGCACGCCGAATCCAAAGGCGAGTACGGCTGGCCGCGCGTGTGGAAAAAGCTGCTTGCGCAAGGCATTCGCGTGAGCAAGGACCGGGTTCAACGGCTGATGAAGCTGCATGGCATCAAGGCGCGGACCAAACGCCGCTTCAAGGCCACGACAGACAGCAGCCACAACCTTCCGGTCGCACCGAACCTGCTGCAACGCGACTTCTCGCCGGCGAAGCCCGATCAGGTCTGGACGACAGACATCACGTATCTGTGGACCGACGAGGGCTGGCTGTACCTGACGGTCATCCTGGATCTGTTTAGCCGCCAGGTCGTGGGCTGGTCGCTCAAGCCGCACATGCGCACGGAGCTGGTTTCTGACGCGTTGCGTATGGCGTGGTTCCGTCGTCGCCCCGAGACCGGTCTGATCGTGCACAGCGACCGTGGGAGCCAATATTGCAGCGCCGAGTTTCAGGACCTGCTCAAGAGCTACGGCATGCAAAGCTCGATGAGTCGCCGAGCAAATTGTTGGGACAACGCACCGACCGAAAGCCTGTGGGGATCGCTGAAGCAGGCGCGCATCCACGGCAAACGCTTTGCGACGCGTCGCGAAGCGATGGACGAGGTAATCGACTGGTTGAGCTTCTACAATCATTCGCGCTTGCACTCGACGTTGAATTACGTCAGTCCGATGCAATTTGAACAAGACTGGCACGCCGCACAGCGAAAGGAAGCGGCATAATAAGTGCTCGGTTAGCGGATGCGAAAATCGCGGGCAACGTCAGTCCGATATGGCTCCGCAGGGTGAGGACTGGTCGTACGAGAACAAGTTCAAGTAGGCGATTTGCCGTCCATCGTCGATGTGGCGCCCGCGCTGAATGAGGTCTATGCGGACTGGCGTGTGCGCGCCGCATGGCTGACGTCGTTGACGGCTCTCTTTACGGTGGCGATTGCGATGGGCGCGTGGATGCTCGTGCGCGAACTCCGACGCCGGCTGCGCGCAGAGGCACAGAAAGCGCACGAAGCCGGGGCTGTCTGGGCCTGGCGCACACGTGGCTCACTCACACTGCAGGTCGGTCACGCCTCCTGCAGTGTCTCGTTGGCTGGTCAGACGGCGCTACGCATCTCCCTTGTGTTTCGTCAGCTTGCCGTGCACTTCGAGTGTCAGGGCCTCAATACGCTCGCTCAGTGCCTTTGTCATTTCGGTGAGACGGGTATTCTGTTCAAGCAGGGCAACGAGCTGCTCCGTTTGCTGGGCAGCTAACGCCTGCCGCTGCTCACTCGCCTTGGCGAGGTCTTCGCGGTGACGAGCGTCGGCGTCCGCATGTGCCTTGTCACGGTCCGCCTGGCGCGTTTGTGCAAGCAGAATCATCGGTGCGGCGTACGCAGCCTGGAGGCTGAACGCAAGATTGAGCAGAATAAACGGGTAGACGTCGAATTTTGTCCATCCCAGTACGTTCACGACAATCCACACGCCAACTATCGCGGTTTGCGCCACGAGAAAGGTCGGTGTCCCAAAGAAACGCGCGAAGTGCTCGGCCTTGCGCCCGAACCAGTCGTCGCCGAACACCGAACTGAGATGAAGGTGCTGCATGTGAAACCGGTAATGATGGTTGACAGCCCCCGCGTTATCGGAGATCAACACTTCGTTGTCACTTGCTTCACTCATGGTAATGGCCTGTCTGTCGGGAATCCGTTATGATGCCTTGCACGTGCATGACCCTCACCTGCGGCCGGCTTTCGCAGACTATCCCTTCATGCAAAGGTGCAGGTCATCAATGCGCTGGCGAAATCCGCGGCGCAGCGCCGAGCGACTCCGGCGTTCAGTGTGTCTCGCTTTCCGGCGGCGCTTAACCGCCCTCATCTCCCGCGAGCTGGCTGCGAATCCCGGCCAGTTCCCTTCGTCGCGCCTGCGTTGTCTCGGGATAGCGCAGCTTCAGGCGCTCGAACGTATCCAGAATGATCTGCGACACGACGAGCCGCGCGTTCTCCTTGTCGTCGGCAGGCACGATGTACCAGGGGGCTGCATCTGTGCTCGTCGCACTCAGGCATTGCTCATAGGCACTCATGTACTGCGCCCAGAACTTGCGCTCTTCGATGTCCGCCGTGCTGAATTTCCAGTTCTTGTCGGGTTCGTCGATGCGCGCGAGGAAGCGCTTGCGCTGCTCCTCCTTCGAGAGGTGCAGAAAGAATTTTACGATACACGTGCCATTGCGATGCAGGTGACGCTCGAGATCGTTGATCGAGCGATATCGGCCCTGCCACAGGTTCTCGCCGGTGCCCGCGTGGGAGGCCACGCCCTCACCGGCCAGTATCTCCGGATGCACCCGCAGGATCAGTACTTCCTCGTAATACGAGCGGTTGAAGATGCCGATGCGGCCGCGCTCAGGCAGGTCGCGCGTGGTACGCCAGAGGAAATCGTGCTGAAGCTCCTGCGCGCTCGGATGCTTGAAGCTGAACACCTGGCAGCCCTGTGGATTGACACCCGACATGACGTGCTTGATCACTCCATCCTTTCCCGCGGCGTCCATCGCCTGGAAGATGAACAGGACCGCGTAACGATCATCGGCATAGAGCAGGCTTTGCTGCTCGCTCAAGTGCCGGATGTGTTCGTCCAGCATGGCGTGATACTGGCTCTTCGACTTGTAGACCGGGGCCACGCGCGTGGGCCACTTCCCGAGTTGAACCAGCGCGCCCTCGCGTACCCGAAAGTCACCGGAATCGATTTTCATCCTGCCTCTCCCAGCCTGCGCGTCATGCCCCCTGGCGCCATGAACATGGCACGGTCGACGCGCCCTCGTCGATCATCGGCCTCACTGCCCCGCGATCCATCGGGCGATCTGCGGCCAGTGTTCCGACAGCGTTCTCGCCCCCATGAATAGACCAATGTGCCCGCCCGCGACGGTCTTCCGGACAATCAGGTCTTTTGCTGTACCGAGATACCGGCTGGCATCGAGGACCTGCTCGGGCGTGGTAATGTCGTCCGCGGCACCCGCGAGCAAAAACGCGGGGCAGACGATGTCGTGGAGGTCGAGCCTGCGGCCCAGCCCGACGAACGTGCCTTTCGCGAGCCGATTCTCCTTGAAAAGCTGCGTGATCGCCTGGAGGTACCAGCGTCCCGGCAGGTCGATCGGGTTTTCGTACCAGCTCTCGAACGCTTCCTCCTTCGCGAGGTACGAGGGATCGTCGATATGTTCGTACAGATCGACATGCTGCTGGATGTAGTGCTGGTCCGGGTGCATGTTCTTCCAGCCCTGCAGCATGAATTTACCTTTCATCAGGCCGCCGCCCAGTTCGACCAGTTCCTCGTAGAACGACAGCGGCGACGTGTGCACCATCCGTTTGATCGCTCCGTTTCCGGCATCGGTGTCGATCGGTGAGCCCGCGAGCACGAGTTTGGCCACCTTCTGGGGAAAGCGCGCCGCAATCATGGCCGACGTCCAGCCGCCCTGGCAAAGCCCGACGAGGTTCACGCGCCCGCCCAGGTCGTCGATGGCCACCACCAGTTCTGCCAGATAGTTGTCGATTTCCAGGTCCTTCATGTCGGGCGTGGCCGACTTCCAGTCGGTTAGCGCCACATGGCCTATGCCGTTCGCAAGCAAGGTTTCGACGAGGCTCTGCCCCTGGCGGTAGTCGGCGATCACCGCGGTGTGTCCGGCATAGGGCGCGACGACCAGAGTCGGTACGTGGCCATCCGGCTTGCCATAGTCCCGCAGCAGCATCGTGCGCAGGTCCAGACGGATCTGGTTCGCCGTTGCGAGCTTTGGCCTTGACTCCTCGCGGATCCTGATCTCTTCGTCGATGAACTTGAGGTTCCTTGCGTAAAGCTCACCACCTTCCTCGAGAAGTGCCTGCGCCATGGCCACGGGCCAGAATGCGGGTACGCTCAGCAACGACAGCCCGGATGTTTTGATCGAGGGTTCTTTCGGCATATACATTTCCATGATGTGAATGGGCAACGGGGCCGTGAGGGCTTGCGCACGACCGGCCCCGTGGTCAACGAAACTTCGTTGCGTGCGGCATCAGATTGCCTTCCACACGTGACAGATGACGCTCCTGTCTCGCTTCGCGGTGATCGAGCAGACGGTACACAGCGATCTTGATCATGCTTGCCACACCGAACGACAGCAGCGCGTAGGCCCAGACCAGCAGCGCGTAACGCCAGCCGGTCGGGGCCATGAACAGGCCGTAGACGACCACCAGCGTGCCGGCAAGCTGGGTCAGTTCACACGGTACAACGAGCTTAAGGTTGGGCCAGGGGCGCTGCCACACGGCGCCCCTGTTGCGCGTGAGGTAGATCGTCATGTGACCGGAAACGAGCAGCTTCAAGAAGATGAGTGCCTGCACGACCGGCAGTGGCAAGGCGAGGTAATCCCGTACGAGCCAGAACAGGCCAAAGCTTTCGATCACACCATAAACGCCGAGTACGGACGCGACGGTGAGCACGCGCGCCATGTCCCACCTTACGGGCTTCGTGGCCATCGGTGCATTGTCATACGCGATCATCATGATCGGCAGATCATTGAGCAGGGCCAGCAGCACGACCATGATGGCAGTCACTGGATAGAAGTTGAAGACAAGAATGCTCGCCGTCATGAACAGCAGCAGACGGATCGTCTCGGCGATCCGGTAGATCGCGTAGCTCGTCATGCGCTCGAAGATCCGCCGCGCCTCCTCGATCGCCGTCGTAATCACCGACAGACCCGGCGCGGTCAGCACGAGGTCGGCCGCGGCGCGTGCTGCGTCGGTCGCGCCGCTCACCGCGATGCCGACGTCGGCCTGCTTGAGCGCTGGAGCATCGTTCACACCGTCGCCCGTCATGCCGACGATATGCCCGGCATCCTGCAGCGTCTTGACGATCCGGAACTTGTGTTCCGGGAACACCCGCGCAAAACCATCTGCGGCGAGAATGCGCCCTAGCTGCTCGCCCTCGTTGTCATGTTCGAAAACCGATTCCGCGACGACAATGTTCTGGCCAAGCTTGAGTTGCCCCGCGATTTCCTTCGCGATCGCCTCGTGATCGCCCGTTACCATCTTGATCCCGACGCCCATCTCGCGGGTGGCCGCGATCGTCTGCGCACAGTCGTCGCGCGGCGGGTCGAAAAGCGGGAGAAGTCCCAGGTAGTGCCACTTCCCCGTTTCGTCGGTTTGCGCGACACCGAGCGTGCGAAACCCTCTCGACGCCGCCTGCTCGACGCTATCAGCGATCGTGCGGCGCGTGTGCTCGTCCGGTGCGCAGAGATCGACGACAACCTGCGGGGCGCCTTTGGTCACCTTGAAGCCGCGGCCCTCGCCCTGGACGTCCGCCTCTGCGCGCTTGGCGACCGGGTCGAACGGGCGAAAGCTTTTGATCGTGTAGCGATTCGTCGCGCCGGACGGCATGCCGGCGAGGATGGCGGCGTCGATCGCATCCGGCGCCTCGCGGCGAGAGGCCAGTGCCGCGGCCAGCATGAGTTCTTCAGGCTTGACCGATGCCGCGGGCTCGATCTGGCCCAGCGTCAACTCGTTTTTGGTGAGCGTTCCGGTTTTATCGCTGCACAGCAGGTCCATGCCCGCCATTTCCTCGATCGCCACCAGCCGCGAAACGATGGCTTTCAGCTTCGCCAGACGCTCCGCTCCAATAGCCATAGTGACGGACAGGACCGCAGGCAGCGCAACGGGAATCGATGCGACCGTCAGTATGAGAGCAAACTGGATCGTCTCGACCACAGGATCGCGGCGAAACAAAGCGGCCAGACCGATGAGCAGGACAAGGCCGATCGTAACCAGGATCAGGAAATTGCCAATGCGCAGCACGGCGCGCTGAAAGTGCGAGACGGTGCTCGCCTGTTCGACCAGGTGCGCTGTCTTGCCAAAATACGTTTGCATGCCGGTTGCGGTCACGACACCGCTCATTTCTCCCTGCTTCGCGATCGAACCGGAATAGGCATCGTCGCCAGCCTTCTTGTCGACGGGCAGCGATTCGCCCGTCAATGCTGCCTGATCAACGCTCAGATACTCTCCGTCCACGAGTTTCAGGTCAGCGGGTATCACATTGCCGAGCTTCACGTGCACGAGATCCCCCGGAACGAGCAGGCGAGCTTCGATGTCCTTCCACTGGCCGTCGCGGCGCACCCTCGCCTTGAGCGCGAGCCGCTGCTTCAGGAGCGCAATCGCATTGTCGGCCTTGAATTCCTGCCAGAACCCCACGCCCGCATTGACAAGCAGCATGGTTACGATAATGGCGAAATCGTCCCAGTGCTCAAGCACTGCAGACAGGACGGCGGCGATTTCGATCATCCAGGGTATCGGCCCCCAGAAGAAACGCGCCAGGCGCTCGAATGCGGTAATGTGGTGCTCGCTCAGGACATTCTCGCCAAACCTCGCCAGTCGCCTGGCCGCCTCGTCCTCGGTCAGGCCCTGGCTTCCACTCACCGGAGTCTCACCGGCCTCGACCTGAGATTTATCCTGTGTCCGCTGATCCGGGCTCATATCGATCCAACTCCCGCTCCATCCGAATTCCAGTCGCGCCTTGTCTGGCCCGTGAACTGCAATTGCGCTCCTCGTCACTGCAGCGGCGACCGCCATTGGCATACTGGCGATGTCTGCCCGCCCAGATCCGGTTGTGGCACATGCGGAATACGTTTCGCCCGTCCGTAGCGCCACGCCGATGTCTGGTCGCCGCCTGTCATGTAACGTCAACCAAATAGAGGCGCGCCCGTTACCCGGCATAGCCTGTAGTACAGGACTGTCATGACGATTGTCAGACTATTGCCCATGAACGACCTTCACGTTGATTTATGTCAAGCCGAATGGGCAGCTTGTTAAAGCCGCGCCTTCAGGTTCCTTTCGGTAACGGCGCAAGGTGTTGCTCGACCCGCGCGAGATGACGTGACTGGCGAGCCGCGCGGTGGTCAAGCAGCCTGTATACGCTGATCTTGACCACACTTGCGAGCGCGAACATCACAAGCGCATAGCCCCAGACCATGAGCGCGTAGGTCCAGCCCGTCGGCGCCATGAACCAGCCGTAGACGACCGCCAACGTCCCGATCACCTGTGTTGTCTCGCACGACACCACCAGCCGCCAGTTTGGCCAGGGACGATGCCAGACCGCCCCCTTGTTGCGCGTGAGATAGATCGTCATATGCCCGGCAACCAGCAGCTTCAGGAAGATCAGGGCCTGCACGAGCGGCAGCGCGAGCTTCAGGTGGTCACGAACGAACCAGAACAGGCCAAAGCTGCTCAGGACCCCGAACACGCCGAGTACAGAAGCGATCGTCAGCACCCGCGTCATATCCCATCGCACAGGGTTCATCGCAAGCGGAGCGTTATCGTAGGCGATCATCATGATGGGCAGGTCGTTCAGCAATGCGAGCAGCACGACCATGATCGCCGTGACTGGATAAAAATTGAAGACGAGGATGCTCGCGGTCATGAACAGCAGCAATCGAATGGTTTCGGCGATCCGGTAGATTGCATAGCCGGTCATCCGCTCAAAGATGCGCCGGGCCTCTTCGATGGCCTTTGTGATAACAGAAAGGCCAGGCGCCGTTAGCACAAGATCGGCGGCTGCGCGCGCGGCATCGGTCGCCCCGCTTACCGCGATTCCAACGTCGGCCTGCTTCAATGCGGGGGCGTCATTGACCCCGTCGCCAGTCATGCCGACGATATGGCCTGCAGTTTGCAGCGTCTTGACGATCTTGAACTTGTGCTCGGGGAAGACCCGGGCAAAGCCGTCTGCGGCAATGATGCGCGCGAGCTGCTCGCCTTCGTTGTCGTGTCCGAACACGGATTCAGCCACAACGATGTTCTGTCCGAGTTTCAGCTGGCCCGCGATCTCTTTGGCGATCGCTTCGTGATCACCCGTCACCATCTTGATGTCGACGCCCATCTCACGGGTCGCAGCAATTGTCTGTGCGCAATCCTCGCGCGGCGGATCGAATAGCGGCATCAGCCCAAGGTAGCTCCACTTGCCCGTCTCGTCGGTCCGGGCGACACCGAGGGTACGGAAGCCTCGCGCAGCGGCGCGTTCGACGCTCGCAGCAATTGCGCGCCTTGCATCCTCGTCGGGGTCACAGAGGTCGGCGATGATCTGGGGCGCCCCTTTGGTGACCTTGAAGTGCCTGCCCTCGTATGTCACGTCGGCCTCGGCCCGTTTTGCGACCGGGTCGAAGGGATGAAAATCTGTGATCGCGTAGCGATTTGACGACTGATCTGATGGCATCGCGGCGAGGATGGCTGCATCGATCGCGTCGGGCGCGTCGCGGCGCGAGGCGAGGACAGCTGCCAGCATGAGATCGTCGCGTCGCACGCCTTGTGCGGGCTCGATGTCTCCGAGCGTGAGCTCGTTCCTGGTAAGCGTCCCGGTCTTGTCGCTGCATAGCAGATCCATGCCTGCCATCTCTTCGATGGCAACCAGACGCGAGACGATCGCCTTGAGCGCGGCGAGGCGTTCGGCACCGACGGCCATTGTGACCGAGAGGACAGCGGGCAGCGCAACGGGAATGGAGGCGATGGTCAGGATCAGCGCGAACTGGATTGTCTCGACCAGCGGATCGTGGCGGAACAGGGCGGCGAGCCCAATGAGCAACACGAGCCCGACTGTCACCATGATCAGGAAGTTGCCAATACGCAGTACGGCGCGCTGAAAGTGGGAGACGGTTCTAGCCTGTTCCACAAGATGGGCGGTCTTGCCAAAATAGGTGTTCATGCCGGTTGCAGTCACGATGCCGCGCATTTCGCCCTGCTTGGCCACCGATCCGGAGTAAGCCTCGTCGCCGATCTTCTTGTCGACCGGCAGTGACTCTCCGGTCAATGCCGCCTGGTCAACGCTCAGGTAAGCGCCATCGACGAGCTTCAGGTCGGCCGGGATGACATTGCCAAGTTTGACGAGGACGAGATCGCCCGGGACGAGAAACCGGGCTTCGATGTCTTTCCAGACACCATCGCGTCGCACGCGTGCCTTCAGTGCGAGGCGCTTCTTCAGCAACGCAATGGCATTGTCGGCCTTGAATTCCTGCCAGAACCCGACGCCAGCATTGACCAGAAGCATTGTCAGGATGATCGCAAGGTCTGCCCAATGCTTTAGCGTGGCCGAGAGCACTGCCGCTATTTCGATCATCCAGGGGATCGGCCCCCAGAAGAAGTGAGCGAGCCGCTCGAGCACGGTAACGTGATGCTCGACCAGCGCATTTTCGCCGAATTGGTCGAGGCGCCGAGCCGCCTCGGCCTCCGTGAGTCCGCACTGGATAGCGGCCTGCTCGACTGCTGGCTGGCCCGCCTCATAGGACAGCTGATCCTGGTTCATGCCTACCTCCTTCCTGCGCGTTTGATCCAAACCGATGTACGGTTCAGCGCCATAGGCGACACACCGCCATTGCCGATTGCGTCCCGTATTGCTGCCGGGGTTCAAACGCCTTGCGCCTGACGCCCGAGAAGCGTCCAGACGTGCTGTGCGATCATCAGGTCTTCATCCGTCGGAATGACCAGGGCTCGCACCTGGCTCTCGTCGCGGGTGATGCGCGGGCCGCCGGACCGGTTTGCAATGTCGTTCAGATCCACACCGAGCCACGTTGCCTGCTCGCAGACCCGGCGTCGAATTTCGCTTGCGTGTTCTCCGATGCCTGCAGTGAAAACCAGCGCATCGAGGCCGCCCAGGGCTGCAGCCAGGGAACCCAGTTCCCTTCCAATGCGGTAGACGAACAGATCGACGGCGTCTCGCGCGCCAGGCTCGTCGCTCGCCAGCAGGACACGCATGTCGTCGCTCAGGCCCGAAACGCCAAGTAGGCCTGATTCCTGATAGAGGAGGTGGCTGACGGTGTCGACCGACATACCCTTCTCCTGCATCAGATAGAGGACGACGCCCGGGTCAAGGGTTCCGCAGCGGCGACTCATCGGCAGGCCATCGAGCGCGGTAAACCCCATTGTCGTTGCCACGCTTTTTCGACGCCGCATCGCGCACATGCTTGCGCCGCGTCCCAGGTGTGCAACGATCACGCGACCATCAGCGGCCTCGCGCCCAATGAACTGCGGGAGCACACTCGCAATGTATTCGTAGGAAAGCCCGTGAAATCCATAACGCCGAATGCCTTCGTCACCCATTTTTCGCGGTAAGGCGAAGGCAGTCGTCACCGCAGATTGCGTATGATGGAAGGCGGTATCAAAGCAGGCGACTTGCGGCAGCGCAGGGTGCAGCTTTGAGACGCCCTGAATTGCGGCAATGTGATGTGGCTGATGAAGCGGCGCCAGCGGGATGAGACGCTGGAGTTCGGTCATGACGGTCGCGTCAATGCGAACGGGCGCCGTATAGCGCAGGCCACCGTGCACGATGCGATGCCCGGCCGCCATCACGCATTGGTCTGGATAGCGACGATCGAGCCACAGTCGTAGCACGGAGAGAGCGTCCTCATGCGTCGTTCCGGGAGGGTAATCATCGGCCAGAAACGTACCTGCACGATCTTTCACGATGAAATGCAGTTGATGTCCAATGCCTTCGAACTCGCCTTCACAGACGAGATCCTGGCGACTCGGTAGCCTGTGGCCTGGAAAAACCGAGAACTTCATACTTGACGAGCCGGCGTTCAGCACAAGGATGGTATCGCTCACGGCTTCGTTCCGCCCTGATGGCGCGCGAGCAGCAACGCGACCGCGCAGGAGGCGAGCCGTGCAAGCGTTTTATCGGCACGGCTCGTCAGGATGATGGGTACGCGGGCGCCTAGCACGATGCCTGCGATCTCCGCGCCGGCGAGATACTCGAGTTGTTTGGCAAGCATGTTGCCGGCTTCGAGATCCGGCACAACGAAGATATCGGCGCGGCCCGCTACCGGGGATTTGATACCTTTGGTCCTCGCAGCTTCTTCGGATACCGCATTGTCGAATGCGAGCGGCCCGTCCAGGATGCCACCGGTGATCTGGCCGCGATCGGCCATCTTGCAGAGCGCCGCGGCATCGAGCGTGGAGCGCAATTTCGCGGTGACAGTCTCGACGGCGGAGAGTATTGCGACACGAGGCTCGGCAATGCCCAGCGCATGTGCGAGATCGATCGCGTTCTGAATGATGTCGCGCTTGTCGTCGAGCGTGGGAGAAACGTTAATGGCTGCGTCCGTGACGAACAACGGCCTTGGATAGGCGGGCGCGTCGATCGCAAAGACGTGGCTGATACGTCGCGCGGTGCGCAAGCCGCGCTCGTCGTCGACCACGGCGTGCATCAGTTCATCGGTGTGAAGCGCGCCTTTCATGAGCGCCTGGACCCTGCCGGCTCGAGCCATCGCCACGGCTTGCGCGGCCGCAGCTTCGCTATCCGTGGTGGCCACGATCTCACAGGGCGTGAGATCAAGCTGGGCCCGATCCGCAGCCGCGCGAATGCTTGCATCTGGTCCGACAAGTATCGGGACGATGAGGTTCGCACGCGCGGCCTCGATAGCACCCGCGAGTGATGCCGAATCCACTGGATGCACGACGGCGGTTCGTAACGGCTTGAGTCCGCGCGTCATTGCGATGAGACGCGTGTAGCGTCGACCTTTCTCGAATAGTTCGAATTCGGGAAGCGCTTCGGCCGGACGCAGGATTTTTTCTGTTGGAGCAACGACTTCTGTAATGCCCGTGATGACGTCCCCGCCACGCTGGTTAACAGCACGGCACTCCAGTGTGACCCGATGGCTGGCGTCGTCCTTGCCGGTGACGCGTACCGACACGGTAATCGTGTCGCCGAGTGCGAGCGGTTTCGCGAAGTGAAGGGACTGGTCCACGCAGACAGTGCCGGGACCGGGAAGGCGCGTGCCGATTACGGTCGAGAGCAGGGCGCCGGCCCACATGCCGTGTGCCACGTTATTCGGCAAAGGGGCACTTCGTGCGATGCCCTGCTCCAGGCTCATGGTGGTCGCATCCCCAGCCATGGCGGAATACAGTTCGAGGTCGCGGTGTGTGAGCGTTCGCACCAGGCTCGCCGAGTCGCCAACGTTTAACTCCGCGTATGTGCGGTTTTCGATTCGTTCCATGGTGTGTCCTCTGACCCGACTCCATAGCGGTCGTGAGGGGGGATCAGTCGCACAACGCGCTTGACCTGAAGACTATCGTCGATGAATCTGGATGTCGAATTGATCGACGTCAACGAGGCGGGACCCTGCAAGGTGATGGAAAGGGAAGGCGCGGTGATCAAAGCCCGCGGTTTTCGTGCCCCAACCGGGACCCGCGTGGAGATCGGCGCGCAGTTCAAAGTGCTCGACAGGGCGCGATGACGCGACGTGGGTACGTCAGGTTTTTATATAAGCGTGGTTCTCGCCGCCAGGGGCGCATGTGTGTTCCGCGCGCGGATCGGGCGATACGCTCGTTCACAGGCCGATGAAATAAAGCTGTACACCGGCTTGCTCGGCCCACGCCCGGAAGTCGTCGATATGAGCAAATTCGATCTCCCGGTCATGATAGACGCAGCAAAATCCGAATGCCGTTTCGTAGACGATGACCCACTCCGGGTTATCGTGGAGACCGGCACGCAGCGCCGACTGCAGATCGCTCCAGTGCACTGCAGTGCCAATCCACTGACCCGCCGCGTCCAACCAGCGAAAGTGTTTCACCTCAGACTCCACTTCAGGTGCGTTCTCCGCAGGCAACGCGACACGCGCTCAATACTTCCGGGCAATGTTGCTCTCGGCGGTGCCCGGGCCGTGCGAGGCGAACGGATTTTCGTCCCGCGTCACGCATCAACGGCTTTCACCGCGTGTGCATCCACAGTTGCGTAGCAGGCACTTCGATTATTTTTCTACCCAATAGAAGTACAGGTCCGCGGGAGTGGTCTTGCTGAGCCTGACCACGCGGGTCTGGACCTGCCCACCATTGGCTGCGCTCACCGTGCCCCGCCGGTACCTTCGCGAGGAAGAACGGTCCGCTGGAAACGGCACTCATGAGTGTCTTGCCCTGCGCGTCCTGGATGGACACGCGTACATCGGAGAGGTACGCGCCGGTACCTTTCGTTGCAAACGTCATACGGAGGTTATAGTCCTTGCTTGCCGCGCGAATGGCCTGCTGCTAGTCGATTGCGTCATTGAATTGGCACCCCATGTGTGTTCAGATACAGGTCATGGGAAAAATGAATCTGACAGATATCGAACGGGAGCAACTGCAGTCGGCCGCGCGTAGCCGAACCGTGCGGGCGGCGGACGTGCGACGTGCGAAGTTGATCTTGATGCTCGAGGACGGCGAGTCGCGCGACAGCATCATGCGCACACTCGGTTGTGACTCTCGCTTCATCGCGCGCTGGTCGGCGCGATTCCTCAGTGAGCGGCTGGCCGGCATGTATGCCCGGCACCCCGGGCGAGCGCCCAGGGTGCCACCCGCGAGACTGGAAGCGCGGGTGCTCAATCGCACCCTCAAGCACAAACCCCCGGACGGCTCGACACACTGGAGCAGCTACAAGCTCGCGGCAGAACTCGGCGACGTGTCGGTCTCGAGCGTGCAGCGCATCTGGCGCAAGCACGGTATCAAGCCGCAGCAGCTCGAGCGGCACATGGTCTCCAACGACCCGGACTTCGAGGCCAAGGCGGCCGACGTGATTGGGCTGTACCTGAACCCGCCGGCACACGCAGCGGTGTTCTGCGTGGACGAGAAGACGGCGATCCAGGCGCTCGACCGCAAGGACCGAATGCTGCCGCTGTCGCCGGGGCGCGCTGAGAGCCACGGCTTCGAGTACAAGCGCAACGGCACGCTCAGTCTGTTCGCGGCATTCAACACTGCCACTGGCGAGGTGTTGGGCAAAACGGCGGCACGCCACACCAGCGAACAGTTCGTGGCCTTCCTGACCGACGTCGTTGCCAGCTAGCCCAAACGCCGCGAAATCCATGTCATCTGCGACAACGTCAGCAGCCATAAGACGCAGCGGGTCGCCGAGTTCCTCGATGCCCATCGCAACGTGCGCCTGCACTTCACGCCGACCTACTCGTCGTGGCTCAACCAGGTGGAGAACTGGTTCTCGCGCATCCAGCGCGATGTGATCGCGCGCGGCATCTTCAGTTCAGTGAAGGATCTGGATCGCAAACTGATGCATTACATTCGCGAGCACAACAAGAACCCGAAGCCAATCAAGTGGAAATATGCCGAACCTTCGCGTCGGATTCGAGCGGTGCCAATTCAATGACGCAGCGGACTAGCCTGCGCCAATTCCGCCGCTGATGTAGACCACGCCGCCCTGCGTGGCGGGTGACAACGGCGACGGTTCTCGCGCCAATATTCCTGGCGCCACCGCTAACGCGCCTGACGCCAGCAAAGACATAATTAAGCCGTTGAATCGTTTCATCATATGCCTCCAGTAAGCCGGCACGGCGTACCGTCGCGAATCGAAACCGGTTCACGATAATTTGCAGGCTAGTGCTTCGGCGGAACAGCGGATTGACCTGAATCATGACAGGGCGTCCTGCCCTGGCGAGCAGGTTTTCCCATCACATGGCCGTAGCCCGCGCACCACCGGGATGAAACCGCTGACTTCGGAAATCACATACGTTGCGGGGCATCCCGGCCCTGAGATTGCCCGCTGGGGCGAACAGCACGCGCGCGCAAACCCCGTGCAGAAGCGTGGGGGCTCGACCGTCCCGTCACAGGCGGCTGCGCGCCGGGCGGACGGAAAAGCGATGGCGATCCACCTTGAAACCAATTGATGCAGGTCAACTTTCCGGTGTCGGGCCAGCATAGGCTGCTCCTACGGTAACAAGCAGCGGTGTGCGAGCGTTCAGGGTGAAAGGAGATGGCCATGCAAGCTGTCGATGTCATGACTCGGAAAGTCGTGTCCGTCAAGCCGGACATGACCGTGCGGGAAGCCGCAGCACTTCTCGTCGAACATGAAATTAGTGGAGCGCCGGTCCTTGACTCTCAGGGACATTTGCTCGGCATGATCAGCGACGGTGATCTGCTGCATCGGGTTGAACTCGGCACGGGAGAGCCCCGCCGTTCGCGGTGGCTCGAAATCTTCTCAGCCAGTCATGATGCCGCAGCCTATGTCAAGGCGCATGCGCGGCTGGTGAAAGACGTCATGACGGGGGGCGTAGTCACCGTCGACGAGTCGACGCCGCTAGATGAAGTTGCCAATCTTCTTGAAAGCCATCACATCAGACGCGTGCCGGTGATGCGCGGAGACCAGGTAGTCGGCGTTGTCAGCCGGGCCAATCTTGTCCAGGCGCTGGCCATTGCGCCTCTTGAGCCCAACACGCTTCAGGCCGTGAGTGATCGCGAGATCCGGGCCATGTTGATGGGGGAGATTGCCAGCCATAACTGGGCCCTGTCTGGCCGTAACATCATTGTCAGGAACGGCGTCGTCCACCTGTTTGGTTACTACGTGTGGTCCCCCGCTCAGGTGCAGGCATTGCGGGTCGCGGCTGAAAGCGTCCCTGGTGTGAAAGCGGTCGAGGATCATACGTGCGCCACACCGGCCACGGTGGGAATATAACTGACAGGGCAGGACGATCATGAACTGGATTGTCGCGGCGACGGATGGTTCCGAGGGGGCCAACAGGGCGGTCGAATATGCGGCCCGTTGGGCCAGTCGCGAGCACCTGGGACTTCTGATCGTCAATGCCATCGGCGGATATGGCCTCCCGGAAAAAGCGCTCAGAAACCTGACGCAGGCGCGCAATGCCTGGTTTGACGAAATGTTGACGGCACTTTCCGCCGAAACTCTCAAGGACGCGCGAGACCGCGCATGGTCCATCGGGGCTAAATCGGTTGAACTGGAATCGAGAGCCGGAGAGGTCGCCCCAACGCTGATCGAAATTGCCGCGCAAAAGAACGCCCAGGCGATTGTCGTCGGCAAGCGCGGGACGGGACGCGTTGCCGGTCTGCTGCTGGGCAGTGTCTCGCAGGCGCTTGTGAGTCTCGCACCCGTGCCGGTGGTCGTTGTCCCATGAACCGGGATTTCTCCAGGTTTGCCAGAGGCGTAAAAAGGAGTCGAGATGATAGAGATCGTGGCAAACCTGCCAGACGGGGTTGCAGGATTTGTGGCAAAGGGGCGCGTGACAAGAAAGGACTACGAAAACGTCCTGATTCCCGCGATGGAGAGGATGCTCAAGACTCACCGGAAGGTGCGGTGCTATTTCGAAGTGGGGCCGGAGTTTTCCGGCATGGATCCCGGCGCCGCCTGGGAAGACTTCAAGCTTGGTGTGCAGCATCTGACGCAATGGGAACGCATGGCGGTCGTGACGGACATCGAGTGGATGCGGATTGCACTTAGCGTCTTCCGCTTCCTGATCCCCGGGGAACTGCGCATCTTCGGCGTCTGCCAGTCGGCGCAGGCGCGCGGGTGGCTCATCGAGGACAAGGAGTGACTAGCGTGGCGCCGCAGCACTGGTGATGCGGTTCTTCTCGTAGTCCGGATACGGCACGTCATGAGCACCACGAGCCGTTGAGGATGTGGGGACAGACATGATCAAGCATTCGCCAACCCGGGAGCTGTCGGTGATCGGCGCCCGCGAGGGGATCCAGACGCTGGTCGACGCACTCGCCGCGCAGGGCTATCGTGTGCTGGGGCCGACAGTGAAAGACGGTGCGATCGTCTACGACGATGTGGCCAGCGTCGACGATTTTCCCGCAGGTTGGACGGACCGGCAGGACGCGGGGCGCTACCAGCTCGAACGACGCGGGGATGCGGCGCTCTTCGGTTTTGCTGTCGGCCCGCACTCATGGAAGCGCTTTCTGCATCCACCCGTCGAGCGCCTCTTTACCGCGCATGAGGGCGATGACGGCCTGACCTTCGCGCCCGTAGCAGAAACGCCCCGGAAACTCGCGTTTATCGGCGTACGAGCCTGCGAACTACACGCGATCCAGGTACAGGATCGCGTCTTCAGCAGTGGACCCTGCGTTGATCGAGGTTATGCGTCGCGCCGGCAGGATACGTTCATCGTCGCGGTCAATTGCGGACAGGCGGGCGGAACGTGTTTCTGCGTGTCCATGCAAACGGGACCGGCTGTCGAATCCGGATTTGATCTCGCGCTGACCGAGTTGCCTCAGGATTGCGGGGGTGACCTTGTCGTCGAAGCCGGCAGCCTGGCGGGCGCGGCGCTCCTCGAGCGCATTCCCCATCGGCCGGCAACAGACGCGCAGGTGGCAGCGGCACGGGCGGTGGTGGCGCGCACGGCAGGCCAGATGGGCCGCTCGATGCAAACGGAGGGAATCAGGAATCTCCTTCAGGATAACCCGCACCATCCGCGTTGGGCTGAAGTCGCCGACAGGTGCCTGAGTTGCGGCAATTGCACGATGGTCTGTCCGACCTGTTTTTGCACGACGGTGGAGGACCATTCTGATCTCTCAGGAGAAACCGCCGGGCGCATCCGCATCTGGGATTCGTGCTTCACCCTCGATTTTTCGTATATCCACGGGGGCAGCGTGCGCCAGACGAGGCAGTCGCGCTATCGCCAGTGGCTGACGCACAAGCTCGCCAGCTGGATCGATCAGTTTGGCACCTCCGGCTGTGTCGGTTGCGGACGGTGCATTACGTGGTGCCCGGTGGGGATCGATATTACGGCAGAAGTCGCGGCATTGCGGGCGGCGCCGGATACCGCCCGTCATGGAGAGGACCATGGAGGGGCTTGAGCGCATCCTGGCCGGGCACCCGTTTTTTGCTGGCTTCGAGGCCGGGCATCTGCGGCTCGTTCAGGGCTGCGCGCGAAACTGCCGGTTCGACGAGGGGCAGTACCTTTTCCACGAGGGCGAGCCCGCTGAGGAGTTCTTTCTGATCCGCCATGGACGCGTCGCGCTGGAGATCGTCGAACCCGGGCGAAAGCCGGTCGTGTTCGAGACGCTGGGCGAGGGCGAGATCGTCGGCGCATCGTGGCTCGTTCCGCCGTATCGATGGTTGTTCGACGTACGGGCGATGGAGCTGACGCGGGCGATCGGCATCGATGCCGCCTGCCTGCGTGGCAAATGCGAAAGCGATCACCATCTTGGCTACGAAATGATGAAGCGCTTTTTGCCGATCCTCACGCAGCGCCTTCACGCTACCCGCCTGCAGATTCTCGATGTCTATGGAAAACGCTGAGGCCGTCGAAGTGGGGCCCGACAATCCCTTTGTACCCCGCAGCTATCGCGTGATGCGCAGGCGACGGGAACTCGCGGATACCGTCACTCTGGATCTCGTGCCTTTATCGGGTGTGCGCCCTGCCTTCGCGCCCGGGCAGTTCAACATGCTTTACGCTTTCGGGATCGGCGAGGCGGCGATCAGCGTGAGCGGCAATCCGGCCGCGCACGACACGTTCGTCCACACCGTTCGCGACGTCGGGGCGGTCAGCGGCGCGCTCGCGAGGATGACGGAAGGCGCGGTCATCGGCTTGCGCGGGCCATTCGGCAAGGGCTGGCCGATGGAGGCCGCAACCGGGACGGACATCGTCATTGTGGCGGGCGGGCTCGGTCTTGCACCGCTGCGCCCCGCCATCCACGACATTCTTGCCAATCGGGAACGCTACGGCCGGGTCGCCATCCTGTTCGGCTGCCGCCACCCCAGGGAGATTCTCTATCGCGCCCAGCTGGAGCGATGGCGTCGGCAGCTCGACATCGAGGTCGACGTCACCGTTGATCACGCGGATGCCGGCTGGCGTGGCCACGTTGGCGTCGTGCCTTCACTGGTCGCCCGCACGACATTCGACAGCAGTGCGGCGACGGCACTCATCTGCGGACCGGAAGTGATGATGCGCTTCTGCATCAGCGCGCTGCGCGAGAAAGGGTTCCCGGCCGGGCGGATCTATCTGTCGATGGAGCGCAACATGAAGTGTGCGATCGGCCTGTGCGGTCACTGCCAGTTCGGCCCGGCCTTCATTTGCAGGGATGGGCCGGTGATGCGCTACGACGCCATCGCGAATTTTCTCACTGTACGCGAGATATGACATGGGAGACCTGCGGCGGCCACGGCTCGCTGTCTGGAAGTTCGCCTCCTGCGATGGGTGCCAGCTTTCGTTACTCGACTGTGAGGACGAACTGCTTGCACTCGCCGGAGCGATCGAGATCGCGAACTTTCCCGAAGCATCGAGTGTGATGGGCGGTGGCCCCTACGATCTGTCGCTCGTGGAAGGTTCGATCACGACCGCCCACGATGCGAGGCGCATCCGTCAGATCCGCCGGCAATCGCGGCACCTGGTCACGATTGGCGCGTGCGCGACGGCAGGCGGCATTCAGGCGTTGCGCAATTTTGCCGACGTGAAGGAATGGGTTGCCGCAGTCTATGCCTCGCCGCAATACATCAGGACGCTTGCGACGTCCACGCCTGTTTCCGCTCACGTTCCGGTCGATTATGAATTGCAGGGCTGTCCGGTCAACAAGGTCCAGCTGCTCGAGGTGATTTCCGCGTTTCTCATTGGCCGCAAGCCAGCGATTGCGGCACACAGCGTGTGCGTCGAATGCAAGCGACGCGGCACCGTATGCGTCATGGTGCAGGGCACGCCTTGCCTCGGACCGGTGACGCATGCCGGCTGCGGCGCGATCTGCCCGTCGTTCCGGCGCGGCTGCTACGGTTGCTACGGCCCGATGGAGACACCCAACACGGCTGCGCTCGCGCGTGAATGGCAGGCCCTGGGCGCCAGTCCAGGCGAGATACACAGGGCTTTCCGGACATTTAACGCCGCAGCAGAGCCGTTCCGGAAGGAGAGTGAGATCCATGGCGACTAGAACGAGGACGATTAGCGTCGACTACCTTGCTCGTGTCGAAGGAGAAGGGGCGCTCGAGCTGCGCATTCGAAACGGCCGGGTGAGTTCGGCCCGGCTCAATATCTTCGAACCGCCGCGTCTGTTCGAAGCCATGTTGCGAGGGCGCGGCTATGCGGAGGTTCCCGACATCGTGGCGCGTATTTGCGGTATTTGTCCGGTCGCCTATCAGATGAGCGCCGTTCACGCGATTGAAAACGCCTTCGGCGTGCGAGTCGACGGACAGCTTCGAGCGCTGAGGCGGCTACTCTATTGCGGCGAATGGATCGAGAGCCATGCGCTGCACGTCGTCATGCTGCACGCGCCGGATTTTTTGGGGTTTCCGGATGCCGTCTCAATGGCCGTCGAACACGGCGATGCGGTCCGGCGCGGACTTGCGATCAAGAAAGCCGGCAACGAGGTGATGCGCACGCTCGGCGGCCGTGAAATTCACCCGGTCAACGTCAAGGTGGGGGGCTTCTACCGCCTGCCTGAACGGGCAGAGCTCGCACCGCTTGCTGCCAGCCTCGAGCGCGCACGCGATATGGCAGTCGGACTCGTGCGGTGGGTCGCCACCTTCCCGTTTCCCGAGTTCGAGCGCGACTACGAGTTTGTCGCGTTACGCCAAGCCGAAGAGTACCCTTTCAACGAGGGGCGCCTCGTTTCGAGTCGCGGTATCGACATCGAGACTTGCGCCTACGAATCCGAGTTCGAGGAGCGTCACGTTCGTCATTCGACTGCGCTGCATGCGTTCGTCAGACGGCGCGGTGCGTATCTCGTCGGTCCGCTGGCGCGCTATGCGCTTAACTTCGAGCGTCTGCCGGCGCATGTGCGCGCGCTTGCCGGTGAGGTCGGCCTGGGCCCGGTCTGTCACAACCCGTTTCGCAGCATTGTCGTGCGCGCGCTGGAGATCGTCTTTGCGTGCGATGAGGCGCTCAGGCTGATTGCGGCCTATGAGCCGCCGGAGCTGACAGCAATGCCTGTCGAGCCCCGTGCGGCAGTCGGCTATGGCTGTACGGAGGCGCCGCGCGGCATATGCTGGCATCGGTATGACATTGCCGCGGACGGCGCCATCCGGAGCGCGCGGATCGTGCCGCCGACATCGCAAAATCAGGCGAGCATGGAGACCGACCTTGCAGCGATTGCAGCACCGCTTGTCGATGAGCCTGATGACGTGATCCGGGATCGTTGCGAGCGCAGCGTGAGGAATTACGACCCGTGCATTTCCTGCTCCGCACATTTTCTCAAGTTGACGGTGGATCGACCATGACAAAGGCGACCGGAGAACAAGCTTTTCAACCTGGAGCGCGCTGTGTTCGCGTAATCGGGATCGGCAATCCGGATCGCGGTGACGACGGCATTGGCTGTCTCGTCGCGCACCGGCTCGCCAGTCGCCTGCCGGCCGATGTCTCGGTACTGACCCGCAGCGGCGACATGATGGATCTTGGCGACGACATGGAGGCTGTCGACGCGCTGATCTGCATCGATGCTGCCGTGCCCGCTGGATCGCCGGGGCGCGTCAGGCGGGTCGATCTGGCAACCGGCCAACTCGATCGGACCATGTCGTTCGCGTCCAGCCATGCACTCGGACTGGCGGAGGTGATTGCGCTTGCCGAGGCGCTCGGCACCGCCCCGCGGGACATCGTCGTCTATGCAATCGAGGGCGCTTCGTTCGACGCTGGCGCACCGATGACACCCGAAGTCATGGCCGCCGCTGACGAGGTTGTCGGGCAGGTCGTCGCGGAAGCGAACAGGCTTCGGCGAAACGTGCGGGAGGGGACTGACAATGCATGAAACAGGAATCGTACGCGATCTCATCAGCCGCATCGTGCGCGCGGCCCATGAGGCCGGTGCAAGCAGGGTCAGTGGCGTGCATGTGTGGATTGGCGCGCTCACGACCTTCTCGCCGGAGCATTTCCGTGACCACTTCGAGGAGGAGGCCCGCGGTACCGCTGCAGAAGGGGCAGCATTGCACATCGAGCCTTCGGACGACACGCGCCACACGCAGGCGCAGCATGTGATTCTCGAGCGGCTCGAACTCGACGTGCCTGAGAGCAAGGACGATGCGGGATGAACTCGCACCTGCTTGCGCTGCCGGCGCGGGAACCGCGCGAACGGCTGCATATCGAGGCGAGCGGCGCCGTGCAGGGCGTCGGGTTCCGCCCGTTTGTGCACCGGCTCGCAGTCAGTGAAGGACTCGCCGGCTTCGTATGCAACACGGGGCAAGGCGTGACGCTCGAAGTCGAAGGGCCGCTTGATGCACTGAAGCGATTCGTTGCAAGGCTCGAGAGCGAAACGACGCCGCCTGCTTTTGTGCAGGAGCGGCGTATACGTCAAGTCGAGCTGAAAGGCGAGCAAGGGTTCGAGATCGCGCCAAGCATACGCAGTGAGGGAAGTCTTGCCGTGGTGCTGGCAGACCTCGCGGTCTGTGCGCAATGCCTCGAAGAGGTGAGCGACCCGTCTAACCGGCGCTACCGTTACCCATTCACGACATGCGTACGGTGCGGGCCGCGCTTTTCCATCATCGAAGACATCCCTTACGATCGCGTGCGCACGACGATGCGGCGCTTTGCGATGTGCGCCGCCTGCCAGGCCGAGTACGACGACCCTGGCTCCCGACGTTTTCATTCTGAAACCAATGCGTGCCCGGTTTGCGGGCCCCGGTTGATGCTATGGGATGCAGCGGGACGGGAACAGGCGACGGGGCGCCACGCGTTGAAGGAGGCGGCGGATGCGCTACGCAGGGGTTCGATTGTCGCCATGAAGGGCCTTGGCGGCTTCCAGCTTCTCGTCGACGCACGAAATGACCTTGCGGTGCGGCGTTTGCGGGAGCGCAAACACCGTCCTTCCAAGCCCTTCGCGATCATGGTGCCTGGCTATGACACTGCGCGGGCACTCGCGGATATCTGTCCTGCGGAACAGCACCTGCTGGGCTCTCCGGCGGCGCCGATCGTGCTCCTGCGCTCGCGGGCGCAATCAGACCAGATCGCATCGAGCGTCGCACCGGCAAACCCATGGCTCGGCATCATGCTGCCCTATACGCCACTGCATCATCTGTTAATGCACGATCTCGGTTTTCCCATCGTGGCGACCAGCGGCAACCGGGGAGGTGAACCGATCGTTGCGGACGAGCATGAAGCGCTCGACAGGCTCGCCGGGCTGGCCGACCTCTTTCTGGTGCATGACCGGCCAATTGCGTGCCCGGTAGACGATTCCGTTGTCCGTGTGATCGCAGGGGAGCCCGTGGTCCTGCGGCATGCCCGGGGCTATGCTCCGCTTGCGCTGACATTGAAGCCAGGCCACGCGCGTAATACTGAGACCTGCCTGGCGCCAGGTGGGCACGGAAAGAGCGCGATTGCGGTGGCGTCGGGACCGCAACTCGTGTTGGGACCGTATATCGGCGACCTGGACAGCAGCGTGGCGCGCACCGCGTTTGCACGCTTGGTCTGCACGATGACAGCGCTCTACGGCGTGGTGCCGCAGAGCTTCGCATGCGACGCGCATCCCGACTATTACAGCACACAGTATGTGCAGCGTAGCGCCGCATGTGTAAAGCGCGTGCCGCACCACGTCGCTCATGTTCTGGCAGGGATGGTTGACAACGATCTCGATGGGCTGTTGCTCGGGGTCGCCTGGGACGGCAGTGGATACGGCGGCGACGGTACCGTCTGGGGCGGGGAGTTTCTTGCGCTTGGGCGCGACCGCTATCGTCGCGTGGCGCAATTGCAGCCATTTCGCCTGCCTGGAGGCGAGGCTGCGGCACGGGCGCCATACCGTGCGGCCCTTGGCGCGCTGCATGTGATCCATGGCGATTCCGCATTGACGATGACGGGGTTGCGCCCGGTCGGGGTGTTGACGGCGCGCGAACGGCAGCTCTTTTCGGCGATGCTCGCGGGCGGCATCCATTCACCCTGGACATCGAGCGCCGGACGGTTGTTCGATGCCGCTGCGGCCATCCTAGGCGTATGCCAGCGAGCAAGCTTCGAAGGTGAAGCCGCCATGGCATTGGAAGGCGCCGCAGAGCGTTCGCTTGAGGTGTGCGAGCTTGCCGGCCCGGTGCTGCGCGAGGAGGGCGGCAGGCTGATCGCAGACTGGCGGCCAACGCTTGCCGCGCTCGCGCTTGCAAGCCAGGAGAATGTTCCGGTGGCGGCGCTCGCTGCCGCGTTTCACAGCGCGCTCGCGGACCTCATCGTCGTTGTGGCACGGCAGATCGGTCTTCGCCGCGTGCTGCTGACAGGCGGCTGTTTCCAGAATGCGCGGTTGACGGGGTGCGCCGTTGCACGGCTGCGCGCGGCGGGTTTCGAAGTCCGGTGTCATCATCGCGTCCCGCCAAATGACGGCGGCCTTGCCGTTGGACAGGCGGCATTCGCGGCCCGGCCATTGATCGAGGAGACAAGCTGATGTGCCTCGCCGTTCCAGGAGAAATACTGAGCATCGACGGAGACGATCTCCTCACACGGCAGGGGCGTATCGCCTTCGGCGGTATTGTCAAACACGCGAATCTTGCCTTTGTCCCGGAGGCAAAGCCCGGCGACTACGTACTCGTGCACGCGGGCCTTGCGATCGCCGTGATCGACGAAGACGAGGCGCTGAAGACACTTGCATGCTTCGCTTCTATGGATACGGCAGGAGATGCAACATGAAGCATCTCGACGAATGGCGCGACGCCGTTGAGGCCCATCGCATTGCTGATGCCATCGCCAGGATCACAACGCGCTCCTGGACCATTATGGAGATTTGCGGTGGCCAGACGCATTCGATCGTGCGTTATGGCATTGACCACATGCTTCCCCATGGCGTTACGCTGCTGCACGGCCCGGGCTGTCCGGTCTGCGTGACGCCTGCGGGGATGATCGATGCTGCCATTGGGATAGCGGGTCGCCCGGAGGTGACCTTCTGCTCGTTCGGCGACATGCTCCGGGTGCCGGGCGAGGACGGCAGTCTCCTGACTGCCCGGGCACGCGGTGCCGACGTCCGGATCGTTTACTCGCCGCTCGACGCGTTGGCGATCGCCCGCAGCGAGCCGGAGCGCGCGGTCGTGTTCTTCGCAATCGGCTTCGAGACTACGGCGCCTGCGACCGCCATGGCGGTGCTACAGGCGGAGCGTGAGCAGATACGGAACTTCTTCCTGCTCGTGTCCCATGTGCTCGTGCCACCGGCAATCGAAGCCATTCTGGGCGATCCGGCGAGTGTCGTGCAGGGATTCCTGGCAGCGGGGCATGTATGCACGGTGATGGGCTACCGCGAGTACGAGCCGATTGCGCGCCGGTATCGCGCTCCTGTAGTCGTGACGGGTTTCGAGCCGATTGACCTGCTGCAGGGCCTGTATCTGTGCATCCGGCAGCTCGAGGCCGGCAAGGCAGAGGTGGAAAACCAGTACTGCCGTGCCGTGCGGCGCGACGGCAATGTGCTGGCACGGGAAGCCATCGAGAAAGTGTTCGCGGTGCAGGCGCAGCACTGGCGCGGCATGGGCGAGATCGCGCGAAGCGGGCTCGGACTAGCACCCGCCTATCGCTGCTTCGATGCGTTCGATCGTTTCGTGCAGCGGACGATGCCGGTCGAGCGCAGCGGGGAGTGCATTGCGCCCGAACTGTTGCGTGGCCGCAAGAAGCCTGCCGATTGCCCCGCGTTCGGCACGCGCTGCACACCGGAGCATCCGCTCGGCGCAACCATGGTGTCCTCAGAAGGTGTTTGTGCGGCCTACTACCGCTATCGCCGTGCAGAGACAATGGAAGGTCGCGAAACAGATCACGGCGCAAGCCACGACACGGAGAGATCGATATGAGCGGGCCATCCTTTGCGTCGCTGGCCTGTCCCGCGCCCGCCATCGCGAGCGGCATCATCGAACTGGCGCATGGAGGCGGGGGACGACTCACACACCGTCTGATCGACGACATCTTTCGGCCTGCATTTGCTGTGTCGCCCGACGATTTTACGCATGATGGTGCCGTGCTCGGCCTGGAAGCCGATGGACAGCAGTTTGCGTTCACGACCGATTCCTACGTGGTGCGGCCGTTGTTCTTCCCGGGCGGAGACATTGGCACCCTGGCGATCAACGGCACCGTCAATGATCTGGCGATGTGTGGTGCCGAGCCGAAGTATCTGAGCGTGGGCCTCGTGATCGAGGAAGGCTTGAGCATCGACCTGCTTTGCAGCGTTGTCCAATCAATGCGAACGGCTGCCGTTGCCGCGGGTGTGCGAATCGTAACGGGGGATACGAAGGTTGTCGAGCGGGGTAAGGGCGATGGCCTCTACGTGAACACCTCCGGCGTAGGGCTGATTCGCGCTCGCTCACCGGTTGCGCCGCAACGGGTGCAGCCGGGTGACGCCGTGATCCTGAGCGGCGACATCGGGCGGCATGGTGTCGCCATTCTGGCGGTTCGCGAGGGGTTGGGGTTCGAGATGGAAATTACGAGCGATTGCGCGCCGCTTGCCGCCGCCGTGCTCGCGTTGATCAACGCCGGGATCGAAATCCACTGCCTGCGTGACCTGACCCGCGGAGGACTCGCCACCGGACTGATCGAGATCGCGGATACCGCACATGTCGCCATCGAACTTGACGAGTCTGTGATTCCGGTCTCGGATTCGGTACGCGGCGCGTGCGAAATACTGGGCCTCGATCCGCTCTATGTGGCTAACGAAGGCCGGTTTGTTGCGCTCGTGCCGCCTGAGTACGCAGCGCTCGCGCTCGAACACCTCCAGCGGTTTGACCAGCAGGCAACCATCATCGGCCACGTCGAAGCCGGTGAGGGCAATCCGGGTGTGCGCCTGCGCACGATTGGCGCGGTGCGAGCGCTGGACATGCTCAGCGGTGAGCAGTTGCCCCGCATCTGCTGATTGGGAGCGAACCATTTTCTTAGGATTCACACACTGCCGCTGCCGCAGCTCGCGGCTGGACGTCGTGCAGTTGATCATGACGAGATTTGCGACGGCGTGGAGCATGCACCAATGCGCGCGTCGATCCACTCCATAACCCACGCGCCCACGTTGACGTATGTCAACCCCCCCAGGTTCCCCGGCGCTTACGCTAAGGGTGGATTAACTGTCGACGTGAGACGGTGAGACACGACGCACGAGGAGGCGGCAACATTGCTGATGGAGCATGGGATCAGCGGCGCACCCGTGATTGATTCAAACGGTGAGTTGGTGGGGATGATCAGTGAGGGCGACTTTCTGCACCGACAGGAACTTGGAACGCAAAAACGGCGCCGTTCATGGTGGCTTGAACTGTTCGTTTCGAACTGCGACATAAGTGACTATGTGAAAGCGCACACCCACTTGTTCAGGGACGTGATGAGCACAGAGTTGTTCACGGTCGGGGAGTCGACGCCGCTTGACCAGGTCGCTGACATGCTCGAGAAACATCACGTCAAGCGTATGCCGGTCATGCGCGACAACAGGGTGGTCGGGGTTCTGAGCCGGGCAGATCTGGTGCGGGCGCTCGCGACTTCGCCTTCAGAGACGCCGCTCGCCCAGACGCACAGCGACCGGTAGATTCGGGCCCGGATGATGGATGAATTGTCGGGACAACATCTGTCATTCCCGGGACGCAACATCATTGTGCGCAATGGCGTGGTTCACCTCTGGGGCTATTACGTGTGGTCGCCGGAGCAGGTACGGGCAGCGCGCGTAGCGGCAGAAAGCATCCCGGGGGTCAAGTCGGTAGAGAAGACCACACTGGTGGGACGCCGCCGCTCGAGGAGATGAAACGGGGATTGTGGTAGCCGGTATTGGCCTTGAGGCAGTGCGAACTGCCTCGTGGCCGGCGGACGTGCGTTTTTGCCGGGTGCGTTCCCTTACCACAGCGCGCTCCAGACAATTCATGCGCGCCGTAGCCGCCGGCAGCAGTTCGAGGCAAACTCTCATCATGGGAATGCGGAGCGGTTTGGGCCATCCCCCCGATATCTGTGTCGGAATGGTGAAGTTGGACCGCGTGCTCGATTTCTTCCACGCGCCGATGCGGAAGGTCGATCATCATCAGCAGTTCGCCCTTTCGGATCGCTAACACTGGAAACCGCGTTGACGCATCGGCACATCATGAGCAACGCCGTGAGTTGGACGAGCTGTTTAGCAGGACTCAGGCTCCCTGACATGTTCATAGCCCATCTGCCATTGCGTGGGGTGTTCCGCGTGGCGGCCGCACCGCGAGGCGACTGCGATGAGGCGCCATATGCGAAGGGGGAACTTTCCCCCGCATGGGCGGTGCCAGGTGGCTCCATTGAGTGCCTGGCAACCGGTGTCAATTCATTTGCGCGCGCCGCTTGCCATGGCGTTCGTCGGCGCCGCGGCGGATCGCGTGCAGGCGAGCCCAGCCATCATGAACAAGGACAACCATGAGCCTCCGCGAAATCGTCAGCATTGCCGCCGCCGTGCTCGCCGTGTCGTTTGGCGCCATCGGACCGGCGCTCGCCGAAGGCCGCGCCGTCGCCGCCGCGATGGACGCCATCGCGTGCCAGCCGGACTCCGCGGGCACCATTTCGCGCACACTGTTCGTCGGCCTCGCGATGATCGAAACCATGGCGATTTACTGCCTCGTGATCGCGCTCCTGCTGCTGTTCGCCAATCCGTTCGTCAAGTAAGGCAACGCCTTGCCATGCATATCGACTGGTCGACGCTGCGCCCCGCGGCCCTTCAATGCGCTTATGCTGGTGTGGCTCCTCGCGCGCTTCCTGCTCTGGCCCATGGCGGACATCGTTGCGTCGAGACAGAAAGCGACGCTGGCGCAGCTTGTGGATGCCGAGGCGAACTACCGCGCAGCGCGGGCTGGGCGGGCCGCCGCGCTCGACGAAAAAGCGCGGCTTGCCGCTTCGCGCGAGGCAACAGTGCAGGCCGCACAGGCGGACACGGAAGCACACAAGGCTACGCAACTCGCGGCGGCACAGACTGAAGCTGTGCACCTGCGCTCGCATGCCAATGCCCCTCGGAAACGTCCTTTAGTAAAGTGGCGCGGACGCATAGTCCAAGTGACATTGCACCTCCTTGACGCCTGAGACGTTCTCAGCAGCGACGCGGATGGCGTTTCGTTCGTCTTCACTCCTAATCACACCCCACAGGTGTGCAACGCCATTGGTGACAATGACGTTTTGCGGCTGTAGTGCCCAGCGGCTCCTGCTCAATTCATTCAGGATCGCGCGGCGTATTTCCGAATCACTCTGGGTGACGCTGTGGCGCAAATCGGGCCCAATGCTCGCCAGTACCCGAATGAGGTTCGCACGACTGACCAGCCCCGTCACTTTGCCATCCCGCAGCACAGGGACACGCTTGATTCGGTGCCGGTTCATCAACTCGGCGATCTCGGCGAGCGGTGTTTCCTCCTTCGCGGTGACGACGTCGGTGGTCATCACCTCGCTTAAGAGCCGCGAGTGTTCCTTCACGTATTCGCTGGCCAGCTCTCGCGTCGAGGCAAAGAATTCCGACAACCGTCCGCGCCGCTTCATTTCCGTGCCGATTTCAGTGCGATGCAGCAGATCCCCCTCAGTAACTATGCCTACCAGTTTGCCGTCTGTGTCAACGACGGGCATGCCACTGATGTGATGATCGGCCAGCATTTTCGCTGCTTCCTGAACTGTGATGTCGGGCCGCGCCAGTACCACTGCCGTAGCCATTACATCGATTGCACGCATCGCTGTCTCCTCTCTTACAAAGGTCATGGCGTGGAATGAATCGTTGTCATCCATCGATCATGAGGAGCGGTGGTATCGCGCCATGAGAACCAATTCATTTTTTATGATAGGTCCGGCCGATATAAGTAGCTTGACAGAAATCAGATTGAGTGCCGACTTGGGTCATGTCTTCCCGCAGACGACTGCATGGAAGGTGCGTCCGCCGCGACTGGTCACGATCGCTGCCGCAGTCTTCATCAGTGTTTCGCAATCAGGTAGCGTGGCGTCGGCCACCTGCACCTCGCCGGGCCGGAAGGCTGCCAGCTTGTGCTTGTGCCGGATGATGTGCGCCAGCCCAACGGCGATCTTCTCGCCCAGCTTTCAGCACCGTCCCGAATCGTTCGGGCGGAAGCTCTCGAAGGCCGGTGGCGCGCGCCGGGATGCGATGGGCTCTGTCGTACCTTGACGATGTTGAGAAGTATCCGCCCGAGAATCCCCATTATTGAGTGTGTGGCGCGGAAGGCGGACGATTCTCCCATTGCAACGACGGGAGAACATTCATGCAGGAAACGGAGAGGTTGTCTGGGGATGCAGCGGCGCACGCACTGCCCCGCAGAGAACGGCCCAATCGGAGTACACGTCCATGGCAGGAGCTCGTGGACGAGTATCGGGCGAGCGGCTTGTCGATCCTGGCGTATTGCAAACGCAGCGGGATTTCCCGTTCCTCGATGTCGAGGTATCTGGTGCGTGCGCGCGAAGCTGAGCGAAGCGGCGACACGCACGCCGCAAGTGCGACGGGCGCGATAGCGCAGGCCATGACAGGTTTTGTGCGCGTTGGGATCGTCGATGGCGGCGTTAACGCCACCGCCAACGGCAGCGCATGCGACGTACCGGAGTTGATTCTGGGCAACGGGATTCGGCTGCGACTTCCGGTGTATTCGATCGAGCCTTTGCTTCAGGCGATGATCGATCGTATTGGCGGGGGAACGCGATGATGATGCTCTCGACGGCAGTCAAGGTTTACATCGCGGCCGAGCCGATCGACATGCGCAAGTCAATCGATTCACTTTCGATGCTGGTGCGCCCGATGTTCGATCAGGACGCACTCAGTGGACACGTGTTCGTCTTCTATGGTCGGCGCAGGGACAAGATCAAGGTATTGGTTTACGACCGCACAGGTTTTTGGCTGATGTACAAGCGTTTCGAGAGCGGATCGCTCGCTGATCCCGCAGCGATCGCGCGGCGCGGAATCTCGCTTGCAGAACTGACGACATGGCTTGAAGGAATCGATGTCGGTGTGCGCCGGCGCGTGCATGCGGTGAACGCAACGGTGGTCGCATGAATCGTGAAGATATGCTCATGAGCGGGTCAATCGCGGCGATAATGCTGACCTATGCAACCGCTCAACGTCCCTGCCGCGAAACAACCCTTGCCGATGGCATTGGGGGCATGGAACCTGCCGGAGTTGCTCGGCGAGATTGCCGTGCGCGATGCGACGATCGAGCAGCAGCAGCGCGAGATCGAACGGCTGCGCGAACGAGTCGAGGGGCAAAGCGAGTTGCTGGCGAAGACGCAGCAGGTGCTGCTCGAGCTGCGGGCCAAACTGGCCAACGCGCGGCAGGAGATGTTCGGGGCGAGCCGCGAGCGCATGAGCGAGTGGCAACTGGATATCTTCGATCAGGAGCACGAAGCGCCACTGCCGCCACAGGAGCCGGATCTGTCGATTCCCGTGGAGGGGCACCGGCGCAAGCGCCGCAGCAAGGGCCGTCCGGCGCTGCCAGACGATCTTCCGCGCGAGCGCGTCGTGCATGCGATGCCGGAACAGGAACTGGCGCAGTACGACCAGGCGACGGTGATCGGCGAGACGCTCACGCGCACGCTCAAGTACACCCCGGCCCGGATTTCGGTCGTCGAGCATGCGTGCCTGCGCTATGCGCTGGTCAAGGACGGGGTCTCGACGGTGCGCGGCGTGACGTTCCAGGCGTCGCCGCTGATGAAGAGCAATGCAAGCCCGGAGCTGCTTGCGCGCATCATCGTGGCGCACTTCGACTCGGGCATGCCGTTTTACCGGCTGGAGGAAGAGTTCGCGATGCACGGGTTGCGGATTTCGCGCAACACGATGAGCGACTGGACGATCCGGCTCTCGAAGCTGATGCTGTGCCTGTACGAGGCGTTCAGGCGGCAATTGCTCAGCGCGCGGGTGATTTTCGGCGACGACACACCCTTTCCACAGTTGTGCAAACAACTGGAGCGCACCCGCACGGTGCGGCTGTGGGGCTATGCGAGTGCGGGAGCGGTGTTGCGCGATGCCCAGTGGGTGCCGGTTCCCAGGGTGGTGTACTACGACTACACGGCGAGCCGCGCTGGCTGTCATCCCATGGCGCTGCTGCGAAACTACCAGGGCTACCTGCAGGCCGACGATTACTCGGGCTGGGCGGCACTGTTCCGCGGTGGCAAGATCCAGCACGTAGCCTGTCATGCGCATGCACGCAGGATGTACTACAAGATTTACCGGCAGCTTCGCAAGGAGTCGCCCCAGACAGCCCGCGAGAGCGTGGCCGCGCAGGCGCTGGCGTGGATCCGCAAGCTCTACGACATCGAGCGCAAGCTGCGCGATGCCGATCCGTCAGAGCGAAGACGGGTGCGGCTGGAGGAATCGGTTCCGCTCTTGCGCGATTACCAGCTTTGGCTGCAGGCCCGGGCGGGCGAAGTCTTGCCCAAATCGGCTCTGGGCCGGGCAATCGCCTATACGCTGTCGAACTGGGAAGCGCTCACGCGCTACGTCGACGATGGCAACCTGGCGATGGACTCGAACCTCATCGAGCGCGCCATCCGCAGGGTCGCAATTTCTCGAAAGAACCATCTCTTTTTCGGCTCCGAGTCCGGGGGCAAGGCCGCAGCGGTGTTCTACAGCGTGCTGGCGACCTGCCGGGCGAACGATGTGAACCCGTACGACTATTTGGTCGACGTGCTCGGGCGGATTAACGACCACCCGGTTAACCGGATCGAGGAATTGGCCCCGTACAACTGGAAGCCCTCTGGAGCGGCCGGATCAACATCGAGCGTGGCCTCGACATCGTCCTTGCCGGTTGCGTGCCCGGCGACCCGCCACTGAACTGCGCGCGCATCAACGGAACGAAACGATGAACAAGACAAACGCGGGCAAGGCCGAGCGCAAGATCTCCGAGACGATTCTGGACTTCGGTGAACCGCTTCTGTCCGAGGCCATTACAGAAGACACGCCGATCGCCGTGGTGCGCGAGATATACAAATTGGTGGTGCTTGTCTGGAACGCGCATGTTGCAGCCACCCCTCGCTGGGGAGATCCTGGTCATCTGCAGATGCTGCAGCAGATCGCGGCCTCGCCGCAGATGCCATCGCAAGCGCGTGCCTGGATCGGCAAGCTCTCACACCGATGGCAGGAGAAGTTCTCCGACGCCAAATACTGTGTTGGAGAATGGCATGTCAAGATCAAGGATGACGACACCCTGAGCTTTTTCTGCGACGCCCGGGAAGCGCCGCGGCGGTAATCCGTCTTCGCGCGCACTGTTCTCCTAACAGTGTGCGATGTTGACGTGTATGCACGAATCGGCGCCGCCGCTAAACACTCTGCGCGACGGTACTGGAGTTTCCACGAAATCGGCCGCACTCTCTACCACGGGTATTCTCGGGCGGATACATACGCACGACCTGCACCACGGCGCAATTGCCAATCCGCAAGGCAATGAGTTGCCGGCAACAACATCGCATCTGTACCTGAAAGATCAGCAGCGCTACGAAACGGACACCGAATTCCGTTCGCGCGTGCAGTCGGACCTGGCCACATGCATGCAGCAAATCAGGGCGCAGACGGGCGCTTCCGTGCGGGCGATGGTTTGGCCTTATGGAGCACAGAACCTTGCCGTGCGCACTATTGCGTCGGATCTTGGCATGCCCACGCAGTTCACGCTCGAGGACGGCCCGAACACGCGTGATGTGCCGCTCAACCGGCTGCGCCGGATTCTGGCGACGTACGATATCGACGTTGGCGGTCTGGAGCGCTCGATGCGCGAACCCGCGCAGAACCGCGGGGAAATCAACCCGGTGGAACGGGTTGCCGTCGTTGCACTGGACGACGTGTACGACCCCTCACCTGCCGTGCAGGAAAAGAAGCTTGGCGAGCTGATCGATCGAATGTACGCATTGCGTCCAAGCTCCGTATACCTCCAGGCGTACTCGGACCCCAGACGTTCCGGGTTCGCACGCGCCGTGTACTTTCCAAACCGGCACCTGCCGATGCGCTCGGATCTATTCTCTCGTGCAGCATGGCAGTTGAACACGCGTGCTCACGTGGAGGTCTACGCGTGGTTACCGGTGCTCGCCTTCGCGATCCCGGCCAAGCTTGACAGGCGGGTGGAATTCGTCACGGCGGCAACCGGCAGCCGCCTGCCGCCCGGTGCCTCCGGCGTGCGGCGGCTCAGTCCTTTCGATCCCGCTGCGCGGGCATATGTGCGCGAACTGTACGAGGACCTGGGCAAGTATTCCGCGTTCAACGGCGTGTTGTTTGGCGAGGACGCGATGCTTACCGATTACGAGGACGCGGGGCAGCATGCGCGACAGATGCTTGCCCGCTGGGATCTGCCGCAGAGTATCGACCAGATCCGCTTCAACCCTGACCTGGCGAAGCGTTGGGGCGACATGAAAACCCGGTATCTGCTCGACTTCACAAAGGAGCTCAGGAAAATCGTGCTCGATAGCCAGAACAGCGACGAGGTGCTGACCGTTCGGACGATATTTCCCGATGCTCTGGTCGATCCACTTGCGGGACGGCGCTACGCGCAGAACTATGAAGCGTTCCTCCGCGCGTATGACTATGTTGGGCTGCTCGCCATGCCTTCTCGCCAGGGCATCACTTCGGTGGATCATTGGCTCGATTCGTTGAGCGAGAACGTGCGGTCCGTGCCGAACGGCGCTCACCGGACGGTCTTCCTGCTCGAAGCCACCGACGCCCATACCGGCGCACGCATACCAACGGGGCGTCTCGTGAACCAGATGCGTCATTTGCGTATGACCGGGATGGTGAGCTACGGGTACTATCCCGACAACTTCGCCCGCGATCTGCCGCAGGCTGTTGCGCTCAACGATGTTCTGTCAACACGATCGCAGCTCAACCGTGATTCCATCAAGGCGCTGTTTCAGGCCAGCACCAGCGGGACGCTTTACCACTGACGTACGACACGCGGTAGTCACGAGGAGGAGAGCCAGCCTTGGCGACAGCGAACCGCCGAATCCTGATCTGTGGCGCGGGAATTGCCGGACCATCCCTGGCTCACCGGCTATTGCGGTACGGTTTTGAACCCACGATTATCGAGCGAGCCAATTCGTTCCGCGATGGTGGCTACATGATCGATGTGTGGGGTACCGGATATGACATCGTCGAGCGCTATGGTCTGTTGCGACCGGTGCAGGAGCGTGCCTACCAGTTTGACAGTCTGAAGTTCGTCGACGGGCGGGGACGCGAAGTGTCGGGATTTGGCGGGGCCGTATTGCGCAAGGCACTGAGCGGGAGGTTTTTTAGCATTCCGCGCGGCGACCTGGCGCGAACGATCTACGACACGATCAGTGAGCGGGTCGAGGTGCTGTACGGGGTCTCCATTCATTCGATGATCCAGAACGCGCAAGGCGTCCTGGTCGAGCTCTCGAGCGGACAGAAGCGATGCTTTGATCTGCTGATCGGAGCAGACGGCTTGCATTCTCGTGTGCGCGAGCTGGTGTTCGGCAAGGAGGCGCAATTCGAAAGATATCTCGGCTACATCGCCGCGTCGTTCATCGTCGATGGTTATCCGCATCGGGATGAGGCCACCTATGTGAGTTTCGCGAGGCCGGGCCGCCAGATCAGCCGATATGCCATGCGCGAAGGCCGAAGCGCATTTCTGCTGGTGCTTGCAGAGATCCCGAAGCCCGGCGTTACCGCTCACGATTTGGCGGCGCAGAAGGCCCGGCTTCATGCGCGTTTTGCCTGCGATGGTTGGGAAACACGTGAGATTCTGGCGCAACTCGATACCACGCGTGACCTGTATTTCGATGCAGTCAGCCAGATTCGCATGCCGCGTTGGACGAGGGGCAGGGTAGCGCTGCTGGGGGATGCCGCGCATAGGCCCTCGTTGTTGGCGGGGGCAGGTGCAGCCTTTGCGATGCTTGGCGCCTATGTTCTGGCGGAGGAATTGAACGCCGCAAACGGGGATTTCGCGCGTGCCTTTGCGGCGTATGAGCAGCGCCTGCGGGGCTTCATGTTGCGCCAGCAGGATGCAGCTGCGCGTTTCGCGGGCTCATTCACGCCGCGCAGCCGTATCGGACTTCTCCTGCGCGATTGTGTCGTGAACCTGATGAACGTCCCGCAGATTGGCGCGTGGCTTGCGCCGCGCATGCTGGGAGAGCGCTTCCTGTTTCCTGGCGATTAGCCTTGGTAATTGACTGGCATCCGGCGGTCACCGTTGTCCTTCCGTTCGACGCGCAGATGGCGCGTATTACGTTCGATCGACATCAGAACGAGGGCTTCGCTGGGAACGCTGCGTGCACTGGCGGGATTCCTCACGTTGCTTCTGAACTGCTCGCTCCTCCTGTCGTGCGTGACCTCGAGGGCACGTTCGGCGGCGATGCGCTCGATTTTGATGCGGGCGTATTGGTTCATCGCCGCCGCTACGAACCGCTCGCGATTGTCTTATTCCCACGTTGCTGCAAGCTTCATTTCAATCCCGTTGATATCGGTCCAGGCGCGCCGTTGGCATCGAACTCACGGCTCGCGCAGATAGCGCTCCGACAATGCCTCGTACAGCGGTGGTGCAAAAAAACGCGAGACGCGGCTCGCGATGAGCGCGGTAGCCATCAGCGAGATGACGAGCGCATGGCCGTTGATCATCTCGATGACGATCACGAATGCCGTGATCGGACTCTGCGTCACCGCTGCGAGATAGCCGACCATACCGAGCGCAATCAGCATCGACAGTTGCATCTGCGAGAACACCATGTGCAAGGTATTGCCGATGCCGGAGCCGATGGCCAGCGACGGCGCGAACAAGCCACCGGGCGCGCCCGGCAGATACGATCCCACCATCGAGATGAGCTTGAGGATCGGGTAGGCCGCGCTGACATGCGCAGTGTCTTCCAGCATGCCGCGCGCCTCGGCGTAGCCGCTGCCAAACGTGTGACGGTGAGACAGCACGCCAACGACGGCGATGACGAGGCCGCATAGCGCCCCGAACAGCACCGGCCGTTGCGCGCGCATCTCGAGCAGCATGCGCGGCATCCAGCGCCGGGTATTGAGCAGCAGCCAGCAGAAGCTGCCGCCCAGCACACCCGCAAGCACACCGGTCAGCACGACGGCGACGCTGAGCCACTGTGGCAACCCGGAGCCGATATCGATCGTGCCGAAATACACATAGTTGCCCTGGAGACCCAGCGAGACGACGCCAGCGAAGATGATGGCCGTGATCAGCACGCCGCTCGTGCGCTGCTCGAAGCTGCGCATGAGCTCTTCGATGGCGAACACGACCCCTGCAAGCGGCGCATTGAATGCCGCGGACAGGCCCGCGGCTGCACCTGCGAGTGCCAGCCTGCGTTCGAGCACGCCCGGCCGGATGGTGAGGAAGCGCTGGGGATAGAAGCGCCTCAGACTGAACATCAGGGCGGCGCCGACATGGATGGTCGGTCCTTCGCGGCCAATCGTGAACCCGCCGAGAATGGCGAGGAACGAGATGAAGATCTTGCCCACGAGGATGCGCAGCGTGAGCAGTCGCGGACCGAGTTCGTTTGGTCCGTGCAGCATCGCAATGACTTGCGGGATGCCGCTGCCTTCGGAGCCGGGAAAGAACTTCCGCGTGAGCCAGACCGTCACTGCACCCGTTGCGGGCGCGACGAGGAGCGGCAGCCAGAACCGCTCAGCTGCGTAGCGCAGGAACAGCGCATAGCCAAAATCGATCAGCTTTGCGTAGAGCACGGCGACGAGGCCGACGGCGATCGCGCCCAGCCAGAACACGCCATAGTGGAGCCACAGCCGGTTGGCGCGCTGTAACGTTCGCCTGTCGATCAGCCCGAAGATTCGCACGATCTGTATCCCCTGTTTGTCGATTGTCGTTGTACGGATGGTACAGGCGTTTCATTCAGTTCGCGCCAGGGCGCAAATAAGTCAGGCACGGCGCAGCGGCGGCGCCTTCATGCTGGCCGCGATCAGGAGCCAGCAGAACACGAGCCCCGAGCACGTGTAGAACACCGCGCTCGCGCTGCCGTGCTTGAGCAGCCAGCCGCCCACCACGCCGCCGAGCGCGAGCCCGATCGACTGGGTGGTGTTATAGACGCCCGTGGCCGCGCCCTTGCGGTTGCCCGGTGCGAGCTTGGACACCAGCGAGGGCTGCGAGGCTTCGAGAATATTGAACCCGAGAAAGTACACGAACAGCACGGTCGCCACGATTGCTATGGTATGCGCAAGCGAGCCGAGCAGAAGCTGGCCGATCAGGACAAGCCCAATGGCCGAGCACAGCACAGCCTTCATCTTGCCCCGCTTTTCCGCGGCGATGATGGCCGGCACCATCAGGACGAACGAGACGCCCATCACCGGCAGATAAATTTTCCAGTGTGACGCCACAGGCAGGCCCGCGTCCACGAGCAGGCGCGGCACGACGAGAAAAAGCGCGGTCTGCGTGGCATGCAGCACGAGCACGCCGAAGTTCAGGCGCAGCAGTTCCACGTTGCGCAGGACTTCGGCGAACGGCGCGCGCACATGCACGGGTTTGGGCGCATCGGGCACGATCCACAGCACGACGCCCACGGCGAGAATCGAGAACACGCCCACGAGGGCGAACAGGCCGCTCATGCCGACCCAGTGGAACACGATGGGCGCGCCCACGATCGCCACCGCGAAGGACATGCCGATCGAGCCGCCCACCATCGCCATGGCCTTGGTGCGGTGCTCCTCGGAAGTGAGGTCGGCGATGAACGCGAGCACCGCCGAGGAAATCGCCCCCATGCCCTGAATCACCCGCCCGACGATGATCCACGTGATGTCGTGCGCGAAAGCCGCCACGAAGCTGCCGAGGGCAAAGATCACGAGGCCGATGACGATCACCGGCTTGCGGCCCATCTTGTCCGAAAGCCAGCCATAAAAGATATACAGGAGCGATTGCGTGACACCGTAGGCCCCGAGCGCAATGCCGACGAGCAGCACGTTGTCACCGCCGGGAATGGTTTTCGCGTAGACCGAAAACACCGGCATGATCATGAAGAGGCCGAGCATGCGCAACGCGAAGATCGCGGCGAGCGACACGGTCGCGCGCATTTCCGGCGCGCTCATGCGTGAAGAAGGAGTAGGCGACGTCGAGGAGGTGCGCATATGGGCAATCGAAAAAAAACCCAGCGACAACGCTGGGTCAGGGGAGTTGCCGCCGGTACTCTACCGGTGGTAACTGGACGTTTTCAATCCGGCAAGCTGAGGATACAACGGAGTCGTGCTCACTTCTGATGCACCCGCTGAAAGCATATTGCAATAAATGGTCACAACATGACATTTTGTCCAGTTTAAGCCGCAATACTTAAATGAAGCTTAAATTTGTCGCTTCAGGTGCGCGGTTTTGCCGGAGGATCCGGTTACGCGAGAGCATTCGTGAAATCCAACACCAACGCGGGAAAATACGCTGGCATCCGGGCATATTGCCACCTAGACTGCATCATGCAATGAGAATTGTGGTGCTACGCATGTCCACCCGGACGGGGAGCCTCGGATGAGCCTGAATCGATCCTGCGCGGCAATCCTGCTGGCTGCGCTGCTTGCCGGATGTCATTCGGCAACGACGGTACCGCAAGCCAGTGGCACGGCAAACACCAATGCCGCCACGACGCAGCCCGTCACCGGGGCAGCGTCCTCAGTCGACGAGCTGAACAATCCCAACAGTCCGCTCGCCAAACGCAGCGTCTATTTCGATTTCGACAGCTATGACGTGAAGAGCGACTATCTGCCGTTGCTGCGCGCCCATGCCAACTATCTGCGCAATCATCCGGCCCAGCAGGTGCTGATCCAGGGCAATACCGACGAGCGCGGCACGGACGAGTACAACCTGGCGCTGGGCGAACGCCGCTCCGAAGCCGTGTTGCACGAGCTCGAATCGCTCGGCGTATCCGGCTCCCAACTCGAGGCCGTCAGTCTTGGCAAGGAGAAGCCCGTGGCGCCTGGCCACGACGAGGCGTCGTGGGCCCAGAACCGGCGCGCCGATCTGGTTTATCGTCAGTAGTTCGTATCACTATGGCTGGGTGCCCTGGCGCACCCGGCCATTCACATGCCCATGAAGTAGGGGCGTACATCCATTTCCTCTGCCCACGTCTGGACGTCGAGCATGTCTTCGAAATCCACGGGCAGCTCTTGGTACATGCAGCAAAAACCGTTCGCCGTCCGGTAGATGATCACCCATGCGCGATTGTCTTCGCCAGGCCGGCTGGATCCCGGGGCATTGTGCAGCTTCGCGTAATGCAGTGCCGCTTCAATGCGGCTGCGGACCGCGCGCCAGTCAGTCTTTAGTTTCATGACGGTCCTCCTCGTCTGCGCCGCGCGACGCTACTTCGCGCTGCAACGCACGCGCATCGCCGTGCGGCCCGCGCGCATCGTTGTTTGCGCGAGCAGGGAAAATGCGGATGCTGCTGGCGACGGCATCCGCAATGTGCTCCTTTGCAATGACGCCGCTGACTCGCAACGGCCCCGATAGACCTCCAGCGACGACGACCGCCATCGTCGCCCTGTGCTGCCGCAACTGGCTGATGACGTCGAATGCGGCATCGGACTCGTCGACGACGATGTAGTTGTGTTGTGCGAGCCGGCCCAGCGTCACCGTCAGGTCGTCGCGACTCACGGCGCGTCGCAGGCCGGTATTGATGCGAAGCACGCCGTTTATCTTGCCATCGCGTGTGACAACCACATGACGAAAGGCCGGGTCGCCTGGCGAGCGAAGCAGATTCCGGAACGGCACGGCCTCGTCGAGCACGAGGACATCGGTTTCCATGACCTGTGCAGCGCTTTGCACCAGAAACATGTTGGCATGCAAGGCATTGGGAATGACGTGCCCCCGGCGCGCAAGCTTCAGCGTATAAATGCTCTCGTGCGAAAGCAGGCGGCGGGTGCCCAGGCTAAACGCGACGGCTATGATCATCGGCAGCACGATGTCGTAGTCGCGCGTCATCTCGAAGATCATCGCCACGGCAGTCATGGCGGCGCCGGTGCCCGAGCCGACCATGGCGCCCATGCCCACCATGGCGAACGCAGGAGCGCTCACCGGCACCCCCGGCAGCATGAACTGGAACGCCGATGCCAACGCGGCGCCCAGCGTCGCGCCGACGAACAGTGACGGAGAGAAGACCCCACCCGACGATCCGGAGCCGAGACTGACCGAAGTCGCGAACGTTTTCGCGGCAGCAAGCAGAAGCAAAAACAGGCCGCCCTGCAATTGGCCGTAGAGCGTCGCCTGGATCGACGCGTAACCCACGCCTTCGACGTAATAGTGTCCGGCGTAACGCATCAGCGCGTACATCAACGCACCGACAAGCAGCATGCCGAGCGCGTGGCGCCAGTAGCGATTATGGATGCGGTCGAAGCCGTCTTCCGCCCAGTGCAGCGCGCGTATCAGCACGGCAGCGGCAGCGCCGGTGACCACCCCGAGTACTGCGTACAGCATCATCGTGAGGGCGCTGCCCGGCTGATTGGGCAACGCGCCCAGCTGCGCGGGCACCAGAAATGCGGGTTCGCCTCCGAAAAAGAGCCGCCCGACGAACGTGGCTGTCCCGGTCGCGAGGGCAACGGGAAGAAACGTGTTGACGCTGATCTCCGGCATCATCAGTTCGGTCGCGAAAAGTACGCCGCCGATAGGCGTGTTGAAGGTGGCGGCGATCCCCGCGCCCGCCCCGGCCGCGACCAGCGTGATGCGCTGGCCCGCAGCCATCGGCATCGCCTGGCCGAGTGTCGAGCCGAGCGCCGAACCAATCTGGATGATGGGGCCTTCCCGGCCCACGGCCGCTCCGGTGCCGATCGCAAACGCCGACGCAAGCGACTTGACGACGGCGACGACCGGCCGGATCACGCCGCGTTTGAAATAGATCGCGTCCATGACTTCTGGCACGCCATGCCCCTTTGCCTCGGGCGCGAAGGTGCTGACGAGCCAGGTGACGACGAGCGCGCCTGCAACGGGAACGAGGATCACCCAGGCGCCCCATGGCGCCGCAGGTGTGAACCGGCTCGCGTCATAGGAAAATGACAGATGGCCGAGAAAGAACACATTGTGCACGGCGCCAATCAGGCCGCGAAACACGACGGCCCCGAGTCCGGTGACGATGCCTACGAGGAAGGCATAGAAGCACAGCAGATAGATGCCTATCGGCTGCGCTTCGTCATCGGGCAGGGTGGCCGGTACGGCGCGCCCCGCCGCGACCGGAACGGCCTGGCGAGCGGCCTTCCCAGTATCCTGTTGCCTTATCCCTTCGCTCATGGTCCTGTGCTCCCGGCTGCCATCGGTTGCTTTGCGGCGCTCGCCTGACTGTGGTCGTTAGCTGGTGCTGTTCATGCGCGCCATCATGTCAGCGGTTTCGCTGCCGTCAAGCGAGCTGCGAAGCGCAAGCAGGAGCACCACAATGCTCCAGACCGTGACGACCAGGATATCCCAGCCAAAGCCGATCACTCCGCGTCCGCCGCCGATTCCGCCAAGCCACGAAAGCACCCAGAGGCCGCCGAACCAGGGCAGCAGCCATGCGATGTGCTTCCAGCCGAAGTCGTGAACGCTGCGGCGCGCAATGAAGTGATAGTGGACGGCGTAAATCACGAAGCCGATCGCCACAAGCGTGAACAGGAAATTGTTGGTCTTGAACCCGGTCCAGTAAATGATGAGGTTGCTGCAGATAAAGGCGAGCGGGGCGATGATCGCGGCGCCGCTCATGCGGAACGGCCGTTGGAGATCCGGCAGATTGCGCCGCAGGACCAAGAGCGCGACGGGACCGAGGCCATAGGTCAGCACGGTGACGGAGGTAATGTAGTTGACCATTTGCTGCCACGCCGGGAAGGGCAGCAGAAACAGCACGCCAACGACCCACATCACGAGCACGCTGAGCCACGGAATCCTGTTGCCGTTCAGGCGCGTGAGCGCGCGCGGGCCCGCGCTCAGCTCACCGGTGGCGAACAGGACGCGCGAGCCGCCCGTCATGTACATGAGGCCGGTGCCGCCCGGCGAAACATAGGCGTCGATGTAAAGCAGCGTCGCCATCCAGCCCAGCCCGAGCGTGGCCGCTAGTCCGGCAAACGGCCCCATTTCTCCCTGGAAGCTCAACTGCGCCCAGCCGTGCGCGAGGTCGCCGGGCGAGAGCGCCATGATGAACGCGACCTGGAGCAGGATGTAGACGACGGCGGCCAGCACCACGGCACCTATCACGGCAAGCGGAATATTGCGGTGCGGGTTGGCGGTCTCCCCGCCCAGGTCGATGGCTGTGCGAAAGCCGAGATAGCTGAAAACGATCCCGGCGGCCGGCAATGCCGTGAACATGCCCGAGAGCTTGTAGGTGCCGGGCGCCGCGTGCATGACGTCCCAATGGGTGCTCGCGGCGATCAGCCCAACGATGGTGGCGAGCGGCACGAAGATCTTCCACCACGTGATGGTGGAGTTCACGTTGAGGAGCCAGCGCACGACCATCAGATTCAGAAGCGCCATGACGCCGAGCAGCGCGGCACAGGCGACGAATCCCGTCAACGTAAGCAGCCCGGAGCTTCCCGGGCGGATGAACCAGGGGAGATAGTTGTTGGCATAGGTGACGATGGCCTCCGCTTCGACTGCGGGCACGGGCACATAGGCCAGAAAGAGCAGCCAGCACCAGATGCGGCCGAGCCCTTCGCCGTGGCTGGCGTGGCTCATGTGGACCAGCGCGCCGCTGCGCGGGAAGAGCGCGGCGAGCTCGGCGAAGCACAGCGCAATCAACATGATGATGATGGCGCCCAGTATCCAGCTCCCGATGCTGTACGGCCCCGCGATCCGGGAGGCGTGAAATGCGCCGAACAGCCAGCCCGAGCCGATCATGCTGGTGGTGCTGGCAAACAATAGCCCTACGATTCCGGCATCACGCCGGAGCTTGCCTTCGAGGGTCAGGCTTGAGGGTGTGCTCATGCTGAACTCCTTGCTTTCAGTCACCCCTGACCTAATGCTTTGTTCTTGTGCCGTGTGTGGCGTTCTCCTCTTCGTTGGCACGAGACTACGGGCTCTTGTCGCTTCGTGCTATTCCTCTTTGTCCCTGAAAGCCCAACCGAAGGACTGAACCTCCTGCTTGTGAAATGCGGCCACCTTCATGAGGCATTGCTCCCCCTTGGGCGTCAGGTGCACCTGTGACTGACGGCGGTCGTATGGGCTCTGTACGCGGGAGACAAGCCCGGCCGCCTCACAGCGGGTGACCAGCGCCACGGTTCCGTGCGACGAAGCCTGCAGGCGTTCGGCGATTTCGCCCACGGTAGCCCAGTCGCGGTCGGGAAACGCGCGTGTGTGCAGCATGAGCATGTACTGGAGAGGCGTTATCCCCTGCGCATGCAAGAATTCCTCGGAAATTCGCAAGAACCTGCGCAGACGATAGCGAAACTCCGAAAGCTCCTCCAGGTCGGCCCGTGTCACCTTTTCCGTTACTTGACGGGGCTTCGGTGGCATAGGCCTGTCCATATTTTGGTGAGCTTAGGTGGGGAAAGATCACTATGTGACATAAAATATAGACGTAATTGAGTTGTCGTGCAAAACACGATTGTATAAGGGAGCGCCGCGCCGCAACGACTGGACCACGCGCTGGCTTCGCCTGCCGGCGGTGCCTCGGTGTTCATTTCCATCGGCGGTGTGGGCCGCTCGCGGTCGCAATGGTTTTCGGCGTTGCCGCGCGGACAGCGGCAGTTCGAAGTCGATTCCTCAAAGCTACGTGGTCAACGCTTTCACTGGTACGCGCCAAAGCCTCGCGCGTGGCGGGGCGCCCTGTTGCGTTATTGATCGGGTCGCAAGCGTCTATGTCCACGCAGGATGTCAGAAATGGCGGCGAAGCCTGGTTGGTGCTGATGCCTCATTCGTCCGCCGCTCGCTTTCGCCTGGCACCTGGCTGATTTTTTTGTGCTTGGCTTCCCCGCTGGTCGGCAGCGTTCATGTTGTCGTTTTGCTGCGCTCCGGCGAAATGCGTCGTGCTGGCCGTACCCGGTTCCCGGGAGTGGCTGCGCTTCCGGGAATTGAGGATGTGCGATTCTACGGAGACTTACCTTCGACAATCCATGCTCGCGCTGTTGCCGCATCGCCATTTAAATATACCCGGACATCACCAGGGATCATGAATCGAAACGCAGTCAGTGCAATTCGGATCCATTCGACGTTCGTGACGACGGCAACGCGCTCCCACTGTGTGATGTGTTGCATACCGACCTTGAAGTCCTCCCATGCCGCACCCGGGTCCATTCCAGAGAAGTCGGGTCCCAATTCATAGTAGCAGCGGACCTTTGGGTGACTGCGAAGTGTTGCTTCCAGCGCTGGAAGCAACACGTCTTCATAGTCCTTTCTCGTAACACGCCCCGTGGCGACGAATCCTGCTACGCCGTCCGGCAGGCCGGTAACAATCTCGATCATGATCGTCCCCTTCTCGTGATTGGGTGGTGCTTGTCAATGCGGCCGGTAGGGCTCGATGAAGCTCTAACCGGGGAGACACTTCGCAAGGCATAGATCCCATCATCTGGACCACATCCCCCTCGTCCTTACGATAGTCGACTCCGGTATCGTTGCCAAATCGCCGGGAAAAATGGGGAAGAAGGGCCCGGAACCGATGGCGTTTGCTTCCTCTTCCTCATAGTGCTTGCGCGGGTTGTCGCGGCTAACCGCCATTGCGCGGCCACTCCGGATGATATCTGTCGCGCCTGTCTGTCTCGCGCGCTCCCACAACTTGAACCGGTCACGCCGCAAGCGCTCCGTATGTTTCAAGGAATGGACGTTGCGGGTACCTGCTTGCGCCGACGTTCGTGCGAACGCCGAAGCAGTGAGCGATTTGCGATGGTCCGCCACGATGCCCGGTATGGGAATCTGCGTCCGCATTCGTGATGGAAGGTCGTCGCTCACCTGCGCCAGTGGAACGCAATTTTTCAATTTGCTCGGCCAGAGCGACATCTCAGTCGACGCTCCGGCTGTGCCGCGCCGGAGTGACCAGGGTTTGCTGCAAGTCCCGTGCGCCGAATTGCGGAGTGCAAGGAATGGAACAAAATGGACTCGAAGCATTTGTCGCCCTCTGGCTCGCTGCCAGCGTCCTTTCTGCGGCTTGGGTTACCTGGGACGTGACAGGAGGCGGACGGCATCAACGCATGACGGTCATGGCGGTCGTCTGGCCGTTGACCATGTTGTACTGGGGGCCGCCAGGGCTAGTCTTTTATGTTTCCTTGGGGCGTGCCGTTCGCGTGACGGCGAGCAGGAGTCACGACGAAGATGACAAGTCAGTGGCTCCGATGTGGCATGCAGCGTTCAAAGGCGCGATGCACTGCGGCGCGGGCTGCGCGCTCGGCGACTTTATTGGTGAATGGGTAGCATTCGGTACTACTTTCAGAGCGGCTGGCTCGGCACTGGGCGGGAAACTGCTTCTCGCGTTCGTGCTTGCCTACTTGATTGGGATCGCCTTCCAGTTTTTCTCGATCGCCCCGATGCGGGGACTTGGTCTGCGCGACGGCATCGTCGCTGCCGTGAAGGCCGACACGCTTTCACTTGTGGCCTACGAGATGGGTATGTTCGCGTGCATGGTGGCGTTCGCCATGGCGTTTCCCGGGCTCGAGCCGATCAATTTACGCTATTGGCTTCTCATGCAGCTGGCAATGCTGGCCGGATTCATTACCACGTATCCGGTGAACTGGTGGCTCATCAGTCACGGCATGAAAGAAAAGATGTGAAGAGATTATTCGATCTCGGGACAGGAGAGGTGGTGACTGTAAACGTGCCGAAGCGATGTTGCAGGGCAAGGAAGGTGATCGTGGTCGAGTGGCCAGGGACAATCGTCGCTTTATCGAAGCGGCGCTGTGGATAAGTCGCATGGGCACCCAGCGATGCGGCGTGCCCGGCGGAACTCGGCCACTGGCACACCGTGCACACGTGATTCGCGAGGGCGACGCCGAGGTGTCTGGCAGCTGGACGTTTGATCGAACTGGCGATACTTCAGGCTGTCGTCTGCCTTTCGAGGAGGTCGTCGAGGGCTTGTACGCTACTTTGGCTTGCCATCGCTGCTGGCGAACCGGTCCCGGGTGCGGACCAGCGGCTGGCCGCAAAGAATAGTCATGCCGTGATGTAAATCAAAAGAATACCGGCTGGACGAATTAGCCTTTGGTCAAGTCAAGTTGTGGAACATCGGATGATGTGGTTTGCCGCAACGCGGCGGGGGCGGCTTCGAATGGCTGCTCGTGCTTCTAATTGTCGCGGCTTGGGCTGTGGTGCCCGGTTTGGTTAGCCGGTCCTCACCTTGCCAACGGTAACGAAGTACTCGAAGCCGGTCGGCTCCTGGCATACTCGACGACCGCTGCGCGTACGGTGAGATCGACGCCGACGAATCATAAAACGGGCGCGCAGACCTGGAGCGCCCAGAAGTGCAGGCCGTGCTTCGCGGGCGCGGTTTCATCACGTTAGCAGGGGAGAGATCATGAACAGACGGGTTTTGGCGGCCTTGGCGGCCTCTGCGCTTGCGCTCGCATCCATCCCGGCATGGGCGCAATCCACCAATAGCACCGACACATCTGCGGCATCGGGTTACGGGAGGGGTTACGGCATGGGCCCCGGAATGATGGGTGGCTACGGAACGGGAGCATGGCAGCGCGAAACGGGCGATGGCCGTCCCCATGGGCCGGGCGGGTGGTCAATGGGACCGGGCATGATGGGCGGCTTCGCAGACCGTCCTGTCGATTCAGCCTGGGAGGGCGGTGTTTTCACCCATGCACAGGTCGCGAAGTATTTGCGTGAGAGCGCCGCTCAGGGCCACGTCGACACCAGTGCCAACGCCATTACATATGGCGGGACGGAGATCACCATCAACATGGTCACGGTGCAACCGGGACATGACGACCAGACCTTTGAGGTCGCCGGTCTCACGAATCCGACACTCGTTGTTCCGCGTGGCGCGACGGTTCATCTGAATCTGGTGAACATGGACTATGGCGGCAATATGGAGCACGGCCTGATCATCACCCCAGCTCCACCGCCATACCCCTATATGTCGATGATGTACACGGGGGCCGGCCTCGCGCAGGTCGAACCACTTCTCCCATGGCGCAGCAAGAAGGATGTCGGACAAGCTAGGTACGCGGCGCTCTCGACAACCTTCGTCGCTCGCGACGCTGGCACCTACTGGTATGTTTGCCCGACCCCTCGGCACGCTGAAGAAGGCATGTACGGAAAGTTTGTCGTGCGTTGACTCGGGTGGGCGTTGTACACCAACGGCGTTAATGAAGCAGGCGCCTGTTTGAGGAGCCGAAGCGTTCGGAGTCGAAGCGCTGCTTACTGGGGATGAGGAGTCTAGTGAACGAGCGAGGTACGGTCCGGGTGAGTTCATGGCTGCCTGCCACCGGACGCGATCACCTCAAATCGCCCCTGAATTGCACTTCGACAGGGCGCAGGTCGACCGGCGGGTTCCGGGGAAACATTTGCACCTGAGCACCGGCGCGATCGTGATGGAGACACTCGGGACTCGCCACTGTAGTGCCGTCGCTTGTGACAAGAAAGCCGAATACGTCGCGTGTGTGGGGCAACACGTCCGCCTTCAACTTTCCCTTTGTCTTGAGTTCAAAAATATCCTACGCTGCCCGAACGGGTTGACATCTTCCATCCGTTCGACTTGAAGACAACGTAGATAAAAAATGATCCTCGGTCCACGATTGCCCGTAATTGCGCTGCTTGCTGCAGCTGGCCTCACCTTTACGCCAGCCCTCGCACAGAGCGAGGATGGCACCCGCATTGCCATGCAGATTTGTTCCGGCTGCCATGGTGTAGGCGGGCGTAGCGAATCGCCGATGTTTCCGAAGCTCAATGCGCAGACCCCCGAATACATCGAAGCCCAGTTGAAAGGATTCCGCGAGCACGCGCGTGGTGAAAACACTGCCCGCGATTACATGTGGGGCATTGCCGCACTGCTGGACGACGCCGCTGTCAAGTCGCTGGCCGACTATTTCTCGCACCAGCCGGCAACGCGAGGCGCGAGTGGAGATGCCGCCTTGACGGCCAGGGGACAGGAAATCTTCGAACGTGGGGTGCCGGATAAGGGCGTGCCGGCTTGCGCAACATGTCACGGCGCGCAGGCCCAGGGAGCCGGCACATTCCCACGGCTGGCCGGGCAACACAAGGAGTATCTGTTGCATCAGATCGAGGTTTTCAAAAACGGTACGCGTGGCAATGCGCCTGTGATGAGTGCAGTTGCACATACCTTGAATGACGAACAGGCTAAGGCCGTGGTGACCTACCTGCAATCCAGATAAGCCATTCCCCCCCGCATGGCGGGGGCAGTGGACTCTGAACAAGTTGTTCCGTATGCCAGTTGATCTTGATCAATGCGCCGCAGCCAAGGCACAGCGAGATTCACTCATGGCTAAATGATTCGCCTTCGCTACCGATGCCTTCAAGGAAGAGTGCAAGGCGGCGACACCGCAGGGGGAAAAATGATCACGACGTCCGCTCTTGCCCGCGACCGAACATGCTGCTACCTGCTTCGCCGCGCCTGGATTGCTGTAGTGGCGGCACTTTGCCTGCTCCAGGCTTCTGCAGCCCATGCATTGCCCATATTCGCACGACAGACGGGGCAAAGTTGCGTGGCGTGTCACGCCGGCGGGCAATTTCCTGAACTGACTCCCTACGGGCGGTGGTTCAAGTTAAATGGCTACACCATCGGCAAGCGCACGATTCCGCTAGCAGCAATGGCCACTGCCGATCTGAGTAACACACGCAATAACCTCGACTCTAACGGGATGCCCATCAATCCCAAAAACGGCCTTCCAATGTTCGATTCGGCCAGCATCTTCCTCGCAGGGAAAATTACCGATCATATTGGCGGATTCGCTCAGTTCACATACTCGAATTACGATCACCAGAACGGTGACGGCCGGTGGCAGGGTCGCTGGGGGTCGGACAACACCGACTTCCGTTTTGTGGACAGTATCATCGGGGACACCAGCGACCTGATACTCGGCCTGACCGTGCACAACAATCCCACCGTGCAGGACGTGTGGAATAGCGCGCCGGCGTGGAGCTACCCCTACATTTCCTCAACGATTAGCCCGGTTGCCCGCATTGAGAACCTGCCAATTATCGACGGGGCACTGGCCCAACAGGTCGTAGGCACGGGCGCCTATATGTATTGGAACAAGACGATTTACGCGGAATTGACGGCGTACAGCACGGCAGATGGCATCTGGTCGTTCCTGAGCCATGGAAACAGTGCGGGCGACCCAGCTCACCCGCAGATCTATCTGCGCGGGTACAACCCATACGCGCGAATCGCCTTTACCCGTGACTGGGGTCCACATAGTGTCATGCTAGGCGCGTTCGGGTTTAACGTGAACGTCTATCCCAACGATGCAAACGATTTCCCGATATTCGTGCAGGGCGTAACCCGCTATCGGGATATTGGCGCGGACGCGCAGTATGAATACATCCTCGACCCGCATACGATTACCGCCCAGGCGCTCTATGTCAAAGAGAATATCCACGACCCGAACAATTTCGTTCTGGGCGACAGCACGTCGGGGAATCTGAACAGCCTGCGGCTTAAGGCGTCATACGTCTACCAGAACAAATACGGTATAAGCCTTTCATTCTTCAATACGACGGGTAGTTCTGATAGCGTCGCCTACGCCGGCAGCGCGAATTTCTCCCCCAATACGCAAGGCTGGACGCCTGAGATTTTTTGGATCCCGGTGCAATACCTTCGCATCGGCTTACAGTATACGCATTTCACCAAATACCTTGGCGCGAGCAGCAACTACGATGGTAACGGGCGCAACGCAAGTTCCAACGACACGCTGTTTCTATACTTGTGGGCGGCGTCCTGGTGATACACGTTTGCTCCTGCACGCGGCTTTGTCGAATTGATGAAGATGGCATGTGTTCTTTCAAGGCGTAAAGGATTCCTTGTTATTGGGTGCGAGGTAGCTTACGCCAGGCCATTCCCGCCAGATGAAAAGGCGCACCCGAAGTGTGGCGCGATGACAGGCCGCATTCATGCTGAACGGGAACGACTGGATACCGTCCGCTGAATGTCGCCTTGTCACGATGGAGAGGCGCGCCGGCGAGGCCGTGCGGCCTGGTATGGCGCAGCACGGCGATTCGCTCCTTCGTCACTTCACTCGCATCTATTGAGAAGCGCAAAGCACTTGATGACCCTCGCTTCCACGCGCTCGTGCGCCACTCATCCGAAGGCGGGGTAGACGGGCCGCCGGCTTTGACTACGCGAGCCGATGAAATTTGCGCGGTGCCCTCCGGAAGGTCAGTTAGCTCGAATTCGTCGATGGGGGTGCCGGGCATGCCCTTTCCTGGCCAGATGCACGTGTCGAGGAGCTGCTTCGGCGAACCCTGCACGAATACCTTCACTTGGCCATCCAAAAGGTTGCGCACCCAGCCGGTAATCCTCATCTCTATCGCGCGCATGACTGGTTGCATCCTGTCGAGCTGTTCGCGCGCGAGACGCGCCCAGAACGACTCGGGGCGCGCCTCGCCTCTTCGACGAGCGCGCGGGAGACGGCCATACCCGCCGATTTGCAGGGCGAGGCGCAGCGAATTGACCGAGATCAGTCGAGATGCGCATCCAGCGCTTATCCTGGACGAATCGAACCCGTGCCATGCGGAGCAACGACGTGCCCATTTGCGCCACCGACCCGAATATCTCGACGACGCCTGCAGACCAGGCCGTGCCTGTTGGCGCTGCACGCGTGAGCGCCGTGCGCGGCGCCGTGGTGGACGTCGTGTTCGAGACGGGCCCGCTGCCGGACGTGGAAGACGCGCTGTGGATCATGGGCGACGACGGCTCGCGACTGACGGCCGAGGTGCAGGCGCATCTCGGTCCTACGGCATTGCGCGCGCTCGCCTTGCAATCGACGGCCGGATTGCGGCGCGGCGCGCGTGTCGAGCCCCAGGGCGGGCCGCTAGAAGTGCCGGTGGGCGAGGCGGTGCTCGGCCGTCTGCTAGACGTGAGCGGCGCCACGCATGACGGCGGCGCACCGCTCGACCCTGCGGCGCCACGCCGTCCGATCCATCGCGCGGCGCCTGCGCTTGCCGCGCTGCGCGGCTCCACCGAAATCTTCACGACCGGCATCAAGGCGATCGATCTGCTCGCGCCGCTCGCGCAGGGCGGCAAGGCGGCGATGTTCGGCGGCGCGGGCGTCGGCAAGACAGTACTCGTGATGGAGCTGATCCACGCCATGGTCCAGCGTTACCAGGGCATCTCGGTGTTCGCGGGCGTGGGCGAGCGCTCGCGCGAGGGCCACGAGATGCTCTCCGACATGCGCGGCTCCGACGTGCTCGCGCGCACCGTGCTGGTGTATGGCCAGATGAACGAGCCGCCCGGCGCGCGTTGGCGCGTGCCGCTCACGGCGCTCACCATCGCCGAATATTTTCGCGACGAGAAACGCCAGAACGTATTGCTGATGATCGACAACGTGTTCCGCTTCGTGCAGGCGGGCGCGGAGGTATCGGCATCGCTCGGGCGCATGCCGTCGCGGGTGGGCTATCAGCCCACGCTCGCGAGCGAGGTGGCCGCCTTGCAGGAGCGCATCGTCTCGGTGGGCGGCGCGGCGGTGACGGCCGTGGAGGCCGTCTACGTGCCCGCCGACGATTTCACCGATCCGGCCGTGACCACCATCGCCGCGCACGTGGACAGCATGGTCGTGCTCTCGCGCGCGATGGCCGCCGAGGGCATGTATCCGGCCATCGACCCGATTGCGTCGTCATCGGTGCTGCTCGACCCGCTGGTGGTGGGTGCGGAGCACGCGGCCATCGCGACCGAGGTGCGGCGGCTCATCGAACATCATCGTGAATTGCAGGACGTGATCGCGCTGCTTGGGGTGGAGGAGCTGGGCGCCGAAGATCGCCTGCTCGTACAACGCGCGCGCCGCCTGCAACGTTTTCTCACCCAACCGTTCACGGTGACCGAGGCGTTCTCGGGCCAGCCGGGCCGTTCGGTCTCGATCGCGCAGACGCTCGCGGGCTGCAAGGCGATTCTTGCCGGCGAGTGCGACGAGTGGCAGGAGCGCTCGCTTTTCATGGTCGGCACGCTCGACGAGGCGCGCGCGAAGGAACGCGCCTCGACGAGCTTGCCCACGACACCCACGGCGGACGCGCACGCGGGAGCCCCCGCATGAACGACGCGCTGCTCGACCTCACGATTGCCACGCCGCTCCAGATGGTGGTGAACCACGCCATGGCGCGCGCCCTGCGCGCCGAGGACGAAAGCGGTTCGTTCGGCATCCGGCCCGGTCATGCGGACTTCATCACGATGCTCGCCCCTTCGGTGGTGCGCTGGGCCGCGCCGGACGGCGCGCGGCGCTTTTGTGCCGTGGACGGCGGCGTCATGACCGTATCCGGCGGCCGTGTGGTGGCGATTGCGTGCCGCGAGGCGATAGCCGGCGATTCGCTCGAATGGCTGGAGCGCGAAGTGGCGCGCGTGCGCGCGGCCCAGCTCGACGCCGGGCGGCGCGTGCGCGTGGAAACCGTGCGACTGCACGCGCAGGCGGTACGGCAGATGGTGCGGTATCTGCGCGGTCCGGTCGTGCCCGACGGGCAGGACATTCCGGCGCCGCGGGAGCACCGGCGATGAGCGGTCCAACACATGAGCCCGATCACGTTGCCCGTGCGGCGCGCGAGGCCGCCGTGCGCGAGGCGCGCGGCCGGGCGCAACCCGAACCGTCGCTCGGCAGCCGTCTCGGGCAGATCGGCATTCTCGGCTGGACCATCGTGCTGCCGACGCTCGCGGGCCTCGTGATCGGCCGCGTGCTCGACCGGCTATTCGGTACGCGCGTGTTTTTCTCGGCGCCGCTGCTCATGCTCGGCGCGGCGGCGGGCCTCTGGTTCGCCTGGAAATGGATGCATCGACAGGATTCTTCAGGATGACGGAACATGTGACGATCTGGGCCTGCCTGGCGGGCCTCGCCGCGGGCGCCGGGGCCGGCGCCGCGCACTTCGCGGCGCTGCGCTGGAATACGCGGCTGCTGGTGGCGGGCCGCATCGGCTTCGCGCTCGGCGCACAGGCCGTGCGCTGTCTGCTGACCGCGCTGGTGCTGTTCGCGCTCGCACGCGCGGGCGCCCCGGCGCTGCTCGCGGGCATGGCGGGCCTGCTGCTCGCGCGCCACGCCGTGCTGCGGCTCGCGGCGGTGAAGCGATGAAAACCTCGCCGCTTGCCACCGCGCCGCTCTGGCATCTCGGCCCGTTGCCGATCACGGCGCCCGTGGTGGTGACATGGGCCATCATGGCCGGCCTCGCCATCGCCGCCGCGCTGCTCACGCGGCGGCTCGCGCTCGTGCCCTCGAAGGCGCAGACTGTGCTGGAGCTGTTCGTCACCACGCTCGACGCGCAGATCCGCGACACCCTCGAAGGCGATCCCGCGCCGTACCGCGCGCTGATCGGTACGCTCTTCGTGTTCGTGCTCGCGGCGAACTGGTCCTCGCTGCTGCCGGGCGTGGAGCCGCCCACCGCGCATATCGAAACCGATGCCGCGCTCGCGCTGATCGTGCTGGCCGCCACCGTCTTTCACGGCCTGCGCACGCGCGGGCTGCGCGGCTACCTCGCGACCTTCGCCGAGCCCACCTGGGTGATGATCCCCCTGAATGTCGTCGAGCAGCTCACGCGCACGTTCTCGCTCGTCGTGCGCCTGTTCGGCAACGTGATGAGCGGCGTGTTCGTGGTGGGCATCGTGCTCTCGCTCGCGGGGCTGCTAGTGCCGATTCCGCTGATGGCGCTCGATCTCCTCACGGGCGCAGTCCAGGCCTACATTTTCGCGGTGCTGGCGATGGTGTTCGTCGGCGCCGCGGCGGGCGGCGCGCAGGCCGGCGCCGGCCATGGCGCACAGGAACAACCATGAACCTCATCGAAATCGTCAGCATTGCCGCTGCCGCACTCGCCGTCTCGTTCGGCGCCATCGGGCCCGCGCTCGCCGAGGGCCGCGCCGTCGCGGCCGCGATGGACGCCATCGCGCGCCAGCCCGACTCCGCGGGCACGCTCTCGCGCACGCTGTTTGTCGGTCTCGCGATGATCGAAACGATGGCGATCTACTGCCTCGTGGTCGCGCTCCTGCTGCTGTTCGCCAATCCGTTCGTCAAGTAAGGCCGCGGCCATGCATATCGACTGGTCGACGCTTGCCTTGCAGACCGTCAATGCCCTCGTGCTGGTGTGGCTGCTCGCGCGTTTCCTGTTCCGGCCCGTGGCGGAGATCGTGGCGGCGCGCCAGAAGGCCGCGCAGGCGCTGCTCGCCGATGCCCTGGCGTGCCGGAGCGCGGCGCAGGCCGAGCAGCAGGCCGCGAGCGCTCAGGCCGCGAAGCTCGCGGCCTCGCGTGAGGCGGTGCTGGAGGCCGCGCAGGCCGAGGCGAAAGCAGGCAAGGACGCGCTGCTCGCCGCAGTGCGGGCCGAGGCTGCGCAATTGCGCGCCGATGCCGCTGGCGAGATCGAACGCGCGCGCGCCGCGCAGGCACGGGCGATTGAAAACGATGCAGTGCGGCTTGCCGTCGAGATCGCGGGGCGGCTGCTCGACCGTTTGCCGCCGCAGGCGCGCGTAGCGGGTTTTATCGACGGCACGGCCGGGGTGCTGGCCGCCTTGCCGCCCGAGACGCGCGCCGGATTCGCCGCGCCGGGAGAGCCGCTTGCGCTCGCCGCACCGCGCGCGCTGAGCGCCGCCGAAGAGGCGGCGTGCGTCACGGCCTTCGGCGCGGCGCTCGGCCGGCCCGTGACCTTGCAGGTGCGCGAAGACCCGGCGCTGATCGCCGGGCTCGAACTCACAGGCTCGCACGCCGTGGTGCGCAACCACCTGCGTCATGATCTCGACGATATCCGCGAGACCTTGCTGGAGCACGCCATTGAGCGCCGCTGACACCTCGGCCGAGGATGCCCATGGTGCCGATCTGGCGGGCGAGGCCGACCGCTGGTTCGAGCGTCAGCACAGCGCGCTCGCGCGCGTGCATCCTGGCGCCGATGCAAGAACGTTCGGGCGCGTGGAGCGTATCGCCGACGGCGTCGCGCATATTTCGGGACTGCCCGACGTCGCGCTCGACGAGACGGTGCGCTTCGCAAGTGGCGCGACGGGCTATGTGCGCACGCTCGACAGCGAACTCGCGAGGATCGTGCTGCTGGACGGCGCGCAAGGCGTGGCGGCGGGCGAGCGCGTCGAGCGTACAGGCGCCGTGCTTCAGGTGCCGGTGGGCGAGGACCTGCTCGGTCGCGTGATCGATCCGCTGGGCCGGCCGCTCGATCGCGGCGCACCGCTTGCCGCCAGCGCGTGGCTACCGGTGGAGCGGCCTGCGCCGGCCATCGTCGAGCGCGCCGCTGTGACCGAGCCGCTCGAAACCGGCATGCTGATCGTCGATGCCTTGTTCGCGATCGGACGCGGCCAGCGCGAACTCATCATCGGCGACCGCGCGACGGGCAAGACCTCGCTCGCCGTCGACGCGATCGTCAACCAGCGCGCGAGCGACGTGGTCTGCGTCTACGTCGCGGTGGGGCAGCGCGCCACGGCGGTCCAGCGCGTGATCGACGCCGTGCGCGAGCGCGGCGCGCCGCAGCGCTGCGTGTTCGTGGTCGCGTCCTCGGCGGCGTCGCCGGGCATGCAATGGATCGCGCCGTTCGCGGGCTTCTCGGTGGCCGAATACTTCCGCGACCGCGGCCAGCACGCGCTCGTCGTGATCGACGATCTCTCGAAACACGCGGCCACGCACCGCGAACTGGCGCTGCTCACCGGCGAGCCGCCAGGCCGCGAGGCCTATCCCGGCGATATCTTCTATCTGCACGCGCGGCTGCTGGAGCGCGCCGCGAAGCTGAGCCCCGCGCTGGGCGGCGGTTCGCTGACCGCGCTGCCCATCGCCGAGACCGACGCGGGCAATCTCTCGGCCTACATCCCCACGAATCTGATCTCGATCACCGATGGCCAGCTCGTGATGGATGCCGCGCTCTTCGCATCCAACCAGCGGCCGGCGGTCAACGTGGGGCTGAGCGTGAGCCGCGTGGGCGGCAAGGCGCAGACAGCCGCGCTGCGCCAGGTGGCCGGGCCCCTGCGGCTCGACTATGCGCAGTTCCTCGAACTGGAGATATTCACGCGCTTTGGCGGCCTCACGGATGCGCGCGTGAGCGCGCAGATCGCGCGCGGCGAGCGGATTCGCGCCTTGCTCGCGCAGCCGCGCTTCAGCGCGCTGGGCACGGGCGACCAGGTGGCGCTGCTCGCCGCGCTCGCCGCGGGCGTGTTCGACGCGGCGCCCGCGAGCGTGGCCGCGCAGATTCGCGAGCGCCTCGCGCAGCGGCATGCACAGCGATCGACGGTTCATTCGGATGCCGAAGCATCGCTAAACCTCGCCCAGCTTCGCGAGTGGGTGCGCGAGCGGATTTCCGATACGGCGGCGGGCGGCGCGCCCGCCAGGGAGCACGAATGAGCGGCAAGCTCGGCGAAATCGAGAGCCGGATCGCGGCGACGCATCAACTCGATGCCGTGATCGCGGCGATGCGCGGCATTGCGGCCTCGCGCTCGCACGAGGCGCGCGAGCGGCTGGCCGGCATCCGCGCGGCGGCGGCGACGGCGGGGGCGGCGATCGGTGAAGTGCTCGCGTTCGCGACCGAAGGCGCCGCCGGCGGTCCAGCGGCCGGCGCGCCGGCCGTGCGCGACAGCGCGGGGGAGGCGACGTGTGCATCGTCGTCGGCACGGAGCAGGGCTTCGTCGGGGCGCTCAACGACGAAGCTGGTGGAGTACGCGCTGCGTCAGGACGGCGGTGCGCATGCGTACCGCTGGCTGCTCGTCGGTTCGCGGCTCGCGAGCGCCGCCGCCTCGCGCGGCCTGAGCGCTGCCTGGTCCGCACCGATGGCGGTGCATCCCGACGCCATTCCGCAACTGGCGGTCCGCATTACCGATGCGCTCTACGCGCGGCTCGCGCCCGGCCAGCGCGTCGCCCGGATTTCGGTGGTGAGTGCGCAGCCCGGCGAGTCACGCTTGCAGATCGCGCAGCGCATCCTCATTCCCTTCGATTTCACGCGCTTCCGGGTATCCCCGCGCGCGCAGCCACCGCTTGTCAACGTCGCGCCGGCGCGGCTGCTGTCCGGTCTCGTCGACTTTTATGTGTTCGTGCAATTGTGTGAAGCGCTGATGCTCTCGTTCGCGGCTGAAAACGAAGCGCGCGTGCGCGCGATGCTCGCGGCGCGCACCCACGTGCAGCAGCGCCTGAATGATCTCACGCAGCACTATCGGGCAGTGCGCCAGGAGGAGATTACCTCGGAGATCGTCGAGCTGAGCGCCGGCGGCGAGGCTGCCCGTCGCGCCGTGGATTGATCGGCATCAGCCGAGCGGTCCCCGCGATGTTCGAACTGGCGCGGGATCTCGCACTCGACGCCTCGGGCATCAAGGTCGGTGTGAAAGATCGCATCGTCACGTTGTCGGGGTGGGCGCCCGACTATGCGCAGAAGCTGGCAACCGAGCGCGCCGCCGGGCGCGTGGCCGGTTGCCGCGCGATCGCGCTTGGAACTGTCGATCGACCCGCCGCCGGACCCCGACCATCCCGACGCCTATCTAGCCACCGCGATCATGGGCGCCTTGCGTTGGCAGGCGAGTTTGAGCCCGAACCGGGGTGCGCGTGGAGGTCGAACATCGCTGCGTCACCCTCATCGGCGAAGTGGACCTGTGTTATCAGCACACCGCCGCGGAGAGCGTCGTGAGCCGCATGCGCGGCCTGGTGGGCGTGGCTAACCGGCTGAGCGTGCGCCATAGCGATGCGGCGCTCCACGGCGCTCAGCATATCAGCGCGGCGCTGGCGCGCCCTGCGCAACGCGAGTTCGCGGGCATCCACATCGACGAGCACGACGGCGTGATGACGCTCATCGATACTGTCGCCTCGCTGCATGAGAGGCTTGCGGCCTGCGGCGCCGTCTGGTTCACGCGCGGCGTGCGCGCCGTCGTGGACCGGCCGGTTGTGTAGTGAAGAGGACTGCAGATGGAATTGCGTATCCGGAACACATCGCTAGCGTCGAAGTTGATGCCGGCCAGCGCTGCTGCCGCGCTGATAGAAGGCCGTGCCGCTCGAACTGGCGCACCTGATCGAGAAGGCGCACGCGCGCGGCGAGCGCTTTGCGATTCCATGCTCACGGGCGCGTCCACCGCGCCGGAACTCGATTGAGTACATGAACATCCATCTCGGCTAGGTAGCGCAGCACGCGTAGTTCTATTTTTTTGCCGCCATGGCCACGGCACGGAGGACCCTCTGTGCGCCTTGCCTGGTGACATGAATTTAACATAATTCTATTGATCGCATTTTGGTTTGTAGTCCTTATGATATTGGACGCCGTGCGGCACGGGCTCGCGTTCGTGCCGGATTTCGAGCGCGGAAAGGTTTGACCCGGCACATCGGCGAGACGACAACCGATCCCGGTCGAGCCGGCAAACCCTTGCGCTACGACTGTGCATATATTCGCAACGGCACCGCCGATCTGTTTGTCTTCCCCGAGGCACACCATAGCTGGCGCAATTTAAGTTACCGAACCGAGAACGGCAACGACGTCGGTCGCGCCCTCGGCGAGGATCGGCGAGATCGCGCGATTGCGATTCGCCTACGGCGGGGGCGGCGAGGGAAGCGCGAGTTCGTCGGTCATGGAGGTCTCAGGGAGTCGCGCCAGCGAGGGACAGCGTCATGGCCGCGCACCCGTGAAAAAAAAGGCGGTGTGGCGGGGCCAATTAGAGACATACCTGGGAGTATGTCTCTGTCGTCGCAACGTTCAAGATCGAGCGCATTGAACTCAGGGCAGCAGCCGGGGACGCGCGCGCAGGCGGCGGAATTGTGTCGCGTCGAGAGCGGCAGGAGCGGAGATGACCGCTCGCAATGCGCCGACGCAAGCGGCGGCGCGCTTCTCCCTGTTCAGACGCGGTTCCCAGGTCCGCCCGCTGCGCGTCCCGGGCTTCGTGCGCTGGCGATGACGAAAAGCCTTGCCAGAAGGTGTTTTCCTGTTGCGAATCGCGGACACCGTTGATACGCTAGGCGCCAGCTTAAGACGGTGCAGTAACGCAAGGCGTCGTGCACCGTCTTAAGCGGTTCTCAACCTGATAGAGGATTATTGATGGCAACGAAGACCGCAACGAAAGCCCCGAAGGTGGCAAAGCCGGCCGCAACGAAGGCAGCACCGAAGGCCGTAAAGCCGGCAGCGAGGAAGGCCGCGCCCAAGGCTGCGGCTCCGGCGAAGAAGGCTGTGACCAATGACGTACTCAAGCCGCTGAAGGACACGTTCACGAAGGCCTCGTTGGCAACGTACGTTGCCGAGCAGGCCGGTGTCGAGCCGAAAGCGGCCAAAGCCGTTCTGGCTGCGCTCGAAGACACGATTCTGGGCTCGGTGCATAAGAAGGGTGCAGGTGAGTTCACGCTGTCGGGCCTGGTGAAAATCGGCGTCCAGGCCGTCCCGGCGAAGAAAAAGCGCTTCGGCAAGGACCCGTTCACGGGTCAAGAGCGCTGGTTCGATGCGAAGCCGGCAACGGTGAAGCTGAAGATTCGTGCGCTGAAGAAGCTGAAGGACGCCGCCGCAACCTGAAGCCCGTTGCGACGTTGACAGAAAGCCCGCGTTGAGCGGGCTTTTCGTTTTCAGACCGGCGTTATGGCGGAGTACACGCCCGCACGGATGGCGATGCCGCCAGAGTTTTCGATGGAGGCGGCACCCGCAGATACTTGCCCTTTGGAACGTTCATCAAAAGCTCCGTTGCGAATGTCTCCGACACACCGAGCGTCTTGGCAAGCGGCGGCGCTGTTTCCTGCATTGCATCGAGGGACTCCAGCCGCGACAGGAAAATCGGCCTGCCGGATCTCGAAGCATGCGGTCGAACGTGCTGCTTGAGAGTCGCCAGAGGGTATCGTCGGGGGCGACAAGAAACGGTCCCGGCGGTTTTGAATCTGAATAATTGATAGACCATTGCACGGAGGCTGCTGTGCTGCATTTGAACTTCCACTATCCAGAAAGCGACGACTACTGGGATTCAATTTTCAATGATGGGGTGCTTGATCCGAAATCTTGGATCGATACCGCAACCGAGTTGGCATGCACGTTGAATTACCTGCGGACACCAGCCATAGATTTTTTCAAGGCTACGCGCAGCACTCTGGGACAAGCATTGCCAATGAACAAACGTGTGCACGGCTGCTACCTTATGATAGCAGGCTTTGTGGCTGAAAATCTGTTGAAGGCAATCGTTGCAAAGGCCGCGTCGTCACAAGGAACCGTCGATCCGACAGATTTGTTAAAAGAGATAAAGACACACAACCTCCTGAAGTTAGCGGCCAAGGCAGGAATGCCTGTTACTGATTCTGGCAGAGAACTGCTTCAGCGACTCACCTACTTCGCGGTCTGGGCAGGAAGATACCCGACGCCAGTTTCCGTTGCTGATTTCAAACCGCAGGCTATATCGGGAGCAGAAAAGAACACTTTGAATTACGTCAGAGGCTCGGACATTCGCGCGATAGACCAACTTTTTTCATACGGTGAAAAAGTGTTGGAAATTCCGCCCCTCATAGGACTCGATGCTAAAGGCTATGGCGATCAGATGGAGGATTGGGAAGGCGTCGTCATGCATCAATCTGTTAGGCCATGGGTAGCCTGATCTTATCTATACGCTCCAGGTCTAAAACTCCGGTCAACCTGACAGCCGAAGGCGGGGCGCTCTCCGAGACAGCCACCCCGCGCGGTTGCAAATTATCTTCACTTCAACGTCCGCTTTTCTATAGCAACAACGTCTGCATTGGGTCGTGCTATGCCTGTTGCATCGCCCACGCGCCGGACACGATCGTGGCGCTCGGTGGTCGGGCGCTAGTCGTCCAAGTCCATCGGTCGAGCTTCAGCTCGAAACCGGCTGTTCGTGTTTCCGTGTTCATGAATTTGGTCGAGCAGATAGGTTACGCTGAAAACAGATTGACGTTTTGTTGATTACACTCAGCGGCTACCTCGCATTGTCCAGTCCCGCTTGACTCCGGGCGGCAGCACACCAGTTCAACGCTGCCCACCACTGTTCGGGGCAGACAAAAAATCCCCCATCCGGCAACAGATTCTTGGGCTTACAATTTCCATGACCACCGCGGTAGCGGCGGTGCAGTCCGACAGCGTTTATCTGCCGCTGATCGACTCGTGCTATGGAAAAGGAAAGTCGCGCCGAGGCGGTGGATAAAACTTTATTCGTTAGAAAACTTGACAAATATGAGCTTTGACCCGACAACCCCAAACTGGAAGCTTGTAATTCAAGCCATAGTGACCTTGCCCTCGAAAAACGTATCCGTTATTGAGAGTGTGTAAAACTTCAGTGACGGAGGATTGAGCAATGGGTAACCCGAGGGCGCGGTACACGCTGGAATTCAAGGTTGAGGCGGTTCGCATGGTGCGTAACGGCCAGAGCCAGGCGGCGGTGGCAAAGATTCTGGGCATCAGTACGCAGACGCTAAACAGCTGGCTCAAGGCTGACGAGGCTGGCAAGCTCGCTGGCGCAGGCAAACAGGTATCGGCCGAACAGATGGAAATTGCGCGACTCAGGGCAGAGAACGCGAAGCTGCGCATGGAGCGCGACATCCTGGGAAAAGCGACGGCATACTTCGCGAAGAGGTCGGCGTGAAGTATGCCTGGATTGAGCGGCACAGCCGACAATGGCCGGTATCCGTGGCCTGTGAGGCGCTGGGTGTCAGCCCCAGTGGTTATCACAACCGCAAGGCCCGAGACGTTGATCCTGATCGGCCGCGCCGACGTATCAGCAACGATGCGTTGCTGGTCCACATCAAGGCCGTGCACGCCGAATCCAAAGGCGAGTACGGCTGGCCGCGCGTGTGGAAAAAGCTGCTTGCGCAAGGCATTCGCGTGAGCAAGGACCGGGTTCAACGGCTGATGAAGCTGCATGGCATCAAGGCGCGGACCAAACGCCGCTTCAAGGCCACGACAGACAGCAGCCACAACCTTCCGGTCGCACCGAACCTGCTGCAACGCGACTTCTCGCCGGCGAAGCCCGATCAGGTCTGGACGACAGACATCACGTATCTGTGGACCGACGAGGGCTGGCTGTACCTGACGGTCATCCTGGATCTGTTTAGCCGCCAGGTCGTGGGCTGGTCGCTCAAGCCGCACATGCGCACGGAGCTGGTTTCTGACGCGTTGCGTATGGCGTGGTTCCGTCGTCGCCCCGAGACCGGTCTGATCGTGCACAGCGACCGTGGGAGCCAATATTGCAGCGCCGAGTTTCAGGACCTGCTCAAGAGCTACGGCATGCAAAGCTCGATGAGTCGCCGAGCAAATTGTTGGGACAACGCACCGACCGAAAGCCTGTGGGGATCGCTGAAGCAGGCGCGCATCCACGGCAAACGCTTTGCGACGCGTCGCGAAGCGATGGACGAGGTAATCGACTGGTTGAGCTTCTACAATCATTCGCGCTTGCACTCGACGTTGAATTACGTCAGTCCGATGCAATTTGAACAAGACTGGCACGCCGCACAGCGAAAGGAAGCGGCATAATAAGTGCTCGGTTAGCGGATGCGAAAATCGCGGGCAACGTCATAGAAGCGCTAAATGGTGCCGCATCCATTCCTGAAATTGAGGCTTATTTCAAAGCAAACTTCCCACCCATAAAGCGTGCGGCCAACGTGCGCGCTGATGCGACGTCGATCACCGTGAATGCCAACTCAAGGGTACATTACGGAGCGGGAAAAAAAGTTAGGCGAACAGATTCCGGAAATCAATACGACCGCCTATATCGCAGGGAAGATGGACGCTACGAGTTCTACCTTCCAGAAAAGCATGGTATTTGGGAAATTGCAAAAAATAGCCAAGGCAACCACTATGTTCAAAGAATTTCAGAATCGGATGCTAACGCCGCAACCGATGAGGAGCCTTTTGAAGCTGAAAGCATAGTCTGTGACGCTGAAAGAAATTCGGCCAGTTCACGCTTCGCCATGGAGTCTCATTTGAGGGACTATTTGGCGCAGAATTTGAATCGTATCGAAGGATTGCCGACGCAACTAGACCTGTATAGGGATGACTCAGATATGCCTGCTATCGAGTACAGAACCTCCGTCGGCTATATCGACATCCTCACAAAAGGTGCCGATGGTGCATTCTATGTTCTTGAGTTAAAGCTTGCTCGCGGCTCTGACGCGGTGATCGGCCAAATATTACGCTACATGGCGTGGGTAAGAACCAATCTTGCGAAAGGTAGCCCCGTATACGGTGTAGTTGTTGCCAGCGGCGCATCTGATAAACTTAAATATGCAGCATCAGAGGTGCCCGGAATACTTTTAATGACAAGTCGAAATCCACGTCCTATGGACGTGGTCATCGCCTAACTGGCTATGCCTGTTAGAGCACCTGCCCATGCAGGTACCTTTCTGTGTGTTGTCCCCACAACGCATAAAAAGGAACAGAAGCATGAGCAGGTTCAAAAGAGCATCGCATGTCATATGGCATTGTCAATACCACATTGTGTGGGTGCCGAAATATCGGTTTCGCGTGCTGCAAGGTCCGGTCGGCAAGGAAGTCTACAGATGCGTGATGGTGTTTAGTCAGCAACTGGGTTGCGAGGTGATAGAACTCAACGTTCAGCCAGACCATGTCCATCTCCTGGTAAGCATTCCGCCGAAGCTGTCGGTATCGGGACTGATGGGCGTCCTGAAAGGACGTACCGCGATACGAATTTTTACGGCGTTTCCGTTTCTGAAGAAGAAACCGTACTGGGGCAATCACTTCTGGGCAAAGGGTTACTGCGTGGATTCCGTAGGCCTGAACAGCGAGATGATTCAAAAGTACGTACGGTTCCAGGAGAAGGAAGAGATGCATCAAGAGCAGCTTCAGCTGGAACCGGGTAGAGGACCTTCTCAGAAGGGCCGATAGGTGTGCCCCCCTATGGGGCATCCCCTTATACAGAAGTATCGTAGCCGTCGCGCAAGATCTGGATGGTGATCACGGCATCCATGACCCGCTGCATACCGATCCACAGCGTCTTCGCGCCCGGTTCACCGTCGCTCTTGCGCCCGAGGAATCCACCCAGTGATGCGATCATCCGTATCATCTGGTTGAGCGTTGGTGGCTTTTTCGGGCGTGGCTTTTTTGAGAGTACGTGAGCGCCATGTATCTCGTCAGCCGCAAAGAACAGTGACGCATCCAGCTCCGGACACGTCCTGCCCACACGCATGAGCCGTGCAATACGCCACGATACGACCATGTACAACGCGAGTGCCTTCTCGACCCGCTCCATCTGCGAGAGCTGCAGCGCCTCAACCCGGCAGGCGTTCTTCAGGACATTGAAGTACATTTCGATCTCCCACCTCGCCCGGTACCAGTCAATGAGTTCGATGAGCGCATCCGCATCAACCGCTTCGCGGTTGGTCACAAGACGCCAGATAACGGGCGTGGCGCCCACTGGTGCATCCACCTCGCACGCCTCGACGCAGGTGAGCGTGATACCGGCCCGCCCGGGCAGCGTGATGCGCTGGCTACGCAGTTCCTGCCTTACTTCCCGCGCCTTTTGGCCACTGCGCCCGGGCAACACGAAGCTGATATGGCCGAGCACGTTACCCGCGTGCACCTTGTCCCACAGCTTTTCCTCATCCTTCAGGGCACGATTGTGCTGGGAGCGGATCAGCCAGTCAGCCGGTTCGCCCAGTTCCTGCGCCCGCTTCATGAGCGCCGCGATATCACCTTCCCGATCGGCCACATACACCAACCGCGTCTCAGGTAGTGCTCGCGCCTGTTCGGCCACGATCTCGTAGCTTTCGATCCACCGTATACTTTCCCTGACACCACCGCGTTTGCCGTTGGCTTCGCGCGGCTCACGCGCCCACATCCAGGAATTGACGACACCCAGCGGCTCCCGATCCGGTGTCACCGCATAGGTCGCGTGAAGATACATGCCCACCTGCGCTTCATAACTGAGCGGGCCAGCGCCCTCGATATCCTGGCCGTTAAAGTTCAGCTCCGTCGTATCGGCAATGCACAGCACCACCGGCAATTGCCCCATGCGCGCTGTGGTGCGATCCCAATGCGGCTGCATCATGTCGCGCCACTCAATGCGCTCATTGCCCAGAAAGCGATAGGCCGCCATCGTCTCGGCCCACCCCTCGCACGCACCGGGAATGCTGGCTGTCGGCCGGCTGGCAAACCGTTTGAGCAGTTCCTTCGCGCGCCGGTCTCGCCGTGGATCACCCAGATCCAGCGTTTCGAATTCCTCGTCCACCCACACCCCCGCATCGTCCCGAATTTTCATGCAGAAAATCCGAGAGTAAACAGGAAATCCGCAGCGTTAACAATCGCTTTTTTGCTTCGTCACCTGCACTGTGCCTTTCCGCTTGCGGTGACTTGTGTATAAGGGCATGCCTATGGGGGGCTTAAGGCGAAACCACGTTCTACGAACGTGGTGATTCACTTGGAATACGAGCTGAATTTTTCGCTGCGAATGTCAGAGAAATTATGAGCACATTTCTAACTTGGCGAAGCGGGTGCTCCTAAACGTTGAATGTCCAGTTTTCGTTGAGGCGAACGTCTCATATGGGTCGAGGAACTGCGACGGCCGCCTGTCGCTAATGATCACGACAGAGCGCTTCTCGTGGCTCTGCCTGATTCCTTGCGAATCGTGCTACGAGCCGCCGCGTTCAAATAGACATACAAGGACGGCCCCAGCGCCATCAAATGAGACATCAGCGGGCGATGCTACCGGATACGTTGTGCTCTTTATACCCTGTATTGCAATACGGATGAGCCAGTTGCCCATTCTCGAACGTGCCCAAACCACCGTCAGCCTTTCTCTTGATGTGATCGATGGTGACCGCCTTCTTATGGATTCGCGCACCGCAAATCTGGCAACGTGGCGCGTTATCGATCGCTTCCTTCAAGTAGATCGCCGATTTTGTTTCACTTCGAAAATTCCTGCCAGCCCGTTGTTCTTCTTCGGTATAGGGCGCGAGAGTGATTGTCTTGGGGTCCTCGCGGAAGCGTTTAAAGATTTCTTCTTCGTCGGCATTCCCATACAAACAACTAATAATCGTCCTGTACATGCCGAGGATCGGCTCCATACTTCGCGGGCCGCTTCCGAATTTACCTGCGACATGATTTACAAGGTAACGATGTTTTACCAGAAAATCTTCGAATTTCTTGCGAACATCGGTGAATCTCGGAAACGCGTTTGTGCGGTCGAAATCGTCCAGCAATTTCGCCGTTGCCAAGAATGCAGAGGGTTGATACCGACCTCCAAGGCTATAGAAGTAAACTGCGGGGTGCAGCCCGAGCGAGCCCGGATGGGCGCCCGAAATCAGGTTCGATAGGCGCTTGACGCTCTTCAGAAAGCGTACAGTCTCATCTCCCGACAAGTCGTCTTCCAAGTCATCTTCCTGCTTCCCGCGAAGGCTCAAAGAGTTTGCCAAGTTGACGAAATCAAAAACCAACTTAACGCTTTCAGCAGAGTAGCCGCGCCCGGCCACCGGCAGATCGAGGGTCTTGATCGGCGTCTCTAGGACGGGGGTAAAAAGGTTGTCGTAAATCTCCCGCGCCAAACGCTGGATCGACTGCTGCACCTCTTCAGGAAATCCCGACCAATACTTATGGCCGACCCCTGCACGAATGATCGCACGTGTCGCTATCGCATTAGGCTTGCGGCGCGACTTCAGCATCGCCAATTCTGTGGCGTTGATTGCTGTGGCCTTTTGGTTAATCTTAAAAAATGACGCTTCGGCCTTTTTCGCGTCGCCACTAACCCACTGCAATTGAACTTGAAGAACCGCCATGTTTCTTGCGCGGCGCACCTGTTCAGCAGTCGAGTTTTCTGGCTTTTGTAACGCCAGAGTGAGCTTCTTGTAGCTACCAATCCTAGATTCGATCAGAGCCCGGCATTTAGTCGCGGCCTCGACCTGCTCAGGCGTCACAAGGTTTTCGAAAAAATCCAACGACTTAGACGACGCGCCATAATCGTCGTGCACCCAGGCGATAAGCGCACTGAGTCGGTGTGCTCCGTCGATGACAAATATGTTTCCGCTAGTTGGAGAACGCCAAAGAATCAGTGCTGGGATGAGATCGCCATCGAGGAAACTCTCAACCAAGTCCACGACCTTTTCCGGGTCCCAACTTGCAGTCTCTCGCTGGAAATCCGGCTTTCTGAGCGTTAGGTAGGTGAGGCCGTGGGACTCTAGCTCGTTCACCTTTAAGCCCGCCGCGAGAGAAAGCGAAACGAGAGGCGAATCCGTGACCGATTCGAAGTCGTCTCGCGGGATCAGTGCATCCAAGTTCACCAAGTGTGTAGCCACTTCAACGCTCCCCTTACGGCTTTTGCGTAACGAACCCGGCGCCGGGCTCAGACTAGCGCATCTTACACCTGTGCAGTGCCCGTCCTCCGACGCGGCGGAGAAGCGGCATAAAAAAGCGCGCCGATACGAGTGGTAGCGACGCGCCGGAGCTCACCGCAGCATAAACGATGGAAAGCGCTACGGCGAACCACAAGGACTGTCCGAACGGAAGTAAAGATAGCCCGCCTACCATGTGCGCTTTAGCGCGTGCGAAGAATTTGCACGGCGCGTTACTCAGCAATGCGACGTTCGACAGGCTCGCGCACGGCGTCGATCCTGACATTTGCACTGGACAATGCTTGGCTACGATGCCGCCTGCCCAGCGTTGGCTCTTCAATCGGCATTCCAGCATGTTTGCGCAGCCTGCGCACCGAGGCTGAGGCTTGGAGCCCAAAGACCGCGTATTCGCGCCTTCTGACCCAAAAGGGCTCAAGGTGGCGCAGGTAAGCCGAATTCGCCGGGTCTGTTGTAGTTGGGCGGAAAAGGACTTGACTGGCCTAGCGCACGTCTGGATGCGCCAGGCGTGCCTATGTCGACGTTGACTCGATGGTTGGGACCTAAAGCGGTCAAGAGGAGACCTTGGTCCGGTTGCGTCGACAGACATTCAGATGGTTGTTCCGTCCAGCAAGCGGCCATTCGATTGGCGAAGGCCGGCGTCGGGTCGTCGGCCATACCCGACATTCGTCGATAGGCGATGGTATGTCGGCAGAGGGCTGGTTTGCTGCACGAGGCAGCACCAGCCGCGCACGCGGGAATCCGCTGACGGTGTATCCGGTCAGGCCGGGCGGGGCGCGAGCGACCAGCCCGGTTGCTCCTGCAGCCACGGGGGAGCGGTGAGGCCACAGGCGAGATACACGGCTTCGACCATGCCACACAGGGCTGTGGGCAGGATCGATACGAGCTCATCACCCAGCAGTCTGCTGAGGCTTGTCACGGACATGCCCTTGTCGATACTCACCGGCTTGTACGACGGCTTGAAATGAATCATCCCGTTCCGCGCCTTAATCAGAGCGCCCAGCGCCTGCCAAGGGGCCTTCGCGGTGTCAAACGCGCTTTCCTGGCCGCACAGCCTAAAGAGGAGCCGGAACTTGTCGTCGATAGAGAGTTTCTCCATGCCTTCCCACAGACCGGCATAGTGCTTGTAGCCGATCTCGTTCGCGACGGCTTCGAGGCAGGCCATGGCCATGATGACGGCCTCCGCGCGCGCGCCATACATCTCGTCGAGCAGACGCACTGAAACCGGCGCACCCGGTTGGCGAATGCTTTTGTCGTACCCGCAATGCCGTACGGCCGATCGGTAAAACACCGGCGCCATCATGGCCCGCGTGGAGACCCTGTTGTCCTCCACTGCCATCATTTCAAAGTGCGACAGCACGGGGGGAGCGTGCTCGATGAGCTTGCGTTTGCTGCGCCCGGACTGTCTCTTGAAATCCTCGTGGACGTTTAGCAACTCGGCGAAGGCGCGCGCCCGTGTCGCCCTCGCCATGGCGACAAAGGCCTCGGCGCGAAGCGCGTAGTCGTCGGGCGAGGCGGTTCGCCTCAGCGACATCAATTCCTGGAACGGATCGTACAGGGCGTCGAACCCGGACAGGTCCGCGTAATCGGAAACCCATCGCCCGTAGTGACGGTCCTTGACTCCCTCCAGTCGGGCCACTTCCCACTGGTACAGGACGCCCTCATCTAACACTTGGATGTGACTGTGAAAACCCTCGATCGGATCGGCAACGTGAATATCGTTGGTCAGCCACGGAAAGTGATGCGGGCTGACCTGCCCATGTGGCATGATCGCCTTCGAGTCGCCATCGACGAGCGGGACAACTACAGGACTGAACAGACTGTGCGCTAAGCGTGACCGGAACGTATCGGGATCGACATTATGGACCAGCGTGCCGTAAGACACGATTCGGTGAGTGGTTAGCGCCTGCGTCCATGCATCGTCGGACACGAGGCCGAAATCGATGCGGCCGATGCGCTCGCCTTCACGATAGTTGCGACAGGGCAGATACTCGATGGCGATGGCGTCTCGCCACCAGTCGGGATAGTTTGGTTCGGTCTTCATGGTGCTCGGGGGCGAAGCGGAAAATAGGGCGAGTCGATTATGGAGCGCGGGTTCAGTCGTGTCCACTGAACCGGTCATGTTCATTGAGCGATGCCGTGCTGCGCCCTGGCAATGCAAATATACGCAGATTTAGGCAACCTTGGCAGGCCAGCACCGATACGCGGTTTTGCACGGCGCCAGGCGCCACACGGTGCAGATCCCTCCAGCCGTCCGTGTGCGTACCGATATCCCTGCTAGGGGGCGAACACGTAGTTGAAGGGAGACGAGGTGAACTTCAATGGCAGCTCAGGGGCGCGAGTGCTCATCTACTCGCATCGGCCTCTGACATTCGAGGCTGCGACTGCGCGAATGGCGGCAGCACCACCCAATTGCCGGCCGAATGTTGTATGTATTGCGGAAGGTGTCTTCGCTTTCTCCAGTTCGGCCCAGAGCTTCACGGCAGTGACGAATTCCGAGCCTAACTGGATCTCCTTGCGAGGTTGCCCCGGTAGACGTGATGCACGATGTAGTGGGCAAAGGACGGCTCGAGCACTGGCGGCCTACCATTCTTGTCCCTGGCCTGCCCAGGCATGGAGATAGTGAACTTGACACCCATGCCGAAGCCCAATGCCAATTTGCAGTTGTGGATGATCATCGGCCGCGCATCGCTCCAGACGTTGAATCTGTCCTTCGGCCCAGTAGAGAGCAGATCGTAGACGGTCAATCTCTGCCTCAAGCTCGCGGATTTTACGCTTGTTTTTGGCGTTCTCGGTTCGGGTGATGAATCGGATGTTGCCGGGCTCGTAGTGACCGTTTGTGTTCTCGCGGTCCATGTCGAGTGTGGGGTCGTCCCATCCGGGGAGCGTGGCGGCGTGCCGCAGGAATGCGGTGCGGTCTCGTCTCCATTCTTCACAAACGCGAATACCCCGACCGCCATAGTTGACATAGCCTTCGTCGTTAGGATTGTGGCAGCGTGTGATGGCGGCGGCGAGCCGGTTGAGCAGGCGGGATCGATGTCCGGTGTCGGGCATGGCATCGTAGTAGCGCCAGTACTTCTTGCCCTTGGCTGCTGCGTTGGCGCATACGTCGCATCGCGTACTGGCCCCCGTGCGGAAATTGACGGGGTCGACGCTGTATTCTGGTCTCCCACAACTGCATCGGACGATGAGCATAGCGCCGCCCCGTTCACCGAGCAGGTATCCAGTGACGGCAAGCTCGCCGCTGCGAAAGCCAATGACTGGGAGTGGATACTTGCGTCTTGCTCCAGATACTGCGCTTCCCACCACTGCGTGCCTGACCACACGAGGTGATCCGGCGTCAACCAGAGCCCTGACAGCGAGAGCGTTTCCTTCAAGCCGTTTCTCGATCGTCCTGAGTGGGCTACCCATGATTCACCGTCCCAGTGGTTCGTCAGCCTGTATAGATTCTATGGACACCCACCCGCGCCGGGTGCGGTCCAATGTGCCCTCGGCCACACAGACTTTCCCCATCTGCCGCTCGTTGGGTGGCGTGGCGTTGGTGACTGGATGCTTGTATATACGCTCGGCGATGTCTCCGCTTAGAAGGTGTTATGAACTTTCGGCCAGACCTGGTACCCTGGCGGGATGAAGAAACGCAGACCCTACCCAACGGATGTTTCGGATGAAGAGTGGTACTTCGCCCCTCCGTACCTGATATTGATGAATCAGGTCAGGACGCGCCTCAGCGTCGCTACGAATTGCGCGAAATGTTCAACGCCTTGCGCTGGATTGTCCGCGCGGGTGCACCGTGGCGTCTGCTGCCCAATGACTTTCCGCCGTGGGAGACGGTCTACCAGCAGACGCGGCGCTGGATTCAGGCAGGCTTGCGCAAGCATTTCCGCTCATTTCCTGAACTCATCGGCTATTCGTCGCGGTTCTTCGGTTCTTCTACGATGGGCAGTTGCAGGCTTTCAAAATCTGCGGTCTCCCACTCGAGGATGTGATTCGTTTTGACGAGGTGGATACGAGCGGCAAGTCGGTCAGCCGCACCACCAACGCAGCGGAGGGCCGAATTCATCGCTGAATGGCTTATGGAAATGTTGGGGGATGAGAACCCACCGACAGTGGCGGTCGTGACGCCATTCCGAAAACGGCACACGCTGCTGACAAAGACTCTATTTTCGCACCCCCGGGCGCAGGAGTTCGAGGACCGCCTGCGGTTGCGGGTGTTCACCTTCGACTCGTGGCAGGGTGAGGAGCGGGGTGTCATCTTCTATTCGATGGTCGCGACGTCGGGTAACGACGCGTTGGCGTGCATCTTTCCGATGGCCTGGAATGAACTCTTGCCAAGAGGAAGATCCGTCCGGCTGGTTCAGGCCAGCAATTCCAGGCTGCGAAGCAGGCCGGCAAGATCGGGCTCGACGCCGGCGGCCTGCAGGACGGAATCGAGCGTGATCCGCCTGGCCAGGGCCGCGCGCGACATGGGCTTTTCGTACTCCGGCCACTCCCTGGTGATGGCCTGCTCGGCGGCTCTGCTGTCAGGCGGCCGATTCGCTGCCCGGTTCGGAAGATGCCGGAGCAGGACGGCTTCGAAACAGCTTTCCTGCCAGACGATGGTGATATCGTTGTCGATCGCCAGTCGCCGAGCCCGGTTGGCCCGCTGTTGATCGAGCGCGATCTGATCGGTATCAAGCAGCACGAAGGCAGCGGCCGGCGCAATTCGCTTTTTGGCGAGCATGCCGATGCGCATGACCGCCAGTTCGACGCGTGCGAGGGGATCACCGGCGCCAGGCGCCAGCTCGTCGATTTTGAGATGGACGGGCAGGCCGGCCTCGTTGATGAAGTCCTGCAGCAAAGCCGCATAGCCGACTTCGGAAGCGCCTTCACAGCCGATGTAAATCTGCCGCTTCTGTGGGATATGGGGAGCGCGCCTTCGATTCATCCGAGCAGCGGCACTCCACCATAGGCACCGCTCAAATACTTGCGGTAGTGGTTTTCATCGCGTCGCACTTTCACGTCCATGAGGCTGAAAAACTGTGTGCGCCCCTGACGGTCTTTTTCGCAGATGACGATCTCTTCCTTGTTCAGATCGTCGAGCAGCGAGGCCGAATGACAGGAAAGCCAGAGCTGCGCATCATACCTGTTACGCGTCTGCTTGTCATAGAACCAACGCAGCAATTCCGGCAGCACCAGGGGATGGATCGCCGCGTCCATTTCGTCGATCGCGATCACACCGCCCTGGTCGAGTGCCGCGACCAGATATGGGAACATCTTGATGAAGGCGCGCGTCCCGTGGCTTTCGAGCAGCCACGGCATTTCATGCTCCAGGCCGGCATGTTTGAACATCAGGAACGGCCCGTCTTTCCCATCCTGAAAGCGCAGGCCTTCCACGCCGATATCGATGCGGTTCATTTCCGCATTGAGGCGCGAGACGATGTTCGGCTGGTTTTTCAGATAATCGATAACGGCCTTATCGGTGTTCGTGTGCGCGACCGGCTCGATCGAGAAAAACGCCTGGCGCGCGATATCGACGAAGATTTGCGCGGTCGGGTGCTGGAATTTCGCGAAGGAGGACAGGACCGTGTGATTGGCGGCAAGCGTCTTCACCAGATGCTGGAAGCCTGACAGGCTGAACGACTTTGAGCCTTTCACCTTGCCCTCGGCGTCGCGGTCGAACACGCGCTGCCATTTGCCTTGACCGTTCGGCCTCTGGTGCAGGGCTTCATGCTGGATGCGCGTGGCGAGTCCGTCGATGACCTCGAGTTCCAACTCGTAACGATAGAACCCCTGCTCGACCTTCTCGCCGGACTGCGCGCGCTGAAGCACGTTCGGCGTGACGTTCATGATCCCGCCGAGTTCGATCGCCAGCTTTATCGGACGGTTCGCGGATTCGGCATCGTTGAAGCGTTCGCAGCCGGCAAAACCGGGAACGGTGCGCTGAACGCTGTCGCGGATCATCGTGACGATAAATTCGAGGGTGCGCAGCACGGTCGTCTTGCCGGACGCATTGGCGCCGTACAGGACAACGACCTTCGGCGCGCGCGCAGCCGATCCCTCAAAGATCGGGGCGAAGCGCGTGTCGAGATCCGGCACCTTGGCGTCGATCGTGAGATCGAGTACCTGGCGGTCGCGGACAGAGAAGAAGTTTTCGACTTCGAGTTTGTATAGCATGGCGGGGCCTATTTGACGATATTCTAGAACTTTTAACGAGAAGCCGTCAATAAGCTAATTTCATGCGGCAGTCATGCGTTTTTTCCGCCACTCTGATCTCCGGTCAGAAGATCAAGAGAGCCAGCGAGGCCGAGTGGAAAGCAATAGAGAAATCGCTTAGGAAAGCCATTCGGGCTTGCAGCCCATTCCGTCCAGCATTGGACGCAGGCACTCACCGGGGTGGTGGCATGGTTCGCTCCGCTATCAGCACGGCCTGCGGGGTGATTCCCCTCGCCCCAGCTCGGCGCTTGGCGTCGCTTCGCCGCTTTCGCGGCTTGAGCTCTCAGCTAATACGTAAGCTGCATCGGAAAAAGATCGGCAGACTAGACTTAGAATTCCCATGACGCGTTTTGCCTCTCTCCATCACTCACCCAAAGGCGGACAGGATGCTTAAGCGACCATTTCAGTGGCTTCGGGAAAATTTCACAGGAGTGTCGACCCCGCTTGTTGGAGTGTCGTGGCAATCAACAACCTCAGAAAAGGAGGCTATCCGCAAGCTCTTGGTCTTTCTGGACGATCGACGAGTTCTTCATGTAGATGAAAAAGGAGACGCTTCCCACCTTGCCAGTCACGTCCAAAGCCCGGAGTGGCTTGCCGCCTCGATTCTCGAAATGCGGTAGGAAATCACCAAAACATTGCAAGCTACGATCTTTCCCCCGAAAGTGAAGAACTTGCTGTCAGAAATGCAAGAGGCTTGCCGGACGCAGTTGGAGGATAAACCTACTAAATTCGTTATGGACAGGAGACAGACACTGGCCGACGTGAATCATCTGAAGCCGTTTCATCGAGCGATGGCAAAGGGTGTGGCCCGCCTCGCTGTGTCTTACGAGCTTGACCTAGATAAACACCTGGCTGCCCTTGTCGAAAGAGTCTTGCCGCGTGTGAAAGAGTAAACGTTCCGCTCATGCGCAATGGCAAAGGATGCTTGGTAAGAAAGACCGGCGGCCACACCGAGCTCGTACCCCGAACCCTAACGCTTGTTAGCAGACAAAGTGCGTTCGGCTATATAAAACGACTTGAAGGGCAGGGTCCGAGCCACTAGCTCTCGCGAGCGCGCAGGATCCAGGTCGCCATCCGGCCACGGCCTGCCCGGCAGGATGATCAACGCAAGGGGATCGCTGTCAATCCTCGTCCTTGCTGCTTCCGGCGGGCGGCGGCGTCCAGTTCATCCGGTGACGATCGACCGTTTCGCGATGACGCTCGTCGTCTTCGGCATGCAGATAGAGGCTGGTCGTGTTCAGCGAGACGTGGCCAAGGTTGTCGCGGATCGTGCGCAGGTCCACGCCGCCGTCCGCCTGGTGCGAGCCGGCCGTGTGCCGCAGCCAGTGCGCCGAGGCCCGGTCGAGTTCATCGGCGCGATCGGCGAATTCCGCATCCCTGTCGCGCAGCCAGGCGGCGGCACTGCCAAAAATGCCCTTGATGGCGTCGTGCACGGCGGAGCGCGACAGGCAGCGCGCGGTGCCCCGAAACGGCAGGATGAGCGGCAGGTCCTCGGCGCGCGCGGGCAGGGCGGCCAGGGCGTTCGCGGTTCGATAGCGCCGCGGCTCGGCGATCAGCTCGGGTGACGCCGGCACGATGCGCGCCTTGTCGCCTTTGCCCACCGTTTCCAGCCACCACTGGTCCTGGCCGTCGGCGCCCAGGCGCCGGAAGAAGTCGCCCATGCGGCCGCCCGCGACCTCCGAAATCCGCATGCCCTGCAGATAGAACAGCGTCGTGAGCCAGCGGCAGCGTGCGGCATATCTGCGTTCGGCTTCGCTCTGCTGGGGGAGCTGTTCCACCCAGGCCTTGACCTCGTCCCATAGCGAGGTCGACAGATAGCGCGTCACGCGCGGCGCCGAACGCTTCGCGCGCTGCCGCAGCAGCGCCATGGGATTGCCGCGCAGATAGCCGGCGCTCACGAGCCAGGTGAACATCGCATTGAGGATGATGAGCGCCTGGCGCTGGCTGGCCGGCGAAAGCGGGCCGTTGAACGGGCGCCAGCGTGCGTCGGCGCGCGCGTATTTGCCGCCGCGGGTGCCGTCGTCCCTGAGCGAGACCCAGCGGCTGGCCGGCTGCGGGTCGGTGAGAAACACCTTGTACCGCAGCAGATCCTCGTGCGTCAGCGACGACAGCGGCTTGCCGAGCTGCACGACGGCCCAGAGCAGCAGCCGTTCGGCTTCCTTGCGGTAGCTGTCGAAGGTGGTTTTCGTATCGGCGTAGTTCGACAGCCACGCGCGCAGGGCGTCCAGGTCGTTGTCCGCGGCGAGCTGGCTATTGTGGCTATTGGCCGGCCACGCCGCGGTTGCTGCCGTCACGGCCATCGAGCGCGGCCGGCACGACGAGCGATTCGACGGGCTGGATGGCAACGAGACCGGTGTTTTTCACGGCCTGAGGGCTCCAGATGACGTCACGGAGTGGGTACGATGCTGAATTATACACTACACGACATTATACGCCTAATGTCGTGTATCACGTTAAAATCGTCAGAAATTGATCATATTACGTAGTAATATTTATAAAAATTCACCCCGAAAATTTCCACGCACCATACCCTGTCCGCCGAAACGGTCCCCGCCGTCGCCCCCGACGTCGCCCTGGCCGCCGGGATCGAGCGCCTGAAGGTCGCGCATCCAAAGACGCGCGAGCTCTATCGCGAAGTCTGCGCGCTGCTGTTCTTCCGCTTCGGCATCACGCCGACGGCCAACCGCCTGTACCAGCTGGTGCGCCGCGGCAGCATGGGCACGCCCACCGAGGTGCTCGCCGAATTCTGGGTCGACCTGCGGGAAAAAAAGCCGCGTGCGCATCGAGCACGCCGACCTGCCCGAGGACCTGCGGGGCGCCCCCGGCGAGCGGGTGGCCGCCCTCTGGACACGTGCGAGCGGTGCCGCACAGGACGCCCTGGCGGCGCTGCGGGATGAAGCTGAAGCCGCCCGAGTCGCTGCCGAGGCGTCAGTCGCCGCCCTGCAGGCGGATCTGGCGCGCACCGGAACGGCGCTCGAGCATCGCACAGGCGCCCTGCTCGCCGCGCAGGTTCGCATCCAGGCACTCGAGCAGGCGCAGGCGGCCGCAGGGGCGACGCGCGAAGCGCTGGAAGGCGAGCTCGCGCGGCTGCAGCAGGAAGGCCGCGAACGGGATGCCGCCCTTGCGCAGGCCCGCACCGATTTCGCCGCCGAACTCGACAAACAGCGCAGCAGCACGGCGCTGGCCGAGACGCGCCTGCAGGCCGCGGAGAAGCGCGCGCTGCTGGAGATCGAGCGGGAACGCACTGCGAATACGCGTCTGCAGCGCGACATCGACAGCGCACAGCAACGCGCGGTTCGCGAAGGCGAGCGCGCGCAGGTCGAGATCCAGTCGCTGCAGGCGCAGCTGGGCGATCTGCGTCATCAGGCGGGCATGCTGGAAGGCCAGCTTGACGCGATGCGGGCGAGCCATGCGGCCCATCCCGGCGCAGATGCCGTCCCCGGTGGCTGCGCGACGGGCGGCACGCGCTGGACGAAGGCCAGCATGGCGGTGAAGCAGGCAGTACCGCCGATCGCGCGCAGACGCGCTGTCGTGGGCCTTTCAGCGCATCGCTGTTGCGCCGGCCGGCTGCCGCCCGCGTGTCGCGGATCTGGCGCTCCTATATACAATTGGCAGAAACCAGCCAGACCCGAGAATGATCGACTATGTGACCCCGGCGCTGATCGCGCGCCTTTTTCCGAACCCGCCGGACGACGCCATCGTCGTGACCGAACCGTTGCCGATTGATTCGACGATGGAGGCAGTCGGTATCGACTTCGCCGGCACGCGGTTTCTCGTATTCTTCGCCGACGTCATGGCGTATGCCGGCAACGACCCCGATTTCGTGCGCGAGACAGCCGTCGCGTGGAACAACGGCTTCATCCCGGCGCCCGGTTCGCGCATCGTCAAGTTCCTGCGCGCAGGGGCCGACCGGGACACGATGTTCGACCCGCGCGCGTGGCCGCTGCCGGAGCCCGACATGATCTGGCAGTTCATGGAAGTGCTGGCCGTGGCCGTCGAGGGCCATGCCCTCGCGTTTCCGGCCGTGCGCCAGTATTTCTACGCCCCGCAGAACGGCAAGCTTGACTCGCTCTATAATAGGATGTCGCGGCGGTTTGCCCGCGGCGAGTTCGGTGCGTCGTTCCGGTGTGTGACGCGCCCCGCCACTGACGAAGGAGGATTCTATGGCTTTGAACGCATCTAGCAGGCTGCGCCCGAAAGTGGTCGCCATGCAGAAGCGCGGCGTTGCCGTGGTCCTCGAACACACCGAGGCTGCGATCGCGAATGGTACGCTGCCGAAGCAGCCCGCCCGGCCGATCTACCGGGCCACGCTGAGGGTGCGCGCGCGTCGCACGGCCGAATCCGGGCAGGACTGATCCATACTGCCCCGGGCACGAGCAACGCCACCTGCGGGTGGCGTTTTTGTTGGCAGCGCGCGGCGACTGCCGACCGATGGCAACACCTTTCCCGAAGTCCAGTTGCGCACGCCGGGCACGGTCCAGGTAGTCCCAGACCGTTGCGCGCGAAGCGCCGAACATCATCGCGATCTCATGCTGGCAACCATTATCCATGCGTCAAATCAGGGAATTGCTGCGTCTGCCTTTCGCATGCGAAGGTAGCTGCAGCGCGTGCCATCTGTATTGGGCGGAGAACGGCCATGAACGATCCGTGATCACAGGCGCATGTCGGACATGCGGGCGTCGGCTTCACTCACTTTTCGGCCGCTCGCAGGCCGACGTTAGGTCGCGCAACGCCTGCCGTTTCGTTTGAATGGCCCCTTCTGGCCTCAACAGCTCAGGGCCGCCCTGAGCCTCCTGGCGCATTCTGTACCGCCGGCGGCCTGAGATTCGCCTTACACCTCGTCCTCTGCGAACACGCTGTGCTCGGCAGGCACTGCATCCTTGTCGATGCACTGTACATGCCAGTGTCCTGCGATGCGTGGCCCGTTTTCACAGTGCCAGAGTGCCTCGCCTGATTCTCCCTCAAACGGACCAGTTTGGCCTTCCAGTGCAAGACCTTCGAGGGTGAATAGAGGGCGCGCATCATGCTGACCGCAAACCAGCGCGCCTGGGCTTTCGACCCGCAGCATTCCCCATTCGGGGAGCTGGAGACCGGCATGACCTTCGCGGGACCACTTGCAGGTTTCGTTGTCGATCCAAAGAATCGCATAGGCATTCGGGTCAATGCGGTCGAACGTGTCGAGATGGAGCGTAATGCGCATGGAATTCTCCAATCGTTGTTCGTGGCTCCGTGATCCGCCACGGTCGTCGTCGTTTGCCATATTCACGATACGTGCAGATGCGGGCTTTTTGTATGCGTCAGGCTGTCGCCAATGCCCGTTTAATCCACCCCTCCGCACGGTCAGGTAACCATGCTGTACAGGGCGTGGTCAGCGATGACAATCTCCGGAAGGGCTGATCAGACGCCTGTGAAAGTGGCGATGCAGCGGGCAACTGTACCGACCCTACCTCCTTGCGGTGGCATGGCAGCTGACGACTCGGGAGGGTCGACCAGCATCATTCGATTCGCCCGAAACCGGCCGCGTGAGCCGCTGTAGCCAGCAGATCGCTGCGGTCGCCCCACCAGACGTAACCCCCTGGCGGTGAAACCGTCGCCCGCATGTCTTCAAGTTCAAGATTCTTTTTTTTCATGCCATCTTCCGACCACACGAGAAACACTAAGGATACGGCAGGTTTTCAGGGTGTCTGGCCGGTCGGGGTGATCTCGAATCCCAGCGCGGATGCGCGACGCCTGAGCGCGGCGATGCTGAGCTGGCGCTGCTGCTCTTCATAGCGCCGCTGTCCGTCGTACGAAAGCTTCAACACGCATTGGGCGTGAAGTACACCATGCGCGCGAACTTGTGCGATTGATGGGTGGAGAGATTCATATCGCATGCCGCCCTGGTCGCGGCAGCACTTTCTCGTTCGCACCAGACGTCCCGATATGGCCTTACGAAGAATCCCTGGGCGCATGAACGACCGCGGCGATATAGCATCGACACCAGTGTTTTGCTTGTCGAGATGGTGTGATGCGCCCCCGCTATGCAACGAAGAAAGACCTCCCCGAGGTCGAGGACCTGCTGCGTACCTGCGAATTGCCGGTCGAGGGCGTCCGCGAACACATCGATCGCTATCTGGTGTCCAGGGACAGTGGCGGCATCATTGGATGCGCTGGCCTGGAGCACTATGGCAAGGTCGGGTTACTTCGATGCATCGCCGTCGCACGACGCGCGCGGTTCGCGGGGCTCGGCGACTTCATCTTTTCTCTGCTCGTCGCCGATGCGCGCGAGTGCGGAATCGAGTCACTGGTCGTCGACTCCACAGGCGCCGAACGCTATTTCGAGAAGATCGGATTTACGGCAGCCGAGACATCGGAGTTACCGGACGATCTGCGCCGTTCACTGGAACGCACGTCACCTCGTGCAGCGCTCGACATCATGCAGGTTGCGCTGTAGTAGCCATCCTTGCGCATAGGCAGTCAGCACGCTCGAATGGTTTCCAGAAACGAAATGCAATATCCCCCGCACCCGCATCCGCATCGTTTCGCGAATACACGTGGTCGCGTGTCGCAAGGTAACGATATCGAGCCGGGTGCATTCCACGGTCTGCCATGAACAAGCGCCTTCTCGTCCCTCTGGTTTCCGCAGTCATAACGAGTGCCGGAATTTGCACAACGTCGGCGTTCGGGCGTACGCTCGACGAACAGTTCGCGTGCAAATCCAATCCACACGCGTTCATTGCCAACCTCATCAATGATCAGTCGATTGACCCCACCCCGATTCACGTCGAGGCGGACTCGGTCAATGCGTTTCGGCCCACGCATACGACGGAACTCACGGCTTACGGACTGCGAGTTCGCGCAGTGTTTGGATACCAGCCGGGTGACCCATTCTTCAAACCCGGAAGTGCCAAGACGTCCTCGGGTCCAGTCTACGGAGCGGTGGTATTCGGTTCGGCCGACTCTGTCGAAGCACTCGTGCGAAAAGCGGGCGGTCATGCAGAAATTCAACAGGTCATTCCGCTGATACTATCGGCAATTGTCTGCGAGGCCTGACGCGCTGTTCGCACAAAGATCGCAGGGCGACCTCGAATCAACTGGTTGCCCGCTTTTTAAAGTCGTCGAATTTGTCTGCGCGCGGCGCCAGGAGCGGATTGCTGGTTGGCGACGCCCGATCGGTTGTATCCAGATTTCTGGATGCCGCAAATGGCCGGACACCCGTGCTGGCAAGTGCCGACCAGTTTGTCTTGCCTGCCTCTGGGACCGTGGCCGCCACGGCCCTCCTCCCACGCTGGCCTGCACAAGATCTTCAACGACATCCATGCCACGGCACAGGACTCGTGGACGGGCGGCGCCGTCCCGTGTGCGACGGCCCCGGCAACGTGCTCCAGTGAATTGGCTCGAATCTGAGCTGATGGGCAGGACATGCAACGGGCCACCCGCGCCCGGTTCCCGCTGTGCGACCGACCCTTTGCGTCAATGGCATATGATTAGTATTCCTATAGAAATTGATCAATAGAATTATGTAAAATTACTAAACGAGCCACATTCACGGGAAGCGCTCAGTTCAGTCAGGAGCGGTCCCACAGCGAGACCGCAGGCGATTCGCCAAATGTCATCTTGTACTGCGCGAATCACTCTGGAAGTGAACACGATCCGAAGGCCTGCACCCAGCTCGCCGCTGATCCTGCGTCAGTCGGCGGATGCGCTTCGTAAAGCGACCGAACTCAGCCCGAGACATACCCGATCTCGCCTGCGATGCCAATCAAGGCACCCGGCAGAATGCCGCGCTTCAGCATCTCTTTGCGAGACGGAGCGCGATTGTTCTTATCCATTATTCGATGTCGCATAGGCGACGAAGCCTGCGAGGCCGGTGTCGGCGGATCGTTGGCTGCGAGTGGGATGGTGCTTCAGGCGTGCGCGTGGGCGCTGCTGGCCTTGGTGCGCCCTTTGGCGGTCTTGCGGGCCGTAGCATCGGCACGAGCCTTCGTCGCCGTGCTGACGCCACGTTTCGCGACCGTCGCAGCCTTCTTCTTCGCCGCGACAGGCTTCGCTGCAGCCTTTGCCTTGAGTTTCGCTTTCAGGTCTTCCTCGGGCTTCGTCAGCGTAAGGTGCAGGCCCATCGCCCCGATCACCTTCATGATCGTCGCGAACTCCGCATTCCCCTTGTTGGAGAGCGCCCGGTACAGCGCCTCACGCGCAATGCCCGACTCGCGCGCGAGCGCCGTCATGCCTCGCGCCTTGGCAACGTCCCCGAGCGCCGCCTGAATCTCGACCGGGTCGCCGCCCTCGAACGCTTGCGCAAGGTACAGCCGGTAGTCCGTTTCGTCCTTCAGGTACTTCGAAGCGTCGAACTCCATCAGCTCGCTTACTTTCATTTCAATCCTCCAGCTCTTCCGCGATGGCCTTCGCCCGCTTGATGTCTGCGGACTGCGTGGACTTGTCCCCACCGCACAAAATGATCACCAGGACGTCGCCACGCTGCGTGAAATAGACCCGATACCCCTTACCGACGTCGATCTTCATCTCCGAGATGCCGTCGCCGACCGCACGCCAGTATCCGAGGTTGCCTAACGCTGCACGCTTGAGCCGACCGGTGATCGCCGTCGCAGCCTGACGATCCCGTACGCGGGAAAGCCAGGCGTCGAATTCGGTGGTAATGATCAGCTTTGTCATGCGCGTCATTGTAACCTATGAGTCACAATGCATCAACGTGCGGCCCGTCTCGGCCGGCAGAGCAGCCGGGCTTTGCGGCAGGCAACTATGCGCGGTCGGGAATGGATCCTTCGCCGAACGTACCTTACGAGGTGATTTCGTCTTGTCCCACGGCTACAAGGTCACCCCGCACACGCAGCTGCTGGGATGACGGATGTTCATCTCATGGCATCGACGTCGACTTTTCCGTACGTATCGAGCCGGAGCCCCCACGCAGTCCGTGCGCGCCGCTGACGCTGGCGCAGCATGGAATACATAACTTGCTTCGTGGCCAGCATGCTCATTGAAATTCGCGCTGGCTGACGCGCTACAGGCTTCATATGGCCGGAACTCTAAACCCCGGCACTGCTTTATTTTAACAATATAGGATTACGAATTAACTTCGATAATTATATTTATGTTAAATTGCGCGGTCGAGCATCTCAGCCGCCCGAATACCGTTGTTGACGAGACCTTTGTACTCCCGAACCTGCGCGTCGCAGCAAATTCGAAACGAACATCCGAGCGGTGACGTAAATCTCGGAGGTTTAGATCAGGCCTGCCTTCTCTTTTGGGACACTGACATTCTGAAATGGGACATGAAACGTAAGCTCGGAGGACGCCCGGTCCAGAACCGTTGTCGGTTATCGTTGGCCGCGTTGGCTGGGGTACTTGTCCTTCTCAAGTATTTTCAGGCGGTGACGGCGCAGGAAGGCTGCTCGTAGCACGGCTGAGCGGCCTCATACGTTTTTGCAACTTGATGAATTTTCAACTAGTTGACACTGAAAGCGTTTTCTGGTGAAACCGCCAGAAAACGCACGAAAAGAACGTGTACCCCCATCTGGGCTGCCCGCTTCGCTAACTCGAGGTAAGCGCCCAGCGATCCCGTCTTGACGGGCGAGGGCAGGCCCACGTCGCGATCAAAGCCCTCTCGGGCAGTGGTGTATGGCACGTATTCATCGACGCAAGCAGAAAGCGCATTCGGCCGCCCAGTATCTACGGTCGCTTAGACGCGAAGTAAGTGAGGCCGAGTGCATTTTTCACCTCTGCCAGAGTTGTACCGGCGACTTCTCGTGCGCGAGTTGTACCGCGTCCGAGAATCGCGAGCACTTCCGCGCGGTCACGTGCGAACTCGTGACGGCGCTCCCGGATGGGCGCAAGCAGTGCCTGGAGCCGCTCGTTCAGCTTCTGCTTGACGATGCTGTCGCCAAGCCCGCCACGCCGGTAGTGGGCCTTGAGTTCATTGACCAGGGGGACATCAGGTTCGAACGCATCAAGGAAGGCAAAGACGACATTGCCTTCAATCCGGCCCGGGTCACTTACGCGCAGATGATTCGGGTCCGTGTACATGTTGGTCACCGCTTTTGTGATCTCATCCGGACTCGCGCTGAGCGCAATCGCATTGCCAAGCGACTTGCTCATTTTCGCTTTGCCGTCAATACCGGGCAATCGTGGGACGCTGGAGAGCACCGCATCGCATTCCACAAGCACAGATCGGTCAACGGAGTTGTTAAATCGACGTACCAGCTCGTTGGTCTGTTCGATCATCGGCAACTGATCATCACCGACCGGTACCCGTGTCGCCTTGAAGGCCGTGATGTCGGCTGCCTGGCTCACGGGATACGTCAGGAAGCCCGCCGGAATATCACGTTCGAATCCACGCAGGCGAATCTCCTCCTTGATGGTCGGATTTCTCTCAAGCCGCGCGACGGTTACCAGATTCAGTAGGTACTGTGACAATTCGGCCAGTTCCGGCACCTGCGACTGGATAAAGATGGTGGATCTCGCGGGGTCTATACCCACCGCCAGATAATCCAGTGCCACTTCGAGAACGTTGCTGCTGATCTTCTGATGGCGACCGACGTTATCGGTCAGCGCCTGCGTGTCGGCGAGCATCAGGAACTGCCGTGCCTCGTACTGAAGCTGCACGCGAGCATAGAGCGAACCGATGTAGTGGCCAAGGTGTAGCGGCCCGGTCGGGCGGTCGCCCGTGAGAATGATGTGCTGATTTGCGATTGTCATGGTCGGATGTTCCGTGGATATTGAGCCACCAGTCAGGATGCTGATACATAAATACTGCCCGGACTCCCGGACTGCGGCATCGCGTTTTAGAAATGGACGGGAAAGGGCCCGTCAGGTTCAGACGCTCCACCGGCAGTACAGATTTGGCGGAATCCGACCCGAGACCCGCACAATTTGATTTCGCAATCGGGTTTTGCTTTACCGCGTCGTGGTGGCGTCATGGAGAACACAGCGGCTGGGCGTCGCTGGTCGACGGCGCCCAACCGCGAACGATGCTTTGAGCTCTGTACGCGTCACGCGGACAAGCTTGTCCTCGTCCCTCGGACACAAAAGTTATGCTAGTCGGCCCGGAAACATGCTGCCGAACGGCCTTCTTCCGCGAATCAGTTCGGCATCAAGCGTACTCGCCAATGACCTGGGCGAAATACTGCGCCGACAATGGTTTGAGGACGCGATGCAAATCGGTGAAGACCTTGCGCGCCGCGATCCCGACCCAGTCTGCCGGCAATAGCTCGGGAGGGAGACCCGGATCCAGAAATGGGAGCCTGCGCCAATGCGTTACCATCGCAATATAGAGTTTGAATGCATCGCCCGCGGTTCCAGTACCATCGCGTAGCCAGGACTGCCACTTTATGGACTCAGGCCGATAGGAGTCTACAAATACCTGGTACTCTTCGCGTAACCCCTCCAGATCCCACCATTGCGCCACCTTTTCCTGGAGGTTGCCATGACCGCCAGGCTGACCAACGAATAGTTGAACATAGTTCCAAAGCTGGTGTTCCCGGATATATTCGGCAGCCTCGGCCTGCAAGTGTTCTGGACCGATGTACAATCCGGCGCCCACGGTCCCGAATCCCATCCGGGTGAGCCCAGCGCGGATCTTGTGCCGGTTCTGGCGTTCGCTTTCCGGCACCGAGAACGAAACCAGCAGCCAAGAATCACCGATTCCCATCGAGCGAGGTGAAAAAATCCGCTCGTCGCCTGCTTGCATATGTGGCTCAAGAAGCTCCGATAACGCATATTCGCTGCCCGCCCCGGCTTTCTTGCTGACAAGTACGCCCTTTGTTTTCAACCGGGAAATTGACGAGCGCACACTTGACGGTTCGGAGCCCAGTTCGGCCATAAGGCGGACGACCGCCGCAACGGGAATTGCCTTGCCCGCAGGTCGCGCATACAGTCCGAAAAACGTCAGAAGGTAGCGATGATGTGTAGGCTGTTCATGGCTCCAGTGTTCTCGTCCGGCAATTATTTCGTCAATAGCGACGGAAGCTTTCATCTCGTATCTCAATGCTAATGCAATAGTGCTATCTTAAACGCATCAAGCGCCTCGCTGGCCCACTCCCCCAGGCTCTACCACTGGCCGGCGATCCCAGCGTGCTCCCGAGAAGTCGAAAGCCGGTGCACTCAGCGGAAACCATTAGTCAGTGCTGCGCCCCATGGAAGGGGAAGTCCCTGATTACTTTACAGTCGCCATCTTACATGTCAGTCCGCAGCGGAAGGCTAAACTGCATACCGTAAGCTCTCAAACCTTCCGCGGAGCCACCCACAACGCCTCTTTGGTGCACATGGAGTTCTTGGGCCGGCTGCTGGGGTAAGCAAAATTTCAGAGTCGGCAATGCTGCTCCAAGTCGGTGTCGAGTACGGCAATCTCTTTGATGTAGTAGCCCAACTCCGCCATCATTTTGCTATGAGCGGCACTGGCCCGGTAGGCATCCAGCGCCTGCTTGCTCGAGAATACTGAAACGAGAGCATGCGAGTAACTGGCTGACGTGCGCGACTGGTTGTCAACAAAATCAAAGCGCTCAACGCCGTCGCAGTCGCGAGCCGTGTTCTGAAACCATTTTTCGAATTGCGTCCTGAGTGATGGACTTATCTCCTTGTTGAACGCCATCATAACAATGTGCAAATACACTATTCGATATCCTTAATAAAAAAGCTTCACATCAGGGCGGCAAACGATGTCGGGAATCGCGCACATCGGAATACATCGACGAACAAATTTCGAGGTCCGTGACGTATCTGAACGCAAGTGCTCGATGGCCTGTGGTTCGGAGGCTCCGCTACTATCGTCCGGGAGACGCTATCTCGTTGGATTGTTCGGCGCCAACCATATAGCGTTACGAAAGCTACAGGGAAGGCCCCGACCATCGCTCGATCGGCCCACTTCCCACGCAGTCTCATGCGTTGCACGACCGTCTTTTCCAGCTCCGTGGGATATCGCATCTCGCCCCTGCCTTTGCCCTCACGTCGCCGCTCCCCCGCAAGGCGGGTTTGTGGGGCAACCATCTCGGCGACTCGAGAAGCCTCACTAGACGACGACTATACCACTTTATATACGATAGCAGCATAGTTGCAATATTGAATAAGGGCCGCATCATCAAAAATCAGCCAAGTATCCCCACCTAGCACGCTGTTTAGCGGAGATCATGTAGGTATTTTCCCTATACATATTGCAAATTCTAGACGATCGTAACAAACTAGGCATCCTTGAGGCGGCGCCAGTTGCGGGTACAACGCAGGGCCGTTCATCGAAGTACGCACAAATACACGGAGTGATCGTAATGAACAAACCTGTCGGCCTGGAATCGAAGGTGGTACGTGAAGCCTTCAGCCACTTTCCCTCTGGAGTCGCCGCCATCGCTGCGGAACACAACGGAAAGCCGCACGTCGTTGTCGCTTCCAGTTTTTCGGTAGGGGTTTCGCTTGAGCCTCCCCTTGCCGCCTTCTTCGTTCAAAAGACCTCCTCAACGTGGAGCGTTCTATCGAAAGCCCCCCGTTTGGGCGTCTCAATTCTCGGAGTCGAACATGCTGCCATCTGCAGGCAACTGGCTTCTCACGACAAAGCCACCAGGTTTCAGAACGTCCAAACCGAAGCGACAAGCGAAGGCGCACTCCACATTCTCGGTGCTCCTCTTTGGTTCGATTGCAGCGTCTTTGACGTCCATCCCGCAGGTGACCATTACGCCATTCAGTTGCTGATCCATGACCTGAGTCTGAGGAAAGAAGCAGCCCCTTTGATTTTTCACAGCTCCAGATTCACGCAACTCGCCACCGCCACGCAGCCAGCATGCGCATAAGGTGACGAGAAAGCAGAAAAATTGACGGATCAAATGCAGAGCGTTGCGCCAGATGACGACGCCGGGTATTCAACACTTAAACTGGAGAATTGAGCATGCTTGTTGAGCGTATTGAAGGCAAGTGGATTGCCGATTTCGTCGAGGTATTTGGACTGTGTCAGGTTAAGCCGGGAGAGGTGGCGGCCGTTTTGTCAGAATCGCAGTCGCGTTCGGTATTGGCCGATTTGGCCGAGCTTGCGCTGATTCAGATGGGGGCGAAAGTCTTTCACGTACGCCTGGTTACGCCGCGTTTGCAGGGGACGGTCCCGCTGCGCTCCACGGGCACCTCACTGGCAATCGAGGGGTTGGAACCAGTGATCCAGGCACTTTCCTCAAGCCAGTTCATCGTTGACTGCACAGTGGAAGGGTTGCTGCACTCGGTGGAGCGGGCTGCATTGCTCGCCAACGGCGCCCGGATCATGATGATCAGCGACGAACACCCCGAGATTCTGGAGCGGGTGAAGCCCAGCCCGATGGTTCACGAGAAATGTCAGCTGGGCGCACGCCTAATCACCGAGGCCAGGGCCATGCGCGTTACCTCGGCCGCTGGCACAGATCTGACCGTCGATCTCGCGGGGGTCCAGGGGCGTGGCAGCGCGGGGATTGCTGACCGGCCAGGCAGCTTCGGTTACTGGCCGGCTGGGCTGTGCATCTGCTACCCGAGCAACGGTAGCGTCAACGGCACGCTTGTGCTTGACCGTGGCGATGTCAATCTGACCTTCAAGCGCTACCTGGAAACACCCGTCACGCTGCGCATCGAGAACGACTTCGTGACTGCCATTGAAGGGAAAGGGCTCGATGCGGAATTAATACGCTCTTATTACACCAACTGGACGGAGCGTGATGCCTATGCCGTCAGTCACGTAGGATGGGGCATGGCTCCTGCGGCCCGTTGGGATTCTTTAGTAATGTATGACAAGCGGGACACCAACGGGACTGAACTGCGCGCCTTTGCTGGCAACTTCCTGTTCTCTACCGGAGCTAACCCCGCTGCCGGTCGATTCACCTCTTGCCATTTCGACTTCCCGATGCGCAACTGCACCGTCAGTCTCGACGGAAATGACGTCGTGCATCAGGGCGTTTTGCGGGGCGACCTGGCATAGAAAGTAGATTTCATTTCGGGCGCTCAACTATTGCAGGAATCTCCTGCGTCGCATTTGTCAGCACCACCCAGACTCAAGGAGTTAGGTGATGTTTCAACATCACCGCGTCATTCAGTCCGGCGATGTCAAATATAATCATTAGTAAGTCAATGTAATTTAAAAGCCGGAGTCCGGTTTTTCCTGATTCGTGGTTGCAATTCAATATTATAAGGATCACTATGTCTTCCGCTATCTCAATGGTCGACCGCGTCACCGTTTCTGGCCCGCCCTCGAGCGAGGAAACCGCCAGACTCGTCGCCCGCATTCACGAGATTGGCCCCGTGCTGCGCGAGCAGGCGGCCATCGCCGACCGCAATCGTATGCTCCCGCAGGAATCGGTCGATGCGCTTGACACTACCGGTGTCTGGCGCATCTCAACCCTGAAGCGCTACGGAGGTTACGAGGGAGGCGCTTCGATGTTGCTGGAAGCGGCTAAGGCGGTAAGCTACTACGATCCCGCTGCGGCATGGTGCGTTGTGATCTCCAACGGTTCCGTCATGCTTGCCAACCGGTTTGACGATGAAATGCTCGACGAGGTCTTTGCGAATGGCCCGATCAAGGCCGCGTCGATTTTCGCCCAACCTCAGGGTACGGCCACACCGGATGGCGACGGGTGGCGGATCACTGGAAAGTGGCCCTTCGCCTCCAACAGCAATTATTCGGACTGGGCACTTGGCATCCTCTTCATCAAGGAGAATGAAAAAGCCGAATCTCAGCAGGTGGGCTTCGTTTTGATGCGCCGAGAAGAATTCGAAATCCAGGATACGTGGTTCACCATCGGCATGCGCGGCTCCGGTTCTAATACGATGGTTGCCGAAAACTTGTGGGTTCCGAAGAACCGGGTCATCACTTTCGAACAACTGATGGGCAATGTTCCCGAACAGGATCCTCACGCAACTTTCGGGCGCCGACTCACACCGCATCTGACGATGTCCACAACCATTCAGTCGTCGTCACTGGGGGCTGCGTATGCGGCGCTGGACTATACGACAAACCTCTCGGGCAAACGTGGCATAACCTATACGCACTACAGGAAGCAGGTGGATTCAGGCGCGTTTGTGCAGAATCTTGGTGCGGCCAGCATCAAGATTGACGCAGCACGCTTGTTGCTCGAGCGCGCCGCAGCGGAGATCGATACTGCAGCCTCGGGCAGCGTCCCCATGCCGCTCGAACGACGCGCGCGTCACCGTGCCGGCATCGGGCATGCTGGACACGAACTGGTGGATGCGGTCAATGACTTGTGCTGGCTGCACGGCACCGCAGCTTTCGCCGAAAACAGTTTGCTTGGCCGCATGTGGCGCGACATCAATACGGGAACCCGTCACGCTTCCATCACGGCGCCCATGGGGTACGAACTACATGGCAACGGCATGACTGGGACTGACTATATTTCCACGAAGCTCTAAGCCATGGGACCACGCGACATTCCGGGCGCACCGTCCGAGCAGCTGCTTGTTGATGGCATGCAAGTGCATGCCTGGCATGGACTGCGATACGCGGTAGCCGACTCAAGGTTCGCACCGCCTCGCCCCGCGACGGGAAGAATGATGGCATCGCGGCAGCACGAGGTGCCGATTTTTCCTCAACTGCCCGGCAAGCTATCCGCCGCAATGGGCCATGGGCGCGCCAACACGCAATCCGAGGATGCGTTCTTTTTGAACATCTGGGCGCCACCGGATGGACAAGGGCTGCCCGTCGTCCTCTTCATTCATGGTGGAGCATGGATGACGGGCGGTGGCGCCATGGCGTGGTACGACGGATCACAGCTTGCCGCGCAGGGACTCGTCGTGGTCAACGTCAATTATCGCCTGGGCCCTTTCGGGCACCTCGGCGCGCCGGATGCTCATGCACTGCCCATTCCTGCCGCCGATCTTCTGCTGGCCCTGCAGTGGGTTCTTGGTAACGTCCATGCATTTGGGGGAGATCCCGGAAGGGTCACGCTGATGGGCCAATCGGCCGGCGGCTGGTATGCGCATCTGCTTTCTGTCCTCCCGCAAACGAGGGGGGGGATCCATCGCGTGGCGCTGTTGAGCATGGGCACCCGCACGCCTTGGCTCGCCGAGCGGCAAATCGAAGTGACTCGCAGAGCCAGCCTGCTGGTCGACGGAGACCTGCAAGGCGCACCAGTCGAGAAGCTTCTCGAGGCGGGCATGTCTGCGCTGGTCAGGGAACCGCCAGGGCTGGGCCATGCGTCATCGGCATTTCTTCCAGTCGCCAGTGCCGGCATGCCGGAGAAGATGCTCGATCCGGCATGGGCTGCGCGGGCATGCCATGCCGAGGCAGTGTACATCCGCTGCACGGCAGATGAATCGGCCGCTTTCTTCTTCAACGTGCCTGAGCAGCGCAATGCAACCCAGGCACAAGTGGATGAGGCGCTATCCCAATGGTTACCCGCTGATTTGCCACCCGAGCTCCAAAATAACGGTGCATTCTGTGGCGCATCGTCCGGGCTGTCACCCTATCGGCAACTGGTCGCGGCGTCGTCCTGGCGGCAGTTCCAGCGTTTTCCTGCAGAGTACGCCAGAGCGCTGAAACAACTAGGAAAAAACGTCCAGTTTTCCTCCTTCGAGACCGAGAGCATGCTGGAAGGCTTGCACAGCGGCCACTGTTTCGATCTGCCGTTTCAATTCGGCAATCTGGACGCCTGGGCTGACGCCCCCATGCTTGCGGGATTTAGCGTCGACCGCTTCGATGCTATTTCGCGACCGCTAATTTCAGATATCGCCACGTTTGCTTGTGCTCGCTGCCCTGTGTCTTGAACCTGAAGACCGAGCCGACTCCGAGACCAACGTCGGTGTTCCGATATGCAGGTCTCCTCACACGAGACGGCTTGATCCGAGGGATCGGTGTTAAGCAAGCGCACCGCCTTTGTTTGCCGGGATAAGGACCAGACTCAACGGCTACCGGTTGCACCAGATCACCGACATGAATGTGAATGGCCAGAATGTGTCCGGGCAGCGTGAAGCGGCATGGGTTATAGGAGGGCCGGGGGCAATGTATAGCCTCTCCCAGCAGGACCACCTGATGTTCAATGCCTATTTCGAGGCGGATGCGCGCAACCGGCCCGAGGGAACGCCCTTGGCGCCGCGCTACGTGCATCACTTCCAGTGACACGCGTATCAAGAGATTGCGCCATACCGGGGGCTGGAGTCGAGTCTGCGGATATGGCGCAAGCGGATGCTCATGGAGGTATTCATCAGTTCACCATGCGGTGAACCTCCCCACGCAGCTCAGTGCCATGATGCGCTGATCGTTCGAGGAATCCTGTTCGCAAGTCCTGAGTCCACCTGCACGCCGAGCCGGCGTGCATAGCTTGCCTCAATAAGCGGCACATGTCGTCTCTATGCTCATAGCGTGCCCCCCGCCCGTCCATACTGACTTCGTGCGACTCCTCGTCGAACGATCTAACGTCTCGCCGCACGCCTGAGTGTTTGCGATGGCGTTTCGCCAAAGAGCTGCTTGTAGTCGCTGGAAAAGCGGCCGAGATGCGAGAAGCCCCAGTTCATCGCGATGGAAGAAACATTGCGATCCGAGCAATCCGAAACAATTTCGCGCCGCACCGCTTCGAGCCGGTGCCTCTTCAGATAGGCCATGGGTGCATGCCCGAAATGCTGCCTGAAGCCTTCGAACAACTTGTAGCGCGACACGCCGGCCGCACGCTCGATGTCTTCGAGCGCGATACTTTCACGGGCGTTGTCGTGGATAAACTGTTTCGCGCGCAACAAATAGTGCGGGCACGCTGGACGCATCGCCTCGGCAAGCGCCTGCGAATAGTTGTGCGGCTGGGAGAGCAACAGCCCTTTGATCAGCGCCTGCTCGAGATCTCCCACCATCTGCTGATGATTGAGCAACGGGCCGACCTGCCCCATCTCGGCCAGCAGAAACTTGACCATGCGCCACCACGCGGCCTGATTGCCATCGGCAGCGTTCATTTGCGGCTCGAACGTCAAGGCGGCGTCGAGCGGTCGTTGCAGAAGTCCTTCCAGCACCTGGCGCGCGGCCGGGCTCGGAATCGAAACGATGATCTTGCGGCAATTGCCCATGATCGCAAGGTCCTGCCGCTCGTGCGGCGACAGGACGAGGCCGCTGTCCTGGTCCGACAGCCACAGGCGACCGCGCGCGGCGAGCTCCTGCTGCCCGGTGAGCGGCAGACTCACGCTATAGCAGTTGAGCGGCGCGTCGTTGTGCACGGAGACGGTGACGTCGGTGCCGTATTCGACATAGCCCAACGTGCTCGCCATGGAGCGCATCACTGTTCCCGAATGATGGAACTGCAGTGCCTTCGGGCTGCGCACCTGCAGCGCGTGCGGTCCGCATATCGACGCCATCCAGTCGCGCGCGCCTTCGAGGTCGTGACGCAGCGCGTCGATACCTCGACTATCGTTGACGGCGGGGGTTGGCATGGCGTGTCACTGAGAGATAAACAATTACTCAATGGTAAACCACGCCACGCACGGACAAAATACCGCAACACCCCAAATGCATGCTGCGCCGCAGCCTCACGCGGCTGGCTGCGCGCCGTTGCTGTCCCCAAATTTCTCGTAGTAGAGACGGTGGCCGTCGAGGCGTTCGCTAGCGAGCCACGTTTTGATTGCCTCGACCATCTGCGGCGGTCCGCACAGGTACATGTCGAACAGGCTCGCCTCGAGCGTCGCGCGGTCGAAATGCTCGGGAATGAGCCCCGTCTTGCCCTGCCATGCTTCGGAGGGATTCATCACCACGATATCGCTCGCGAAGTTCGCGATGCGCGCCTCGTAAGACTTCAATCGATCGAGCTCGCACAGATCGCGCGCGTTCGTGACGCCATAGTAAAGGTGAATTTTCTGGCCGCAGCCGCCCTTGTGCGCGAGATCGTCGAGCATGCCCAGGAATGCGGACAGGCCGGTGCCACCCGCGACCATCACCAGGGGCCGCTCTACTTCCCGCAGATAGAACGTGCCGAGTGGCGCCTCGAACTCGATCGTCTGGCCCGGCGCGCAATGCTCGCGCATGTAGTTGCTCATCGCGCCATCGGGCAACAGACGAATCAGAAATTGCAGCTGATTGTCATCCTTGGGCCGGTTGGCGAACGAATATGAACGCCACACATCGGCGCCTGGCACCTTTACGCGGGCATACTGCCCGGGCAGAAAATCGAGCCGTCCCGGATGCGTACTCGCGTCCAGATGCAGGATGGCCGTCGTTTCGGATACCTGCTTCACGGCCGTGACCTGGCCAGTGAGCAACGTGGTGCCGCCCGCGCTGCACAGGCTCGAATCGAAGTCGAAGTAAAACGACGCATCGGATTGCACGCGCGTCTGGCAGGACAGGATTTTGCGCGCGGCGACATCGGCGGCGGAGAGCGTTTCTTCGTCGACATAGTCCTGCGTAAAGCTGCCCGACTCGCAACGTCCCTGGCAGGTCCCACACACGCCCTCGCGACAATCGAGCGGAATGCTCACGCCATTGCGCAGCGCGGCGTCGAGCAGGAGTTCGCCGGAGCGGACGTCAAAAAATACCGTCTTGCCGTCGGCAAAACTGAATGCAACCTTGTGGCTCATTTCGTGGCGCTCCCGCTTACAGATGGTAGAAGTCGAGCACGGCGTTGATCGTGTCGTTCAGCAGGAGCACATGCTTGCGTGCGATCTTCCAGGTGTCGCCGGCTGGACGCAGCTGATAGGTGACGCGTCCGAAGAAGTGTTCGGCCACGCCGTGCCGCGCGTAGAACGTCACCCAGTTGGCCTTCACCTCCAGTTCGCCGTGTTCGCGCTCTGCTATGCGCACATTGGTGATCTGGTGCAGCGTGCGCGGCAGCGGCGTCGAAGCCGCCGACTTGCCCGTACGCAGGCGGAACACACGATCTTCCAGTCCCGTGCGGTTCGCGTAGTAGATGAGCGACATGCCGCGCTTCGGGTCGGTCGTGTACACGTGCTCGGAGTCCCATTGGGGCACGTGCAATTCGCTGTTTTCGTCGAAGAGATCGAGATACTCGTCCCAGCTTTGCGCGTCGCAAAGCTCGGCCTTGCGATAGAGAAACTGCTCGACCGATTGCTGCAAGGTGACCGGCATGATTCACCCCTCCTTCGTGATGTTCGACTGCTGTGCGAGACCGTTCGCGAGGAAGGTCTGCCACGCACCGTGCTGGTTGACGTAAAGCCCCTCGTGGGTCAGCTCCGTGCCGCACAGCACGGGGTCGATCCCGAGCAGGCGCGTATTCGCCGTCTCGCCCGCCACCCATTTGTGATGACCGCGCGAGATATCGCTCCAGCGTTCGAGGCGTGCCTGGAAGCCGCGCTGCTGTTCGCGGAACTCCACGAGATCGTCCGGCGTGCCCATTCCCGATACATTGAAGAAGTCTTCGAATTGCCGAATGCGGCTCTCGCGGTCCTGGTCCGATTCGCCCTTCACGCCGATGCACTGGCTGATGACCTCCGTCTTGTTCCAGGCGACCGGACGCACGATGCGCAACTGGGAGCTGATCTGGTCCATGAAAAAGAGGCTCGGATAGACGTTCAGGTTGCGCAGGCGGTGCATCATCCACTCGGCTTTCTTCTGGCCGTATGCCTCGACGAGACGCGGCATGACGCTCGCATAGCCGGGACGCACGCTGGGGTTCGGCATGTCACTGAACAGGACGCTATGGCCATTCCTGAACGCAAACCAGCCATCGTCGGTCTCCGCGTCGCCCGCACCTAGCTTGCTGTAGTCGAGCGTGCCGTTCGCCGCGCCGCCGTTCTGCGCGTTCGCTTCTTGCCGGCGCTGCACTGTGGCGACGTAGTTGTAGTGCACGGTGCTCACGTGATAGCCGTCGAGGCCATTCTCGTTCTGCAGCTTCCAGTTACCTTCGTAGGTGTAGGCGGACTTGCCGGGCAGCACTTCGAGCTCGCCCGTGGGCGACTGCGCGACCATCATGTCGAGGAAGATGCGCGCGTCGCCGAGACAGTCCTCGAGCGTGTCAGTCGCCTCGACATCGAGGCTGATGAACACGAAGCCCTTGTAGCTTGCAATGCGGGCCTTCTTGAGGCCGCGCGTGGACTTGTCGAAGTCGTCGCAGTACTCGCCGGGCGCCTTGACCTTCACGAGACGTCCGTCGCTCTTGTAGCACCACGCATGGAACGGACAGGTGAAAGTCGACTGATTGCCCTTGCCCATGCGCGTGAGGGTCGCGCCGCGATGCTGGCAGGCGTTGATCATCGCGTTGAGCTCGCCGTTGCCGTCGCGCGTCCGGAAGTGACGCCCATTCCCTCGTATATCGGGTTTATGCCCGTCAGGAACCAGGTGTGCAGCGTACTATGCCTTCAGCTTCAATCTCGCCTCGCTTCGCTAACAGAAAACGATCGCCAAGAAGGCTCAGATCCATCTCACGTACCGCGAACGCGCGACCTACATCACACAGCCTCATGAAGCTCGCGCAACTCAGCGGCTACTGCCCGCGAGCTAGCGATCCCCGCCTGGCAGCAAAGGCATCTGGCAAGGAATGCATCAATTGATCAACCCCGAGCTTGGTTATTGGCTCCGACCGTTCAGAGGGGCGTTGTTGCGTAAATCAGGCGTAGAGACGACATGATCTGTGTGCTCTCAATCTCAGGCGATACGGACGGACTGCGGGCGAGCGAGGGCTACCATGCGATTGAGTACACCCGCACGGATTGATACCTCGGTGGCTTGCGAGCCCGTCGCGCGCGCCCACAGACAGGAGCCCGTGAGTACCTTGAGCCGGTACATCAAGGTCTCGGCGAGCGATCGCCGGTGGTAGCCGCTCGCCTGCTTCCATTCGCGCCTGCTGCTTCCTTCGATAGCGGCAATAGCTGCATTGCGCCAGGTGGCGCCGGGCGTGCGGTCTGGCCACGGCTTCGCTCCCTCGCGCGGCGGAATCGACGGGCTGGCGCCACGCGCGGCGATCTGCGCGTGACAAGGCTTGGTGTCGTAAGCGCCATCGCCTGCGATGGTATCGATCATTACATCAGCCGGAATCTGGTCGAGCAGATCGGGCAACACTTCGCCATCGCCTTCGTCCTGATGGGTCATCAGCGCGGCGCAGATCTGGCCTGTGTTCGCATCCATCGCGAGGTGCACCTTGCGCCAGGTGCGACGCTTGGACCAGCCATGCTTGCGCACCTTCCACTCGCCTTCGCCGTAAACCTTCAGCCCGGTGCTGTCGATCACGAGGTGCATGGGCTCATGGGGACGTTGCGCCGGCAGCGCGACCTTGAGGGTCTGGGCGCGACGGCTCAAGGTCGTGTAGTTGGGTACCGGCAAGCTCGGAAAGGCGAGCTTGCGCAAGCTCTGGGCGAAGCCTTGCAGTGCGCGCAGCGGCAGATGAAAGACTTGCTTGAGACTGAGCAGCATCTGGATCGCTGCATCGCTGTAGACACGCGGTCGGCCGTGCCTGGTCGGGCCAGCCTCGGGTACCTGCGTCAGTACGCCTTCATCAATCCACATGGTTACATCGCCTCTTGCGATCAAGCCCGCGTTGTAATCCCGCCAGTTCCTGACGCGGTACACCCCTTTGGGTTCGCTGGCCTTGCGTTCGTCCTTGCGCATCTTCTCGGGGAAAAAATCGAGAATCTACGCAGCTCGATGCGAAGTTAACATCCTGGTCAACCCGAGCGTTGCACGTAAACGTCAGTCCACCTGGAAGCGCCCCAATTTCTGCAACAACGCCGTTCAGAGGCCGAGAAAATCGCTGCGCTCATCTGCGCGTCGCAGCGATCCAAGCGATCTTCCGATTCTCACGGATCGTCACGCCTTGCCGGCCTAAGCAGAGCCGGCAAGGGGCAACGCACACTGAATTCACTTTGGCGCCTTAGTTATTTACCCTCCCGCAGTGCGTCTTAGTTCGTCTATTCATCATTTACATCGCTCAAAACCGCTGCTGCAATCCCGCCATTACACCGACTTGGTTCGTGCCACGACTAACTGCTCCTCCTGCGGCAACTGGATTCGCGGCACGCGCACTATTGAATACGTAACCAATTGATGTGTAGACAGTGGTTCGTTTTGATAAGAGATAGTTAATACGGCCAACGAGCAACGTTGAGTTCGCATCCGCGTCGGCACCTTCACCGCGTTGCAGGTAACGCACTCCCTGAGCGTCGAAAATCAGGAATGGCGTAACTGAATACGTTCCACCTGCAAAGAAAATATCAGATTGAAGATGACTAGCGCCTGCCGTATTTCTTCTGACCCACCCAACACCAATTTTGGCGGAACCAAGTTTGAGATAGCCGTCAACAATATTGTGTGTATCCGTGTAGCTCGGATTATTCAACGGTGCCGACGCACCAATGCCTCCGCGGGACACGTCAAACGACGCAGCAACTCCGAATCGGGTCGAATCGTATGCGATCATTGCCGTGTATTGCCTGCACGCGACCATGTCACCAGGAACTTGGCCAGCACAATTGGTGGCCGAGGGGCCGGCAGGCCCCGCAGCATCACGGCCAAAGCTGTACGTGCCGCCGAGCGTCAGTCCTCGGAATGTTCCCATATAACCAATGGCGTTGTCACTTCGGGCGTTCGGGATATAAGGATCAAAATTACCCAACGAATGAATAGACGGTCCTATCACGTCAGCATTGTTCAAGGCATACATGGTCATATTCAACTGGCGGCCAAACGTGAGTGACCCAAACGTACTACTCACGCCAACATTCGCCTGGCGACCAAAAAAACGTCCGCCGTAGTTCAACGCGCCGGTAGCCGGCTGGAAACCATTTTCCAGCACGAAGAAGGTCTTGTAGCCCCCGCCCAGATCTTCGGTTCCCCTCATGCCCCAGCGCGATGGAAGTTCACCCGTTATGGTCGGCATTCCAACCGACGAGCCCCCCGACAAAGCGTTGTTGTAATAAGACACGCCTGTGTCAATAATGCCATACAGCGTTGTGCTGCTCTGTGCGAACACTGACCCCGTAACCGCGAAAAGAAGTGTCGCGCTCATTTTCTTTAACATCGCCTCTCTCCAAACGATAAATAACTTATTTTTCTAGATTGATTTTAAAAACCATCCTATAACAACGATTCAGACTTCCGCGAAATACCCCGCTCGATCGCCTTCCAAGCAAGAAAGCATTACCTGGATCGTTCCTTCACTACATAGCAGAACGAGTTTCCCACATACACATTTCTTGCATGGAATTCGACGTTGCAGATCCAACTCCATCACCACCTCCGTATCGATTCGTCATCCGAAGTAGTTTCTTCGAAATAATCTGATTGACTCAGATGATTTCAGGGGGCGCGGACGAATTTATCGTGTGGTGACAAATCTTACTTCAGCGCAGGTTTCACCATTGAACAATTAGATCCGGACCGATTGAGTCCAAGATAAGTTATTCGCGCATGTTTGTTGTCTGTCGGCTAGACCGGGCGACGAAGCTGGAAGTTTACAGAGGTCCGTTTGAGTCAATGGCGACAGTGTCGTCGGCATCAAGCTGTCCGCGACTCGGTTCACCTGGACGATCTGCTGTGGCGTTCATGCGTATTGCTTCTCGTTGCATACTTGCGCGAAACTGCTTACATCCCAAGATGAGCAAGATTGCCGCAAGACTGGCGCCACAAGCATTTACGACCGTCATAGAGTTTCCGACCGCAAGCGGTGACCCGAACACTTTGTCAGTAACGAGTGCAACAAGGGTCATCCCGAGACCAAGGCCAATGAGGTTGGAAACAAGCAAAAACATCGCCGAGATCTGAGCCCGCATTTGGTTCGGGGAGAGGGTCTGCATAGCGGCCACTGAGGTAGCGAGCGGAAATGAGGCGAAGAACATGGCAACGACCAGCCACGCCAGAGATGCGATAAGGCCCGAGGTCTGCGCAAACGCCACAGATGGCACGAGCATGCAGACAGCGCCGATAGAGGCTGCGCGCATTGGCGCGTCGGCGTATCCGCACCGCAGAAGCCAGTCGCTCAGCCAACCACCGCAGAATACTCCGGCCGTATTGGAGATAAGCATCACAGTCCCCAGTGCGTAGCCCGCCTCGACCGGGGTGAGGCCGAAGCGTCGAATATAGAACGCGGGACTCCAGTTCATGAGGCAATAAAGAGTCATTGCGTAAAACGAAAATCCCATGAAATGGCAAAGGAAAGTGCGTCGATGCAATGCGATAAAGCGCAAAGCGTCCGCCGTCGAAACCCGCTTGATCTGGCCTTCATCATCGCGGGCAAGTTCCTGTCGAGCAGGGTCGCGAACGGTGAGCTTGACAATCAAGGCGATCAGCAGACCGGGCAATCCGACCATGAAAAACGTGACCTGCCACGGCCGAACGTCGCCAATAAGAGGTAGCGAGACGACACTGGTATGTTTCAGTAGCGCAATCACATAAGCTCCCACAAGAAACGCTGCCCCCCCACCAATGAATGAACCGAGTGAATAGACGCCCACGGCGCGTCCAAGCTTCGACTTAGGAAACATATCGGCGAGCATCGAATAGGTCCCGGGCGACAGTGCTGCTTCTCCAACGCCCACACTCATTCGAGAAATGAACATATGGACGAAGTTCTGACTTAGACCACATGCGGCAGTCGCCAGACTCCATAGCGCGACGCCAGACGCAATGATGCGGGGGCGCGCGAAGCGATCAGCAAGATATGCGAGTGGCATCCCCATCACCGCGTAGAAGAGTGAAAAGGCGAAGCCGTACAAAAGGCTAAACTGGGTATCGGTAAGATCTAAATCACGTTTTATTGGCTCAATCATGAGTGCGAGAACCTGCCGATCCACGAAAGAAAAAATGTACGCCAACATGCAGATGCACACAACGTACCACTCGTAGGTGTAGCGTTTCTCCTTCGAGGGCCCCTCAACTCTTACGTTCATCTCATGCTCCGGTATGAATCTGCTCAACCTTCAGCGACGAGAATTCGCCGAAGCGCAGATGTCTCGTTACAAAAAAGATCTCTCTAAAGCTGGCACGTTTCGCGGCCGAACATCTACATTCCAGTTGATTCGTATCAGCCGTTGAAGAGGTGGCCAGCACCGCGCGCGGATGGCTCGACCTGCGAAAGAGTCGAAGAAGTGACGGCAATCGCGAGCGGCCTACGTTTCTAGCTATGAAGACGTTGACGGCACTCTAGTGATATCTCCCTCCCCCTTGCGAGGCAAAGCGCGGGCCAATAATATGTCGAATTGTCGTCGATCGCAATCCAGGTGCAATACGGATATCAAGCTTGACCGCAATGACATCGTGGAATTGCGCGCAAAGAATTGGGGTATGTACCTACGAGACGATCATTTCTTGACCGTCGATCCCTCCTCGATGTATTGCCATGCGATTGCGATCAGAACTGTTATGAGCTATTGTCGAGTCAGCCTCGGGCCCCGGCGGGTGGTGCTTCACGAGCCTGCCAAACGCGACGTCGCAGACTTGGACGGCGGGATGAGTAGAACTGCTAGATTCTGAGGCGGGAGGAATGCCCATTTGATCTTCGAGTCAGTCACTCTGGGGAGAGTGACAGTGGCCGGGTGCCAAGACCATCTGGGCAGTGCCGTGGCGCTCGGCCCGGGCTTCTTCAACGGATCGCGACTGGGCCTGTTCGGCACCGAAGACCTAGGTGGCGGCATGTCCGCGATATTTCGCATCGAGGCGGACTTCAATCCGACAACGAGGGTCTCGCTGCAAGGCAATCGAGAGTTCGGACGACAGGCGTACGTGGGTATCAAAAGCGGATACGGGCAAGTGACGCTTGGCCGGCAGTACAGCATTCCGTTCGAAACGCTGCTGCCATACGACACCATCGGTTGGGCCAATTCCCCGCGTCCGATGTCTGGGTTCAGTTGCTCACGGGCTCGCGCCTGGATAACGCCACGATGCATCCGGCGGCCGCCCCCTCTGCGAGAAAAGCGCAGGCCGCCCTCCATACGGCGAAAACAGACTCGTTATGCGCTGAGAGAAAACCTTCGCGCAGTGGTACTCCTCGGGCATGCCGGTTAGCCATCCTTTCGTTTCAGAGGTACGACAGTGCCGCGCGAGTCATAAACCCCTCAGTCCCCACGAAAATGACGAACTGATCGGCCGGATTTTCGACCGTCGGGACGCTTAAAGCGCTGATGCAGAAATCGCGATTCCTTGACATCGGGAAATCTATGCCTCAGATTTTTCAGACGGCAAGAGATCAGGGCGCATCCAGGAAGACTTTGCGAATGGATCGGCTGTATGCGCGGCCCCCTGGCATGCTGGATATAGCCATGTCAAACGATGCGGTCACGCTGGGTACCGGGGAGTTTCGGGCTCTGATTGCCGCGCCCGCCGAATGCGATGTTCTGCGCCGCGAATTGCGGCTTGTCACTGCGGAGCGAGATCTGAGTAAAAAAGGTATCGTCATGATCGAAGCGCCCGGAACTAGCCCCAACAAGAGCTGCGGCGAGCATTCCTTGCCTGTCTGCCGGCTTTCGGAGCCAACCAGCCACCCGAATGACGGTTCTGCTGCATGGGTAAGTGACAGCAGCTATTTCTTGAGTGTGTGCGTATCCCCCACTGCGGGGAAAAACGCGTTCCACACCGCTCGTACGCCTTGTGCGGCGGCCGCCTGCGCGTCCATGTGCTCGCTGTCGGCGGAGTCACCCGGATCCGCACTCAGACCACGCCAGTGCGTGAACATAAGCACAGGCTGCTCCGTCCAATGTCCGTCGATAAACCGGGAGAATGCCGTATCTCCGGTCGTGAGCCTGACTTCGTACCAGCCCTCCCGGGCCGGCGCATAGTCGTCCGATGGGAACCATCCTGTCGTATCGATTTCCATTTGTGCCCCAGATTCGAAGCCATTACACATGCGTGACAGCACGCCGCGTACCTGCCTCCTCTTGAGACACGCAGCATGCTGTGGCCGCGAATACCATCATGGTGGAGCCTCGCGGACTGTGTACTCACCGGCATGATGAGAAACATGCAATCCGCGATGATCCCCCTCCTCTCGCGCAACTCCCCTAATGTTGTCTCTGATTGCCAAGACTCCACGCGTCGCGAGATTCGCAGTGGTCAGCATTGTGACCCGGGCGCTAACCTTAAGCTTGCGCATAGGCTGTTGAAGATGCATTTCGCAGAACCACACGCGGGCGCTATGATTGGCCAATCATAGTCCGAAGGGAAAGGGAGTTCATCGCAAAGTTGAGCTTGCGTATAGATTTCCGGTCGATCGCGGCCACCCTGATAGCGTTCGTGGCATCGCTGTGGATCAATCGGGAGGGGTTTGCGCATACCTCGTTTGTCCGAGGCATCAACTGGATATTCCTTCCATCCGGCGTACGGCTATTGAGCACGCTGCTGGTTGGTGTCGATGGTTTCCTTCTTGCTGCTTGCCGGTCTGGTAACGGATTCTTTACTGGTTCCCGCATGACCCTGTGAGTGCGATTGCTGGCGCAATACTTGGGTCAGCGGCTCCGTATCTGGTGTACAGGTTCGCGAGAGAATATTGCGGCTTGCGCGCATCGTTGACGAATCTCATACCGCCCCGACTTCTTGTGCTCGCCGTTGCGTATTCAGTCGCGAATCCGCTGTTGCATCACCTGTGGTTTGCGTTGACCGGTGCGACGGGGCATTTCTTCGAAAGCCTGTTCAGCATGTTTGTGCGCGACCTCACCGGCACGCTAATCATGCTGTATGCGATGAAGGGATTGCTGGCTTTGCTCCCGAAGCGGCCTGGCGATTCCCGCCTCACGAACGGGATGTTCAGCATTCACGTTGCACTAACGAATGCATATAACAATCAGGCCGCACGCTAGAGTTATGAAGGGGTTGCGATGAGGCGCAATCGCACCCCGCCTCGTGGAGTTATGTCCGATTGTTGACCTCCCTCATCTCGACGTGGTGCTGCATCCAGGCTGAAATGTCGCGATTCCCGACGACCGCTAGGCGCTCCCAATGCTGGGCGGCCGGCCCAGGCTCCCGCACTTCGAGAGCCGTTGATCCCGCAAAGGTGAGAACCTTCGACGGCCCTGTTCGAGCCCTGACGGGTCGTGCACCCCATATCTGCCGTCAAGCCAGGCGGTTGTTATAGGCGAGATCGAGCGCCAGCCGGATCCTGAACATGCCGTCGGTCATGCGTGAGGACTGGCTTGGATGTCTGGGCAGCAGGGCAAGCGTGCCCTTCACGATATAGAGGAGAATCAGCGCGCCCAGGAGATCGCCCACAAACATCGTCGAGAAGCCAACCAGTTTTCAGATTGAAGAGATTGTGCAGATCCGCATCGGCCTTCGGGAAAGGATGCACATTCTCCCGACGAGCGATCACGCACGACGCCTCCACCAGCCTGGCGCGCTCCAGCCAGTCACACTATGCGCCGTTCGAGCTCAACCACATTTGTGCAGATTCAATCATGCTGAGTCACCCTGCGCACTACTACGCCTCGTTTCGCCAGAGCCATCCGGCAAATTGCGTTCGAACAGTACTCGACCTCGGCAACGAGAACGTTGTCACCGCTGAAAAAGCACATGGCACGGGTCTTCTTTCAATGCAAGAAAGCCCCGCGCCAGTGTAGCTTCTTCAGGCCCACGACAGCCAGTCTGCCCCCCTTAGAACTTGTGCCGGAGCCCGATGCGTACAGCCGTCTGTACGTTGGTGCCGGAGGGTGCACCCAATGCGGCCTCTGCTTGCGCACTAAAACCGTGGTCATGTGCCAAAGTGCCGACTAGATAGACGTCCGTGCGTTTCGAGAGGAAGTAGTCTGCACTGAGTATCAGTTGGTTTGCGCTGCCAACGTCATTGTTACGTATTTGATATTGCAGCCCCCCGCCGAGCGACAGCGCAGGCGTCAGTTGGTAGGTGGCTCCGCCTTCGAATGTCGTCGCGCGAGGCCTGTCACCGCTCGATAGCTGTACATCCGTGACATAGCCGAACAAGCGCGCCTTGCCAATGTTATAGGCTGCACCTGCTGCGTATTCGGCTGAGTTATCCGAAGGTGTCACGTTATGAATCGACATATAGGACAGCGCTGCGCTGAACGGTCCGTTGGCATAGCCCACATAGAAGTTACTAGCGCTATTCTGGCCCATCGAACCTGCAACATTGCCGAATCCATACATTGCACCAAACGTAAAGCCTCCGATAACAGGAGACTCATATTTGACCGCGTTATTGACAAGATCACCCCACACCCGGTTATCAAGGGCATATCCTCCCGATGCATAGGTCGGAAGGCTCCAGCCCAGCAGACCGGCAGGTGTATTGGCGGCAATCGCGTACGCAGGGAAATAGTAACCGATGAAATCATACTGACGCCCGAGCGTGACGGTACCCCAGTTTCCCGCCAAGCCAACGAACGATTGCAGGCCGAATTCTGCCCCCCCTGCCAGGAGCGAGCCCGTACCGACGTCAAACTCACTTTCCAGAGTGAAAATCGCCTTCATTCCTCCGCCGAGATCTTCGACACCGCGCATCCCCCATCGACTTGATTGGGCGACTCCAGACTGGAATTGAACGGCGGCTCCCTTGCCCGACGAAGAATCGACTCGATTGGTATAAGTAACGCCGGCGTCAATCAAGCCGTACAGTGTGACAGACGATTGCGCCCATGCAGACCCGCAGCTCAGCGCGGATAGTACTGCAAACACTATCTTTTTCATTATGTACTCCTACTTTATAAAAATAGTAAAAACAGAAGATTTACAGCAAGAGCCGTCATCCACTCATATCTTTCCAGAAAAGGCGAAATCTAAAATTAGTTATGGAAGGTCTGCATAACCCTTTTTTCGGAGCGCCGACCTTTTGCTTCTTGCGCGGGTGTAAGCGTTGAGAATTTGTTCGGATGTTGATCGCGCGACTTTGCGTCGTGCCACGCGACACTCGCTGAGACTCGGAGCTTCCAACTTCAGGTGTTTCAGGTTTTCCGCAGAGCTTGGCGCGCCATCCACAGATTGCCCAGAGCGAACAGCGTCATGATCTGGGCGGTGTTCTTCATCAAGCCACGATACCGGGTCTTTGTGTAGCCAAACTGCCGCTTGAGACGAACACGTAGGTCCAGTTGTCTGCGCCTGCCTAGTCTCATCGCGACATGCCAGCGCACTGCGTCAGCCTCGCAACGCTTCTCGATACCCTGATATCCGGCGTCAGCGTACACATCCGTTTCATCGCCGTGCAGCAACGCTTCGGCTGCATTGATGTCGTGAACGTTGGCCGCCGTGCCGATCACCGTGTGAACCAGGCCCGACTCCGTGTCCACGCCAATATGCGCTTTCATCCCGAAGTACCATTGATTGCCCTTCTTCGTCTGGTGCATTTCCGGGTCACGTGTACCGGAGTCGTTCTTCGTCGAACTGGGGGCCGAAATCAAGGTGGCATCGACCACTGACCCAGTTTTTAGCATCAAGCCTTTCTCCACCAGGATTGCGTTGACCAGCGTGAGCATTTGCGCTGCCAGTCCGTGAGTTTCCAGCAGGTGGCGGAACCGAAGAATCGTGCTCTCGTCCGGCAAGCGCGTCATGCCGCTGTCGAGCCCGGCGAAATCGCGATACAGCTGTACGTCATATAGCGCTTCTTCCATCGCAGGGTCCGACAGACCGAACCACTGCTGCATAATATGAATCTGCAGCATTGTCGCAATCGGGAACGGCGGTTGTCCGGTTTTACCGGCGGGATAGTGTGGCTCGATTAGCGCAATCAGCCTTGACCACGGCACCACGCGCCGCATCTCATCGAGAAATTCCCGTTTGCGCGTACGTTTCGTTGACAGATCCAGACCAAGACCCAATTGCGTCATCAAGACTCTCCTCAACTAACCTTCCTCATCCCAGGATAGTTCACCCGGGCGTGAACGTCAGGACTTTTGCAGACCTTCCTTAGGTGCGGTCTCATTGTGCAAGCGGAGATTAGTTGACCCCGACGATGCTAAGACGCCTGCCACGCACAGATCGATCCGAACAATAGCGAGTGCTCCAATTTGTCACCAGTTGACCATTCCCCTCTATTGGCCACGCTCATTGAGTCGACCGTCGACCGATGGCATGGCAGGATTGTCCGCGTGCTTCGACAAAACGCCGTACGTAGTCGTTTGCCGGGGCATTGCAGATTTCCTCCGGGGTTCCTGTCTGGATAACGACGCCATCTTTCATGATCGCGATCCTGGAACCGATCTTCATCGCTTCGTCCAGATCATGCGTGATGAACACAATGGTCCGTCGCAGGTCCGCCTGCATCTCCAGCAAAATGTCCTGCATTTCGCCACGAATCAATGGATCGAGCGCACTGAATGCCTCGTCCATCAGAAGCACATCAGGTTCGGATACGAGCGCCCTGGCGAGTCCGACGCGCTGCCTCATACCACCCGACAGTTCGTCTGGATATTTTCGCTCATATCCTTTGAGTCCGAGCCGACCGTTAATCCATTCTCGCGCCACACTGTCGGACTCCGCTTTTTCGTCGCCGCGGATCCAGCGTCCGAACACCACATTTTCGAGCACCGTCTTGTGCGGAAGTAGCGCGAAACTCTGAAATACCATGCCAATGTGATATCTGCGCATCTCTCGCAAAGCGCGCGAGCCAAGACGCAAAACATCAGTGCCACGGAACAGCAGTTCCCCCGAATCGGGTTCGATGAGCCGATTGAAATGACGCACGAGCGTAGACTTTCCGGAACCCGACAGCCCCATGATTACGAAAATTTCGCCTTCGCGAATCGACAGCGAAACGTCACGCACGGCAACATTGGATCCGGTCTGCTGCAGAATCTCATCTTTGGGCATACCAGCACGCGCCAGCGCGATCGCTTCCCCAATGCGGCCGCGGTGAGGACTGAAGACTTTGTACAGGTGGCGCAACTCGAGAATAGGCACATCCGCTCCGCTGTCAACAGCACTACGGGCCCCATCCGTCTCGACGCGAACGTCCTCCCGCACGTCAGTGGCGCTGCGCGAATCCGCTTCGAGCGACGAACTCATATTGCAAAGGGTATAAGGTGTCATCTGATCATTTCCGAACTTGACGGCGCGCACGCTGGCCCACGCCGAAAGACTGGGTGATGCGATCGAACACAACGGCAAGAATGACGATTGCGGCACCGGCCAGGATACCTTGCCCCATGTCGAGGTTGTTGATGCCGGACAGCACGTCCTCGCCCAGGCCACGGGCACCGATCATCGAGGCGATGACGACCATTGCGAGCGACATCATCACGGCCTGATTTACACCCGTCATGATCGATGGCATTGCAAGCGGAAGTTCTACCGCGATGAGCTGCTGCCATGACGTCGCCCCGAAGGAACGCGATGCCTCAACAACGTCTTCCGGTACCTGACGCAAGCCCAGATCGGTAAGTCGCACAAGTGGAGGGAGGGCGTAAATCATCGTTGCAAAGATCGCCGGCACGCGGCCCAGACCAAATAACATCACGACCGGGATCAGGTACACGAACGACGGCAACGTCTGCATCATGTCTAGCACCGGATTGAATACGCGCGCGAGCAGTGCGCTGCGAGAAATTGCAATCCCGAACGGAATGCCGATGATTGTCGTCAGGATCAGTGCCGCCAACATGATCGCGCATGTCGCCATCAACTTGTCCCATAGACCGAGGCAACCAATCACGTAGGTCAGTGCCATCAACAGAACCGCGAGGCCGATCCGGCGGGCACCCAGCCACGCCATTACGCCAATGACAGCGATGACCACAAAGGGGGGGCATGCCCTGAGTATCGCCTCCACCGGATTGAGTGCGTACGTCAGCAGTACCGCGCTCACATGATGAAACACGTCACCATACCGCGCGACGACGCCGGTAAAAAATCGATTGATCGTATCGCCCAGATCGAGCGTATAAAAGATGCCGTTCACTCCATTTCCCTTCTCTGTCAGGCTCCGCCCGCGGACGGATATCCGGCAGGCCGGCGTGCGTGCTTCACAACGACCGTCCGTGAGCCGGATCGAATAAACCCGCAGCACAATCCGGCTGCGGGACTTCACGTCACTTCAGACTTGCCTCGACCTTCTGCGCGGCTTCGGCCGGGACCCAATTGGCGACGATCGAAGGATTAGCGTTCAGGAAGTCGACCGCAGCCTGGCGGGGATCGACCTTCTCCGTCGCCATTCGCGCAATGGTGGTGTTCAATGCGCCCATAGAAAACTGCACCTTTTCGAAGAGCGACATCAGCGCCGGATCGGCGTCTGCCAGCGAATTCGAAACAACGACGCGCAAAGACGTCGGAGGCGAAGCGGAACCACACGGGTTCGGATCCTTGCTTCCGTTGATGGTTTTCCAGCAGGCACCGTTGTACGCCGGCTCTTCCAGCTTGACGGCGTGGAAACGACCGAGGATGGTCGACGGCTCCCAGTAGTAGAACAGAATCGGCTTGCCTCGCGTGTAGGCCGATTCGATCGCCGCATCAAGTGCCGGCCCGGATCCCGGATGGAAATCTGTGTAGGCCGCGCCGATCTTGTAAGCCTTCATTTTCTGTTCGGTGTCGGACTCGCACTGCCAACCGATCGGACAGTTATACAGACGGCCATGGGATGGATCTTCCGGATCGGCAAACACCGATTTGTAACGCGGCAAATCGGCAACGCTCTTCAGATCCGGCGCAAGCGGCTTGATTCCCCGGGAAGCATCGCCTTTGATCACATAATCCGGGACGTAGTAGCCCTCCACGCTCCCGCCGTTGACAAGTGAGCCTACGATCTTCACCCGGCCGTCCTGAGCCGCCTTCTCATATGCCGGGGTACGGCCAGCCCAATACTCGACCATCACGTTCAGGTCACCGGTCGCAATTGCCTGCAACGCGATGGCATTCGTCGCAGTCATCAGGTCAGTCTTGCAACCGTAGCCCTTCTCGAGAACGTATCGAACCACTTCGGTCATAAATTTTGCGCTGTCCCAGCCCATTTCCGCGAACTTGACTGGCTTGGCTGCCTCACACCATGAGGAATGCGAAAGATCGGCTGCATGCGCCTGTGAACCCAACATCCCAACCACTCCGATCGCACACGCGGCAATTGCACGCGCCACTTTGAATGGGAGAACTCGCTTGAACATATTCCACTCCGCCCGATGATTGACCTGAATTCCCGGCTTCGCCTACCGCTGCTAGCGGCGCGGCCGGGCGAACGTACATTAATGATTGTCAAACGCCTGTTGGAAAGCGCGCTGACACCTTCCCTGCCAAAGCGCGGCCACGGTGGCCGGTAATACTTCGCCCCCTACTGCTGGCATCGTATGGAGCACAAAAAACGGCCTCAAACGAAATTCTGCGATGGCACTCATGCAAAATCGCATGCAGTTTCGGAGCGACCGTCCCGTAAACTTCCGCAGTTCGACCTGAACAACAAACAGCAGGCAAGCACGTAGCTGCATACCTTCGTCAGACACTCGGCGAAGCCCGTGCGGACCGGGACTATTCGAACCACAAGTGCCGCTATCGAGATCGACGACCCGTTTTGCCATTCCGCCGTCGACTTGACTACGCGACGAGACACTAAACGGCGGACCGTTGGCGTCCGAAATCTCGATCGTCGTTTCTCGACGGGAGCCTGCGCAATATGACTCCCATCGACGAAACAAGGAACGCCAATCCTCATATCACGCAGCCCGGACAGGAAGCGTCGGACTCGATCGCACGACGCCATCGCGCATCGCACCGAGATACCAGTCGATAAACGCGATCACGCCGCTTTCGGCGAGCGAAGAATATTCGCCTGGCTCGTAACCCACCGAATTGATGCCGAGCTGATTAGTCTCGACAAGTCGTTGATCCTGGGCGTTTGTGGCCTTCCAGACTACGGTAAGTGTTTCGAGATCGTAGTCAACGCCTTCGACAGCATCCTCGTGGACGAGCCACTTCGTCGTAACCTGCGTCTCGCGCGGACCGAGCGGTAACAGACGGAATGCGATCGCGTGATCTCCGAGCGCGTGATTCCACGTATTCGGGAACCGGAGCAAACGCAGGGACCCCACGTCCTGCTCTGGCAATGTTCCCATCACCCGCCTGCAGGCCGGTTCGCCCGTCATCGTGAACGACAAGCCGCGCTCCATTGCGGCCCGAATCAACCGGTATTCCGGAGCTTCTTCGACCGGGGCATACGGCAAGCCCGCGGCCGCCCAACGCGCCTCATCACGTGCAGTTTTCGCGGCGAACACCACTCCGTCGCTACCGTAACGGGGGTCGGTCGGGCCGTCGTACTCGGAAATCGTGCGCAACAGTTCCGGGTGGTTTGCCGTGCAGTGATAGCACTCCCGGTTGTTCTCGATCACGAGCTTCCAGTTGCCCTTCTCGACAATGGTCGACTCGAACGCGACCTTTGCGTTATCGATGCCATGCGGCGCAAGATAAGGCGTAACACGCTGGCTGAATGACGTGAAGTCTTGTGGTTCACGAGCGAGATTGATGAAGATGTATCCGGCCACGATCTCGCACGCGACAGGCCTCAACCCATGCTGCGACGCGTCGAACGATTCGCCCATGTTTCCGGCAAACGCCAGCTTGCCGTCGAGTCCGTAGGTCCACTGGTGATACGGGCAGGACAGCATGCGCGATGATCCGCGCTCGCCTGCGCAGATTCGAGAACCCCGATGACGGCACGTGTTGAAGAATGCCCGGATCGCGCCGTCGCGATCGCGAAGCACAACGATCGAACTCTCGCCGACATTCAAAGTGAACCAGTCCCCTGCCCGCTTGATCTCGCACGACAACCCGGCAAATAACCAGTGGCGCTCCCAGATCAACGCCATATCGGCGGCGAATAGACCCTCGTCCTTGTAGAACGCCTGGGGTAACGGGCGGCCGGGCACACAGGAGGCTAGCAGTGAGTTGAGTTTCAAGGAGTCGAACATTGAGCGTCCCGAGCATCTTTCGTTGCGCGCCGCTTCTTCCGGTGGCGCGGCGGCACAGGCGTGCCGCTGAGCGCATTTCATGACGACATAAAGACGAAGACAAACGACTATTTCTGGTCCGTTGCATGATAAATCGCATGCACGGTTCGTCAGTCGAGGACTACCCCGCTGCGTCAAGGGAAACGGCTGACCGACGCAATTGGCGGCCTACTGGCAAGCACACAATCTTCGGGTTATTCCCTAAATGGAAAGCTGGTCATTTTCGGTCAGACTATTTCACTAAGAGGCTGACAGGCGCGAGGTATGCCCCCCGATTCCCTTCCCAATGCCGCGAATCGTGAGTTAGTGCCTCATGCCCGCGGACTATCGCCATGACTCTTTACGGGCCGGAGCCCACGTGGCGTTCCAAGCAGAATAGCTGGTGTATCGTTTCATGCTTCGGGAACCTCCTTGACGAGGTGCCCATCGTCTTTGCAGACTGATTTGCAATCCGAATCACATTGACGATTGGTTCAATCCGCTTGGGTCATCCCATCGCCTTGCCACTATTGTGTCGGCCATCGCCACCTCGCAGCGCGCCAGCAAAAATGCCGCATGTCGCGACGCTTCATGTAAGACTGAAGTGCCGCAAGTCTGGCTGCACAAACGTAGCGCCACATTCGTGAAGGAGTGCGGGGTCATCTTTATCGGCAAGGCGATTGCTTCGCGCCTCGCGCAAAGACAACTGGGCAAGTCGGTGCTTGACGCAGGTGTGCGGTTCGAGGAAGCCAACGAAGCGCGTCCCATTCAATCTGCCTGTGCCACGCCGGCCGCACGGTGAAAGGGAGACGCGAACCTCAGAATGACAGACGGGAAGCATGCTGTGACCGTGACCTCGATGAGGCCAGGCAGATCGTCATCGGCGGGATGTATTCGCGGGCCAGCAATGCTGGGGGGCGGGAAGCCCCTCCGCCAATCGTCCGGCTTCGGGGCCAGAAGTAGCTGTGTTGCTGAAGAAATTTTGGTGCCCAGCGGCGAGACATCTGAACATGCGCGCACTGCTTACGCTGGTCAGTTCGCCAACAGCAGATGACGCGCACCGGGTATGTCGTTGAGAATACCAATGACGCGCCCGACCCACGATTGCCATGTATCGAGACGCCAGCACTTCAAGAGCCGTGTACCGACACACCGGGCATTTGCGCGGACGCCCTTTCCGATTCCTCGGCACGCATGTGGCGCGCAGCCAGATAGAAATGCCACGCTGCCCATAGACCTGTCAGGGATACCAGCACAAGTACATATCGGAGCGACTCGGCGGGATTCGCCACATGTGTTGCAAGGGTGTCCGAAAGAAATCCAACAGCCTGCGGCGCGATGACGAGATTCGCGACATTCGTGACGAACACGATAATGCCGACCACCTGGCCCCGCATGGCCGCAGGCGTGAGATTCTGGGCCAGGGACGCGGAGGGACCGATATACACGTAAATCGTGGGTATGAAAACCCAGAGCATAATGTGGGTTAAGGAAAGTGAGGGCGACGCGTAGGCAACGAACGAGGGTACCGTAGCCAACGCAGTGACCAACGCCACGAGCTTTGCCTGGGAACAACCCGACCGCGCACGGGGCCGACTCAGCACCAAAGCGGTACACAGCATTGCGAGTCCCCCTCCGGCACCGTGAATCACGCCAAGGATTTCGCCGGCGTCGCCGACACTCAGCTGAAAACTCCGGGCAAGAAACGACGGAGTCCACCAGACTAGCCCCCATCCCCAAAACGTAAGAACCGTTGTTCCGGTTATTACGTGAAATAGCGCTTTACAGTCACGAATGTGGCGCAAGGTTTCCTTGAGACCCGCGCGGTTCACTTCGCGTTCGGGCTTATCAAACACGCCGCGCCGTGGCTCTCTAAAACCAAGCATCAATATGATTGCCAGTGGAACGCCGAGACATCCGAACACGAGCAGGACTGCTCGCCATCCGTGATGGTCCGCGATCCATCCTCCTCCCGCCGATCCCATCAGCGCACCTACAGCAGCACCAACAGAGAAGAGGCTCATTGCCGTGCCACGCATCGACGGAGCAAATTTGTCTGCCAATAGTGAAACAGCACACGGCATACAACCTGCCTCACCGACACCAACGCCGAGCCGCGAGAGGAAGAATGTCAGCGCACTGCTGCTCGCGCCACACATGACCGTGAAGCCAGACCAGACAACTAATGCAACGCTGATCATGCGCTTGCGATTGACGCGGTCCGCAAGCAGACCTAATGGCAGGCTTAGCGTAACGTAGAACAACGCGATAGCCGTTCCGGTCATGAAGCCGACTTCGCTATCGGAGAGCTTGAACTCGTGCTTGATGGGCTCGATCAGCGTCGATACCACATAGCGGTCCGCGATGTTGACGGTGTAGACGAGCGTAAGAAGAAACAGCACCCACCATTTCGTGGCGCCACTTTCGCTTCCCGTCACTGCTGTTTGATAATGTGTCTCGCTCTTCATGTCTATGTATTTTCTCACTCTCGTATCTGCTACTTCTCAGAGCGGCCCTTCCACTTTTGGGCGGCCAGATAGGTTCTCACGCCGACATCCAGAAATGGTCGTCGCGGCAGCATGTCGGGCGAACCCAGGTCCATCATGTCACCAATTAGGGGATGTCCTGTATCGCAGGCTAGTTCAGCCACAAGCGCTCCCGCTGTGGTCTGTTTTGCGATCCCTACGCCGTTACAATTCACTGCAGCATAGATATTTTTTGAGAGTTGACCCCAGCCAGGAGCGCCATTCAGGCTCAGAGAAAGGTAGCCCGCCCAAAAGTGCTCGAGTGACACCTGCTGCAGCATCGGAAACCGGGCCTTGAACAGCACCTGGTGAGTACGCTTCATGCGCTCACGCAGCGATGCCGGGCAGCGTAGCGTCGGTGCAAACTGGAACCCATACCGGAACAGGATGCGGAAGTCCTTCGTGTACCGTATGGTCGCCCCCGCAATACCGTGGGCCGGTGTAACTCCCCAGTCAACGGTACCCCCAAGCTGGATTCGCTCCTCGTGCGTCAGAGGCCGCGAGAGGCTCGCAAAGAGGACGAACGGAAGCAGTTTCCTTTCGAAATACTTAAATCGATTGATGAACGCATTGTTCGTAAGCACCGCGTTTCGCGCGGAGAACCGTACGCCACCGGGCATTGTCGCTACGACCGTCGACCCGGACTCGAGGTCCATTACCGGGGAGTTCTCGAATAAATGCACGTTCGGAGGAAGTGAGTCGGCCAGACCACGCGAAAGGGCTGCCGGATTCAGGAGCCTTGTACCGGGCGTATAGATCGCTGAATCGTAGTATCGAGTGCCCAAGCGCTCGTGGAGCGCGTCGCCGCGCAAAACTTCATACGGTTCGTCCAGTGCATCGAGCTCCGCCGCCGTCGCGCCCAGAAGTGTACGAGCGATTTCAGGCGAGACTGCGCAGTCATAGCGCCCGCTCTTGCTCCACTGGCAATCTATCGCATTCACCCGGACCAACTCTTCAAGGGAATCGATCCCATAGCGACTCAGTCGCATGTATCGATGACCTTTTGCTGTGTTGTTGGGATCGTGATCGTTGTTGTGCGGAAGGTCAATGGCAAAGCCGGCGTTCCGACCGTGCGCGCCTTCTCCGACCTCCTGCGCATCGACGAGTGCAATGGAATGCGATGGGTTCAGGGTCGCCAGCCGTCTGGCTGCCGACAGGCCAGCATATCCCGCTCCAACCACAAGCCAGTCAAAGCTGGCTTCCTTTCGTGCTGGCTCTCGAGGAACGCGCTTGGGCAGGATCGCTGACCAGCCATTCGTCCTGTCGTCTGCAGGAAGCAGTTTTTCCGATGATACTGAAGCATTCATGCTGCAATCCGTTTGTGAGTTTCTGTACCTGCGTCAGTCGGCCGTTACGACGAAGAAGAACTCTGCGTCACTGCCTGAATAGGTGACGACCGAGCCCCGGCTAAGCGACAGAACGTCGCCCGCCTGAGCAACGAGCTGTGCGCCGTCGCAACTCACCCCGAAAGTCCCCTTGAGCACGTGAATCACTTCATCGTAATCGAGCGTCTTCGGGGGTGTCCGGCCGGCCTTCAGCCGACCAAATCCCGACGCCAGCGAGCTTCCGGCTGATTGCACTGCCCACGCGATGCCGCCGCCAGTATCTTCCGCACCGCCACGTACTTCCCACACAGCATCACCCGCACGAGTCAGTGCAGTAGTTCCAGAATCATTCATACGGAAATCACGGATATAGCCATTGGAATCGTCATTCTAGGAAGGCTCCACAAAGCGACGAAAGCGGAAATATCACATGCAAAGCATGCACAAATGTGTGGAATGGAGGGCGTGAACCTATCTGGGCCCGGGGGATCACCTGCGGGCAGGAAACTGCCTGCCAACCGAAGGGGTGATTCGGACGAACGTCCAGATACACCCCCAGCACACCCCCAGCCGCTATCTCGCCTCCACACAGATCGAATTGCGCAACAGTGGGCGAATGCTCCGGATTATGGCGCACGCTCTGTCTACAGAAATGGCGCCCGCTCTTATATCCGGCCCCTTTTTCGTTCGTCCTATGCAATGGAAAGCGCGGGGTGTGTGCCTCGTCCGGACGTCTTGCCATGCTGCCGGAGAGTCTGCGATTGTGAGACCGACCAGAAGCGCGGCGCCCCGGTCGTGGTAGCTACAGCCGCTGATAGCTGACCGCAGGCGCACATGCGCTCAGGCGTGGGAACTGAGTCCCACGTACGCAACGATCTCGATCAGCATGTCGGGATGAACAAAATCCTTGACAACAACGCTCGACCGATTTGGATAAGGCATTTGAAAAAACTCTCTATAAATCCGGTCGATAGTCGGCATATGGCCAGCGTCTTTCATATAGATCAATACCTGTGCAACATCCGGCATGACTCCTTGAGCTGCTTCCACAGCTCGCTGCAAATTTGAGAAAGTCAATCTGGCCTGCTCCTCAATATCGGCACCGCAAATTTTCCCGTCCATTGTCACCGGTCCGTGCGCAGTGAAAAGAAGTCCGCCGGCTTTGGTGGCCCAGGAAAAAGGTTGATTCAACTGAGGAAGACCTGTGTCGATAGTTTCGCGAAACATGGAAGGAAAATAGAGGTGTTGAAGGAGGAACCAGACTCGGCTGGTCCCCTGCTGTCAGATCAATGCGGCAGCCCGCTGCTTGATAACATCAGCAATGGCTTCGCCGACGTAACCGACGTTGTTATCGTTCAACCCCGCGACACAGATCCGGCCAGATTGAACGAGGTAGATCGACTTGTGCTCGCGCAAAACCTCAACTTCCTGAGAAGTCAGCCCGGTGTAGCTGAACATGCCGCGCTGATCCGTCAGATAGCGCGCGTCTACATCCGGCGCCAGCGCTTCAAGATCCGAACGCAGCTTTTGTCGCATCTCCTTCATGCGTCGTCGCATTGTCCCGAGTTCCAACTGCCAGTGACTCGACAACTCTGGATTGGTCAGGATGGTGCTGACCAGTTGAGCGCCAAATGCGGGAGGACTGGAATAGACCTGTCTGACCGTCGCTTTGAGCTGGCCAAGCACCCGCGACGCGTTCTGCGGATCGGAGCATACGATCGAGAGCGCACCCACACGTTCACCATAGAGCGAGAAGTTCTTCGAAAACGAATTGGTCACAATGACCTGAAGTCCAGCTTCGACCATACGACGGATCGCGGCGGCATCTTCGTCAAGCCCGTCGCCGAAGCCCTGGTACGCCATATCGACGAACGGCAAAAGGTTACGGCGCTTCAAAAGGTATATGACATCCGTGAACTGTTCTGCTGACAGATCCGCTCCGGTCGGGTTGTGACATGACGGCTGCAACAGCACAATGCTGCCCTCTGGCAGGCTATCGAGCGTCGAGATCATCGCGTCGAAATCGATGCAGTTCTTCTCGACATCGAAGTACGGATAGGTGTTAACCGTCAGTTTTGCAGACTCAAGCAGTACGCGGTGGTTATCCCATGTGGGGTTGCTGATCCATATGGCGCTTTCAGGCAGCCAGGCTTTTAGAAATCGTGCCGCGATGTGGATCGCACCCGAGCCGCCAACGGAATGAATCGTCGCAACACGTCCCGATTTCACCGCTTCGGAATCTCTTCCGAAGATGACTTCCTGGACAGCTGCCCGGTATGCCGTGTCACCTTCCATCGGGAGGTATGTGTGGGGCCTGGATGCAGCCTGGAGCATCGAAGCGGCATGCTTGACGGAATCCAGAACGGGAATTCTCCCCGCCTCATCATAGTAAAGACCGATACCGAGGTTGGTTTTGTCAGGTCGCTTGTCGGCTAAATACGCTTCCATGAGCGAGAGAATCGGGTCGCCAGGGTAAGCTTCAACGTGCTTGAACATTCCAGTAATCCAGTTTGAGTTTTGGCGTGTGCCTGCGAGGGCGAAAGCGAGAATCAGAGTTCGGTCCGAAGTTGCCAAAGTTCGGGGAACAGCACGATATCCAGCATCTTGCGGAGATACCCGACGCCCTCCGTACCACCCGTTCCACGCTTGAATCCAATGACACGTTCGACTGTCGTCAGATGCCGGAAACGCCATTGCCGAAACGAGTCTTCGATGTCCACAAGTTTTTCCGCCAACTGATACAGGTTCCAGAACTCCTGCGGATTGCGGTACACCTGCAGCCAAGCTCCGGCAACGGATGCGTTGTAACGTGTAGGCTGGGTCCAGTCTGCGTTGAGTCGATCGTGGTCAACAGAAAGGCCCGAGCGCGCCAGCAGCCTGATGCTCTCGTCATACAGGGACGGCGTTTCCAACGCCTCCTGGAGGAGCCCGAGACTTTCGGGACGATGCTCATGGGGGCGCAGCATCGTTGCGTTCTTGTTGCCCAGGATGAACTCGATCTCCCTGTACTGATAGGACTGGAAGCCCGACGACAAGCCGAGATAAGGCCTCATCGCCGTGTATTCCGGAGGCGTCATGGTCGCGAGAACGCTCCAGGCCTGGACCAGCTGATCCATGATCCGGGAGACACGCGCGAGCATTTTGAACACGGGCTGAAGTTCATCGCTGCGAACACCGATTCTTGAAGCACGCAACTCATGCAACATGAGTTGCATCCACAACTCGGACGTCTGATGCTGAACGATAAACAGCATCTCGTTGTGATCGGGAGAGAGCGGATGCTGAGCGCTGAGAACTTCATCGATGTGAAGGTAATCGCCATAGCTCATGGACTTTGAAAAATCCAGCTGTGCGTCGTGCCATGATTTTTCGACAGCAGATTCTGTGCCAGACTGATTTGCTGAGAATGGGCAACTCATTTGTATGCTCCGTCAGATATTGAAATCCAGAAGTCCGGGATCATCAATTCAATGTTCTTAGAATGGCTCGCACAGGACTCGCATCGAGATTGGAAAATTTCAGCGGAAGAGCAACAAGCTCATAGATTCCGTCTGGAACATCATCGAGAACAAGTCCCTCGAGAATTCGCATGTCGAAGCGCAATACCTGGTTATGCGCCAACATTTCTTTGGACGCTTCGGGGTCGAGAGAAGGTGTGTCGACACCAATCAGCTTGACCCCACGCAATGCCAGGTGCTCTATCGTCTCGGGGGCGATGGCTGTGAAATCTGAATCCCAGGATCGGGCCGCCACCTTTTGGTACGTTCGAATAAGTACCCGCTCGGGAATTTCGTTTCCAATACTCACAAGATCATCCGGCGTGATTGACGCTTTTCCTGACGGCACCCGGATAACACGACAAGGGCCAATATAAGGAGAAAGCTCTACCTCTCCGATGCATGCACCTTCAGCGTGATAGTGCCTCGGCGCATCGGTGTGCGCGCCGGTATGTGGCGACATCGTAAATCTGCCGACATTCACAGGGCTTCCGCTTTCCATGCTCCAAACCACGGACTCCTGGAATTCGGTGTCCCCGGGCCAAACAGGCATACCAGTCTGGATCGCCGGGCTGATATCAATGATTTTTTCCGTGCGCGTTGCCATCACACATTCTCCATGTCCGCTGTCATGACAGCGCCTTCGCCGAGTCCATAAGGGCGGCCCGGTCCATGGCGCGTCCCTGACTCATCCACTTTCGCGCGAGCTTCAGTTCCCGCGCATTGTTGATGGCGATGACCCCTCTTAACTGCTCATCGTTTCCGCGAAAAAATAGCGTCGCACGCTTCGCAGCGAGGTCGCCGCGCACGACAATGTCCGCGTCGGCCTGAAGATCGCCCAGAATCTGCAGGTTCACGTCGTACTGATCGGACCAGAACCACGGAATTTCCGCATACGGTGCATGCACGCCAAGCACGGCCTTCGCGGCCGCGATTGCCTGGTTCTGCGCGTTCGCCCACGATTCGAGCCGCACGCGCCGCTTCAGCCAGCCGTTGTGATGGTTCGCGACGTCGCCGCACGCGAAGATAGCCGGGTCGCTCGTTACGCCACATTCGTCAACAACAATACCGTCGGCAACCTCAAGCCCCGCGTCGCTTGCGAGCGACGCATTCAGCGCGAGACCGATTCCGGCCACCGCAAAATCAGCGTCAATCGTCGTGCCGTCGGCGAGCGTTGCACGCACCTGCGATGTGTCGCCCGGTTGCACATCGAGTGACGCGAGCGAAGCGCCCAGATGCACGTCGACTCCGTTTTCGCGGTGAAGGTTGAGCAGAAAATCCGACACGACCTGCGGCACCGAGCGTCCGCACAGCCGCGGCGCGCCTTCCACGACGATAGCCTCGACGCCGAGCTTGCGCGCGGCCGCAGCGACTTCGAGGCCGATCCAGCCGCCGCCAATGACGAGCACGCGCCGGCTCGCGCGCAGTTTCTCGCCAAGCGCGGCCGCTTCGTCAAGAGTGCGCAGGTAGTGCAGTTTCGGGGTCTTCACGATTGCGTCGGGCAGGCGGCGCGACGTCCCGCCGGTCGCGATCACCAGCCGGTCGTATTCGATCTCGCGGCCGCTTTCAGTTTTCACCACGCGGCGCGCGCGGTCGATCGATGCTGCACGTTCCGGCTGCCACGCCTCGACCTTCAGCGCGTCGAACTCGTCGGGGCGCACGACGCATAGGGTGTCGATATTTGCGTCTCCGGCAAGCACGGCCTTCGACAGTGGCGGACGCTCGTACGGCGGGTGCGGCTCGTCGGCAATCATCACGAGGCGACCCGCGAAACCTTCCGCGCGCAGCGTCTTCAGCACCCAGCCGGCGGCCTGACCGCCACCGATCACGACAACCGTGCCGCGCGCGGCCTGTTGCATGTTCGATTCGCTCATGATTTGCGCTCCGTCATGAACTTGCCTTCCGGCGCCTTCGCATTCTTCTGCCGACGCGTGCTTCCGTCGAGACCGCCGTCGACCGCCCATTCGGCGAACACTGTCGGGCCCGGCTCGAATTCGCGCGGTAACCAATCGGGCGTCAGCACGTCTTCGTCCGCGTAGTACTCGATCAGCGCGCCAGCGGGATTATGGAAGTACCAGAAGTACGCAGACGACACCGGATGACGTCCCGGTCCGAGCTGCGTTTGCCAGCCGCAGCGGTCGATGTGCATGCCGCCGCCGAACACCTCATGGATGTCACGTACGGTGAACGCGACGTGGTTCAAGCCGCGCTTGCCATTCGGTAGCGCAAGCAGGAACAGGTCGTGGTGGCCGCCATGCGGCGCGCAGCGCATGAACGCGCCGCGGCCCGGGTAACGATCCGACGTCTCGAAGCCGAGCAACTCGTGATAGAACTTTTCCTGTGTGTCGAGGCAGTTCGTGAAGAACACGACGTGGCCGACCTCGACCGGCTCGGCGCGCGCATAGATCGGACTCGGCTGATCGACGCGCACCGTCTGGCCCCACACGTTCGACGGCGAGCCGGTGATGTCGAGCGCGCGCTTGCGCGTCACTTCGATGCGGATCGCCATCCCGTTCGGATCGATGCAGCCGACCGCGTTGTCCTGTGCGTAATAGCCGGGCTGGCCAGCCAGCTTCGTGCGCAGCGCGTCGACTTCCTGCGGAGTCGCAACGCCCCACGTGACTTCGCGCAACGTCGGGCCCGCTTCGAACGCGGGCGGCAGCGACGGATCGTCGGCCTTGACGACCAGCACGGTGCAACCGTTCATCGTCTCGAAGCGTGCGCACATATCGTCGTGAGCTACTTCCTTCAACCCCCAGTCGGCGAAAAAATCCCGGCACGTCGCGAGGTCGTCGACGCCGTACGTGATCTGCTCGATACCCAAGATGCTCATTGCGTCATTCCCCTTCGCTCAATTCGCCCACGGCAGCGGCGCGTCGTTCAAGCCCCAGTAGAGGCTCTTCTGCTGCATGTATTCGCGGATGCCCAGACGCCCCTTCTCACGGCCCATCCCGCTCTCCTTCCAGCCCGAGAACGGAGTGGAGATCGAAAACAGCTTGTACGTGTTGATCCACACGGTGCCCGTTTCGAGCGCACGCGCGGTGCGCCACGCGCGCTTGTAGTCGCGCGTCCAGATGCCGGCGGCAAGACCGAACGCGCTGTCGTTCGCCTGCGCGATCAGCGACGCTTCGTCGTCGAACTGCATCGCGACCAGCACCGGCCCGAAGATTTCTTCCTGGCAGATGCGCGCGCTGTTCGGCAATCCTTCAAGAATCGTCGGCTGGTAGAAGAAGCCGTTCTCGCGCCCGTCGCCCGACGGGCGTTCGCCGCCGCACAACAGTCGCCCGCCTTCCTCGAGGCCGAGCGCCACGTAGCGCTCCACCGATTCGCGATGCCTGGCCGTGATCAGCGGCCCCATCTGCGTGTCGGGCCGCGTCGGGTCGCCCACGCGCAGCTTGCGCGCGCCCTCCACCAGACGCCGCATGAACGCGTCGTAGATCGAGCGCTGCACGAACAGCCGTGAACCCGCGATGCACGCCTCGCCCGACGAGCTGAAGATTCCGTACAACACGCCGTTGACCGCGTGATCGATATCGGCGTCGTCGAACACGATAGTCGGCGACTTGCCGCCGAGTTCGAGCGACACCGGCATCAGCTTCTCAGCCGCGATGCGCGCGATGCCGCGGCCCACGTCGGTGCCGCCGGTAAACGACACCTTCTTCACGAGCGGGTGACGCACGAGCACGTCGCCGATCACCGAGCCCTTTCCTGGCAGCACGCTAAGCACGCCTTTCGGCACGCCGGCCTCCTCGCAGATGCGCGCGAGCGCAAGCGACGCGAGTGGCGTGACTTCCGCCGGCTTGAGGACCACCGCGTTACCGCCCGCGAGCGCGGGCGCGAGTTTCTGCGCGTCGGAGGCGATTGGCGAGTTCCACGGCGTGATTGCCGCGACCACGCCGATCGGCTCGTAGACGCTCATCGTCAGGTAGTCGCCGCGCGACGGCGTCAGTTCTTCGTCGAGCGTTTCCAGGCACGCCGCGTAATAGCGGAACGTGTTCGCCGCGCTCGCCACCAGCACGCGCGTTTCGGCGATAGGCTTGCCGTTGTCGCGCCGCTGCAGGTTCGCCAGCGCTTCGTGGTGCTGCATGATGAGATCCGCGATGCGGTAGAGCACCAGCGCGCGCTGGTGCGGCTTCAGCTCGGCCCAGCCTGCGTGGCGCCAGGCCGCGTCGGCGGCCTCGACGGCTTCGGACGCGTCTTGCGCATTCGCCGTCGAGACTTCCATGTTCAGCGACTGGTCGGCCGGATAGATGCTTGCGTAAGGCGCGCCACGACCACGCCGCCACTCGCCGCCGATAAGGATGTCGCCGTTGGGTACAAGGCTCGTATCGAATTGACTCATTTCAGAGGTCCTACAAGTCTGTCTCTGCGCGCCCACCCCGCCATCGCGCAGGTGGGCGTTCAATTGCGTGAATTGCCTGAATTGCCCGGTCAGATCACGCAGCGAGCCGCGCGGTTGCGCAGCGCGCGGATCGCGCTGAAGGCCGTCAAGGCGGAAGTCTTGGGGTTATCGGGCAGCGGCATGCCGCTCATTTCGAGTGACATCTCCCCGAATGCGCCGCGTGCGGTGATCCTGTGCACGTTGCGTTCGACGGCGGGATCGGCGATCAGACGCACGCGCGTCGCGTCGAGGCCGAGGCCCGCGAGCGCGACCGTCGCCGCGACGTTCGCGTTCTTCGGATATAGTCGCGCAGCATCGCGCGCAGTGCCTTCGAAAATCACCCTCTCCTGGGTCATCGCGCGCAGGTCGCACAGATCCTCAGCTGGTGTACCGAGCCAGCCGAGCGGCGGCTTGCGGCCTGCATATAGCACTTCGTCAAGCCCTCCCTGCTTCGCAGCAGCGAGCGCGTCGATCCCGCCGATCGCGCCGGATAGCAGCGTCACCCTTGCGTCGCCCTCGTCGGCCGCCTTCGACAGTGCCTCGAAAAGCGCAAGATCCGACAGCGCACCGATAGAGGCGACAGCGCAGTCGATGCCCGACCTGAGCAACGGCACGACATGATCGAGGAGCGCACCGTGACCTGCGCATTCGAGTACGAACTCGGGGCGACGCGCGAGTGCATCGACCGACGACACGACTTCGACACCATCGCCAACCGCTTCGCGCACGGCAGACCATTGCTCCTCAGGGACAATCACGTGTGCGATGCGAAGCGCCGCGTCTTGTTCGACTGTCCGATAGACGGTCGCGCCAATTGCGCCAAAGCCAATCATCGCAATATCGACCGGTGCATGGGCATGTGAGTTATGCATACTTGTGCTCCTCGGGCGTTTCTTTCTTCACGGGAGGGCCGGCGAACGCGGATGCAAAGGAGCCGACCGACAACATGTCCACTTCGACCATCACCGGGCCCGACTTCGACATGCCTTCGCGAATGATCTCGTCGGCGTCGCCGAGCGACGTGATGCGATAGTGCGTGAGGCCGAAGCTCGCACAGAATTGTGCGAAATCCGGCTGATGCAGTTGCACGTAGCAGCGGCGACCGCCGTACTGGGCATCCTGGATGTTGCGGATTACGCCATAGCACTGATCATTCATCAGCACGATCATCACGTTCGCGTTTTCCTGGACGGCCGTCACCAGTTCGCCGACATTGACCATCAGGCCGCCGTCGCCGACGAGGCACACCGTTTTCTCGGCCACATCCGCGAGCGCCGCACCAATCGCCATCTGGATGCCTTGGCCGATGCCGCCTCCCAGCGCATGCACGCCCGCGCGCGGCTGGAAAATCTTCAGCATGCGGTTACCCCACGTGCTATTCGAGATGGTCACGTCGCGAACCCAGTTATAGTCGCGGCCCACTGCTTGTTGCAGGACGTCGACGAGACGCTTGTACGGACCGAGCCCCTTGCCCGTTTCAGCGACGGCAACTTCGCGCGTCGCTGCGAGATCGTCGGCAAAAGCCGGATCGATCTTCATGCGGCCTTCGAGGAGCGTCGCAAGTTGATCGAGCACAGCAGCCGCATCGCCGTGAATAAAGAGTTCGTTGCGATAGCCGCGGTTGTCGGCAAGCGCATCGGCATCGACACGGAACAGCGGTTGCGGCAGTGCGAGCTTGTACTTGAGCGTTTCGTTGCCGCGCAGACGCGAGCCAACCACGAGCAGCGCGTCGCAGGTCTTGTAGAACTTCTCGACGGCCGGCTGCACGTTGAACGCGCCTAACGTCGCGGGATGATCTTCGGGCAACACGCCGCGGCCCTGCACGCTCGTCACGATGGCAAAGCCGAGCTTGACGAGACGCTCGACCTGCGCGCGCGCATGACGGCTGCCGCCGCCGAGCCACAGCAACGGACGCTTCGCCTTCGAGAGTTCGTCGGCGAGTTGCTCAACACGCTTTACGTCGTGCGTGAGCGCGGTGATGTGCGGCGCGGTCATGTCGGCCGGCCACTCCACTTCTGCCGCCTGAATATCGATCGGAATTTCGACGCTGACGGGACCGCTCGGCGCCGTCTGTGCAACACGTGCAGCTTCACGCACAGTCGCAAGCGCCGTTTCGACCGAGCGCACACGAAATGCAGCCTTCGAAATTGCGCTCAACATCGTCAATTGGTCGGGCGCTTCGTGGATATACGCGAGGTCCTGATCCAGATACGGCGTCTCGATCTGGCCGGTAATGTGCAGCAACGCGGTGCCGGCCGTCAGCGCCTCCACCATCGCACCTGCGGCGTTGCCGGCCGCCGTGCCCGTGCTCGTGAAAGCGATGCCCAATCCGCCCGACACGCGTGCGAGACCGTCGGCCATATTTAGCGCGCCCGCTTCACCGCGTGCGCCAACGTAGCGGATCTTGCCGCGCGTGTTGATCGCGTCGAGGATCGGCATGTTATGAATCGAGATCACGCCGAAAGCGGTCTTGACGCCGCACTGCTCAAGAAAAGCGGCGATCAGTTCGCCGACGGTGGTTTTGTTAGACATGACGTGCAACGCCTCCGGAAACATCAATGTGGCTTCCCGTCGTATACGACGACAAGGGTGTAGCGAGATAAAAGAGCGCCTGTGCGGCTTCTTCAGGACGGCCGAAGCGGCCGAGCGGAATGTTCTTCTTGCGTGCGAGCGCGCTCGTCCAGTCGTCCCAGCTTTCCCCGGGCTGCGCCTGTGTTTCGTAGCGGCGGCGCCATTGACCTGACTCGACGATGCCAATCAGGATCGAATTGACGCGAATGCGCTGCGGCGCAAGTTCGGTCGCGAGTGATTTCACGAGGCTCAGCACCCCGGCACGCGCCGAGGAGGTCGCGACCATATGTGGCTCCGGCTGCAATGCCAGGAGCGAGTTGACGCAGGTAATCGTGGGTTCGGGCGTGTCTCGCAGCATCGGCAGGAATGCGCGCGTCGGCCGGATGATGCTGAAATACTTCAGATTCAGTTCTTCCCGCCATGCGTCGTCGTTCGTGTCGGCGAACGTCGACACGCGGCCCTGACCAGCGTTGTTAATCAGCATCTCAGCGTGGCCGAAGCGCGTAGACACGGCCTGTGCGAAGTCAGCGACATCGCACTCATCGAGCACGTCGCAGCGTGCGGCAAGCAACTGTCCGTCCGGAAAGCTGTCGCGCAGCAGGGCTTCAGCCCGCGCAAGACGCTCGCCATCCCGGCCGCAAATGGCGACCGACGCGCCCGCCTGCAGAAGCAGTTCAGCCGTCGCGAGCCCGATGCCGGACGAGCCGCCCGTGACGACCGCGACCCGGCCGCTCAAATCGATCTCTATCATCTCAGTCCCAAAGCTTTAAGAAACGTGTGCCCGCTATCCGAGCGGTAGTTGAGCCGCCGCGACAGTTCCGCCGCTGCGCTTTGTACCTTGTCGATCAGGCCGTCCTCGATCAGTGTCGAGTCGATCTCAGGGCGCGGTACCGTCACCGTGATACATGCAACGACCCGCTGCGTGTGGTTGCGTACCGGCGCTGTGACGACTGAAATACCTTGTTCAAATGCCGAATTCCCAAGCGCATAACCGCGCAGCGCGTGTCCGCTCACCACATCAAACAAAGTATCTACGGTCTCCGGTGTCGCCTTCGTCAGGCGTTCGAGTTGTCCCTCGGGATACAAGACTCGCAATTCCTTCAGTGACAGGTCGCCCATGAGCACATGACCATGCGTTGACGCATGCGCTGGCAGCCGCGTGCCAACGTTTACCCAGATCGAGCCAAAACCCGGAGCGTGGCTTTGCGCCTTCGCTACGAAGACCACCTCCCGGCCGTCACGCACGACGATATGCGTCGTAAAGCCAGTCGAGTCGCGCAGGCTCTCGATCACGGGCAGGCCGAGATCGGTCAGCTCGAGCGAACTCAGGTACTCGAACCCGAGCCGCAACACTGCTATCCCCAGCTTGTAGTTGCGCTCCCTGTCGATGCGCTCGATAAAGCCCAGCGATTCGAGTGTCTGCAGCAGACGAAATACCGTTGTGCGTGGAATATCAAGTCGCTTCGATAACTCCGGCGCACCGAGCACGGGTTCGCGTGGTGAAAATTCAGTGAGAATCCGCAGACCTCGCTCAAGACCCGGCACTAGATAGTTCGCCTCGCTTTTTCCAACCGCGACCTCTTCCCTCAACGGTTCGCTCATGCCGCGCTCCGTTGTGTGTCGCACTGGCGGCAAAACGACCCGATCAGCTTGGAATACGGGCCAGGCGCTTCGACGTAGCCTGCGTGCCCGGCCTGTGCAATCACCTGCAGTTCGATGTGTGCGGCGGCTGCGATTCGCTGGCATTCGGTGGGCGGCGTGATTGCATCGTTCGCCCCGACGGCCACCGCTATATGGCCGCAGAAGCCCTCAAGTTCGGATGCGAGATCAGCATTGGCAAGCAAGTGCGTCGCCTGCGCGTAGCCGGCGGGCACAATGCGCGCCATGTTCCAGCGCACCCATGCACGTGCATCCTCTTTCGCGAAGGGCGACAGCATGTTGCCGCTGCGCTGCTCCGCAAGCCCGGCCGGTCCAAGCTCAGCGAGCATCGCTAGCCGCGCGTCGCGGCGGGACTCGCGCGTTGCGGCTGGCGAACTGCCATAGCCACCCGCGGGCGAGATAAGCAGCAGCCCGGCGATCCGCCCAGGCGTCGCGCGGGCGAAAGCGCCCGCAACGATCGCACCGAGTGAATGCCCGACCAGCACACAGCGTTCGATGCTGAGTGCCTCGAGCCACGCGTTCAGCGATGCTGCGTACTGGGAGGCGGCGGGTGACGCGCCATGCACGGGCGTCGAAACGCCGTAACCGGGCGCATCCCACGCGAGCACGCGCCGCGAAGCGCCGAGCGCGTCGAGCTGGCGCACCCAGGATGCGGCACCCGAGCCGATCCCATGCAACAGCACGACGGGGAACGCGTGATCAGCATGCTCAGCGCCGGCCTCACGGTAGCCGATCGTGCCAGCCACGCCAGTTGCACAGCGTTGCTCGGGAAACTGCTCGAGCAGCGCTGTGAACTCCGCGGCACAGTCGCGTTCCCGTTTATCGATGACACTCATAGCTTCGCCCGACTCGCCTTAGCGCTTGATCTTCGCGAGCGGCGAATCTGGAGGATATGTCGGCGTAACAGGCTTCGGCGAGCCGAGCATCACGCACATCAGCGCGTCTTCCTCGCCGATGTTGATTTCCGTGCGATACACGCCCGGCGGCACCGAAATCAGGTCGCGCTCGCCGAGGATCGCTTCCCAGATCTCGCCTTCGCGCCGCTCGCAGATCACCTTCATCTTGCCGCGCAGCACGAAGAAGATTTCCTCGACGTCGATATGAATGTGGCTCGGGCCGATGTTGCCGGCAGGAATCACCATCGTAGAGAACGTGAAGCCGCCCGCGGGCACCGCATTCATGTCCTTCGCAACACCCGTGCCGCCCGTGCCCACATAGCGCATCTGAGCGCGGCGGTACTTCGGGTCGTAGTCGGCCTGGAATTTCAGTGCGTCCCAGTCGTAGCGCCGCGTCGCATAGCGCGCGACGCGCCCTTCCATCCAGTCGCCAAAGCTTGTGCCTTCCGGCTGGTCCCACGACTTGCGTTCGAGATCGGCGTCCGCCATCGTCATCTCCTTCAGAGTGAAAAGTTCAGTTCATCACGAAGCCGCCGTTCACCGGCAGCAATTGGCCGGTCACGAAGCGCGCGGCGTCCGACAGCAGGAAAAGGACAGGGCCCGTCACATCCTCGGGCATCTGCGCCCGCGTCAACGCGCGACCCTGCATGTAGAACGCATGCCGCTCGGCCGGAACGTAGGCCGTCGCCTCGACTTCGGTCAGCCCCGGCGCGATCGCATTGACCGTTACGCCATGAGTGCCGAACTCGCGCGCCAGCGCATGCGTCATCGCAATTACCGCGCCCTTGCTGGCGACGTACGCGAGCAGCTTCGGCGCACCCCACAACGCTGTGTCCGATGCAAGGTTCACAATCGCTCCGCGACCCGACTGCGCGAGGTGCGGCAGCGCCGCATTGCTGACGAGCCATGCTCCACGCACGTTCACGTTCATTACGGCGTCCCAGGTCGACACATCGAGTTCCGTCGACAACTTGCCGCCCGAGTTCGTGATCGCCGCGTTATTGATCAGCGCATCGATGCCGCCGAGCGCCGCGGCGCCCTGCGCGACGAATGTGTCGACGCTCACCGGATCGGCGAGGTCGAGCGCGAAAAAATGCGCAGCATGGGCTGCTTCCGAAAGCTGCGAAGCGAGCGCAAGTCCTTCGTCGGCCAGCACGTCGCCGAATGCGACCTGCGCACCCGCTTCGACGAGCGCCTTCACGAACGCTGCGCCGAGACCACGTGCGCCACCCGTCACGAGCACGCGGAGACCCCTGAGCGACACGACCGGTGCGGGCTCAACCATTCGCGGTCTCCGAAGCCGTCCGCATCGCGCGGTGTGCATCGAGCGCGGACAGGTGCTCCTGCGCGCGCTGGCGCAGCATCCGGCGCACACGCGTGATCCCAACGTCGTGCTGGTACAGGTATTCGTGATCGCGCGCGTTTGGCGCGAGGCTTTCGAGAACGTAGCGATCCTGCTCAAGAACCGCCCAGTGCAAACCCTCCAGGCGATTTGGATACAGGAAGCGCCACACGTCGCGCTGCCAGCCGCTAACCTTGCGCGTCCGCCAGAAATAGACCTGACAATGGTCGTCGTCCACAGGCGTCGCGAATCCAACGATCCCGAAGCTGCCACCAGGGCCGAACTTCTGTTTGTACGGAATCGCGAGGCGCATCCACAGGCAACCGGTTTCGCCGAGCTCGACCCAATCGAAGTTCACGTCGCGCTGGCCGGTCTTCTCGAACATCAGACCCGTTTCCGTCTTGCGCACTCGCATGTCGGCCTGCTTGTCGCCTTCGGCCATCGAGTGCGACGTTGCGTGCAGGTACGCGCCGTGCATCGGGTCCATCACGTTGTCGATGGCGTATTGGTAGTTGCAGTTCCAGTTCGACACGCACAGGAAGTGCGCGTACTCGTCGGCGACCAGTTCCTCGGGCAGGTTCAGAGGTGCCGGCTCGCCGTGCGCTTCGTCGCCGAACCACAGGAAGATCGCACCGGCCTTTTCCTGGACCGGGTACGACTTCACACACTTCGCGCCCTCGAGCGGACAGTTCGCAACTGCCGGGACCTTGTTGACCGTACCGCCGCCATCGACTTCGATGCCGTGATACCAGCATGCGAGGTTGCCACCGAGGTTCCATCCCAATGACAGACGCGCGCCTCGGTGCGGGCAGCGATCTTCGAGCGCGTGGACCTTGCCATCGTGGTCGCGCCACAGCACGATCTGCTCGGACAGGCGCGTGAGCCCGACGGGCGCAGTGGACACCTGCCAGCTCGGCGCGACGGGATACCAGTAGTTCTTGATGCCGCGGTCGAGGTAGTTACGGACCGGGTCATGTTGGGTTGCGTGTTCTGCGGGGGACGTCATCAGTGTGCTCCGGATGCGGTTGTCGGCGGGTCGACGCGTCTCGCGGTCATTTCGCGAGCGAGGCAATATCTGCGCGGAAGCGCTCGACGGTCCACGACGCGCCGTCCATCGTGCGAAAGCCGATGCGGTTCAGGCCCGCGACGACATCGTCCAATTCGACCGCGCCGGTCTCGAATACGCGTTCGAGCGCGTCACCGAAATCGTTCTCATATTCCGTGGGCTCGGCCTTCCGCGTCTGCCAGATGCGGTTCTCCACTTCACCCGGGATTTCAATCTCGCCCTTGCCCGCAACGTTATTCGGCGACGACGCTAGCCACGGCTTCAGAAAAGGATTGAAGTTCAGGATTGCTTCTTTCATTCATTCCACCTTGATCTGGATTTCCTCGCCGGCGAGGCGCACGGCGTACTGCTTCAGCCCGCGACCACCCGGTCCTTTCAGGCACTCGCCTGTTCTGATGTCGAATACCGCCTCGTGTAGCGGGCATTCGACCGTGCCTTCATCGACGAATCCCTGCGTCAACAGTGCATAGGCATGTGGGCACACGTTTTCTAGCGCGTACACCTCGTCACCGACACGATAGATTCCGATCTCCACGCCATCGGTCCGCTTGAACTCCATTGGCGTGTCTTCCGACAGCGCGCCGACGTGCCCGGCGCATACCCATTGTTCAGACATCTCCCACCCTTCCTTCAGATCGGCTCTCAATTACGTTCCAAGTGCGGAACATCGGTTTATGTGTGGCGATTATAGGAAGCGTGCACGACAAGAGAAACCGAAATATTGTTCACCACAGCATGACTTCAACGCATGCAGCGGGATCAGATAGACCACTTATTCCCTTGCAATTTCAGAAAACATTTGTTCCACATACGACGTTGTTTTCAAGATCCTTCAATTCAATCGCATTCCTAATAAATTGAGCGAAATAAGAAGCAACCACGCACGGATCAAAAACCCATACCAGAGTGCAAATGGAAGGGATCGGACGTGTAGTCATCCCCGGTAAAGATTGGAGCTGAAATCGATGTACTTGCTATCTATCAGGTCAACTTCAGACGATGAAGCACACGTTCCGCGCAACTGTTCGCCACGTTTAAGCGTGGCGTACAGATCTGCCTACGTTCTCACCTGCAAGGCGAACTCCGCCGCGCGTCGATCCAACGACCTGCTAGTCGGGATGTCGCAACTGGAACCCAGCTATAACCTCATTCAGTTGACGCCCCTCTCGTTCCAGCGAACGCGATGCGGCTGCCGCCTCCTCAACAAGTGCCGCGTTCTTCTGCGTGACATCGTCCATCTGAGCGATTGCAAAATTCACCTGCTCGATACCCCGGCTCTGCTCATCCGACGCCGAGGCGATCTCACCCGTAATGCTCGCCACCCGGCTGACCGCACGTGTCATCTCCGACATCGTCTGTCCCGCCTCGCCAGCGAGAACAAAACCCTGCTGAATCCTGGTCACCGACGAATCGAGCAGCTCCTTAATCTCCTTCGCTGCGACGGACGAGCGTTGTGCGAGGCTGCGTACCTCACCCGCGACGACCGCAAAGCCCCGCCCCTGCTCGCCCGCCCGAGCCGCTTCTACCGAGGCGTTAAGTGCGAGGATGTTGGTCTGGAACGCGATACCTTCGATCAACGTCGTAATTTCTGCGATATGACCGGAACTCTTGGTAATCGCGCTCATTGTGTGCGCAACCCGTTCGACGACGTCATTGCCGCAGTGCGCCACATCGGTCGCTTCAACAGCGAGCGCACTTGCTTGCCTCGCATTGTCGGCATTGTTCCTTACTGTCGACGTTAGCTGCTCCATACTGGCCGCCGTTTCCTCAAGTGCGCAGGCCTGCTGCTCAGTTCGCTGAGAGAGATCTGCGTTGCCTGCCGCGATTTCACTCGCGGAGATTCGTACGGTCTCACTGCTGGCACGGACGTCGAGCAGCACTCGGTTGAGTTTCTCGACGAACGCGTTGAATTGCATGGCCAATATTCCGACTTCGTCGCCACTCGTTACGGGAAGGCGGCGGGTCAAGTCTCCGTCTCCAGACGCTATCTCCTTCATTCCGTCCGCCAGTTGCCGAAGTGGTTCAGTCAGCCGGCGCCCCAACACGATTGTCAAAAGAAGAGATCCGATGATCAAAAGGACGCCACCGAACGTCAGGGCGAGGGTCAGGCGGTTTGCCGCGGCCATCATTTCCGAGCGCAGAATCAAACCGATATATTTCCACCCTAGGTCGGGCGACGTATAAACAACACTGTCGTAACGGATGCCATCCAGTTCCACCGAGCGTGCGCCGTTGGCGGTCTGCGCGAGGTCGCGATAGCCGCCACCGAGTTCCTTTATCGATTTGAAGGCGTTTGCGGGGTTGTGCGGGTCGACGAGCACGTTCCCACCGTCTTCGACAATCATCAGATATCCAGTGTGGCCAAATCGGACCTGCGCAACCATTTTTGCAAGACTGTTGAGCGAGATGTCCATGCCAAAGACACCTGTTGGCTGACCCTGTGCATTCCGGACAGGACGCACAAAGCTGATGACGGCCCCGTTGTCATCCCCAAATGACCTGTATGCAGGAGTGCGACGGACCTCCCCCTGTGACTGGATGCCTTTCTCATAAAATGGACGATCACGTGGATCATACCTGGTGTTCAGATTGCTCTGCGGCCATTGGATATAACCGCCCCACCGCGTTCCGAGGTAGACGTAGCGCAAATCCGCGTGGCTCTCGCCGAACTCCTTGAACAAAGAATATATCTGTGATTCGACACCCCCATTCTTGTCGGGCGTCATCGCACCGCCATGCATCAGGTAATTCGTCACCGTCTCGTCTGCGGACTGCACCAAAGGCGTGTTCGACACGAACATCACGTTATCGCGCATCAGTCTAAACATGTCCTTCAAACTCATGTCGATCTGACGGATGTGGCCTATGCTCGATTCGTTGAAGTTCTGTTCTGCCAGACGGCGGACATTGAACGTCGCAAACAAGGTAATCGCAATGATCGTTATGGTCAGAGCGGCGCCAAATATCAGTGTGAGCTTGACGGATATAGAATGTGCACGAACAGGCAAGATCCCTCCTGACGGATACCTATCGTTGATAGCATATGGTCCGTTTGTCGACCTTACGCGTGAAGGCTGAAAGCTGTGTGTAGGCGGCACCGGCACGACCGTCCGTTTACAGGGGCCAGTGCCCCTGGTGCCTACAAACGAACCGGAGTCGACTGGTGCCCGATAAGCCGTTGCGATGTCTCGCAGATGGAGTGCTGGCGTTTCGTTGCGCGCCCCGCTTGAGGGGCCAACCGGACCGCACAAGACACCACTGCTGCATCGGCTGCGTTCTTCTGGAGTGCGCTTTACCTGGAGGAATTCCTGCACCCCGAACCCACCACGATTTCTTTTCGAGAACGCGCCGGCCTATGACCGGCGTCAATTTATGTAACGTCACAAGGCTTGCCTTGTCGCAATGTTGAGACCCTATGCAGACGTTGGCTTCATCCAGTCAGATTCGAGCAGGTCATGCGGCAGCCTTAAGGCTGCCGTGCGGATCTATAACAAATTTCTTCGGCACGCCCGAATCGAATTCGGCATATCCGTCTGGCGCCCGGTCCAGGCCAATGACAGTGACATTGACTACATCTGCGATATTCAGGCGGTCCCAGAGGATTGCCTGCATCAGGCTTCGGTTGTACTTCATGACAGGGGTTTGCCCGGTGAAGAAGGAATGCGACTTCGCCCAACCAAGCCCAAGTCGAACGGAGAGGCTGCCTTTCTGTGCTGCTGTATCGCTCGCGCCAGGATCGTCAGTCACATACAGGCCTGGAATGCCAATCTTTCCGGCGACTCGCGTGACCTCCATCAGCGAGTTCAGCACTGTCGCCGGAGCCTCGACCTGAGATCCCGCGTGCCCATGTCCGCGTGCTTCGAAACCAACACAATCGATGGCGCAATCGACTTCGGGCTCGCCCAGCAAATTGGCAATCTGGTCTGCTAGCGGAGCATCTTCAGAAAGATCGACCGTCTCGAAGCCAACGCGTCTGGCATGCTCCAGCCGTTTGGGATTTACATCGCCAATGATAGTCACCGCGGCACCAATGAGCCTCGCAGATGCCGCTGCAGCAAGGCCAACGGGGCCCGCGCCCGCGACGTACACCGTGGCACCCGGAGCAACACCCGCCGTCACCGCTCCGTGGTATCCAGTCGGCAGGATGTCGGACAGGCAGGTGAGATCGCGAATTTTTTCCATGGCCCGATCCCGGTCGGGGAACTTGAGCAGGTTAAAGTCAGCGTAGGGCACCATCACGAATTCGGCCTGCCCGCCTATCCAGCCGCCCATATCGACATAGCCGTACGCACCTCCAGCGCGCGCGGGATTCACGGTCAGACACACGCCCGTATTCTGTGCCTTGCACATCGGACAGCGTCCACACGCGACGTTGAAAGGCACCGAAACGAGATCGCCCTTTTTCAGCGTGAGAACGTCTGAGCCGGTTTCGATCACTTCGCCCGTTATTTCGTGTCCCAGTACGAGCCCTGCCGGCGCAGTAGTCCTACCACGCACCATATGCTGGTCGGAACCGCAGATGTTCGTGGCAACAACCCGAAGGATGACCCCGTGACTGGCTTTGCGACCGGCCGGATCGGAAAGCTCAGGGAACGCGATACTCCGCACCTCGACCTTTCCGGGTTCCACATACACAACTCCACGATTTCCTGACATGACGCCTCCGAGATTGTTATCGCCGGGAATCGGGTGCGGTCCCTGCCACGACTGCCCTGACTCACAGCGGATGCAAAAGCTGCTCGATTTGAGCGGTGCCCGGCAATCATCCGAGCACGGAATCTCGTCGTCAAAGCAGTTTTTCTGAGCTACCGCATGCGGATTTGCATACAGCGGCCTGCGGCCCGGCACTGGCTGGCTTGCCGGACGCGAGTCACATTGCGGCGCCTTCAATGTATGAAATTGTGAATGCCATCGGTTGCTCACCGGAGCTGAAGAACGTACGCAAAACCGACGTCCCGGCGATCTACGGATTGCAATGAGACCAGCACAAAGCCTTTCCCGACTGGCTTACGCGCGCATTGTGGCTCAAACCAGTCGGCATGTGGCTGATGGCCAGGGTTACGGCAAGGCCCCGCCCATGACCAACAAAAATTCATGCAAGGCATCAGTTTTCATGGCTTGCAAGCCCCTCTTCCTGCAGGTCAAATCGGCAGGTGTATACGTTCCTTGACGCATTTCAACCAAACTGAACACCATCATGCTGTCGAACAGTCAACTTATCTCCCTTATCGAGTCACGCGTGAACGGACACTCGCTGCCTCAGCCGTTCTACACCGACGAAGCGGTATTCGAGCGCGACCTGGAACTGATCTGGGAGCGTCAATGGCTCCTCGCCGGCGTTGCAGCGCAGATTCCGAAACCAGGCAACTGGTTCACGCTTGAGGTCGGGTCCAGTTCTATTGTCGTGATCCGTGACCGCAGCAAGGAAATTCGGGCTTTCTACAATACTTGCCGCCATCGCGGCTCGAGGATCTGCGCCGGCGACAAGGGTTCGTCGGGGACGCTCGTATGCCCGTATCACCAATGGACCTATGGCCTGGATGGCAAACTGCTGTTCAGCAAGGAGATGGGTGGAGAATTCGATGCATCGCAATACTCGCTCAAGCCCGTGCATTGCGAATCGGTCGAAGGCTACATCTTTATCTCGCTTGCAGTGACGCCACCACCGTTCGAGGAATTCCGCAGACAGGTGTCGCCGTATATCCAGCCTCATGGTCTCGACAACGCAAAGGTCGCATTCGAGTCGACCATTGTCGAAAAGGGCAACTGGAAGCTGGTCCTCGAGAACAATCGCGAGTGTTATCACTGCACCGGAAGCCACCCCGAGCTTCTGCGCACGATTTCGGAGTTTGACGGACCAACGGACCCCAGATTCGGCGGCGAATACGCTCAGAAATGCGAGAAAGACGAAGCGCGCTGGACAGCCAACGGGCTGCCCTACAAGCCCATCGAAACCGACGAAGGCTATCGCATGGTCCGCGCCGCAATGGAGCGCGGAGTCTCCTTCACCATGAACGGTGACCTCGCCTGCACGAAGCTATTGGGCACCAACCTGGACGAGGACGTCGGCTCACTACGCTTGCTCCGCTTTCCGAATACTTGGAACCACGTCCTTTCGGATCACGCCATTGCGTTCAGGCTGCTTCCGCTCAGCGCCACGGAAACGCAGGTGACCACGTGGTGGCTGGTAAGCGCGGACGCCGCGGAGGGCGAAGACTATGACCTTGATAATCTCACCGCGGTCTGGAAGGCCACAAACGCCCAAGACCAGCGGCTTGTCGAGGCCAATCAACAAGGCATCAACTCCAGGGGTTATCAGCCTGGCCCATATTCCCCCCTCGTCGAGCGCGGCGTCACCGAGTTCATCGAGTGGTATCTGAGCACGTTGAAGACTGAGTTGAAGAGTAAGCCGAGGGCAATTGCTGTGGAGTGCATTGCAGAATGACGACGACCGCTTTCACCGATGCATTGTGCATTGGCATCAGGCGAGAGAACTGGAATGTAAAGACGTTCCAGTTCTCTCTCGCACAATCTCATGAATCTTTTCAGTTTGAAGCCGGGCAGTATGTCACGCTGGGGGTCGATACCGGAAACGAGAGGCTTTACAGGTGCTACACGATTTCATCCGTACCGGACACGCTTGGCAACACCACATTTGAGATTACCGTCAAACATTCACCGACCGGTGCCGTCTCGACATGGCTTCATAATAAATTGACTGTCGGTGAAAGCTTGCATGTCTCGCGGCCCGCTGGCGATTTTGTCTTGCCGGATAACCATGCGGAGCCACTGCTCCTTGTAGCCGGCGGCGTGGGTATCACACCGCTTATTTCGATGGCGCGGGCGATTCATGCCCAAGGCGAAAACTCGAACATTCAGTTCTTGCAGTTTGCACGGACGCCCGCCGATATCCTCTTTCATGAGGAACTGCTGCAGATCGGTCGCGCGTCCCGTGGCATTACTCCGCACTTCTACATTTCGGATGAAGTCGACGCGAAATTCTCCCCCGGGCTTCTTTCCAAAGAACTGCTTGACCAGGAAATTCCGGACTGGACCTCCAGGCAGGTGCTTTGTTGCGGGCCTGACGCGTTTATGTCCATAATGCGCACCCTGTTTCTCGAGAACGGGGGCACTGCACCCCGCTTTCATCAGGAGAGGTTTCAACTGCCTGAGCTGACACCCAAGCAGGTGCCAGGCTCCATGGGAATATCCAGAATCCGATTGTCACAATCGCTGCTAGAACTCAATTGCCCGCCCGGCACCACGATTCTGGATGCGCTCCATGCTCTCCCGAATGGACCCAAGATCCCCAACGCGTGTCGCTCCGGCGTGTGCGGAACGTGCAAACTTCGCAAGTTGGAAGGACAAGTCGAGATGAATCACAACGGCGGCATTACAGACGAGGAGGTGGACGAAGGGTACGTCCTTCCGTGCTGCTCCATACCGCTATCGGACGTAACCATCGAGTATTAGGCGACAAAGGCACCTATGCCCAGACACTCTGGTTCGCAAAATCAATCAGCCAATCCAGGAAAACTTTGGCGGGCGCACTGAGTTCCTCATTGTCCGCGTAAATAATGTATTCGGACAGGCCAGTCTTGACAGAGACGTCAAGCGGCCGAACAAGGAGCGCGCCCCTGTCTTCTTGCGGAACACCGTACGCCCAGGCGAGCGCCACCCCTTTTCCGCTGCAGGCAGCGCGATAGACAAGATCATAGTGGGATAGCGTCAGGCTCTTTCTCACAGCGCCAGGCTGAAAGCCCGCGCTCTCAAGCCACGTGTCCCACGAATTCGACTCCGCACTGTCGGAGTCGTATTCAATAAGTTCGCACTCGATCAGGTCCTGCACCGTCTTAATACCGTGGTTCCGCTGATAGGATGGGGCGCAAACCGGAAAAATCTCTTCCTCGAAGAGCTTGACTTTCGTTAGGTTTGGCCAATGGCCATCACCATATCTGATGGCAAGGTCGATTGGTTCGTGCCATGGGTCGATGGGCGAGTTGCTCGCCAGCACCCGGATATCAATGTTTGGATGCTGGCTGCGGAATTCGAAGATTGCGGGCATCAACCAGAAGTTCGCCATCGCATTGGTTGCCGCGATGGTTACGGTGCTGGTATCAAGCGCTTCGATCATCGTCACAGCTCGGCGAATCGAATTCAGGCTCTGTGCGATGGCCTGCTGGAAGATGAGCCCAGCGCGCGTAAGCTGGATCTCTTTGTGCCGTCGAGTGAAGAGCGGCACCCCCATGCGGTCCTCAAGGACCTGGATCTGCCTGCTTACTGCCCCCTGTGAAAGGTGAAGCTCTTCGGCCGCCTTGGTGAAGCTCATCAGTCGTGCCGACGCCTCAAAAGCAGAAATTGTGTTCAGCGGGGGCAACCGCTTGCGTGGGGTGGGCAACTCGCAGACTCCTAGGGCACGCGCCTAAAAATTGATCTAGGACAATGGCGCAAGCCGGACACTCTACTGCATTCAAAATTTGTATGCTACCGAATCTCGACGCACGTAGACCAGGGCATACCCTATGAGCACGTCAGCCACGACACGTATGACATACGGGGAATTCACAGCGATTCATAACGGGTTTGGCTAATTCCTTCTTGCATTAAAAGTTGCATGCATGCCCCCTTCCGGTCGACAAATGATTGCGGCAGCCGTGCGTCGCCGCGCCGACTGAAAATCGAGCTGAGAATGACTCGACAACCGCGATCCCGCGCCTCGTCGCGTCAAACATCGATGCCCCGGCCAGGGCGACGATCCGTCGATGTGGCGTCGCACGCGTTATTCCGATCTGTGCGGCAACCTCCGTCATTGTTCCGTCCGCCACGCGTAGCACGTCCACCGGAAGGCAACGCTCGCAACGTCGCGGCGCGTCGTCGTATTGGTGCACATAGCGCGCTCTGCTTACTCGATATGAGCCAGCCGATGGCCCCAGATCGCGTTCACTGAGACGAAATTGCGTTGGCTAACACGAGATTTAGTTGCGCGTGACAAGTGGGAAAGCAGTAGCTTGCGGCATTAGGAGACCGCGCCTAAGGAGGGGCTATAACTTGCGATAGCGTGAGCATGATCGTGGACAGCGAGCGCCGGATACATGCGCCGCCTGGAGAAGCGCATCGGCCGCCTCGCCGACTGGACCCGAGCGCTTCTGACTCGACGCCACTCAAACGTGGTGGCTTGCGCGCTGGCCAACAAGCTGGCTCGCACCGCCTGGGCGATCGTTGCCCGTCATACCGCCTTTGATCCGAGCCTTGCGACAGGATCGCCCTGACGAACGCAGGCTCACCATCAACCTATCTGCTTTTGCGACGACTGAAACCTGATGAAGTACGCGGCACACCGGCCTGTGGAACACCCCGGCAAGTAAAGAGGCTCCTGAAGCCGCCCAACTTTATGGGGACCGCGGGCGCGAACTTCATCGTGGCGCGGGGAGCAGTCCCCACAACGACGCCGGATAGAACTGAGCAAGCCAACACCGCATCAAGCATGGGGCGTTGCAAAACTGGGTGCGGACCATAGGTTTACTTGCGCTTGCACAAGTAAAGTTGTTAACACTGCGGTGCGATGCAAAATCTAACTCAGAGGCCCACCGCGTAAAGCGCAACAGCCGGTTTGCATTTCAATTAAAGTTGTTAATGGCAAAGGCCTCAGCGTCGACTAAAGTTGTTATCTAATCTACGACTTCAACTAATCTTGTTAACTACTGAACAGCGCCGGCGTAGCTGCGGACATGAGATTGTGCAACGGTCGCAGGAAGTGCCACAACGCATTGGCGCAAGCAGACCCATCGACGGTATGGGGACGAGTATTAACAACTTTAGTTGAAATCTATTAACAACTTTAGTTGTGCGAGCGCCGTGAGCGGTTGAAGTTTTCTCGAAAAATCGAAATCGACCTATTATGAAAAGTCTTCATATCTCAATATCAAAGACGTCAGCAATGTTCTTTCTGGCGGCGTTCCTCCAGGATACACGTCGTCTGGAAACGTCATGCAGCTTGCCAGGAAGTCACGCACGTATGACTCGTTCGATCACTCGGCTGGCAAGTGCGATCGCCGAAATCTACCAGGTACGCATGGCTGGCCGTTCTACACTCGGTGGATAGGGCCGCCATGTGCCGTCTTGCTGACGAAAAAAAAGCATTGCAACCTGCCCCGCCACATTGAATGTCCCAGCGTATGCATTGCGCGCCCGAGCGGCGCGCGTCCTTCTGAATCCAGTGAAGCCTACCTTGGCTGCGAACTCCGAAGCAAGCAAGCGCTTGGCCATTAGTCGCAGCGACGATGTAGGGCTAGCCATCGAATCTCTCCTTCATTGCAGTGGTGTTTGGGTGCCGCTGCTGCGGCACCTGTTTCCCGCTGGGATCCTGACGCGGCAAGGACGATGACGGTGTGCCGGCATCTGGCAGATCGCCCATTGAGTGTTCAACCAGTTTAAAGCGCTCCTGCACAGCAAGCGCACATCTCTACAAAAATCGTATGTAGCAGGTTTCCTGTGCCATACCAGGGACAGACGGCGGGTGTACACCAGATGCCCTCCGCCGCCGTCGACGGTGCTCATTTATGAATAAGATTTGAGGGACCCCATAACTTTGTCAGCCGCGTAAATTCTGCCGCACCTAAAAAGTGTGACGCATGCCCGCAGTCACCGCCACCTGCATATTCGTCGAAGCAGGTGACAGTGTATTGAGCATCGCATGCGAAAGAACCGAATTCGCTGGCGCACCGTGAACGTTCTGGTACGCCCCCTCGAGGTAAAAATCGGTACGTTTGCTGACAGCATAATCGCATTGGATCATGCCCGTGTTCCACCCCGGTGAGAAACCATTGTAGGCGCCATGCGTGTAGGTGTACGCGCCGGACACGCTAAGTGCGGGCGTCAGCGAATACTTCGCATTCACCTCATAATTGTCAAGACGCAACGATCCATCCAGCGTGCCTGCGGACGGATCGTTCGCCCCGAGATACGTGCCTGTGCCAAATGAAAGTACGCCTGCCGCGTTGTCAATCTGCGTGTGGCTCCATACGAGACCGACCGTGGCAGCGCCAAAGGTCAGGTTGCCTCCCAGCGACCAGATTCGCTGGCGTTGAGCGATGAAGTTAGCGCTGCCGTCATTCGTCGTCACCGCACCAGGTCCGGCGCCCGGATTGTTCAGCTGCAGATAGCCCGCGGCGAGATTGACCGGCCCCTTCGCGTAAGAGAGCGCGAACCCGTACGCGCGGTTGCCGGCAAAATTTCCTGGCTCGTTGCTGAAGGCATACATTGTCTCGAGCGTCGCGCCCAGATATGTCGGGCTGATGTATTTGACCGTGTTGTTAAAGATGACCGCGTTGGAGGCCAGGTTATCGTTATCGAACGGGTGGGCGGCAATACTGCCTCCCCAGGTGTTATATTCGGCAGACAGGGGCCCCACGAGATCGTTCACCACGTCGAACTGCCGGCCGAACATCAACGTCCCGTGGGCATCGCTTTGCATACCAACCAGGGCCTGCGACCCGAAACCGTCGCCAGGAAGTGCCTGTGCACCGTTGTTCAGCACAAAAGCCTGCTCGAGCCTGAATATGGCATGCATGCCTCCGCCGAGGTCTTCGTCCCCCTTCAACCCGAAGACGGTATTCTGGGTAGCGCTGCTGATCATCTGCCAGTTCGAATGACCGAGTTGATTATTGGTGTAGACAAGGCCCGTATCGATGAGACCGTACAGGGTGATGCTTGATTGTGCATGGGCACACACGGAAAACAGTCCGGATATCATCGCCCCAATCAGTATTCTTTTCATGGTATCGGTGCCAATTAATTAGTTATACGAATAATTATTTACGACGTTAGTGACTCGGCGACTTCACACACCGCACATCAGTAGAATGTTTCTCCAGATATGAGGCGATGCCTGGCACGAAAGGCGTCGTGAAAATTCGCGCTACCGTGCGACCCGCTCGATACGCGGGTCGCAGGATTACACAGGCATTTGAGCGCCGGATTGAACTCAGATCGAATGGGAAGGCACTTCTGCGCTGAGCGGAACGGGCGAGTTGGATTTTTGAAACAGCGGGTGACGACGCGCGAGCACGAAGTAAGTCAAGCCGGCCAGCAGCAGTCCAGCTTCAAAACTCAGATCCCCCCATCCCAGGACGTTGTGCATCAGCGGACTGACGTAGGTGGGCGAATTGGAAAACGCGACGCATGCCACGGTGCCTGCAATCAATGCGATGACTCCGGGCCAGAAGATCCCGCCGTTATACCAGTAGGCACCACTTCCCCATTTCATCCAGTCTTCCCTGCTATACCGTCCGCCGCGCATGAAGTAGTCGACGATGATAATGGCAGCCCATGGCGCAGTCCAGAACACCATGTAGTTCAAGAACACCTGGTACATGTCGAAGAACTGCCCGTAAAACACGGTGACGATCCGGAAGCACAGCGTGAAAAGCGCGATGATGGTTAGCGAAGTCACACGGTTGATTGGAATACGCAGGGCCAGCAGGCCAAGCCCGGCGGTGTAGCCGTTGGGCACGTTTGCTGCAATCCCCCCGAGGATGATCGCGAACAGGAGCGGAACGATGAACCACGTCGGCAGGAATCGGCCCAACTGGCTTACCGGGTCGTCACCGAGCGTGCCACCCAGCGCGGTCGCAAACAGCACGCCGATCACTTCGCAGAACACGAGCGCAACGAACTGGCCACCACCGGCCGCGAGCGCGATCTTCTTCCAGCTCGTTTCGGCCGGAAAATACCGGCTGTAGTCCGACGCGAAATTGGCCCAGCCGATCGGATAGGAAAAGACGATGCCCATCGCGATCAACCACGTGTTGAAAGTGCCGCCACCATGATTGATGGCGGACGCTGCCGCCAGGCTCGTATGTGGCAACACGAACGCGGCCAGCCCGCCGAACAGGATGGCCAGTGCCACAGCGATCCACTTCTCCGCCGCAATGATGGTCGCGTGCCCAAAGATCGCAAGCAGGATCTCCGCGGCAAGTATGATGGCCAGCGAGACCCACACCACCGCATGACTCTGAAAGCCTCCCATCTTCAACAAGGTTTCCAGCGCCTGTGTAGCGACCACGGAGTTGATCGAGAACCAGCTCAGCGCGGAAATGAGGCTCACGGCTTTGGGCAGGAACGAGCCCAGCTGGCCGAACGAGCTGCGTGAGGTCATGATGCCCGATGTGCCTGTGCGCGGTCCCATGATGGTCGTGAGACCGAGCACAAAGCAACCCAACAGATTGCCGACCAGGATCGCGCCGAGTGCCTGCCACAGCGACAGGCCTTGCGAAAGCGCAAGCGCACCTGTGACCACCACGACATAATTCGTGTTTGCGCCGATCCACATCTTGAACAGCTCGGCCGGCGTGCCGTGACGATCCTTCAAGGGGATCGGGTCTATGCCGTGCTGCTCCACGCTCCAGGCCTTGTCCGCCTCGACACCGTTGCGCGGTTCATGCTTTCCATGATTCGCCATTTCAATCTCCGGTTGCAAACACGTTCATTGAGCCGATTTTCTGCGGACCTCGAAAGCTTCGCGCAGCGCCTGTGCGATGCCCTCCACACAGACTTGGTACAGCAGTGCGCCCTTCTCCCCCGAGGCCGCCGCGGCCGACGAAAGGCACCCTGACGCGGGCGTCCATTCGGGAATCGGTGGAAAGACGTCGTAGGGCGGGAACGTGGCGGCAGCATGCCGGGGCACGCACGTCATGTCGACCAGATGCGGATGCAGGTGCAGCATCAATGAGGTCTCCAGTACGCCTCCGTGCTCGACCGCCCAGCCCGGAAAGCCATCTGGATAGATTCGTGCGATGGTCTCCTCGGTCACGAAATCCCAGTAGGACAGCATGACAACCTGAAAGTCATGGATTCCCTCCCAGCGCAATTCGCGAATGGCGAGATCCACGCCTTCGACAGCGAACATGGAGTTTTCGAAATGGCCGTTGACGAGGCAGATCTTGCGCGCGCCGTGGCGTGCGAACTCTTTCAGAACGTCCTTGACCGTCATGGAAAGCGTATGACCGTCCAGGCTCGTGGTGCCGCAAAGATGATTGCCGCCTCCGCTTTTCTGCTGCGATTTGTAGCCGTATGCGATTGCGGGCGCGACCATCGCGTCGATCCGGCGCGCCACCTCTTCCGAAATCGCCGTGGGCAGCAGCACGTCCGGATTCATCGACATATGGGGGCCATGCTGCTCCAGCGCACCGATCGGAATGAGGATGGTCTGCGCATCCTCCTTGATACGGCGTGCGTATTCAGGCCATGCAAGATCTCCGATTCTCACCTTTGCGTCCATCAACTCGTCTCCTTGTTTGAGTGAAATTGTGCAGCGACAAATAGTTGCGCGCGCAAATAATAAACAACCAGGCTTACGATGGCCATCGCGCTACGCGCATCGTTCGCCGCCAATCGTCGGCCAGCGCAAGCCGCAATGTTTCGCTGCTCGCGCGAATCGCGACGCGTCACGAACCAATGGTAGAAGGTGTAGCCTCCAGAAAATTTCCATTTGCGACAAGCGACTTTCTCCATTCGACATCAAGGGTAAACACCCGCCGGCCTTGTCGCCGCATCGGAAAGCGTCATGGCGCAAACGCAGGCGCCGGCAATGGGCGTTAGCCGCAACATTGCCGTTCCGGTGCGCGATGTGTGAAGGGGCCTGATCCAGGAAGCGTCCGGCGTCCAGCGTCGGGCAGACGCCTGGATGGATCAGGCGCGGCGTTTGAGGGGACGCTGGCACACTGCCAGCAGCGCGCCGACGAGCAGAACCGCAGAAGAATAGACGAGCCCGCGCGGGAGGCCCGCGCTGTCAGATACCCAGCCGATCGCGATCGGGCCTGCGATCTGGCCGAGCGCGAATACGATCGTGAACGCGCTGATGCCGCGCGTCCATTCGTCAGACGGAAGATTGTGTCGCACGAATGCGGTCGTCGAGGCGACGGCGGAAAGGAACGTCGAGCCGAAGATCACGCCGGAAATGGCTGCCGCCACGGGATGGGCGAATACGGCCGGCATCAGCGTCGCGAGGCCCAGTAGCGCATTGAACGTCGCCAGCGCGAGGCCGCCACGCGTGCGGTCCAGAAAACGCGACCGATGCGTGCCGACGCGACCGTTGCGCCCCCCAAGGCGATATAGAACGCACAGACGACGCCCTGGCTCATGCCTTCGCTGCGCAACAGCGCAACGATGAACGTCATGTAGCCGATATACCCCACGCCAAAGAGGCCATATCCGCCCAGTGCGGGAGCATAGCCCCACCATGCGGTCCGCTGCCCGACTGCACCGCCTGGCGCACGCGTGACGCCTGTGCCCATCACATCGATGCGGCGCGCGGCGCCGCGCGCGAACAGCGTACAAGCCGCGCAGGCGGCGGCCAACGCGAACCATGCAGGCTGCCAGCCGTGCGGCACGGAACGCACCGTGGCCGGCACGAAAATGGACGACAATACAATGCCATATCCTGTCCCGCCGTAATAGAGGCCCAGGATCAGTCCGCCACGGCGCGGCACGGCTGTCGCGAGCCGCGCCGCCAGAACACCACCACTGATAAAGATGAACGCACTGCCGACGCCAGCCACGAGCCGCTGCGCGAACAGCATGGACGTGCCGGACACGAGACCACACAACGCCGTCAGCACGATCACCGCATAGGCGCCCGCAACGAACAGCGTGCTGGGCGCTCGATGGCGGGCGAGCCAGGGGAACATGGCCGCGCCGATCAGATAGCCCGCCGCGTTGGACGTGTTCATCGCGCCGGCCTGGGCGAAACTCCATCCCAGGTCAGCCTTCATCGCCGGCAGGAGCAAGGCATAGGAAAAACGCACGAAACCCAGGGCCATCGCGCTGCCCAGCGACAGGCGCACAGCCAGCCAGAGCGACGCAAACGACTCGCTATCCTCGAGATGTGCCGGCGCCGCCTTGATACGCCCGGCAGTCGGGTTGTCGGTATTCGACTGCATCCAGGTCGGGATCTCCGTATTCCTGTTGCCCCGCCACGCACTGTCCAGACCGGGCGCCCGAACACTCGCGGGTCGCCGGCACCGCCCGGGATAGTGCCAGAAAACGCCGCGCATTGGGCCGCTAGCGCAGGATGACCGTACGCCCTTCGTGGATGAAAACGCGTCGCTCGATAAAGCCCTGCACGGCTCGGGCGAGTGCAGCGCGCTCCATGTCGCGCCCTGCCGCAAGCAGCCGCTCCGGCGTGTAAGTGTGATCCACACGCTCCACCACCTGCTCGATGATTGGCCCTTCGTCGAGATCCCCGGTCACGAAATGCGCCGTGGCCCCGATCAGCTTGACCCCGCGCGCGTACGCCTGATGATAGGGTCGCGCCCCCTTGAAGCCGGGCAGAAACGAATGGTGGATGTTGATCGCCCGGCCCGCAAGCCGCGCACACAAGTCAGAGCTCAACACCTGCATGTAGCGGGCGAGGACGACCAGTTCGGGTCTCGTGCGCTCGATCAGCGAGACGAGCGCCTGCTCTTGAGCGGATTTGGTTTCAGGGGTCAACGGAAGATGATGAAACTCGATCCCGTGAGATCGGACCATGGGCTCGAGATCGCGGTGATTGGACACTACGCCCACAATATCGATCGGCAATTCACTGATGCGCCATCGATGCAGCAGATCCACAAGGCAGTGATCGAGCCGCGAGACGAGCATCAGCACCTTTGGCTTCACGCACGCGTCAAAAATGGCCCACTCGAAAGCGTGCTGGCGCGCAAGTGGCGCAAAGGCTTCCGAGAGCGTTTCACGGCCCAGCTGCCTCGGCGCGGGGGCATGGAACTCGCATCGCACGAAGAAGCGGGCGGTCTGCGGATCGTCGAAAACCGAGAGCTCGTCGATATAGCAGTGAAACCCGTCGAGAAAGCCGACGACGGCCGCCACCTGGCCCTGCGCACTCGCGCAGGTCACGTTCAGGATGAAGCGGCACGTGCTGCCGGTCACGTCAGCAGAAGACCCGTTCATGAATGCTCCCCGTCATTGGCACATCGGATGTGTGCCGTGTTTTTCCCGTATCCATCCGTCACGCTGGCAGGCCGCCCACTGCCGATAATCGGCACGCGTCCAGTCGAGCGACACGCCAATGCGGCGCGTACCAGGCCGGATCTTCGGCTTGTGCACTTCGATCGTGAGCGTATCGAGCGCGGGCCACTCGCGAAACGACAGCGCCGCAATATCGGCCACCAGCGTTTCGAGCAGCCGCGTATGCGGCTTCTTCGCGAGAAATTCGGCGATGCGCGCGCAGTAGCGCTCGTAATCGATCCAGTCGCTCTCCTCTTTGGGCATCGAGCGATAGCCGAGCTGCGCATCGATCACAAGCGGCTGAGGCTGGCCGTGCTCGTGCGCATGAATGCCGATGCGCGCCGGCACGCTCAAGCCCTCGACGAACACGCTCCAGCCGCGTCCGCGCGAGAGCGGCGCTTCGAGCGCTGCCGGCACCTTGAGTGCCCCATCGAGCGCCGGATCGAAAGTGCCGTCGACGATCTTCATGATGCAAGCGACGCGGTGGCGTCGAGCATGATGCGGCAGAAGTAGTCGGCGAAGCTGCGGCGCACGACGAGCTCGAAGCGGTCTCCGCCCATCGGAATCAGCACGATAGAGGCCTTGAAAAAGACGCTCTGCGCGCACTGCCCTTCCTTGAACAGATTCGGATGCAGATCGAGCGGGCAGCCGCGCGAGAGCAGTTCGCGCGTGCGCGCGCCGTCGATCTTCACCACCGTGTAGCCGCTGCCAATGTCCACGGCTGCAGCGTAGGCCTCGCCGAATGCGGGGGCGAGCTTCTCTTCGAGCACGCCGGCCTGGACCGCTGCGTCCGAGCGCACGAGCCATTCGTCGGGGCCGAGCCACAACACGTCATAGCCGTTGCCGCGTGCGACCGTGTTGGGCTTCGCGGGCGGCTGGCAGCCGACCACCTGGGCGAACGCGTCCACGAATGCCGGATCGCTGAGTTCGCCGCGCACGTTCACCAGATCGCGGAACGGCAGTTCACGCAGGGTGAACCCCTTCGGCGCACGGCCTTCCTGGGCCTTGATGAGCCCGGCCACTCCGACGAAAGGCGACTCGAGCCGCACCGCTGCTGCCGCGCGCTCCGCAAGGGGCGCCGTATCCATCGTTTCATTCAACATGCTGACGCACCCCTTCAGTGTCGTAAAAAATCGGGCTGGCAATCTTCGCCTTCACGCGCCGGCCATCGGCCATCGAGATGGAGACGTATTCGCCGGTCTTGTTGTGACCGCCCTTCACGACCGCCAGTGCGATCGAGCGGTCGAGAATCGGGCTGTAATAGCTCGACGTCACGTGGCCGATCATCGGCGTGGTGCCGTCCGCCTTCTGCTGCGCATCCACGGCGACGATCTGGCCGCCTTCGGGCAGCACGAACTTCGCGTCGTCGGTTAGCAGTCCGACGAACTGCTTGCGCCCTTCCTTCGCGGTGTCCGAGCGCTTGAGCGAGCGGCGGCCCAGGAAGTCCTTGGTCTGCGAGACAAGCCCGCCCATGCCCAGATCGAACGGCGTAACCGACCCATCGGTGTCCTGGCCGACGATGATGTAGCCCTTCTCCGCACGCAGCACGTGCATCGTTTCCGTGCCGTACGGCGTGATGTTGAACTCGGCGCCCGCGGCCATCAGCGCTTCCCACACTGCGCGGCCCGCGTTGGCCGGCACGTTCACTTCATAGGCCAGCTCGCCCGAGAAGCTGATGCGCATGACGCGCGACTTCACGCCCGCGACCGTGCCGTTGCGATACGACATGAACGGGAACGCTGCGTTGTCGAAGTCGATGTCCTTGCATACCTTCTGCAGCACCTTGCGGCTCTTCGGGCCCACCACGGCGAAGGTCGCCCAGTGATCGGTCACGGAAGACAGACGCACCTTCATGTCGGGCCACTCGGTCTGCAGCCAGCGCTCGAGCCACGTGAGCACGCGCGCCGCGCCGCCCGTGGTGGTCGTCATCATGTAGTGCTGCGGTCCGAGGCGCACGGTCACGCCGTCGTCGAACACCATGCCGTTCTCGTCGAGCATCAGGCCATAGCGGCACTTGCCCACTTCGAGCTTGAGCCACGGATTCGTGTAGACCCAGTTGAGCAGCCTGGCGGCGTCCGGGCCCTGAATGTCGATCTTGCCGAGCGTCGACGCATCGAGAATGCCCACGCTGTTGCGCACCGCGAGGCACTCGCGCTTGAGCGCCGCGTGCATGTCCTCACCCTTCTTCGGGTAGTACCAGGGCCGCTTCCAGTTGCCCACGTCTTCGAACAGCGCGCCATTCGCTTCGTGCCATTCGTGAATGCAGGTCTTGCGGACCGGGTCGAGGAAGTCGCCCAGTTCGCGGCCCGCCACAGTGCCGAACGTCACGGGCGTGTAGTTCGGGCGGAACGTGGTCGTGCCGGTTTCGGGAATCGTCTTGCCGAGCGCGTCCGCGAGGATCGCCATGCCGTTGATGTTGCCGAGCTTGCCCTGGTCGGTGCCAAAGCCCATGGCCGTGTAGCGCTTCACGTGCTCGACCGATTCGAAGCCTTCGCGCGCCGCAAGCAGGATGTCCGATGCGGCCACGTCGTTCTGGAAGTCGACGAACTGCTTCGGGCCACGCGGCGCGGCCTTGCGGCTGCCCACGAGCCACAGCGGCTGCAACGGCGTTTCGGTGATCTCGGCGGCCTTCGGCACCTGCAGGCGCGTCACGGCGAAGCCGAGCGACTTCGTTGCGTCGATGCCGGCATCGACCGCCTGGGTCAGGCCGCGTGCGAGGCTGAATTCGCCCACTGCCGCGCCCACGCTCACTTCCTGCTGCATGCGCTTGCCCGGCGTGAAGCACGCCTTCGTATCGTTCCAGTGCGCCTTGCCGCCCGACTGAGCGAACAGGTGCAGCACGGGGCTGAAGCCGCCCGACATCGCTACCAGATCGCACGGCAGATCAGCCACTTTCGCGCCGGTCTGGCCGTTCTGATACGCGACCACGTCGACCGAGTTCACGCGCAGCTTGCCGTGCGCCGCCATGATGGCCGCGTTGTTCATGATCTTCACGCCCTGGCGGCGTGCGGCGTCCTGCATAGCGCCCTTGCCCTGCGCACGCGAATCGACCACCGTGACTTCCGCACCGCAGGCCTTCAGGTCGAGCGCGCAGCGGTAGCCAGCGTCGTTGTTCGCGAACACTACAACCTTGCGGCCCGGCAGCACGCCATAGCGATGAATGTAGGTGGAAACCGCCGAGGCCATCATGACGCCCGGCAGGTCGTTGTTGCCGAACACGATGGGACGCTCGTGCGCGCCGGTGGCGAGAATCACGCGCTTCGCGCGGACCTTCCACAGCAGTTCGCGCGTGCCCTTGCGCGTCGAGACCGGCAGATGCTCGGTCAAACGCTGCGTGATAGTCACGAGGTTGTGATCCTGATAGCCGAAGGCCGTGCTGCGCGAGAGGATCTTCACGTCCGGCATGGCCGCGAGTTCCGCCTCGATCTTCTCGACCCACTGGATTGCGGGGCGGCCGTCGATCTCGGTCTTGCACGACAGCAGGCTGCCGCCCAGTTCGCGCTGATCGTCGACGAGAATCACGCGTGCGCCAGCACGGCCCGCCGTATGCGCAGCCAGCAGACCCGTGGGGCCGCCGCCAACCACAAGCACGTCGCAATGCGCGAAGCACTTGTCATAGCGGTCGCCGTCGCGCACTTCGGGCGCCTTGCCCAGACCCGCGGCTTCGCGGATCTTCTCTTCGTACTTCGGCCACCATTTACGCGGCCACATGAAAGTCTTGTAGTAAAAGCCCGCGGGCAGGAAGCGCGAGAACTTCTGGTTGCGCGCAAGGCGGTCGTGCTCGAGGCTCGGCTCCGCATTCACGCTGGTCGCCACGAGACCTTGATAGAGCTCGACTTCGGTCGAGCGCGCGTTCGGCACGGTGTACGCGCCGCGCTCGAGCTGCACCACGGCATTCGGCTCGGCCACATCGGCGGTCACGATGCCGCGCGGACGGTGGTACTTGAAGCTGCGCGCGACGAAGTGCACGTCGTTGGCAAGCAGCGCCGATGCCAGCGTGTCGCCCTGATAACCCTGATACGTGCGCCCGTTGAACGTGAAGGTCAGCGGAATCGCGCGGTTGATGCGCCCGCCGGCGCCGAGACGGTTCTTCTGGCTCATCGCTGCTTGCTCCCTTGCGTGCCTTGCTGTGCGCTTTGTTGTGCGGCCTGTTGTGCTTTCGCCTGGACGTTCGCCGGCGAGTTGGCGTCGCCAAACGTTTCGTAACCCTGAATGTCGTAACTCACGGTGTCACGCGTCACCTTGAACCAGCGGCGGCAGCCCTGGGTGTGCAGCCACTGCTCCTTGTGCACGCCGCGCGGGTTATCGCGCATGAACAGGTATTCGCCCCATTCGCGGTCGCTCAGCTTGTCGGTGTCGAGCGGGCGTGCGATGTCCGCCTCGCCGCCACAGGTGAATTCGAGTTCGGCGCGCGGCCCGCACCATGGGCATTCGATCAGCAACATTTCATGTTCTCCTAACGTCGGTGCGTATTTAGTGCGCCACGGCAGCTGCGCCGTGCTCGTCGATCAGATGGCCGTTGTAGAAGCGGTCCAGTGCGAACGGCGCGTTGAGCGGATGCGGTTCGTCGTTCGCGATGGTATGCGCGAACACCCAGCCCGAGCCCGGCGTCGCCTTGAAGCCGCCCGTGCCCCAACCGCAGTTGAAGTAGAGGCCCTTCACGTCGGTCTTGCTGATGATCGGGCACGCGTCGGGCGAAACGTCAACAATGCCGCCCCACTGGCGATTCATGCGCACGCGCGAGAACACCGGGAACATTTCGACGATGGCCTGCAGCGTGCCTTCGATGATGTGATAGCTGCCACGCTGGCCAAAGCCCGTGTATTGATCGACGCCCGCGCCAATCACGAGGTCGCCCTTGTCGGACTGGCTGATATACGCGTGCACCGCGTTCGACATGATGACCGAGTTGACCACCGGCTTGATGGGCTCCGAAACCAGCGCCTGCAGCGGGTGACTTTCGATCGGCAGGCGGATGCCGGCCATGTCGGCGAGCGTCGTGGTGTTGCCTGCCGCAACCACCGCCACCTTCTTCGCCTTGATGAAGCCTTTCACCGTATCCACGCCGGTCACGCGGCCGCCGTCGCGGCGAATGCCCGTCACCTGGCAATTCTGGATGATGTCGACGCCATGGCGGTCCGCGCCGCGCGCGTAGCCCCAGGCCACCGCGTCGTGGCGCGCCACGCCGGCGCGACGCTGAATGGATGCGCCCAGCACCGGATAGCGGCTGTTCAGGTTGATCGTGGGTTCGATCTCCTTGACCTGCTCGGGCGTGAGGAACTCGGCGTCCACGCCGTTCAGGCGGTTCGCGTTCACGCGGCGCTCGGTGTCGCGCACGTCCTGCAGCGTATGCGCGAGATTCATCACGCCGCGCTGGCTGAACATCACGTTGTAGTTCAGGTCCTGCGAGAGCCCTTCCCAGAGCTTCATCGCCTTCTCGTAGAGCGCGGCCGACTCGTCCCACAGATAGTTCGAGCGCACGATGGTGGTGTTGCGCGCCGTGTTGCCGCCGCCGATCCAGCCCTTCTCCAGAATCGCGACGTTCTTCACGCCGTGCTCCTTCGCGAGGTAGTACGCGGTGGCGAGCCCATGCCCGCCGCCGCCGACGATCACCACGTCGTACTCCTTCTTGGGCTCCGGGCTCCTCCACTGCCGCTCCCAGTTCTCGTGATACGACAACCCGTTGCGGAACAGACTGAATATCGAATAGCGGCTCATGGTGTCTTCCTCTCAGCATTCGATCACGTTGACCGCCAGGCCCCCGCGCGAAGTTTCCTTGTATTTCGTTTTCATGTCGGCACCCGTTTCACGCATCGTCTTGATGACCTTGTCGAGCGAAACGTAGTGCTTGCCGTTGCCCCTGAGCGCCATCCGGGCAGCGTTGACGGCCTTTACCGCGCCCATGGCGTTGCGCTCGATGCATGGAATCTGCACGAGGCCGCCCACCGGATCGCAGGTCATGCCCAGGTTGTGCTCCATGCCGATTTCAGCGGCGTTCTCCACCTGCTCCGGCGTCCCGCCCAGGACTGCCGCGAGCGCGCCCGCCGCCATCGAGCACGCCACGCCCACCTCGCCTTGGCAGCCCACCTCGGCACCGGAAATGGACGCGTTCTCCTTGTAAAGCAGGCCGATCGCGGCGGCGGTCAGAAGAAACGTGACTGCGCCGTTATCGTCTGAGCCGGGTACGAACTTCGTGTAGTACTGCAGCACGGCCGGGATGATGCCCGCGGCGCCGTTGGTCGGCGCGGTCACGATTCGTCCGCCCGCGGCGTTCTCCTCGTTCACGGCCATCGCATAGAGGTTGATCCAGTCGATCATCGAAAGCGGATCGCGCAGGCACTCTTCCGACTGCGCTTTCAACTGCTGAAAAACCGCGGAAGCGCGCCGCCGCACTTTGAGCGGACCGGGCAGCGTGCCTTCGATCGCACAGCCGCGTGCAATCGATGCCGCCATCACGTCGCGAATCGTCAGGAGGCCCGCGCGCACGGCGTCGGGCGAGCGCCACGTGCACTCATTGGCCACCATCACATCGGCGATCGACAGGCCGCTTTCGCCGCACAGCCGCAACAGATCCACGCCGGTCCGGAACGGATACGGCACGTCGTCGGTGCCCGGCAGGCCATTGAGCCGCTCCCCGGCATCGTTGACCACAAAGCCGCCGCCCACCGAGTAGTACGCCTGAGTATCGAGCACCGATCCGTTCGTATCGAGCGCCGTAAAGCGCATGCCATTGGGATGCAGCGGCAATACCTCGCGCCGCAGAAAGGCAATCTGCGTCTTTTCGTCGAAGGCGATGCGGCGCTCGCCCGCCAGGTCGAGTTCCTTCGCCGCGCGGATGGCGGCGAGGCGCTGTTCCGCATAGTCGGGATCGATCGTATCGGGCAGGTTGCCCTCGAGACCGAGTAGTACCGCCTTGTCGGTACCGTGCCCCTTGCCGGTTGCACCAAGCGATCCAAACAGCTCGATACGCATCGAGCCCAGACGAGCAAGCACGGAACGATCGCGCAAACGTCCGGCAAACTTGCACGCGGCGATCATCGGTCCCACGGTGTGCGAACTGGATGGACCGATGCCGATCTTGAACAGGTCGAAGGTGCTCACGTTCATGGCGTCCTCACAGACCCTGATAGACCGGATACCGCGCGCACAGCTTCGCCACCTCGTCACGCACACGGCCTTCCACCTGCGCGTCGCCCAGGTGATCGAGCACGTCACAGATCAGTCGCGCCGTCATTGCGGCGTCGTCCTCGCCGAAACCGCGCGTGGTGATCGCGGGAGTACCGATACGGATTCCGCTCGTAACGAAAGGCGATTGCGGGTCGTTGGGCACGGCGTTCTTGTTGACGGTGATATGCGAGCGACCGAGCGCGGCATCCGCGTCCTTGCCGGTCATGCCCTTTGCCACGAGACTGACAAGAAAGAGGTGGTCGTCGGTGCCGCCGGATATGACCTCGTAGCCGCGCGCGGTGAAGACTTCCACCATGGCCCGTGCATTGGCGAGCGTCTGCGCCTGGTAAGCCTTGAATTCGGCGCTTTGCGCCTCCCTGAATGCAACGGCCTTGGCGGCAATCACGTGCATCAGCGGACCGCCCTGTGTGCCCGGAAACACTGTCGCATTGAGCTTTTTCTCGATATCCGTGTTGGCGCGCCCGAGAATCAGGCCACCGCGCGGGCCGCGCAGCGTCTTGTGCGTGGTGGTGGTCACCACGTCGGCAAACGGCACCGGGTTCGGATACAGTCCCGCGGCGACGAGACCGGCGACGTGCGCCATGTCTACGAAGAGGAAGGCCCCCACCTTGTCGGCAATTGCGCGAAAGCGCGCGAAATCGAGTACGCGTGAGTAGGCGGAGAAGCCGGCTACGATCATGCGCGGACGATGCTCGAGCGCAAGGCGCTCGACCTCGTCGTAATCGATCAGGCCGGTGCTGGCGTCGACACCATATTGGACCGCGTTGAAGATCTTCCCGGAAAACGAAACCTTCGCCCCATGCGTGAGATGCCCGCCGTGCGCGAGACTCATGCCCAGAATCGTGTCACCTGGCGAGAGCAAGGCGAGGTACACGGCCGCGTTGGCCTGCGACCCGCTATGGGGCTGCACGTTCGCGAAATCGGCCCCAAACAGCGCTTTGGCACGCGCAATCGCCAGCTGCTCGACCACATCGACATGCTCGCAGCCGCCGTAGTAGCGCTTGCCAGGATAGCCCTCCGCATACTTGTTGGTCAGCACCGAGCCCTGTGCCTCGAGCACGCGCGGGCTCGTGTAATTCTCCGATGCGATCAGCTCGATATGCGCTTCCTGGCGCGCGCGCTCGAGGCGCATCGCCTCCGCGAGATCCGGATCGAATCCGGCGATGGTTTGTTCCCTGGAAAACACGCTGGCGTCTCCTGTCGATCCGGAGCCGGCGCTTTGGCTTTCGACCCGGGCTCGCGCTCAAGCGCGTCCCCCGGGTTCCAGGCAAAGTACTGGCTCCGGTCCCATGCAAGATGGTTGCTGTCAATAAGAAAACCCGCGACGCACGCCGCGGGGCGGCACTGTCCTGTCAGCCCTTGATGATGTTGTGCTCGGGGCCGTACGGGAAGGCCGTGATGTTGGTGGCGCCTTGTTCACCGACCACCAGGATGTCGTGCTCACGGTAGCCGCCGGCGCCCGGCTGCCCCTCGGGCAGCATGATCATCGGCTCCATCGAGACGACCATGTTCGGCTCCAGAATGGTGTCAATGTCTTCGCGCAGTTCGAGCCCTGCCTCACGGCCGTAGTAGTGGGACAGCACGCCGAACGAGTGGCCATAGCCGAACGTGCGGTACTGCAGCAGCCCGTATTCCGCGTAGATTTTGTTCAGTTCCTGCGCGATATCGCCGCAGCGCGCGCCCGGCTTGATCAGCTTCAGGCCGGCTTCGTGCACTTCGACGTTAACCTTCCAGAGACGCAGGTGCTCGTCGGGGCAATGATCGAAGAACATCGTGCGTTCCAGCGCCGTGTAGTAGCCGGCGATCATCGAGAAGCAGTTCAGGCTGAGAATGTCGCCCTTTTGCACCTTGCGCGTCGTGACCGGATTGTGTGCGCCATCGGTATTGATGCCCGACTGGAACCACGTCCACGTGTCCATTAATTCCGAATCGGGAAAACGGCGCGCGATTTCGCGCACCATCGCCTGCGTGGAGGCGAGCGCAACCTCGTGCTCGGGCACGCCTTCGCGCACCGCCGCCGCGAGCGCGGCGCCGCCGATATCGCACACGTTCGCGCCATGCTTGATGAGCGCAATCTCCTCATCGGACTTGATCATGCGCATGCGCATCGTCTGTGCGCCAATGTCGACAAACTCGACCGACGGCAGCGCCGCCTTCAGCTTCGAGAGCACTTCGACGGGCACATGATCGAACTCGATGCCCACACGGCCCTTGTTGTCGATCTCGCCCTGCACGGCGCGAAAGAAGTTATCGCGCTGCCAGTCTGTATAGACCACGTTGTAGTCGCCGACCGTACGCCGCCACGGCTGGCCGCCGTCGATGTTGGCCGAGATCGAGACGACCTTGGACGACGTAACCACGAGACCGTACTTTCTGCCGAACGAGCAGTAGAGAAAGTCCGAGTAGTAGTTGATGTTGTGATACGACGTGAAAAGCACCGCGTCGATATTCTCGCGCGCCATCAGCTCGCGCAGCTTGCGTTGGCGGATTGCGTACTCCGCATCGGAAAAGGTGTGCTTCACCTTCTCGCCATTCTCGATTCGAATCAGGTTCTCCATCTTCATGTGCTCGCTCCTGGGTGAAAAAGCGTGGTGGGTGTGAGCAGATGTTAGAAGTTCGGGAATTTGGAGAATTTCCGAAATGGACAACGTCGTTCCCGAATTGGCCAAATCGGGTTAACCATGAAATCGATCGTTCGCTTGCCTGCGTGTGTGGAGAGCCTGCGCTTGCACGCCTCGGCGCCGTACGCCGAGGTTGTGTCAATTTTTAGTGCCGATACGCGACGGGCGTATCCTGCCGCGATCTCTGAATGGCTACAGCGCGTTCTGATAGCGACGCCGGTCGGCGATCGGGGAGATCTGGAATTGCGCCTTGTAGCGCGTGGAGAAGTGGGTCGTCGACGTGAAACCGGTGCGCGCGCACACGTCCTCAAGCGAAGTTGCCGTGCGGTACAGAAGCTGCCGGGCGCGCAGAAGACGAATCTCGAGGTACGCCTCAGCTGGCGATTTGCCAAGGCGCTCCTGGAACCAGCGCTGGAGTTGCCGCTGCGAGACCCGCAGATGAGACGCAATCTCCGGCACGGCAATCGGCTCTTCGACGTTGCTTTCCATGATTTGCAATGCCTCGTCGAGCTTCTCATGCTCCGCGCCGATATATTGACGCAACGAAGTCTGCTGTCGATATTCGCGACTGCGCGGCTCCGCGACCAGCAATTCGAGCACACGCGCCGCGAGTGCCTGGCTGCCCGGCGGATTCGCCAGCAGATGCACCATCAAGTCAAGCGGTGCCACGCCACCGCTGCAGGTATAGCGATCCCGGTCGATTTCGAACAGCCGCGTGGAAACTGTCAGCTTGGGAAACTGCTCCATCAACACGTCCTGGTCTTCCCAGTGAATCGTGCAACGGTATCCATTCAGCAATCCAGCACGCGCCAGAAAATAGCTGCCGGTGTCGAGCCCGCCAAGCGCCGCGCCCTTGCCCGCCTGCCTGCGCAGCCAGTCCACAACGGCGCCAATCCCCCTTTTCGGAATGGGATTCGGCCCGACAACGAACACCACGTCAAAAGGCGCGCTGTCCGCCATCGAGACGTCGGGGACCACCCGGATACCGTCACTCGATGGAACGAACTCGTCGCCTGAGCCGATCAGGCTGTAGTCATAGACGCGCCGTCCTATGATCATGTTGGCTATCCGAAGCGGATCAATGGCGGAGCCAAGCGCAATCAGGGAAAAATTCTCGCGCAACAGGAAGCCGTAACGCATGACACGCAGATCGTGCATGCCGTCACGTACCTTTGACGGTGGCGATTGCCTGGGTAGGGTCGTTGACATCGGAAGATCGGTTTGACAGCGGAAAGGGGCCGGTTGGATTGCAGCATCTTAGCGTTGGCCCTTGCAGCCGGCAATTTCCCGCCCGGCGGTGGGTGCCCGGGGCAGGTCTGAATGTGGATGATGCCCGCGCGGCGGCCGGCCAGTTCAACCCGGCGCGTGAGCGTCACCACTCGTTTCCCGCGCTTGAGTCAAGCGCCGTCGGCACCATCGGCGTCAATGAATCCGGCGCAACGCCCTGACAGCTGTTTGCTTGAAGTCAGCGCTGCCTTCTGCGGAAGTCCAGGGCAAGCGCGAAAGGCATTACAGAAACGATAAAAACCGCCCTCGCGAAGCATTCAGCCTCCTTGACGAAGGGACTAAAAGCTAAAACTGCCGAAACGGCCGCCCCGAGGAAAAATGCAATCGAGCGCATTACTTAGGTATCGAAAGTTAAAGCATCGTTGACGGAGGATAGGCCCCTTATCTTCGGTCAGCGGAACAAGCGGTCCGACGAGACGTCGTGAGGCTCCGGATGCGACCATCCCGTCATGCGCTTCGAAACCCGTGACGCGACGTGCGTTTTTCGCGCCGCCCCGGAAAGAGGCAGACTCGCGCCCCGCCGTTGCCGCCTGTACCCCGCCACGCAGCCCGCTTGACCTCATGCATCGATGGCAACTTTTGCCTTGCATTCCCGAATAAATACTCACCTGGCATCCGGCTGCCTGGCTTCAGGGTGTCGACAGGCGACGGTCAAGACGAGCTGGCGTCCTCGGTGGCCTGCGGGCCTGCAGGCGGGTTTGGGGTAGGAAAGCGGAGAGCTGGGTGGCTGGAAGACGGTTAGTTGCGATACTCGCCAGCCTGCGCGGCACCCGCATTTGACAGAATCCCGCATTATCAACGTTTGAACATGGGGGACGGACCGGGCGCCGCCCACCGGGACCCCACCCTCGCACACAAAATATTAATAATATAAATCAACAGGTTACGTCATTTTTTAATGTGACCTCTCAGGTTTCGCCTAATATTTAAGCGTGCGTGCGGCCCCCGACCCACGCACACGCTCCAAGCCCGCGCCCCTGTGCGGGCGTTTTTTCGTCGGGCGCGAACGCACGCGCCTGACTCGGAGCGCGCCTGGGCCCGCATATCCTGGGCGTTCGTCCGTGCAACCGCCCGTTAACGTTGGTGAGCACTCACCGTGCATTCCACGCATCCCGGGGACCGACAGCGCGCCGCGGCATACGCATAAGTTGAACTGCGTCACGCGGGCCTGCACGGCCGGGACGGCGCCAGCCCCCTGCTCCACCAGGCGGCCTTCCAGGTTTCATCCCCGGCTGGTCATTGCCTGCTTCCACCTGGCTTCATTCCGACCCGCGCCAGCTCGCGTTGCTGATGCGGCCGCCCTCTCCCGCCTGCCGGACACATCGGGGTCGTTTCGAAAACAGCTGAGCCGTTCGATCGCGACGGATCGTAGACGTTGATCCGCCAAGGCAAGGCCAGCGCGTGCCGACAATGAGGGGGCTGAGAGCTCGATCAACTGAAGATCCTGCCCGAACCTTGCGTACCCGCAATGTCCGTGGACGCCTGAGTGCGTGGTTTTTTCGGTGCAGGACGCCATTGCATTGAAACAGTCGGCCAGTTCCTCGCGGCACACAACGTCCGGGGGTTCGCGTGCGGCGCCTTGCCCATTAGAGGCAGCTGTCGACAATTTTTGCAATCCTGATGATTTAACGCTTTCCCGCGTCATCACCCACAGCCTCATCTGGCGCTCACTGGGCGCCGCCATGCGGGCCGCATCGGCGATGGTATGCAGCACGACGATGCGCTCCTGCCTGGCGCAGCTGGACCACGGCGATGCGATCGGGAGGAGGCGGCTCACGCACTGCACGCTATCTGGCGCGCTGCGCTGAATCACGCGGAACAGTGCCACTCGAAGGCGTTCGTGGCCGCACGTCAGGAAGCCCTCGCCACATCGACCGCGAAGTGACGATCTATGACCCTCTTCTCCTGGGCGTCCACTAACATGCCGGTCGTAGAACAAGGGTTTATGCCAAATGGATATCCGCATGCCCAGTGAAACCGGATTGCGCGAGCAGTATGCAAACCTCCAGCAGCGCTCGCTGCTTCTTGATGCGCTCGGCCCGTCGCGTGTTGGTCATTTATCCGCTGCGATGGGCGTTGTTGCAGAAATTGGGGCGCTTCCAGGTGGACTGACGTTTACGTGCAACGCTCGGGTTGACCAGGATGTTAACTTCGCATCGAGCTGCGTAGATTCTCGATTTTTTCCCCGAGAAGATGCGCAAGGACGAACGCAAGGCCAGCGAACCCAAAGGGGTGTACCGCGTCAGGAACTGGCGGGATTACAACGCGGGCTTGATCGCAAGAGGCGATGTAACCATGTGGATTGATGAAGGCGTACTGACGCAGGTACCCGAGGCTGGCCCGACCAGGCACGGCCGACCGCGTGTCTACAGCGATGCAGCGATCCAGATGCTGCTCAGTCTCAAGCAAGTCTTTCATCTGCCGCTGCGCGCACTGCAAGGCTTCGCCCAGAGCTTGCGCAAGCTCGCCTTTCCGAGCTTGCCGGTACCCAACTACACGACCTTGAGCCGTCGCGCCCAGACCCTCAAGGTCGCGCTGCCGGCGCAACGTCCCCATGAGCCCATGCACCTCGTGATCGACAGCACCGGGCTGAAGGTTTACGGCGAAGGCGAGTGGAAGGTGCGCAAGCATGGCTGGTCCAAGCGTCGCACCTGGCGCAAGGTGCACCTCGCGATGGATGCGAACACAGGCCAGATCTGCGCCGCGCTGATGACCCATCAGGACGAAGGCGATGGCGAAGTGTTGCCCGATCTGCTCGACCAGATTCCGGCTGATGTAATGATCGATACCATCGCAGGCGATGGCGCTTACGACACCAAGCCTTGTCACGCGCAGATCGCCGCGCGTGGCGCCAGCCCGTCGATTCCGCCGCGCGAGGGAGCGAAGCCGTGGCCAGACCGCACGCCCGGCGCCACCTGGCGCAATGCAGCTATTGCCGCTATCGAAGGAAGCAGCAGGCGCGAATGGAAGCAGGCGAGCGGCTACCACCGGCGATCGCTCGCCGAGACCTTGATGTACCGGCTCAAGGTACTCACGGGCTCCTGTCTGTGGGCGCGCGCGACGGGCTCGCAAGCCACCGAGGTATCAATCCGTGCGGGTGTACTCAATCGCATGGTAGCCCTCGCTCGCCCGCAGTCCGTCCGTATCGCCTGAGATTGAGAGCACACAGATCATGTCGTCTCTACGCCTGATTTACGCAACAACGCCGCTGCGATGCAGTCGTCGCCGGATGGTGAAGAAGCGTCAGCAGTGCATCTGCGGGTGCTGAAAGAGGCAACCGACGAGGCGATGCTTGCCGTCAAGGACTACCACGGTGCGCTGCCTTTCGTCGAAACTGCCCACTCCCTGCTCGAAAGCCTCGCCAGACCTCCTGCCTTCGCCGACGACACGGAGCAATGGCACAGCGAAATACTGGCGCGCCTGCAAGAGGTGCTGGACAGGGCCGCCGATATGATCGCCGAAGGAGAAGCACATCTGGAGCGCTCGCGGCGTGTGCAACTCCAGGACATTCCCTGGATGAATTCGAACAGGTACTTGTTTGCCGGGTAATACTGTCGAAGTAGTGTTCGCTGAACGGCCCATGCGAGAGCTTCGAAGGAACGCTTCCATTAGAAACGGAAGCTGTACGGTGTACTCAAGAAAAGTTTTTTATCTTATAGATAGGACACCTAACCGTATCTATCGCAGTATCTCCTGTTCGACGAGCCCACGGCCACCTCGCTATTCCGAATATCATTCACCCACCCGGTTATGGTCTCAAGCGTCGCAATAGGTTGACGTTGCCCGCGATTTTCGCATCCGCTAACCGAGCACTTATTATGCCGCTTCCTTTCGCTGTGCGGCGTGCCAGTCTTGTTCAAATTGCATCGGACTGACGTAATTCAACGTCGAGTGCAAGCGCGAATGATTGTAGAAGCTCAACCAGTCGATTACCTCGTCCATCGCTTCGCGACGCGTCGCAAAGCGTTTGCCGTGGATGCGCGCCTGCTTCAGCGATCCCCACAGGCTTTCGGTCGGTGCGTTGTCCCAACAATTTGCTCGGCGACTCATCGAGCTTTGCATGCCGTAGCTCTTGAGCAGGTCCTGAAACTCGGCGCTGCAATATTGGCTCCCACGGTCGCTGTGCACGATCAGACCGGTCTCGGGGCGACGACGGAACCACGCCATACGCAACGCGTCAGAAACCAGCTCCGTGCGCATGTGCGGCTTGAGCGACCAGCCCACGACCTGGCGGCTAAACAGATCCAGGATGACCGTCAGGTACAGCCAGCCCTCGTCGGTCCACAGATACGTGATGTCTGTCGTCCAGACCTGATCGGGCTTCGCCGGCGAGAAGTCGCGTTGCAGCAGGTTCGGTGCGACCGGAAGGTTGTGGCTGCTGTCTGTCGTGGCCTTGAAGCGGCGTTTGGTCCGCGCCTTGATGCCATGCAGCTTCATCAGCCGTTGAACCCGGTCCTTGCTCACGCGAATGCCTTGCGCAAGCAGCTTTTTCCACACGCGCGGCCAGCCGTACTCGCCTTTGGATTCGGCGTGCACGGCCTTGATGTGGACCAGCAACGCATCGTTGCTGATACGTCGGCGCGGCCGATCAGGATCAACGTCTCGGGCCTTGCGGTTGTGATAACCACTGGGGCTGACACCCAGCGCCTCACAGGCCACGGATACCGGCCATTGTCGGCTGTGCCGCTCAATCCAGGCATACTTCACGCCGACCTCTTCGCGAAGTATGCCGTCGCTTTTCCCAGGATGTCGCGCTCCATGCGCAGCTTCGCGTTCTCTGCCCTGAGTCGCGCAATTTCCATCTGTTCGGCCGATACCTGTTTGCCTGCGCCAGCGAGCTTGCCAGCCTCGTCAGCCTTGAGCCAGCTGTTTAGCGTCTGCGTACTGATGCCCAGAATCTTTGCCACCGCCGCCTGGCTCTGGCCGTTACGCACCATGCGAACCGCCTCAACCTTGAATTCCAGCGTGTACCGCGCCCTCGGGTTACCCATTGCTCAATCCTCCGTCACTGAAGTTTTACACACTCTCAATAACGGATACGTTTTTCGAGGGCAAGGTCA
>NZ_CP120433.1:0-95121 GCF_051125205.1 Paraburkholderia sp. A1BS-2L
ACACCATGAACGATCGCGCACCGATCTTCTTCTTCGACAAGCTGGCAGCGCTGGCCGACTTCACCACATTCGATGTTCGGGCTACCGAGGACGGCGGCATGCCGGTCTCGTGGGCGGTCGTCGGCACCTTGCCCAACGGCGAGATCTGGCCGGTCCTGACCGACCTGCTGACCGAGGCCCACGCGCAGATGGTCATGTCGTTGTGCGAGCTGGCTGCGATCGCGCCGGACGTCATTCGCGCGTTGAACGCGTTGCCGCGCCAGAAACTCAGCGGGCATTACGGCGACACCTACGAGCTCGTGGCAGCGCTCGAGCGCGTCACGCGATGAGAGGGCAGGCCGATCCTCAAGGCCGCCTTATCGCCTGACGCATGAAAAAGGCCGGATATCCGGCCTTTTTTCAATATGCGGGCTTCAGCTCGACGCTCTCCTGCCATAGCCGCGCCCACTCGGCCCCGTACCGATCTGCGAGCGGTTTCGCGTTCCACAGGACCAGTGCGTTCTCCGCATTCCGGTTCGCGGCCGCCGACGAGTAGTTGAACGAGCCGGTCTCCACGTGAAGTCCGTCGATCACCATGAACTTGTCGTGCGTCGCCTCGTATCGGTCGTTCAACCGCACAGGCACACCCTGGTTCGCGAGGAACCACACAGCCGAATAACTCTTCGCGTTCTGCCCGCGATCGGCAACGACGGCGACCTTCACCCCGCGGCGATGCGCGGCCAGCAATGCGGTCGCGATCGGTTTGCTCGTGAAGCTGTACGCAACGACAACAATCGACGAGCGCGCGCTGCCGATCGCCTGCAGCACGACGTCCAGTGCGCTCGCAGGGCCGACGGCCGGCGAAAACCCGAGGTCATACGCAGCGCCGGCGGGCAGCGCTTGCGCTGCGATCGCGCCCTGCGCCGCAACGGCGATCGCGGCAGCGGCGACCCAGCGCCGAAGGAAGCGAGAGTTCATCATGTTCAGGCTCCCCAGCGTCAGAACCGCACCTGGCGGAACGATGCGGACTGTCCTTTTTCCAGCATCCGCACAGCGCCCGTTTCCTGCGGCTTCAGGTACTTCAGATCCTTGACCTCGATCTTCAGCTTGCGCGCCGCTTCGTCCCAATCGGCCGTGGCCAGGTTCAGCAGCAGCAGCGTGCCGGCGTTCTTTATGAAGTCGGACGAGAAGTGTGCCGGTGACTGGCCCGCGAGCAGGATCGCGAGGCCGAACTTGCGCATCTCGTTCACGACCACGTTGATCGGGTTGCTCGCATCCTCGTCGTTGAACTTCTTCGACTCGTCGAGCACGATCAGCCGACGCAGCTTACCGCCCGACTCGCCGCGTTGCATCATCTCGCGGATGATCGCGCGCATGCGAAAGCGCACGAACATCTTCAGCTCGTCCTCGGACTGCGCGAGCGGTTTGAGAATGTAGCGACGCACGCGGGCGTTGCCGAAGGGCGGGGGATTCGGATTGAAGATGCCGGTCGCATTCAGGTTTTCAAGCCGCGTGATGACGCTCAACAGCACATCCTTGCTGTTGTACTTCATCGCCTCTTCGAACTCGCGGCCGTTCTCCAGACTGTTCAAAAAGTTGGCATGCGTGTCGAACGCCTTGGCCTTCGCCGTCTCCATCCGCTTCTGCAGGCGCTCCATGTCTTCGTCGTCTTTCGCGCCACTCTTCGCGAGCTTCGTGCGAAGTTGGTTCACCGCGGCCATTGAACGACAGTATTCATCGAACGCGCTGAGCGCTGCCCGTCCGTTGTCCTTGTCCTCGATACCCATCCACAGCGCCTTGAGCTTCCGTTTCGCAAAGCCAATCACGTCACTCAGTGTCGGGTACACCTCGCGCAGGCCTGACCAGTTGCGAGCCTCCATCATCTCCCGGATCTCGGCCTCCGACGCTTCGCGTCGCGCCCACGAACGCGGATTGTCGGAGAAGATGCCCTTCATCATGTACGAGTCGGTCAGCAGGTGTCGAAGCACGCCCTCTTGATTGCCGCCGAGCTGGCGTGCCGTGCTGTTGATCGCCTCGATCACGTCGTTGACCGCGCGGCGCACACCGCCGTAGTGCGGATCGGTGTTCAGCACGAGCGGGTTGTATCCGTAACGGGTTGCCTCGCTGAACATCACCGTCTTCGCGCCCTCGATCTCAATGTCACCGTGGTAGTCGAAGATGTCGATCTCCACGTCGTCGGGCATGCCCGTGACGAACTGGCGAATCCAATGCGTCTTGCCTGCGCCCGACGTTCCGGCGACGCCGACGTGATGATTCGACACCTGCGCTTCGCGCCAGTAGACCGGGAGTTTTACATTCTCGCGGAGCTTCCAAAAGTCATGACCTATGAGGATTTGCGACATTGTTTCGTTCCTTATTCATCGAAGGCGGATTCGGGTATGTCGTCGTCATCATCCATCGGCATCAGCTCGATAGGGTCGTCGTGACGCGGCTCATGCATGTACCCGGAACGGCCGGCTGCCTCGGCCTCTTTCATCGCCTTGCGTGCAGCTTCAAAAAGGACAATCCCGCGCTCCGTCGGCGTAACCTCGAAGCGCTGGATGTCGTTCATGTGGGCGACCGCACCCACTACCGCCGACAGGATCGGATCGTCCAGCGACGGGTAATACGGTTTCTCGCTCCGACGGAGCTGCGCAAAGATGTAGTCGGCCGAATGCACGTCTGCGCTGCTGACCTTCTCGGCGCTACGCGGCAGACGCTTGAACTGCGGCCGTTCGATCTGCAGGAAGCGGTTGATACGCGCCCGGAGCTTCGACGTCTTTTTGTGCTCGTCCGGGATGTAGTACGACGCGCACGGCACCACGGCGTCCTTGAAGATCACCATGCCTTCGCCAGCGTTGAGCTTCTTCAGCTCGTTCAGCGTGATCTTTTCGCGACGCTCGACGCTCGATTGCGCCTGCGCCTGGTTCGACGTCGTGAACGTGCCCATCGTCGCATCGTGACCTGACAGAACGCTGAAATACGCGTCGCCACCGGCTTTCTTGATGAGCTCGAACGTGTCTTCCGGGTCCTCGAGCGCGAGCGTCCACTTCACCTTCGTGTTCGCGATCATCGAGGCCGATTCTTCGCTTGCCTCCCCGCGCTTGAGGCCCTGCACGTCCTGTACCGCGGCAATCATCATGAAGCCCAGCGAACGGGCCTGAGCGAACATGACCGCGATGCCCTCGGCGAAGTAATAGGCAAGCTCGTCGCTGATGATGACCGACGGGTTCGGCGCGTTCGTTGCCTTCGCATCCAGCACTTCCGCCTTCGTGCCTTCGAGCCGGTAGCCGAGGTTCTGCGCCATCATCAAGCGGATCGACGAGATGTACAGCTTGCCGAGCGACGCTGCCTCAGACGCCGATTTCTCCAGCGAAGGGATCATCACGACGAGCAGCCGGTTGTTCAGCAGCACGTCGAGCATGTCGATCTCGGGGTACTTATCGGCGAAGATGAAGCCATACGTGTCCATCATCATCGACAGCGTGCGAGCGAACTGCCCGGTCAGATAGCCGTGCTGGTTGAACACTTCCGGGTCCCACTGCGTAGGATCGTGCGCCTGCGCCGGGTTGAAACCGGGCAGGCCGGTCTCGAAGTACGCCTTGATCGGCAGGAACGCCAGTTCGGGGATCTTGCCTTCGCGGCCTTCGATATAGAACTGCACTAGGTTCTGCAGCGCGAGGTAATGGCGGATCACTCCAATCGAAATGTCCAGCTCGCCCTTCGCTCGCTTGTAGCAGAGCGTGCGGAGCAGGGCGTCGATCATGTTCAGCGCCTTCTGTTGCCACTGCGCGCCGTCGCCGCTTGCACGCGGCAGCAGCGATGCCATCAATTGCAGCAGGAAGTCGGCAGAGCCGTCGCCGAACGAGTTCATCGAGTTCGACTGCGCGAGCACCGCACGGCCAGCAAAGCGGCCGAGCTCTTCGTCCACGATGCGCTGGAACGGGTCCATGCCACCGGTGAGGTAATTCAGGATCAGGAAGTCATCCTCGCGGCCGTGACGGCGCGACAACGACCATAAGCAGAAGGCGAGATTCGAGTCCGCCTTGCCGTCCCCATAGCAGGCCCCTGAGCCCCAGCAAATCGCGTTGTGGAACGTGCCCATCAACCCTTCGCTTTTGCCGCTACCCGTGGTTCCGACCTCGAACATGTGCGTGCGCGCGTCCGAGTTCGTCAACCAGAGTTCACGGCCCTGATCGTGCAGGTTGCGCGATCGCAGGAAGCCAAGATAGAGAATGCCGCCGGCGACGAGATACTTGCGCAGGGTCTTCGAGCGTCGCACGAAGCCCCACAGCATGTTCTCTTCGACGAGTTCCTCGTAGTAGTCGGTACGATCGAGCCCGCCGACATCTTTCGGCATGCGCAGCGGCATCTGGAATTTCTGGTCCTGAAACGACATGACCATCATCCAGAGCAGAATGACCCATACCGGCCACAGCGCAGGCAGATAGACCTGCAGGCCGATGAACAGCACCAGGAAGTTGCGGAACGTCGACGGCCGGTAGAGCGCAGCGAAAAACCGCTGCTCGGCGCTGCGGGTGTCGACTGTCAGTCTCGCCGAGTCGATCTCGTGATTCGGGTCCAATGCCATCAGACTGCCTCCCGCTTCAACAGATATTCGTGTGCCATGAAAGATCGTCCCGTCAGTCCAATGCGACGCCGATGATTTCCTCGAGCTTCGCCTTCATTGCACGGCCGAACAGCTCGGCGTGCTGGATTCGCGCGAGGATTGCTTTTGCCTTCTCGGCGGCCTTGACCTGACTTTCTGGCACGTTTCGGTCGAGCCCGTGAGCCACGTAGTCGGCAAGGAACGCACTCAGAGGCACAGCCTGTTCCGTCGCGGCGTGCCATGCTTCAAGTCCGTGCGACCGCACGAAGCTATCGGGATCTTCGTCGTCGGGAAGAAACAGGAAGCGCGCCGACTTGCCGTCCTTCATCTCGTCGAGCAGCACGGCTGCGGCCGCGAGCGCGGCCTTGCGTCCCGCCGCGTCGCCGTCGAACGCGAACACGATCGTGTCCGCGTGGACCAGTAGCCGGCGCACCTGCAGGTTGGTCAGCGCCGTGCCCATCGGCGCGACAGCGCGCTCGTCGCCGGCCTGGTGCAGGCTGATGACGTCGAAATAGCCTTCCACGATCACGGCAACTCGCCCGCTGCGGATCGCCGGCTTCGCAAGATGCAGCGCGTACAGCTCGCGGCCCTTGTGAAAGATCTCGGTCTCCGGGCAATTGATGTACTTCGGCGTCTTGTCGGGCTTCTCGATCATCGAACGACCGGCGAACCCGACGAGGTTTCCGGTTTCGTTATGGATCGGGAACATGATGCGATGGCGAAAGCGGTCGTAGATCTCGCCGTCGTCGCGTTGCGCGGCAAGCCCGGAGGCCAGCAGCGCATCGCGACTCGTCGAGCCAGCCATCAGCTCGACGACGCCCTTCGCGACAACGCCCAACCCGAAGCGATCGATCGTCGAGGCCGTCAGTGCGCGCTTCTCCTCGAGGTAGGCGCGCGCGGCCGGACTCTTCGCCAAGCCACGCGAAAACACCCGCGCGGCCTCTTTCAGCGCCTGATAGAGCGTGGCGAGGCGCTTGCGCTGCGCCTTATCCTCGTCGCTGTCCCGATCCTCGACGGGCAGGGGAATGCCGCAGACCCCGGCCAGATGCACCACAGCGTCGTGAAACGACATGTGATGCTTGTTCCGCATCCACTCGATCGCATCGCCGCGCGCACCGCATCCCCAGCACCGATACGTGTGCTTGTCGGGCGACACGTGGAATGAAGGCGTCTTCTCTTCGTGGAACGGGCAACACGCGACAAAGCTCTGACCGGCGCGTTTGAGTTTCACGTCACGTTCAATCAGCGCCGGCAGATCGGTCTCGCTTCGGAGACGGTCCAGAAAGTCATCGCCGAACCGGATGTACTTGGCCATGCTGCCCCTTACTTGCTTGCCGTCGTCGCGGTCGACATCCACTGATTGATCGCGTCCGCCGTGTTCGGAATCGAGTCGGGCGTTTGCTCGCCGGCCGCATTGATGATGGTCGGCGTGCCGAGGAACCGCATTACGCGGAACATCTTGTCGTTCCGGGCAACCGCATCCGTACCCTCGGCGCATTCGGCGTTCGGAAGATCGTCACCCTGCACGATCTTCTTCCACAACGCGCCGCGTGCGTCGGGCTTTGCACACATGAGCTTCGCCGTGCGATGCGACGACGCTTCGCCGCCGATAACCGTCACCGGGAAGATGTAGATCGTGTAATCCTTCGCGAGCTTGTCGAGCTCCGGTTCGAGATCCTGGCAGTGCGGGCAGGACGGATCGGAGAACACGTACAGCGTGCCCTTGCTGCCCTTCGACAACTGGACGGCGTACTTGCCCGACTTCGCGCCGTCTGCCATCGCGAGAGCCAGTTCGGCGGGAGAGGCCACCGCCGGCCGCGCGATGGGCGGCTGCGCCGCGGCGGTGCCCAAATTGCTGGGCAGCGGCACCATCGGCGCTGCACCCGCCGCGCCGATGCCGCCCGCCGAGCCGCCCACCGAGCCGCCCACCGCGCGCGTCGCCGCCATGTTGATCCCGAGCGCGAGGACGGCCACCGTCAGGGGCGCGAAGCCCCATTTCACCGCCGCTTTCCAGTAGCCCGCGAATCGCCGCACGCGTGCATAGCGCTTCAACGCCGCCTGCAGGTTATGAAACGCCGTGTTCGCGAGCGGCTCGCTCGAAAAGCGCTCGACGACAAACGCCTCGCCGGCGCCATCGTGATAGCGCGCCTCGATCGTGTTTCCCGACCGAATGAACGTCACGCCCTGATCGAGCCGCAGCGTGCTGACATGCTGCAACTCCCCGGTGCTGCCAAACTGCACAAGCAGCGATTTCTCGAACGGCCGAATGATGTCGTTGCTCTTCACGGATTACTCCTTGTTCTTGCGCGGGGCCATAAGGCCGACTTTGATGAGGTAGGCTTCCACGCCATCGACCGCATCGTCGACGTGGGGCTCGGTGAGCCGATAGCCGCTGTCAAACGCGAAGTCTTCCCACAGGGTCTGCGTGAAGACTGCGGCCGATTCGAGAAAGGGCGTTTTGCGGCCCGTGGTGTTGAGGGCGTACCAGAGTCCCCGGTCCATACCCTTGAGCCAGCGGAAATGGGATGACGGCAGCTTGCCCGAGCCCTGCGCCGCCTTGTGCATGGCGTGCAACAGCGTGCGCGGGTAGGGATGCTTTTCGAGCCATCGCTGCGCTTCGGGATGCTGGGCATATTTCGCGAACGGCTTGTTCGCGATCGACAGGTCGGGGTATCCCTTCTTACCGTTCCACGTATGCTTGTGGCACGAACGGTTCAGCGCATCGAGCAGATCCTGCGCCTTACCGCCATCCTTCCCGTCGGCGAGCAGCCGCGTGCCGAAGATCGCGAACATCGCTTTCTCCTGCGGTTTCAGCTCGTCCAGCGACTTCACGGGCTGACCGAGATCCGCAACAAACAGGGCTCGGCAGCGCTCGCGGTCCAGTACGCCGTTCACCAGCAGACCGTGCTGCTCGACCCATTCCTCTGGATTGATCGAGCTCCGGTGTTCCTCCGGATCGACGTTCAGCAGCAACGTGTCCTTGTCGCCGTAATACAGCGACGGGATGATCGCCGGCGAGTGATTCGACATGATCCACGGCAGCGTCTGTACCGTGACTTTTCGCCGAGTTAGGTTCGCCTTGTGCTTCACCGCGAGCTTGATGCCCCGGATCGCCAGCAAGATCGGAATCCACACGAACAGGTAGCCAGCCCGGTTCATCATCGAGAGAAACTGATCGAATGACACAGTCGCTGGGCGCATGGCCAGATAGGCGACCTCCTGCTTCCATCGCCGGATCGCATCCGGCATGAACGGCCAATCGAGCGCCGACAGTTGATACCACGCGAGCTTGAGGCCGTAGTACACGATGTCGGCATGCGACGAGTACCACATGAACCAGCAGAAGCCCGCTGCGAGCCCGAGCATCCCGAGATACACGAGGCCCATGTCGTCGCGCTTACCTTGCGTTGCACTCATGCGTCATCCTCAAAATTTCATCGAGTTGCGATAGACGCGCTCGATGTACTGATACTTGTACTGCGGCGTGCGCGAGTGATAGTGCCCGACACCATCCCAAAAGCTGCCGCCCGCCTGGTTGATCTCGTAGCGCAGGATGTATGCGCCTGCGCGAACAGACCAACAGAAGTCGTCCGTAATCATCTGGCGCGTCACGCCAAACTGCGTTTCGAGACGCGTTGCCCACACGGTATTGATCTGCATCGGGCCATAGTCCGCCGTCCCGTTCGTGTTCTTGCTCACCGTGCCGAGGCGGCCGCCCTCGGTCAGCCAGACGGCCAGCAGCCCACGCACCGGCAGCGTGTAATCGTTCGCGGCCTGAACAACACATGCCGGCACGGCCACGACGCCGGCTGTTGCAGACGCATGCGCTATATGCGCGACGGCCATCAGGCCGACGGCGGCACTGACTCGCTTCAAAAGCATTGGATCGTCCTTTCTCGGTGACTCATAATGCTATATACTTTTTTCGTATGGTAGCCATTCTACGGAAAAAGAGCAAGCGGCCGAACGAGACGCGATCGGCGTCCTAAGCCGCTTGTAGCCGAGCAACTGAACCGAGGAAGGAACATGGGTAAAGCACTGATAGTCGCCGAGAAACCGTCCGTCGCCGCTGACATCGCGAAAGCGCTTGGCGGCTTCACCAAAGCCGACGGGTACTTCGAGAGCGACGACGCGATCGTCGCTCCGGCAAGAGGGCATTTGGTGAAACAGACGGTGCCGGTCGCCGACGGCAAAGACATGTGGAAGATCGGCGCCTTGCCGATCATTCCGGACAGCTTCGAGCTCGAGGTCATCGACGGCTGTACCGCCGAATTCAGCCGGCTGAAAAAGCTGATGGCACGCGACGACGTGGCCAGCGTCGTCAATGCGTGCGACGCCGGGCGCGAGGGCGAACTGATCTTCCGCCTCATCTACAACAAGGCGGGGTGCCGGAAGCCGACGAAACGCATGTGGATTCAATCGATGGTCGCGTCGGCCATACGCAAGGCGCACGACGATCTGCGCCCCGGCGCCGAATTCGACCATCTTTCAGACGCTGCCTTTTGCCGCTCCGAAGCTGACTGGATTGTCGGCGTCAACGGTACGCGTGCGACGACCGCGTTGCGCGAGCGGCAGACGCAGCGTCGCGAGGTATCACCCGTCGGGCGCGTCCAGACGCCAACGCTCGCCATGCCAGTCATACGCGAGCGCGAGATTGCCGCGTTCGTCGCGCGCGATTATTGGGAGATCCACGGCACGTTTCGCGCAGAGGCAGGCACCTATGTCGCGAAGTGGATCGGCGATGCCGACGGCGGCAGCGATTCGGCAGGCGAGGGCGATGCCGAATCCGAGCAAACCGGCGCACGATGGTTCGACAAGGCGAAGGCGCAGGCTATCGTCGATAAATGCAAAGGCGTTGATCCATCGTCCGTGGTGGACGAGTCGAAGCCCGAGGAGCGCCACGCCCCCGCACTCTTCGACCTGACCGCGCTCCAACGTGAAGCCAACAAACGCTTCAAGTTCTCCGCGAAGAAGACGCTCGACATCGCACAAGCGCTCTACGAGAAGCACAAGGCCACCACCTATCCGCGCACGGACTCCCGAGCGCTGCCGGAGGACTATCTCGAAACGGCCACGACCACGCTGGCCAGCTTCGCCACGACGCCACTCGATGCGCATGCGCAGCGCGTCATTGACAACGGCTGGGTACAGCCCGACAAACGTATCTTCAACAACGCCGACATCAGCGACCACTTCGCCATCGTGCCGACGGGCCAGCAGCCGGACGGTCTGTCCCCTGACGAGCAGAAGATCTATGACCTCGTGTCGCGCCGCTTCATCGCGGTGTTTCATCCGTCGGCGAAATACGAGAAGACCGTGCGGACCACCATCGTCGCGGATGAAACGTTCCGTGCCTCCGGCAAGGTGCTGGTCGATCCGGGCTGGCTCGCGGTCTATGGCGACAAGGCTGATGACGACGCGACGCCCGCGCTTTGCAAGGTCGCAGATGGCGAGTCCGTCAAAACCGACTCGATCGACCTGAAGGCGTTGCGCACCAAAGCGCCGAAGCGCTACACCGAGGCGACGCTTCTGTCGGCAATGGAAAATGCCGGCCGCCAAGTCGAAGACAAGGACATCCGCGCCGCGATGAAGGCCAACGGCATCGGCCGCCCAGCCACGCGCGCGGCGATCATCGAGGGCCTGCTCGAAGACAAGGACAAGAACGGCAATCCCAAAGAGCCCTACCTTCTGCGCGACGACAACGAGCTCGTGCCGACGCCCAAGGGCATGGACCTCATCGCGTTCCTCGAACAGGCTGGCATCGACTTTCTCGTGTCGCCGCAGATGACCGGCGAGTGGGAGCAGAAGCTGCTGCGCATGGAGAAGGGCGATTACCGCCGCATTGCGTTCATGAGCGAGATCGCTGACCTGTCGACCGGCATGGTCAACACCATCCGCGCGAAACACGGCGAGCTGCCCGAGCCGGTTGCCAAGGCTCTCGACGCACCGTGCCCGAAATGCGGCGCCGCTGTTCATGTCGACGGCCGCGCGTATCAGTGCAGCGGCTGCGACTTCAAGGTATGGGGCGAAATCCTCGGCCGGCGGCTCACCGAGGGCGAGGCCAGCAAGCTGCTCGCCGATCGCAAAACCGGTGTTCTGTCCGGTTTCACCAGCCGCTCGTCGGGCAAGAAATTTTCAGCCGCGCTGAAACTCGACATCGATACCGGCAAGATCGACTTCGAATTCGAGGACCGTGCCGCGCCGGCGTCCAACGGCGAGGCGAAGCAGCTCAAGGCCAAGTGCCCGAAATGCTCGTCGGCCATCGAAGTGCAGGCATGGAACTACGCGTGTACCGGCTGCGACTTCAAGGTGCGCACCGAAATCGCGAGCCGCAAGCTCTCTGCCTCCGACGCCGAGACCCTCATCAGCAAGGGCAAGACGGGTGTGCTTGCAGGCTTCGTCAGCAAGTCGAAACGCAAGTTCTCGGCATCGCTGAAGCTCGACGCGAGCAACGGCAGCGTCACGTTCGAATTCGAAGATCGTAAGTGAGGAGGACCTATGCAGCTCCCGTTTGAACTCGATCCGCAGATCATCCACCACATCATCTACAGCCAGGCCGGCTCGATCGGCAAAGCAATCATTGAGTTGCTGATGAATTCCGTCGACGCGCGCGCCACGGCCGTGCGGCTTTCCATGACGAAGGAGGGCTTCGAGTGCTCTGATGACGGCAACGGTTTCGCGAGCCGCGAAGACGTCATTCGCTACTTCGGGCGCTTCGGCACGCCGCACGAGGAAGGCGATGCGACCTACGGCCGATTCCGCCTCGGGCGCGGCCAGATCATGGCCCATGCCAGCACGATCTGGTGTTCGAACGCGTGGCAGATGACGGTCGACACGCGCGCGATGGGCTACAGCTACGACCTCGAGCAGCTCGTGCAGACGCTGCCGGGCTGTTCCATCACCGGCCGTTGGTACGAGCCGCTCACGGATTCTGAGCTCATGTCGGCCGTGCAGGAAATCCGCGACCTCGTGCGCTACACGCCGGTCAGCGTCGAGCTGAACGGCCGCGTCATTACCCGCGATCCCCGAACCGAGCGATGGGATGCGGAAGACGAATTTGCTTGGTATCGCGCGAAGGAAGATGGTGCCGTGTCGATCTACAACCAAGGCGTGCTGGTGCGACATGACCCCGCGCACATGTGGGGCGCAGGCGGGCTCATCGTCTCGAAGAAGGCAATCGCACTGAATGTCTCGCGTACCGAAATTCTGCGCAAGACGTGTCCGGTCTGGAAGGCGATCGCGAAGCAGTTTGGCACGCTGGCCGACGACGTTCGATCGCGACTCGGCGACCACCGCAAGACCGAAGCGAGCCGCGAGAAGTCGGCTCGCGCGCTGCTCGCCGGCGACCCGAACATCGTGCAGATCTACGAGAAAGAGGAGGTCATCACGCTGCTGCCCGGAAAGCGTAACGTCACGATGCAGGCATTCCTGCAGAAATGCCGCTACAGCCACAACAAGCGTCAAGGCAACCGCTTCACGGTCGTCGAGAACGGCTTCGACGTGCCAAAGGGCGAGGCGATCGCGCGCGAGGGGATCGCAGTCGTTGTTCACCCGAAGACGCTCGAGCGATTCGGTTGCTATAACGCACACGACCTGCTCGATTGTGTCGATCGCATCCACGCCAACATCCGCGAGGACGTCGAGAAGAACGGTACCCGTTTTTGGGGACTCGACTCGCTCAAGCTGCCCGAGCTCGTCGCCTTCTCGGCGCTGCGCGACGCATTCGTCGAGCGAACGGCGCTTGTTACCGAGCGCGATGCGCTGGACAAGGAGGCCCGCCGCGCGTGGACCGCGTTGCGCACGATTCTCCACCACTATGCTGCTGTCCTCACCGGCGGCGAACGCCGCTATCACGGCAGCCCCATTGCGAGGGGCGGCAAGTCCTTTCAGATCCTTCTCGGCCAGTCAAACACCGCCGAGGCGTGGACGGATGGCGACAGCTACATCGCGTTCACCGTCGACGTGGTGAAGCGTCTCAAGACGGTGCCGCTCAAGGCCGCCGCATACATTTTCAGCTTGATCGAACACGAGGTCGCACACGAAGGCGATAGCCTCGATTGCGGGCACGACGAAGCGTTCTACCAACGCTTCCACGATCTAACCATCAAGTATGCGCAGGAGCGCCAGTGGTACATGCACGCGTGGCTCATGCGGTACACGACCAGCATGGAAGGCGAGGGCAAACGCGCACGCGGCGAAGCATGGCGCGAGCGCTATCTTGTCGATCGCGCGGGCACGGGCCGCACGAAGCGCGGATTGCCACGCGCAATCGACGACGTGGCCACCGAACCGGCCGTCGTGACGCCAGAAGAGAACATGGCCTTCATCGACTATCAGAATGCCCGCCTCGTGCAGGCCGGCGTTTGTCCGCCTCCGCCGAACTGGACGGAGGTGCTCGACCGCGCTCGCGCTACCCAACAGCAGATCGAGGCCGAACTTCGCGCCAAGCGAGAGCGTAAAGAAGCCGAAGACGCCGCCGAGATGGCCGAGATCGACGCGTTCTACGAAGAAATGCGCCGTGAAGAGGAGGCGGCAAGGCAACGTCTCGCCTTGGTGCTGGGCGTCGATGCCAATGAGATCAGCGGCGAAGCGCTTGACCGCCTCACGGGGCCAGGACTTACCGATGACGATGTGCGAGCACTCTGGTCCGAGAAGCCGTGGGCCGAATATGAGCAGCAGTTGTACGGCATGCCCGAGGACTATGAAGACCACGGGTCGGAGCCCCACGACGTTGAGACCGACACCGATACGGATGAGGAGTCTCCCGACAACGATCCGGCCGCAGTAGAGGCGGGCGCATTCTATCCCCCTGAATTGCGCGCACTGATCCAGCCGGGCGAGACGACATGGGCGCTCGAGCGCAACGCCGCGGCGGCCGGTTTCTACCGCGTCGAGGACTATCTGAAATGGCGAGCAGAGGTGAACTCATGAAGCGCTGCGCCATCGCCCTCGCGCTCGTGGCATTGCTCGCGGCTTGCGATCGCAAGCCGCCGGCCGAGACTGCCGAGCAACAGGGCACCCATCGCGAGGTCCTGCAGGGCTTCCAAGCCACGTTCTATCGCGTCAGCGAAGGCAAGCAGCGGTGGATCGAGGTCGCGATCGCCGTCGACGGCAGCAAGACGTTCCGCATGCCGGTGTTCTTCTCCGACAATGGGCGACTGGTCCAGGTCAACGACGACGAAGCCCGCGCGCTGATCGACAAGTGGCTCAAGCAGCGCGCAGCGAATGTTGCCTCCTTCGGGTCAATCGACCCGCAGGTAGGCGGCAACACCCCGTTTCTGGCCATCGACCGCAATTCCCCATAACGGAGCGACCATGCAAGAACGCGTCTACCTCGATGCTGTACCGGCCTACCACGCGACAGCGCCCGACGGGCGCACGGTGCCGTTCATCGTGTCGCTGCTGCTGCGCGATGCCGACAACAAACCGCGCATCACGCCAGCCGTCGAGCGATCGATTGACCGCACCATCGACATTACCGGCCGCGAAGGTCTCGCGCTGGCAATCATCGCCGCTGACGACGAAATGCCGGCCACTGCCCGTCGTTACATCGAGCGGGCAATGGGCATCCCCGGCGCGATCGTGCTGTTTCGGTGCCAGAGCCCCGAAACGGCAGAGCGTTTGATGCAGCACCTGCATACCGAGTATCAGCTCACGCTCGTTCAAGAACCTGCCGAGCCCCCGCGCGATAAAGAGGGTAGCGTCTAAGGTGTTGCACGTTAATTGTTAGTCGTGTACTCTAATAACAATTACCTTGCATCGGGAGATTAGCATGCACACCTTGACCCTTGAGCAGTTGCGGGCCACCACCGACGCCGGCGGCGTCGCGGGTGTCACGCTCAAAGCGCAGGGCGGCGCCTTCTACGTACAGGTCGACACGCGCAATGGCGGGGAAGCCATTCTCGCGAAGGCCCGCAGCAGCGAACCGCGCGGTTTCGGCAATCCTGCCCAAGCGCTGACGTTGCTCCGCGGCCTCGGTCTGGCCGTCGGCTCGTTCGACGTGAAGGACTGGAACCCCGACGATAGGGAGACGACGCGAACGCGGCCCGATCGGGCTGAAGCCCTGAAGCGAACACACGAAGCGGCCGAACACGATAAGTGGTTCCGCGCGCAGGTCGAGCAGGGCCTCGCCGAGGCCGACGACCCGAATACGGAGTGGGTGCCGCACGACGTGGTGAAGGATGACATGCAGCGTCAACGCGAAGCGTTGAAGGCCCGCATCGCAGGCGGCAACAAGTGATGGTGTTGGTATGGACACCGCGCGCTCGTCGCGCTCGCGAAGAAGCAATCGACTATATCGCGGAGGACAACCCGGTTGCCGCACTTGGCCAACTCGACGAGATCGAACGGCAGACCGACATGCTGATCCAGCATCCCGAAATGGGCCGCCCCGGTCGCGTAGACGGCACACGCGAGCTGGTCGTCAGCCGCACACCGTTCATCGTCGTCTATCGCGTGAAACCGCGCGCGGGACGAATCGAATTGATCCGCTTTCTGCATGGCGCGCAGCAGTGGCCGAAGAAGTGAAGCACATCGAACAATCATCGAGAGGATCGACATGGAACTGAAAGTAAAGGACGCTGCCGGCGAAGTGCGCGCGATTGACATCGATGCGTGCAACGCTGCGATTGTCGCCGGCACCGACGGCTTCGCCATATCGCTGCTTGACAGTCTCACGGCTGACGAGTGCCGACAGCTCTATCAATGGTGCAACGACCAAAGCGCGAATGCGAGCGGCGCAATCGACATAACCGCTTGGCCTGGCTGGAATGACACTGCGGCTCAACAGTTTCAACGTGCCGCTAACAAATGTCGGAACTACAACATCAATGTCCAGACGATATCGCAATCGTTCGTTCAACTCATTGTAGGAGCACCGTCCAGCGGCAAATCGGTGATGATGAACACGATTTCCGTGACCGACCCGGCCGCGCCGGAATCGAAGGAGGGCAACTGACATGAAGGCAGCCGTACAGACGAGCGTCGCGATCGTCGCCCTTCTCGTAGGATTGTTTTTCTGTTTCGCAGCCGCGCGCGGCTACATGCTGCACAACACCATCGCTTTCAGACCGCTGCTGTTCGGTCTGGTCGACGTGGTTGTCGCATGTGTGTTGCTGCGCCACGCCTACATGGCCCGCAAGGCCCGGAGCATGACGTTATGACTACTTGGACTGACGACCAGCTTGCCGATTACGAGTGCGCGCTCGAAACGATCGGCAACGTAATCGCCTTGAAGGCGCGCGACATCGAAGAGGAAAAGGCGAAGAACGCGCCGGACGTTGACCGGCTCGCCGAACTGCGTCGGCAGCAAGCCGACCTCGCCGGGGAGCGCAGCCGCCTGCGCATCGGCGACCACGATGCTGTCGCGCGCGTCATTGAACAATATGGCAGGCTCGTGCGCGCGAGCGCATGACGACTTGAGGCCACGATGACGGTCATCCACGACAATCGCCCGCGCGGGCTCTCGGTCGAAGAGGCGCAGCAAGCCGTCGACGAGTTCCTCGCCGAGTACAACGGGAACATTCCCGTAACCGCCATTGTGCGTGCGACGCAGGAGGAAATCTATGGACCCGAAGCATCCCGTGAAAAACTCGGCTACCGCATCGACGGGGCATACCACCCGGCCCGACGCATCTTTACCCTTGCAGCTTCCAATATGGGTGACGAAGGGGCCGTCCGACGAGCCCTTCGCCACGAGCTGCTCGGCCACTACGGGCTCAACACTTTCAGCCCGACTGAAAAGCGCGCTCTGCTCGATCGCGTTCTGGAAACGCGGCACGAGCCATCGCTGAGCCATATCTGGAAGCGGGTAGAGTGCGATTACGCCTCGCTTCCAGATCTGTACAAGGCCGAGGAAGTGTTCGCCTTCGTCGCCGAGGAAGAACGGAGCTTCGTCGGGCGTGCGTGGGACGGCGTGCGCGCGACGCTCCAGCGTGCCCTGCGCGCAACGGGCCTTTCGAAGGGCCCGCTTACGCTCGCAGAGCTACGCGACGCCGCACGCGACATCGCCACGGGCATCCGCGCCGGCGATCGCCAGCAGCAGACCTTTCCGCAGACCGACACTGCGCAGTTTCGGCTGGACTCTGAAACGCACGGCGAGATCCTGCGCGAGATCCAGACCCAAGCACTCGCGATCACGCGGCCCGTCCAGCGACCCGTAGCGATCATCCTTGGCGGCCAACCGGGCGCAGGCAAGGCAGCGCTCGCCAGCGTAGCGCTGGACGAGCTCGCCGGCAATGCCGTGAAGATCGACGCGGACGAACTCCGCAAGAACCATCCAAGGTACATCGCGCTGATGCGCGAGGATGACCGCACGGCGGCAGACCGCACCCACGGTGATGCGGGCCCGTGGGCCGTCAAACTGACGAGCGCCGCGATGGCCGCGCGTCGAAACCTGATCGTAGACGGCACGATGCGCGACCCTGACAACCTCGCCAAGCTCTGCCGGAAACTGCGCGATGCCGGCTACCGGATCGAGGCCCGCGTGATGGCCGTCAACGCGCTTGTCAGTCGCCTAAGCATCCACGAGCGCTATGAGCGCCAGGTGCAGGCCAACGGCTTCGGCCGTTGGTCGAATCGCGATAAGCACGATGCAGCGTTCACCGGCGTTCCGCTGACTGTCGAGAAGCTCGAGGCCGAGCAGCTCGTCGACCGGATGACCGTGTTTGCGCGAAACAGCGACGAGCCGGTCTACGACAATCGCCTCGTCGCCGCGCAATGGGAGCAGCCACCGGCAGGCCGCGAGCGTGTCGACGCCGAGCGCTCACGCGAATGGTCATCTACCGAACGCCACCAGTTCGTCGGCAGGCTCGACGCGATCGCACGTCGCATGGAGCAGCGAGGAGCAGGCGAAGCCGACTTCAGGTCGCTGGCCGATCTGCGCGCCGACTTCGAGCGCGAGCACCAAGCTGACCGCCACGCGCCGCGCGTGCCGCACCGCGTCGCGCCGAAACCGGGAGGCTGACGCCGATATACGACACTCGCAGACATACGCCGCATACGCCACAGAACCTGCCCGTATGGCCGTATGTTCAATCCCGCTAGCCGTTTTGGACGTATTTTGTATAATGCCTATGATACAAACGGCTAGAGGGCGTACATCATGGCGAAAAAACGGCAGCCGGCCGACGATCTCAATCAGTTTTCATTCGATTTCGAATTCAACGAGACCGCCGACATCATCGACAGCCTTCAGGCACAGATCGATGTCGACGAAGATGAAGGAGCACAGCATGCTTATCGGACAAACTCAGCCGCTGACGATCGCGGCCAAAATCCTCAAGCCGACGACGATCCAAGCCGTCCGGCGTTCGCCCTCGTATCACCTGCAGGGCTGGAAAATCCTCGACCGCTGGGCGTTCAACAGCCCGGAGAAACTGCGCTCGCTGGAAGCGCAGGGCGAGGTAATTCTGCTGGGCAGACTGCTCGAGCAGCAGACGATCGAGCACCAGGTCTTGAGCCGGTCGATCGACCAGAAGCAGAACGGACTGACGGAACACGAGATTCTGGCCAGCAACGAGATCAACACCGAGCTGTAACGCCGGTCGATTACACGATCACCGCAGCGGATCAGCTCGGCGAGGGCGGAGCCAAGGCCAAATATCGCGACAACATCGCTGCCTTGAAGCTGCTCATGCAGCTCCGCGAACAGGCTCGCGCCGCGACGCCCGACGAACAGGCGATCCTCGTGCGCTACGTTGGTTGGGGCGGTCTCCCGCAGGCGTTCGACCATCGCAACCAGGACTGGCAGGACCAGTACCTCGAGCTCGCCGCGCTCCTCCCGAAAGACGAATACGACCGTGCACGCCGTTCCACGCAGGACGCGCACTACACGTCGCAGATCGTCATCGACGGCATCTACAAGGGCCTCCAACGTATCGGCTTCGACGGTGGCCGGGTCTTCGAGCCGTCGGCCGGCATCGGCAACTTCGTCGGCCTCATGCCGGCGCCGATGCGAACCGCGAGCCATTTCACCGCGATCGAGCTCGACCCGCTGACCGCCGAGATCGCGCGTCATCTCTATCCGAGCGCGACGCATATCAACCGTGGCCTGCAGGACGTTGTGATTCCCGCCGGTCACTTCGACGCCTGCGTCGGCAATCCGCCATTCGGCACTCAATCGCTCTACGATCCGCACCATCGTGAGTTGGGCGGCTTCTCGATCCACAACTATTTTCTCGCGAAGTCGATCGACAAGCTCCGCGAGGGCGGGGTGATGGCCGTCGTCGTCAGCCGCTACTTCCTCGACGCGGCCAACACCGCGGCGCGCGTGCACATCGCCGATCGCGCCCACTTCCTCGGCGCGATCCGTCTGCCGAACACCGCATTTAAGCGCAACGCGCTCACCGAAGTTACGACCGACATCATCTTTTTTCAGAAGGCGGCCGCCGGCGATACTCCCGATCGCCGCTGGGTGGATGTCGGCGAAATACGAGACCACGAGACTGGCGAGGCGATCACGCTCAACCGCTATTTCGTCGACCATCCCGAGCAGATGGCCGGTCGCATGGCCATCACCAGCAAGATGCACCGCGACACGGCGGACCTGTTGCCGGAGGCCGGCGTCGATCTCGCCGACTCGATCGAGAAGCGCCTGCAGGCGCTGCCTGCTGACGTATATCGACCAGCGACCGATGTCGCTGCTGCGGTCGACGAACGCGAGGAGAAGCCGGCGCTCACGCTGCCCGACACGCTCAAGATCGGCTCGTTCTTCACCGCGCCGAACGGACGCCTCGCACGACGCCTGCCGGACATCCTCGACGAGCACGACTATGCCTACGTCGAACCGAAGAACGAGCGCGCCGGCGCACGCATTAAAGGCATGGTGCAAGTGCGCGAGGCGCTGCGCGACCTCATGCTGGCCGAGCAGTCTGAGCACGTCACCGACTTCGCACTGACCTCGAAGCGCACGACGCTCAATCGCGTCTATGACGAATTCGTGCGCAAGTTCGGGCACGTCAGCTCGCAGGCGAACCGCCTCGCCATGTCGGAAGATCCCGAGTATCCGCTGCTGCACGCACTCGAAAGCGACTACGACAAGGGCATCTCGCCCGAGACAGCGAAGAAGCACGGCGTGGAGCCGCGCCGGCCGAGCGCGAACAAGGCGGCGATCTTCTCGAAGCGCGTCATGAGTCCACGTAAGGAAGTCACGCACGTCGAGACGGCGAAGGACGCGCTTGTGGTGTCCATGAACGAGAGCGGCCGCATCGACCTCGCGCGCATGATGCGCCTAACGGGCAAGCCCGAGGACGAGTTGATTCGCGATCTCAAAGGGCTTATCTACCTGAATCCCGAGCGCGATCGCTGGGAGACGGCGGACCAGTATCTGACCGGCAATGTGAAAGCGAAGCTGCGCACGGCCGAAACGGCCGCCGGGCAGAATCCGCGCTACATCGAGAACGTCGACGCACTGCGCGCCGTTCAGCCCGCCGACATCGAGCCGGTCGATATCTCCATCCAGCTCGGCTCGACGTGGGTACCCGACCAGGTGATCGGTCAGTTTGTCGGCCACTTGCTCGGCGACGTGCGCCGCCGCATCACGTATCAGGAAACGCTGGGCAAGTGGCTCGTCGACATCGAGCACGGTGATCGCACCACGGCACGCGTCACATGGGGCACCGAGGCATATCCCGCCAACGAGCTCATGGAGTCGATCCTGACGAACCGGCCGATCCAGGTCAAGGTCGAGGCCGGCAAGGACGCGAACGGGAACAAGATATACCGCGTTGATGACGCACAGACGGCGGCCGCCAACCAGAAGGCCGACGAGATCCGGCAGGCGTTCCTCGATTGGGTGTGGGAGGACAAGGATCGCCGCGAGACGCTCGCCCGAATCTACAACGATCGCTTCAACACGAACATTCCGGCGAAGTACGACGGATCGCACCTGGACCTTCCCGGCGCGTCGCTCGACATCACGCTGCGGCCGCACCAGAAAGACGCTATCTGGCGCGGCATTCAGGACGGGACCGCGTTGTTCGATCACGTCGTCGGCGCCGGCAAGACGCTCGTGTGCGTCGGCACCATCATGGAGAGCAAGCGCATGGGCCTGATGTCGAAGCCCATGCTCGTCGTTCCGAACCATCTGCTGCTGCAATGGAAGGACGCTTTCTACTCGCTATATCCCAACGCGAACATTCTCGTCGCCGAAAAAAGCGACTTCAAGAAGGAGAATCGCGAGCGCCTGTTCGGTCGCATCGCAACCGGCGATTGGGACGCCGTGATCGTCGCTCACAGCTCGTTCAAGAAGATCGGCATGCCCGAGGATACGCTGCGCGAGCTGCTCGAGGAACAGATCGAGGACCTGAGCGACGCCATCACGCAGATCAAGGCTGAGCAGGGCGACCGGATCACGATCAAGGAGATGGAAAAGGCGAAGGAGCGCATGACCGAGCGCCTCGAGCGCAAAGCCGACACCGGCGCGAAAGACCAGGCGGTTAGCTTCGCCGACCTCGGCGTCGACTCACTCTTTGTTGACGAAGCGCACGAGTTCAAGAACCTCTTCATCACGACGACGCTCAGCCGCGTGTCCGGACTTGGCAATCTCGCAGGATCGGAGAAGGCATTCGACTTGTTCGTGAAGGCCCGTTACCTGCAGCAGCGCAACGACGGCCGCGGCATCTTCTTCGCGACTGGCACACCGATCAGCAACACGATCGCCGAGCTTTACACCATGCAGCGCTACCTTCAGTACGACGAGCTCAAGGCGCGCGGCATCGTCCACTTCGATGCATGGGCCTCCACCTTCGGGCAGGTGGTCACGGGCTGGGAGCTTGATGCCACAGGCGTTAATTACCGTCTGAACAGCCGGTTCTCGAAGTTCCAGAACGTTCCCGAGCTCATCTCGCTGTACCGCACGTTCGCCGACGTTATCACGAAGTCGGATCTCGACCGCCAGGCCGCAGAACGTGGCACCCGCTTCCCGGTTCCGAAGATCAAGGGCGGGCGGCCGCAGAACATCATCGTCGAGCGATCGGAGGCGCAAGCGCTGTTCATGGGCGTGCAGACACCCGTGCTCGACGACAAGGGCGAGGCGGTCCTGCGCGGCGACGGCATGCCGCTGAAGAACTGGAACAGTGGCTCGATCATTCACCGGATGGAGAACCTGCCCAAGGACCCGCGCGTCGACAACCCGCTCAAGATCACGAACGATGCACGCAAGGCCGGCCTCGACTTCCGCCTCATCAGTCCGCACGCGGCCGACGACGCCGGCAGCAAGATCAACACGGCGATCGACAACATCTATCGCATATGGGAGGCGTGGAAGGACCGGAAGGGCACGCAACTCGTGTTCTGCGATCTGTCGACGCCAAAACTGTCAAAGAAAGCCGCGCCGATCGCGCCGGCGGACGGCGATGACGAGGGCGACGACGAAGCGCCCGCCATCTCGATGGACGAGTTGCTGGCCAGCAACGCGGACTTTTCCGTCTACGATGACATCAAGGCGAAGCTGATCGCGCGCGGCGTGCCCGAGCATGAGATCCGCTTCATCCACGAGGCGACGACGGATCTGCAGAAGGCGAAGCTGTTCGACGACATGAACCGCGGCCACTCGCGCATCATGCTCGGCTCGACTGCGAAGATGGGCGCCGGCACGAACGTTCAGCGGCGACTCGTCGCCGAGCACCATCTCGACGCGCCGTGGCGGCCGAGCGATCTGGAGCAGCGTGAGGGCCGCATTCTGAGGCAGGGCAACCTCTTTTACGAAGAGGACCCAGACGGCTTCGAGGTCGAGATTCTGCGCTATGCGACTAAGCAGACCTACGACAGCCGCATGTGGCAGACGATCGAATACAAGGCCGCCGGCATCGAACAGTTCCGTAAGGGCGACAGTCTCCAGCGCGTGATCGAAGACGTTGCGAGCGAAGCCGCCAATGCGGCCGAGATGAAGGCCGCCGCGACGGGCAATCCGCTGATCTTCTTGCAGGTGCAGCTCAGTGCCGATCTGAAGAAGGTCGAGGCACTGTTCTCGAACTACAAGCGCAATCAGCACAGTCTCGAAAGCCGCGTCGGTTGGCTGGCCGATGCCGACAAGCGTGCTGATCGCGCTATCGCGCGCTGGAACCGCGAGATCGAGATCCGCGATGCAGCAACGACCGAGCAGTTCCGATTCGAGACCAAGAGCCGCGTCTATGGTGAGAAGGATCGGGAGACGCTGCTGGGCGAGGTCATGTACGCGATGAAGAAGGCCGTCGAACGACGGGCGGTCGGCATTCTTGACCGACCCACCGAGATGCCAGTCGGCCGCTATCGCGGGTTCGACATCAAGGTCTACGCCAGTCGCGACGAAATCCAGTTCACGCTGACCGGTTCCGACACTTACGAGCCCGAGAACCTGAGCTACCGCGCCGAGGAGAAATTCAGCATCACGGGTTTCGTCCATCGGCTCGACAACTTCGTGGCGCGGTTCGAGGACTGGCGACAGGAGGCCGAGGAGACGCGCGAGAAAGAGCGTCGTGAACACGCGAAGGCCGTCGCGGAGCAGGGCAAGCCGTTTCCGCAGCAGGCGCGCCTCGAGGCGTTGCGCCAAGACGTGCGCGACGTCATGACCGAGCTGAAGCTGATGCAGGCCGACGACAACTACGTGTCGCAGTGGCAGCCGCAGTCGCGGACCACCGACGGCAATGCCGGCCAGCAGCAGGACCGGTTCCGCATGCGCGCATGACGGGCAGGCACAAGATGTTGTGTCCGACCAGCTGCTCCTAACCACAACATCTTGTGTCACAGCCGCCGCGATCGCGGCGGTTTTTTCTTGCCTGCAAGCAGGCGGGCAGGGCACCCACCCATCCCCCGCCTTCCCGCCCTGCGGGAAGGAGCGAGTCGCCCTCTGTCGTCAAGGGTGCGGGGGAGATGAAACCACCCCCACACCCTCGACTGGAGCGTCTATCCCGGCACGCCAGCCCGTCAAGGGCCGCTGCGCTGCCGTCCTCACCCGTTCGGTGCTCGACCTGGCCTGCGGCCAGCTCTGCGCTCCGCTGCGGCTTCCGGGCGCCCCCTTGACCGCCTGACATGCCTCAACACCCACCAAATATTTACGTAATTGTGCAATTGCGTATTTACGTAAGTACGTAAGCGGGCTATAATATCTTCATGCAGTGACGGCCACGCCTCACCGCATCCCGGCCGGAACCACTGGCGGCTACCAGTCCCCGGCTACGTCGTTCACCGTCCCGTCTAGGAGCATTGGCATGAGCGCGAGTCTGTTCACACTGCATCATTGGATCGTAGTCCTAAGTTGCGCGTACATGGAGTACACGTACACGCCGTGGAACGGTCGCAACTACTACCGCCGCACGGTCGATTACGGCCGCGTCGTCTGGTGCTAACCAGACAAAAACTTCACTGATCGCATTGGCGGCTACCGATGCGATCGGTTCCTGCAACACCCACGTCTAGGAGCAACCATGCACATCAAGTTTCCGGTGCAGAAGGGCATGGCCCTCGCCGAGCTCGGCTACGGCGAAAGCCTGCTGGTTCCGTGCAACGATCGCACGGTGCAATCCGTCCAGTCGTCCATTCAATCGCTTTACGCGAAGAAGGGGCTCGCCTCCCGCGAGTTCTCTCAGCGCAAGGCGCTGCTGATCCTCGACGAGCACGTCCTGCCGGTGCCGGTCGTCATCGTCACCCGTCAACGTGCCGAAGTGCTCGAGGAGGTGCCGGCATGAGCAACCTCCTCGATTGCGTGAAGATCCGTGCGATGACGGCGGCCGACGCAGCGGCCGCGATGCGCACGCTGGCCAGCAAGATCGACGCCCAGGTCGGCATCGGCATTTGGGAAGGCTCGATCACGGGCACGCTGAGCGGGCAGACCTACGACGGCAACGACGGCAAGCACGTCGCCGTGTTCCACGACACCAGCTTGGTCGCACCGTTCGGCCCGCACGGCGACGCAGAGAGCGAGGCATGCGCCGCACTGTTCTGCCTTGCCGTGAAGCACGCCGAGGCGCTTGGCGGCCTCGTAGAAGCCGCACAAGCCGTTCTCGACTCGTGGGAGAAGGGCGATCTCGCCGCAGCCGTCCGCAGCCTGTCTGCGGGCCTGCAACGCGTCACTGAGTAGGGGAGGCCGGCATGTCCATCCGCAACATGCCGGTCGACCAGCGCAACGCGAGGCCGGAGCCGGGCCTCGTGATGCGCGTCGGCCTGCCGCATCGAGGCGGGAAGCTCGCCTTCCACGCTTTCAACAACGACTATCCGGTAATGGTGAGCGCTAACGCGTTCTGGAATCCGGCCACTCGTCGCTTTCACTTCCCGCAGGCCAGCGACATCGAGGAGCTCGACTTTGCCGTCGACAGCGCAGGCTTCACCGCGATGAAGCTCTGGCAGAGCAAGGGGCAGCAGCAGGGCATTGCCGGCATCTTCCCGTGGACTTACGCGCAGTACATCGAGTTCGCGACGTCGATCGGCGCGGCCTGGTGGGCGCAGCCGGACCTTTGCTGCGAACCCGAAATTGCACGGAATCAGGACGAGATCGACTACCGCGTCGACGCGACGGCAACGCTCCTCGAAGGTACGTTGCGCGTTGTCCATCACTGGCAGGCCGAGCTCGCGAAGACGTGCAGCCAGCGCGTCGTGATGAACCTCCTACAGCCGCCCGTGCCCGTCATTCAGGGCTGGTCGGCCAGCGATTACCTGCGCAGCCTCGATCTGCTCCTGCAGGTGTGGGAGCGTTGGCGGCCGTGGTATGCACCGCCGGCGCTGATCGGCATCGGATCTGTATGCCGACGCAGCCTGCACCACCCGACACATGGCTTGTTCGCGATCCTCGCGGCGCTCGAGGGGCATCTGCCGGCCGGGTCGCGCTTGCACATGTTCGGCGTGAAGGGGAGTGCGCTGTCGGAGTTGAAGATGTTCGACTTCGTCGCGTCGGCCGACTCGATGGCCTACGACTTCGGCGCGCGCATGACGGCGCGCAAACGCGGCGCGTCCAACAGCATCGCGCATCGTTCTGCGGAAATGAGCCGCTGGATGACGGCCGCGCAGGAGCGCCTGCGCCCGGCCGCCGGCGACCAGCTACGCCTGTCGTTCACCACTGACCAGTAAGGAACCACCATGAGCAAGGAACAACGCACTACGGCGTTTCGCACGGAACTGATCGCCCTCGTGAACTCCCACATCCGCGAGAACCAGATCATTCCCGAGGAGGTGGCCACCGTCTTCGCCGAAGAGGCCAAGGAGGCGCTGGACAGTCTCGCGTGGAAGCCGCACCCGCAGCGTGCCGCGAGCGAGCACCTGGTCGCGGCCGCGGCGTGTCTGAAGGACGGCCGCGTCATCCCGGTGCCGAACTTCGAGATCCTGTTCCCCGACGTCGACGACAAGGAGTAGGGCAGATCCACGCGCGAGGCACCAAGAGAAAAGGCCGGGAAATCCCCGGCCTTTTTCGTATATCGCCGTCGCCTTCACGCCGGCCGCGGTGCGCTGCTGCGCCGCGCGCGAGTCTCCTGCAGGCGCTGCATCTGTTCGTTGGCCAGCCGCGAACGCGGCGTCACACCGAGCTGCGCGTCGATCGCGTCGCATGCTGCCTGGAAGCTGCCGTAAGTGCCCTTAAGCACCTTGTCGCCATCCTTCGGCGCCGACGGAATACCGCTGCCGTAGGTCGTGTGGGTCTTCGCCATGACCTGATACACGTTGTAGCGGTCGACGACACCATCACCCTCGTGCTGGATGTCGAGGCGCTTGGCCGTGACTTCGCGCCCTGGATCGCCGCGATCGTTCGGCACGTTCGCGCGCGCAACGTGGTCGTACTCGCGCGATCGGAAGACGGTCTTGCCGACGACGACGTGTTCCTGCATTCGCGGATCGCTATCGGCCGGCGTAACGGGCTGGCACTCGACCATGAACACACGGTTCATGGTCGGATCTTCGAAGGGCGGCTTGCTGCCTGGCCCTTCGTGTTGTGCGAGTTGCGCGGCCACCTGGCGCGCGAGCTGCGCCACGTCGCGATCGACGCGATGATTGTCGACCGCTTGGATGATTGCCTTGTACTCGCTGCCCGTCAGGCGATGCCGTCGCTTTTCGTGGATGTCCTGCAGCAGCTCTTGGCATTGCTCGAGCGAAAGCGTCAGCACGCTATTCATCGCTTCACCCCCCGAGTCGCGACCTGTCGTAGTTGCACGCGAAGCATAGAGCTCACCAGCTCGGCGATGACGGCAATCGCGGCCGATGCGATGAGCGGCTTCGTCGTCCACTGCGCGATGCTGTCATCCATGCTGAGACCCTTCGTGTGCAGCACGATGCTGCTCACGACAGCAAGGGCAAGCACGAAGACGACACCGATTTTCCCGAGGCGGGAAAGTCGGTTCAGGAAGACGATCGTCTGGTTGAGCAGCAACTGGTTCATCAGGCTCTCCATTAGCTCGCGCTATCGAATTCCCCGCGCCGATAGACGCAATTTTACATAATAAAGATTATCGGTATTTTTGTAAGTTGTTGATTTTGCAGGAAATTTCAGGTTTTAGCCGCCGCTCGAACGATCTTTGGTGCATATCCGGACAACTGCTTGATGAGCGGATGCTCGGCTTCGAATCGGTCGATAGCTTTCAACGTCTCGCGGCGTTTTTCGAGCGCCGTATTCATCGGAGCGTTTTGCTGGGTGACGACTTCCTCGCCATGTTTCTCGACTCGGGCGTCGTAGCCCAAGCCTCGATCTGGCAGCGCATCTTGCGAGCCTCGAAGTTCAGCAAATGCGGCCGCATCTTCATCGTAGAGTTGTCGGTGCCGCGCGATGAGACTCTGACGTTCTTCCGCCGAATAGAACGTCTTCAAAAGCTGCAGTGCGGAGAGCGTTTCCAGAGATCTGGCGATGCTCCTCAGTTGCTCCAAAGTTTGATCGGTTTCCTTCGTATTCATCGATGGCCCTTGCTGTTCAATTACACGAAATCCCCACCCATCCCCCGCCTTCCCGCTCTGCGGGAAGGAGCGAGTCGCCCTCTGTCGTCAAGGGTGCGGGGGTAAGCCCCAACCCCCACACCCTTGCCTGGAGCGTCTACACCGGTACGCCAGCCCGTCAAGGGCCGCTGCGCTGCCGTCCTCACCCGTTCGGTGCTCGACCTGGCCTGCGGCCAGCTCTGCGCTCCGCTGCGGCTTCCGGGCGTCCCCTTGACCGTCTGCCATGCCCACAAATCAAACGCAAATACATACATACGTAATTGCGTACACTAATCCGGCAATCGACACCCTTTCCGCTGCTGGATATCTCGATCGCTCGGCCTCGAGGAGGCATCGAAGCGGAACGTCCCATCGTCGTACAGCTCAAGCCAACCCCACACGCATTCAAGCTCGGATTGACCTGGTTGCGGAGGCTTTTCCCACCACGGTTCGCGACTCATCAGTGCCGGCATGGCCATCTCCCTCACCTGCAGGTGTCGTTCGAGATCCCGCCGTCCGGGTTCGTGTCGACGCACACGGCGTTGCCTGTCGCGACGACGAAGTAGCGCGCGATGCCGGTCTGCGTGGACACAACCACCGCCGCGGCCGCCAGAAGCAGCCACAGCAGGCCCAAACCGATATTTCGCACTGCCTTGCCGCCCGAGCGTGCCTTCATCGCCGTGTCCCCTGCGTGTTAAAGATCGAAGCTGGCCAGCGGCGCCTTGGTCTGCGCATTCACCAGCTCGAGGTGCGCACGCGAGACGACGGCGAGCGCCGTGCCGTTCTCCGCGCGCGGCACGTACAGATACAGCGTGCCCTGCAGAGCGAGCGCGTTCTGAACGCGTGCCGCCTCAATGAGTTTCGCCTGCGCCTCATCGGAGACGGGCAAGCTGCACGGGAAATCCGACGGCAAAATTCGCAGCGTCGTGCCTTGCTGATTCCGCAGAATCCCTGCCCAGCAATACTGGCCGTAGCTCGTCAGCGGGAAACTCTTCGTGTTGAAGTCGTACTGGCTCACAGTGACGTTCGTCAGACCCAGCGGCTTCTGCGAATACCCGGACACCGGCAGCGCGTAGTAGTCGTGCTTCCGGTATTCGTCCATTGCGGCATTGATGCGCGGCAACTCGGTCGCGGCGAGATCCTTCTTCTTGAAGGCGTCGGTCTCGTTGTAGTACGAGGGCGACAGGCGGTTGAGCTTGTCTTCATCGCTCACTGCACCCTGCGTCTTCGCCGAAACGATATACGTCAGGGCCATGCCTGCCGGTTCACCGTTCAGATCGACATAGCTCGCCACCGGCACGCTGCGGTCCGGCTTCGGTAGCGTCGGCACCTGCGCGGCGGCCGGCGCCGGCGCTGGATCAGGCAGCTTCGGACTGTTCAGCAGCGACGCGGGCGACGCATTGGTCTGCCCCGCGCTGGCCTGCACCGAATCTTTCTTGCCATCGCACCCGGCGAGTACAAGGCCAACGGCCAACAGCATCGCACCAGCTTTCAAAGTCATCCATCAGTCTCCATGCAAAAATGGGCATGGTCGCCTCACAGCAACACATGCCCACAGGTTTGCCTATACGGCCTGCTCTCAGCCGAAAATCGTGACGAGGTTCGCCTTGCACTCGTCGGCTTTCCGACGGTCGATACGCACACCCACAACCGGCAACGCGGGCACACGCGTCAGCAGCTTCAGCAGCGCCGGTTTGTTCTTCTCGACGTCCAGCTCCCATGCGTTCACGTTGTCGAAGTCCACGAGCGTCTCGGTGCCGTCGTTGACATCGACGTAGAGCGCTTTGCGCGTCTTCGGATCGAAGCCGACGTAGCGGTTGTAGATCACCGACACGACCTCCCACTGCGGCGCGAAGCCCTTCGCCTTGAAATTGGCGACGCGGGCGAGCACGCGGCCGCGCAGGAAATTCGGCAACGTCTTCAGCAGCAGGTAGCCGAGCACGAAATAGCCGAGGCAGCCAACCAGCAGCGGCACCGACACCTCGAGATCCTTGCCGGCATGGTTGGCCACGATGAAGAAAAGCGGCACAGCCAGCACCAGGCCAAGCAGGTAGAACGGGCGGAGCACATACCAGATGATGTTCATTTTGGTCCTCCTTAGTATGCCGCGATTTTGTATCACGTCTTGCATACGGAATTTCTACAAGGTCATTCTAGCATGAGCTATTGACAAGGGCCAGCACTATTGATAAGGGGCCGACTCCTGCGAGCCAGCCCCCATTCACATCACGCCTTGATGCCGTCGCCCGGCTTGTTGCCACCGGCGCCCGGTCCTCGACCACCGCCCCCACGACCGCCCGGCATCATGTGCTCGAGCTTGTTCGAGAAGACGTTGAGCGCGTTGCGCATGCGGTCGTTGTCGTCGCGTCCCACCGTCGCCGAGGCGTGGCCACCCACCCAATTGATCACCTGGTCCGGCACGATGAAGATTAGGTTGAAGCAGCTATGCACGAGGTTCAGGCACATCGACGCGTAGATCGCGAGGAAAAAGATGATGCTGAACAGACCTGTCACGGAGTCGAACTGCGCATTGGCCACCGCGATGCCGTACAGCAGATTTAACAGCGTGCCGCCCGCGATGACGCCGGCACCGCCGAGGAAGAACCCGATCACCATCAAGATCGGACGCACCATCACGTTCAACAGGAAGATGTAACCGTGTGCGGTGCGATGACCGAGGCCATCGCCCTCACCGCCTAAGTGCGTGATCGCCCACAGCGGAGCGGCAATGATCGCCTCGCCCACCACGACGAGCCAGTTCACGGCCGCCCCGAACCAGATGATGAACGGAACCATCGGCAGATAGGTCGACAAGGTGCCGCCAAGGATGAACAGCGCAATGATCGCCATCACGATGAACGGCGACATCGCGTCAAGCACACCTTGCAAGGCGTCACCGATCGACGACACGGCGTTAGCCACCTTCGCAAACATGCCGGCGACGCTCCACCCTTCTTTGACCTGCGCGATCGCCTTTGCGGTCACGTAGGCGCCCAGCCCCGTCTCCGCGGCCGCCATCGTGTAGTCGCCGAGATTCTTCATCTTAATGAGCGGATTGACTTGCCCGCGCCCTTCCCCGCCGGCGTTGATGTCGATCATGTAGTTGACGATCCGCTGACCAGGCGCGTTGAAGAAGCTGCCGATGATCTTGTTCGCGTCCGAGCCGGCCGCGCCCTTCGAATAGTCACCCGTGCTCGACGTGCCCAGCGTCGGCGTGTACGTCGACGTCGCTTGCTGCGCCTTGTACGCCGCCATCGAGCTCTGGTAGACCGTCAGCATGGCCGGATCGCCTTCCGACGACATGCCGTACACAGAAGCCTTTGCCGCTACCGCGTCGGAGAGCTTCGTGTTGGCCTGAGCGAACGTCTGATACCACGCGCCCAGCGTCCACCACCCGCCTTCCTTGATCGACGTGCTCAACTGGCTAGCCAGTTGAGCAATGTTGCCCTGCTTCGTCGCAGCCATGCTGCTGATGGTGTTTTCGTACTGCTGAGCCGCCGACTGGATCGCAATCTCCGCGTCGGGTAGCGCTCCGCCTCCGCCATTCTGTTTCTGGATCACAGCGTTGACGAAACCCTGCGCGGATGACGTCAGGCTCGATTGCATCGCTTGCAGCGCCTGCAGGTGCGCTTGGCGAATATCCGACGTGTCGATCGTACCGCTAAACCAGTTAGTCGACTGCGACTGCGGCTGGAGATCGTTGTTGATGTCGGCACCACCGCAGACAAAGCTCGAGTTCTTCAACACGAAACCCGAGTTGGTCGGCGACTGCTGGATGTAGCCGTCCTGAGTCACCAGCGCGCCGCTCGACTCGGCCTGCGCCAAGCCGGCATTGATCGCGTGCATGCACAGGTTCGACTCGAACACGCTATGCGCGAGGTTGATCGTGCTCGGCATCACCGGCTGCACAACCATCGACTGGCCGTTCTCGAAGGCCGACACCGACGCGTCGACGCCGAGGTTGGCGATCCCGACGCCCATCAGCGAAGCACCCCACAGCATCAGCAACTGCGAGAGCGACCAGCCGTTCGCGGTCGGCACGAGCGAGGCAAGACCCCACACGATCCGAATCGGCCCCCACATCGTGTGCTTCTCGCGGTCGAACACGGCACCATCATGGGCCGTCTGCGACACCTTCTTGAACATCACGTAGCACGCGAAGAACGCGCCGACGACGAGCAGCGCCCCGTTTGCGACTTGGAAAATTCCGGCCAGAATCGTATCGCTGCCGCCGGCGCCGCCCGTAGCGAGCGGGTTGTTGACGACGTTGCCGTAGATCGATACCAGAGCTTCACGGGACTTGTCGCCCGAGCGTTGAGCGGCCTGCGTGATCTCGCCGATCGACGTAGTTTGCGCCAGTGCTGGCAGTGACAGCAGGGCCGCTATGCCGGCCATGAGGCCGGCGAAAATGCGGGAGGTCTTCATGCGCGCGACCCTCCCTTGCGGCTGAACTCGGGATCGAGCGTGACCCACCACCATCCCTTCACTTCGCGCATGAAATCACCGAGGCCGCCCCTCTCCTCTTTTGAGAGCCGGTGCGTCCGCAACTGCCACAACCGGAGTTGCGCGCCCAGCGCAACCATGAAGAACACGGGCTGGCTCGCGAGCAGCGAAATTGCCCCGAGTGCGATGCCGCGGTTATGACCGAACCAGATCCCGCCCAGCATGCCGTAGAGGGCCATCAATGCGAAGAACGCTGCGGTGCCGATCGCGACGCGCTTCTTGCCGAGAAAATAGCGGTACAACTCGTCTTCGCTGAGCGCATTCTCAGAGCGCTTGCTCATCGCATCCGAGAACGAGTCGTTGCGCTGCTCCTTCGGCCCCTTGATGCCTTCGACGATCGTCTTGCGCGCGTCGTCGCCCAGCTCCTTCAGGGCGCCGAGGCTTTCCTTCGTCCGTTCGGCTTCCTTTTTCGCGAGCGCGACGGTCCGCCGCATCGCCGCGAACGGCAACAGTACGCGCCATGCGACCTTGCCCGTCGTGCGCAACGCGCTCTTCTTCTCTTCCGTAGCCATCACTGACCTCCCATACGGCCGCCAATCGCCCGGTACTTCTGCGTCAGGATCGGCTCGTATTCCTGACGCGCTAGGCTCGCGAGAATCTGACCATTGATGACGTTGCCCTTGCGCATCTCGTTTTCGACCTTGAGCAGCAGCCAGTTATTGAGCGACGAGACGCGAATTTGCTCGCGCACCAGGTTATCGCCGCTCATGGCCTGCAGATCCGTCTGGTACGCCGTGTTCGCATACCGTCGGCCGACTTCGAAGGCTTCAAACTCGCGCGCGGACATCATGCCGGTTGCCTTCGCTTGCGACGACGCCACCTGGTTGTAATACGACGCCGCCGACGGCGCTTGCAGCGCATCGGTCAGCAGATCCTTCGTCGCCGAGTTCGGCTGGCTGTCGGCAATGAGTTGATCTTGCGGATCGGAGGCTGCGGAGATGACGGAGTTGTACTGGTTCATCAGGCCCACGTATTGACCGCCCGCGACCGTGTTCGCTTCACCCTTGCGCAGTTGCGGCCCGATCGACCGACGAATCGAGTTCTGCGTGTACATACGCGCGGCATCGGTCTGCGCCTGCGAGAACGTGAGTTCCGGTGCCTTTCCGTTCGGACCAGCGCCGCTCAGCACGGAGTCGATGCGCTTGTCGGCGCCGGGCATGTTGCCGGACACCGACGGGCACGCGGGAGCGCCACCATAGGCCGAGTAGTCGTCGCTGTCGCAATACTGAGCGTGGATTTTCGCCGCGCGCGACGCGTCGATTTCCGGTGCCGGCGGTGGAGAGTTGATCGCCTGCGCGATCGCGGCATTCGCGATCGACCCACCACCACCCGGCCGGATACCACCCTTCGCCGCGCCGGCGGCCGCACCGACCTGGACAGCACCGCCCGAGCCGGACTCGCTGCAGATATTGTCGGGCACTTGATAGCGTTGGCGCGCGTCCTCGACTCGGCGATTCATCTCCATGTTGACGTCGTTCTCGCGCTGCGCCCGCGCGGCGGCTTCGATCGTGCTCGCCGTCTTGCTGCCGTTCTCATTCACGGCCACGCCCAGGTTGTACAGCAGCGTGCTCACCGACGTGTTCATTGCGGAGATCGCGCCCGTGATGGTCGTGTTGGCGATGTTCACTGCGCCCACCACGCAGCCGTCGCAGATCGCGAACGCCGGCGTCGACGCCACCAGACCGCCAACCAGCGCCGCAGCGGCGAGCGGCTTCATTACGATGTTCTTCTTCATACGGCCAACTCCCGTTGCTTCCTGATGTTGCGCGTGTACGCCTCGACCAGCTTGCCCGCCAGTCGCTCGACGACGGACACGTCCTCTTTCTCCGACGATTCGGTGCGCATGTGCTCAATCGTCTCCAACGCGGTCCCCAGCGGGAAGTGCTCAGCGAGCAGCTTGCGCGCTTCGTAAGGCCCGATTCGTTTGTAAAGCCGGTTGCGCAGCGCGACGTCTTCCTGCGTCGTCGAGAACGCCCACAGCTCGATCGGACCCACGGTGTTGGTAAGGAGCTGCACGACGAAACCGACCTTCGTCTTAAACAGCGCGAGGAAGTTGCCGCCTTCGGGGCCCGGACCGACGGCTTCGCGTTGCAGCCGTCGGATCGCTTCTTCGGAAACGTTGTAGAGCGTGCGCAGAATCGACTCGTCGGCCGCGTTGCCGCCGCGCATCACATAGACTGCCGTCGCCGCGTTGAGCAGCTCTTCCGGATAGTCGGCGAGGTACTGCGAGGCGTTGACGATACGGATACCCCACTTACGCCCTTCTCGCCCGTCCTTGATCATCGTCTGCACGAACGCCTGCTGACCGCCAGTGTTATGCACTTCGTCGTAAGCGATGGTCTTCTGCTCGTCTTGAACGTCCGCTACCCGCTTCAGGTGATAGTCCTGATACATCTCGGGGATCACGGGCAAAACCACTTCCTCGCGGAGGAAATAGTTCTTTGCTGCCATCTGCCGCGCGAACATGTACATGGCGGCGGTACGAAGCATGCCCTCGGGCGTTTTCCCGCCAATCACGTCGTTCAGGTCGATCGAAATGACGCGCGTCTCGCTGTTCAGCTCGAAGCGCGTGCGGCCGGCGAAAAGCGCGTAGTTCGACGTCGCCACCGAGAAGCAACGGTACATGTACTTGAGCAGCGGCTCGTTAGTGCCTTCGACCCTAGCGTCGCCGAACAGGTCGCGGATCGACTCGTCGTTCAGATATGCGCTGAAATCCTGCAGCACAGGAACGGCTTGGCGCTGCGCGAGCGAAGCCTCGCGCACGTAGCCAGCCTTGAACAGCATATCGGTCACTTCCCACCACTTCGCGACCGACCACCACTCTTCCGAATACTGTTCCTTCAGGCCCGACGACTCGAGCACATCGTCGACCGTCCGGTCGATATGCGGCTCGTACATGTGCGGGTTCTTCGTCGCACGATCCTCGTAGGCAATCCGTAGCAGCATCTCGTTCACCTGCGAGCAACCCGCAGGCGCTTTCTTGGTGCCGGGATCGGTACAGAACAGCGTCATCAGATCGACGAGGAATTCGGTCTCGCGCGACGTCGGCGAGCGCGCGCCGAGCTGCGTGTCATACGGATTGGTCGCATAGTCGACCGAATTCTGCAGGCGAAGATACACAGCCTCGCTTTTGCGATGCTCCGGCAACGAATCCTTGATCAACTGGATAAGGCCGGACGAAGACGGGCCGACATCGATAATGGTCATCAACGGCAGGCGAACGTTGCCGGCGCGGTGAACCGTCGCGCTGTTCATCGAGTTCATGAGAACCGACTTACCGCTGCCCGGAGGCGCACTGATAAGCTCGATCCACGTGTCCTGCAGGCGACTGCCCAACTGGATCGGATAGATTTTCCCGTCGGGCGTGCGAACAATCAACGAACCGCCGTCGCCCCACGGCGTCGCCGGCCGCTGCAACGGCAAGAGATACAGCGCATCGGGCAGCGGCGGCACCATGCGGTTCGCGATGTTCTTCGTCGTAAAGCCCGGAATGGTGGACGCCCACGCAGCCAGCGGATCGCCGTGTACCGACGTCACTTGGCAGATGCCCCACGACTGAATCGACTTCTCGAGCGCTGCCATTCGGCGCTTCGTTTCGCGCTCGGAAGGCGACCAGGTGGACACGGCGAATTTCATTGAGCAGATCGCGTCTTCCTTCGATCGCTCGTTCAGGTCGATAAACGACTGTCGGATCTGGCGGTTGCTGGGCAGCATGCCCACGAACGCGACCATCATTTGCCGAGCCCGCATCTCATTGAGGCCACCGGGATTCAGATCGACGCGAACGCGCCACGGGATTTCGCGGTCGATCGAAGCGAACAGCGACGAAAACGGCTGCGGTTCCTGCGGCCCGAGCTCCATCGACATGTTGCCGTGCCAGAGGTCGTCCGTCTTGATGATCTCGCGATGGTTCGTCACGTCGTTCGTGCAAACCTGATAGTTGACCGGCGGCGCCGAGAGGTCCGAGTGATCGTGCTTGTCTTCCCGGCCACGCGGGATAAAGCGATCGCCGGGAAGCACCGGCCGAAACTTCTGCGAGGTCCGTTCGCGATTGACCATGATCCGCACGCGCTTGATCGCTTCGTGCGCGCTGATCGGCCGGAGCATGATGCCCGGCCGCCCTTCCGAGCCGCTGCGCTCGAAGTCATGACGCACGCGATCCACCATCGTGTCGTGACGATATTTCATCGCCATTATCACTGACGCGGGATTCTGACCGAATTCGATGCGCGGCAGATTGTGTTTCTGCGCATCCACCGACCGTTCCTTGAGCTCCCGCTTCATCTCCTCGGGGCTCATGACGTTCATGTGCGTGTACACGATCATCAGGTTCTGTTCCCACGCGACGAGCGGAGCATTACGCCGCACGCGGTCCAGAATGATGTCCTCCGACTTCAGGCCGATACGCCGAGCCGCATTGATCTGCGGCTCGGCAAGACGCATCAGCTCGTCAAGCGATCGATCGGGATCTCGCTCGAAACCGAACGTGATCGAGTGGCCGTAGCGCTTCATATAGCCGTTCATCTTCACGCGCAGGTTGTCGATCATCTTCCCGAAGTCTTGATCCGACAGGATCTGATACGTGCCCTGCACGTCGAACGCGGTCAGCAGCGCGAGCTTGTTGTCGACGACGATGTACGGGTCTTTCAGGCCCGGGTGCCGCTTGATGTCTTCTTCCGTCAGGCCCACGGCCGTCGCCAGCTCGCAGTATCCGGCGAAGTCCTTGCCGATCCAGTAACGCGCGAGATAAGCGAGCGTGTCCTCGATCGCGGTTACACCCTTGTCCAGAAAGCCCATGTTCGTTCCTTTTATGCAGGCGCGTTCATAACGTCGTGATACACCTGGCCCCACTTGCCGACCGGCAACGTACCGTAAGATTCGCGCGCCCACGTCGCAGCGACTTGCGTGTACGGGCCAGGATTGAAAACTACGGCGAGGTCTTGAAAGACGACCTCGCGCTTTTCCCGGTCCTCCTCCTCGAGGCGAACGATCGCCTCGGCGAACACAGCCGGGTCACTCGTGCCCCAAGCGTCCTTCGCGTAGTCGCGATGCGAAGCCATCCAGTTCAGCAGCTTCTTCGCATCCTCCCGCACGACAGGATCGTCCGACTGCATCGCAACGATGATCGTGCGCTGGAGATGGTTCGCATCTTGCCCACTCAGTCCCGGCAGATAGGCGATCACGGCGTTGCCTTCGCCGAGTTCGCCGAGATGGTTCCAGCCGTGGCACAGATGATCCGCGGCGCGCAGGTTCTCTGCTCGCACGTCGCGATGGTTGTCGCTCAGGTTGTGAACCTGGTTCTGCGACGAATAGAAGCCGCAGAACATGCAACGGTGCCCGTCGGCGACGAGCGTTTTGCGGCGTAGATCCTGCTGCTCGAATTCGGGTTCCGTCGGCTCGACCGCGCTCGGGTGCTTGTCGCCCCAAACGCGGCTTTTCGTCGAAAAGAGCAGAGCCGGGTGCGCCGCCTTCTCGAAGTTGCTGCCCAAGCTTGGCTTAGGCTGCACCTTGTCGAGCTCGACGTCGGCCGGGTCGTGAATATCGGTTCGGTCTGTCGTCATCGCTAAGTAGAGGCGGTCGGTTGACCGCCCTCCCCCGTATGAGAGCGGTTACTGCGGCAGCGCGCCTTGCGACGAGCTCTGGATACCTACCGTTTCGCCGGCCTTGATCATCACGAAGCCGGTCGCGCCGAGAGCGGCACCCGCCAAGATCGGAACAAAAATCTGGCCGCCCTTGATCTGGCTATGCTCGCCTTCCTTACCCTTGCGCCACCAGTTGTAGCCGCCGTAGCCTGCCCCGCCGAACCCAACGGCGGCGAAGAGCTTGCCGAGGTTGGTCTTGATTGAATCGCCCTGTTGGGCGGCTGAGTCGACCATCCCGGCAATACCATTGGTGGCCTGAGCGTGTGCCGCAGTCGCGACGAACAGACCCGTAAAGGTCATCGCGGCGCTTGCCATCATGATGCGACGCTCGCGCGGCGTCCGCGATTCCACATAGTCCGCGCACTTTGCCGTCGCGCTAATGTGCGCTTTACGCCCGAGGTCTCCGAGCCACTCGATGGGCTTGAACATTACCTTTTTCATACATCTTCTCCTATCAAGGTGGAACTACCAGTAGAGGCCGAAAGATTGCCGGAACGCCTCGATAACATCCGGGATCTGAACCAGCATCGCCCCGCCCACCATGTGAGTGAGGGCACGCCAGACAGAATCGTCAGCACCGTGTGACGACTGCCCGTCCATCGATGCTTTTTTCAGAATGACGACGCCACGAAAGAAGAAGACGCCGCCCGCCACACTCGCGATCGTTAGGACTGCATTGATCGCGTCCGCAAAGCGACCGAAATCGGCCGCCCCACTGTACGAAATCGGCCCGTAGCTCACTGAGCCGGTGCCGAACGAATTCCACGTCGCGTTGATGAACTGCGACAGGTTCAACAGCAGGCCGCCGATCAGGATGATCGGCAGAATGTCACCGATCGTGACCGGAGACTGGCCCGGCAGTCGCGACGCGCGCTGCATACGCAACAGCGAGTTCCCGACGTACAGGATGCCGACCACTACGCCGAGCACCCAAAGGAATCGCCACATCGCCACCGAAAAATCGCTGGCGAAGTGGACGACCATCTGAGCCAGATCCATAGCGTCGCGCTCCTATCGAATGGTGCCGAGCGACGTCACAACCTGACGCGTCGAGGCATCGACACGAACGATGCGCATGCCATCGATGACATCGCCAGCTTGGACGACATAGGTGCGCTCGGCATTCTGAATCCATGCCTGGTCGCGGTAGACCGTGTTGAGCGTGAAGTCGCCCGGTTTCGTCGTTCCGGCGCCAATACGCGTCGTCGCCGTCGGCGTGGTGCTTACATACCGACGCGGTGAGGTCGAAACGTGACGCACCCGATGCTTCGGCTTGCTGACGCTCGTGCTCGCGGTCGCGATCGGAGCAGGACACTTCGCCGCTTGCGCTTCGGCCGTGGCGAGCTTGCCCTGCAGATCGTCAACCTTCGCCTGCAACTCGGTTTCCTTCGCTGTCGGTTGCGATGCTTGCGTGCTGGTCGCGCTCGCACCACCCGGCGCTGACGCAGCGGTTACCGTCGCCGCAGATGCACCGCTTGCCGGAGCCACCGCAGTCACGTCGCTCGCCGGGGCTGCTGTCGCAGCCGTGACGCTCGAGGCCGCGACTGCCGGCGATGTGGCGGGCTGATTCGCGACCGGCTGATACTGTTGAGCCCGGCTTGCATCGGTCATTGCCTGATCGGGGTTGAGCATGCGCGCGGTCGTCGATTTGTCCGAAGACGATCCGCTGAATACATACGGCCAGCCGATCCACGCCGCTGCGACGACAGCGCAGGCGATCGCGAAGTGCACCGGGCCGAGCTTCGACACGAAACTCGGCAGCGTGGAAGCCTTCGGCTGCGCTGCACTGGCTTGCGTTTTTCCGGATTCGCTCGCGTTCTTCGCATCCGGCTTCATGTTGAAAATGTCTACGCCGGAATCCGGCTGCTTATCCTTGCCTGTCGGGTCGCTCATATCGGGCACCTTTTCGTATCGTGTCTATTATACGGAATTATTGCTGAGGATAGTAGCCCGATCCCGGCGGCTGGTAATAGCTCGGAGGCGTGTACCCAGGCATGTTGTACGGCGTATTGCTGTAGCCGCCGTAGCCGCTCGGAGCCACGGGAGAAACGTTCAGCTTGGGCGGTTGCGATGCCGGCTGACCCACGGCGCTGAGCGGATCGGTTCCGGGAGCCATCGGCTGGCGAGGTTGGGTCGGTCCCGTCGCACCAGCGGCAACGTCGTCGCTCGCGAGCACCGGGCCGATGAACTGAATCCAGATAGGCGTGTCCTTCGGGATAAGAACCTGCTTCACTGGCATGTTCGCCGCGTCGTTGGCCAGCACCTGCCCCGCTTGCTGGCCCATACCGCCCGCAATCGTTCCACCGACAGCGCTCCAGCTTGGCGTCGACGGATAGGTCTGGATGACACCGCCTTGCGGCGTGATGATGTTCTGCGCGGCCGCCTGCTCAAAGAGTTGACCAGTTCGCCCAATGCCCATCGCGATGGCAGGGATGATGATGCGCGAGAAGTAACGGTTGTTGACGTCGCCCGACAACGCCGTGCGCATCGTCGTTTGATCCATAGCCTTCGCGGTCACCTTGTACGAGTGGCCCTGCCACTGCATGTACGAGAACGTCATGTCGACCGAGTTGGTGATTCGCTTGTAGCCCATCGCGAACAGCACCGCACCGGCGTACTGACCGTTCGGGATATACGCCCGCACGACCGAATTCTCATCCGTATCGATAGCCGTCTGGAGCATGGCAGGGATAAGAGCGAAGTCCTCGACGACCTTCACTTTCGCTGCGGCCGCCGCGGCGGCCTGTTGCACCTGGGCCGGCGTGTCCGACTCGTGCATCAGCGACTTCGCGTAATCAGCGCTGTCCGTCGAAACGCGCGCAGTGCTATGCGGCACCGGCGCCCAGTTCGCCATCAACCCCTGCATCTGGTCACTGACTTCCTTCTGACGCTGCTGGTCCTGCTGCGGGTTCTGTTGCTGGGCCGGCTGCTGGTAGTAGACGACCTGCTGCGCTTGAGGCTGGGCCTGCGGCGCACTCGCGGGCTGATCCGGTACGTTGTTCGTGCGACTCGACAGCACTGACAGATACGACTGCCCGTTCTGCTCGGCATCGGTCGCCTTGGTGCGGTTGTATTTGTCGAGAACCTGCGAATACTGCTCGCTTTCTTTGGTCGGTGTGCCGCGCCCTTGCGTTTGCACCGCGCTGATCTGCGACTGCTTGCGCGAGCTGTCGGCGAAGTAGGTCGCGGCGATATAGCCGACAACCGCGATCGTCACGATGACCCCGATCGCGACGATTTTGCTTTGGCGCCCGACGTCCGATTGTGTACTCATGCTCTGCCTCTCAATTGATGTCGAGTTGGAGCGTCACGGACCGGCCCATCTCGGACAGCGTGACGTAAGGGGTCGGCGGCAACCGATAAACGCGCGTGCCGTCGGCGGCAGACATGCTTTGATCGAATGCCGTCTGAATGTCGTAGTTCGTGCGAACGAACATCGCGTCGCCGTACTGCCAAACCTGCGTGCGTGCCGGTACGTCGCCATGCGCTGTCACGCGCTTCGCGCCACTCGGCGGAATGCCGTCGAGGAATCCCTGCATCGTGTCGTCGTACAGCGCGATACGACCGGCTCCGAGGAACGGGGCTTGTGCGTTCGGACCACGGCCGGGCACACGCAGATCGAGGCGATAGTCGACAACGCGGCTCTTCTCTTTCGAATCGGGCTCGCCGGTGGCGAGCTTGACCACGACCGGCGTCGCCATGCCCTGAAGGAAGACGGTCACATTACCGTCTTCATAGGCCGATAACGCCGAGATCACGACGGACGGCGTGCCTTGCAACCATTCGACATCGAAGTAGCGGGCATCGGAAACTCGCGGAGCAACGGCGAGCGGCCACGGCGCGCCCGTCGAATCCACGAACACCAGCGTCGTCTGCTCGCCGGGCAGCACGCGCGCGATCGGGAGCGCGGCACCGGGCGAGAGGTCGACCGAGATGCTGCTGATCCGGGGCACGGTCCTGACAGGGTGATAAGCCTTTGCCTTGCGCGAGTCGTCGAGCTGCTGACGCAGCTTGACGATCTCGCCGTTGCTGAAGGGCGAAACGACCTGCTCGGCGCGTTCGTAATTGCTCGGAGGCGCGAGCGGGGGCATCGGCGCGACGCCATTCTGAGGTACTGCTCCCGCCGGATACTGCTGCGGGTAGCCCTGCGGGGCTTGTCCGGCCACAGCATAATTCGCCGCTCCATAGTTGGTTTGCGGGAACGCAGCCTGAATTTGCTGCTGCGAGCTCATCGGCGCTTGACCAGGCGGCGGCGGAAATGCGCCGGCCGGTGCGCCCGCATTGACCCACTGCGGGGCTTGCGCTTGTTGCGGCTGCTGCGGTGCCGGTGCAGGCGCTGCGACACCTTGCGCGGCCGGTGCCGCGCTTTGCTGCTGCGCCGGTTGGGGTTGAGGCTGTTGCGCGTTTTGAGCCATCGCCGGAGCGAGTGTGCTGGCCGCCAACGGTGCAACGAGCAAAAGGGCGAGTCGTTTCATCGTTCGAGTCCTCAAAGCGGCTTCGTCACCAGTTGGCCGACGCCGATGCCTTCAATGGAGTCGAGCGTGGAAACTCGCTCGATCCGAACCGTTGCGAGGAAGCGCTGCGCAGGAAGCTCAGACGTCTGCCCCGACAGCTTGACCTCGATCGGCATCTCGACGTACCACACGTAGACGCCGTTCTCGACGCCCTCCTTTGTGAGAACGCCAGTGCCGGCAGTGATCGACATGTTCATGCGGCGATCGCGCACGGTCGCCAAGACGCCCGAGGCTTGCAGCGATGCGATGAACGACTTGAAGCCGTCGCGCGTGTAATTGCCGCGGATGTCCTCGAGCTGTTGACGCCAGTTGAGGAAGTCCATCGTGAACGAACGGTTCATCGTGTCCTTCGCGTACTGGATCACGTCGGCCGCTTTGCGATACGGCTGCGACATCGGAATCAGCGGGAAGATGCGGCCGTTGTCGGAGGCGAAATACTGGCGGTCCGGGTTGAACGCACGCCAACCGAGCGCACCATTCGCGACGACACTGATCAGAAGCGCTGTCGCGAGAATGAAGTTCAGCTTGACAGACGAGCCTGCAATGAATTGCAGGTGCTTGCGGTCCTTCTCCATCCGCACCGCCGGCTCAACCGCATCGGCTGTTTGATGAAGTTGAGCGGCGAGCTCCGCGAGTTGCTCGCTCGCCGCATTCGGCTCTGCTGCATCGGACACGGCCTGGTCTCTCGAGGGAAGCGGGCCGGCAGCTACGGCCCGTTCCTGGTTTGCTTCGTTCAGTGCGGTCATCGAACCACCTCCTTTTTTCCGTATTATAACCATGATGCAAAAAACGACAAGAGCGCGCAAGCCTGACTGTCGGGGTTTTTGGTTTCATCAGTCGATGTAATTGTTAATTCCCATGCAGGATTGAATACGGAACGGAAGCAAGCGCTTCTGAGGCGCCCTTTGGGCTCGTATATCGCCGACGTTTTCCGGCCGATTTCGTATATCGCCGACACTTGAGGGCCTCACCGATTGCCCGCTAAGCCTCGAAAAACAAGGGGAAGAGGTGGATTTAGGACGAGAGAGCGGTACAGGAGGGGAGATGCGACAGGCTCGTACATCGCCGACAAGGGTCGTACATCGCCGACAATGTGGATAAGCCTCTGGACAGGCTGTTGAAGCGCTCGTATATCGCCGATGGATAGCCTCGGATATCAGCGACAAATGACTCGTATAACGCCGACGGCCATTTCGTACATCAGCGACATGCGCAACGCGCAAAGCCCTGTCGCGCAAGGCGTTTGAGGAGTTTTCCACAGCGCTAACACGCGCGCGGCTGTTAACCCTCCTTTTTTTACAAAACATAGTAGTAACGCGGCAGAGGCCTCCGCCTCTTGGGGGGCGCAAGCGCCCCCCGCCGGCTCGCTACGCGCGCTCAAGCGCGCTCCGCCCCGGCCGCGCTACGCGCGTCCTTCCCGCCCGGCATCCCCCCAACAAGTGGCGCGGCACAGCCGCGCAGGTTGACCAAGGCCGCGGCGAACAAGGCTTCCACGCGGCAGGCAAGCCTGCCGTGAAGCACCTCCGCGCCGCGGCCAAAAGCATTCAATAAAAAGGGAGGGCGACCTTGACCCTGCCGCTTCCAATCCTTGCACCGTCATCGCAGAACGACCGTCTCACTTCGAACAGCAAAAAACCATCATCTCGATCCTTCAGGCTCCGCCTCTACAAAGTAGCGACAAGCGAAGGCCGCCGTCGGCGGCCACCCACCCATCCCCCCGCCCTTCCCGCCCTGCGGGAAGGGAGCGAGTCGCCCTCTGTCGTCAAGGGTGCGGGGGAGATGAAACCACCCCCACACCCTCGACTGGAGCGTCTATCCCGGCACGCCAGCCCGTCAAGGGCCGCTGCGCTGCCGTCCTCACCCGTTCGGTGCTCGACCTGGCCTGCGGCCAGCTCTGCGCTCCGCTGCGGCTTCCGGGCGTCCCCTTGACCGCCTGACATGCCGAACCCCCCAGCCAAATATTTACGCAATTACGTATTTACGTATGTACGTAAGCAGACTATAATAGATCCCATGCAGTGACGGCCACGCCTCACCGCATCCCGGCCGGAACCACTGGCGGCTACCAGTCCCCGGCCTACCTCCCAACCGTCTAGGAGCACTGCGATGAGCGAACAATTCGGCTTCGATTTTGGCGACGCTGCCGCGCGGGCGTTTGCGCTGGATGAGCCCGGAACTTGGCTTGATCCGGAATACACCGTCGAGCAGTATCGTGCGATGTTTGCGAAGGGAACTGATGCGGTCCAGCGCATCGCTGGTCCGGCACGGCCGCTGTTCGCGCGTGGCCTCGCTCTCGCCGGCGACGAACTCGAGAAGATGGTCGAACGCTGCGACGAGGACGACGAACCGCGCCATCTCTGGCGCGTGACGTGCAAGCCAACGGACGACGAGTTCGACGCATTCGTCGCTCACTGCCGGGCGATGGTCGGGTCGGTTTTCGACGGGATCGAATACAAGGTTCGGGACGAAGATGGATGCGTGGCGACGGCCGCGATGTACGTGCGCGACGTCGGCACGCTGATCGCGTGGCGATGGTCCGAGACCAATCGCGCCATCGACTTCCAGCCGTGGCGCGACTCGTTTTTCTTGGACAGCTACCGCGACGGGATTCACGCGATCGAAGCCCCCTATTCGACGTGGGGACATGCTTACTGCGCCGACAAACTCGCGAACTCCAACGACGGAATCGCCAGCGTGCCGACCTTCGTGGTGAATGGTCGGGAATACATCAACGACGGCGGTTTCAGCCGCGGCTCCTATCGCGAATGCGAGGGCTGGTCGTTCACCGCGTTCTCTGACTGGCAAGGTGCGACGTTCAGCTATCGCAGCCAGTGCCGAGCGTGGGACAACGGTAGTCTCGAACGCGGCGATCGGCGCGGTCTCGTGGTTCGCGTCCGTGGCCAGCTTTGCGTGTTGGACGGTGCCGTGAAGGTCTACGATACGCAGGCGACCGACGCTGTTTGGCAGGCGGACGACGCCGACGATGTGGAGACGGACGACGAAACCGACATCGGCGAAGAAGAGGAAACGCTGGAGGAAGAAATTGCCGCCTGAACGTGGCAATTAGGATAATCCGCCAAAATATGGCAAATTAATTAACGCGAAATGAGCGAAGCCCGGTTGGCGGCTACCAAACCGGGCTTCTACCAGAGCAAAGGCCCGTCTAGGAGCGCGTCCGCTTAGGATACCCATCATGATAGCTGTTCCATCCATTGACCTCAAGCAAGGCCACGTTGCCCGCTGGGAGTCAGCTACCGGGTTCTACGAGCTGCGGCTGTTCCGCGATCTCTTTGGTTATCCTGTCGCTCTTCGCACATGGGGCCAGAAAGACGGTACGCGCATTCGGATGCTCCAGACAGTTCTGGAGACGGATGACCGATGCGCACCGCTCTTTCGACTCGTGATTAGGCGCATGCGTGGACGTCCGTACACGCTTTGTAAGATCAGTTGAAGATGGAAGGACCGGAGGCCGGATCAATGGCAGCAACACCAGTACCCGTCAGGGGGCAACACAAACCGTACACGCAGACGGAGCTATTTGCGGCGAACATGCTTGAGTGGCCGGTCAAGGACGACCTGGCCAGCATGGAGTTCCCGCTATTCTCCCTGTCGAAACGACGCGACACGACCGTGCGCGAATACGTCAGCCCGTCGACTCAGAAGCGCGTCAAGGTAATTCCGTCCGTGCTGGGCGCCGCCACTGTCTTCGACAAGGATTTGCTGCTCTATATGGGCTCACAGATCATTGAAGCCCGACAAGCGGGATTGCCGATTTCTCGCACGGTGAAGATCGATACCTATGCGTTTCTGACCGGCACCGAGCGAGATCCGGGCGGCAAAGCCTATGACAACATGCTCGACATGCTACGTCGTCTGAAAGGTACGACGATCGAGACGAACATCGCGACAGGCGGCGAAGAGGAGACGAGAGGGTTTGGCTGGATCGAGGACTACACCATTACTCGGCGGACCAAGAACGGGAAGGGTGTCCTCGAGGTCGTCGTCATCGTCGCGGAATGGCTGTACAAGGCATTCCTGCACTACGAGGTGCTGACCATCGACCGCCGCTACTTTCTGTTGTCGCAACCGCTCGAGCGTCGGCTGTACGAGCTGGCTCGCAAGCACGCCGGCGACAAGGCCATCTGGAAATGCGACATCGAGATCATGCGGCAGAAAAGCGGCTCGATCCAGTCGCTGCGACATTTCCGGGCCGACGTCCGAGACATCATCAAGCGCGATGCCCTGCCCGATTACCGTGTCGCGCTGGACAGCAGCAAGAAGCCCCACCGGATCGTGTTCTACTCGCGCGACAGCAGGGCGTTGACGAAGGAGCTGCAGCGTATCGACGGGTTCACTTGGTTTGAGCAGCTCGAGCGGCAGGGCAACCTAATGGCCGACGACTAACGGAACGGGGTCGTACTTCGCCGACACGCGCTGTCGGTGCCCGCAGTGACTGTTGTTCCAGCGTGCTGTAATCGGGACGTTCCGGCCCGTGGCCGCTGCTCTACCCTCCCGCCTACATCAACAATTCGACGGCACGGAAGGCTTTTTCGAGCCTTTTGCCTATCTTCCTAAGTGTCGTATATCGCCGACCTTTCGGCTTAGTGTACGTACATACGTAAGTATGTGGTAATGCACCCATCCCCCCGCCCTTCCCGCCCTGCGGGAAGGGAGCGAGTCGCCCTCTGTCGTCAAGGGTGCGGGGGAGAGAACCCTTCCCCCCCACCCTTTCCTGAAGCGTCTATCCCGGCACGCCAGCCCGTCAAGGGCCGCTGCGCTGCCGTCCTCACCCGTTCGGTGCTCGACCTGGCCTGCGGCCAGCTCTGCGCTCCGCTGCGGCTTCCGGGCGTCCCCTTGACCGTCTGCCATGCCAAATATTTACGCGATTACGTATTTACGTATGTACGTACGTATGGCAACATAGCTATACCCTTTCCTGCGCGGAGATCTCGATGGCAAATATGAAGTATTTCCACGGCGATCGCCAGCTTGTGGCCGTTACGAGCATGTCGAACACTGAATTCGCGCTGCGGTTTCCTGGCGTGGTCGGCCGCCGGTACGACGGCTATCACATGTGGGTCGGATCTCCCGCCGACGCACGTGACCAAGTGCTGCCGGTCGAGCGGGTGATCGAGTACAAATCGAACCCTAGCCGGCATGAATGTGACGCTCGCTGCCTCAACGCGACGGGCCGGATCATGCGCTGCGAGTGCTCATGCGGCGGGAAAAACCACGGAAGAGGCTCACGACGTTAATACGCAATTACGTATTTACGTATGTATGTATGTACGCTATACTAGGTTGGTGCTGCCGATGTCGGCGGCACCGGCGAACGCCCGGCGGCTACCGGGTTTTGCCGACGACCATCCGTCTAGGAGCATGACCATGAAGCAACCGATGCGACCGTCCGAATCGGACGCGATCGAGAAGCTGGAGGCCGAGATCGAGCGGCTCAAGGCTTCGCAGAAAATGATGCGCGCCGCGAACACTGCCCTGCGCAAGGGCGATGACAACGCCTTGCGGGCGCTGGGGTTCTCCGAGGAACACATTGGCGAGCTCAAGACCAAGGATTTCGCCGGGCGCGTCGGCTTCCCTCAATCCGCTCTGCGCAACAACAACGCCGACATCCGCCGGCTCAAGAAGCGTATCGCTGAAGTCCAAACGAGGGAGGCATGCGATGCTGACCGTTGACCTGAAAATGTCGTGGGCCAGTGTGCTGCCCGTTCTCCTCGCTGGCTATGCCGAGGGGACGGCCGAAGGGCGGTCGATGGCCGTCGAGCAGTTCAAGAAGATGGCCGAGGCCGCTGATTTTGCGCACGAGTTGGCCGATGCGCTCGAGATGGTCATGACTGTCTTTGAGCGCTCGACGCCGACGGCGGGCAACTGGATGGAAGTTCAGCACGCCAAGAAGCTGCTGAATCGCCTCCCTACCCGCGAGATCTCGCAGGAAGACTAACCCGATAATGCCGTACTTACGTATGTAAATACGGCATTATGTAGCTCGCACGAGGGAGTCATGGAACGCGAATACCGGGTTTTCTATCGGACCCCGCAATCGTTCGACGAAAAGGCGCATACCGTTCGACTCGCTATAGGAGACGGCGCCGACGAGAACACCGTCGAGTTGTTGCTGCTTGCTCAGGCGAAGCATGAGATTGCTGCGAAGGTCGGCCGACCGCCGGACCAGGTGCATATCAACGGCTTCAGTTTGCTTTCGGACTGCCATTAAGGCATAATTACGTAATTACATACGCATGTATGTACGGATAAGGAGAAACCCATGAAATACGCGGTTGTGAATACCAAGGGTGGCGTAGGCAAAACGACGACGGCTGTTCACCTGGCGACGCATCTCGCCAGTTCGGAGCCTACCCTACTGATCGACGGCGACCCGCAGGAGACGGCGGCAACATGGGCGGCATGGCGACGTGACAGCGAGGCGGTGAAAGGCAAGCCGTCGCCGACGACGACATGCCTGCGCGGCAAGGCCATTTTCGATGAGGGCAAGCAACTGTCGAAGGGGTTCGCACACACGGTCGTGGACGCCGGCGGTCGCGACGCGCCGGGGCTCCGCAATGCGCTGCTGCTGGCCGATTTGGCGATCGTCCCGGTCGGCGCGTCCGGCTTCGACGCGGCTGCGATGACGGATCTACTCGAGGTCGTCGACTTGGCCAAGGATTACAACCCCGAGCTGCGCGTGAAGATCCTGCTTACGCGCATCGATCCCCGGACCAAGGACGGGAAGGAAATGCTCGAATTTCTGCAGGAAAACAAACTCGACGTGCTCAATGCCCGCGTGTGTGAGCGCGTGGCGTTCCGCCGCGCTACCAGCGAGGGCTGCACGGTTGAGGAAATTGGCAAGGATAGCCAAGCCGTGGCCGAAATGGTCGCGTTCTACCAAGAGGTGAAAGCATGAAGAGAAAGCCTTCTCTAGAGGAATTCCGTGGCGGCGGCAGCGAAGGTGCGGTCGAATCTCAATCGACGGCGCCGGGCACTGCCGCGGCTACGGTCCCGGCAGTGCCCGAGCGGACCAACAAGACCATTCGTATCCGCAAGACCTTCGAGACGAAGCTGAAGGAGGATGCGTTTCACCGCACGCAAGCAGAGGGTCGTCGGGTCACGGAATCCGACATCATCGACGAGGCACTCGAGTTCTATTGGACACACAAGAAGTAATTACGTATGTACGCACGCATGTACATACGTAATTTGAACCGAATAGGGCGAACGGGGTGGAGAAGAATATTGCCTTTGGCTCGCTGTCGATCATCTCGATGATTGGAGCCGTTTCGCCTGCGGAATCGGACCATGCAGACACGTATGAACCGCCGATCCGGTGGAGGGTAGAGAAGGCGCGGTGTACGTAATTACGTATGTACCCGGACATTCAGTAAAGGCCGCCCACGGGCGGCTTTTTCATACCTACGGGCAGCAGAGCGGGGCAGGGCCGCCGGCGGCGGCCACACCCACCCATCCCCCGCCTTCCCGCCCTGCGGGAAGGAGCGAGTCGCCCTCTGTCGTCAAGGGTGCGGGGGAGATGAACCTTTCCCCCACACCCTCGACTGGAGGGTCTATCCCGGCACGCCAGCCCGTCAAGGGCCGCTGCGCTGTCGTCCTCACCCGTTCGGTGCTCGACCTGGCCTGCGGCCAGCTCTGCGCTCCGCTGCGGCTTCCGGGCGTCCCCTTGACCGCCTGACATGCCGAACCCCCAGCCAAATATTTACGCAATTACGTATTTACGTATGTACGTAAGCAGACTATAATAGATCCCATGCAGTGACGGCCACGCCTCACCGCATCCCGGCCGGAACCACTGGCGGCTACCAGTCCCCGGCCTACCTCCCAACCGTCTAGGAGCAACACATGCAAACCGAGATCAGGAAGTTCAAGCGCCACATTACCGGCGAGGAACTCATTGCCGCCTGCGATCGCGAGGGCTTTCCGTGTCAGTCGCGCAAGTACCTCGAAGAGGGAAGCGATCACATCCGCTTTGGCTTCGAGCACGGCGGCGTCTACGTGACCGCCCTCTACAACACGGTGAGTGGTCGCGCATTCGGCGAATACGAGCTGCCCAAGCGTACACGCCCGCTTGGCGACAAGGGTGTCGAGTTCAGCACCGACGACAAACTGGACGGGACGCCTTGGTTCGACGCGCTGCTGTCGTTCCTCTATGTCGCCTGATCAACGACTACTGCTACAGGAGGAAGACATGGCTGAACGCCACTTTCGCAAGAACAGCACAACGTTCAATTGCCGTTCGTGCGGCCGACTTACGCGCGATATCGCGGGAACGAATCAGCAATTGTGCCCGCAGTGCGACGCATGGACCATGATCGAGAACTCGATTCTCGACGAAGACCTCGCCGGCCCCGACCTGGCCGAAGCCGAAGCTCGCATCGCCAAACTGAAGGCCGAAGCCGTGGCCAAGGGCGGGCGGTTCAACTGACTAACCGCTCCCGCTACGGTTGGCAGGTGGCTCAGACAATATGGAGAGGGGCGATATGAAAACGGCTTACGAACTGCTGCTCGACGCGCCTGACGCACAAGTGAAGCGTTGTCAGCTCGCATGGAAAGCCATTGCGGCCGGCGACTGGCAAGACGCAGCTCATTTCTTGCGCAACGCGGCGGGGGAAGAGGGGGCAACGCCGTGGGCCGCTGAGGCGCGAGCCCTCGCAGACGCGTGTCAGGGTAAGGCGAACCCGAATTTTGACCTCAATACCTTGCGCCGCGCAACGGACAAGTAGGGGATCTACGCCGGAACCCCAGAAAATTCCGTCGTTCCACATTGTGAACATTAATCGGCTTATTCCAGCCGAAGAATGTTGGAGCGACGTCCGGTGAGTGACATGACGGTCTCGGTCACACGGACCATCAGGACCGTTACGCGGGGCCCAGTTCGATTACATTGTGGGACAGGTCGAGACAATCTTCGCAGTCCCGGCAAACCCAGTGCAGCATCGGCCCGACCGGATCTGGATGGTCGCTGAACGTTGTCAGCGCCGCGTCGTACTGAGCATCGGACGTGCTCGAGCGCAGTATCCGCTCGAGATTAGACTCGATGCTGTCCAGGCTGCATTCACCGATGCCGGACTTGAACACCGTCACACCGCCTGACGGGTTGACCGCGAAGAAGAAAAACGCCTTCGTGTCGACCATGTGCGACAGGATTGTCCTGGCGATGAAGTTGCTCGGATTGATCAGCGCATTGAAGATGCGGTAGCCGTAAAACTCTAAGCCGAAGTGTACGACCTCGAAGTCGTCGGTGCCGCGTATCGAGTGGCCAAAGTTGAAACCGCTGCGTGTTACGTCGTTCGGAATGTCATCCACCGGCCGCAGTGCCAGGCAAGCATAGTGCGTCTGGCCCTCGGCCACGAGTCCCATCGCAAAGCAGGGCGCGCGCTCGGCCAGCAAGGCCTCGACAAAATTCCGGTTCATGCGGAGCGTTGGCAGCATCGGGCATCCTTCATCGTGAATCAAATCAACATTTGCCGACCTGGCTGTGCGGTGCGTCGACGTCGAACATCAAAGGCTATACATCGTCGAGCTCGAACAGCGCGCGATCGGCGGGCCGCGACAGATAATCGTCCATCATCGCGCGGAAATCGGCTTCATCCCACTCGCCGCGATCGACACGCCGCAGCAACGCCTCGCCGGCCAGCATGATCTTTCGCTCGCGATCCGCGCGCGTTTGCTTGACCTGCTGGCGCTGCGCCTTAGCTGCCGCTTTGCGGGCTGTTTTCAGCTCCTGCAGCTTTTCGTCTGTCGCATCGAGACGACGTTTCAGCATGTTCATTCTGGCGTCCTGTTCGAAGAAGCGGTTTGCGCGGGAAACCGGCGCGCCGGCGTGCGCCGGTTCGTTACATTCGCGCCGTACTGTCGCGCCCAGGTGCGTACCGAGGGAGCGATATCGACTAACGTCGGCGGCATGTTCGGCAACACATCCATCGTCCAGCCACCCAGCCGCTTTGGCGCAATATACGCCGGTCGCCAGCTGCCGTCGGCCAGGATATCGATCACGAACAGCGACGTGCCGACGCTCAGTCGCCAGGTGTTGACCACGGCTGGGGGTAAAGGATTACCTGGTTGTGGCATCGTATTCCACCGTAACAGGAATAAGGGATTCCAAGCCAGAACCGCCGAAAATTCGATCACTCCAATTCGAGCCCTGCAATGAGCGCGTCCAGGTCGATTTTGTTGTCGCTTTGAAAAGTGTAGTGCCCGTTCAAAAGGATATGCCGCCAGGCTGCCGGTGATATCTGCGTAAGCCGCGCCAGCGCCTTGGCGTTGCCACTGGCCTCCCATTTCGTCAGTAGATGCGACAGAATCGCCGAGTTGTAAAAAATGATGACGTTGGCGATCAGCCGGGCGCACTGGTTGCTGATCTCGATTTCGATGTCGGTGCGGCCGGTCAATTCCTTCTTGCCGCCGACCTGGGCGATGGTCGAACGAAGCTGATGGTAAGACTCGAGGCGGTTTTGGGAGCGATGCACGTTTCGCTCGAGCTGCGGGTCGCGCAGGTAACGCAACGTGTAGATGGTACGAATGAGCTTATCGAACTCAAAAATCGCGCGACGTGTCGGGTTTTCCTGCGAGTACGTACATAGTTTGCGGATCAGCGAGCCCTGCGTGATCTCTTTGAGGCCCAGCGTGGCGACGATCTGATCGATATTTGTCTTCTCACTGGTGATGAGCTGCCGATCGATTTGTCCGATCGGCTGAATCAGGCATTTCTCGTACAGCGCCGGGTCGTCGATACAATACAATTCCTGCAACTGGTCATCGAGGTTTGTGAAGCGAGGCTCGAAGCGCAACCCGAACCAATACAGGATAGCGAAGTTGGCTTTGTTGATGCTGTGCATGTCGCCGGTGATCGCAGTCGGCACTATATCCGACGTGTTGCGATACCAGATGTCGAACACGTGATGCGCCTCGTACTCGTGCGCGCCGATTAGGTAGCCGTTCAACGGGACATGATTGCACAGCAGCGTGTAGGCGACGACGCCTTTGCCTCGTCCGAAGTATTTGCGCGAGTAACGCGCCTTCACGGTCGGTCGCTCGACGCCGAATTTCTGCCCATCGACGGCGCTGTACAGCGCATCGAGATCGAACGAGTAGTACGGGAAGATCGGCAGCGCGGCGATGGCGTTGCTGATGCAGTCGTTGGCCGCATGCAGCGTCGCCTGACGCAGATACTGCTGGTAGGTGCTATCCAGAACGTGGTACGGAATGTCGCTGGTGCGCGCCATGACATGGTTGCCATGGTTCATTGCCTGAGCGATGATAACCGCCATCAGGCTATCGGCGTCCGCTACCTTCTTCGCGTAGCGCGGCTGCAATGGCGTCAGCGCCGACAGGAACTGGCACTGGCCGTTGACGAAGCGGAACACGTCGGCAACATCGCAGAATGGCAGTTGCTCGTAGAATGCCTGCTCACGCACCTTCTGGTTCTCGGTTTTCGGTTTGCGCCAAATCAGCTTCTGCGTATCCTTGTCGTATTCCAGGTGCGTAAGCTTGCCCTGTTTCAGCTCTCGGTTGAAGGCCAGCCATTGTGCATGCAACTCGGCCGCTAACGCATCGAGTTGGGCATCGATTGGCTGCTGCAGGAACGGGATCTCCATCTGCGCCAGCGCGTCGGCCTTCTCGTTCATCGAAACAAGCTCGTCGGAGAAGTGACGATGTTGCAGACTGTCGTCGAGATAGATCTCTCCCGACTGGAAGCGCTTCCGGATCTGGCGGTACAACCAGAATTCGTAGCGATCGGCGTGCAAACCGGTCGGCTGACCATCAGCGCCGAAGATCAGCAGGTACGGTCGCAGGCGCTTCGGCAGCGTGGCCGCGGGACATTCGGCGAGCGGTCGTTGTGACAGGCGCTGCTGTTTGGCGAAGGCCCCCTTGACCCAAGCCAGCGCCGCGAGCCACGGGTTGTCTGGGGCGCTTCGCGAATCAGCGCCGGAATATTGACTTGAACACCGTCAGCCGCCTCCGCGTTCGCGGCAGAGGCGATCCGTTCGATGTCCTCGTCGCGTTCGTTCGCCAGCAAGACCTTGCCGGCCGCCGACCTGCAGACTGGACGCAGGACGCCTGGCGGAAACCACAGCGCGTTGGTCTTCAAGCTCGGCAACAGCGACAGGATGAAGCGCACGTGAATGCCTTGGCGCAGTCCGACCATGACGCCGGCCTTCGTGCGCATCGCGAGGGCCTTCATGTCGGTCACGAAACTGTTCTTCGCGAAGAACGCCTCGTGCTGCCAGGCGCCCAGCAGCATGACGCGCAGCGTGGGACGGAAGAGGTGGTCTTTCTCGGAGAACGTGAGGTAGCCCATCGTCTCCAGGCTGCCAACCAGCATCGAGGTGCTGGATTGGGGATAGTCCAGCGCCGCCGCAATCTCGGTGATGGTGGCGCCCTTCTGCCTCGCGGCGAAGTACTCGAGGATCTCGATCGCCCGGAATGCCGACTTGACCGGCTTGGGCGATGAATCAAGGGTTTCTTCGCGCTTCGTCATCACATTCATGATGCCACTGGAAGGTGCTCGCCCTACGCTCAGCGCACGGTCCGCAAACGAAGGAGAACTAGACCATGTATCCCAAGAATTTCTGGTACGTCGGGGCGATGAAGCACGAGGTGGGGCGGCAGCTGCTGGCGAGAACCCTGCTGGAACAGCCCGTCGTCTTCTTCCGTCGCAATGACGGCAGTGTCGCCGCGCTGGCCGATCGTTGCAGCCACCGTCGCGTCTCGCTTTCCCTGGGGCGCCTGATCGGCGACGAAGTCCAGTGCGGCTATCACGGGTTGACCTTTGCCGGCGACGGTTCGTGCACGAGCATTCCCGGTCAGTCTCGCGTCCCACCGAGCGCCTGCGTGCGCTCCTATCCGGTGGTCGAGCGCGACGGATTCGTCTGGATCTGGCCGGGCGATCCGGCGCTCGCAAACGAAACGCTGGTGCCCGACTACGCGGAGATCTGCAGCTCCGGACGCTACGTCGGGCGGCCCGCCGAAGCCCTGCTCGTCGAGGCGCCCTTTTTGTTCAACATCGAGAACGTGCTGGACCTGTCGCATGTGACCTACGCCCATCCAGAGACCGTCGGCACGCCCGAAGTGGCGCTCACGCGCCCGACCGTCGACGTCAGCGAAGCCAAGGTCCAGGTGACACGCAACTGGGACAAGGCGTCCACCGGACCCTCGTTCAAGAACCTGTTCGGATGGGACTTCGTCAAGAACAGCCAACGCATCAGCTTCTGGCCCGGCGCCAACATGCTGCTGGAGATCGAGGTCGAACCGGTCGGCAACAACGACCCGACGCAGATCAAGCGGCTTCGGGTGCCGGGGCCCTGTACCCCCTCCACATCGACCACGCATTTCAAGTTCTCCGCGCTCTATCGCGACTTCCTGCCGGACAACGAGGCGCTGACCGTCGGCATGTTCGAGCAGTTCCGCAAGACCGTGATGGAAGACAAGGTGCTCATGGAGAACCAGCAGAGAAACTGGGCACTCGACGGCGTGGAAGTCATTCGCAGGATCGAGCCGTCCAGCAGCGGCGGAATGATGGATATCGCGGTGGATCACGCGCCGCTCGCCGCACGCCGTTGGCTTCAGCGGCTGGCGATGGCGGAACGGAGTGCGCCAGAAATCAAGGCCCCAGGCGTGTTGCAAGGCTAGGGTGCCTTTCCGTTGGGCCCGCCTGAATGCGCGGCGATGGTGAAGGCGGGCCACTGCCATCCGTCGGGGAGCGAGATCCAGGCGACCCGAACGGCCAGGCCCACGCGCAATCGCGCGGGATCGCAGTCGACCAGCCAGCTGAGGATTCGCGCGCCTTCGACCAGGTCGATCCATGCGTGCATGCGGGGGGCGTCGGCCGCCGCAGGGGTGTTCATGCGATCGACGGTCCAGCTTGCCAACACCCCGTCGCCGCTGACCTCGCGCCACGCCAGACGACGGCGCCCGGTGTAGACGCTGCCAGGCCGCGGATAGGCCTGCCACCGTCCTGTTTGCGTGCAGAACTGGACCAGCAGCCGGCGCTCGCGCGTGGCCGCCCAGAACGCCGCGGTGTCCATGTAGTGGCCGATGGCCACAGTCGAAGTTCGAAGACCGCTCATCGGTCCAGCACGAGCGCGCTGCTCATCATCCAGGCCCGGCCATAGGCGAGGCCGCCGATGCCCGTGACCAGCGCATTGCGCGGATCTTCGACCTGGGTTGCGCCGCCTTCGCCGAAGAGCTGGCGCACCGCCTCCACCAGGCCCAGTCCGCCGGCAGCCAAGCCTGGTTGACCCGCGGAGAGTTGGCCCCCGCCCGTGTTCAGCGGCAAGCCGCCGCTGAATCTTAGATCGGTCTTCTCGATGAAGGCGGCGCCCTCGCCCCGGCCGCAAAACCCCATGTGCTCCAGCTGCATCAGGACGGCGATGGTGAAGTCGTCGTACAGCTGCAGCATGTCGATCTCCTGCACGGTCAGGCCGGCCTGGCGCAGCGCGCGCGGACCGGCCTGGACGAAGCCCGACGCGAGCAGGTCGGGCGGCTGTTCCTGCACATCGTGGTTCGTGCGTTCGGCGTAGCCGGCCAGCCGCGCGCATTTGGACAATCCCATCGCGGACGCCGTCTCGGCCCGCATCATCAGGACGCCGTTCGCGCCGTCGCAGAACATCACGCTGTCGAGCAGGCGCAGCGGATCGGAGACCTTGCGCGACTTCAGGTAGTCGTCGAGGGCAAGCGGTCTTCGCAGCTTTTCGCATGCGCGCTCGTTCTCCAACGCGTGCCCGCGCTGTGTGAGCACGATCTTCCCCAGCGCGGCATCGAGCGCACCGTAGCGCTGTTCATAGGCGTTGTGCAGCAGCGCAAAGAAGCCGGGCGGGCGCGTCATGCCGGTCGGCGCGATGAACTCGTCGTGGTAGCCGCGGAACTCGGCGGCAAAGTGGGTGCTGGGAGCGTCGGCGCCCAGCACGAGCGCCACCTTGCAGTGCCCGTCGCGCAGCGCCGAAGCCGTTGCGGCCACGGCGGACAACATCGCGCAGCCGCCCGTGGTGCCGGTCGCCAGCCAGTCGAGCGCCAGTCCCAGCGCGTCCGACATGAAGGCCGCATGGAAGGGATTGCTGCCCTCGCTCAGCGCGGCCGTGACCGCCAGCCCGTCGATATCGGCGGGCGCGATGCCGTACTTGCGTGCGAGCTCGTCCAGGACGTCCGCCGCCAGGTCGTAGGCACTTCGACCCGACCCGAAGACAACGGGTGTTTCGGCATAGCCGCCGATGACGATGTCGGATGCCGCCATCCGGCCTACGCTGCCGCCGACGATGGCGCGATGCTGTCGATGTACTGCTGCTTGAGCTTGCGGCGCGCAATCTTGCCGCTGTCTTCGCGCGGCAGCACCGGCATGCTCAGCAAGAACCTGGGGCAACGCAGGCCTCCCAGTCTGTTCTTGAGCGTGGCCCGCATCGTTTCGAGGTCGACGCGCGCGCCGGCGTGCGGCTCGACCACGAGGACCAGGACTTCGCCGAGGTCCCGGTCGGCGATGCCGAAAGCGACGCAATCGCGCACCTCCGGCAACTTCATCGCTTCCTCTTCGAGTTCCGCCGGAAGTATGTTCACGCCGCCGGAGATCACCATGTCCTTCTTGCGATCGCTGATCCACAGGAAGCCGTCCGCATCCAGATGCCCGACGTCGCCGAGCGTGATCCACTCGCCGCGTCGAAGCTCCGTCAATGCCTCGGGCCGATTGTGGTAGGTCACCAGATCGGCAACGTCGGCGTGAACGAGGATCTCGCCCTTGTCGCCGATGGGCACCGGATGTCCTTCGTCATCGACGATGGCGATGCGGACGCCCTCGGGCGCCTTGCCGACGGTGCCTGGGTGCGACAGCCATTCCTCGGACGTGCAGGTCGCGATCACGCCGATCTCGGTGCCGGCGTAGTACTCGATGATGACCGGGCCCCACCAGTCGATCATGGCCTGCTTGACATCGCGCGGGCACATGGCCGCCCCATGCGTCACGGCGCTCAGCGTCGACGTATCGAAAGCGGCTCTGCGCGCCGGCGGGAGGTCGAGCAGCCGGCTGAACATCGTGGGCACCACATGCATGTGGCTCAGGCGATGGCGCTCGACCAGGTCGAGAAGATCATCCGCGTCGAAGCGCGGCTGAAGCACCAGGACTTCGCCGAAGCGCAAGCTGTTGAGCGCATAGACATAGGGTGCCGAGTGGTAGAGCGGCCCCGTCAGCACGGCCCGGATCGGCCGAATCTCTTGCCCGTGCGCCAGACGAACCCTCAGGCCGAACTTCGCCGCGAGCTCGGGCGTGCCGTTGGCGCGCTGCACGCCCTTCGGGCGGCCCGTCGTGCCGGAGGTATAGAGCAGACTGGCCGGCGCCGCGACCGGCAAGGCCGTCGAAGGCTCCGATGCCTGGAGCCAGCCTTCATAGTCGACCGTGCCCGGGTTCGCCGTGCACGACGCATCGGACAGCCGATAGGCCTGCCGGATCTCGGGCGGCGACGCGGCTTCCAGCACCTTGCAGGCCTCGGGCACCGCGGATGCAACGCCCTTGAGCAGATCGGTGTGCGCGACGAGCACACGCGCTTTGCAGTCCTCGAGGATGAAGGCGATCTCGTCCCGGTTCGCATGCCAGTTCAAAGGCACCGCAACGATGCCGGCGCGGTTCGCGGCCAGCGTCATTTCGAGCACCGGAAAGTCATTGCGCATGAGGATGGCGACGACATCACCGGGCCTCAATCCCCATGCCGCCAGGCCGCCCGCCGCTCGAAGGACGCGCTGCGCCAAGGTGTCGCCGTCCAGGCTACGGCTGCCGCTGATCAGGGTTGCGTACATCTTGTGGGGCCTTCGCGAAAAGGGCGTGCGCCATGGCGTGCGCTAGACGACGGCATCGTCCAGGGTGGTCGCCCGGCGCAGCTCACGCCTGGCCGAGATGTCGTACCTGCGTCCGCGGTGAAGAACGCAGCGGTTGTCCCACATCACCAGATCTCCCACGTTCCAGCGATGCCGGTACACGAATTCCCGCTGTGTCGCGTGCTCGAGAAGCTCCGCAAGCAGCATCCGGCCTTCGGCCACCGGAAGGCCTTCGACGTGGCTCGCGTGCGCGCCGATGAAGAGAAACTTGCGCCCGGAGCCGGCGTGGGTTCGAACCAGCGGCCAGTTGACCGGCGGCATGGCATTGCGTTGCGCTTCCGAATAGTCGGTGTCGCCGAGCAGGAAGCGGGAGTTCAGTGCGTAGTGCTCGGCACGCAGCCCTTCCAACTCGGATTGGAGGTCCCGAGGCAGCGCGTCGTATGCCGCACGCATGTCGCAGAACTCGGTGTCGCCGCCCGACGGCGGAACCACCACCGCGGAGAGCATCGAGTAGCGGGCAGCAGGTTGCTGAAAGGAGCTGTCGCTGTGCCAGAGCTGGTTCGCGAAGTTCCCGACCACCTCGCGCGCATCGCGTTGCGCGACCTTGCCGTCGAGACTGACGTTCGAGATGTCCGCCAACTCCGCGTACTTGAATCTCGAAGGTCTTTGATTGACCTTGATGAAACCGCCTTCGAGTGGCCCGAAATTGCGCGCGAAGGCGATCTGCTGATCCTGACTCAGGGGCTGCCCCCGGAACACCAGCACCGACTTCTCGTCCATTAGCCGTTCGATCTCTCGGACCTCGGTCGAACCCAAGGCCTCTCGAAGGTCGATGTCTTCGACCCCTGCGGCGAAAAGAGGATGAAGGGGATTTGCGACGACGCTCACTTTTTTGCTCCTTTTCTAAGAGACTGTTTCAAAAAGACGGCTCAGCGCGCCTGAAGATGTTCCAGCAGACGAGAGAGCAGCCGAGTTTTATCATGGCGGTAGTCTAGAAATGCCGGGCCATATGGTCTAATACCTTCCATCAGCGCGAGCGATACGGGATCGGTATGGCTCTCCGGCAGCCGGAGCCAGCCACCAGGAGTGAAGAATGGAGTTTCGACAGCTTCGCTATTTCGTTGCTGCCGCGGAGGAGGGCAACGTCGGTGCCGCCGCGCGGCGGCTGCATATTTCCCAGCCCCCGGTCACGCGACAGATTCACGCGCTCGAACAGCATCTGGGCGTGTTGTTGTTCGAGCGCAGCGCGCGCGGCGTGCAGCTCACGCCCGCCGGGGCCGCGTTTCTCGAAGATGCACGGCGCATGCTCGAACTGGGTCGGACTTCCGTGGACCGGTCCCGCGCCGCCAGCCGGGGCGAGATCGGCCAACTCGATATCGGCTACCTCGGCACGGCGATCTACCAGACCGTCCCGGCATTGCTCCATGCGTTCACGCAGGCGGTCCCGGGGGCGACGCTGTCTCTGGCCCTGATGCCCAAGGTGCGGCAGATCGAGGCCCTGCGTGCCGGCACCATCCATCTCGGTGTCGGCCGCTTCTACCCCCAGGAGCCTGGAATCACGGTGGAGCACCTGCACTACGAACGGCTGTATATCGCAGCGGGTTCGAGCATTGCGCGCCAGCTGAGACAGGATCCGACGCTGCTGCGGCTCAAGAGCGAGTCCCTCGTTCTTTTCCCCAAGGAGGGGAGGCCGAGTTTCGCTGACGAAGTGATCGCCTTGATGCGCCGGGCCGGGGTCGAGCCGCGCGTGACGGCGATTGTCGAAGATGTCAACGCGGCCCTCGGGCTCGTCGCGGCCGGCGCCGGCGTCACGCTGGTCCCGGCCTCGGTGGCCGCGATTCGGCGGCCCTTCGTCCGGACGATGGAGATGGCCGATGCGAGCGCCAAGGTGCCGGTCAGCCTGACTTACCTGACCGACTCTCGCGTACCCGTGCTTCGCGCATTTCTCGATGTCGCAAGACGCGGGAAAGGACAGAAATAGCGCGGCTGGCTACGTGTACGATTTCGTGTTCGAACGCGAACTCCGTCAAGCAACTCGACCATCCATCGCCGCCGTCAGGCGCCAGCGCGAAGACGACTACCATCGAGATAGATCACCCGCCGCGTGGCGCCCGCAACGGGCCTCCTCGAAGGCGAATGCAACCCCGCTCCCCTCAGCACGGCACATGGCCACCCAAGATCGAACCCAGGCGGCACGCAAGAAGACATCGGGCCCGGCCGCGGCCAAACCCGCCAGCGAATCGACGCTGTACGTGCAATCGGTCGAGAAGGCGATGAAGGTGCTGATGGCCTTCGACGGCTCCAAGCGCCAGCTTTCGCTGTCCGAGATCTGCACGCTCACGCAGCTCGACCTGAGCGCCGGGCAGCGCTTCACTTTCACGCTCACGGCGCTCGGCTACCTCAACAAGGAATCGGAAAGCCGCAAGTACGAGCTCTCGCCGCGGCTGCTCGACTTCACCTACCATTACCTGGCGTCGAGCGACGTGGTGAACCGCGCCACGCCCTTTCTGCAGCAGCTCAGCCAGATGACGGAGGAGGTCTGCAACCTCACCGTGCTCGACGGGCCGGACATCGTCTTCGTGCAGCGCATCGTGAGCCGCAACGTGCTGCATCCCAACGTGATCGTCGGTACCCGCCTGCCGGCCTACTGCACCGCGCCGGGGCTGGCGCTGCTGTCGACGCTGCCCGAGGCCGAAGTCGATGCGCTGCTCGACGCCAGCACGCTGGTCAGGCACACGCCCAGGACCATCGTCGACCGCCGCAAGATCAAGGAGCGCGTGGCCGTCGCGCACGCGCGCGGCTTCGTGCGCACCGAGGACGAGTACTTTCTCTCCGACATCTCCACGGCCGCGCCGATCACCGATGCGCGCGGGCGCGGCATCGGCGCGATCAACGTCGCGGTGTCGCGTGCACGCTGGGAACCGGCGCGCGACGAGCAGCGCTTCGCCGACCTGGTGCGCAGCACGGCCTTCGCCGTGTCGGCGCCTCGGCGGCACGTCGCCTAGCAGCGAGGCCCGGGCGGGGCCTGCGATTCAGCGGCCCTTGAAATGCGGCGTGCGCTTCTCTGCGAAGGCCGCGCGTGCTTCGCGGAAGTCCTCGCTGTCGTCGGCCCGCGCCACCATGGCGTCGAGCTCGGCCCGCCGTTGCGCGACCTGGCCGGCGAGCACCGCATTCAACTGCGCCTTCGAACCGGCGATCGACAAGGGCGCGGCGGCGGTCATCGGTGCGCCGAAGCGCAAGGCCGCCTCGACGACATCGCCCTCGGCCACCGCGTCGGCGAAGCCGGTGCGGCCGATCTCGTCGATGCCGAACATCTGGCCGCTGTAGAGCCAGCGCCGCGCGTTGGAAGCGCCGATCAGCCAGGCCAGGCGCTGCAGCTGGATGGTCGGATAGACCAGGCCCAGCTTCGCGACCGGCACGCCGACGCGCGCCGTCGCGTCGGCCACGCGGAAGTCGCAGCACATGGCCAGGCTGCAGCCGCCGCCGGCACAGACGCCGCTGATGGCCGCGATCACCGGCAGCGGGGCGCTCTGTACCGCGGCATAGGCCTCCTGGATGCGCTGGCGGTAGACCTCGGCGTGCGCGGGATCGGCCTTGGCCGCCGCGAAGGCGACGATGTCGTCGCCGGCGCAGAAGTGGCCGCCGCTGCCGGTGAGCACCACGAGCCGGACCGAGCGGTCCTGCGCGAAGCGCTCGAAGGCGGCCTTCAGGTCGGTCCAGGCGTCGAAGTCGCAGGCATTGCGCCGCTGCGGGCGGTCGATGGTGACGATCGCGGTGCCGTCGCCGCGCTGATCGATGAGGATGTCCGGCCCGTCGAGCACGGTGAGGTTGCAGACCTCCTCCGTCATCTGGCTGAGCTGCTGCAGAAAGGGCGTGGCGCGGTTCACCACGTCGCTCGACGCCAGGTAATGGTAGGTGAAGTCGAGCAGCCGCGGCGAGAGCTCGTACTTGCGGCTTTCCGATTCCTTGTTGAGGTAGCCGAGCGCCGTGAGCGTGAAAGTGAAGCGCTGCCCGGCGCTCAGGTCGAGCTGCGTGAGCGTGCAGATCTCGGACAGCGAAAGCTGGCGCTTGGAGCCGTCGAAGGCCATCAGCACCTTCATCGCCTTCTCGACCGATTGCACGTACAGCGTCGATTCGCTGGCGGGTTTGGCCGCGGCCGGGCCCGATGTCTTCTTGCGTGCCGCCTGGGTTCGATCTTGGGTGGCCATGTGCCGTGCTGAGGGGAGCGGGGTTGCATTCGCCTTCGAGGAGGCCCGTTGCGGGCGCCACGCGGCGGGTGATCTATCTCGATGGTAGTCGTCTTCGCGCTGGCGCCTGACGGCGGCGATGGATGGTCGAGTTGCTTGACGGAGTTCGCGTTCGAACACGAAATCGTACACGTAGCCAGCCGCGCTATTTCTGTCCTTTCCCGCGTCTTGCGACATCGAGAAATGCGCGAAGCACGGGTACGCGAGAGTCGGTCAGGTAAGTCAGGCTGACCGGCACCTTGGCGCTCGCATCGGCCATCTCCATCGTCCGGACGAAGGGCCGCCGAATCGCGGCCACCGAGGCCGGGACCAGCGTGACGCCGGCGCCGGCCGCGACGAGCCCGAGGGCCGCGTTGACATCTTCGACCTCGGCTGCGATTTTTGGCTCCACTCCTTCCGTTCTAAATATGGAAACTACCTTGTCGGCGAAACTTGGTCGGTCGCCGCGTGGATAAAGAATGAGGGGCACATCGAGTAGGTCTACAACTGCACGGGCACGGGAAACGCGTGTGTCCCACGGATCGGCAGCGGCGACGTGAAGCGTCTCCGTCCCAATGTTCCAACTCGACACGCCTTCGGTCACCGGATAGAAGCGCCCGAATCCGATGTCCACCACCCCTGAAAGAAGAGACTCGAGCTGAGCTTCCTTGGTCATGTGAGACACGGCGACGGTGGCGTCGGGATACGTTGCGAGGAACGTTCTGACGAACGCCGGAACCGTCTCAAAGACAGGAGTCCCAAAGTAGACGAGCTTCAGCTCACCCGATTCGCCTCTAGCGGCAGCTTGCGATCGCCGCGAAGACCGCTGCACAAGCGCGAGCAACTGACGCGCGTCATCAAGAAACACCTTTCCGGCGGCGGTGAGTTCGACGCCCCGTGCCGTCCGCTCGAAAAGCTTTGCCCCAATATCGCGTTCCAAGGCCTGGATCTGACGAGTAAGCGGTGGCTGCGATATGTGCATCCTCTGTGCCGCTGTTCCGAAACCTCCCGCCTCCGCGACCGCGACGAAGTATTTCAACTGTCTTATTTCCATGTTCCGTCCCGTTGCGCTGCCTGTTACAAGGCGATTGTGAGCAAGCACCTGCGGTCTCGCAACTAGGGAAAGACATACCGAAACCGTATGGTCTAGGCGGAGAAAAGGTATTGGACGGTATGGGATTGCCGTCTCTATTATGACTGTGCGGGGCAATTGTCGCCCACGTGTTCATGTTTTCATGACGGAGGCAAAGTGAACAAAAGAGTCAAGGATGTTGTCGATGCGATCGTCGCGGCGGTACAGCGGGTGCTCGACCAGAAGGAGGTTACTGAGGCGGAATACCGAACTGCGGTTCATTACCTCATGCAAGTAGCCGAACAGCGTGAAACCGCTCTTCTTTGCGATGTTTTTTTCAATAGCACCGTGGCTGCGACGAAGGCTCGTATTAGCGAAGGTTCAACGCCTGCTATCGAGGGACCCTACTATCGCGACGACGCCCCTCTGGTCGATGACCGGCTCAAGACTTACGACACGGACGACCACAAGCCTTTGCTTATCCAGGGAACGGTCAAAGCGGTCGACGGGAGCGTTGTCGAGGACGTGACGATTGATGTCTGGCATTCGACGCCCGATGGGAAGTACAGCGGTTTCCATGACGACATCCCGACTGATTTTTATCGAGGGAAGCTCAGGGTGGGCACCGATGGCAGCTTCCGCGTGCGCACAACGATGCCGGTGCCGTATCAGATCCCGGATCAGGGTCCCACGGGCGCATTGCTCGAAACCATGGGTGGTCACTCGTGGCGTCCCGCTCATGTACATTTCAAGGTGAAGGCGCCGGGATATGAAACGTTGACCACGCAGTACTACTTCGAAGGTGGAGATTGGATCACGGACGACTGTTGCAACGGCGTCCAGTCTAGTCTGATTACTCCCGATATTGTGGAAGAGGGTGTCCGCCTGATGAACATCAACTTCGTTATCGAGCCCGCGCGTGCGCAGGCGGGGGCAAACCCGTGAAGATTGACGCGATTGAAGCAGTGATCGTGGATGTGCCGACCAAGCGGCCGATCCAGATGTCGATCACTACCGTGCACCAGCAGAGCTACGTTATCGTCCGGGTGTATTCGGAGGGGCTCGTTGGTGTCGGCGAGGGTGGAAGCGTTGGTGGTCCCGTCTGGAGCGCAGAGTGTGCGGAGACGATCAAGATCATCGTGGAACGGTATCTCGCGCCCCACCTCCTCGGAACTGATGCGTTCAACGTTTCAGGTGCACTGCAAACCATGGCGCGTGCCGTCACCGGAAACGCCTCTGCAAAGGCTGCGGTCGAGATGGCGTTACTGGATCTCAAAGCTCGAGCGTTAGGCGTATCGATCGCCGAGTTACTTGGCGGGCCGTTGCGCAGTGCGATTCCGATTGCCTGGACATTGGCGAGCGGAGATACGAAACGCGATCTCGATTCTGCCGTCGAGATGATTGAAAGACGACGACACAATCGCTTCAAAGTCAAGCTTGGCTTCCGGTCGCCCCAAGACGATCTCATCCATATGGAGGCTTTGTCAAATAGTCTCGGATCGAAGGCCTACCTTCGCGTTGACGTGAATCAGGCTTGGGACGAGCAAGTGGCGTCCGTCTACATTCCTGAACTGGAGGCGCTTGGCGTGGAACTCATCGAACAGCCGGTCGGCCGCGAAAATACGCAAGCGTTGAGGCGGCTCTCCGACAACAACCGCGTGGCCATCATGGCCGATGAGAGCCTGAGTACGTTGGCCTCGGCATTCGATCTCGCGCGCGACCGAAGTGTGGATGTCTTTTCGCTGAAGCTTTGCAACATGGGAGGGGTCTCGGCGACGCAAAAGATAGCAGCGGTCGCGGAAGCAAGCGGGATTGCATCGTATGGCGGAACAATGCTTGACTCGACGATCGGCACATCGGTTGCACTTCAGCTCTATTCTACGGTTCCATCGCTTCCGTTCGGTTGCGAACTGATCGGTCCCTTCGTGTTGGCAGACACGCTGAGCCACGAGCCACTCGAGATCCGGGATTACGAACTGCAGGTTCCCACTGGCGTAGGTCACGGCATGACGCTTGACGAGGACAAGGTGCGCCAATACGCACGCGTCAGCTAGGCAAAACGCGCAGCGCAGGCCGCGGCTGTGGATCGCCTCGAATGCAACTGCGCATGTGTAACTGGAGACTAAATATGTTATCAGACGGCGTTGAGATCACGTCGCGCTCGGGTGGTCGCTTTGGTGCCTACCTCGGAAAGCCGACGACGGACTCCGCACCCATCGTCGTGATCGCGCAGGAGATTTTCGGGATCACGCCTTTCATAAGAGAAACCGTGGAATGGCTCGTTGGTGCGGGCTTTGGTTGCGTGTGTCCGGATCTGTACTGGAGACAGGCGCCGAATATCGAGCTTGATGCAAACGTACCATCGGAACGGGAACAGGCGCTTGCGTTGTTTCGCGACTTTGACATGGAGGCAGGAGTCAATGACCTTTCATGCGCCATTGAATACGCTCGTGCGCTCCCTTTCTCGAACGGTCGTGTCGCTGTAGTCGGGTACTGCCTGGGAGGTGCGCTGGCGTTTGATGTGGCGGCGCGATCATTGGCCGATTGCTCAATCGGCTATTACGGCGTGGGACTTGAAAAAAAGGTCTCACTGGTGCCAGCTATTACACGACCGGCGATGTTCCACATGGGTACCAAAGATCACTATGTCACAGAAGAGGCCCGTAGCATTCTCGAAGAGCATTTCGGTCGAAACAAAAATCTGAGTCTGCACTGGTATCCAGTGGGGCATTCATTTGCACGGTCATCCAGCCCAAATTTCGATCAGGCGGCGACAACTGTGGCCAATGCTCGGACGCTCGAACTGCTTGCAATGTTGAAGGACCCTTCATGAAGAAGTTCACGCTTGACTACCTGAGCCCGAGGGTCGTCTTCGGGGCGGGCACTGCTTCTGCATTGCCAGATGAAATAGGACGCCTTGGCGCACGCCGGCCCTTGGTATTAAGCAGCCCGGAACAACGCGAGTTAGCGAAGGATATCGTCCGTCCGATAGGTGACAGGGTAGCTGGATATTTCGATGGCGCGACGATGCATGTTCCCGTCGACGTCATCCAGAAAGCCGAGCGGGCTTTTAACGATACTGACGCCGACTCAATCATCGCGATCGGGGGAGGATCGACCACCGGACTCGCAAAAATCCTTTCGATGAACCTTGACGTCCCAAGTCTGGTTATACCAACGACCTATGCCGGTAGTGAAATGACTACCATTTGGGGTGTCACGGAAGGCGGAATGAAGAGGACCGGCCGCGACCCCAAGGTGCTACCGAAGACCGTGATTTATGATCCATTGCTCACGGTCGATTTGCCGCTTGCTATCTCGGTGACGAGCGCCTTGAATGCGATCGCTCACGCCGCAGAAGGTCTGTACTCGGCCGACCTCAATCCCGTTCTCGAGACCATGTGTAAGCAGGGCATATGCGCCTTGTTCGATGCAATCCCGCGCCTGGTGGCAAAGCCGACTGACGCCGAAGCGCGTACGGATGCCCTTTTTGGGGCATGGATGTGTGGCACTGCACTGTGCCACTTGGGCATGGGGCTACATCACAAACTCTGCCACACGCTTGGGGGAACCCTTAATCTTCCCCACGCGGAGACACATGCAATCGTACTACCACACGCACTGGCATACAATCTGCCGTACGCCGCGCCAGCTGAGCGACTGCTTCAGGAAGTCGCCGGCAGTAGTGACGTCCCGAGCGCGCTATATGATCTCGCCAGAAATGCTGGAGCACCACTCAGTCTCGCCGAAATCGGTATGCGGCCTGAAGATATTCCGAGGGTACGCGACCTCGCGCTAAGGGACCAATATCCGAATCCGCGTCCGCTGGAATCGGACGCATTGGAAACATTGTTAGTCAATGCGTTTCGTGGGCGAAGACCGGATTTCAAATAATGTGACCTGCACTCCGCGTTTAGTACGGTAGCGGTGAAGAGCCCGTTCCAAAGTCGACATCGGGTCTTCAAGCTAAAGCGAAGCACATGAATTTGCATCCACTGTTCCTTGTGGAGCATCGCCAGCCTTCGCGCGAAAAAGGCCGACTGTACTGGAGGTGGCTCGGATTTTCTTTGCGCGAAGTGGCTCATTTTTACTTTGCGCGCAACAAAGGCTCTTCAGCCTTACTATTCATCGCGCGTTAAAGACGGTGAAGTTTAAAAAATCGACTTGGCCGAACGCGAGATGAACAATCCCTGTTTCTTCTCACAAAGAGAGAGACATAACAATTGACGGAGGAAGACATGGCATTGACGATCGAAACCGACGTGCTGGTCGTTGGCACCGGGCCGGCGGGCGCTTCGGCGGGGGCACTGCTTGCGCGATACGGTGTCAGGACGATGCTCATTAACAAGTACAACTGGACGGCTCCGACGCCGCGTGCCCACATCACCAACCAACGCACAATGGAGATCCTGCGTGATCTCGGTCTCGAAGCTGAAGCCCGCCTCTACGCCGCGCCGAATGACCTAATGGGCGAGAACACCATCTGCGCCTCGTTGGCCGGCGAGGAGTTCGGTCGGATTCGCACCTGGGGGACGGATGTTCGCCGGCGCGCCGATTACGACGAATGTTCGCCGACCTCCATGTGCGACCTGCCACAGAACTATCTCGAGCCGATTCTCGTCAAGTCGGCCGCACTCGACGGCTGCAAGGTGCGCTTCGACACAGAGTATCTTGGACACGAACAGGATGCTGACGGCGTGTCGTCGCGCTTGCGCGATCGTCTGAATGGCGAAGAGTTTACCGTCCGGTCGAAATATCTGATCGGCGCCGACGGCGCCAACAGCCGCGTCGTGTCAGACCTGGACCTGCCGCTCGAAGGTACCATGGGCAAGTCCGGTTCCATCAACTTGCTGTTCGAGGCTGATCTCGACCGCTACGTCGCGCATCGTCCATCGGTCCTTTACTGGGTCATCCAGCCCGGCTCCGATATCGGCGGTCTCGGCATCGGCGTGGTGCGCATGGTCCGGCCGTGGAACAAATGGCTGGCGATCTGGGGGTACGACGTCGAGCAGGGCCCGCCGGAGATCTCGGAATCCTTCGCCCGCCGCATCGTCCACAATCTGATCGGCGATGACAGCGTGCCGCTGAAAATTGAGGGCATCTCGACCTGGACGGTCAACGACATGTACGCGACCCGGTTGCAGCAAGGACGGGTCTTCTGCGCCGGCGACGCGGTCCACCGGCATCCGCCGACCAACGGACTCGGCTCAAACACCTCCATCCAGGACAGCTTCAATCTCGCCTGGAAGATCGCCATGGTGCTGAACGGCACGGCCGACGAGAGCCTGCTGGACACCTACACGATCGAGCGGGCGCCGATCGCGAAGCAGGTGGTCTGCAGGGCGAACAAGTCGCTTGAGGATTTCCCGCCGATCGCGATGGCTCTGGGGTTGCCGCAGGCCAAGAGCGCCGACGAGATGAAGAGCAACATGGCTCGCCGCAAGGAACCTGGGCCCGAGGCGCAAGCGCAGCGCACGCGGTTACGCGAGGCCATCGCCGGGACCAATTACGTTTACAACGCCCACGGCGTCGAAATGAATCAGCGTTACGACAGTCCCGCGATCGTGGCAGACAATTCGCCGGACGAAGTCTTCCGCGACGTCGAGCTCTATCACCAGGCGTCGACGCGGCCTGGAGCGCCCATGCCGCATGTCTGGGTCTATGCGAGTGGTGATGGACACCGTATCTCAACAAAGGATCTCTGCGGGAAGGGCAACTTCACTCTCTTTACCGGGATTGGCGGCGCAGCCTGGCAGGATGCCGCGGCGGCCGTGAGCCGGCAACTCGGGGTGGCAGTGACGGTGCGCATCATTGGGCCTGGCCAGGCCTACGAGGATCATTACGGCGACTTCGCGAGAATTTCCGAGATCATCGACACCGGCGCCATCCTGGTGCGGCCGGATTTCCACGTCGCCTATCGGGCGACGTCCTTGCCGGCCGATGCGGCAGGCGACCTCGTGTCCGCCATGAGGCGGATCCTCGGACGCCAGTCAGAGAGGTCGAGCGCGCTGCGCGTTACGTCTCGAGCTATATAAGGAGTGGCGTCGCGATCTATTCGAGGTGAGACGGAAGCGCTCACCTCGGGTTGCGGGAGGGGAAGCGTGATCTTGCGCAGCGTGAGATGGCGTGTGGCGACGCGGGAAGGTTGTCGCGCGATTAAGGCAAGGCGGTGCGCAACGACGTGACGTGTTTTCTGGACCGGACGTAACTGCAGATCATCTAATTTGGGAAGTTCGTACCGGTGTCGACCGCCTTGCTGATGATGCTATTAAGCACGTGAGCAGACGACGGGCCGGTGCAGCCAACGTTGAAAAAAGAGCGCTTGATTGCAATGTCGACGACACGATCTACATTACTGTCATTTGAATGACCGCTTGCTCGTGCGGATTCAACCGGTGGATGCAACAGTTTGCTGAAATCGTTCGGCGGGCGTTCCGTGGTTCAGGGTTTTCCTCGGTCGCCCATCCAGCCGCCTCGCCACGGTATTGAGTAGCCAATTGGTACACCGAAATGTAGGTGCCGTTGGGGATGTCTCGATAGCCCGTTCGCATTTTCATTCGACCCGCGCTGCCAAGGATGCTGGGGGTTCAGTAACTGCAGGCTGAACTGCGCCAGGTGAACCAAACGCTGATCGTCAAGCAAAATGAAATAACCCAGTTGAACAGAGAAAGCGCGCGGCTCGTCGCCGAAGCCGGCGTCGCGACAAGGCATCTACGCGAGCTGCAAGCGCACAGCAAGTAGTTACAGAATACGTTGAACCAGTCGCTCGCCGACCACGCACGCACCAAGGCCGAGCACGATGCGCTGCTAACACCGCGAGGACTGAGGCGACTGAACTGACGCGGCTGCGCGAAGCACGTGAATCGCTGACCGCCGATCTGACGAAGCTCACAGCGCAGTTCGACGAGCAGCAGTTGCTCGGGGACTATCGGATGCGTCTGGGCCTCACGGACGCGGCGGGATGAAAGCGCCAGATTCCGCATCAAAAGGATGGGGATCTACGCCGGAACCCCAGAAAATTCCGTCGTTCCACATTGTGAACATTAATCGGCTTATTCCAGCCGAAGAATGTTGGAGCGACGTCCGGTGAGTGACATGACGGTCTCGGTCACACGGACCATCAGGACCGTTACGCGGGGCCCAGTTCGATTACATTGTGGGACAGGTCGAGACAATCTTCGCAGTCCCGGCAAACCCAGTGCAGCATCGGCCCGACCGGATCTGGATGGTCGCTGAACGTTGTCAGCGCCGCGTCGTACTGAGCATCGGACGTGCTCGAGCGCAGTATCCGCTCGAGATTAGACTCGATGCTGTCCAGGCTGCATTCACCGATGCCGGACTTGAACACCGTCACACCGCCTGACGGGTTGACCGCGAAGAAGAAAAACGCCTTCGTGTCGACCATGTGCGACAGGATTGTCCTGGCGATGAAGTTGCTCGGATTGATCAGCGCATTGAAGATGCGGTAGCCGTAAAACTCTAAGCCGAAGTGTACGACCTCGAAGTCGTCGGTGCCGCGTATCGAGTGGCCAAAGTTGAAACCGCTGCGTGTTACGTCGTTCGGAATGTCATCCACCGGCCGCAGTGCCAGGCAAGCATAGTGCGTCTGGCCCTCGGCCACGAGTCCCATCGCAAAGCAGGGCGCGCGCTCGGCCAGCAAGGCCTCGACAAAATTCCGGTTCATGCGGAGCGTTGGCAGCATCGGGCATCCTTCATCGTGAATCAAATCAACATTTGCCGACCTGGCTGTGCGGTGCGTCGACGTCGAACATCAAAGGCTATACATCGTCGAGCTCGAACAGCGCGCGATCGGCGGGCCGCGACAGATAATCGTCCATCATCGCGCGGAAATCGGCTTCATCCCACTCGCCGCGATCGACACGCCGCAGCAACGCCTCGCCGGCCAGCATGATCTTTCGCTCGCGATCCGCGCGCGTTTGCTTGACCTGCTGGCGCTGCGCCTTAGCTGCCGCTTTGCGGGCTGTTTTCAGCTCCTGCAGCTTTTCGTCTGTCGCATCGAGACGACGTTTCAGCATGTTCATTCTGGCGTCCTGTTCGAAGAAGCGGTTTGCGCGGGAAACCGGCGCGCCGGCGTGCGCCGGTTCGTTACATTCGCGCCGTACTGTCGCGCCCAGGTGCGTACCGAGGGAGCGATATCGACTAACGTCGGCGGCATGTTCGGCAACACATCCATCGTCCAGCCACCCAGCCGCTTTGGCGCAATATACGCCGGTCGCCAGCTGCCGTCGGCCAGGATATCGATCACGAACAGCGACGTGCCGACGCTCAGTCGCCAGGTGTTGACCACGGCTGGGGGTAAAGGATTACCTGGTTGTGGCATCGTATTCCACCGTAACAGGAATAAGGGATTCCAAGCCAGAACCGCCGAAAATTCGATCACTCCAATTCGAGCCCTGCAATGAGCGCGTCCAGGTCGATTTTGTTGTCGCTTTGAAAAGTGTAGTGCCCGTTCAAAAGGATATGCCGCCAGGCTGCCGGTGATATCTGCGTAAGCCGCGCCAGCGCCTTGGCGTTGCCACTGGCCTCCCATTTCGTCAGTAGATGCGACAGAATCGCCGAGTTGTAAAAAATGATGACGTTGGCGATCAGCCGGGCGCACTGGTTGCTGATCTCGATTTCGATGTCGGTGCGGCCGGTCAATTCCTTCTTGCCGCCGACCTGGGCGATGGTCGAACGAAGCTGATGGTAAGACTCGAGGCGGTTTTGGGAGCGATGCACGTTTCGCTCGAGCTGCGGGTCGCGCAGGTAACGCAACGTGTAGATGGTACGAATGAGCTTATCGAACTCAAAAATCGCGCGACGTGTCGGGTTTTCCTGCGAGTACGTACATAGTTTGCGGATCAGCGAGCCCTGCGTGATCTCTTTGAGGCCCAGCGTGGCGACGATCTGATCGATATTTGTCTTCTCACTGGTGATGAGCTGCCGATCGATTTGTCCGATCGGCTGAATCAGGCATTTCTCGTACAGCGCCGGGTCGTCGATACAATACAATTCCTGCAACTGGTCATCGAGGTTTGTGAAGCGAGGCTCGAAGCGCAACCCGAACCAATACAGGATAGCGAAGTTGGCTTTGTTGATGCTGTGCATGTCGCCGGTGATCGCAGTCGGCACTATATCCGACGTGTTGCGATACCAGATGTCGAACACGTGATGCGCCTCGTACTCGTGCGCGCCGATTAGGTAGCCGTTCAACGGGACATGATTGCACAGCAGCGTGTAGGCGACGACGCCTTTGCCTCGTCCGAAGTATTTGCGCGAGTAACGCGCCTTCACGGTCGGTCGCTCGACGCCGAATTTCTGCCCATCGACGGCGCTGTACAGCGCATCGAGATCGAACGAGTAGTACGGGAAGATCGGCAGCGCGGCGATGGCGTTGCTGATGCAGTCGTTGGCCGCATGCAGCGTCGCCTGACGCAGATACTGCTGGTAGGTGCTATCCAGAACGTGGTACGGAATGTCGCTGGTGCGCGCCATGACATGGTTGCCATGGTTCATTGCCTGAGCGATGATAACCGCCATCAGGCTATCGGCGTCCGCTACCTTCTTCGCGTAGCGCGGCTGCAATGGCGTCAGCGCCGACAGGAACTGGCACTGGCCGTTGACGAAGCGGAACACGTCGGCAACATCGCAGAATGGCAGTTGCTCGTAGAATGCCTGCTCACGCACCTTCTGGTTCTCGGTTTTCGGTTTGCGCCAAATCAGCTTCTGCGTATCCTTGTCGTATTCCAGGTGCGTAAGCTTGCCCTGTTTCAGCTCTCGGTTGAAGGCCAGCCATTGTGCATGCAACTCGGCCGCTAACGCATCGAGTTGGGCATCGATTGGCTGCTGCAGGAACGGGATCTCCATCTGCGCCAGCGCGTCGGCCTTCTCGTTCATCGAAACAAGCTCGTCGGAGAAGTGACGATGTTGCAGACTGTCGTCGAGATAGATCTCTCCCGACTGGAAGCGCTTCCGGATCTGGCGGTACAACCAGAATTCGTAGCGATCGGCGTGCAAACCGGTCGGCTGACCATCAGCGCCGAAGATCAGCAGGTACGGTCGCAGGCGCTTCGGCAGCGTGGCCGCGGGACATTCGGCGAGCGGTCGTTGTGACAGGCGCTGCTGTTTGGCGAAGGCCCCCTTGACCCAAGCCAGCGCCGCGAGCCACGGGTTGTCTGGGGAGGTGCCGACGAAGTCGAGCTCGACGTACAAGGGGCGCAGGTGACGGCGAATACGTTTGGCTAGGCCGTCCACCGCCAACCAGTGTAGTGCCAGTTGACTCAGCGGCTTGACCGTCATGCGTTGCGCCGTGTTTTGTAGCACATCTTTGGCCATGATTTTATAGGCGCGCTGACGCACCTCGCCGAACGGCGTCGGATCGGCTACGCTGTCGTCCACATAGAGCGACAACAGGCGGCCGATCTGCGGCGTTTCCCGATGGCGTTTTACTTGCTCGGCGATGAGTGACTGTTTCGCGCCCGCGCTGCTTTCTTCCTCGAGCTGCTTCATGTGGAAGGCCATCGCATCGACCAGGTTGTCGGTGAGCTGTCGGAAGCGCACCCAGGCGTAACACAGCAGGTAGAGCTGCGCCTGATCCGCCTTCAGGTTGCGCAGGTCGTGGACGGTATAGAAGTTCGCCAGGCTTGCGTAGTACAGCACGTTCTGCTGCGAGATATCCAGCCGGGGCAGCAGCGTCCTGGCGATTTCGTGCAACGGCTGCAGCGTGCCGCGCTTTTCGCGTTCGCGGACCATCTGACGCCAGCCGAAATTCTTGGCATCCTGTTTCAGCGCCGCCAGTTTCGACAGAGTATCATCGCGCACCAGAAGTTGGTCTAGCGCGGTTTGGGTCAATTCGTCCAATACGCCGGTGAGCAGGTCGCCCAGCCGCCGACGTTCGACGGACAGGGCTTCGCTGACTAGCTCTTGCAAGGTCGTGTAGCCGGGCCGGATCATCTTGTGCTCATTGAGCCACACGATGAGCTCGGCGGCGACGAATCCCGGTGTCACGTCGCGACGTACGATCTGCGCGGCCTGCTGCATGAGTTGCGGCAGGAAGGCGGCCACCCACGGTCGATAGCCGTACAGTTCAGCGATCTGTTCGCGCTGGGCGTAGTACTCGTGCCGGGTGATCGGCTTGCGTTCGAACGGCTCGCCGTGGAAATAGCGGCTCAACACGAAATCGTAATCGTCCTCAACCTCGTCCCAATCGAAGCGGAAGAAGGCGTGCTTGGACTTGAAGTAGCCAATCTGCAAGATGCAATAGACCTGCGCGGGTATGGAGGGCCGGCTACTGGCGAGCGCCAGTTCGGATTCGGTCAATGCCAGGTATTCCAGCCGCTGCGCATCGTCGAAATCAGGCAGGCCATACAGGGCTTCCTGTTCGGCGTCGGAAAAGACGCTGAGCAGCTTATTCTTGTTGATCATCGACCATCCTCTCCACGCAACGTCAGATCCTTCAATTTTGTGATATCACGACATGGGGTACGACAGAAATATTGAACTCCCGCATTCTACAGAGATAAGCTTTATTATCTCTGTGGCATTGTTTCCATATTAAACTCGATGACATGAAAACGCGCCCCACGAGCCCGTCCGCCGCCGACATCCCGACCGACTTTCCTGATGCTGATGCACTGGCAGCGCTGCGTGCCTGGTACGAGGGCGCATCCTCGCGTGAGGCGGCACACCGGTACATGCAAGATCGGCTCAGCCACAGCCAGTCAGCCCGCGGCGTCATCGGCCAGATCCGCCGGCAACTGGCACTTTATGCCCGTAACCGACAGCGGGCAGATCTGGCCACGCTGTTCGAATGCCCGGCCCAAAAGCGTATGCATCATGCGCGCGCCACCACGCAGGCTGTCGAGCTACTGCGCATCATGCCTGCGCCAGCTCCGCAGATCGGCGACGACATTGCGCACTGGCTGCCGAATCGCGCTGCCCGCACCCTGCACGCGGCCGGCATCCGGACCCTGGCCGATCTCACGGTACGGATTCCGCGTCGCCGGCAGTGGTGGACCGTCATTCCGGGTCTCGGGCCGGCCAGTGCAAGAAGGATCGAGGCCTTCTTTGCCGCGTACCCGGCGCTCACGGAGCGGGCCCGCGCACTGATCATCGCGGATCGGCAGTCAGTCGTGACGCCTTGGGAGCAACTACGGCTACCGCACGAGATCGACGGATCCGCCGGCGCCTTCCGCGCACCGGTGTCGGCCTGCATCCTCGGCGTCGACAACGATTACGACGCTATCCAGGCATGGCTCGCGTTGCACGAATCCCCGGCCACGCAGCGGGCCTACCGCAAGGAAGCCGAACGGCTGATTCTCTGGGGCATCGTTGCTCGCGGCAAGGCGCTGTCTTCGCTGACCACCCGGGATGCCACCGACTACAGGGCGTTTCTGCGCAGACCTACACCGCGAGAACGCTGGGTCGGGCCACCGCGGCCGCGCACATCAACGGACTGGCGCCCGTTTGTCGACAACCTCTCGGCCCGTTCGATTGCGCATGCGCTTGCCGTGCTCAGCGCCATGTTCCGCTGGCTGGTCGAGCAGCGCTACGTCGTGGCCAACCCATTCTCCGGCATCAAGGTACGCGGCAGCAAGCGCGCCATGGCTCTTGAAACCTCGCACGCTTTCACCGAAGGAGAATGGATGCTGACGCGCACCATCGCCAACGGGCTCGAGTGGTCGTACGGCTGGCAGGCGCCCGCTGCGCAACGGTTGCGGTTCATGCTGGATTTCGGCTACGCAACGGGACTGCGGATCAGCGAACTGGCTGACGCCACACTGCGCAGCATCGAAGTCGACGCAGCCGGTGATCACTGGCTGCACGTGGTCGGCAAGGGCGGCAAGCCAGCCCGCGTTACCCTGACACCCCTAGCGCGCACAGCGCTGGACCGATATCTGCAGGAGCGGGGGCTTCCTGTCAGCCGTGCTCACTGGAATCCGACCACGTCCCTGATTGGCAGCCTTGACGACGCCGATGCCGGCATCAAGCCCTTGCGGCTGTGGGAAGTCATGCGCCGGTTTTTTCGGCTCGTCGCGCAGATTATCAAGAACGACCATCCGGTGCTGGCTGAAAAGCTGCATCGGGCCTCTCCGCACTGGATGCGGCACACCCATGCGACCCACGCGATCGCCAGAGGGGTTGAGCTGAGCGCCGTACGAGATAACCTGCGTCACGCGTCGATTTCGACCACGTCGATTTACTTGCATACCGACGATGTAAAGCGGGCACGGCAGTTCGGGCAGGCATTTACCGACTGAGTTACTCGCTCGGCACGTCAGGCAACAAACCGATTGACGTTCACAATGTGGAATGACGGAATTTTCTGGGGTTCCGGCGTAGAACCCCAAGTACCTTGAGTTTCGCCGCGCCGAGTACAACCACAATGGCGCAATCCATCAGGTTGCGCTGTACTTCCGCGACGAGCTCGGCCTGAACCTAGTCGACGCGACGCAACTGGCACGTGACGCGGCCGAAGACGCCTAAGCCGCCGCCGGCGGCCGCACCTACCCATCCCCCGCCTTCCCGCCCTGCGGGAAGGAGCGAGTCGCCCTCTGTCGTCAAGGGTGCGGGGGAGATAAAACCACCCCCACACCCTCGACTGGAGCGTCTATCCCGGCACGCCAGCCCGTCAAGGGCCGCTGCGCTGCCGTCCTCACCCGTTCGGTGCTCGACCTGGCCTGCGGCCAGCTCTGCGCTCCGCTGCGGCTTCCGGGCGCCCCCTTGACCATCTGCCATGCCTCAACACCCATCCAAATATTTACGCAATTACGTATTTACGTATGTACGTATGTAAGCTATACTAGGTCCATGCTGTAGAGCCAACCGGAAGGAGAGCGACGATGCAAGTACGAACCCTCGCGCAAGCGATCGCATTCGGAGAAGTGGCCGCGGAATACCAGCAGTTGCGCCGCGAGTATCCGACGATTCGCGCACTGACGATCAAGCGCTATATCCACGACGATGAAGGGCTCACGCTAGAGCAGTTCGAGTGCGCCACGGAACGCGGCCACAAGTGGAGTTACAGCGGGTCGGCCTACGGCGGCGACGACGACAGCTATTTCGGCGAGGGTCAGTGCTATTGCTGCCACTGCGGAGCCGACGGCGACGCCTGACATTGTTCGCTGGGAGTCGGCGGCTACCGGCTTCCAGCGGGATCTTCCACATCCGTCTAGGAGCATTCATGGTTACGATCACACGAGCCGAGTATGACCGCGTTCACGCCGATTTCCGAGGCGTCTGGACGACTGAGCGCACCGACATTCCCGGCTGGGAGAGCATCCGTCATCAGTATCTCGGCAAGCGCACGCTCGTTCGCGACAACGCGTTGCTGATCGAGGGCTTGTCGCTGACGATTGTGGAAGAGGGCGCGGCACAATGAGAGCGATCGACCTGTTCTCCGGCGCCGGCGGTTTCACTGAGGGCGCGATCATGGCCGGTTGCAGTGTCGTATGGGCAGGCAATCATTGGCCGCTGGCGTGCGAATATCACGCACGTAACCATCCCGAAACCGAGCACGCCTGTCAGGATCTGCAGCAGGCGGACTGGCGCACGGTGCCGACGCACGACCTGATGCTCGCAGCTCCCGCCTGTCAGGGGCACAGCCCAGCTCGAGGGAAGGAAAAGCCGCATCACGATGCACTGCGGTCGACGGCATGGGCCGTCGTCGCTTGCGCCGAATATCACCGCTCCCCCTTCATTGTCGTGGAAAACGTTCCCGCCTTTGAGCGCTGGGCGCTCTATCCAGCGTGGCGTGATGCGATGCGCCTGCTCGGCTACGCGATCGCGCCGTACATCATCGATGCGGCGGACCACGGCGTTCCGCAGCACCGCAAAAGGCTGTTCCTGGTCTGCACCAGGTCGGCCGCACCGATCGGCCTCGACCTTTCCCTGCGGGACCACAAGCCCATTCGCGACGTCATCGAGTGGGATGCGCCGGGCTGGAGCAGGATCGACAAGCCGGGGCGCAGCGCTAACACACTGGCCCGGATCGCAGCCGGACGCCGCGCCTTCGGCGACCGCTTCGTCGCGCCGTACTACGGCAACGGTTCCGGCCTTACCGGCCGCTCAATCGACCGCCCGATCGGCACGATAACCACGGTAGACCGCTGGGCCATCATCGACGGCGACCGTATGCGGATGCTCCACCCGAGGGAAGCGAAACGCGCGTGCGGATTTCGGCCGACGTTCGCCTTGCCGTTGAACCGGCGCAGCGCCATGCACCTGCTGGGCAACGCCGTCATGCCTCCGGCCGCCGCCGACCTTCTGCGCGCGCTTCGCCGAGCCGCATGAATTCATGTACACATTTTTCGTTCATTGAGTAGTAATAATAGTAGTGTTATTATTATTCCTACCACTAAACCGACGCGGACCCCGTGAGGCACGTATGAATCAGGAACTGAAAGACCGCATTTTCGCTGCCGCCGACGATCTGTACGCCGAAAACGGCGAGTTTCCGAACGTCGACGCAGTGCGTCAGCGCGCGCGCGCCGGCATGAACTATGTGGTCGAGGCATTGAAGGAGTGGCGGCAGAAGCAGCGGATGCTCGTGCAGAGCGTGCGTGAGCCGCTTCCCGCCGAGTTGCATGACGCGATGACGGGGTTCGGTAACCACATATGGGAAGTCGCGCAGCGGCTGGCCAACGATGCCCTAGAATCGGCGCGGGCCGCGTTCGAGGCCGAAAAGAGCGACTTGGCGCGCCTGTCGGCCGAGCAGTCGGATGCGTACGAAGCCCTTGCGGCCGAGCACGAACGCACGGTCGAGGAGTTCACTCGCCTGCAGGGTAGGGCCGCGCAGCTCGAGGAGGAGCGGTCGGCCTTGGGCGAGCAACTGCGCACGGCCCAGCAGGAGGCGCACGTGGCCGCCACCGAGACTCGCGAAAAGGCGGCGCTCGTCGACCGCCTTGAGAAAGACCTCGAGCGGGCGCGAACCGACGTCGACGGCGTTCGCGCCGAGCTGACTGCCTCGCGACGCGAGCTCGCCGACGAGCGCGAGAAGGCATCGAAAGCCGAGGCGAAGCACGGTGCGGAGAAGGAAGCCGCGCGGCGTGAGATCGATGAGTTGCGCCGTCGCGACAAGGAGTTGGCGCAGGAACTCGCTAACTCGCAGCGGGCGGCTACGAAGGCCGAGGCCGAGCGCGACAAGCTGTCCGAGCAGTTGGCCGATGTGCGCAAACGTACCGCCGACGAGATCCACCGTGCGCTGGAGAAGGTGCAGCAACGCGAGGCAGAGGCGGCACAGGCACGTAAGGAGGCGAGAGCGGCCGGTGAGCAGCTCGCGCGCACGTCGGGCGAACTCGATGCCGCCAAGGCTCAAGTGGTCGACCTGCGCACGATCATCAAGGATCTGTCGCCCACGAAGCGGACGCCGAAGGCATGACGAATCCGCCCGCGCGACTTACCATCTACCAGCAGCTTCTCTCCGAACTTGCGGAGCTCGACAAGCGGATTGAGCTGGCACGGGCGCGCGAGCGTGTCCACGCGATCGAGACCATCCACGGCCTGATGGACACTTACGGCATCAAGCACAAGGATCTCGTCGGCAGAAACGGCCGCCGCGGCGCCTACCAAGTGAACGCGTTGCCCGCTCGCTATCGCGACCCGGCCACAGGGCAAGAGTGGTGCGGCCGTGGAAACGTGCCGCGATGGATTCGCGGGCAAGACCGCACCCGATTTCTCATCGACTGACCTTGTACCGCCATGTCTGAAGACGTTCAGCGCCTCAACTACAGCACACACGCGCTCGAGCAATTCGAGCGGCTGATCCCGACTATCCGCCGCGACATGCCGGGCATGCGCGCAGGCTACGAAGCCGTCGCGCACCTCCTGCGTATCGGCGTCAAGTACCTGCTGCCCAACTGCGCCGATCTCATCGACGTCAGCGAGCTCCGGCAGGTTCACATCGACAGCATGCGGCTACCGCATCCCGTCGCCGCGCTGGAAGCGCCGTGGGTGTTGCCCGACGGCGAGGGCGGCGACAAGGGTATCCTGCGCTGCCCGAAGCGCATCGCCTTGTGCGTCGAGCTCGACGAGGATGTCGCGGCGCTTCTGCCCGGTACTGAGCACTTGCTGAGCGAACCGGACGGCGGGGTGTGCGTCATTCCGATCTACTGGACCGACGCCGATCAATGGCAACTCGCGCCAGGCGGTGCCTTTGTGCCGCATTCCAACGAACTCAGCGCCTACGTGCCCGAACAGGCCGACGAGCGTACCCGCATGCTCAACGAGCCCCTACGCGAGGCCAGGCTGTCCGCTCGCAAGATGCGTCAGTTTCAGGTCTCGCCCTTTGTCATCCTGCCCGAGCGGTACGAATTCGACGTTCAGCAACTCGGCTCGCTCCGGGCCGTCCACTCTGAGACCTTGGCCAACGCTCGCGACGAGATCCAGGCCCTGATCCAGACCGGATGTGTCGTCAACTGCGCGAACATCGAAGCGCCGACACTGGAAGCCCCGGCGAAGCTGAACAAAAAGCGGGAGCAAAACGGCAAGGTGCCGTTTTTCGACTATCGGGTGCTGGCCGTGCGGCCGAGCAATGCCACCGATGGTCGCGGCAAGGGAGGGCAGCACGCCAGCCCGAAGGCGCACATCCGGCGTGGGCACATTCGCCGGCTCGAACACAAAACCGTATGGGTGTCGGATACGCTCGTCAATGCAGGCTCTGCGCGCGGCGTCGTCGTCAAGGACTATGCCGTCCGTCCGCTGAAACCTTGAGCGAAACCTTAGAGCACCTTCCAAACCGCCACTACAGGCCACAGAAAGGCCGCTGACGCGGCAAGCAAGCCGAGGCAGGCGGCAAGCAGCCCGAGCCGCCTCCCGGCCTTCAGGTCGTCTCTCGCGCGCCACGCAGCGCCGATCGCCGCCGCTGCGCCACCGGCCGCGGCGAGCCACCCCGCCGGCGTGCGCGCCAACGCCCCCAAGATCGCTACCAACGGACCGTCGCCCGGCGCAGGACCTGACCAATAGGGCAGGCGTCCACTGCCCAGCACGAAGCCCACGAACACGCACAGCGTCCCGAATGCCGCGAAGGCGAACCATGCCCATCCCCACGACAGCCACCGCGACGCGTCGACGAGGCGCACAGCAACCCGCTCGCTCGTCTTGCTTACCGCGTCGGAGAGCGTTCCGAGCGCCTTCTTCGTCTCCGCATCAGCGATCGCCGCCATTGTCGCCCGCTGTTCGTCGAGGATCTTGCCGACCTGATCGGAGATCATCCCCGGATACTTCCGATATAGCGTGTCGTAGGACTCCAGCGCCATCAACACGAGCCAAAGCGCATCGTTATCGCGAATGTTGAGCGCGTTCTTCACGCGATACAGGCTTTGAATCTCCTTCTCGGAAGGCTGCCGCCCCAGCAGCTTCTCAAAGCTCGCCTCAATGTCAAGCATCGAGCACTTCCCCGAGCGATTTACGCACTTCGTTGCGCCACCTGGTCAGTTCCGCGCGGTTGCCGATCGGCAGCTCTTTCATCGCCGCCGTGATCGACAGCCGCTTGCTGTACAGATCGTCGCTTACACGATCGGCAAGATCCGGCAAGTTGACCGACTTACCGCCGCCGTCTTCCACGGCTTTACGCGTCTTTGAGGTGTTGTACAGCTCGAACTTCCGCTCGTCGCCGAAATACGTGTTGCGCACGACATGAATCGCAGATCCCGGCAGCGATTCCATGTACTCCTTGAGCAGCTCCAGACTGTCGCGCTGACGGTTGATAACCCACAGCGTAACCAGCTTACGACCCAGCTCGCCGAGCGTGCTGTTCAGTGTCTCACCATATGCCGCCACGCCCTTGTTGTTCCTTGCCGCTGTATTGACCACAACGACCGCATCCGAATGCTCGTGACAAATGTTCACCAGATCGATCCAGCCGTTCGCCTCATCGAGGTTAATAAGCTCAGCTTTGATCTCATCCTTGTACATCTTCCACACGTCAGGATTCGACGTGTCCGATTCGATCAACAGAATCTTCTCTGAACGTTCCTGCAAGGTGTCGATCAAGCCGATCGACACAGCCGATTTGCCGACGCCGCCCTTACTGCCACCCACAAAATAGATCGGTTTCATTCCTTCTTACCTCTCAGATGTCGTCTGAATCAGCGCGCGGTGTGAAGCCGCCGCTTCGTTGAGAAGGCTCTTGAGCCTCCGCTTTAGCCGGCACGATCGGTGCCGACGGTTTAGCGGCCTTGGTGCCCGATTCGCCTTCGGTGATGCTGGTTTTTTTCCTCGCTTCTCCCTTCTCAGAAGGCTTCGGCGTTTCCGCTTTTTGCCGTCGCTTCGGCTGCGTAGCAGCATGTCGTAACGCCTTCTCTGAAATCCGTATAAATCCCTTCATACGAAGTTTCTCGGCGATCTGAGCATAGCTATAGCCACGAGCCAGCCAATCGTTCACCACCCCGGCCATCAGCTTGATCGTCTGGGCTCTGTCTGCTGCCCGTTCGTTCTCGTCGATCTCCGGGAACTCTTTATCCAGTTCATCAAGCATCAGCTTGATCTGGCCAACAGTGTATTTCATATCATACCTATAGTACAAAAAAAGAGGTCCGCAGGACTCGATTCTAGTCTTTCAGCTTGATGAGTCAAATTCTTACCGCTAAACTTCGTGAACCGATAACGGTAGTTCGGGGACAGGGTAGGGTTTGCTATACCGCCATAAATGGCGACATAGCAACCGGCAGCGCACCAGTCGTTTCACTCCCTCTGCGCAGCCTACCGTCCCTGCTCAGGGCGAAGCCCCGAGACCCCAACAGCATGAGAGTCCAGTGTGAGTGGCAGTGAGGAACGACAGAAAACGAAGCACGTAATGGTGAGGGTGACGCCCGAACAGTTGGTCATTCTTCGCGAGAAGGCCACCGATTCCGGCGTCACCGTGCCAGAATACTTGCGCGCGTGCGGCCTTGGCCGCCGCACACGCAGCAAGATGGAGGCGCACATCATCAACGAATTGCGCCGCCTCGGCGGACTGCAAAAACATCTGTTCACCGAGGGCGGCGGCGTGCTGTCCAAAGAGTTTGCTGCAGTCCTTGTTGAAATTCGCGCAGCCATCGCACGGATCGGTGACTGACCGATGTTGGCGAAAATCCCCGAGCGACGCCAAGACGGCAGGTCCGACTTCGGCGACCTGGTGGAGTACATCACCAACCGCGACGACGACCAGGAGAAACTAAGTGACGAGCTCGATCCAAGCGACCGAAGAAGACACCACCAAATTCTTGAGCGTGCTCGAGAACATCTCGCAGGAGCAGAAGACCATCTGCGCGCTGCTCGACGAACTAATTCTATTGATGCAGATGCCGTCCGAGTCCGTCTTGAAAGTGCTCGAAGGGCTGTTGCTGCCTATGGGGCAGAACATGGTCGATCTGACGAGCGAGTTGAAGACGCAGCTCGTGGACGAGGAGGCGTAGATGGCGATCAACATCAACGAAGCCTTGCCCGTGCTCGAAACCATCTACGAGCAGCAGCAAGCTATCTCCGACAGGCTCCGCAAGCTGATCGAGACTTTCAAGAGCGAGCCCGAGCCCGTCGAGCCAACCTTGCGTTTAATGCTGAGTCCGCTCAACGAAGGCATGGACGAGATGCATCAGATGTTGTCGCCGACCTCGGGCGACTCCTCGGCGAGCCCGAGCGAGTCGTAACGCCCAACGGCGTCGCATGCGAACATAACTGCCTGTCGCTGGCGACCGCTGCCGGCGAAATGAATGCCGTCGCGGCACAGAATCCGCGGGTCAAGGACCCGGTGTATCACATCGTGCTGTCGTGGCCGTCGTCGGAATCGCCGACGGACGAGCAGGCTTTCGACTCTGGCAGGTACGCGCTCGCGGCTGTCGGCATGGCCGATCATCAGTACGTGTTCGCCGTGCATCGCGATACCGACAACGCACACCTGCACATTGCCGTGAATCGCGTCAATCCCGATACGTTCGCGGCGGTCTATCCGGAGCGGGACTATTTCAAGCTCGATCGCGCGATGCGCGAGCTCGAACTCCAGAACGGGTGGCAGCACGACAAAGGACCATACGCCGTGTTCGAGCGTAACGGCCAAGTCGTCATCGATTGGGCGAGCAAAGATCCCAGCACGAAGGGCAAGCGACCGACGCCGGCGGCCGACATGGAGCGGCATGCCGATCAGGAAAGCCTGTTCACCTACGCGCGCGGCGAACCGCGCAAGGCGCTGCTGGCTGCGCTGAAGAACGACCAGCTCACTTGGCGGCAACTGCACAACCTTCTCGCGAAATACGGTCTCGAACTGCGCGAGAAGGGGCAGGGCTTCGCGATCTTTGATCTGAACTCAGGCGACACCACGCCGATCAAGGCCAGTGACATGCACGAGGCGCTTGGCAGAACCAGGCTAGTCAAGCGCCTCGGCCCGTTCGAGCCGTCCGAGTCGACAACCGACTCCGTTCTGACCTACGACAAGCATCGACCACTGAAACGCGATCCCAAGGTTCGCGAAGAGCGCCGGCAGGAGCGCGCAGAGGCTCGGCGCGAGCTGCGCGCGCGGTACGACGAGTACAAAAGCGGCTTCGTCTATCGCCGGCTTGACCCGACCGACGTCCGGGCCCGGTTCGCGGCGCTTCGGGCCGACGCGCGTCAGCGTCGCCTCGAGGTACGTCAAACAGTGACCGATCCAGCCGCCCGCAAGGCCCTGTACAGCGTGATCGCTTTCGAGACGCTGCGCGCACGCGATCGGCTTCAGCGGGAGATCCGCAACGAGCGCAAGGAATTGCGCGACGATCAGTCAAACCGACGCCAGCCATATCGTGAATGGGTCGAGCGTCAGGCGGCCACTGGCGACGCAGCAGCTATCAGCCAACTGCGTGGCTTCACCTATAGCGAGAAACGGCGTGCGAAGGAGCTCGAGCGGGCGCTCGCCAACGACGGAGCGGACGGCATCGTTCATCCGGACGACGCTGATCCTACAGCGCGTGACATCGCGGAAGGGATCTATTTCCGCGTTCGTCGGGATGGAACGGTCGTGTACCGTGTCGACGACGGCCGCGACGCCTTCATCGACCTTGGCAGACGCATCGACGTGTTGGCGAAGGGCGCGGCAGACAACTCCGCGATCGCCGCAGCCCTGCACCTGGCCGCCGAGAAGTATGGCGGCACGTTCGAACTCACCGGCAGTGAGGAATTCAAGCGCCGGGCAATCGACATCATGCTCGAATACAAAATCGACGCCCGCCTCAAGGATGCGGCTCAAGACGCGCTGCGTCGCTCCAGAGCTGCCGAGTTGGCGCGGGCAAGCCGCGACGCAAAGACTAGGCAACAACGCCGGAAATAGCCCCTTTCATTGCCCTCTTCGGTTTTGTATAGTAACCTTAATACGAAATTTAAAAGGAGGGCCACCTATGGCTATGCCGCGTTACACCCTTGCCGGTTTGCTGATCGGCCTCGCGCTCACTGGCTGCGCGACCCAGCCGAAGACCGACAACGCTCAAACCGAAATCGATCGCCAGATCCTCGACGCCTCGCAGAAGATCCAATCTGCGCAGGCCGACCTGTATCAGGCCGGTGCGCTGAATCAGGCGACCACGAAGTTGCCAGTGTCGATCGTCGACGATCAGCACCGCGTCACACTCTCGTGGCAGGGCGACGCCCTGCAGCTCCTGAACAAGCTCGCGCATGATCGCGGACTCGCGTTCTCGTTCATGGGCTTGCGCATGCCGCTGCCGGTCAACATCGACGTCAAGGACGCGTCTTACGACGCCGTGATGCAGATGGTCCGGGCGCAGATCGGCTACCGCGCCGATGTCACGCAGTACCCGGATAAGCTGGTACTGCAATACAACCGTCCGCAGTCCTGATACGGGGAGACGATCATGAAGCGCTTTGTCGTCGCGGCGATCCCGCTCCTCGTGGCCAGCATGGCACATGCTGCCGAGACCCAAGCCCCGGCCGCCGCATCGGCCCAGCAGGCGCAAACGCCGGCAACAGCGTCCTCGGCATCGGCCCCGGTCGCTCAGGCGCCGGCTGCGCCGGCACCCGAAGCTCAGGCGTCGACGCCGGCACCTGAAGATCAGCCGGTCACGCTTGATTCGCTCCTGAATCCGCCGTCGAAGGCGACCACCGGCCTCACGGATCTGCGCATGCAGATGCTCACCGAAGCCGGCAAGACGGTAGGCTTCCGCGGCGGCATGGCCGCACGTGCGCGCGTACTTCGCGACGCGCTCAACGCACGCGCCGAGAACCTCGATACCATCTTCCAGTTCTCGCCGCTCATCAACCGCAACGGCACCATTCCTCCGGTTATCGTCGAGGCCCGCGAACTGTCGTCGTTCTCGCCCGACCAGATTCGCACCGCGAATCGCGTCTACAAGATCGAGAAGGAAGAGCGCTTCGTCAGCGTTCCGCCGACGTGGCGAGACTACCTGTTTGTCGGGCTCCCGATGAAGGGCGGTGTCGATCTTCCGACCTTCGATACTCGGCCGCAGAACGGCAACGAAGAGGCTGTTTGGCGCGATGCAGTCAAGAACGGGTGGAGCGCAGGTGAACAGCAGGCGGATGCGATCCTTGCCGCCAATTTCAACCGGCTCACGCGTGACTACACCGGCATGGTGCGGTACTCGACGCTCGTGCAGGAGGGCATGATCTCCACTACGCGCGTCGCTGAATCCCGTCAGACGGTCACTGGTGACGGCCGGCAACTCATGCTCGGCGATACCCTGCGCCGCGTGACGAGCAAGGCAACGTTCGAAACGAACCCGAACAAGTGGAGCCCAACCGTCAATCGCGGCGAACAGCCCGCGCCGAAGGTCGCACCAGTTCCGCAGTCGGGCACTGCGCCTGCTGCCAAACCACCGGCAACGCAGATCGAAGGCCGACCGCTTGGCGACGACGAGAAATGAGTGAACTCATCCAGTTCGAGCCCTACGATTTTCGGGGCGACGTGACCGCGCATACTTTCAAGCACTTCTTGAAATATTGCTCGGATTATGGCGTTTCGGACATTCTCGTGCAGGGCGGCGATTACGCATGGGTCGAAATTCACGGTCGTCAGCGGCAGGCGAGCACCCACACGATCAAGCAGGGCCATCTATCCAGCCTGCTCAGTTCAGTGTGGCAGGCCGAGGTCGAGAACAATGTGCGTGGCGGTCACGGCGCGGACCGCTCATTGGAGCTCGCCGGGGAAGAGCTTGGCATCGAGCGCGGCAAGTTCCTTCGTTTCCGCTGCAACTTCATCCAGGGTCGCGTGGCACGGTTCGACATGGCCTACGCGATCACCATGCGCCTGATCCCGTTCGACTTGCCCGACATTACCAAGATGGGCATCGAGCAGGAGCTGTTTGAGGCGTTCTATCCCGGCATGGGCCTCGTTCTCGTCTGCGGCCCGACCGGCTCGGGCAAGACCACACTTCAATCCGGTGTCTACGGCTATGCCGGCATCTACATGCCGGACCGCAAGGTCATCACCTACGAAGATCCGATCGAATTCGTGCTCGGCGGTGCGCACTGGAAAGGCCCGCAGCCGCACCAAGCTCAAGTTGGTCGCGACATCGAGAGTTTCGCCACTGGCCTGCGCAATGCCATGCGCCGCAAGCCGAGCATCATCGGCATCGGCGAAATGCGCGACCTTGAGACGATCGACGCTGCGATCGAGGCTGGTCTGACCGGCCACTTGACCTACGGCACCATGCACACCGAGTCGTGCGCCGAGACGATCAACCGCGCGATTCAGGTCTATCCACCGCAACAGCAGTCGGCCGTCGCTTCGCGTCTGCTCGGCTGCCTGCGTGTCATTGTCGTGCAGCGCCTGCTCAAGACAACTGACGGTAAGCGCGTTGCCGTTCGTGAGTTCGTGATATTCGATCGCGACTTCAAGAACGAGTTGCAAATGCAGCCTTACGACCAATGGGCACCGATAATCCGCGCACGTCTGGAGTCCCAAAAGGCGACGCTGGACGATAAGGCTTGGGCTCTCTACGAGGCTGGCCGTATCGACAAGAGCGAATTCATCGAACTGGCCGGCCATAAAGCATTCCGTATCCGTTCGCAGGAGGCAGCATGAGCATCTCCATCTGGCGCCACGCTTCGCAGACACCGACGTTGCTCGGCATTCCCTGCATCGCGTACATGCCCATCTTCGTTTGGCTGTTCCACATGCGTTGGTGGACCTTCTGGACCGCCGTGGGCGTGATCGTGTTCTTCGCCGTGCTGGCGAAGTTCGGCCTCACGTTCAAGGTCCTATGGCAGAAGTTCCTGCACCTGCTGCGCGGTTCGCGCATCTACGCCCGTCCGTGGTGGTATCGCAACCGCTTCCAGGATCACGAGTGATGCTCGAGCGAATCCGCATTTCCATTGCGCGTGCGAGCGAGATTCGCAACCTCGAGCGCCAAGTCGCAGCCTCGCCACGCGCGAAGGCGTGCAACATTCACCAGCTCGGCCACGATCGCGCCGTATGGCGCATCCCTGTACCAGGTCAGGCCGATCGTTACATGTCGGCATCCGCTGGCCACATCGGAAACGAGATGTTCGCGGTGCATGTCGACGCCGACGCCTTCTACCTCGCATGGTTGCGCAGCGACGAGCAGTGCGTTCTGCGCTCGCAGATGCCGCGCGACTACAAGTATGCGTATGCGGTCGACGGATTCGCGCAAGGCAGTTCCAATCCGGTACCGCTCGCCGACGTCGGCGCATGGAACGACGAGCGCGGCCGCACGCACATCGGCTTCACCAACGGAATCACGCGGAGCTTCTGGCTCATCTCCAATGGCGCTCCCTCGTTTCCGGTGCAGGTCCACGGGCGCGAGTCGGCCGAGCTGCTGCATCGCACGGCCGGAGCGACCCAAGGGCCGATCTGCTACGCGGATTTGTTCGCACCCGCCGACCTGCGAAACGCGCCGAACCGATCGTCCAGCCGCGCGCCGCGGCCATGATGTCTCTCAGCCTCTAGCACGGCCCTCGGATAACGCTAGAGGACTTCTCGCCGGCCCTTGTGGCCGGTTTTTTTTGCCCGGCAGAGGTCGCTCGCGCGCTGGCGCCGGGCAAAAGAAAAGGCCACCGAAGTGGCCTTTTGGCAGGATCGCGATTGGATCGTCATTTCCAGATATTGCTCCAGAAGGCCGACGATTGCGACGACCCTGCACTGGTCTGCTGCAACGACGGGCCACTGATCTGCGGCACGCTGCCAACGATCTGGCCAGCGCCCGTGCCATTCACAGCACTGCTGACCTGGCCGTTGATGCCGTTCATCACGCCGTTGATCTGGCCATTGACGTCACCGACGACGCCGTTGACCTGATCACTTGCGATCTGGCAGACCTTATTCTTGATCTGGTCGAAGATGTCAGAGAGGGACGGGAATTGCGGGGCGGTAAGCACCGAAGTGATACCGCCCACGCATTTTCCAAGAATGTCCGAGGAGGACCGTTCGCTTTGGGCAGTCTGCTGCGCAGCCTGTTTATCCCGATCGTAACCGCTCTGACTGCCTTGCGCAGCAGCGCTGCCGCTTCGGCAGGTCGCTGCCTGTACGCTGACAGCAGAGCACAGCAACAGCACGAATAACGCGCGTACATAGATTTTCATGGCGATTCCCTCGATGGATTAACAGGCGGCACGGCGTCAAGCCTTAGCGCGCGAACTACGGCGTGCTTTTGGAGCGCCGGCCGCGTCCTCCTTTGCTTTGGCTGCCGGCGCCGTCGGTTTTGGGCTCGCTTCTCCCGGAGCCGCGCTGCTCTTGCTGTCGTCTTTCGGACGCGCTTGACGCGCCTCCTGAAAGCCCAGCTTCCGGTGCAGCTCGTCGTCGACGTTCTTCGTGATCCGCGCTTTGATGACTTCGTTCCCGACGCTGAACAACACTTCGTCGAAGTATACGGGTTTCCCGTCCGAGCGACGGTTCACGGCGTTACCGAACCCGAGTTCCTTCCAGTTCGTGTCGTCGCCATTGCCATGCGGCTCGACGAGCTTCAGGAAGTTCGGCTTGATCTCGCCGGTCTCGGGATCAGGATTCTTGCGCTCGTTCATGTGCGCGATCACCTGGTGCTTCTCGTCGCCGACCTTGATGAAGCCCTGCAGATAGTCGCCGTTGCCCTTGAACAGCAGCGCCGTCGTGTCGAACTCGCCATTGTCGAGCTTGCGCACACCACGCAAGATCAATTTCGGCTCGTTCTCTTTTGATGCCTGATTGTCACTCATAGCAGTTACCTCACTGTTAGACGATTTCGCGCTAACTTCACCATTGCCCATTGCGTCGCGCAGGCGCAATTCGGATTCCGAACCGGATACAAAGCCGGCCGGTTCAGATTTCATGTTCGCGAGATAGCCGTCGGCGTCCGCCGGCGGATCGCAAGGCTTCCCAGCCTTGTCGAACCAGTAAATGAGATCGGAGGAGGGCTGCGGCCCGAGTTGCTCGAGGTCGGTCTTGAGCTCGTCATCGCTCTTGGCCCACACCTGGATCGCTTCGCGCTGCACGGACCACCAATCGAGCGCGCGCACGGGGAGCAGATCGGCCGCTAGGCGGCTCGCCGGCGCGTCATCCGGTGCATCTGACGACGAGGCCGTCACGGGCGCGTTTCCCGCTTCCTGATCGCCGTTAGCCGGCTTGCCAATGAGCGGCTTCGGTCCCGCCCCTTCCTGCGCTTCCGGCAGCTTCGGCTCCTCACCCGCGGCCTTCGCGAGCTCGCGGCGAAGCGCGTCCTGTTGCGGGTTCTTCAACGTCACGTCGACCTTATGCTTGAGCATGATCTCGATCGCGTGCCGCTGAAACGCCTCGCTACCCGTCAACTCGAACGAGCCGCCGTACTTCTCCTTCGCGAGCAGAATCGCGGCAAGGATCGCTTCTTCATCTTCATTCGCCTTGCTGGCCATCACGATCTGTTGACCGTGATCGATGAACGCCGGGCGCTCACTCACCATGTAGAGGACGCTGCCGTCCTTCTGAGCTTTGTACGTGACGTTTTCGAGCAGCTTGCTGATCGCCAGCTCGGGATCGAACGGTTTGTCGTCGGCGTCGCGGTCCTTGGCCTCGCCAGCGAAGCCGTCGGCTTCTTCCGCTGCCGGCAACGGCGACGCCGCGACCGGCGCAGCGGCAGGTGCGGTAGCTGCTGCTTGCATGGCCTCGTCGGTCTTCTCGGCGCTCGCGTTCTCCGGGCTGTCGCTCGCGAGCGACTTCGCTCGCGCGTGGGCGACAGCCAGCAGATCCTGCGTCTCTCGCAGCGCAAACGTATCGGCGTTCGCTGCTCTAAGGGCCTCGAGGCGCAGCTCCAAACCGAACGCATAGTGCTCGACCGCCTGACGACGTTCGAGAACATAGCTCGGTGCCGGATCGCCTTCATTGCCAGCTCGCAAGGCCAAATCGGCGATCACTTCCTCGTGATTCGCCGACGCCCGCGACGCCTGATATGCCCGTTCGCCTTCGAAAGCCCGTTGGACTGCGCTTTCGGGAAAAGGGCAGGGCCGCGTCGTATCGACGCGCGCCATCGTCGTCGCGAGTTCGAGGGCCGCGCCTAGGTCGGCGCGATCACCGCCGAGATACACGCGATCGACAGCACGGCCGAGTCGTGCCCATTCGGCATCGGGGACACGCCCAGCATCTTTGAACGATTCAGCGATGCGCAGCGCTGCCTGTTGCTCGGCGAGAAGTGCCGCACGGCTATCCACGTAGTCGCGCGCTTTCCGTTCTTCCTTCTCGGCGGACCTTCGATCGTTCTCAGCGGAGAGTGTCTTGACACGATCGACCATTTCTGCATCGATTGTCTGAAGAATTTCCGCATATGAAACGTTTGCGGAAATATTTTGAAAGATGTCATCGGCCGCAAGCTCGTGTCGATCACCTGGCATCGCATGCCAGGCGGTCATGTCAGCGACGGCCCAATGTCGCACGAAGTCGGATGCGAGGGCCTCCGATTCTTTCGTCTTACGGACCGTGATAAGCCAATCTCGATACGCAATAGACCGTTGCCCAATCGAGCCCTCGGGCGACACTTGAGAACCCGTTCCTGGACTGACCAAGCGCTCGTAAACCGCTTGGCGGAATTGCTGCATAACTGCGTCAGACTCAGCGCTCATAGGGCATTCCCTAGTTAGTGAAGGGCTGGGTTCGCCTCAAGTCACGACGCATACAGGCCGTTAAACGCCTAGTTGTTACCGTGAGCCGATCGTGGGGCTGAACCCTAGCCGCGCGAATTTCGTATCGTGTATATTATTCAAAATAGCCCGCCTTGGGAAGTGCCTAGAAAACACTGCCCACGGAGGGGCATCCTTGCTATCATTCCGTGAATGAGTATGGATATGAAAAATGAACAGCTTCAGCCAATCTGCGGAACTGACTTGGAGCGCTGGAGGATCGAGAACGGTCTGACGAAAGTTGCGGCAGCGGACGCATTCGGCTTGCAGAAAGCGAAGTGGGAGGAGCTGACCAGTGCTGAGAACTCGGCAAAGCAGATCGCCGATCCGGTAGTGGCCATGCTCCTTCATTTGTATCGGCAACACCCTGAATCAGCGCCCGTAGAACTGCCGCCCGACGTCAAGGAGTTTTATGACTTCCTCGGGCTGCAGGACACGCCGCAGGATCGCGACAAGTTCGCAACGCTGATCGGACGTTCGCCGCCGTCGGTATATCGCTTGCTATTGCATGACGGTAAGCCCGGTCGGCCGGTGATGCGTTGGATCGAAGCAGTGCGACGGCTCAAGCTGACGCCGAAGAAAACTCTTCGGACGATGGCTGACGTAGTGAGCAGTGTTGGCGACCGACAGCACGTCGAGAAAGTGCTGATTCAGGGCTGGACTAAACAAGGTGATACTGGTGACAACGAGTGAGAAGCCCGACTCACAGCATATTATTGAACTATCGACGGTGTACTTTTACGAAGGTGCGGCGCCGCGCGTGATCGCGCTGAAGGATTGCGGTTTGCCTATGAAAAGCCCCGTTCCTGGGGCTTTTTCCGCTTTATACGGATACCAAAGCAAGCAGGAAGGATTCATGGCGGCTCGTGCCTATGCCGACAAGAATCGCCTGCAGTTCACCGTCATAGATCTGCTGGTCAAGCTAGACCAGAAACAGAATCCGCTCATGATGAAGCCGGAGGATCTGCCACAGCACGACTTCATCACGTTCCAACGGCTGTCGCGGAGCATGATGGACGAACTGCAGGGAATCCTGAAACGGCAGCTCGAGCACGAGGGCGTCGATACGAGCACGCTCGACCCGTCGAAACCTCACGTGCTCCTGATGCAGCGACCGGACCTGATCGCATCGGTTATCAACGAGCCGGGCTGGGAACACATGAAGGTCGTGACCTACCCGGCGAAGATCGCGCTCAGTGAAAAACCGCTGAACGTCGGCACCGTGCCGTTCAGGCATTGGGACTCGATTCAGAAGGCCACGTGTCGATTGAATCCAAACATCCAGATCACGCTCGATCCGCCGGATCAGCGCACAAAGGATGCCCCGGCGAGTGCGCCGGCACCAACCGACCGCCCACGCGCTCCGCGTATGAAGTAACGAAGCCACCGAAGGGCGGCTTTTCACACCTGCATTCAGCAGAGCAGGGCAGGGCCGCCGGCGGCGGCCACACCCACCCATCCCCCGCCTTCCCGCCCTGCGGGAAGGAGCGAGTCGCCCTCTGTCGTCAAGGGTGCGGGGGAGATGAAACCACCCCCACACCCTCGACTGGAGGGTCTATCCCGGCACGCCAGCCCGTCAAGGGCCGCTGCGCTGTCGTCCTCACCCGTTCGGTGCTCGACCTGGCCTGCGGCCAGCTCTGCGCTCCGCTGCGGCTTCCGGGCGTCCCCTTGACCGCCTGACATGCCGAACCCCCAGCCAAATATTTACGCAATTACGTATTTACGTATGTACGTAAGCAGACTATAATAGATCCCATGCAGTGACGGCCACGCCTCACCGCATCCCGGCCGGAACCACTGGCGGCTACCAGTCCCCGGCCTACCTCCCAACCGTCTAGGAGCA